>NZ_JANIAA010000019.1 GCF_024505145.1 Streptomyces rugosispiralis | reverse complement strand
GGGGGGGGGGGCGCCCCCCCCCGCCGGGCGACGGGGGGGTCCGCGGGGGGGGGGCCGGGGGGGGGGGGGCGGGCCGCGTCCGCGTCAGGGGGGGCGGCCCGCCGCCGTGTCACCGCACATGGCGGCGGGCCTGGAGGGCCACCCCCAGGGCGAGCACCGTCCGGGGATCCTCCAGATCGCTGCCCAGCAGTGACGCGATCCGGGCCAGCCGGTCGTACAGCGTCTGGCGGTTGAGGTGCAGTGCGCGGGCCGTCTCCGCCTTGCGCCCCGCATGCCGCAGATACGTCTCCAGCGTCGGCACCAGCGGCGGGCGGGCGGTGCGGTCGTGGGCCAGCAGCGGACCGATCACCCGGTCGACGAACGCGGCCAGATCGCCGTGCTCGCGCAGTCGCCACAGCAACAGGTCGACATCCAGGCTCCGTACGTCGTACCAGCCCCGGTCGGGCAGCGGTCCGCAGGCCGCGTTCGCCGCCTCCGCCGCGTGCCGCAGCTCGGCTCCGGCCGCGTCCCAGCCGACCGCGAGCCCGGCGACCACCACCGGCGGCCGGGCGCCGGTCCGGTCCGGCCAGGCCCGGTCCACCCCGGCCCGCAGCGCCGCCGCGATCCGCTCGGCCACCGCGCTCCGCTCGGTCGCGCCGCGCAGCCCCGCCAGCAGCGGAATCCGTCCCTCCGGAAGCCGTACGCCGAGCAGCACCGGCACCCCGACCCCGGCCAGCTCCTCCTGCACGGCGTGGGCCAGCGCCGCCCAGCTCTCCCCGCCCCCGGCCAGCGGCCGCGGATCCTCCACCAGCCGCATCACCACCGGCAGCAGCGGCCCGCCCGGGCCCGGCCGGAAGCCCAGCACCCGGGCCTGGGCGGGGGCGTCCGACGCCTCGATCCGGCCCTCGGCGAGATCGGTGAGGAAGTCCCCGCGCCCGCGCGCCGCCAGCTCCTCCTCCTGACGCGCCCGCAGCAGCACCACCGCCAGCAGATCCGCCGTCCGCTCGGCGGCGATCCGGTGCACCGGGCCCAGCGGTCCCGCCACCGGAAGGACGGTCAGCCGCGCCCGTACGGCACCGGGGCCTGCCCCGCCGCCCGGGATGTCCGCGATCACGCTGCCCGCCGGAGGTTCCGGCCGCTCGGCCGCGCGCGGTGCCCGCAGCCCCTCCCAGACCTGGAGCGGGTCGGCGGCGCCCGCCGGGGGCGCACCGCCCGGCCCCGCCGCGTACAGCAGCTGTCCGTCGGGGGTCTCCAGGAAGACCGGATTGGCCGCGAAGGCGGCGAAGTGGCGCAGGATCTCCGGCACCCCGCCGCCGCGCAGCAGCACCTCGGTGGCCTGCCGGTGCACCACATCGGCCTGGCGCAGCAGGGCGTAGTGCTCATTGACGATCTCGGTGTGGATCTCCTCGGTGACCGTGACGAACGGCACCTCGCGATGGAGCTGCACCAGCGGCAGCCCGCATGAGCGCGCGGTGTCCACCACCGGCCCCGGCAGGGTGCGGAACCGGGGGCCCAGCTCCACCACCAGCGCCGCGATGCCCCGCTCGGCGAGCCGGCGGACGAAGGCGCGCTGCTCGGCGGGGCGCGGCCCGACCCCGAGGCCGGTGGTCAGCAGCAGCTCACCGCCCTTGAGCAGCGCGGCGATGTTCGGCGCCTCGCCCGCGTGCACCCAGCGCACCGGGCGGTCCAGCAGCTCCTGCCCGGACACCACCTCGGGGAGCCCGCGGCGCAGGGCGGGAAGGCCGAGGGCCCGCGCCACGGTGATCGTTCCCTGGGGTTCCATGCCGCTACGTTAAGCGCTCCGCTGGGAGTGCCGGGATGGGGCGTCGGCCGACTGCGGCGCCGTCGTGGCTGGTCGCGCCCGCGCGGCGGAGCCGCACATCGATACAGCCCCGCGCCCCTTTGGGGCGCTGCCCGAACCGTAGCGGACTTCCTCCGACCTGCTCAGCCGCTTGTTCGATGCGCCGCCTCGACCCGCCTGGGCCCGCCCGGCGGACGCCGCCCGGCGGACGCCGCCCAGCGGGCCGAGCCCGGACGTGGGGTGTCCGGGCCCTCACCGGGCCCGGACCGGGGGTCAGCCTCCGTACGCGCCGGACGCGGTCAGCCGCAGCGCGGTGTCGATCAGCGGCACATGGCTGAACGCCTGCGGGAAGTTGCCCACCTGGCGCTGGTTGCGCGGGTCCCACTCCTCGGCCAGCAGCCCGAGGTCGTTGCGGAGCGCGAGCAGCTTCTCGAAGAGCTTGCGGGCCTCGTCCACCCGGCCGATCATCGCCAGGTCGTCGGCGAGCCAGAACGAGCAGGCCAGGAAGGCCCCTTCGTCGCCCTCGAGACCGTCCACCCCGGCGTCCTCGCCCGCGGTGGGGTAGCGCATCACGAAGCCGTCCTCGGTCGACAGCTCCCGCTGGATCGCCTCGATGGTGCCGATGACCCGCTTGTCGTCCGGCGGCAGGAACCCCATCTGCGGGATGAGCAGCAGCGAGGCGTCCAGCTCCTTGGAGCCGTAGGACTGGGTGAAGGTGTTCCGCTCGGCGTCGTAGCCCCGCTCGCAGACGTCCCGGTGGATCTCGTCGCGCAGCTCCCGCCAGCGCTCCAACGGCCCGTCCACATCGCCGGATTCGATCAGCTTGACGGTGCGGTCGACCGCGACCCAGGCCATCACCTTGGAGTGCACGAAGTGGCGGCGCGGCCCGCGCACCTCCCAGATGCCCTCGTCCGGCTCGTCCCAGTGGTCCTCCAGATAGCCGATGAGCTTGAGCTGGAGCACGCTCGCGTAGTCGTTGCGCGCCAGACCCGTCATATGGGCCAGGTGCAGCGCCTCGGTGACCTCGCCGTAGACGTCCAGTTGGAGCTGGCCCGCCGCGCCGTTGCCGACCCGGACCGGCTGGGAGTTCTCATAGCCGGGCAGCCAGGTCAGCTCGGCCTCGGCCAACTCCCGCTCGCCCGCGATGCCGTACATGATCTGGAGGTTCTCCGGGTCGCCCGCGACCGCGCGCAGCAGCCATTCGCGCCAGGCACGGGCCTCCTCGCGGTAGCCGGTGCGCAGCAGCGAGGAGAGGGTGATCGCCGCGTCCCGCAGCCAGGTGAAGCGGTAGTCCCAGTTCCGGACGCCGCCGATCTCCTCGGGGAGGGAGGTGGTGGGCGCCGCGACGATGCCGCCGGTGGGGGCGTACGTCAGCGCCTTCAGCGTGATCAGCGAGCGGACCACCGCGTCCCGGTAGGGGCCGTGGTACGTACAGTGCTCGACCCACTCCCGCCAGAACGCCTCGGTGGCCTCCAGCGCGCCCTCCGGCTCGGGCAGGGCGGGCGGCTCGCTGTGCGAGGGCTGCCAGCTGATGGTGAAGGCGATCCGGTCGCCGGGGCCCACCGTGAAGTCGGAGTAGGTGGTGAGGTCCTTGCCGTAGGTGTCGGCCTCGGTGTCCAGCCACACCGAGTCCGGTCCCGCGACGGCGACGGTACGGGTGTCCACCCGGTGCACCCAGGGCACGACCCAGCCGTAGGAGAACCGCATCCGCAGCGCCGAGCGCATCGGCACCCGGCCGCTGACCCCCTCGACGATCCGCACCAGTTGCGGGGCGCCGTCACGGGGCGGCATGAAGTCGATCACACGGACCGTGCCGCGCGGAGTGTCCCACTCCGCTTCCAGTACCAGCGAGTCGCCGCGGTAGCGGCGGCGGTCGGCGGCGGGCGCCGGACTCCCCGCGGGGGCGGCGGGCCCCAGCCGCCAGAAGCCGTGCTCCTCGGTCCCCAGCAGGCCGGCGAAGACGGCATGGGAGTCGAACCTCGGCAGGCACAGCCAGTCGACGGTCCCGTCTCTGCAGACGAGGGCGGCCGTCTGCATATCACCAATCAGTGCGTAATCCTCGATACGCCCGGCCACGTGCATTCCCCATTCGAACGGCCGTATCACCCCGGAGGGCGCTTCTTACGGTCTCGGAAAATTCTGACGAGCTCTTGTTCCGGGGGCGTGCTGGTGGTGCCGTGCCGGGGTGGCTCGCATGCGTGCGTCCGATGAGGATACGACGGACAACGGTGATCCGCTCGAGCCCGTCCACATCGTGGCTCGCATCTCACGGCCGATCGGGTGGCCAGGTCACGCATGGTGTTCGGGCGGTTGCGCAGACCGAACGAGGGAACCAGGTCAGCAACGACCGCTCCGGGGCGCTGATACCCTGGTAGCCCGTGGAGCGGCGGGCACAAAACCCCCGAACCTCAGCGACGGCGCCCCCGGAATCCGGAGCGGCTGTCGTACGCACCCTCACGACGCGACCACGGGAGCCCCCTCTTGGCCATTGCCGCTAAGCCCATGACGACCAAGCACCTCTTCGTCACCGGGGGTGTCGCCTCCTCACTCGGCAAGGGTCTTACCGCCTCCAGTCTGGGGGCGCTGCTGAAGGCGCGCGGTCTGCGCGTCACCATGCAGAAGCTCGATCCGTATCTGAATGTCGACCCGGGCACGATGAACCCCTTCCAGCACGGCGAGGTGTTCGTCACCAACGACGGCGCCGAGACCGATCTGGACATCGGCCACTACGAGCGCTTCCTCGACGTCGACCTCGACGGCTCGGCCAATGTGACCACCGGACAGGTTTACTCCACCGTAATCGCCAAGGAGCGGCGCGGTGAGTACCTCGGGGACACGGTGCAGGTCATCCCGCACATCACCAACGAGATCAAGCACCGCATCCGGCGCATGGCCACCGATGACGTGGACGTGGTCATCACCGAGGTCGGCGGCACCGTCGGCGACATCGAGTCGCTGCCCTTCCTGGAGGCCGTCCGCCAGGTCCGGCACGAGGTCGGCCGGGACAACGTGTTCGTGGTGCACATCTCCCTGCTGCCCTACATCGGCCCGTCCGGCGAGCTGAAGACCAAGCCCACCCAGCACTCGGTGGCCGCGCTGCGCAATATCGGTATCCAGCCGGACGCGATCGTGCTGCGAGCCGACCGCGAGGTCCCCACCTCCATCAAGCGCAAGGTCTCGCTGATGTGTGACGTGGACGACGCCGCCGTGGTCGCCGCCATCGACGCCAAGTCGATCTACGACATCCCCAAGGTGCTGCACTCCGAGGGCCTGGACGCCTATGTCGTCCGCAAGCTGGACCTGCCCTTCCGCGACGTGGACTGGACCCAGTGGGACGACCTGCTGAAGCGGGTCCACGAGCCCGACCACGAGATCACCGTGGCCCTCGTCGGCAAGTACATCGACCTGCCCGACGCCTATCTCTCCGTCACCGAGGCGCTGCGCGCCGGCGGCTTCGCCAACAACGCCCGCGTGAAGATCAAGTGGGTCACCTCCGACGACTGCAAGACGGCGGCCGGTGCCCGGGAGCAGCTCGACGGCGTGGACGCGGTCTGCATCCCCGGCGGCTTCGGCGACCGCGGTGTCATCGGTAAGGTCGGCGCGATCACCTACGCCCGGGAGAACAAGATCCCGGTGCTGGGCCTCTGTCTGGGACTCCAGTGCATCGTCATCGAGGCCGCGCGCAACCTCGCGGGCATCGAGGGCGCCAACTCCACCGAGTTCGAGCCCGCCACCACCGACCCGGTGATCTCCACCATGGCCGAGCAGCTCGACATCGTCGCGGGCGAGGGCGACATGGGCGGCACCATGCGGCTGGGCATGTACCCGGCCAAGCTGGCCGAGGGCTCGATCGTCCGCGAGGTCTACGACAACCAGCCGTATGTCGAGGAGCGCCACCGCCACCGCTACGAGGTCAACAACTCCTACCGCGGTGAGCTGGAGAAGAAGGCCGGGATCGTCTTCTCCGGCACCTCCCCGGACAACAAGCTGGTGGAGTACGTGGAGTACCCGCGCGAGGTCCACCCCTATCTGGTCGGCACCCAGGCCCACCCCGAGCTGCGCTCCCGCCCGACCCGTCCGCACCCGCTCTTCGCGGGACTGGTGAAGGCGGCGGTCGAGCGACAGGTGGCAGCTCAGACGCCGGGTGCGCACGCCTGACCGCTACGGTTGGCAGGGGCGGGCGGCCGGCGCGGCCCACCGCCCCGTCAACCGCACGCGGAAAGGACGCTGAGGCAAGCATGCGCATCCAGGACACTCCCGAGGAATGGCCGGTCACCTCCACCGTCACGCCGTTCACCGGCAACAAGACGAGCGTGCGCACGGACGAGGTGGAGATGCCCGACGGGAGCCGGGCCAAGCGCGACTACCAGGTCCACCCCGGCTCCGTCGCCGTCCTCGCCCTGGACCAGGACGACCGCGTGATCGTGTTGCGGCAGTACCGGCACCCGGTGCGCCAGCGGCTGTGGGAGATCCCGGCCGGTCTCCTGGACATCCCCGGTGAGAACCCGCTGCACGCCGCCCAGCGGGAGCTGTACGAGGAGGCGCACGTCAAGGCCGAGGACTGGCGGGTCCTCATCGACGTCTACACCTCGCCCGGCGGCTGTGACGAGGCCGTGCGGATCTTCCTGGCCCGGGAGGTCTCCGCGGCCGAGGGCGAGCGGTTCGAGGTCTCCGAGGAGGAGGCCGACATGGAGCTCGCCCGGGTGCCCCTGGAGGAGCTGGTGCGTGGCGCGCTCGCGGGCGAGCTGCACAACAACTGCCTCGCGGTGGGCGCGCTGGCGCTGCGGGCGGCGCTCTCCGGCGACGGCCTCGACGCCCTCCGGCCCGCCGACGCCTCATGGCCGGCCCGGCCCTTCGACGCCTGAGCCGCTGATGGGGCGCATGGACCACTGATGGGGCGCCTGAGCCCACTGAGGGGGCGACATGGCCCCCGCTCGGCCTCGGTGAAGATCCGATGGAGTGATTTTCGGTCCGTGCTGTGGGCCGCGAGTACCGGGTACCTGACGCGGAGTGAACTACGCTCATAGTGAGCCGAAGGGGCTCGTACGCGCAGGTGGACGGGAGTGGGCCCGTGGCGGAGCAGGCGGTCGACGCCGATGGGGAGCCGGCGGCCCCAGGGAAGCGGCAGCCGCCGCCCGCCGCGTCCGCTTCATCCACTTCGTCCGCTCCCGGCCATCCGGAATCCGCTCCCGGCCGTCCGCCGGAATCCGCTCCCGGCCGTCCGGAATCCGCTCCGGGCCGTCCGCCGGAAGCTGAGACATCCTCCTCCGGCACCCCACCGCGGCAGCGGCGCTCCGTCGCCAACGCCCAGGACGGCGGGGTGTGGAGCGGGGCCACCCGGGCCGTGCTGTTCGCGGCGGCCGCCTCCGTGGGGCGGGGGTTCGCCGGGCGGCGGCGGGAGCTGCTCTCGCTGCGGGCCGATATCGAGCGCGCGGGCCTGGACACTCTCGCCGGCCGCAAGGCCGCCCGCAGCCGGGTGCTGCTGATCGCGGGCCGCCCCGGCTGGGGCCGTACCGCGCTGGCCGAGGAGCTCGCCCGGCGGCTCGCCGACGACTACCCCGACGGGGTGCTGAGCGCCCGGCTGACCACCTCCGCCGGGGACCCCGTGCCCATCGAGCGCACCGCCCGTGAGCTGCTGGGACGGCTCGGTGGGAGCGCCCCGCCGGGCGCGGACGAGGACGATCTGGGCGAGGCGCTGCGCGAGGCGTTCGACGGCAAGCGGGTGCTGCTGCTGCTCGACGACGTGGCCGGGGCCGAGCAGGTGGACGCGCTGCTGCCCGACGAGCCCGACTGTCTGGTGGTCGCCGTCTCGCGCGGCCCGCTGACCGGGGTGCCGGATGTGCGGCCGTGCACGGTGGGCGGGCTGGATGTGAGCGCGGCGGTCGGGCTGCTGGCGCAGTACACCGGCCCCACCCGGATCACCTGCGATCCGGTGGCCGCGCAGTCCCTGGTCGAGGAGTGCGCGGGCCAGCCCGCGGCGCTCGTCCTGGTCGGCGGCTGGCTCGCCGCCCGCCCCCAGGCATCGGTGGCCGACGCCCTGGCCCGGCTGAGCGAACTGCCGTCGGACGACGGCGACCTCGACCACGGCGCCCGCCCGCTGACCCGCGCCTTCCGGCTGGCCTACGCCGCGCTGCCGTCCGCCGCCGCCCGGATGCTGCGGCTGCTGGTGATGGCGCCCGGCGGATCCGCCGACGCCCAGATCGCCTCCGCGCTGGCCGGCTGCTCGGTGGCGGACGGCGAGGCGGCGCTGGAGGGCTTCGCCGCGTACGGGATGCTGCGCCCGCGCGGCACCGGCCGCTACCTGGTCCCCGGCTGTCTCGATCCGCTGCTGCGGGAGCGGCTGGCGGTCGAGGAGCGCCCGGCCGAGGTGGAGCTGGCGCGGGCGCGGATGCTGGAGCGCGCCGTACGGCAGCTGCACGCCTGCCGGCTGGCCGCCGAGCCGGCCGGTTCACCGGGCCGGAAGAAGCTGGCCGGGATGCCGAAGCCGCTGCGGTTTTCGTCGTCGGCGGAGGCGGCGGGCTGGCTGGAGGAACGGCTGCCCACGCTGATCGAGGCCGCCCGGATGGCCGTGGAGACCGGTCAACTCGACACCCTGGCACGGCGGTTGGTGGCCGCACTGACCCACGCCCTGACCGCCCACCGGGGCTTCGAGGGCGCCGCGGTGGAGCTGTACGGGCTGCATCAGCTGGTGCTGGACGTGGCCCGGCGCCGCGATCTGCCGGTGGAGCGGGCGGCCGCGCTGCTGAACCTCGGCGATCTGGACGGCGGGGCGGGCCGGGTGGACAAGGCCCTCGCCCGCTACAAGAGCGCCCTGGAGGCCGCCCGAGCCTCGGGCGATCCGTATACGACCGGCCGTGCGCTGGAGTCGATCGGCGGCACCTACCAGACGCTGGAGGACTGGCACCGGGCGGCCGACTGGTACGGACGCGCCCTTGAGCTGCGGCTGAGCCGCCGGGACACGCCCGCGGCGGCCCGGCTGTACGCACGGCTCGGCACCGTCCACGGCTACGCCGGGCGGTGGGGCGAGGCGCTGCGCGACTGGCGCGCCGCCGCGGCCGCCTGCCGCCGCGCGGGCGACCGGCCGGGGTATGCGCGGGCGCTCGGCGGCACCGCGGACGCCCAGGAGCGCTCGGGGCGGCCGAGGGAGGCGCTGCGCACCTGGGCGGAGACCGCCGCGGCCGCCCGGACCTGCGGTGACACCGGGCTGTACGCCGAGCTGGCGCGCCATGCGGCGGACGCGATGGACCGGCTCGGCGGGGATCCCGCGGTGGCGCGGTCGCTGCGGCGCACCGCCCGGAGGATCGAGGCGGATGAGGCGGAAGATACGGGTCCGTCACGTCAGAGTGAGAACTGAAACCCTGTCGACCTACGAAATCAGTAGTGGTCTTCCAAAAGATTGATGCATTGCAAGGCTAGACAGCGCGACGTCCTTCATTAGACTGGCTGTACCGCGATTGTTGCGGTCGTCTCCGGCATGCGGACACGCGGGCCGGTTTGCCTGTCTATGGTCGATGGTGTATTGGGCCGTGGCCGGCTGTGGCGAGATATTCCTTTTCCCCCATTCAAGGACCGTGATCGACGTGAAGGTCGGTATCCCCCGCGAGGTCAAGAACAACGAGTTCCGTGTGGCCATCACCCCCGCTGGTGTGCACGAGCTGGTCCGAGGCGGCCATGAGGTCGTCATCGAGCGGAGTGCCGGTCTCGGCTCCTCCATCACGGACGAGGAGTACGCCGCCGCCGGTGCGCGCGTCCTCGACACCGCCGACGAGGTCTGGGCCACGGCCGACCTGCTGCTGAAGGTCAAGGAGCCCATCGCGGAGGAATACCACCGGCTGCGCAAGGGCCAGACGCTCTTCACCTATCTGCATCTGGCCGCCTCCCGGGCCTGCACCGACGCGCTGCTGGAGTCCGGCACCACCGCCATCGCCTACGAGACCGTCGAGACCGCGAACCGCGCCCTGCCGCTGCTCGCGCCGATGTCCGAGGTCGCGGGCCGGATCGCGCCGCAGGTCGGCGCGTACCACCTGATGCGCTCGGCCGGCGGCCGCGGTGTGCTGCCCGGCGGGGTGCCGGGGGTGGCCGCCGGGCGGGCCGTCGTCATCGGCGGTGGCGTCTCCGGCTGGAACGCCGCCCAGATCGCCATCGGCATGGGCTTCCACGTCACCCTGCTCGACAAGGACATCAACAAGCTGCGCGAGGCCGACCGGATCTTCGGCAACCGGGTGCAGAGCATCGCCTCCAACGCCTATGAGCTGGAGAGGGCCGTCCTCGAGGCCGACCTGGTCATCGGCGCGGTGCTCATCCCGGGCGCCAAGGCGCCCAAGCTGGTCACCAACGAGCTGGTGTCCCGGATGAAGCCCGGAAGTGTCCTTGTCGACATCGCGATCGACCAGGGCGGCTGCTTCGAGGACTCCCGCCCCACCACCCACGCCGAACCGACCTTCGAGGTCCATGACTCGGTCTTCTACTGCGTGGCCAACATGCCCGGCGCGGTCCCGAACACCTCCACCCACGCGCTCACCAACGCCACGCTCCCGTACATCGTGGAGCTGGCCAACCGCGGCTGGCGGGACGCGCTGCGCCGGGATGCCGCGCTGGCCAAGGGGCTCAACACCCATGAGGGCCAGGTCGTCTACGGCCCGGTCGCCGAGGCCCATGACCTGCCCGTCGTCGAACTGGGCTCGCTGATCGGCTGAATGACGCCCGGAGTTCACCGGCCCCGGCCGCCGGAACCCGTGAACTCCGGTTGCCGGACGGTCAACCCGGACCGTCAACCACATGTCAACATCGGGCATCCGGCCGGGTCTTGTCGAAGGACGAGGCCCGGCCGAAGGTGTGTCCGCTGTGCCCCGTATCGGGTGTGGGTCACCGCTCGGCCAACTCGCCCTAAATGTAACTATTCAGACGCTTTATACGGTGGTGAAATCTCCGCGGGGCCGTTCACACGCCCTTGACATCGGGGTGTTCGATTGCCGACACATCGTGCCGTGTCCGGTGGATTGTGTTGCTGCGGACCGGTGACACGCCATAGAGTCGCCAACCGTCGGCATGGTGTCACGCTGACCTATAGAGAAATTTCCTGGTCACCAAGGAGGTAGGACGACTTGTGAATGAGTCGACATTTTCTCCCGGGGGTGGTCAACCAGGACCGGCTGCGCGGGGCCAGGGTCCCTCGGGGCTCGAGGCTGTCGGCTCCGTCGCTGTCCGCACCTTCGCAACCCACCAGAGCCCGACGACAGCCCACCAGAGCCACAGCATGGACGGCCATCACGTGAACGCCATGGCCGGCGACCAGGGGGGCACGGATCCCGCCCGCTTCGCCGACTACGACGACCTCCCCGACGGGCACTTCTACGACCCGGACGCGGAGTACGAGCCAGACCCCGAATACGCGGCCACGCTCGCGCCCGACGCTGCCCGCCAGCGCCGCGAGCGGATCGGCCCCACCGGGCGTCCGCTGCCGTACTTCCCGATCCCCGGGCCGCTGACCGACCACGGTCCCGCGAAGATCATCGCGATGTGCAACCAGAAGGGCGGGGTCGGCAAGACCACCTCCACCATCAACCTGGGCGCGGCCCTGGCCGAATACGGCCGCCGGGTCCTGCTCGTCGACTTCGACCCGCAGGGCGCCCTGTCGGTCGGCCTCGGGGTCAACCCGATGGAGCTCGACCTCACGGTCTACAACCTGCTCATGGAGCGGGGCATGTCGGCCGACGAGGTGCTGCTGAAGACGGCCGTGCCCAATATGGACCTGCTGCCCAGCAATATCGACTTGTCGGCTGCCGAAGTGCAGCTGGTGAGCGAGGTCGCCCGGGAGTCGACCCTCCAGCGTGCGCTCAAGCCGCTGATGGCCGACTACGACTACATCGTCATCGACTGCCAGCCCTCGCTCGGTCTGCTCACCGTCAACGCGCTGACCGCCGCGCACAAGGTGATCGTGCCGCTGGAGTGCGAGTTCTTCGCGCTGCGCGGTGTGGCGTTGCTCACGGAGACGATCGAGAAGGTCCAGGAGCGGCTCAACCCCGACCTGGAGCTGGACGGCATCCTCGCCACGATGTACGACTCGCGCACCGTGCACAGCCGTGAGGTCCTCGCCCGCGTGGTCGAGGCGTTCGACGATCACGTCTACCACACGGTCATCGGCCGTACGGTCCGCTTCCCCGAGACCACGGTCGCGGGCGAGCCGATCACCACGTACGCGTCCAACTCCGTCGGTGCCGCCGCCTATCGCCAGCTCGCCAGGGAGGTGCTCGCCCGGTGTCACGCCGAGTGAGTCTGCCGGGAGCCGACGAACTGTTCCGCACCACGGGAGGGATGGGCCTCCAGTCCTCCGCTCCCGCCGCCGGGCGCCGCCAGGCGAACGGCGAGGGCCCACGGGTGCCCCCGCCCGCCGCCGAACCCGACGCGGGCGCCGAGCCGCGCGAAGGGCAGGAGCGGTGCGCGGACGGTGAGCAGTCCGGCTCGGGCGAACACACGGGACGGGAGACGGCCTCCCAGGACGCGGTCGGCGAGCGGCGCCCCGCCGCCGGGGACCGGCCCAAGGGCCGCCAGGCCCAGGGCGGTTCGGCCGCGGCCGAGCAGAACGGCCCGGCCCGCCGCCGCGCCCGCGCGGCGAACCGCAGGCCCAGCGGGCGCGAGCGCCACGACGAGAAGATCACGGTCTATGTCTCCGCCGAGGAGCTGATGGACCTCGAGCACGCGCGTCTGGTGCTCCGGGGCGAGCACGGGCTCGCCGTCGACCGCGGCCGGATCGTCCGCGAGGCGGTCGCGGTCGTCCTCGCCGACCTCGAGTCGCGCGGCGACGCGAGCATCCTGGTGCGCCGCCTCCGCGGCCGTTGACCGGGCCGGGCGATAGCCTGCCCGGTCGTACGGGCTGCCCCGCCCGGCCCTGAGCACCCTGGACCGCGATGCCGACGAACGACACCCCCGCCCCGCCGCCCCGCCCCTCCCGCCGCACCCTCGGCCGGGGCCCCGGCACGGCGCCGGCCACGACGGGTCAGGACCGGTCCACCGCGCCCACGCCTCCACAGGAGGCTCCTCAGCGCCCCGCGCCGCCCCCGGTGGGGGAAGCGGCGGAGGAGCCGTGGAACGGCGCTCAGGCGGCGCCCGAGGCCCCTGGAGAGCCGTCCGAGGCGCCCACGCCCGCCGCGCGTGAGGCCCGCGAGGCCGTCGCGGATCCCGAGGCGGCCGCTGAGCCGGGCGCGGAGCCCGAGGTGCGCGAGGCCGCCGCAGAGCCCGAGGTGGCCGCTGAGCCGGAGCCGGTGCATGCGCGGGCAGAGGCTGATGTGGCGCCTCCTGCGGGTGGGCACGGCGGTGAGGCGGCCGGGGCCGGGAACGACGGGGCCGACGCGAGCGGCGGGGCCGACGCGAGTGGTGGTGCTGACGAAGGCGGCGGGGCCGCGGCGAGTGGTGGGGGCGGTCAGGGCGAGGCGCAAGCCGAGGACGGCGGCAATCGGTTCACCGTGCGGCTGCACAACTTCGAGGGGCCCTTCGACCTCCTCCTCCAGCTGATCTCCAAGCACAAGCTGGACGTCACCGAGGTCGCCCTCTCCAGGGTCACCGACGAGTTCATGGCCTATATCCGCGCCATGGGACCGGACTGGGACCTCGACCAGACCACCGAGTTCCTCGTCGTCGCGGCCACCCTGCTGGACCTCAAGGCGGCCCGGCTGCTGCCCGCCGCCGAGGTCGAGGACGAGGCGGACTTGGCGCTGCTCGAGGCGCGCGATCTGCTCTTCGCCCGGCTGCTCCAGTACCGCGCGTACAAACAGATCGCGGACATCTTCAACGACCGGCTGACCGCGGAGGCCGCCCGGCACCCCCGTACCGTCGGCCTGGAGCCGCACCACGCCGAGCTGCTCCCCGACGTCGTCATCAGCATCGGCCCCGAGGGCTTCGCCAAGCTGGCCGTCAAGGCGATGCAGCCCAAGCCCAAGCCGCAGGTGTACGTCGACCACATCCACACCCCGCTGGTGAGCGTCCGGGAGCAGGCCGAGGTGGTGGTCGCGCGGCTGCGGGAGCTGGGGGAGGCCACCTTCGCCGCGCTCACCGAGGACGCTCCCGACGTCCTTACGGTCGTCGCGCGCTTCCTGGCGCTCCTGGAGCTCTACCGCGAGCGCGCGGTCCTCCTGGACCAGCCGGAGGCGCTCGGGGCGCTCATGGTCCGCTGGACGGGCGAGGCGGGTCGGCAGCCACTGGTCACCGACGAGTTCGACCAGGAAGCCAAGCCCCGTAAGGACCCCGAGAAGGAGACGGCCACGCCCGAGAAGGAGACGGCCACGCCCGAGAAGGAGACGGCCACGCCCGAGAAGGAGAAGGAAGAGGTACCGAGTTGAGCGAGCAGCCGACACCCGCCGGGCTCTCCGAGGTCGCCGAGCTGGACCTCAAACCCGCCCTGGAGGCCGTCCTCATGGTCGTCGACGAGCCCGCCACCGAGGAGAACCTCGCCAAGGTCCTCCAGCGGCCGCGCCGCGCCGTCGCGGACGCGCTGCGCGAGCTGGCCGACGAGTACGCGACCCAGGGCCGGGGCTTCGAGCTGCGGCTGGTCGCGGGCGGCTGGCGCTACTACACGCGCCCGGCCTACGCCGCCGCCGTCGAGGGGTTCGTCCTGGACGGCCAGCAGGCCCGGCTCACCCAGGCCGCTTTGGAAACCCTCGCGGTGGTCGCGTACCGTCAGCCGGTCAGCCGTTCCCGAGTCTCGGCCGTCCGCGGCGTCAATTGCGATGGCGTGATGCGGACCCTCCTCCAGCGGGGCCTGGTCGAGGAGGCGGGCACGGAACCCGAAACAGGTGCGATCCTGTACAGGACGACGAACTACTTCCTGGAGCGGATGGGCCTGCGGGGGCTGGACGAGCTCCCGGAGCTCGCGCCGTTCCTCCCCGAGGCGGACGCGGTCGAGGGCGAGTCCCAGGAGGGCGTGCCGTCGTTCGATCCGGACGCCATCGACAGCGATGACGCGCGGGACGACGCAGAACGCACGACGACGTAGAACACCGAGCCGGCAGCGGCCACTCTCAGACGGAAACTTGATGCGAAGCAGCGGCAGGAACAGCAGGGGCAGCGGTAGCGGCGGCAAGAACTACCGGGGCGCGGGGAACAGGCGCGACGAGCAGCAGCAGCGCGCCGGCCGCCCCCGCCCCGAAGAGCGCCGCTACGACGTGGGCGGCGGCCCCAAGGCGGGCCCCAAGGGCTCCCAGGGCGGCCCCAAGGGTTCCCAGGGGTCCCAGGGTGGCCCCAGGACGGGCTCCCAGGGGTCCCAGGGCTCCCAGGGCGGCGGCCCCAAGGGCGGCGGTCCCAAGGGCGGCGGCCCCAAGGGCGGTGGCGGCGGCCGTGGCCGCAAGCCCGGCCCGGCCCGGCCGCGCGAGTACGAGGCGCAGCTTGAGGAGCGCAACCGCGCTCGCCACGACAAGCCGCAGGTCAAGATGCCCAAGACCTTCGGCGAACCGGAGGGCGAGCGGCTCCAGAAGGTCCTCGCCCGCGCCGGCATGGGCTCGCGCCGCGCCTGTGAGGAGCTGATCGACCAGGCCCGGGTCGAGGTCAACGGCAAGATCGTGACCGAGCAGGGGCTGCGCGTCGACCCCGAGAAGGACGAGATCAAGGTCGACGGGCTGACCGTGGCCACCCAGTCGTACCTCTTCTTCGCGCTGAACAAGCCCGCCGGTGTCGTCTCCACCATGGAGGACCCCGACGGCCGCCAGTGCCTGGGCGACTATGTGACCAACCGCGAGACCCGGCTCTTCCACGTCGGCCGCCTCGACACCGAGACCGAGGGCATCATCCTGCTCACCAACCACGGTGAGCTGGCCCACCGCCTCACCCACCCCCGCTACGGCGTGAAGAAGACCTATCTCGCCGCCATCCAGGGACCGCTCCCGCGCGACCTGGGCAAGCGGCTCAAGAGCGGCATCGAACTCGAGGACGGCTACGCCCGCGCCGACCACTTCCGGGTGGTGCAGAACACCGGCAAGAACTATCTGGTCGAGGTGAGCCTGCACGAGGGCCGTAAGCACATCGTGCGGCGGATGCTCGCCGAGGCCGGCTTCCCGGTCGACAAGCTGGTGCGGACGGCCTTCGGCCCGATCGCGCTCGGCGACCAGAAGTCCGGCTGGCTGCGCCGGCTGACCAACACCGAGGTCGGCATGCTCATGCGCGAGGTCGACCTCTGACGGGGGCCCGGGGCCGCTGACGGCCCCGGCCGCCGGCGGGCCGCCGCGTCTCGCCCAGCGGTCGCCCCGGGAGCCTGTCCGACCCGCTCGTTACGCTGAGAGCCTGTGTCACATCCCCGGCCGGGCGTGCGGCGTCTGGCACGCGCCCCCAGCTACCGCTGGGAGGTGCCCCCTCTCGCCGCGTTGCCGAAACGCCCAAGTGGCTCCGCCACGAGGGCGCTCCGGCGCCTTGCGATCGCACGCGCCCCCAGCTACCGCTGGGAGGTGCCCCCTGACGCCGCACGCTGATCCGGCCGGGGATATGACACAGGCTCTGACCGGGAGTGCGGCCGAACACCACGGCCGTGCCCGACGCACGACAGGCACAGCGCGCACAGGGGAGCGAGACGTGGCGGTACGAGCGGTCCGCGGGGCCGTCCAGCTGGACCGGGACGAGCCGGAGCACATGCATGAGCGGGTCTCCGCGCTGCTGACCGCCATCCTGGAGCGGAACGCACTGGACCCGGACGACCTGATCAGCGTGTGGTTCACGGCCACCCCCGATCTGCACAGCGACTTCCCGGCGGTCGCCGCCCGCAAGCTGGGCATCACCGACGTACCGCTGATCTGCGCCCAGGAGCTGGACATACAAGGGGCCATGCCCCGCGTCGTCCGCGTCCTGGCGCATATCGAGACCTCCCTGTCCAAGTCCGATGTCGCCCATGTCTACCTGGGCGCCGCCGGCTCCCTCCGCAAGGACATCGCCCAATGAGAACCGCCCTCGTCATCGGCACCGGCCTGATCGGCACCTCCGCCGCGCTGGCCCTGGCCGGCCGTGGCGTGCAGGTGCACCTCGCCGACCACGACGCGGCTCAGGCGCGCACCGCCGAGGCGCGCGGCGCCGGGACGCGGGCCGAGCCCGAGGGGCCCGTGGACCTGGCGATCGTCGCCGTG
The DNA here is from genome assembly GCF_024505145.1 of Streptomyces rugosispiralis. Classification (GTDB taxonomy): domain Bacteria; phylum Actinomycetota; class Actinomycetes; order Streptomycetales; family Streptomycetaceae; genus Streptomyces; species Streptomyces rugosispiralis. Next base: position 152,677 of record NZ_JANIAA010000019.1, on the reverse strand, counting down.
CCCCCGGCGTACGTGGCGGCGACGGTGGCCGATGTGCTGCGCCGCGGCCTGGCCCGCGGCGTCCTGGACGTCGCGAGCGTCAAGGGCGGCCCGCGCCGCGAGCTGGAGGCCCTCGGCTGCGATCTGACCCGCTACATCGGCACGCATCCGATGGCGGGCCGGGAGCGCTCCGGGCCGATGGCCGCCACCGCCGACCTCTTCGAGGGGCGGCCCTGGGTGCTCACGCCCACCGGCGGCACCGACACCGAGGTGCTCAACCTCGCGCTCGAGTTGGTCGCGCTGTGCCGGGCGGTGCCCGTGGTGATGGAGGACGAGGCCCACGACCGGGCGGTGGCGCTCGTCTCGCACACCCCCCACCTGCTGTCCAGCATGGTCGCCGCGCGGCTCCAGGACGCCGATGAGACGGCGGTGCGGCTGTGCGGGCAGGGCATCCGCGACGTCACCCGGATCGCGGCCTCCGACCCCGCCATGTGGATCGACATCCTCTCCGCCAACCCCGGCCCGGTGGCCGACGTGCTCGCCGCCGTCGCCGCCGACCTGGACGAGACGGTGCGGGCGCTGCGGGCGCTCCAGTCCGCCGACGAGGCCAAGCGCGGCGGCGGCGCGGCCGGGATCGAGGACGTGCTGCGCCGGGGCAACGCCGGGCGCGAGCGGGTGCCGGGCAAGCACGGCGCCGCCTCGGCCGTCTATGAGACCGTGACGGTGCTCATCGGCGACCAGCCGGGCGAGCTGGCCCGGATCTTCGCCGACGCGGGCCGGGCGGGTGTCAACATCGAGGACGTCCGGATCGAGCACGCCACCGGGCAGCAGGCCGGTCTGATCCAGCTGGTGGTCGAGCCCTCGGCGGCCCCGGGGCTCACCCAGGCCCTGCGGGAGCGGGGATGGTCCATCCGGCAGTAGTGGCGGAGCGGACCGCCCACGGCCCCGGCCCCGGGGCCGTCCCCCAGCGGTGCGATGCCGCCCGGAGGAAGCCAGTAACCTTGTCCGAGGCTCACATGGCCCGTTCAACTCAGCCCCGTGCACACGAAAGGTGTCTGTCACCGTGGAAACCGCCGCCCGGACCGCCCCGGCAGCAGTGATTGTCGCGATCGACGGCCCCGCAGGCACGGGCAAGTCCAGTACCTCGAAGGCCGTAGCCGCCAAGCTGGGCCTGGGCTACCTGGACACCGGCGCCCAGTACCGGGCGATCACCTGGTGGATGGTGGCCAACGGCATCGACGTCGAGGACGCCGTGGCGGTGGCCGGTGCCGCGGGCAAGCCCGCCATCGTCTCCGGCACCGACCCGGCCAACCCGACGATCACCGTCGACGGCACCGATGTCTCCGGGCCGATCCGCACCCAGGAGGTCACCTCGCGGGTCAGCGCGGTCAGCGCGGTGCCCGAGGTGCGGACCGTGATCACCGAGCTGCAGCGGACCATCGCCGCCGAGGCGCCGCGCGGCATCGTGGTCGAGGGCCGGGACATCGGCACCACGGTCCTCCCGGACGCCGACCTCAAGATCTTCCTGACCGCCTCCCCGGAGGTCCGGGCGGCCCGCCGCAGCGGTGAGCTGAAGGGCAAGGAGGCCGCCGACCTGGCCAGCACCCAGGCCGCGCTGGCCAAGCGGGACGCCCTGGACTCCGGCCGCAAGACCTCGCCGCTGGCCAAGGCCGACGACGCGGTCGAGGTGGACACCTCCGAGCTCACCCTCGACCAGGTCATCGAGTGCGTGGTCACCCTCGTCGAGGAGAAGCGGACAGTCGCGTGAGCGCCACCGACGGGACCCTGCCCAGCCCCTCCGGGGCCGCCGTGGGGCGCCGGATCGGCATCGGTCTGATGTACGGGCTGTGGCGGCCGCGGGTGCTGGGCGCGTGGCGGATCCCGTCCGCCGGGCCCGTCATCCTCGCCGGGAACCACTCCCACAACATCGACGGCCCGATGCTGATCGGCACCTCGCCGCGGCCGGTGCACTTCCTGGTCAAGAAGGAGGCGTTCATCGGCCCGCTGGACCCGTTCCTGCGCGGTATCGGGCAGCTGAAGGTGGACCGTACGAGCGCCGACCGCACCGCGATCGGCCAGGCCCTGGGAGTGCTGGAGCGCGGCGGGGTGCTGGGGATCTTCCCGGAGGGCACCCGCGGCGACGGCGACTTCGCCTCGCTGCGCTCGGGGCTCGCGTACTTCGCGGTGCGCTCCGGCGCGCCGATCGTGCCGGTGGCGGTGTTCGGCACCGCCATCCCGCGCGACGACGGCCGGGCCAGGCCGCTGCCCCGGCTGCGCAGCAGGATCGACGTGGTGTTCGGCGATCCGTTCGAGGCGGGGGACGGCAGCGGCAGGCGGACGCGGGCGGCCCTGGACCAGGCCACCGAGCGCATCCAGAAGCGGCTGGGCACGCATCTGGGCACCGCCAGGCGGCTGACCGGCCGCCCCGATCAGACATAGATCCGCGAGCCGCCAGGGGCGGTGCGCGGCACTGAGGGACGACGAGGAAATCTTCATGAACGACCAGATCCACAGCGGCGGCGACGAGCACGGGGAGCTTGGCGACGCCGAGTACGCGGAGTTCATGGAGCTCGCCGCGCAAGAGGGCTTCGACCTGGCGGATGTCGAGGGCGACCTGGCCGCGGCGGGGCATGGCCCGCTGCCGGTGCTGGCCGTCGTCGGCCGCCCCAACGTCGGCAAGTCCACCCTGGTGAACCGGATCCTCGGCCGCCGGGAGGCGGTCGTCGAGGACCGCCCCGGCGTCACCCGCGACCGGGTGACCTACGAGGCCGAGTGGTCCGGCCGCCGCTTCAAGGTGGTCGACACCGGCGGCTGGGAGCAGGACGTGCTCGGCATCGACGCGTCCGTGGCCGCCCAGGCCGAGTTCGCGATCGACGCCGCCGACGCGGTGGTCTTCGTCGTGGACGCCACCGTGGGCGCCACCGACACCGACGAGGCCGTGGTCAAGCTGCTGCGCCGGGCCGGAAAGCCCGTGGTGCTGTGCGCCAACAAGGTCGACGGGCCCAGCGGCGAGGCCGATGCCGCGATGCTGTGGTCGCTCGGCCTCGGCGAGCCGTACGCGGTCTCCGCGCTGCACGGCCGCGGCACCGGCGACATGCTCGACGCGGTCCTGGAGGCGCTGCCCGAGGCCCCGGCCCAGACCTTCGGGGCGACGATCGGCGGACCGCGCCGGATCGCCCTGATCGGCCGTCCGAACGTGGGCAAGTCCTCGCTGCTCAACAAGGTCGCGGGCGAGGAGCGGGTGGTCGTCAACGAGATGGCGGGCACCACCCGCGACCCGGTCGACGAGATGATCGAACTCGGCGGCATCACCTGGAAGTTCGTCGACACCGCCGGTATCCGCCGCCGGGTCCACCTCCAGGAGGGCGCCGACTACTACGCCTCGCTGCGCACCGCGGCCGCCGTGGAGAAGGCGGAGGTCGCGGTCGTGCTGATCGACGCCAGCGAGTCCATCAGCGTCCAGGACCAGCGGATCATCTCGATGGCCGTCGAGGCCGGACGCGCGCTCGTCATCGCGTACAACAAGTGGGACACCCTGGACGAGGAGCGCCGCTACTACCTCGAGCGCGAGATCGAGACGGAGCTGGTGCAGATCCAGTGGGCGCCGCGGGTCAATGTCTCGGCCCGCACCGGCCGCCATATGGAGAAGCTGGTCCCGGCGATCGAGACGGCGCTGGCCGGCTGGGAGACCCGGATCCCGACCGGGCGGCTCAACTCCTTCCTCGGCGAGATCGTCGCCTCCCATCCGCATCCGATCCGGGGCGGCAAGCAGCCGCGGATCCTCTTCGGGACGCAGGCCGGGACCCGGCCGCCGCGGTTCGTGCTCTTCGCCTCGGGCTTCCTGGAGGCGGGCTACCGCCGCTTCATCGAGCGGCGGCTGCGCGAGGAGTTCGGCTTCGAGGGGACGCCGCTGCAGATCTCGGTGCGGGTGCGCGAGAAGCGCGGCCGCAAGAAGTAGCGGTGGCGCGGCCGTAAGACGTGGCGGTGGCGCGGCCGTAAGGCGGGCGGTGACGCGGCCGCAAGAGGCAGCGGCAGCCCCGCCGCGGGACGGAGTGGCGGCCGCGCCGGGGGGCTCACGCCGCCCCGGCCCCCGGCACCGCGTCAGTACGTGTGCCCCCGCTCCTCGCCCCGGCCGGGCGGGAGCGCGGGGACATAGCCGCGGTAGTAGAGCTCGTCGGTGTGCCAGGCCCCGCTGTGGCCGTCCGCGCGGCCGTAGCCGCTGGCGAGGCCGCGTGGCTGGCCGATGGCGGCGAACGCCACGAACTCCATGTTCTCCTCGTCCGAGCGGTCACCGGGCAGCGCCCGGAACAGCCTGCGGTACTCCGCGTACAACGCGTCGTAGATCGGCGTGGCGGAGTGGCGCCAGGGATCATGCGCTGCCTCCAGCGCGGGGCGCATGGCCGGAATGCAGCCGTATGAGGGGGAGCGGTAGGAGAGGTCGTATGCGTGCACGTATGTGCCAACGACCCGGCCGCCCGTCGGATGCGGCATCGGTGGCGAATGGGCTGCCCACCAAGGGCCGGTGAGGTCCGGGGGGAGCTCCGGGGGCAGGTCCGGGGGCAGGTCCGGGACGGCGGCGGCCATGGCGGTCATGTGCCCGCGAGCGGCATCGAGGCGCCGACCAGGGCGCCGCGCGCGGCGGCCCGGTCCAGCGCCGCGCGCAGCTGGTCCTCGCGCGGCTGGGTGCCGATCGTGCCCGCGGCCGCGGCGTAGACCAGCACCTTCTGGGAGCGGCCGACGGCGCTCCGCCAGCCCTCGCTGAGCGGCATCGGGCTGTGCGCCTGCCACCAGGCCACCGGACGGCCGCCGCCCGGTGCCGGCATCAGCACCGCGTGCAGCCGCCCCATGGCCAGCAGCACCGACCAGCCGGGGTTGGGCGCGGGCGGCCGGCCCAGATCGACCACCGGGGCGAACCCTTGCTCGCTGAGGAGCTGCAGGAATTCATCGCCGTGGCCGATCGAGCCGGGGCGGATGATCGGCGCGGTCGGCTCCACCACCAGCGCCGCGCACGCCTCCTGACCGACCAGCACCACCCCGCTGGTCACGCCGAGCACCGCCTGCTGCGGCGCCGGTGCGTGGCCGGACGGGGCCGAGGCGTGCGACCCGGCGGCGGGCGACACCGGCGACGGGACCGGGGCGGGCGACGGGGCCGGGGCAGGGGCCGCCGGGCCGGGGAAGTACGACGTGGCAGCATGCGCCGCGGCCGGTACGGGCGGCGCGTACGACGCCTCGGCGGCCGGTTGGGCGGTGTCCTCACCCGTGATGGACCGCACCGCACCGCGCAACTGGTCCTCCGAGACCGCGACGACCTGGGAGGGCACGCAGGTGGCGTGCGCGAAGGCCAGCACCGCCGTCTCCTGTCCCACGAAGAGCACCGTGCTGGTGCGCTCCTGCTCGGTGTTGCCGGGGGTGCGGCAGGACGTGCAGTCGTAAGCGCCCGGGGCGTTGTCCCCGGCGAGCAGCCGGTCGGCTTCTTCGTCGCCGATCTCGGCGCGTACGTCATCGCTGACGTCGAGCATGCGCGGCACGGGTGGCTCCTCGGTCTCGGTGGGTGGGCCGGGTGGTTCCCGGCCCATACGTAGACAACGGGCCATGCGGGGCGGGGGTCACGCGCCCGGCCACCCGGCGGTCTGATGTGCCGTCGGGCGGAAAAGTTCCCCCGACTCCCTACCGATTTCACATCTGTTGGGGCACAAGAAGGTGATGAAACCCAACCCTGTGCCACTTTTCACCGTCTTACATCGTGGTAGGCGGACGACACACCCGTCCGCGGGGAAGCAGTGGGATACGGGGCCGGATGCACATCTCTTTCCTTATTCACAACGCGTACGGGATCGGCGGGACGATCCGGACCACGTACAACCTCGCCCGCACCCTGGGGGAGCAGCACGACGTGGAGATCGTGTCGGTCTTCCGCCACCGCGACGAGCCGATCTTCGACCCCGGACCGCAGGTGCGGCTCAGCCACCTCGTGGATCTGAGGAAGAGCAGCCCGTCCTACGACGGCGGCGACCCGGAACACGGCCGCCCGGCGCAGGTCTTCCCCGTGACCGAGGGCCGCTACAAGCAGTACAGCGCGCTCACCGACCGCCGTATCGCGGATCATCTGCGCTCGCTGGAGGCCGATATCGTTGTCGGAACCCGCCCCGGGCTCAATGTCCACATCGCCCGGGAGGCCCGCCGCGGTCCGGTACGGGTCGGCCAGGAACATCTGACGCTCAGCACCCACTCCAATGGACTGAAGCGGGCCCTGCGCGCCGTCTACCCCCGGCTGGACGCGGTGACCACCGTGACCGAGGCCGACGCCCGCACCTACCGCGGTCAGATGCGGCTGCCCGGCGTGCGGATCGAGTCGGTCCCCAACAGCGTGCCCGCGCCCGGCATCGATCCCGCCGACGGCACCGGCAAGTGGGTGGTGGCGGCCGGCCGGCTGGCCCCGGTGAAACGCTACGACCTGCTGATTCGTTCCTTCGCGAAGGTCAGCGAGGCCCGCCCCGACTGGCGGCTGCGGATCTACGGCGGCGGCGCCCAGCACGCCAAGCTGCGCGCCCTCATCGACAAGCTCGGCCTCTACAACCACGTCTTCCTGATGGGCCCGGCCAATCCGCTCGACCCCGAGTGGGCCAAGGGCTCCATAGCCGCCGTCACCTCCAGTCTGGAGTCGTTCGGCATGACCATCGTGGAGGCCATGCGCTGCGGCCTTCCCGTGGTGTCCACCGATTGTCCGCACGGGCCCGCGGAGATCATCGACAACGGTGTGGACGGCCGTCTCGTGCCCACCGGCGACACCGACGCCATCGCCGCCGCGCTGCTCGATCTCATCAACGACGACGAGCTGCGCCAGCAGATGGGGCAGGCCGCGTTGAAGGACTCGGCCCGCTTCGACCCCTCGCGGGTGGCCGGCCGCTACGAGACGCTGTTCTCCGAGCTGATCGGCCGCAGCGGCCTGCGGGGTTCCCTGCACCGCGCCCGCGGCTCCCTGATCGGTGGCGCTTTCGCCGCCAAGGACTCCCTGCGGAAGGTGCGTGTCGCATGAGTGCACCAGCACAGGCAACGCAGCACGTCGAGGAGGACAGAATGAGTGAGGCCGCCGAGGCCGCCCCCGACCGCGCCGACTGCGTGGCGGACTCCGCCGGTGGGCTCACCTTCCATATCGCCGACTGGGCGCGCCCCGCCCCGGGCGGCCAGGACGACTGGAGCGGGGCGCTGGTGCTGATCCGCCGGGGCGGGAGGGACGCCCCCGACGGGGAGGTGCGGCTGCCGCTGGGCCCCACCGCGGACGGCCGGCTCCAGGCCGCCCTGCCCAGCAACGTCGCCCTGCCCGAGGGCCGCTGGGACGTCCATGTGGCCTACCGGGACGCCGAGCCGCGGCGGCTCGCCCCGGGGCTGAACGATCTGCGTTCGCTGGTGGACCGCCGTCCCGGGCCGAGCACCTCCCCGCTGTCCGTCCGCATCCCGTACGCCACCAAGCACGGCAACCTCTCGCTGCGCAGCTGGCGGCGGGCGCCCCACGCCGAGGCCGGGGAGATCCGGCTGGAGGACGACACGATGGCGGTGCGGGGGCGGCTCTACCGCGTCGCGTACCCGTCCGAGTGGCTGGCCGACGCGGTGGTCGAGGCCCGCTGCCGCGGCGGCGAGGCCCCGGTGCGGACGGCACCGCTGGAGGTCGAGGGCTCGGACTTCTCCTTCACGCTCTCCTACGCCGAGCTCGCGCGGACCTGGGACGGCGGCGTGGACGTCTGGGACCTGCGGCTGTGCCCGGCGGACCGGACCGCGCCCCCGGCGCGGCTCGCCCGGATCCTGGACGATGTCGCGGACAAGAAGGAGATCTTCACCTATCCGCCGCGCACGGTGGCCGGTCCCCGCGGGGAGGCACTGGCCCGGCCGTACTACACCCGGGACAACGATCTCGCGGTGCGGATCGAGGCGCTCGTCTGAGCCCGGGATCCTGAGCGCGGACCGAGGACAGCCTTGCGGACCTCTTGAGGGAGGACCCCTTGCGGACCGAGGCTGTCCTCGATCGGTGGCAGACTCGGCCGCATGCTGGAGACCTCGGCCCGCCTGCTCCGCCTGCTCTCCCTGCTGCAGGCCCACCGCGAATGGTCCGGCGCGGACCTCGCCGACCGGCTCGGGGTCACCCCGCGCACCGTGCGCCGCGATGTCGACCGGCTGCGCGAGCTCGGCTACCCCGTGCACTCCGCGCCGGGTACCGGCGGTGGCTATCAGCTGGGCGCGGGCGCCCAGCTGCCGCCGCTGCTGCTGGACGACGAGGAGGCGGTGGCCGTCGCGGTGCGGCTGCGCCAGGCGACGGGCGGCGGGGTCGAGGGCATCGAGGAGACCTCGGTACGGGCCCTGGCCAAGCTGGAGCAGGTGCTGCCGGACCGGCTGCGCCGCCGGGTGGGCGCGCTGACCGCCTTCACCGTGCCGCTGACCGGCTGGAGCGGTGGCCCCGGGGTGGACCCCGCGGTGCTGACCGAGCTGGCCGCCGCCTGCCGGGACTGCCATCAGCTGCGCTTCGAGTACCGCGACCACGGCGGTGCGGTCACCCGCCGCACCGCCGAACCACACCGGCTGGTCGCCGCGCAGCGCCGCTGGTACCTGGTGGCCTGGGATGTGGAACGCGCCGACTGGCGTACGTACCGGGTCGACCGGATCACCCCGACCCCGCCGCACGGCCCCCGCTTCACCCCGCGCCGCCCGCCCTCCGACGACATCGCCGCCTATGTGGCCCGAGGCATCACCACCTCCGTCTACGCCCAACGGGCCACCGTGCTGCTGCGGGTGCCCGCCGAACGGGCGGCCGAGCGTTTCACGCCCACGGTGGGGGTGCTGGAGGCCGTGGACGAGCACAGCTGTCTGCTGCACACCGGCGCCCACAGCCTCGATGTGCTGGTGGTTCATATCGCGCTGTGCGGCTTCGACTTCGAGGTGCGCGAGCCGGTGGAGCTGAACGACCACATCCGGGAGCTCAGGAATCGGCTGGACCGGGCCCTGGGCTGACCGAGCCCCGCGGCCGCTGCTCCCGCTCCCGCGTCAGGCTCGCCACCTCGGGGTGGTTCAGATCGAAGGCCGGCGACTCGGAGCGGATCCGGGGGAGCGTGAGGAAGTTGTGCCGGGGCGGGGGACAGGAGGTCGCCCACTCCAGGGAGCGGCCGAACCCCCATGGGTCGTCCACCTCCACCTTCTTCCCGTACTTGGCCGTCTTCCAGACGTTGTAGAGGAACGGCAGGGTCGACATGCCCAGCAGGAAGGAGCCGATCGTGGAGACGGTGTTGAGCGCGGTGAAGCCGTCCGCCGCCAGATAGTCGGCGTAGCGGCGCGGCATCCCCTCCACGCCCAGCCAGTGCTGCACCAGGAAGGTGGTGTGGAAGCCGGTGAACAGCGTCCAGAAGTGGATCTTGGCCAGCCGCTCGTCCAGCAGCTTCCCGGTGAACTTGGGCCACCAGAAGTAGAACCCGGCGAACATCGCGAAGACGACCGTCCCGAAGACCACGTAGTGGAAGTGGGCCACGACGAAGTAGGTGTCCGTGACATGGAAGTCCAGCGGCGGTGAGGCCAGGATGACGCCGGTGAGCCCGCCGAAGAGGAAGCTCACCAGGAACCCGACCGCCCACAGCATGGGCGCCTCCAGGGACACCGAGCCGCCCAGCATGGTGCCGATCCAGTTGAAGAACTTCACCCCGGTCGGCACCGCGATCAGAAACGACATCAGGGAGAAGAAGGGCAGCAGAACCGCTCCGGTGGCGAACATATGGTGGGCCCAGACGACCATCGACAGCCCGGTGATGGCCATGGTCGCGCCGATCAGCGTCACATAGCCGAAGACCGGCTTGCGCGAGAAGACCGGGATGATCTCGGTGATGATGCCGAAGAACGGCAGCGCGATGATGTAGACCTCGGGATGGCCGAAGAACCAGAAGAGGTGCTGCCACAGCAGCGGCCCGCCGTACCGGGCGTCGAAGACCACCGCCCCGAACCGCCGGTCCGCCTCCAGCGCCAGCAGCGCCGCCGCCAGCACCGGGAACGCCATCAGGATCATGATCGAGGTGAAGAGGGTGTTCCAGGTGAAGATCGGCATCCGGAACATCGTCATGCCCGGCGCACGCATCGCCATGATGGTGGTCAGGAAGTTCACCGCGCCCAGGATCGTCCCGAACCCCGCGAGCGCCAGCCCCATGATCCACATATCGGCGCCGATACCGGGGGAGCGGATCGGGCTGTTGAGCGGGGCGTAGGCGGTCCAGCCGAAGTCCGCGGCGCCCCCCGGCACCAGCAGACCGGCCACCACGATCACCCCGCCGAACAGATACAGCCAGTACGACAGCATGTTGAGGCGTGGGAAGGCCACATCGGGCGCCCCGATCTGCAGCGGCATGATCTCGTTGGCGAACCCCGCGAACGCCGGGGTCGCGAACAGCAGCAGCATGATCGTGCCATGCAGGGTGAACGCCTGGTTGAACTCCTCCTGCGAGACGATCTGGAGGCCGGGACGGGCCAGCTCGGCGCGCATCACCAGCGCCAGCACGCCGCCGACCAGGAAGAAGCCGAACGACGAGATCAGATACAGATGCCCGATCTTCTTGTGATCGGTGGTGGTGATCCAGTCCACCAGCACACTGCCCTGCCGCGTCTCCCGTACCGGACCGGCGGCCCGCGCGGTCTCTGTCGGCATCGGGACTCCTCCGTGTCCTGGGCGGGTACCGCCATGATCGCCCGGCGGGGCGGCGTGATCCGGGGAGCTGCCCCGAGCGTCACTCCCTCGGGGGCAGCAGCGGACCGAGTGGCCCAAGGTCGAGATTGAGATCGGAGGGCGCGATGCCGTAGCGGTCGCAGAGCGTGCCCATCCGGTCCTCCAGGAGCATCAGCGTCAGCCCGATCCGCTCCTCCTGGTCCTCCGTCAGATCGCCCTGGTCCACCCGGCGCAGCGCCTGTCGCTCCATGAGCTGGCGCAGCAGCTCCACGACGGTGAGCACCAGCTTCATCAGATCGCGTTCGACGGTGTCCTGGTCCAGCTCGAGCTTGCGGCTCACGGTTCCTCCCAGGGGGACGGCACATTGGCGTTGACCGAGCTGATGAGTGCGCGCAGATCGATGCGGACCAGATCGACGTCGGCGATGCGCAGGGTCAGATCACCGGTGATCACCACACCGCCGGCCAGCAGCCGGTCCAACACGTCCACCAGGGCGATCTGCTGATGGGCCAGGGGGCCCTCGGGGGCCATCGTCATCCGTCCGCCCCCGCGCCCTCGGTCTTCCCTTCCGTGCCGGAGGTCTCGTCCATGGCGGTGAAGGAGTACGGCGCCCAGGGGCCGGTCAGCTCCACCCGCAGCGCGGGCGTCCGCCCGGCCAGCTCGCCGACCCGCTCGGCGAAGTCGGCGCTGTCCTCGCGCCGCACCAGATACGCGGCGTTCAGCACATTGTGGTCGGAGATCCCCGACAGCCGGGGGTCCTGCGGCGGATGCAGCCTGGACTGCTCGGCCAGCCCGCAGAGGGTGTCGTGCACCAGCCGCGCGCCCTCCTCCGTATCGCCCCAGCGCCGCTCGGCGGCCTGCCGCTGGGCCTTGCGGCGGCGCAGATAGTCGCGGCCGGACATGGCGCCGGGGGAGTTCGGGGTGCTCGGGGCGTCCGCGGTGCTCGGGGCGTCCGCGGTGTTCGCGGCCCCGGCGGGCGGCTCCCCGGCGGGGGGCCCGGCGGCGGGCAGCGTGGCGTACGCCTTGACGCCCCATTCGACCCGGCCCTCCAGCCGGTCCAGCGCCGAGGCGAACCGCTCCCGCCCGGTGGCCAGCATCCTCCGCAGCCCCTCGTCGCCGTGGCACACGGTGGCCAGCCGGACCGGTAGGACACAGGACTCGGCGCCGGCGGTGTCGACCACCCGCTGATGGGCCCGGGCCATCTTCTCCAGCCAGGCCATGTCCTCCAGCCGCTCCCGCAGCGGGCCCTCGGCGTAGTCCTCGCCCGGTACGGCGCCCGCCAGCACGGCGAGCCCCAGATGACGTACGGCGTACACCGATTCGTCCGCGACGCCGGTCACCCCCTCCAGGGCCGTGAGGGCGTCCAGGGCTGCCTCCGGCGCACCGGTGTCGCGCACGACCGCGTAGGCGTACCGCAGTCCGTCGGTCATTCGGTGGTCTCCCGGTTCTCCCCGCTGGTCACCTCGGCGTTCTCGCGGCCGTCCCGGCCGGTGGCCTGGGCGTCCGCGCGGCCGTTCCGGCTGCTCACCCCGGTGTTCTCCCGGTGGGTGACCTCGGCCTGCTCACCGCCGTCCACTCCGCTCCTGGCGCGTGACGAGAGCGAGGGGTCGTGTTCCCACCAGTCGATGCCCATCTCCTTCGCCTTGTCGACCGAGGCCACGATCAGCCGCAGCTTGATCGTGAGAAGTTCGATGTCGAGCAGATTGATGCGGATATCGCCCGCGATCACCACGCCCTTGTCGAGCACCCGCTCCAGGATGTCGGCGAGGTTCGCCCCGCCCTCACCCCGTCCGGCCAGGCCGTACGACCCCGAGGAGCCGAGCGACGAGGCCGGTGAGCCATAGGCGCCGGCCGTCGGGGCCACACCGCCCCGGGTGGTCACAGAGTCCCGTTCGCCCACTGGTGCGCCTCCTCCAACCGGTCGAGCAGCACGTCCTCCTGCCGCTCGAACTCCTTCTCGTCGATCACGCCCTGGTCGAGCCGAGTCTCCAGCTCGGCCAGGGCGCGCTGGATGTTGGCCGGGTCGTAGTACTCCCGCTCCGCCGCGGCGACGACCTGCCGCAGCACCCAGCCGATCATCAGCATCAGGACTCGACGAAGCTGTACGGCGGCAGCGGACCGTTGATCCGCAGCTTCAGCCAGGGGTGGGCCCGCTCCAGTTCGGCGGCCGCCGACAGCAGCGGATCGGCCGCGTCCTTGCCGAGCAGCAGCGACAGGCTCACAAACCAGCCGCCGCTCTCCGGGCCGGGCCGCACATCCTCGGCGGTCGGCGCCAGCGCCTCCTCCACCAACTTCGCGTCCCGCACCTCACGGGCCCGTACCGCGCCCGCCATCAGCTCGCCGAAGCGCACCCGGTCCTCGTAGGTGCCGCCGCCCGCCGCCCGGTTGGCCTCCGCCATCATCCGCAGCTCCGGCTCCTCGGCGAGCACCTGGTGGAGCACCGCGTCCTCGTCGTGCACGGCCTTGACGTTGTACTCCACCCGGTCGGTCAGCCGGTTCAGCTGGTCCTGGTAGCGGTCGGCGTGCTCGGCGAGCACGCTGCGGACGTCGTCGTCGCTGGAGGAGACGCTGCCGAAGCGCATCGGCAGCACCGCCCGGGAGCCGCTGACCTCGGTCAGCACATGCTGGTGGGCCAGCAGATCGCGGCGCCGGGGCTTCAGCTCGGGCGGGCAGTCGCTGACGATCGCGGCCAGCTCGCCCTCGTTCAGCGCCCGGACCGGCAGCGGGGGGTCGCCGATGCCCAGCAGCCGATCGCCCAGGTCCGGTACCTCGCCTCGCGCGATGCCGTAGACATACGTGGTCATGAGGACTCCTCGGACTTCCGTGGCGCCGCCTTACGGGCCGGACGGCGCCGGCGCGGCTCCTCCTCCGCTTCCTCCTCCGACGGCCGGATCGCGTCGGCCACGGTCTGGGCGGCCTTGGAGACGGTGTCCCCGGCGCCGGAGAGGGCGCCCTTGGTCTTGGCCCGCGCGCCGTTCTCGGTGATGCCCTCGACGACCTCGGGCAGCCCGGGGGACTTGTTCGGGCCCGACTCCAGGTCGAGGCGGTTGCACGCCTCGGCGAACCGCAGATAGGTGTCGACGCTCGCGACCACGATCCGAACGTCGATCTTGAGTATTTCGATGCCGACCAGGGAGACTCGGATGAACGCGTCGATCACCAGCCCTCGGTCGAGGATGAGCTCCAGGACGTCGTACAGGCCGCTGGTGCCGCCCCCGCCCCTGGATTGCTGTGCCGGGACAACAGTGGTCATGTCGGGTGGGTTCCTCTCGTATCCGGTGGCGTCCGGTTCCCCCGCCGACGTCAGCGGCGGTCGCTCCGGCCGCGCTCATAGCGGCGCAGGCGGCGATAGCCGGTCAGCAGGCCGTCCGGGTCGAGAGTCACCTCGTACAGGGCCATCAGGCTCATCGTCTCCGGCACCCGTTCCAGCTCCACCACCTCGGCCTCCAGCAGCCACCCGTCGTCGGTCCGCTCCAGCCGGGGGAGGGACTCGGGGTACAGGCCCGTCAACTCGACGAGCTGTTCACGGGCGGCACGCAGGAGTGCCAGCGGGCTCGGACCGCCGGCCGCCGTCTTCTCGGGGGTCTCATCGGATCTGTCAGTCATGTTGGCTCCGAGGCGGCGGGTACCGCGTCCCGGTGGGGGTAAACCCCGGGCTTCGGCCTCCGGCGATTTGTGGTGGAATTGTGCGCTCCGGAGGGGTCCGGGGCGTGCTTTTCCGGTCGCCGCGGGAATTGTTCGACAGATCTCGCCCGCGCACCGCCGCCTATACCGGAACCGGCCGTTTGGCGCGGGATATCGACAGAAACTCGCAATCATCTTCGAGGCGTCAACACAAGCCCCGGAAGAGTGATGAAGTCGCTCACAAACCCGGGCGTGTTTTCTGTGACACAAGTGTGACGAATGGCGGCCGTGAGAGGCATGGGCCGGTGGTGGTCCCGTGGCGGTCCACGACAACTCTGGGTTTGCCACCCGTAGGGAGCCGCCTACGGTGGCTCTCATGGGACCTGTACCGAACCTTCCGGCCGAACCCGACGACGACCTCGACAGCTATGTGGGCCTCGATGCCCGCACCGCGGAGGAGAGGGCGCGCACCCGCGGCTGGAGCACCGTACGGACGCTTCCACCGGGCGCGATCATCACCATGGAGTACCTGCGGGGGCGGATCGACTTCGAGGTGGACGAGGGCAGGGTCAAGCGCTGCTGGCGTGGCTGACCGGGCGCGGTTGACCGGGCGCGGTTGACCGGGTGCGGCTGACGGTGCGCCACTGACGGGCCGGCCGCCGACCGGTTCGAGTCCGTCCGGCGCGTGCCGGTGGGCCGGGTCGCACCGGCCCGGACACGACCACGGCCCCGGAACGCTCACGGCGGAGCGCTCCGGGGCCGTGGTGTGACCGGTCGGCGCGGGGGAGGGGGTGCGTACCGCCCCGCGGGCCCGGTCGGTGGCTCAGCCTCCGGTGGCCGTCCGGCCCCGGGAGGCGCCGGACGGGCCGAAGGGCGCCGTGGCGCGCGGCACCCGGTCGGCGTGCGGCGGCCGGCGGCTGCCGACCGGGGTGACCGGGGTGCGCTCGGAGCGCACCGTGTGCTGGCGGACCGGGTGGAGGGGCCGCCCGTCGGGGCCCCGGCCGGTGGCGGCGCCGGGCCGGACCACGGCCACGGTCTCGCGGGTGGGCAGCTCGTCGTCGCGGGCGGCACGCGGGGTGGCCAGCGGGGTTCCGGCGACCGGCCGCCCGGAAGGCACCGGCGCGGACGCCCGGTGGATGCGCAACCGGCGCCACAGGGTCAGCAGCAGCACCTCGGCGCGGGCCATGGCGGGCTCCAGCCAGGGCAGCGCCAGCAGCACCAGCACCCCGGCGGCCCAGCCCAGCACCACATCGCTCAGCCAGTGGGTGCCGAGGTAGACGGTGGTCATGCCGACCCCGAAGGCGAAGCCCGCGGCGATCAGCGAGGCGACCCTGCGGGCCACCGGGGTGGTCGCCAGATAGGCCAGTACACCCCAGGTGACCACGGCGTTCGCGGTGTGACCCGAAGGAAATATATCGCCGGTGTGCCACATCTCATTGGATCCGACGGTGGTCGCGTAGTGCGGACCGAGCCGGCCGAAGCCGATCTTCACCGCGCCCACGGTGGAGTTCAGCAGCAGCAGGGAGGTGCCCAGCACCAGCAGCGGGCGCAGGGTGCGCTGCTGGTAGCAGCACCACCCCAGCCAGGCGGCGACGGCCACGGCGGTGGGCCCGCGCTGGCCCATGACCACGAAGTAGTCCAGGAAGGTGTGGAACTCGGGCCACTGCTTGTAGGGCCGGAAGAGCATGACCTGCCAGTCGAACTTCACCAGCCATGAGGTGGTGAGCACGCCGATCACGGTCGCCGCGTAGACCGCCAGCGTGGTCCCGAGCAGCCAGAAGCGTGTTCGGGTCATGCGCGGTCGCGCGAGATCGGGCCTTCGCTCCCCGGTCGCGGGGAGCTTGTCTTCGGTACGCACCTAATCGACGTTACATTGCGTGACAGGCGGGTTCAGTCGATCAGGGCGCTTTGTGATGACGATGTGATGTGGAGTGCGTCTCGTCCACGGCTTTTGGCCGCGCCCTTTCCAAGGAATGCACGAGGCCCCGGGGCTTTTCTGCTCCCGGCCTTCCAATGGGCGTGTCTCAGGGACTTTATGGAATTCTTACAGGGCGTGTTTATCGCCTATTAGCCAAAGCGTTCCCCGAAGTTTCCCTTGGTGTCGCCGGGTGGCCTGGAGTGATCGTCGGCGGGCTCCGCCCGGCCGGTCGGGGTGGCCGGATCGCGGCAGTGGCCGGATCAGGGCGGCCCGGAGCCATGCAGCCAGAAGGCCCCGTACACCGCCGAGGCGAGCCCCACCGACCCCAGGAGCAGCGCGGTGCGCACCGGGCGCAGCCGGGCCAGGGCGACCGCGATCGGCAGCAGCAGCGGAAAGGCCGGTATCAGCAGGCGGGGCTTGGAGCCGAAGTACCCCTTCGCGGCCAGCGCCAGGACGAGCACCGCCCCGCCGTAGGCCAGCAGCGGCAGCGGCTGGCGCTGCCGCACACAGCGGACCGCGAGCCAGATCAGCGCCCCGACGCCGAGCAGCAGCCCGATCCCGCCCACGAAGGGCGGCTCGATCAGCAGCCCCCCGATGAAGGCCGCGAAGGCCAGACCGCCGTCGAAGCCGTTTCCCCAGCCGTTCTGCACGTCGAAGTAGCCGGTGGGGCTTCCGGTGCGGAGGGCCACCCACACCACATAGCCCAGCCAGCCCAGCGGCGCCAGCACGACACCCGCGAGGAGCCGGAGAGAGGGCGCGAAGCGCCTCCATCGAGGGTGGTGGTGGGCGACGGGTCTGAGAAAGGGCGCGAAGCGCTTCCGTTGAGGGTGGTGGTGGGTGACGGGAGGGACGGTGCGACACGCCTGGCGCCACCGCCCGCCGGGCAGCAGCTCCACCGCGGCCGCCACCCAGACCGCCGCGACCACCGCGGCCCCCACCGGCCGCGTGAGCCCCGCCAGCGCCGCGCACAGCCCCGCCCACAGCCACCGCCGGGTGAGCGCCGCATGGACCCCCCAGGCGGCCAGTGCCGAGAAGAGGGACTCCGAGTACGCCATCGACTGCACGATCCCGACCGGCAGCACACCCCACAGCACGGCCAGCGTGATGCCCACCCGCCGTCCGTACAGCAGATCCCCGATCGCGAAGATGCCCCAGGCGGCGACCAGGGACGTGACCGAGCTCACCAGCAGACCGGCGTCGGCCGCGTTCAGCGGGGCTATGGCCGATATCACTCGCTCCAGCCCGGGGAGCAGGGGGAAGAACGCCAGGTTGGAGTGGACCGCGCCATCGGGCAGCTGGAGCGTGTAGCCGTACCCCTCCTCGGCGATGCGGGTGTACCACAGCGAGTCCCAGCGCGCGGAGAGCAACTGGTGCGGGCTCTTGTCCGCGAAGGCTCCCCAGATCGCGAGAACCACCAGCCCGAGCAGGCGCGTCCCCGCGTATGCGAGCAGTGCTGGAGCGGCCCGGCGCAGCGCGCGACCAGCGACGCGGCCCGGTCGGCCGTCGTCGCTGAGCGGCGCGGTGCCGGCCTGAGCGAGATCAGTCACGGCGACGATTATCAAGGATGTTCCGGGCTACTCACGGGGCCTGTGGAAAACCCTCCGCCGAGGGGCCGCGGGGCCTGTGGACAACTGCGTGGACAACTGCGTGGACAACTGCGTGGACAACCACGTGGACGGCTACGTCACCGGAACCGCGGACGACAACGGAGGACGAACGGTAGGCGGCCACCGGTCGGACGCGGGTGGGACGCCGGGAGGACACAGGAGGTACGGCAGAGGGACGGAGGGACAAAAGGGGAAGTCTGGAACGTAGGCCTCCGTAATCATCCGCGGCCCGGTCCCAACATGACCTGCGGCACACGGCCCGCGCGGGGACTCGCGTACCCTGACCTCTCACTCGCGCCTTCGCCACCGGGGCCACCCGGACGTCCCTACGACGTGACGTACCGCCCTCACGACGGCGGACCGCGAGCGCAAGACCCAGGGAGGTGCGTACATGTCCGGGACGACCACGGCCGGCAATCGGCGGACGGCGGGCGTTCCCCGGCAATGGCGCGGCACCGAGGCGAGCGGTGGCGCCAACCGCTGGGTCGTGCTCCTCGTGCTCTGCGTCAGCCTGCTGCTCGTCGCCGTGGACGCGACCGTGCTCCATGTCGCGGTCCCGGCCGTGACCGAGGATCTGCGCCCCGGCGCGATCGAACTGCTGTGGATCGTGGACGTCTACCCACTGGTCTGCGCCTCGCTGCTGATCCTCTTCGGCACCCTCGGCGACCGCGTCGGCAGACGACGTGTCCTGCTGCTCGGCTACGCGCTCTTCGGCGCCGCTTCCGCGATCGCCGCCTTCGCCCCCAACCCCCAGATCCTCATCGTGGCCCGCGCCCTGCTGGGCGTCGGCGGCGCGATGATCATGCCTGCCACCCTGTCGATACTGCGCCAGGTCTTCCCGGACCGCCGGGAGCGGGCGCTGGCGATAGGCATCTGGAGCGCGGTCGCCGCCGTCGGCGCGGCCGTCGGCCCGCTGCTCGGCGGCTTCCTGGTGGAGAACTTCTGGTGGGGCTCGGTCTTCCTGGTCAACCTCCCCCTGATGATCGTGGCGCTGCCCGTCGGCCGCTGGCTGCTGCCGGAGTCCACCGGCGACAAGAACGGCCCCTGGGACGTGCTGGGCGCGGTCATGGCCGCGTGCGGGCTGTTCTGCGTCGTCCTCGGCGTCAAGCGGGTGGGCAGCGGCGCGGGGCCGCTGGACGCCGTGACCGCCGCCCCGGTGCTGATCGGGGTGGTGCTGCTGGTGCTCTTCGTCCGCCGCCAGCGCCGCCGTACGCATCCGCTGGTGGACCTCAAGCTGTTCGCCAGGCCCGCCTTCTCGATCTCCGTCGGCTGTATCGTGCTCGCCCTGCTGGCGCTCGTCGGCCTGGAGCTGATAGCCGCCCAGTACCTCCAGCTCGTGCTCGGGCTCACCCCGCTCGAGACGGGTCTGCGGCTGCTGCCGCTCACCTTCGCCGCCATGGCCGCCGGGCTCGTGGGGTCCCGGATGCTCCAGTGGCTCGGCCCCCGGGTCATGGTCGTGGTCGGCTTCGCGCTCACCGCCCTCGCCGTGCTCTCGCTCACCGCCATGGGCCTGTCCGACCGGCCCGCCGTGCTCGTCGGCGGCTTCATCGTCCTGGGCTTCGGCCTGGAGACCACGCTCTTCAGCGCGTACGAGTCCATGCTCAACGAGGCGTCGGCCGGGTCCGCGGGCGGCGCGGCCGCCATCGGCGAGACCTCCTACCAGCTCGGCGCCGGGATCGGCATCGCCCTCCTCGGCAGCGTCATGAACGCCGCCTACAAGCCCGGCGTCTCCTCGGTGCCCGGCGTCCCCGCCTCCGCCAGCTCCGATGCCAGCCAGTCGCTGGGCGCCGCGTACAAGGTCTCCGACCGGCTCGGCGGGCACGCCGGGGAGGCCCTGCGCTCGGCCTCCCGCGCCGCCTTCGTCCATGGACTGCACGTCACGCTCGCGGTCAGCGCCGGGCTGCTGCTGCTCGGCGCGCTGGCCGCGCTACGGCTGCCCAGGGTCATGGAGTGCGCCGCCGACGACGAGGAGTCCAGCCAGGCATCGGCCGACCAGCAGGCGAGGGCGGACCAGCGGGGCCCGGCGGACCGGCAGGGCCCGGCGGACCGGCAGGGCCCGGCGGACCGGCAGGGCCCGGCGGACCGGCAGGGTCCGGCGGAGCAGCAGGGCCCGGACGGCACGGACGCCCCGGCCCGCCTCGACCGTGCCACCGTGGCCGCCGAGTCCTGACCGACTCCGGTTCGAGCCGGGCCGGTCCCTGAGCCCCGCCCGAGTCCTGACCGCCCCTGGCCCCGGCCCGGCCCCCTGAGTCCTGACCGGTCCTGACCGCCCCCGGCCCCGGCCCCCTGAGCCCTGACCGCCCCCGGCCCGACCCCGGGCCAGCCCTCTGGGTCCCGCCCGAGTGCCCCCGTAGCCTGCCCGAGTGCTGCCCGGCCCCTGATGACCCGGCGTGAGCAGGTCTGGACGCCGGGGGTTACCCGGTCGTAGCGTCGGATCGGCCGGGTTGATCAACCCGGCCGCCGGGCGAGAGGACGCGCCCCGGCGGCCGGTACGCGCCCGGCGTACCCGGAACCGCATCCACCGGAGGCCGCCACCCATGTCCGCTGGCACCCTGCCGTCGTTCGATCCGCGCGACCCGCTGGGGCTCGACGATCTCCTCGACCCCGAGGACCTCGCGGTCCGGGACACCATGCGGCAGTGGGCCGCCGACCGCGTGCTGCCGCACATCGCCGACTGGTACGAGCGCGGCGAGGTGCCCGGCATCCGCGAGCTGGCCCGGGAGCTCGGCTCCCTCGGCGCGCTCGGGATGTCCCTCACCGGCTACGGCTGCGCGGGCGCGAGCCCGATCCAGTACGGCCTGGCCTGTCTGGAGCTGGAGGCCGCCGACTCCGGGATCCGCTCCCTGATGTCGGTGCAGGGCTCCCTGTCCATGTACGCCATCCACCGCTTCGGCTCCGAGGAGCAGAAGGAGCGGTGGCTGCCCCGGATGGCCTCCGGCGAGGTCATCGGCTGCTTCGGGCTGACCGAGCCCGACCACGGCTCCGACCCGGCCGGGATGCGCACCTACGCCAAGCGGGACGGCTCGGACTGGGTGCTCACCGGCCGCAAGATGTGGATCACCAATGGCTCGGTGGCCGGGGTCGCCGTGGTGTGGGCCCGCACCGACGAGGGCATCCGCGGCTTCGTCGTCCCCACCGACACGCCCGGCTTCTCGGCCCCCGACATCAAGCACAAGTGGTCGCTGCGCGCCTCCGTCACCAGCGAGCTGGTCCTGGACGAGGTGCGGCTGCCCGCCGACGCGGTGCTGCCCGAGGTCACCGGCCTGCGCGGGCCGCTGAGCTGTCTGAGCCACGCCCGCTACGGCATCATCTGGGGATCGATGGGCGCGGCCCGCTCCGCGTTCGAGTCGGCCCTGGACTACGCGCGGGAGCGCGAGCAGTTCGGCCGGCCGATCGGCGGCTTCCAGCTCACCCAGGCCAAGCTGGCCGATATGGCGCTGGAGCTCCACAAGGGGGTGCTGCTCGCCCACCATCTGGGGCGGCGCTTGGCGGCGGGGCGGCTCCGCCCCGAGCAGGTCAGCTTCGGCAAGCTGAACAATGTGCGGGAGGCGATCGAGATCTGCCGTACGGCCCGGACGATTCTGGGCGCCAACGGGATCTCACTGGAGTATCCGGTGATGCGGCACGCCACGAATCTGGAGTCCGTGCTCACCTATGAGGGCACCGTCGAAATGCACCAACTGGTGCTGGGCAAGGCGCTCACCGGAATCGACGCCTTCCGGTGAGCGGCCCCGGGGCTAGCTCTGATTGAAAAAGCCCGTGGCATGGCCGGACTGACCGCTGATGATCTGGTAGTCGGCCGGGGTGAGGAGGAAGACGCGGTTGGCCACCCGGTCGATCGAGCCCCGCAGCCCGAAGATCAGCCCGGCCATGAAATCCACCACGCGCTTGGCGTCGGCGGACTCCATCGTCGTGAGATTGACGATGACCGGTACGCCCTCCCGGAACAGCTCGCCGATGCCGCGGGCGTCCCGGAATCCGTCCGGGGTGACCGTGGCGATCCGAGTGCCCTGGTCCCGCGCGGTCTCGTCGGCCACCCGCGCTCGCGGGTCGGTCATCCAGGAGTCGCCGGGCTCGGACCCCTCGGCGTAGTCGTCGTCGTAGTAGCGCTCGTCATCGCTGTCGTCGACGAGGCCAAGCCAGGCACTTGCCTTGCGTACCGATCCCATGGACGCCTCCTCTCCCTGATGGTGTGTACCGTCCGCCCCTCTATGGTCGTCCATGATGCGGATGGTCTGCCACGTGGATTGCGGCCGCACAGGGGATTCGTGACGTTACTGGTGCACAACGGCTGGCGCCATATCAGAGTTCCACCTGCTTACGGGGGCTGACGGGGCAGTGGGTAGACTCCGCCGCTGCCGGACGGGTGACGTCGGGGACGTATGGGTGAACGGGGATCGTGGTGTTTGGCATTATCCGGCCTTGTCGGCATCGGCTGTCGGAAAACCTGCGCACCGAGTGGATGGCGCATTTGTGCGGGCTGTGCCTCGCGTTGCGGGGTGACCACGGGCAGTTCGCCCGCATCGCCACCAATTACGACGGCCTGGTGATATCGGTGCTGGTGGAGGCCCAGGCGGGGCGGTCGGAGGGCTGGCGGCGGACGGCCGGGCCCTGTCCGCTGCGCGGGATGCGAACGGCGTCGGTCGCCCAGGGCGAGGGGGCGCGTCTCGCGGCCACCGTCTCGCTGGTGCTGGCCTCGGCGAAGGTGCGCGACCATGTGGCGGACGGCGACGGGGCGTTGGCCCGGCGGCCGGTCGCCGCGGCCGCCCGCCGGGTGGCCGGGCGGTGGGACCGGGCGGGGGAGCGCAGCGGCGCCGCGCTCGGCTTCGACACCGCGCTGCTGCTCGACGCGGTCGGCCGGCAGGAGGAGCTGGAGTCCCTCGCGGGCCCCGGCACCCCGCTGCTGACCGTCACCGAGCCCACCGAGACCGCGACCGCCGCGGCCTTCGGGCACACCGCCGTACTGGCCGGGCGGCCCGGCAACCGGGCCCCGCTGGAGGAGGCGGGCCGGCTCTTCGGACGGCTGGCGCATCTGCTGGACGCGGTGGAGGACCTGGCCGAGGACGCCGAGACGGGTGCCTGGAACCCGATCGCGGCCACCGGGACCGACCTCGCCGAGGTCCGCAGGCTGTGCGACGACGCGGTGCACGGGGTACGGCTGGCGCTCAAGGACACCGAATTCGCGGGCGAGGGCTCCGGGCGGCTCGCCCACGTACTGCTGGTCCACGAGTTGGGGCGCGCGGTCGACCGCGCCTTCGGCACCACTGGCTGTGCGCACACCAGCGGCCAGGGCGCGGGTACGCAGGGCGCGGGCGCCCAGGACACCCCGGGCACCCAGGACACCCCGGGCACCCCGGAGTCCTCCTACGGGCCGCCGCAGTCGCCGTGGATCAACCCGGGAGGCCCCGGCGGCGCGCCTCCGGAGCCGCCGCACGGCCGGCGGCGGGGACTGATCGCGGGCTGCCTGGTGTGGACCGGGCTCTGCTGCACCTGCCAGGTGTGCTGCCGCGATCCGTACCACGACCCGTGGACCGGGCAGCCGCGCGAGGGCCTGTGCCATAAGTGCGATGACTGCTGCGACTGTTGTGACTGCTGCGGCAACTGCGGCGACTGCTGTAGCTGTGACTGCTGTGATGGGTGTGACTGCGGCTGCGACTGTTAGCCGCCAGGGGTGTCCGGCGGAGCTGGACGCCTGCGGCGGGCTGCTCCCCTCCCCGCCCCGTCCCGAAACCGGGGGCGGAGCCCCCTTCCACGTGGCGGAGCCGCAAATGGATGCTGCGGGAAGGGGCGGGGAGGGGAATGCATCCTGGTCTGCCGGACACTCTGTGGCCGAAAGCTGGACTGAGGGTGAGGGGAGGGGTGGAGCACTGACGTGTGTGGGAAGGCCGAAGGCGCGTGACGACGCGGATGTGCTGCGGCCGCACCGGGGAGGGAACCCGGCGGGCGCGGGCGAAGCCTCGAAGCGCTGGGGAGGGGAGTCCCCCTACGGCAGCGGAGGCGGGCGGTCAGCCCGAACAGGACGACGACCACACCCGACCGAAGTCGATGTGGTCGCGCGTGACCAGTCGCTGCCATGAGTCCATGGGGCAAGTGGAGCAGCCTTCCGCTTCCTCGTCAACTCTGGTGAGACGCGCTGTTCACACTTCGGACAGTCTTGACAGCGCACCGTGGGGTCGTCCTACTCTCGGGCCCATGCCGGGCCGAGAGGCTCGCATACCGGGCTGAGGGGCCCGGCCGTAGTCGAGCTGAGGGGCTCGGCGTGTGTGAAGGCCGTGCGTGTGTTCACTTCAGAACTCACGGAGCCTCCGCATGTCCGCGAACCCGGACCATCCCGCGCATCCGGACCACCCCTTCCGAGCACCCGCCACGGTCGTCCCACCCGGCACGGTCGTCCCACCTGCCACGGTCGTCCCGCCCGCCACGGTCGTCATCGTCGGCGCGGGCCCGCGTGCCACCGGTCTGATCGAGCGCATCGCCGCCAACGCCCCCGGGCTGTACGGCGACGGCACCCCGTTCGAACTGCACCTGGTCGATCCGCATCCGCCCGGCGGTGGCCGCATCTGGCGTCCCGACCAGTCCCCGCTGCTGTGGATGAACTCCATGGCCGAGGACGTCACCATGTTCACCGACGAGTCGGTGGAGCGCGAAGGCCCGATACGTCCCGGCCCCTCCCTCGCCGAATGGGCCCGCGAGGCCCGCGAGGCCCGTGAGGCCCGTGAGGTCCGTGAGATCCGTGAGGCCCGCGAGGCCCGCGAGGTCCGTGAGGTCCGTGAGGCCCGCGGCGGCGAGCCGCCGCATGCCCTGCCGTCCGAACTCGCCGCCGAGGCCGCCGCCCTGACCGGGCGCAGCTTCGCCACCAGACGGCTGCAGAGCGCCTATCTGCGCTGGGTGTACGAGCGGGCGGTGGCCGATCTGCCGCCCGGCACCACCGTCCATGAGCACCGGGACCGGGCCGTACGTGTCACCGGGCCGCGCGACGGACGGCAGCAGGTGTGGCTGGAGGGGCGGACCGCGCCGCTCACCGCCGACGCCGTGATCCTCGCCCTCGGCCACCTCGACGCCGAACCCGACGCCGAGCAGCGGGCCCTCACCGCGTTCGCCGCCGAGCACCAACTGATCCACTTCCCACCGGAGTACACCGCAGACAGCGATGTGAACGCGCTGCGCCCCGGCGAGCCGGTGATCGTACGCGGCCTCGGCCTCGCCTTCGTCGATCTGATGGTGCTGCTCACCGAGGGGCGCGGCGGACGCTATGAGCGCGGCGCGGACGGCGAGTTGGTCTACCGGCCGTCCGGCCGCGAGCCCGTGCTGTACGCCGGTTCGCGGCGCGGCGTGCCGTACCACGCCAAGATCGGCTACTCGCTGAGCGGTGAGCGGCCCCCGGTGCCGCGCTTCTTCGGCCCCGCCGAGGTGGACGCACTGCTCGCGCGCCCCGGGCGGCCGGACTTCCGGCGCGATGTCTGGCCGCTGATCGCCAAGGAGCTGGGGTTCGCCCACTACCACCGGCTGTTCACCGCCCATCCGGAGCGTGTGGCCGGGGAGTGGTCCGCGTTCGAGGAGAAGTACGCCGCCTGCCCGCCCGGCAGCCCCGACCTGGACGTCCTGGTCGCCGCGGCCGTCCCCGACCCGGCCGACCGGCTCGACCTCGATACCCTCGACCACCCCCTGGCCGGGCTGCGGTTCGGCGACCCCGAGGCACTGCAGCAGGCGCTGCGCGGCCATATCGAGGCCGACCTCGCCCGCCGCCACGACCCCGCGCACAGCCCCGACCTGGCCGTCTTCCTCGCCCTGCTCTCCGTCTACGGCCAGCTGATCCGGCTCGGCGACATCGGCGGCTGGTGGCACGGCTTCTTCAGCTTCCTCGCCTCCGGCCCGCCGGGGCCACGGCTGGAGCAGCTGCTCGCGCTCTCCCGCGCCGGAGTGGTCCGCTTCCTCGGTGCCGAGACGACCGTGACCACCGATCCGGTGCGCGGGGTGTTCCGGGCGAGCTCCGCCAGTGTGCCCGGCCATGCCGTCGAGGCCCGTGCGCTGGTCGAGGCCCGGCTGCCGGAGCCGACCGTGGACCGCTCCCGCGACACCCTGCTGCGCTCCCTGCACCGCGACGGCGCCGCCGCCACCCCGGCCGGACTGCTCGCCGTCAGCCCCGCCGACGCCCGGATCCTGGACCGGGCTGGCCGCCCGCATCCGCGCCGCTTCGCGCTCGGCCCGCACACCGACGCCCGCGCCTCGGGCGCCTTCGCCCGGCCCGGTACCAACGCGCCCGCGTTCCGGCAGAACGACGCCACCGCACGCGCCCTGCTGCGCTGTCTGCGCGAGCTGTCCTGTCGCGCCACGGTCACCGCCTGAGCCGCGCTGCCTGAGCTTCACCGCTCGAGCCGCATCGCCCGAGCCGCACCGCCTGAGCTTCACCGCCTGAGCGCCCCTCCCGGAAGCCACCCCTCCCGGAAGCCACCCCTCCGGAATCATCCCCCGCACGACCCTCCGCTCCCCTCGAAGGACCCTCCATGTCCCTGACCTCCGATCCACCCGTCGGCAAGGCCACCGCAAGCGGCGCCGAACGCGAGGACTACTCCGCACTCAAGGTCGTCCCGGTACGCCACCCCTGGCGCTGGGTCGCCGTCGTCGTCACCGCCGTCCTGGTGGCCCAGTTCGCCCACGGCCTGATCACCAATCCCGGCTGGGAGTGGGACGTCTTCGCCGACTTCTTCACCACCCGGACCATCCTCAAGGCGGTCTGGATCACCATCCAGCTCACCTTCTACGGAACCGCGCTCGGCTTCGCCCTCGGCATCGTCCTCGCCTTCATGCGGCTGTCCCGGAGCCCCTTTCTGAAGTCGGTCGCCTTCACCTACATCTGGGCGTTCCGCTCCATCCCGCTCATCGTCCAGCTGCTCTTCTGGTTCAACCTCACCTATCTCTACAAGCGGCTGGACTTCGGCATCCCGTTCGGCCCCGGCTTCTTCTCCTTCGACACCGCGGGTCTGGTCGGGGCGATGAGCGCGGCGGTGCTCGGACTCGCCCTCCACCAGGCGGCCTACGCGGCGGAGATCGTGCGCGGCGGCGTCCTCGCCGTGGACGGCGGACAGCTGGAGGCGGCGGCCGCGCTCGGCATCCCCCGGCTGCGGCAGCTGCGCCGGATCGTGCTCCCGCAGGCGATGCGATCGATCCTGCCGAACGCCGCCAACGAGGTGATCTCGCTCTTCAAGGGCACCTCGATCGTCTCCGTCATGGCGATCGGCGAGCTCTTCTACCAGGTGCAGGTCATCTACGGACGCAACGGCCGGGTCGTGCCGCTGCTGATGGTCGCGACCGTCTGGTACATCATCCTGACCACCGTGCTCTCGGTCGCGCAGTACTACGTCGAGCGCCACTTCTCGCGGGGAGCCACCCGATGACCGCCATGGTCGACATCCGCTCCGTCCACAAGAGCTTCGGGTCGCTCCAGGTGCTGCGCGGCATCGACCTGGAGGTGCGCTCCGGAGAGGTGGCCGTCGTCCTCGGCCCCTCCGGCTCCGGCAAGTCCACCCTGCTGCGCGCCATCAACCACCTGGAGAAGGTGGACAGCGGCTGGATCAGCGTCGCCGGTTCGCTGGTCGGCTACCGCCGCCAGGGCGACCGCCTCTACGAGCTGCGTGAACGCGAGATCCTCAAGCAGCGCACCCGGATCGGCTTCGTGTTCCAGAACTTCAACCTCTTCCCGCATCTGACGGTGCTGGAGAACATCGTCGAGGCGCCGGTCTCGGCGTTGCGCTGCCCCCGGAAGGAGGCGGTGCGCGCGGCCGAGACGCTGCTCGCCCGGGTCGGTCTCGCCGACAAGGCGGCCGCGTACCCCCGGCAGCTCTCCGGTGGGCAGCAGCAGCGGGTGGCGATCGCCCGCGCCCTCGCCCTGGAGCCCGAGCTGCTGCTCTTCGACGAGCCGACCTCCGCCCTCGACCCCGAACTGGTCGGTGAGGTCCTCGACGTCATCAAGGACCTGGCCCACCAGGGCACCACGATGATCGTCGTCACCCATGAGATCGGCTTCGCGCGGGAGGTCGCCGACACCGTCGTCTTCATGGACGGCGGCCGGATCGTCGAGCAGGGCCCGCCCGCCGAGGTGCTCGACGCGCCACGCCATGAGCGCACCAAGGCATTCCTCTCCAAGGTCCTCTGAGGCCACCGATGTTCACGAGATCACCGAGGTCCACGAGATCACCGATGTTCACGAGATCACCGATGTTCACGAGATCACCGATGTCCAGCAGACCGCAGGTCTCCGCCAGACCGCCGATGTTCACCTACGCAAGGAGCACCCCCGTGAAGACCCGCCGCACCCTCGTCGCCGCCGTCGCCGCGCTCACCGCCTCCGCCCTGCTCGGCGGCTGCGGCGATGGCGACGTCCAGGAGTCGGTGGGCTCCAAGGGCTCGAAGAACGCCATCAACATCAGCCCTGACCAGCACCGTGTCAGAGTCAAGAAGGTCGACTCGATCGCGGCGAAGGTCCCGGCCGCGATCCGGAAGCGCGGCACCCTGCGCATCGGAGGCAGCGCCGACGCCTCCGCCCCGCTCGGCTTCTACGCGACCGACGACAAGACCCGGATCGGCTCCGAGCTCGACATCGCCACGCTGGTGGCCGACACCCTCGGGCTCAAGGTCGACTTCCAGTCGGTCTCCTGGGAGAACCTCTTCGTGGGCCTGGACAGCTCCAAGTTCGACGGCGTGTTCTCCAATGTCACCGTCACCGAGGAGCGCAAGGAGAAGTACGACTTCGCCACCTACCGGCTGGACGACCTCGCCTTCGAGGCCAAGAAGGGCACCTCCTGGCGGGTCAAGGGCCCCAAGGACGTCGCGGGCAAGACGATTTCGGTCGCCTCCGGCACCAACCAGGAGAAGATCCTGGTCGACTGGAGCAAACAGAACCAGAAGGCGGGCCGCAAGCCCGTGGACATCAAGTACTTCCAGAAGGACACCGACTACTACCTCGCCCTCCAGTCCGGCCGTATCGACGCCTACTTCGGCCCGAACCCCACCTCCGCCTACCATGTCGCCTCGGCCGGCCAGACCCAGATCATCGGCCGCTTCTCGGGCGGTGGCGACCAGGTGCAGGGCAAGATCGCGGCCACCACCAAGAAGGGCAGCGGGCTGGTCGACGCCTATGCCGCGGCCCTGGACCACGTGATCCAGGACGGTTCGTACGCCAAGGTCCTGAAGCGGTGGGGGCTCTCCAGCGAGGCGGTGAAGAAGTCCGAGATCAACCCGCCCGGGCTGCCCAAGCCGTGACCCGCTGACCCCCGAAGAACGAGGAAGGCCCGACCATGGCCGTACCGACCGGCACCCTGCACCTGGCCGCCGCCATCGACGGCGACGGGCAGTTCCAGGCGCCATACCACGTCGAGCTCGCCCGACTCGCCGAGGGCGGTGTGCTCCCGGAGGCGGTCGCGGCGGAGATGGCGGGATTCGTGGCCGCCGACGCCGCCGACGGCCTCATCCTCGTGCCCCATCTGACCCCCGGCGGGCTCGATGACTTCGTGGCCCGGGTGGTGCCGCCGCTACCGGAGCGCGGGGTGTTCCGCACCGCGTACACCGGTCCGACACTCCGTGACCACCTGGGGCTTCCGCGTCCGGGGGAGCGGGGCTGAGCGGCCGCGCGGCGGCCCGGCCACCGGGACCCGATATGTCCGCGCCATAGCGGAACCCGATCGCCCGCGGGTCCGTCTCACCGGATACCCAAGGGGATGGGAGCACAAGCCCCGGCGGCCTGAACCCGCCGGGGCTATGTGGCGTGTGCCCGAAGGCTGTTCCGAATTGTCCTCTTGCGCGCTGCGCCCGGAGCCACGAATACTTCCGGAAGCGCTTGTCAGGGGCACGCCGAATCGGTCATATCGGCGTGCTCGTTGACTGCGCCTCACGGGCCTGCCCACCCAAGCGGACCCCCGATTCCCCCGGAGGAAGAGTTGAGGATCAAGCGCAACGCCCCCCACAGCAAGCAGGCGAGACGTATCGCCCTGATCGCCGCGACCTCCGCCCTGGTGGCCGGAACGGCGCTTGCCGCCCCCGCCGCCTACGCCGGTAGCGACGGCGCCCGCACCTTCAGCGCGGCCGAGGCCAAGTCGGCGAGCAGCGCCGTCCTCGAGTCCGATGTCGCGGGCACCGCCTGGTATGTCGAGAAGGGGACCAACAAGCTCGTGGTCACCGCCGACAGCACGGTGTCCCAGAGTGAGATAGCCAAGATCAAGAACCGCGCCGGCGCGAACGCCGACGCGATCGAGGTCAAGCGGACCTCCGGCAAGATTCAGAAGCTGATCTCGGGCGGCGACGCGATCTACGCGAGTAGCTGGCGCTGCTCCCTCGGCTTCAACGTGCGCAACAGCAGTGGGGCCAACTACTTCGTCACCGCCGGTCACTGCACCGACGGCGCCGGCACCTGGTGGTCGAACTCCAGCCACTCCACCACCATCGGCCCGACGGCCGGCTCCAGCTTCCCGACCAACGACTACGGTCTGGTCCGGTACAGCGGCTCGGTCAGCCCCGAGGGCACCGTCGGCAGCCAGGACATCACCAGCGCCGCCAACCCGACCGTGGGCCAGACGGTCACCCGGCGCGGCTCCACCACCGGCATCCACAGCGGCCGGGTCACCGCGCTGAACGCCACGGTCAACTACGGCAACGGCGACATCGTCTACGGCATGATCCAGACCACCGTGTGCGCCGAGCCCGGCGACAGCGGCGGCCCGCTCTACGCCGGCTCCACCGCCCTCGGCCTCACCTCCGGCGGCAGCGGCAACTGCACCTCCGGTGGCACCACGTTCTTCCAGCCGGTCGTCGAGGCGCTGAACGCGTACGGCGTGAGCGTCTACTGATCGGCGCCGTTCCTCCGCTGATCAGCACCGCACCAGACTGAGCGAGAGCCCCCGTCCGCGCTGCCGGACGGGGGCTTTCCGCGTCAATCGGGAAGGTCGTTCCGGGCGGTCCGACGGGGGTTTTCCACAGCCCTCCTCACTGTTCGACGGGCGGACTATCGTGGATATCAGTACCCCATGCGGGGCATTGTTCGCGATACGGACGGCAGGTGGCCGTGATGGTCGATGCGCTCGTGACATTGATAGTGGTACTGGCTTGCCTCTGCGCCCTGGGCGTGCTGGCGGCGGCGCGGGTGGTCAAGCAGTACGAGCGGGGGGTGGTCTTCCGGCTCGGGAGGCTCCGCTCGGATATCCGGGGGCCGGGGTTCACCATGATCGCTCCGTTCGTCGACCGGCTCCAGAAGGTCAATATGCAGATCGTGACGATGCCCGTCCCCGCTCAGGAGGGCATCACCCGGGACAATGTGACCGTGCGGGTCGACGCCGTCGTCTACTTCAAGGTCGTGGACGCGGCCGAGGCGCTGATCGCGGTGGAGGACTACCGCTTCGCCGTCTCCCAGATGGCCCAGACCTCGCTGCGGTCGATCATCGGGAAGAGCGATCTGGACGACCTGCTCTCCAATCGGGAGAAGCTCAACCAGGGCCTGGAGCTCATGATCGACAGCCCGGCCGTCGGATGGGGCGTCCATATAGACCGGGTGGAGATCAAGGACGTGTCGCTGCCGGAGACCATGAAGCGGTCGATGGCCCGCCAGGCGGAGGCCGACCGGGAGCGCCGCGCCCGGGTGATCAACGCCGACGCGGAGCTGCAGGCGTCGAAGAAGCTGGCCGAGGCCGCCTCCCAGATGGCCGACACCCCCTCGGCGCTCCAGCTGCGGCTGCTCCAGACGGTGATGGCGGTCGCCGCCGAGAAGAACTCCACACTGGTGCTGCCCATCCCGGTCGAGCTGCTGCGCTTCCTGGAGAAGGGCCAGCAGGAGATCCCGGCGGCGGCCCGGGCCGAGGGCGGCGCGGAGGGCGGCGTTCCGGCCGCCGCGCCGGAGCGGGAGGCCGCGCCCGAGCGGCCCGCCCAGCCGGCCCAGCCCGCGCGGCAGGCGATGCCGACGCTCACCGAGCGCGAGCCGGAGCCGCATACGGTCGAGCGATGAGCCGTGGGAGGTGATGTCCGGCGGGAGTCCCGGGGGAATCCCGCGAGGGAATCCCCCGAGGAGGTTCCCCGAGGAGGTTGCCCGAGGAGGTCCCAATTGAGGGGATTCCCCGAGGAGGTCCCTTGAGGGGATTCCTTGAGGTGATCCGCCCGGTTTGACGGCTCGTCCGGATACCTGATTCGGTGCCCGTACACCTCGAAGGTGTGCGGGCACCGCCATGTCCGGACATGAGTCCGCAGTGTAAATTTCACGCCCATGACGTGAACGCGCCCTTGTGCGCGCCCGGTGGTGATGGGAATACTCGACGGCGCAAATTGGCATGGACGCGCCCCCAGGTGGGGAGAAGCGCTATGCCGTTACGCCCTCCGGGCCCCTGGCACCCCACTGCCGACGGGCCCAACCCCCCACTGGAAGGCAGAGAGTTGAAGCACCGCCGCATACCCAAGCGTCGTGTCGCCATCGCCGGAGCCGGCATAGCGGCCCTGGTCGCCACGGGCATCACCCTGCAAAGCGCCAACGCCGCCCCCGGTGAGCCCCAGCCCGATACCCTCTCGGTCGGCGCCGCCGGAAAGCTCGCCAATACGCTCACCTCCTCGCTCAAGAGCGACACGGCGGGTTCGTACTACGACGCCAAGGCCAAGAAGCTCGTCGTCAACGTGGTCAACAAGGGCGTCGTGGACAAGGTCCGGGAGGCCGGGGCCGAGGCCAAGGTGGTCACGAACACCCTGGCCGAGCTGAGCAAGGCGCGTGAGACGCTGAAGCAGAAGGCCACCATCCCCGGCACCTCGTGGTCGGTGGACCCCAGAAGCAACAAGGTCGTCGTCACCGCGGACAGCTCCGTCAAGGGCACCCGCATGGCCACCCTCAACAAGGTCGCCGACGCGCTCGGCGACAAGGTCGAGGTGAAGCGCTCGGCCGGGAAGTTCTCCACCTTCATCGCCGGTGGCGACGCCATCTGGGGTGACGGTGGGCGCTGCTCGCTCGGGTTCAACGTCGTCAAGGGCGGCCAGCCGTACTTCCTGACCGCCGGTCACTGCACCGAGGCCATCAGCAGCTGGTCGGACTCGCAGGGCGGTGAGGAGATCGGGACCAACGAGGGCAGCGAGTTCCCCGGTAACGACTACGGCCTGGTCAAGTACACCAAGGACACCGACCACCCGAGCGCGGTCGACCTCTACAACGGCAGCTCCCAGGAGATCACCAAGGCCGGTGACGCCACCGTCGGCCAGAAGGTGCAGCGCAGCGGCTCCACCACCCAGGTGCACGACGGCGAGGTCACCGGCCTCAACGCGACCGTCAACTACCAGGAGGGGTCGGTCGAGGGGCTGATCCAGACCAACGTCTGCGCCGAGCCCGGCGACAGCGGCGGCGCGCTCTTCGCGGGCGACACGGCGCTGGGTCTGACCTCCGGCGGCAGCGGTGACTGCTCCTCGGGCGGCGAGACCTTCTTCCAGCCGGTGCCGGAGGCGCTGCAGGCGTTCGGCGCCGAGATCGGCTGACCTGGCCGATCTGGCCGATCTGGCCGATCTGGCTGCTCTGGCTGCTCTGGCCGACCTGGCCGATCTGGCTCACCCGGTGAGCGGTTCGCTTCCGCGGTCCGCTCCCGTGTGAACGGAGGCAGGCCCCCGGACACCCGTGGACGGTGTCCGGGGGCCTTCCCCTTTTCCGGTCAGGTCATCTTTCCGGTCAGGCCATCAGAACTCGAAGACCGTCGTCGGGGCCGCGCTCTTGAAGCAGTTGTTCGCGAAGGTGTGCTCGTACGACACCCGGCGGCCGTCCCAGATCCCCTCGGCGGTGACGGTGATGGGGTGCCACTCCTTGGTGCACACCCGGCCGGCCTCCGCCCCGGTCCGCAGCTGGCCGAACATGCCGCCCACGGAGCGGAGTTCGGCGCATGCCCGAGTGGGGGCCGGGTGGGTACCGGTGGGGGTGGGGCGACAGCTCAGAGTCACCGCACGCTGGACCTCGGTGGTGGCCGCGTCGGGCCCCCAGCCGACGGTCAGGACCAGCGCGGACGGCGGATACAGGCTCTGCGGCTTGGCGGGCGCGGCGTGCGCCGCGCCGCTCGTGCCGATCCCCAGCACGGCGCTCACGGCCAGTGCGGCTCCCAGCCCGATCGCCCCAGTCGTCTTCCGCATTTCGAACACTCCCTTGCTCGTCGTTGCAGATACCGGACGGAGTTCTACGCGGTGCGCGTCAGGAACGCACGTCGATCGAGCACTTCCGGTCGCTACAAGTAGTCGTTCGGTGGCTTATTGTCGCGTGCGGTGGATGTCCGGGCATGGAACGCCGCGTGGCGACCGGGTGCGCGGCGCCGCGCGCATTGCGCCCCTCGGAGGGCTCCGTCCGCCGTCTCGCGCTCCTGCGGATGGCGTGCTCAGCGAGGTGCCCTAGGCGCTCAAATCGATTCAAGTGCGCTCAGGTGAGCAAGATCGAGTGATGTTCGTGATGCCTCTGGGGTGAGGGCTGTCGGGTGTCGCGCCAGGGCGAGAACCTGCCAGGGCAAGCCGACCGGTGGAGTGGGGTCGGAGCCCGGAATCCGCGGCTCCCTCGGGGCCGTCCCAGGGGGCGTCCGGCGGACCACGCGGCGGAGCCGCGTATCGACGCTTGCCCCTCCCCGCCCTCTCCCGAAACTGGGGCTTCGCCCCAGACCCCCGCCCCCGGGGTCGATGCCCCGGCGCCCCGGGGGTCCAGGGGCGAAGCCCCTGGTATTCGGGAAGGGGCGGGAGAGGAGCGGCCCGCCGCAGGCGTCAAGGCCCGTCGGACCCCTGGCCGCTCTGGCCCAGCTCCCCGCTCAGGGGTCCGGTCCGGCTTCCCCAGCCGTAGCCGCGCGCCGCGCGCAACCGCACCACCAGCCGTCGCTCGGCCACCATCGCCGCGCGGAACTCCTCCCAGTCCGGATGGTCGCCCTGGATCGCGCGGTAGACCTCCACCAGCTCATCGGCGGTGGAGTCATGGGGGTCGGCGGCGACCGGCGTCAGCTCGGCATCGCCCTCGGCCACCAGATAGGAGTAGTGGTCCGCGCTGGTGACGTAGAAGCTCGCGCGCGGATCGCGGCGCAGATTGCGGGTCTTGGCGCGGTCGTCGGTGACGGAGATCCGGATGAGGCGCGTCGCGGGGTCATAGGTGAAGGCGACGTTGGACAGCTGTGGCCGTCCGTCCCGCTTGAGGGTGACGAGCGCGCCGGTGCGCTGCTCCCGTAGCAGATCGAGCAGGGATCCCTCCGTCATGGTGATCAGCATACGCACGGGTCGGTGGCCCGCCTACCGATTCGACCCACCGGCTTCCGCGTGCCGCGTTCGCAAGGCGACACGCGGGATTAACGGGCGTTTTGGGTGCTTATGGTGGAGAGAGAGGTGCCCTCGAAGCCGACTCGCACGCGTGTTCGAGAATGGGGTTATGGTGGGGCGTGGGACATGCGGGGTCGGTCAGGGGGTGTGAGCAGCGGGAGGTGCGGATGCCAGGCTTCACGCATCTGCACACCGCGTCCGGGTTCTCCATGCGGTACGGGGCCGCGCACCCGGAGCGGCTGGCGCGGCGTGCCGCCGAGCGCGGTATGGACGCGATCGCGCTGACCGACCGCGACAGCCTCGCCGGAGCGGTGCGGTTCGCCCGGGCGTGTGAGCGCGCGGGGGTGCGGCCGCTGTTCGGGGTGGACCTCGCCGTACGGGAGGAGGTCCCGGAGCCGGGGCGCACCGCCCGGCGCCGTACCCCGGTGCGCGGCGGGGCCTTCATCGACGAGTCCGCGCCCCGGGTGGTCTTCCTCGCCCGGGACGGCGCGCCCGGCTGGGCCGCGCTGTGCGGGCTGGTCTCCGCCGCCCACGCCGGGCTCGCCCACCCCGGAACCGCCCGGACGAACGGCGCGGGCCCGCCCCTGCTGCACTGGCGCGATCTGGTGAGCGACCCCGGCGCGCTCGCCCCGCTGACCGCGCTGCTCGGCCCGGACTCCGACGTCGGCCGGGCCCTGGCCGCCGGGCGCCCCGACCGGGCCGCCCGGCTGATCGCCCCCTGGCGCGAACTCTTCGGCGACGCGCTGCGGCTGGAGGCCGTATGGCACGGCCGCACCGGCACCGGTCCGGGCTCGCTGCGGCTCGCCGCCCGCACCGTCGGCTTCGCCGCCGAGCAGGGCGTCCCGGCCGTGCTGAGCAACGCCGTGCGCTACGCCGACCCGGAGGAGGGGCCGGTCGCCGACGTCCTGGACGCGGCCCGCCGGCTCGTCCCCATCGACCCGCGCGCCCCGGGGGCGCTCGACAGCGGTGAGCGCTGGCTCAAGGGCCCCGGGGACATGGCGAAGGCGGCCGAGCGGATCGTGGAGGCGGCCGGGATGCGGCGGGACGCCGCGCACCGGCTGCTGGAGGAGACCCGGCGCACCGCCGCCGAGTGCCTGGTCGACCCCGAGGACCACATCGGCCTGGGCAGCGTCCACTTCCCCGAGCCCCGGCTGGTCGGGGCCGGGCGGCGGAGCGCCGAGCGGGTGCTGCGGTCGCGCTGCGCCGCCGCCATGGTGCTGCGGGGGTACGACCGCGACCGGGTGCGCTGGGAGCGGCTGGAGGACGAGCTGCGCACCATCGAACGGCTCGGCTTCGCCTCGTACTTCCTCACCGTCGCGCAGGTCGTCGACGACACCCGGGAGCTGGGTATCCGGGTGGCCGCCCGGGGCTCCGGCGCCGGATCCTTCGTCAACCATCTGCTGGGCATCGCCCATGCCGACCCCGTGGCCAACGGCCTGCTGATGGAGCGCTTCCTGTCGGTGCGGCGGGCCGCGCTGCCCGATATCGACATCGATGTGGAGTCGGCGCGCCGGCTCGACGTCTATCGCGCGATCTTCGAGCGGTTCGGGCCGGAGCGGGTCGCGACCGTCTCGATGCCCGAGACCTACCGGGTGCGCCACGCCGTACGGGACGTGGGCGCGGCGCTCGGCATGGACCCGGCCGAGGTGGACCGGCTCGCCAAGTCCTTCCCGCACATCCGCGCCCGCGATGCCCGCGCGGCGCTCGCGGAACTGCCCGAGCTGCGGGAGCTACGAGAGGCGACCGCCGAGCAGGAACGTTTCGGCAGGTTCTGGGAGCTGGTCGAGGCGCTCGACGGGCTGCCCCGCGGCATCGCCATGCACCCCTGTGGGGTGCTGCTCTCGGACGCCGGGCTGCTGGCCCGTACGCCCATCGTGCCGACCAGCGGCGAGGGCTTCCCCATGTCGCAGTTCGACAAGGACGACGTGGAGGAGCTCGGACTGCTCAAGCTGGATGTCCTCGGGGTGCGGATGCAGTCCGCGATGGCGCACGCGGTCGCCGAGATCCGGCGGGCCACCGGGCGGGTCGTGGACATCGACGACCCCGGACAGGTCCGGCCCGGCGATTCGGCCACCTACGACCTGATCCGCTCCACCGAGACCCTCGGCTGCTTCCAGATCGAATCGCCCGGCCAGCGCGATCTGCTCGGCAGGCTGCAGCCCACCTCCTTCCACGATCTCGTGGTCGACATATCGCTTTTCCGGCCCGGCCCGGTCGCCGCCGACATGGTCCGGCCCTTCATCGACGCCCGGCACGGCCGCAAGCCCCCGCGCTATCCGCACCCGGACCTGGAGGACGCGCTGCGCGAGACGTACGGGGTCGTGGTCTTCCATGAGCAGATCATCAAGATCGTGTCGATCATGACCGGATGTGAACGGGACCTCGCCGACGAGGCGCGGCGCGCCCTGTCCGACCCCGAGCGGCAGGGGCGGGTGCGGGCCTGGTTCCACGCGGAGGCGGAGAAGCGGGGCTATCCGCCGGAGGTGCTGGCGCGAACCTGGGAGATCGTCGAGGCGTTCGGCTCGTACGGCTTCTGCAAGGCGCACGCCGTCGCCTTCGCGGTCCCGACGTATCAGTCCGCCTGGCTCAAGGCGCACCATCCGGCCGCCTTCTACGCCGGGCTGCTCACCCATGACCCCGGGATGTACCCGAAGCGGCTGCTGCTGGCGGACGCGCGGCGGCGCGGGGTGCCGATCCTGCCGCTGGATGTGAACCGATCGGGCGCCGCCTATCGAATCGAACTGACGTCTGGTGATTCTCATGACAGTCGTGATAAACGTGACGGCCGCCATAAGGAGGACGTCGGTGTCCGGCTGGCGCTGAGCGACGTCCATGGCATCAGCGAGGCCGAGACCGAGCGGATCGCGGCCGGGCAGCCGTACTCCTCGCTCCAGGACCTGTGGCTGCGCGCCCACCCCGGGCGGCCGGTCGCCGAACGGCTGGCCCAGGTCGGCGCGTTGGACACGTTCGGCGCGAGCCGCCGCGATCTGCTGCTGCAGATCGCCGAGCTGCACCGGCAGCAGCGGGGCGCCGCCGCCCGGCATAACGCGGAGGGTCAGCTTCCGCTGGCCGAAACCGGCCCCGCCGCCCCCGCCGGGCTCCCCGACCTCGACGCGAACGAACGCCTCGGCGCCGAACTCGGCATCCTCGGCATGGACGTCTCCCGCCATCTGATGGGCGACCACCGGGACTTCC
Organism: Streptomyces rugosispiralis; assembly: GCF_024505145.1. GTDB lineage: Bacteria > Actinomycetota > Actinomycetes > Streptomycetales > Streptomycetaceae > Streptomyces > Streptomyces rugosispiralis. Next base: position 114,387 of record NZ_JANIAA010000019.1, on the reverse strand, counting down.
TGGAGGAGCTGGGCGCGATCCCCGCGAAGCGGCTGCGCGACGCGCCGCACGGGGAGGTCGTGCTCGTCGCCGGCGCCAAGGCCGCCACCCAGACCCCGCCGATCCGCTCCGGGCGCCGGGTCATCTTCACCACGCTCGACGACGGCACGGGGCTGGTCGACTGCGCCTTCTTCGACGACAGCCACGCGGCGTGCGCGCACACCGTCTTCCACTCCTGGCTGCTGCTCGTCCGCGGCGTGGTCCAGCGGCGCGGCCCGCGCAGCCTCAGCATCGTCGGCTCGGCCGTGTGGAACCTCGCCGAACTGGCCCGGCTCAGGGAGGAGGGCGGCCTCGCGGCGGTCGCCGCCGAACTGGCGGGGGCGGGCCCGGAGACGGCCGAGGCGGACTCCGGCCGCCGCATCGAGATGTCCACCGGCTACGCCATGCACCCCTGGGCCGACCTCCGGCCCGCGGGCGACCAGGCCGCCACCGGCCGCAAACTGTGGCACTCCAGCCCGGGGAGCGCGGGATGACCGCCGGCCGGCCCCCCTTCCCGACCCGCCTGATGGACATGGCCCTGCCGGGCGGCGGCCGGGCCGTGGGCCCGGAGCGGGTGGGCGAGGTGCCGCATGTGCTGTACGTGCGGTTCCACCCCGTGCCCGGGGAGGACGTCTACCAGGGGCACCCCGTGCCCGGGGAGGACGTCTACCAGGGGCTGCTCACCCTGCTCGGCGAGCTGACGCCGGTCGTCGAGGCGCTGCCGCCCGATGCCGCGCTCGCGGATGTGCGGGGCGCGCTGCGGTACTTCGGGCGGGACGCGGCGGGGCTGGCCGAGATCGTACGGGTCCGGGCACTGGCCCGGTACGGCGTGGACTGCACCGTCGGCGTCGCCGCCAACCCCCTGCTCGCGCGCATGGCCGCCCACGAGGCCCAGGAGACCCGGGGCGCTCAGGGCGCTCCTGAGTCCGGCGCGGTCCGTACCGTTCCCGGCGATCCGGACGCCGTCGCCGCGTTCCTGGCCCGTAAGCCGGCCATCGCCCTGCCCGGGGTGGGGCCCGCGACCGCGCGCACCCTGAGCACGTACGGGCTGGACAGCGCCGCGCGGATCGCCGCCGCGCCGCTGTCCACCCTCCAGCGGATCCTCGGCGCGGCGACCGCGCGCCGCGTCCACGCCTGGGCGCGCGGGATCGACCCGGCGCCGGTCACCCCGAACGCCCCCGCCCGTGCGATGGGCGCCGAACACCGCTTCCGCCGCGACGAGTTGGACCCCGTCCGCCGTCGCCGCGCGCTGCTCACCCTCGCCGACGGGCTCGGCGTCCGGCTGCGGACGAGCGGGCAGGTGGCGGCCGCGATCAGCCTCACCGTCCGCTACGCCGACCGCTCCACGACCACCCGCACCCGCACCCTGACCGAGCCGACCGCCCACACCCCGGCGCTGACCGCCGTCGCGTACGCGCTGCATGACGCGCTCGGGCTGCAGCGGGCCCGGGTGCGGTCCGTGGCGCTGCGCGTCGAGGGGCTGACGGACGCCGGACTCGCCTCCCACCAGCTGACGTTCGACCCCGCGGACGAGAAGTCACGCCGGTTGGAGGCCGCCGCCGACCGGGCCCGCGCCCGCTTCGGCGTCTCCGCGGTCCGGCCCGCCGGGTTCCTCGACGTCGCGTAGGCCGCGGATCCCACCAGTCCCACTGGTTTTCCCACTTCGCGTAACCCGGTGCATTCCTGGACGTCTCGTGAAAATCGCGTGGACATTCCTTCACTGACGAATGGCTGGATGGCTTTGCTACTCGCGCGTAATTTCGAGTGAGCGCACCACTCTTGTGATCCGGATCGCAGGGCGCAGCGCAAGCGCACCGTCAGCGCAACTCTCTCCCCCACCAGCGAGGAGTTCATGTGATGCTGCCCTGGAGGCGTATCCGGCGCATCCGGAAGACCAAGACCCGCACCTTACTGCCCGCCCTGGCCCTCGCGGTCGCGGCGACCGCGGCCACCCCCACCGCCGCGCTCGCCACGGACACCGCGTCGGAGGCGGTGAGCAGCGGCTGGAACAACTACTCCTGCAAGCCCTCGGCCCAACACCCCCGCCCCGTCGTCTTGGTGCACGGCACCTTCGGCAACTCCGTCGACAACTGGCTGGGCTTCGCCCCCTACCTGGTCCAGCGGGGTTACTGCGTCTTCTCCCTCGACTACGGCCAACTGCCCCTCGTCCCGCTGTTCAATGGCCTGGGACCGGTCGACCGGTCCGCCAAGCAGCTGTCCGCCTATGTGGACCGGGTGCTCGCCGCCACCGGCGCCGCCAAGGTCGACATGGTCGGGCATTCGCAGGGCGGGATGATGCCCCGCTACTACCTCAAGTTCCTCGGTGGCGCGCCGAAGGTGAACGCCCTGGTCGGCATCGCCCCCACCAACCACGGAACCACCCTGTCCGGGCTGACGAAGCTGCTGGACTACTTCCCCGGGGCCGGCGACATCATCGCCAAGGGCGCCCCGGGGCTGATGGACCAGGTGGTCGGCTCGGACTTCCTGCGGCGGCTCAACGAGGGCGGCGACACCGTCCCCGGAGTGCGCTACACGGTCATCTCGACCAAGTACGACGAGGTCGCCACGCCCTACCGGGCGCAGTTCCTCTCCGGTCCGAACGTCAGGAACGTGGTGATCCAGGACCTGTGCGCGACCGACATCTCCGAGCACCTGACCATCGGGCTGACCGACGGTCTGGCGTTCCACGAGGCCGTCAACGCCCTCGATCCGGAACACGCCACGCCGACGACGTGTGCGTCGGACGACTGAGGTTGACAGCGAGTGGATGAAGCGCACGTCATAACGCGCCCTGCCTCGGTCCTTACAGGCAGGGCGCGTCGCCCGTCGTCGGGTCGGCCGGCCTCCGATTACTCGGCGACGAGCTCGACCTCGATGTTGCCCCGCGTCGCCTTGGAGTACGGGCACACCTGGTGCGCCTGCTCGACCAGCTTGCGGCCGGTCTCGTTCTCCAGCTCGTCCGGCAGCTCGACGCGCAGCGTCACCTTGAGCCCGAAGCCGTCGTCCGCCGCGTCCTTGCCGATGCCGACCTCGGCGGTGACGGAGATGTCCTTGGTGTCGACCTTGGCCTGGCGGCCGACGAGGCCGAGCGCGGACGCGAAACAGGCGGCGTAGCCCGCGGCGAACAGCTGCTCGGGGTTGGTGCCCTTGCCGTTGCCGCCGAGGGCGGGCGGCATGGCCAGCGGCAGGTCGAGCTGTCCGTCGGAGCTCACGGCCCGGCCGTCGCGTCCGTTGGCCGTGGCCACCGCGGTGTAGAGCGCGTCCATGAAGACCATCCCTTTCGTGTTCCGGCAGTCGGAGGGAGGTGGGGGCTCGGGGTGCCCCGCCTCCGGGCAGAAGTAGAGCACACAATTAAGTTGTGCACAACTAAAGGGTACGCTGGAGGCATGTCACACCAGTCCGACCGCACCACTGACAGCACCGCCGACCGCACCGCCGCCCCCGAGTCGCGGCCCTCCGGTGAGCTGCTCCGGCTCGATCGGCAGCTCTGCTTCACCCTGCACGCCGCCTCCCGCGCCTTCGACAGCCTCTACCGCCGGGTGCTGCGCGACACGGGGCTGACCTATCCGCAGTACCTGGCCATGCTGGTGCTCTGGGAGCACGGGGAGATGCCGGTCAAGCGGCTGGGGGAGTACCTGCGGCTGGACTCCGGCACCCTCTCGCCGCTGCTCAAGCGGATGCAGTCGGCCGGACTCGTCCAGCGCGAGCGCAGCGCGCACGACGAGCGCTCGGTGACGGTCCGGCTCACGGTGGAGGGGGAGGCGCTGAAGGGGCGCGCCCAGGGCGTACCCCTGGCGGCGATCGAGGCCAGCGGCCTCGGTCTGGAGGAGGCGGTGGATCTCCAGGCGCGGGTCCGGCGGCTGACGGCGGCCCTGGATGCGGCGCTGGCCGAGGAGGCGTGAGCGGGAACGCTTCAGGAGCGCTCCGCGAGGTGGCGATCAACGAGCTGCTCGAACGTGCGCGCCGCCGGCACGCTCCACCGAGCGGCTGACCGGCCGCCCCGGCCGTCCGTTCCGCCGCTGGGCCGCCGGCAACCTGGACTTCTTCCGCTGAAAGGCCGCTGAAAGGCCGCTGAAAAGCCGGTGGAGAGGTGAACCGCACCACATTCGGATCGATCACTCCGTAATTTTGTTGACGCTCGCGAGGTGCCGGAGTAGGAATTACGGCATGAACGATCCACAATTCATCGTGAGCGGCGCGCCCCGCCCTCGCACAGCGCCCGCCGACGGGCCCGGCGCCGGCCCCGCGACCCTGAGCCGGGCCACGGTGCTGCTGCTGGCCGTGGTGTGCGGCGCGGCGGTGGCGAACATCTACTACGCCCAGCCCTTGCTGCCCGTGATATCGCGGGCGCTCGGGGTGTCCCAGGGGGCCGGTGGCCTGGTGGTCACCGTCTCGCAGATCGGCTATGCGCTCTCGCTTGCGCTGCTGGTGCCCCTGGGGGACGTACTGGAAAGGCGCCGCCTGGTGACCGTGCTGCTGGGCCTGAGCGCCCTCGCGCTCCTCGGTGCGGCGGCGTCCCCGTCGCTGGGGCTGCTGCTCGCCGCGATCGCGGTGGTCGGGGCGACCTCGGCGGTGGCGCAGATCGTGGTGCCCATGGCCGCGTCGCTGGCGCCGGACCACCAGCGCGGATCGGCGGTGGGCACCGTGATGAGCGGGCTGCTGATCGGGATCATGATCGCGCGTACCGTCGCCGGGGTGCTCGCCCAGATCGGCGACTGGCGACTGGTGTTCGTCTTCGCCGCGGTCCTGATGGCGGCCCTGGCGGTCACCCTGCGGCTGGTCCTGCGCCCTGTTCCGCGGTCGGAGAGCAGCACCTACCCTCAACTGCTGCGCTCGGTGCTCGCGCTGGTGCGCGGCGAATCGCTGCTGCGCAGGCGCATGGCCCTGGCGGCGGTCGGCATGGGCTGCTTCACCGTGCTGTGGACCGCGTCGTCGTTCCTGCTGGCCGGCCCGCGGTACGAGTTCGGGCCCGCCGTCATCGGCCTGTTCGGCCTGGCCGGGGTCGTCGGAGCCGCCGCGGCGGCGAAGACCGGCCGGCTCGTCGACCGCGGACACGGCCGTCGGGTGACCACGGGCGGACTGGTCCTGCTGGCCGTGAGCTGGCCCGTGCTGGCCGTCGCCGGAGTGGGTGGGCCGAGCGGCGTGATCGCGCTGACCGTCGGCATCATCGTGCTCAACCTCGCCCAGCAGTCCCTGTTGATCAGCCACCAGAGCGCGATCTACCGCCGGGTCCCGCACGCTCGAAGCCGCGTGACGACGGCCCTCATGGTGTCCGCGTTCGCCGGGGCCACCGTCGCCTCGGCGCTGACCGCGGCGCTGTACCCGCTCGTGGGGTGGCTGGGCGTGAGCGCGCTCGGCCTGGTCATCGCGCTGGCCGGGGCCGGGATCTGGATCCTGGAGCTGGTCCACCCCAGCCCCGCCGAACCGCTGGCTGAACCGCTGGCCGAACCACCGGCCGCCCCGTCGGCGGCCGTGCGGCACCCGGTGGGCGCGGGCGTCGACCGGGGCGCGGGCGTCGACCGCGGCCGGGCGGCGAGGAGCGCGCCGTGAGCGGACCACCCACCACCCCGTACGGCACACACGAACACGAAAGGCACGACCCCGTGGCACGGCATGAGCGGCACCCCACGACGAAAAGCGTCGAAGGCGGCGACGACTCGGGATTCCGGCTCCCCGCCATCTGGACACGCACCCTGGGCGAACTCACCTTGAGCTACGTTCCCGACGCGGGCGTCGACATGATCCCGACCCGGGTCTACCCGGCCTCCGTCGAGGAGGACTGGCACGCGCACCGCACGCATATGACCGAGGCGGGCCACCTGCCCATGGGGTGCGGTGCGCTGCTCGTCGAGCGGGGCGGCGGCCGCCTGCTCATCGACGCAGGTCATGGCCGCATATCGGGCGAGGACCCGGAACACTTCCAGCACGCCTTCGGCCATGTACGGGACCTGCCCGGGTCGCTGGCGACGCTCGGCGTGGACCCGGCCGAGCTGGAGACGGTGGCCTTCACCCACTTCCACGGCGACCACACCGGGTGGGCCCGGCCCGACGCGGTCGAGGATCCGCGGAGCCTCTTCACCAAAGCGCGCTGGATGGTCGGCAAGGGCGAACTGGAGAGCGTCCCGCCGGGGACCGGCCCGATACTGGCCGGCCAGGACGAACGCACCGTGGTCGTGGCCGACGGGACCGAGATCGCGTACGGCGTCCGCGCGTGGTCCCTTCCCGGGCACACCCCCGGGCACACCGCCTGGATCCTCGACACCGGCGACGGCCGGGAGGTCGTGGCCTTCGGCGACGCCATGCACTCACCGGTCCAGGTCCAGCACCCGGACTGGGAAGTCGTTCTCGACACCGACCGGAGCGAGGCCGAACGGTCACGGCGCCGGCTCGTGGAGTACCTGGCCCGGGACGGGGTCTACGGCTTCGGTGTCCACTTCGCCGACCAGCAGCTGGGAACCGTCGACGGCTCCGGCCGCTGGCGCCCCTGGAGCGACGGGACAGATGCTTCCTCATCCGGCGTCCCCGCCCGCTAAACTGGACTGATCGTTCCTTTATGGAGGAGGTATGCCGTGTCCCCCGCCGGCCGCCCCCGCGCCTTCGTCATCGAGGGCGTCCTGGAAGCCGCGATGCGGCTGTTCTGGGAGCAGGGCTATGAAGCGACATCGATGGCCCAGCTCCGGGAGGCCACCGGCCTGTCCTCGGCAAGCCTGTACGGTGCGTTCGGTTCGAAACAGGGTCTGTTCGAGCGGGCGGTGGAGCACTACCTCGCCGGGCCGGGCAGCGTCACCGACGTCATCGCCGACGAAGCCCTGAGCCCGCGCGAGGCCGTCGCCCGGATGCTGCACGGATCCATCGACATGCAGACCGACACCTCCCACCCGCGCGGCTGCCTGGTAGCCCTGTCGGGCATCGTCCGGGCGCCCGGGGACGACGATGCCGCGGTGCGCCGCACGATCGCGGCGCGCCGTGCGATGGACCGGGCACGCATCAGAGCGTGCGTCGTCCGTGGCGTCGCGACGGGGGAACTCGCCGGAGAAACCGACGTGGACGGTTTCACATCCATGATCCACGGCTTCCTGCTCGGCGTCTCCACTCAGGTGTGCGACGGCACGCCCGCCCGGGATCTGCATGCCGCGGCGGACGCCGCCCTCGCCGCCTGGCACGCACCGTCCGCGCGGGCGGCCGGCGCGCGGGCGGCCGACGCGCGGGCGGCCGGCGTGTAGGCGAGCCGGTCCCGGGGAGTGCCGTCATCCCCCCGGAACCGACTCAGTCCGATCGGCCGCCGCGGACGCCTACGGCGGCGGCAGCAGCGGCGCCCCAGGGCCTCAGCCGCGGCCGCGGCGTACGGTCTTGCGGCGGTTGGCGACGGCGAACAGCACGGCCGCGCCGGCGGCGAGGACCGCGGCGCCGCCGATGGCCATGGGGCCGGTGGATCCGTCGCCGCCGGTCTCGGCGAGGCGCTGCCCGTCGGCGGCGCTGCCGCTCTGTGAGTCCTGTGAGTCCTGCGAGCCCTCCGGCCCGCTGCTCGCGGCCAGGACCTCGGCGTTCTTGGCCTCGGGGTGGTCCCCCTCCGTGCCCTTCTCGTCCGCCGCCTCCGCCGCCTCCGCCGCCTCCGGCTGGTGGTTGGCCTCGGCGCCGCTGTCACCGCCGTGGCCGTGGTGATCGACCGTGGACTTCTCGGCGCCCGCCGCTATCTGGGCGTCATCGGGCGCGGTGGCGGTGGGTGCGGAACCCGCCTTCGTCCCGGCGCCCTTGGCCGCGGCGGCCCCTCCGCCGAAGGTCACGTCCGAGCAGGTGTAGAACGCCTCCGGGCTGTCCGAGCGCTGCCAGACGCTGTAGATCAGATGGCGGCCCGACTTGCCCGGCACCTTCCCCGAGAAGACGTAACTCCCGTCCTTCAGTGTGGGGTCGGTGACCTTGGCGAACGGCTCAGCCTCCAGGTCCGCCCAGGTCAGCGGCTTCGTCGGGTCGTAGCCGTCCTTGGTGATGTACAGCTCGAAGCTGCCCCGGTGGGGCGCGGTGGCCCGGTAGGCGAAGGTGTGCTCACCGGCCGTCATGGCGGTGGCGGGCCAGTCGGCGCGCGGCAGGTCCAGGCCCTTGTACTTGTCGCGGCCCGCGCTGCACAGCTTTCCGTCCGGGATGATCTGCTTGTGGCGCCCGGCGGCGTCCGGGATGTTGACCTCGTTCCAGTCGTAGAGCGCCTGGGTGCCGCCCGCCTGCACGGCCGCCTTGCAGGCCGCCGAGTCCGGGCTCTCCGGCCCCTCCGCGAAACACGCCGACACCCGGCTGACCGGGTCCGTCATCGAACCGTGCGCGGCGGCCGGGTCCGCGCTCAGCGCGGTGAGGGCGAGCGGAACCATGCCGAGCACGGCGATGCGGGCGGTTCTACGGGAGACGGTCGCACGAGCGGTCATCGTCGGGGACTCCTTCGGTGGGGGGACCGGTGGGGGTGACCGGTGGGGGGTGACGCGCAGCACGCTAGCCCCGCCCAGGGGCCTCCTCACCGGTCTTATGGCGCCGTTAAGGAGCAGCTCAGGCGGAGCTGAGACTGGGCGGGCCGCGGCGACACCCGAGGTGATCCACCAGAGGTGATCGCCGATGATTGCGGGGGGTCGATGGCGTGGAAGGGTGACACATATGACCGGTACGAACTCGCCCCGCGCCACGGGCGCCACGGGCGCCCCCCGCGCCTCCCGCCCGTCGGCCCGTGAGCTGATCGAGGCCATCGTCGACCCCGGCGGCTGGCACGGCTGGGACGAACCGGTGGAGATCACGACGGACGACCCCGAGTACCGGGCCGACCTGGAACGGGCACGGGAGCGCACCGGGCTGGACGAGTCGGTCATCACCGGTGAGGGCCGTATCGAGGGGCGCAGGGTGGCGCTGATCGCCTGCGAGTTCCGCTTCCTGGCGGGTTCGATAGGCGTCGCCGCGGGGGAGCGGCTGGTACGGGCCGTGGAGCGGGCCACGGCGGAGCGGCTGCCGCTGCTGGCGGCACCGGCGTCGGGCGGCACCCGGATGCAGGAGGGTACGGTCGCGTTCCTGCAGATGGTGAAGGTGGCCGCGGCGATCACGGACCACAAGGCCGCGGGCCTGCCGTACCTGGTCCACCTCCGCCACCCCACCACCGGCGGCGTCCTCGCCTCCTGGGGCTCCCTGGGCCACGTCACCGCCGCCGAGCCGGGCGCCCTCATCGGCTTCATGGGCCCACGGGTGCACGAGGCCCTGTACGGCGAGGAGTTCCCGCCCGGCGTCCAGAACGCCGAGAACCTGATGAACCACGGCCTGATCGACGCGGTCCTCCCGCACAGTCGCCTGTCGGGCGTGGCGGCACGAGTGCTGAGGGTGCTCTGCGCGGGCACCCCCGCCCCGGCCTCCGGCCCCGGGCCGGTGGCGGGGGAGCACGGGCGGCGTGGGGGTGCCGTGTCCGGGCCCGCCGCGGCGGGCGCCGGGGCCGGGGCCGCCGAGGCGGATCCCGGCGCGCCGGGTGACGTGCCCGGTGGCGGGGGATCGTCTGCCGGGGGCGGCAGTGAGCGTGGCGGTGCGGCCGGACCCGCCGGGGGTGTGTCGGCCGCCCGCGATCAGGCCGCGCTTGCCGCCTCTGCCGGGGCCGGTGGGGCGCCCGGGGGTGTGGAGGGCGGGGCCTCGGCCCCGGCCTCCGGCCCCGGGCCGGTGGCGGGGGAGCACGGGCGGCGTGGAGGTGCCGTGTCCGGGCCCGCCGAGGCGGGCGCCGCTGGTCGACCGGGGAGCGGCGCCTCCGCCGGGCTCGCCCCCGGTGGGGCACCGGAGGCGCCGGGCGGCTCCATGACATCCGCACCCGGGGCACCCTGGGCACCCGGGGCATCCGGGGTACCCGACGAGGACACGGAGGCCGTCGTGCCGTCTGCGGAAGTGTCGATACGGGCCTCCCGGCGGGTGGAGCGGCCCGGGGTGCGGGATTTGTTGCGGGTGGCCGCCGACGATGTGAGTCCGCTCAGCGGTACGGGGGCTGGTGAGCACGATCCCGGGTTGTTGCTCGCGCTCGCCCGGGTCGGGGGGACGCCCTGCGTCGTGCTCGGGCACAACCGGCGCAGCGCCCGTAAGGGCGAGACCGCCGAGGGGCCGGGGGAGGGGCAGGCGCTCGGGCCGGCCGGGCTGCGGACCGCGCGGCGCGGGATGCGGATCGCCGCCGAACTCGGGCTGCCGCTGCTCACCGTCATCGACACCGCGGGCGCCGCGCTCAGCCGCGAGGCCGAGGAGGGCGGGCTGGCGGCGGAGATAGCGCGGTGCCTCGCCGACATGGTGACCCTGCCCGCGCCCACCCTCTGTCTGCTGCTCGGCCAGGGCGCCGGTGGCGCAGCGCTCGCGCTGCTGCCCGCCGACCGGGTCGTGGCGGCGCGCCACGCCTGGCTGTCGCCGCTGCCGCCCGAGGGCGCGTCCGCGATCCTCCACCGCACCACCGAGCGGGCGTACGAGGTCGCCGCCCGCCAGGGCGTACGTTCCGCCGACCTCCTCGCCCAGGGCATCGTCGATCGCATCGTCGAGGAGGACGCCTCCGAGGCCGCGGAGGGCCCCGGGGCGCCCGATATCTTCCTCAGCCGCCTCGGCCAACTCCTCGGGGCCGAACTCGCCGCCCTCCGCGCCCAGGACCCGGACGAGCGGCTCGCCGCGCGTCGCGCCCGGCATCGCCGTATCGGGCTGCCCCGTTGACGCCGAGCGTTGACGATCTTGACGGCTAATCAGGGCCAAACGGGCGGACCGGAACGCCGAATTAGCGGTCTTAGGCATGCCTAACCTAATCTCGGGCCGTGAACGAGAATGATCTCGACGCGGCGTCACGGCCGTTCTCCTCCCCTGCCCTCCATGGCTCCCAGGCGGCCCCGGCGGCCCCGGCCGCCCCCGCCCCCCGGCCGCCCCGGCTCCACCTCCTCGCCCGCAACCCCACCGACTCCGTCACCGAGGGCTTCCTCCCCGCGGCGGCTCGGCTCGGCCTCGCGGTCACCCTCCTCACCGACCAGCCGGAGGCCCATGAGCGTGCCTACGGTCGACGGGAAGAAGACGGTGCGCCCCCGCACTCCTTCCCCGCCCTCGACATCGTCCCCTGTGACGTACGGGACTACGCCGAGGTCATCAGCCGTATCGCCGCCGACGGCCGCCGCCCCCGCGCCGTCTTCACCAACAGCGACCACCTCCAGGCCCAGGCCGCCCTCGCCGCCCAGTACTTCGGCCTCCCGGGCAAGGACTGGCGCGCCGCGCTGCGCACCAAGAACAAGGCCGAGCTGCGCCGCGCCCTCGCCGCCGCGGGACCGGACGTCGCCGACCCCGTCTGGTCCGCCGAACTCGCCACCGGCCAGGACCCCGCCGCCCTCGCCGGGCTCGACGCGCCCTACCCCTGTGTGCTCAAACCGCGCGAGGGCGTGGCCAGCGAGGACGTCGTCCTCGTCGCCGACGCGGATGAACTGGTCCGGCGCTGCGCCGAGATACGGGAGCGGCGGCCGGGCGCGGCCCTGGTCGTCGAGGAGTTCCTCGACGGCGAGCTGCGCACCCTCGAAACCCTCGGCGACGGCCGCACCCTCCACGTCCTCGGCGCCTTCCGCACCGAGCTCTCGCCGCCCCCGCACTTCATCGAGGAACGGCTGCACCTGCTGCCCGCCCCGCCGCCGCAGCCGCACACCGACCAGGTGCTGGCGCAACTGCGGGCGCTGGGCGTCGGCTTCGGCGTATGCCACACCGAGTACGTCGTCCAGGGGGACCGGGCCCGCCTCATCGAGGTCAACTACCGTGCCATAGGCGACCAGTGCGACCTCGTGCTCGCCGAACTCCTCGGCATCCCCCTCTTCGAGTACGTCCTCCGTACGCATATGGGCGAGCCGCTGCCGGACGACCTCGGCGCGCGGACCGACGGCAGGGTGCGCATGGAGTACGTCATGGCCGACCGCGCCGGGCGGCTCGCCTCCGCCCCTCCGGCCAGTGTGACCGAGCACGACGGCGTACGGCTGGACTACCGGCCGCTGCGCGGGATCGGCGAGGAGCACTCGCTCCACCGCACCAACCGCGACTTCCTCGGCGTGCTCCGGGCCACCGGCACCGACCAGGGGCGGATCGACGCGGCGGTGGCGCGGTTCCTCGCGGCCCACCGATGGGAGATCGTGTGACGGAGGAAGCGGAGCTTCTCGGACGGGTGCTCGACACGCTCCTCCGAGAGGACGCCTACAAGCTGCGCAGCCACGCCGTCCCGGTGCGGCGCGCCGACGGCGACTGGCTGCGCATTCGCATCGCGCTCAAGGGGCTTGAGGGGGGCGAGAGCGTGCTGCTCCCGGTGGAACCCGAAGGCTTCCAGTGCGACATCCGCACCCGCCGCCCGGTCCGCCTGCTCTGCGTGCCCGTGCCCGTGCCCGCGCCCGTGCCCGCGCCCGGCGAGCAGGCCCTGGCCCCGCCGGGTGGCGCCGAGCCTGGCCCGCCCGGCCCCGGTTCTGCTGAGGGCCACCCGGGCTCGGGCGCTCACGCGACGTCGGCCGTGCCCGGCCGCCCGTGCGTCACAGGGGCGGCATCGGGCGTCGTCGGCCGGGACCGCGTCCGGGACGAGGGCGGTGGCGGGGTCGCGCCACCGTCCGCGCCCGGTCCGGGTGGCTCGTCCGGCCGTCCGCCCCGGGCCGTGCTCACCGGGCTCGATGCCGTCCTCGGGCGGCTGCGGGGTGCCGTGCCCGACGAGGACCGCGCGCTCTACGACGTCTTCGTGGCGGAGTGCCGGCAGGCGCTCGACGCCATGCGGCTGCACACCCGCGTGCGGCCCCGCGTCGTCGCCGAGTTGGGCGCGCGGTACGGGGAGCGGTGGGGCGGGATGGCCGGGGCCCTCGCGTATGACACGCTCGCCGCCTTCCGCGACCATCCGGTCTATCCGACCAGCCGGGGGCGGGCCGTCTTCAGCGAGGAGCAATTACGCGCCCACGCACCCGAGTTCCACCCCACCTTTCCGCTGCGCTGGCTCATCCTCCCGCGCGAGGCGGTGTCCGGGGATCCGGCGCGGCTGCCCGACTGGTGGCCCACGCCCGGCGACCTCGACCTCGACCTCGACCTCGGGCTCGACCTCGGGCTCGGGCTCGGGCCGGGCGACGGGCAGCTCGCCCTCCCCGTGCATCCGCTCACCCTCGGCCCCCCGCTGGAGAACGCCCTCCGCGCGGCCGGGCTCCAAGACGTCGCCCGGCTCGCCGAGCGCCCCCTGCTGGACGTACGGCCCACCCTCTCCATGCGGACCGTGGCCGTCGCCGACGACCTCGCCGCCGACCCCCTCGTCCACCTCAAGCTGCCCCTCACCACCTCCACCCTGGGCCGGCGCAACCGGCGGACCGTCAAACCCGGCACGCTGATCGACGGCGAAGTGGCGCAGCGGCTCGTGGAGGCCGTGATCGAGCGCGAGCCGAGGTTCGGCGCCACCGTGCTGCTCGCCGACGAGACCACCCACCTCCACGCCGGACACGAGCTGCTCGCCACGCTCGTCCGCCGCTACCCACCCGGCCTGGAGAACGCCACCATCGTGCCGCTGGCCGGGCTCCTCGCGCCCGCCCCGGACGGCACGCTCGTCATCGACGGGCTCGCCGAACGCCACTACGGCGGGGACGTCCTCGCCCTGCTGGACGACTACCTCACGCTGCTGTTCGACTTCCACACCACCCTCTTCGCGTACGGCATCGCGCTGGAATCCCATCAGCAGAACACCTCGCTGGTCTTCGAGGGCGGCAGCGCGAACGGCGGTGCGGTGCCCCGGCTCCGGCTGCTCATCAAGGACCACGACGGCCCCCGCGTCCACGCGATACGCCTCGCCGCCATGGTCGGCGGAGGACCGGCCGCCGACCTGTGCGGATTCGACGACCGCAGGATCCTGACGTCAGGCGACGGGCCGGTGGCCGATGTGTTCACCACCATCACCGTCCACCTCTGCGCCGCCGCCCCCGCCTTCGAGCTCGCCCGCCTCGGCCGGGCCCCGCTCGACACCCTGCTGCGGCGGCTGCGCGACCGGCTCACCGACGCCGTCGACCGGCTCGCCGTCACCCGGCCCGGCGCGGCCGCCGCGCTGCTGCGCAGCCGGGTGCTGGACGCGGACCGGCTGCCGGTCAAGGCGATGGTCACCGCCGGCACCTTGTTCACCAAGGAGCGCTCGGGCGCCGCCGACATCAACAAGCACTACGTCACCGGGCCCAACTATCTGCTGCGGGGACGCGGCAGATGACCGCCGCGCCCGATCCGCCCCCGCCCTCGAACCGAACCCCGGAACCCCCGTACCCCTCCTCGCACTTCCCTCCGTACCTCTCTCCTCCGCACCCGTTGGAGCCGCTCCATGCCCATGACCTCCTCGCCCGCCGCGACCGTGGCCTCCGCCGACCACGCCACCGCCCACACCCTCCTCAACTGTCTGCTCCGTGAGGTGTCGGGACCGGAGCACCAGACCGTCGTGGCCGACGGATGGCTGCGGCTGAGGCTGCCGCGCTGCGGAGTGCTGCTGCGCGTCGGGCTGCGGCGCACCTCCCTCATCGGGGCGCACCGCTTCACCGGGCCGGTCAGCGAGGAGCGCGACGGTACGTGGGCCGAGGTGTCCTGGCGCGGGCTGGCCGAGCGGATCCACCGGGAGCTGCAGCTGCGCACGGGGGTGCACAACGACGAGTTCCTGGGCCAGGTCGCCTCCAGCCACGCGGGGATGACGGCCGCCCGGGAGTCCCTGGAGGCACTGGAGTCCCTGGAGGCACTGGAGGACCGGAGCGCCATGAGTGACCGCGCCGACCGCCCCGACCGCGCCCAGGACCTCTACCTCGCCTCCGAGCAGTCCCTCCTCTTCGGCCACCGCTTCCACCCCACCCCCAAGGCCCGCACCGGCAGCGCCGACTCCTGGTCGCGGTTCGCCCCCGAGGCCGGGGCGCGCTTCCCGCTGCACCACCTCGCCGTACGCCAGGAGTACGTGCGCGAGGAGTCGGCGCGGCCCGGGGCGCTCGCCGCGCTGGACCGGCAGGGCGCCGTTCCCGAGGGCTACCGGCTGCTGCCCGCGCACCCGTGGCAGTACGCGATGCTGCGCGAACACCGGCTGCTGCGGGCGGCCATCGCCCGGGGCGAGGTGCTGGACCTCGGGCCGGGCGGCGCGGAGTTCGCGCCGACCGCGTCGGTCCGTACGCTCTACGACGGCCGGGACTTCCTCAAGTTCAGCCTGAACGTGCGGATCACCAACTGCCTGCGCAAGAACGCCGACTACGAGCTGTCCGGCGCGGTCGCCCTGACCCGGCTGCTGGAACCGGTCGCCACCGATCTCGCCGCCCGCTTCCCCGGCTGTGAGCTGCTGCGCGAGCCCGCGTACCGGACGCTGGACCTCGACAGCGACCTCGACAGCGACAGCGACAGCGACAGCGACAGCGGCGACAGCGGCGACAGCGGCGACGGCGGCGGCGACGGCGGCGACCGTCAGCTGATCGAGGGCTTCGGGGTGATCGTCCGCGAAGGGCTGGCCGCCCGGCTGCGGCCCGGCCTGACCGCGCTGCTCGCGGCGGCCGTCGCCGATGAGTACCCGACCAGCGCCGCCCAGATCTCCCGGCTCCTCCCCGACGCCGGCCCCGACCGGCTCTCCGCCTGGTGGCAGGCGTATCTGGACCTGCTCGTACCGCCCGTACTGGCCGCCTACTTCGACCACGGCGTGGTCCTCGAACCCCACCTCCAGAACGTCGTCATCGGCGTCGACCCCGCCGACGGCACCCCGCGCCAGGTGCTCTTCCGCGATCTGGAGGGCACCAAGCTGGTGCCCGAGCACCACACCGCCGCGCTCGCCGCGCTGCCCGAGGCGGTGGCCCGCCCGCTGACGTACGAGCGGGAGCGCGGCTGGGACCGGGTGGTGTACTGCCTGCTGGTCAACCACATCGCCGAGATGGTGGCCGCCCTCGCCGACCGCTGCCCGGGTCTGGAGCCCGCGCTCTGGTCGGCGGTCCGCCGGGTGCTGTGCGAGCGCTCGGCGGCCCATGACCACCCGCCCGCGCTGCGCGCCCTCGTGGCGGGCGTGCCGCTGCCCGCCAAGGCCAACCTCCTCACCCGCTGGGGCCGCCGGGCCGACCGCCACGCGGGCTATGTCCGTATCGCCAGTCCGCTCGCCTCCGCCCTGCTGTCCGAGGCGGCCCACGTCATGCACCCCGGGAGCAGCCGTTGATCACCTCCGCCGTCCGTACCCTCGCCACGGAACTCACCGGCGACGACCTGCCCGCCTACGTCTACGACCTGACCGCGCTCCGCGCGCACGCGCGGGCCGTACGGGACGCGCTGCCGCCGGGCCTGGAGCTGTACTACGCCGCGAAGGCCAACCCGGCGCCCGCCGTCCTCCGGGCCCTCGCGCCCCACGTCACCGGCTACGAGGTCGCCTCCGGCGGTGAGGTGGACCATGTTCGCGCGGCCGTGCCCGGGGCGCCGCTGGCCTTCGGCGGGCCGGGCAAGACCGAGGGGGAGCTGCGGCGGGCGCTGACGCTGGGTGTGGAGCGGTTCCATGTGGAGAGCGAGCAGGAACTGCGGCTGCTGGCCGGGGCGGCGGAGGACGCGGGGATCGACACCGTGGACGTCCTCCTGCGCGTCAACCTCCCCCTGGACGGTGAGCGGGTGGACGGCGAAGGGGTGCTCGGCGCGGCGCTGGGCGGCGCGGCGCTCGCCATGGGCGGCCGCCCCAGCCCCTTCGGGCTCGACCCCGAGGCCGTGGAACGCTGCCTCCCCCGGCTCTCCCCGGGCGGCCCGCTCCGCCTGCGCGGCATCCACGCCCACCTCGCCAGCGGCCTCGACGCCCCGGCGCAGGTCGCCGTGGCGGCGGCGATCACCGACTGGGCGCGGAAGCTGTCCGAACGCCACGGCCTGGGCCTCACCGAGGTGAACGTCGGCGGCGGGATGGGCGTGGACTACGCCCACCCCGACCGCCGCTTCGACTGGGCCGCCTACGGCCAGGGCATGGCGGACCTCGCCCTGCGCCACCCCGGTCTCACCCTGCGGATCGAGCCCGGCCGGGCGCTGACCGTCTACTGCGGCTGGTACGTGACCGAGGTGCTGGACATCAAGCACAGCGGCGGCGAGGCGTTCGCGGTGGTGCGCGGCGGCACCCACCACATCCGCACCCCCGCCACCAAACAGCACGACCAGCCCTTCCAGGTGCTCCCCACGGACACCGTGTGGACCCGGCCGTGGGCGCGCCCGGCCGTACGGGACGAGCCGGTCACGCTGGTCGGCCAGCTGTGCACCCCCAAGGACGTGCTGGCCGGGCGGATCCCGGTCGCGGAGCTGCGGGTGGGGGACCGGGTGGCCTTCGCGATGGCGGGCGCGTACGCGTGGAACATCTCGCACCACGAGTTCCTGATGCACCCCCGGCCGGGCTTCCACTACCTGGAGGAATGAGGGCGGAGAGCGGTCACTCGGCGGGCCGGGGCTCGCCCCGGTAGGTGCCGAAGGACCACTTGTTGCCCTCCGGGTCGGCGATGGCGAACTCACGGCTGCCGTAGGGCTGGTCCTCGATCGGCCGGAGCACCCGCACACCGGCCGCCGTGAGCCGCTCGTACAGCGCGTCGACGTGGTCGGTGACGACGTACGCCCCGAAGGTGCCCGGCTCCAGGCACCAGGTCTTGGTCTCAGGGTCGTACGAGCCGAGCATGACGCCGCCGCCCTCGGGCCAGTCGAGCTGGGCGTGGGCGACGCGGTCGCCGTCCTGGTAGACGGCCGTGCGCAGGAAGCCGACCGTCTCGACCAGGAAGTCGATCAGGGCGACGGCGTCATGGGCCTGGAGTGTGGGCCAGATGGCGGGTTCGCGCTGCTGTGTCTGCTGCTGGTTCGGTGCGGTGTTCATGGGCTCTACTCTTCGCCGTAGAGATGGCCCCCGGCTTGGATATTCCGGCACTCTTCGGCCAGCCAGGCGGTCGGGCTCACCCCGGTGTACTGACGGAAGTCACGCACCAGGTGGGAGTGGTCGAAGTAGCCGCAGTCGGCGGCGACCCGGGCCAGATCCGGCGCCCGGCCCGCCGCGATGGCCCGGACCACCGCGTTCCTGGCGTGCTGGAACCGCATGAGCCGGGCCGCCTGCTTGGGGCTCAGCCCCGTCTCGGCGCGGAACACGCTGGTCAGCCGGCGCGGGCTGAGCGACACATGCTCGGCGAGGCCCGTCAGCGTCCCGGCCCCCCGATGCCGGGCCAGCCAGGCCCACGCCTCGCCGACCTCGCTCCGCACCGGGTTTCGGTCCTCGCCCTCGGCCGCGCGCTCCCGCAGATACGCACCGAGCGTGGCGAACCGGTCCTCCCACGCCTGCTGCTCGCACAGCCGCTCGTGAATCTCGGTGGCCCGCTTGCCCAGCACATCCGCCCCGGAGGTGACCAGATCGTCGTCAGAGGCGAGCGCACCGGCCGGAAGCCCCAGCAGCGTGCGCGCCGCCAGCGGATGCACCGCGAGCTGCACTCCGGCCTCGCGGCCGGGCTGGACGATATACGCCGGTCGCTGGTGCAGGCCGCCCACGACGATCTCGGTCCGCGAGGCATCGGGCCCCCGCGCCTGCTCGGGCGTGACGCCGCCGACGACGGGCCCGTCGAGGGAAAAGATCAGCGTCAGATAGGGCGAGGGCAGCCCCCGGTGCAGCGTCGGCGCCGCCCCCTGGGACCGATAGCCGACCGCCGTCACCACCATCCCCCCGAGCCCATGCCCGAGCCCGCCCCTGGCCCGCACGAACTCCTGGCTGCTCATGCGCCCAGTATCACCCGCCCCTCTGACAGCTGGCCCGACGCCTGCGGCGGGCTGTTCCCCTCCCCGCCCCTTCCCACAACTGGGGCTCCGCCCCAGCCCCCGCTCCTCAATCGCCGGAGGGGCTGGAAGCCCCCTGGAGGGGCTGGAAGGCGGGGCTCCGCCCCAGGCCCCGGGGTCCGGGGGCGGAGTCCCTGGTATCGGGAAGGGGCGGGGAGGGGAAAGATCCGCCTGGCCGCTGAGAGCGGCTACGCTGCGAGCTCATGACCGTGACCCACGATCGTGCGCAGATGCTGCCGGAAGAGTTCGAGGCGTGCGCGCGGCTGGCGGCCCGCGCGGCGGAGGGGACGCGGTGGGAGTTCCTCAACGGGAAGATCGGGGTTACGCCGAGACCTGATGGCGGCCATGGGCGGATCATCCAGTGGCTGGCGCGGATCTGCATTCAGGCCCATCCCGAGCTGTGGCTGCATGACCAGGGCCTCAAGGTCGAGACGTACCGCAACGGCCACGCCCGCCCCGATGGGACCCTCGCCCACAGTGACGCGTTCGTCGGCCATGGGGAGTGGGCCGACGCCGATTCCGTCCTGATGGTCGTGGAGGTCACCTCGTACGACTCCGACACCGACCGCAGGGACCGGGTGGAGAAGCCACGCGCCTACGCCGAGACGGGCATTCCGGTGTATCTGCTGGTCGACCGGGAGGCCGGTGAGGTCACCGTGTTCAGCGAGCCCGACGGGGTCCGGTACGAGACCACCAAGACCGTGCCGTTCGGCAAGCCGCTCACGCTGCCCGCACCGGTCGGCGTGACGCTGGACACCGAGCCGCTCCAGGACTGGGTGCGCTGAGGGCTCTGGCTCCGGGGGTTGCGGTGGCCTGGAATGATTCCGTGGCATGTACACCGTTACCCTCTGGGAGTTCGCCGCGCTCGCGGCGGCATCCATACTCGTCGGCTTCTCGAAGACCGCCGTCAGCGGCGCCAACACCGTCAGCCTCGCGATCTTCGCGGCGGTGCTTCCGGCCCGGGAGTCGACCGGTGTGCTGCTGCCCCTGCTGATCGTCGGCGATGTGCTCGCCGTGCGCACCTACCGTCGCCATGCGCACTGGGGGACCCTGGTGCGGCTGTTCCCCGCCGTCGCGGCCGGAGTCGCGGTGGGGACGGTGTTCATGCTGTGGGCCGGAGACGCGGAGGTGCGGACCTCCATCGGCGCGATCCTGCTGCTGATGGCGGGCGTCACGATGTGGCGGCGCCGCGCGGCCGCCCGGGTGGCGGCCCCGGAGGCCCCGGCCGCCGACGGGGCGGGCGCACGGCTCAAGGCCGGTTCGTACGGGGTGCTCGGCGGCTTCACCACGATGGTGGCCAACGCGGGCGGCCCCGTGATGTCGCTCTACCTGCTCTCCGCCGGCTTCCGGAAGCTGGGCTTCCTGGGCACCTCGGCGTGGTTCTTCCTGATCGTCAACGTCGCCAAGGTGCCCTTCAGCGTCAGCCTCGGCCTGATCGACGGCCGCTCCCTGCTCCTGGACGCGCTGCTGGTGCTCTTCGTCCTGCCCGGTGCGTACATCGGTAAGGCGTGCGTGGACCGGATCAACCAGAAGCTTTTCGAGCGGCTGGTGATCGCGGCGACGGTGCTGGGCGGACTTCAGTTGCTGCTGCGCTGAAGGACCACATCGGCGAAGTTCGCCGCCAGCCGCCGTGCCGTACGTACGGACTCCGGCTCGACCCGCTCGGCCTCGGCCCGGAGCGTGCGCAGGTCCAGGCCCGCGTCGGCCAGGGCGGCTTCGTCCCAGCCGTCGAGGCGGTCCGCCCCCACCTCCGGATGAAACTGCACGCCCCAGGCCCGTTCGCCCATCCGGAACGCCTGCACCGGACAGGCGTCGCTCGATGCGAGCCAGACGGCGCCGAGGGGAAGCGCGGTGATCTGGTCACGATGGTTCTGAATGGCCCGGAACTCACGCGGTACCCCGGCGAACAGTGCGTCGGCGTCGGCCTCGGGCCGCAACCGCACGGCACATGAGCCCCGTTCGGGCCGACCGTGATCGCCGAGCACTGTCCCACCCGCCGCGACGGCGAGCACCTGGGCCCCCAGACAGATCCCCAGCAACGGGACGCCCTCGGCGATGGCACGCCTGGCGAGTTCCCGTTCGGCCGGTAGCCAGGGCGCGTACGCGTCGGCATCCGGCAGGAAGCCACCACCGAGCAGGACCACCGCGTCGAACCCCTCCGGGGACGCGGGGGCCGACGCGCCATCGGTTTCGACGACCGTCAGCCCCATCTCCCCCCACCACGGCCGCAGTCGCCCTGGCCCACTGCGTTCCGCGTTGCGGACGACGAGGAGGCGGCTCACATACCTGCCTTCTCCTTCAGGCCCGCTATGAAGGTGCTCCACGAGCCGTTCGGGAATATGAGGACGGGCCCGTCGGGGTCCTTGGAGTCACGTACGGGGACGACGCCGGGGAGGTTGTCGGCGACCTCGACGCACATCCCTCCGTCGTTGTTGCTGTAGCTGCTCTTACGCCAGGCGGTGGTGCTCAGGTTTGGTGTCGTCGCCATGAGTCCAGTCCTTCATCGCAGCTCGGATCATCGCCTCGGAGTCACGGGGCGAGAGGGCCATGGCCCGTAGCAGATCGTAGTTCTTCCGGAGCTTCGCAACTACGTCCTTATCTTCGATGATCGTCCCGAAGTGACTGCCTTCCTTGTAGGCCAGCATCGGCCCGTCCGGCAGCGTGTAGAGCGTGAGGGAATTGCCCGCTTCCACATGATGGCCCGCACTGAACGGCAGGACCTGAAGGGTCACGAACGGATGCGTCCCGCGCTCAAGCAGGGACTCCATCTGGCGCTGCATCACCTCCGGTCCTCCCGCCGGGCGGCGCAACGCCGCTTCATCCACGATGAACCAGCACTCCGGCGGATGAGGCTGATCCAATCGTGCCTGCCGGTCGAGGCGAGCCTTGACCAACGCCTCGATTTCCGCGTCCGGAGCGTGGCGGTGTCCGATCCGCAGCGACTCCCTCGCGAGTTCGGCGGTCTGGAGTAGCCCAGGGATGGTGACGCACGTGTACTCCTCGACCACGATCGCCCGGCTATCCACCTCAGCAACTCGTCGGTACTTCCCCGGGAACGGCTCGTTCTTCGCCAGCGCATACAACCGCGCGAACATCCCATCTGTCCCAAAGCACGCATCCAGCTTCGACGGAAGGTCGTCGTACGGCAGGGACTCGGCCGCCTCGATCCGGGCCAGATGCGATTTGCTGTAGTTCAGCACCTCGGACAGCCGCCGTAACGACATGTCCGCCTTCTCTCGGTGGCGGCGGATCTCCGCGCCGAAGAGGTCGCGTGCGGAGCGGTCGGGAAAAAGTTCGCGTGGCTGGAACGGCATGGTGCATCCCCTCTTGTCCCGCGATCTTGGCTGGGACTTGTCGCCTCTTTCCAGCCTACGCGCCGGAACGCAACGGTGTGTGCACACAACGTAATTGGCCGAACCGGAAAGACAGGTCAACGTGTTCTCACACACCGAATCCACCGCTCCACGGATGACGATGCGCGTCTACCGCGTCTCGCCGGACGGCGCGGTCGTGACGCAGGAGCTGGGCAGGGTCGTCGTGGTGGTCAAGGACAAGCTCGAACCCCTGCGGTCCAGCCAGTACCCGCCCTGCCGCTGCCCGCGCCATCGAGGGAGTGCGGACCTGTAATGCAGCTGCATTATGCATGCAGTGCTGCTAAAATGCAGCACATGACCGCTCTAACCATCCGCGATGTACCGGACGACGCCCTCGCCACGCTGAAGGCCCGCGCCGCACAGGCTGGCAAGTCACTCCAGGCGTATGCGCTGGACGTCCTCGTCGGCGAAGCCTCCAGGCCCACCCTCGCCGAGGTCGCGGCCCGCGCCGAAGCCGAGGCCAGTGCCAGCCTGAGCGCATCGGACGTGCTCGCCGCGATCGACGACGCAAGGGCGGGCCGTTGATCGTCATCGATTGCTCCGCGCTCGTCTTCTTCCTGACGGACGAGGGCCCCGTAGGGCATGGGGTACGTCAACGGGTCGCGAAGGAAGACCGGCTCGCCGCACCCCACCTGCTCGACTACGAGATCATGTCCGCGTTGCTCGGTCTGGCGCGCGGGCGACGCGGTGGTGATCCCAAGCTGAACGAGAAGCAGCTTCGCAAGGCCGTGGCGACCTATCGGGACCTGCCGATCGACCGGCATGAAACGCTGATCCTGTGGGAGCGAGTCAAGGGCTTGTCGAGCAACCTGTCCGCCTATGACGCCCAGTACGTCGCGCTTGCCGAAAGCCTGGGTGTCCCGTTGATCACCAGTGATGCCAGGATCAGCAAAAGTGGTGCGGGGCGGTGTGAAGTCGAGACGTTCGACGCACGTTTCTGACTAAGAGGCGTCCACGTGGCCGACCCAACCGGACGGCCGGACACGCGGACGACGCGTCTCGTTCACCTTCCGGGCCGGCCTCTATCCCTGAGCCTGCCGGGCGGAACCCCGAAACAGGTGGCCACAGCTCTCACGCAGGACCAGCTCCGTGGGGATGGTCACCCGCACCCCCGGTTCGGGGGTGCGTTCCAGCTGGTCCAGCATCAGGCTCAGACAGCGGCGGCCGATCTCCGCGAAGTCCGTACGGACCGTGGTGAGCGGGGGGAGCAGATGCGCGGCCTCGGGGATGTCGTCGTAGCCGACCACGCTGACGTCCTCGGGGACCCGGCGGCCCGCCTCGTGGAGAGCGCGGAGGACGCCCACCGCCATCTGGTCGTTGGAGACGAACACCGCCGTGGCGTCGGGGTCGTGGGCGATACGGCGGCCCAGGTCGTAGCCCGAGTCCGCGCTCCAGTCGCCGAAGAGCGGCTCGTGCGCCTCCGCGCCCGCGTCCTTCAGGGCGGCCCGCCAGCCGTCCACCCGCGCCTCGGCGGCGATCCAGCCGACCGGGCCCGCGATATGGCGGACCGTGCGGTGGCCGAGGCGCAGCAGATGCTCCGTGGCCTGGCGGGCGCCCGACGCGGAGTCGCCCGCGACGACGGGGAAGCGGGCGCCGAAGCTCTTGTCCAGGGTGACCATGGGCCTGCCGTGGTCGGCCTCGACCAGGGCCTCGCCCACCGAGTGCTGCGGGGCGATCGCGATGATGCCGTCCGCGCCCTGGCCGAGCAGCCGGTCGACCGCGCCCCGTACCGCCGCCTGGTCGGCGGCGGTGAGCGCGATCGTGCTGACCAGGTAACCGGCCTCCTGCGCGGCCTCGTTGATGCCCGCCAGCGTGGCGGCCGGGCCGAAGCGGGCCGCGTCGAAGGAGATCACGCCGAGGGTGCGGCTGCGGCCGCTGGCCAGGGTGCGGGCGCTGGCGGTCGGGCGGTAGCCGAGTTCGCGCATGGCGGCGCGGACGCGTTCGCGGGTCTCGGGGCGGACCCGGGGATGGTCGTTGAGGACGCGGGAGACGGTCTGCCCGGAGACCCCGGCGCGGCGGGCGACATCGGCCATCACGGCCCCGCCGCCCGCCGTCGCCCGGCGCCGCCGGACGCGCTGGGGCCCGCCCGCCTCATCCTCCGGCTCGCTCCCCATGTGCTTCACCTCGTCCGTCTCAGCCCTCGTCCGTCCAGCCCAGGTCCGGCTCGTCCGTCAGCCTTACCGTCCGCGTCGTCGCCGCGTGCAGCTCCAGCAGGACCAGCTCGTTCGTCCCCGGCCGCAGCACCGGCGCGGGCACGTAGAGGCGGCGCTGCGGGCCGCGCGACCAGTAGCGGCCGAGGTGGAAGCCGTTGACCCAGGCCACGCCCTTGGTCCAGCCGGGCAGGGCGAGGAACGCGTCGGCGGGGGTGTCCACCGTAAAGGTGCCACGGTGGAAGGACGGACCGGCGACGGGGGTGTCCGTGCCACGGAAGGGCAGTTCGGGGAGGTGGTCCAGGGGGAGCGGGTGGCAGGTCCAGTTCTCCAGGGGCTCGCCGTCGAGGGTGACCGGGCCGGTGATGCCCTTGGGGTCGCCGATGCGCGGGCCGTAGTTCGCCCGGCCCATGTTCTCGACCAGGACGTCCAGCCGGGCCCCGTACTCCGGGCTCCGCACATGCAGCGTGTCCTCGTGGCGCTCGCGCTCCAGGACGCCCGCCGGGGCGCCGTTGACGAAGACCTGCGCCCGGTCGCCCACCCCGCCCGTGAAGTGCAGGACGCGGTCGCCGAGCGCGGGCAGCTCCGTGCCGTAGAGGACGAAGCCGTACGCCTGGCCCAGCCGCTCCATGGTGGGCGGGTCGGTGAACCGCTCGCCGGGGGACAGGAATTCGGCGCAGACCAGGGCGTTCGCCGAGTCGGTCAGGCGCACTTCGGTCGGCGGCAGCTTGGGCGACGGCTCCGGTATGGGCTCGTCGGGTACGGCGGCGTGGCGGGCGATGACATCGCGGAACGCGGCGTACTTGGGGCCCGGGTCGCCGCATTCGGTGAGCACCGCGTCGTAGTCGTAGGAGGTGACGGCGGGGGTGTAGGCGTGGTCGTGGTTGGCGCCGGCCGTGAAGCCGAAGTTGGTGCCGCCGTGGAACATGTAGATGTTCACCGACGCGCCCGCCGACAGCAGCGTGTCCAGGTCCGCGGCCGCGTCGTCCGCCGCCCGTACGTGGTGCGGCTCGCCCCAGTGGTCGAACCAGCCGATCCAGAACTCCGCGCACATCAGCGGCCCGCTCTCCTGGTGGGCGCGCAACACCTCCAGCGAGTCGCCGATCCGGCCGCCGAAGGTGCCGGTGGCGAGCACTCCGGGCAGACTTCCGGCCGCCAGCTTCGACTTGCCGGCCCGGTCCGCCTTGTTCGCCTGGTCGCAGGTGAACAGCAGCTCCTCGATGCCGCGGGAGCGCAGCGCGTCGGCCAGCCGCGCGAGATAGGCGGTGTCGTCGCCGTATGCCCCGTACTCGTTCTCCACCTGGACGGCGATCACCGGGCCGCCGCGCGCCGCCATATGGGGAGCCAGGGGCGGCAGCAGCAGATCGAGGTACGCGTCCACGGCGGCGGTGAAGCGGGGGTCGCGGCTGCGCGGGCGCAGGCCCGGCTGGGCGGTCAGCCAGGACGGCAGCCCGCCGCCCTCCCACTCGGCGCAGATGTACGGCCCGGGACGCAGCAGTACGCGCAGCCCCTCGGCGTGGGCCAGCTCCAGGAAGCGGGGGAGGTCGAGCAGGCCGTCGAGGTCCAGGGTGCCGGGGGCGGGCTGGTGGAGGTTCCACGGGACGTAGGTCTCCACGGTGTTGAGCCCCAGCAGCCGCGCCTTGCGCAGCCGGTCGGCCCACTGGTCGGGGTGGGTGCGGAAGTAGTGGAGGGCGCCGGAGAGGATCCGGAAGGGCTCGCCGTGCAGCAGGAAGCCGTCGTCGGAGAGCGTCAGGGCGGGCGGGACGGCGGGCATGGGGGTCAGGAGGTCCTTTCGGCGGCGGGGGCGGGCTCGTCGGGTGGTGTCGGGATTTCGGGTGATGACGTAGGGAGTACGGACGGGGCCGCGGCCCGGATCAGCCATCCCGTGGTGATCAGGCACACCGCGGAGATGGCGCAGAGGATCAGCGGTACGGCGCGGACGCCCGCGAGTTCGATCGCCTTGCCGAGCGCGGGCGGTGCGGCGACCCCGCCGACCATCGAGGCCGCCATGACCAGCGCCCCGGCCCGGTGGGCGCGCGGTGCCGCCCGGAGCAGCCAGGGCAGCCCGGTGGGGAAGATCGGCGCGATGAACAGCCCGGCGCCCGCGTACGCGTACGGGGCCGCGGCGGGGATCGCGGCCAGCAGCAGACACCCCGTCATCCCCGCGCAGCTCACCGCGATGATCGCCTGGGCGGACCAGCGGAGGGCGAGCGGGGCGACGAGGAAGCGGCCGACCGTCATCATCAGCCAGAAGGCGGAGGTCGCGGAGGCGGCGGCGGTCGCTCCGTAGCCGACGGTCTCCAGGTGGGTCGGCTCCCAGCCGCCGACGCCGGATTCGATGCCGACGTGGAGCACGTAGAGGACGACGAAGGCGCCGAGGATGGTGGCGAGGCCGCGGGCGCGGACGCGGTGGTGTGCGCCGGTGTCTTCGGCCGTGGCTTCGCTTGTGCCGGTGTCCCCGCCGCGCGGCGGGGCCTCGTCGCGCACCCCGGCCAGGCACAGCAGCAGGGGCAGCGTGAGCGCGGCGAAGCCGAGGAAGACGGCGGGGTAGTGGGCGGCCCCGACCAGGCCGATGAGGGCCGGGCCGAGGACGGCGCCGATGCCGAAGTGGGCGTTGAGGATGTTGAGCATGGCGGCGCTGCGGCGCCCGAAGCCGACGGCGAACAGCTGGTTCAGCCCGTAGTCGATGCCGCCGAAGCCCAGCCCCGCGAGGAGCGCCAGAGCCAGGGCGAGCGGCCAGGTGGGCGCGAGCGCGAACCCGGCCGCGCCGCCCGCCATGAGCAGGTAGGACCAGCCGAGCAACCGGCGGTTGCCGATCCGGCCGAAGAGCCGGTCGAAGACGAGGACACCCGCGACCGCGCCGATGAAATGCGCGCTCAGACCGACCCCGGCCGCCGACGGCGACAGCCCGTAGGTGTCGCGCAGGGCGGGGATCGACGGCCCGTGGAGCGCCTGGAGCGCGCCGATGAGGACGAAGCCGACGCAGGAGGCGGCCACGGCGGCGCGGCTGAAGAGCTGGCGGTTGAAGAGCTGTTGGGGAGGTGGCGGTGAGGGGGTGCTCGTTGGTTGCTCCAAGGAGTCCACGAGGGGGAGTGTTACCGCTAACATCAAGGCCGTCAAGGGTGTTTGGCGGCCTGCTCCCAGGGCGCTGCCAGGGCGCCGCCAGGGCGCTGCGGGGTCCGGCGGTTCGTTCCCCTCCCCGCCCCTTCCCGCAGCACCGATATGCCGCGGGAAGGGGCGGGGCGCCCCGGAGAACCAAGCCTGGAAAATGGGCTGCGGAGGGGGCCGGGCCTTGCCACGCTGTGCGGATGGACCGTCAACGGAGATCCCATCTCGCGCACGCCGACCATCCGATCGCCGCCCCGATCGCCGACGAGTCGGTGGCCCGGCTGCTCGACCGGGCCGTGGCGGACGAGGCCGACCGCGCCCTCGACCTCGGCTGCGGAGGTGGCGAATGGCTGCGGCGGCTGCTGGTCCGCTATCCGTGGATGCGCGCCGAGGGGGTGGACATCCACACCGCGGCTCTGGAGCAGGCACGCGAGGCCGCGGAGGAATCCGAGGTCGCGGACCGGCTGGTCCTCCATGAGATGGACGCCGCGGTCTTCGCCTCGGCGCACCGCTTCGACGTGGTGCTGAGCGTCGGCGCCGCGCACGCCTTCGGTGGCCTGCTGCCCACACTCGCGGCGGCGCGCGAACTCCTCACCCCGGACGGCCATGTCCTGGTGGGCGACGGCTTCTGGGAGCGCGAACCCGACGCCGCCGCCCTCTCCGCGCTGGGCGCCACGTGGGACGACTACGCGGATCTCGCGACCACCGTGGACCGTGTCGTCGCGGACGGCTGGACGCCGGTCTACGGCCACGTCAGCACGGCCGGGGAGTGGGACGACTACGAGTGGTCCTGGACCGGCTCCCTCTCCCGCTGGGCCCTGGACCACCGCGAGGAACCCGACGCCCTGGACACCTACAAGGTCGCCGCCGAGCACCGCTCCCAGTGGCTGTCCGGCTACCGCGGCACGCTGGGCTTCGTCACGCTCGTGCTGCGGCGGAGTCCCTGACACGGGCGTTGTCAGTGGTCGATGCGACCATCTCGGCATGGGTGCAGAGAGCTCGACCACCGCCTACTGGGACGCCGCCGCGGCGGGCTTCGACGATGAGCCGGATCATGGGCTGCGGGACCCGGTCGTGCGGGAGGCGTGGGCCGGGCGGCTGCGGGGGTGGTTGCCCGGGCGGGCCGTGGATGTGCTCGACCTCGGGTGCGGCACGGGGAGCCTGGCGTTGCTCGCGGCCGAGTGGGGGCATCGGGTGACGGGGGTCGATCGGTCGCCGCGCATGGTCGAGCTGGCGCGGGCGAAGCTGGCCGGGACGGGGGCCGGCGTGATCGTCGGGGACGCGGCGGAGCCGCCCGTGGGGGAGGGGCGGTTCGATGTCGTGCTGGTGCGGCATCTGCTGTGGATGCTGCCGGATCAGCGGGCGGTGCTGCGGCGTTGGGTGCGGCTGCTGCGGCCGGGCGGGCGGCTGGTGCTGATCGAGGGCCGGTGGGGCGAGGCCGAGCCCGTCGGGCTGACCGCCGCCGAGCTGTCGGCGCTGGTCGGGCCGTTGACGGAGCGGCTGTCGGTCGAGCAGCTCGCGCTGGACGCGGCGCTGTGGGGGCGGGTCGTGCGCGACGAGCGGTATGCCCTGGTGGCCGATCTCGCGCCGGTGCGGCGGCATCGGGAGATCGTGGACGTCCATCTGATCCTGCGCCGGGGGACCGATGTCCTCCTCGCCCGACGCGCGAACACGGGCTATGCGGATGGGCTGCTGCACGCCCCGTCCGGGCATGTCGAGGACGGTGAGGACGTGCGGGCCGCGATGGTCCGGGAGGCGGCCGAGGAGATCGGGGTCGGGCTGGCCCCGGATGCGGTGCGGGCCGTGCTGGTGCTGCAGCACAAGGCGCCGACCGGGGACGCCCGTACGGGGTGGTTCTTCGAGGCGGAGGTGTCGGACGGCGGGCGCGAGCCCGTCAATCGGGAGCCGGAGAAGTGCTCCGAGCTGGGCTGGTTCCCGCTGGACGCGTTGCCGGACGACATGGTGGCGTACTGCCGCGCGGGCCTCGAGGCGTATCGCGCGGGGCACCGCTTCGCCCTCCACTGGCATGAGCCGGACGACCCCATCGGGTACGCCCCCGAGGGGCCCGGCCGGCTGACCCCGCTCTGACGGTCACAGGTTATGGGACGTTGTCCCGTTTCGTTAGACTCGGCCGCGAAGGGAGGGTGCGGTGAACGACAACGACCGAGACGCGGAGCGCGCGGCCCGGCCCAAGCGGGCGGACGCGCGGCGCAATGAGCAGGCGCTGCTCGAGGCCGCCGCCGCGGTGTTCGTCAGCTCGGGCGTGGAAGCGCCGATACGCGATATCGCGGCCAAGGCCGGGGTCGGGACGGCCACGATCTACCGCCACTTCCCGACCCGGGCGGACCTCATCGTCGCCGTCTACCGGCACCAGGTCGAGGCCCTCGCCGAGGCCGGTCCGGCCCTGCTGGCGAGCGGCGAGACCCCGCACACCGCACTGGGCCGGTGGATCGACCTCTTTGTCGGCTTCCTGGTCACCAAGCATGGCCTCGCCGCCGTGTTCCAGTCCGACGATCCCTGCTTCGACCCCCTGCACTCCTACTTCATCGACCGGCTCCTGCCCATCTGCGATCAGCTGCTCGACGCCGCGGTCGCCGCGGGCGAGATCCGCTCCGGCCAGGACGCCTACGAGCTGATGCGCGGCGTCGGCAGCCTCTGCGCGGGAGCCGGCAACAGCTCCCGCTACGACGCACGCCACCTCGTCGGGCTGCTCATCTCGGGGCTGCGCCAACCGCGCTGACGCGGCTACGCCGAGAGCTCGCGTACGTAGCGCCACTCCGTGGCCGCCGGTTCGTAGCCGAACCACTTGTTGACCGCCGGCATCGGCCCGTTGTCGCCGTCGTTGCCGGTGAACGCCTCCCGGCAGCCGGCCGAGCGGGCGCGGCGGAGCGAGTCGTTCTTGGTCAGCTTGGCCAGGCCGCGGCCGCGGAAGGCGCGGCGGGTGCCGGTCATACCGGACCAGTAGCGGCCCCGGCCGTCCGTGTGGGCCACGCTGTAGGCGGCCACCGCGCCGTCCACCACCGCCACCGACGTCAGCTCGCGGTCCAGCGCGGGGTGCTCCCAGTTCAGGGCCAGCCACTCGGCGTACGGCGGCGTCGCCGTGTCCACATCGCCCGGCTCGTCCGCCGTGCACTCCACATCCGCCGCGTACAGCGGCCGCGGATCGTCCGCGAAGTCCGCGGCCGTGCGCAGCTCCACCCCGTCCGGGAGGCCGCCCGCGCCCAGCGGCGGCAGCTCCGCCGCCGTCAGGTCCAGCCGCTGCACACGGGAGCAGCGGCCGCGCCGATAGCCACGCCGCTCGGCGAAGGTCACCGAAGACGCCTCGTCCAGCGTCCAGGAGAAGATCTTCGCGGTGCCCAGCCCGGACAGATACTCCTCCGCGGCGGTCACCAGCGCCGACCCCACGCCCCGCCCACGCGCTCCCGCGCCCACCGTCGTATCGGCGAACGCCTGCCCCGGCTCCTCGCTGTCGTGGAAGAGACCCACCTCGCTCGAGCCCACCACCCGCCCGTCCACCTCGGCGACCAGCAGCCGGTGGTGCTGTTCGACGGGCGCGCTCTCCGACGTCCAGACCACCGTCCGGGGCGTGGTCACCAGAAAGGGGAAGGCGGAACGTCGCGCCGCCGCCACGGCCTCCGCGTCGGTGGCCCGGAAATCGCGCACAGTCATGGTCATGGTTGCGCAGATTACGGCCTGTCAGCCCGGACCGCCCGATATTTCCGCAGCTCGTGGGCTAGGGGGCTTCTGATGGATCTCCGCGGCGTCGCGACGCCCGGCGCGACGCCGCGGAGATCCATCAGAAGCCCCCTAGATCACCGGGGTCATGCGGTTCCCCTCGGCCTGGCACACAATGGGTGCCACAAACACCGTCCCGCACCCATGCCCCAGGAGTCCCCACGTGGCCTTGCAGATCACCGTCGACCAGGACGCGGCGACCGCCCCCTTCGAGCAGATCCGCGCGCAGATCGCCGAGCTGGCCCGCTCCGGCACGCTTCCCGTGGGCTACAAGCTGCCCACCGTACGGGGCTTCGCCGAGGAGCTGGGGCTGGCGGCGAACACCGTCGCCAAGGCGTACCGGGCGCTGGAGGCGGACGGTGTGATCGAGACCCGCGGCCGCCACGGCACCTTCATCGCGGCGGCGGGCGACGCGACCCTGCGCCGGGCCGCCGAGGCCGCCCAGACCTACGCCCAGCGGGCGCGGCGGCTGGGCCTGGACCGCGCGGCCGCACTCGCCACCGTCGAGGACGCCCTGCGCGCGGTCTACGGCGACTCCGAGTGACTCGGCGGGGGTGACTCCTGGCTCCGGCGGTGATCCCGCCTGACATGCTGTCCCCCATGACCAGCGCGCTGCCCAACCCCATGACCGGCCGTACGACCAGCCGCAAAGCCCTCGTCCGGCGCCCCAGCCCCCGCCTCGCCGACGGGCTCGTCACCCATATCGACCGCACCCCGGTCGACCCCGCGCTGGCCCTGCGGCAGTGGGAGGTCTACGTCGTGGCGCTGCGCGCACACGGCTGGGAGACGATCGAGCTGCCCGCGCTGGACGACTGCCCGGACGGGGTGTTCGTCGAGGACACCATGGTCGTCCACCGGAACGTCGCGGTGATCGGCCGCCCAGGAGCCGAGTCCCGCAGGCCCGAGACCGCGACCGCCGAGGAGGCCGTGACCGCCCTCGGCTGCTCGCTGAACCGGATCCGCGAGCCGGGGACGCTGGACGGCGGGGACGTCCTGAAGATCGGCGACACCGTCTACGTGGGACGCGGCGGACGCACCAACGGCGACGGCATCCGTCAGCTGCGCGCCGCGCTGGAGCCGCTGGGCGCGCGGGTGGTGGCGGTACCGGTCAGCAAGGTGCTCCACCTGAAGTCGGCGGTCACCGCGCTGCCGGACGGCACCGTCATCGGCTATCCGCCGCTGGTGGACGACCCGGCCGCCTTTCCTCGCTTCCTCCCCGTCCCCGAGGAGTCCGGCGCCCATGTGGTGCTGCTCGGCGGCGGCAAGCTGCTGATGGCGTCGAGCGCGCCGCGCAGCGCCGAGCTGTTCGCCGACCTCGGCTATGAGCCGGTGCCGGTGGACATCAGCGAGTTCGAGAAGATGGAGGGCTGTGTGACCTGTCTGTCCGTACGGCTGCGGGGGCTGTACGGCTGACGTACGGCCGCGGGGGCTGTACGGCTGAGCAACTGGTCAGCCGGTCAGCCCCCGCGCCGTACCCTCCTCGGCGTACGGGGTCTCAGAGGTACAGCCCCGCGTTCGACTCCGCCGACTGCGCCGGCACGGCGGGCGGCCGGGTGCCGCGCCGCAGCGCGTACAGCTCCGCGAGCGTCGCCCCGTCCCGCCCGATCACACCTTCCCGGTCGTCGACCTCCCCACCGAGCCAGTTGACCGCCTCCGGCCGGGTCAGCTTGCCGACCTCGATCCGGGCCAGACACCGGCCGGGCCTGACCACCGCCGGGTGCAGCCGCTCCAGGTCCTCGTTGGTGGTCACCCCGACCAGCACATTGCGGCCCTGGCCGAGCAGACCGTCCGTCAGGTTCAGCAGCCGGGACAGCGCCTGACCCGCGGTGTGCTTGGCCTCGCCGCGGATCAGCTCGTCGCAGTCCTCCAGGAGCAGCAGCCGCCAGCGCCCCTTGGCCGTGCCGTCGTCCTCGCCGATCGCGATGTCCATCAGATAGCCCACGTCGGTGAAGAGCCGCTCCGGGTCCAGGACGCAGTCCACCTGGCACCAGTCCCGCCAGGAGCGGGCCAGGGTGCGCAGCGCCGAGGTCTTGCCGGTGCCGGGCGGGCCGTGCAGCAGCAGGAGACGGCCGGCGATGTCGTCCGGGGTGACCTTCATCAGCCCGTCCATCGCCTCGGCCACCGGCGCCGTGTAGTTGTCGCGGATCTCCTCCCAGGTCCCGGCCGAGATCTGCCGCGTGGTGCGGTGCGGGCCGCGCCGCGGCGAGACGTACCAGAAGCCCATCGCCACGTTCTCCGGCTGCGGTTCCGGCTCGTCCTCCGCGCCGTCCACGGCCTGGTGCAGCACCTTCTCGGCCAGGGCGTCGTCGACGGCGGTCACGGTCACATCCGCCCCCCGGTTCCACCGGGAGATCAGCAGGGTCCAGCCGTCGCCCTCGGCCAGTGTCGCGCTGCGGTCGTCGTCACGGGCCGCGCGCAGCACGGTCGCGGACGGCGGCAGCAGCGTCGCGCCCGACCTCACCCGGTCGACGGAGTGACTGCGGGCGTACGGCTGCTCGCCGGTCGCGAAGCGCCCCAGAAAGAGCGCGTCGACGACATCCGACGGCGAATCGCTGTCATCGACGTTCAGCCGGATCGGAAGGGACTTTTCGGCGGGTGTCGTAGGCAGGGTCTGCCTCCTGAGAACGGGGGGCCTGGTGCGTCGGTCAGCGCACCCGCCCCCATGATCCAGGACGGAGGGCGAGGGCGCACCAAGGTTTGTGGCCGTTTACCGAGCTGTTCCACGGAAGCCCACCGGAATGGGTGCGTTCCCGGATGCTCTCACCCGTTATGGGGCACTAGCTCCTTCTTCTGCGGAGATCCGGCAAAGGGCCCGAGGGAAGGGGGCGGGGCGGGTCGGCCGGATTACGGCGAAGGGGGCGCCGGCGGACCGGCAGACCCTGGGCGTCCGAGAGGCCGAGACGTGCTCGGTCGCTCGCGCGGCGGAGCCGCATGTCGATCACAGTCCTCGCGCTCGGCGCGCACTCTCCCTTTCGGCAGGGGCGCGCCCATTCGGCTCACTCGCCGGGCGCCCGGCGCCGGGCGAGGCGGCTGAGCAGCGCCGGCACCAGGATCAGCAGGCTCACGGCGCCCACCGCCGTCACCCCGCCGCGCGCCGACCACATCCGCAGCGCCAGCATCACCTCCGCCACCAGCAGATCCAGCGCGAGCGCGCCCGCCACCGCCAGCACCGGGCGGGTCAGCGCGTCCAGCCCGCGCAGCGCGCTGCCTATGGCCAGCGCGGGCGCCGCGAGCAGGAAGAACAGCGTGAACGGCGCCCGCAGCGGTGAGTGGACGTCGGCCAGCGCGAGTGCCGCGCCGAGGCCCGCGATGCCCACCGCGGCGCCCACGATCACCGGCAGCGAATCACCGCCCGCCGGTCTGTCGTCAGTGATGGTATGCATTGGCGGCTTTGCCCCCCGAAGCGCCGGATGCCGGGCTTCAATGTCGCGCGGTCGACGGATGCCGTCAAGACGGAGAAAGCGTGTGAACGGGCGCTGGGCGGGCGGCCGGTTGAGCCCTCGTCAGGGCTGGTCGCGCCGTGTGCGCCAGTCGTGAGTCGGCCGTGAGCCGGTCGTGAGCCGGTCGTGGGTCGGCCGTGGGTCGGTCGTGGGTCGGCCGTGTGCCGGGGCTGTCCGGGCGTCCCGTGATGACTCATCCGGATTCCATCCGACCCATGGACGTATCGGCCACGTATCGAAAGATTTTTGCCAACTACCCGCATAGATCGGCCGGTTGCGCGGGATGACATATCCATGTCACGCCGCTGCAATCGATCGATCCCCGCGACGTGACTGACGGTTTCGAACGCGATTGCCCATTTTTCGGGCTATCGCGCCTCACATCGGCACAGCAGTGATCCTGCTAGGGAGATCGAATGAAACTGTCCAGACTCACGGCGACGATGGGTGCGTTCGTCGTCGGTGCCGTCCTCGCCCTCACCGGGGCCGGTTCGGCCCAGGCCACAGAGAACAGCGCGGGCCCCGCCTATGTGGCGCTGGGCGACTCCTACTCATCCGGCGTCGGCGCGGGCAGCTACGACAGCGCCAGCGGCAGCTGTAAGCGCAGCACCAAGGCGTACCCCGCGCTCTGGGCCGCCTCGCACGCCCCCTCGAGCTTCAACTTCACCGCCTGCTCCGGGGCCAAGACCGGCGATGTGCTGAACAATCAGCTCGGCCCGCTGAACTCCGGCACCGGCCTCGTCTCCATCTCCATCGGCGGCAATGACGCGGGCTTCGCCGACATCATGATGACCTGCGTGCTGCAGTCCGAGTCCACCTGCATCAACGCGGTCAACAACGCCAAGAACTTCGTCCAGAACACCCTGCCCGGCAAGCTGGACCAGGTGTACAACGCCATCAGTGCCAAGGCCCCCTCCGCGCATGTCGTCGTCCTCGGCTACCCGCGGTTCTACAAGCTCAGCGGCTCCTGCATCGTGGGCCTCAGCGAGGCCGAGCGCGCCGCGATCAACAGCGGCGCCGATACCCTCAACTCCGTCACCGCCAAGCGCGCCGCCGACCACGGCTTCAGCTTCGGCGACGTCACCGGGACGTTCACCGGGCATGAGATCTGCTCCGGCAGCGCCTGGCTGAACAGCGTCACCATCCCCATCGACGAGTCCTACCACCCGACCGCCGCCGGCCAGTCCGGTGGCTACCTCCCGGTCTTCAGCTCAGCCGCCTGACCCGCGCTCGCCACCACTCGCAGGGCAGGAGGTCCCGTCCGCCGGGGCCTCCTCGCGGGTCCTTACGCCGTCGCGGGCGGCACGATCCGTCGGACACCCCTAGCCGCCATTGATCAGCGCCCAGGTCAGCCCGCCCAGCGCCAGTACGGCCAGCAGCGTCCCGGCCACCAACGCCACCACCGCGGCCCGCCGCAGCCGGGGCGGCGGTGGCTCGTCGGCGGGCCCCACCGGGTCGGCGGGCCCCGCCGGACCGTCCGGTACCGGGGGATACGCGGGCGTCACACCGGGCTCCGGTAAGCGGCCCAGCGGCTCCGTCTCCGCCGAGGCGGTGGGCCCGAAGGCGTTCGGGGACGACACCGAGCCGCCCGCCGGTGTGCCTCCCGCGGCCACCAGCCGCAGCAGCCGCTCCGCCTCCGCCGCCGAAAGCCGCCGCCCCGGATCCTTGGCCA
Source organism: Streptomyces rugosispiralis (assembly GCF_024505145.1). Classification (GTDB taxonomy): domain Bacteria; phylum Actinomycetota; class Actinomycetes; order Streptomycetales; family Streptomycetaceae; genus Streptomyces; species Streptomyces rugosispiralis. Next base: position 78,128 of record NZ_JANIAA010000019.1, on the reverse strand, counting down.
GCAGCCCCTCCAGTACGGAGGTGAGCGGCCCGGCCCGGCGCGGCCGCGGCAGCGACTCGTCCACGACGGCGCGCAGCGTGCTCAGCGGGGTGTCCTGGCGGAACGGCGAGGACCCCTCCACCGCCGCGTACAGCAGCACGCCCAGCGACCACAGATCCGCCTCCGGGCCCGGCGACCGGCCCAGGGCGCGCTCCGGGGCGAGGAACTCCGGGGAGCCCACGAGCTCCCCGGTCAGCGTCAGCGCCGCATCGCCCTCCACCACCGCGATCCCGAAGTCGGTGAGCACCACCCGGCCGTCGTTGGCCAGCAGCACATTGCCCGGCTTCACGTCCCGGTGCAGCACGCCCACCGCATGTGCGGCGCGCAGCGCGGCCAGCGCCTCCGCGCCGATGCGCGCGGCCCGCGCGGGCGGCAGCGGCCCTTCGGCGTCGAGCACATCCGCCAGCGACAGCCCGCGCACCAGCTCCATCACGATCCACGGGCGGCCCTCCATGGCCACGTCGTGGACGGTGACCACATTGCGGTGCGACACCCGCGCCGCCGCCCGGCCCTCGCGCTCCATCCGCGCGTACAGCCGCTGGATGTCGCGGTCCCCGAGCCCGGCCGGGGCACGCACCTCCTTGATGGCGACCTCGCGGCCCAGCGCCTCGTCGTACGCGCGCCACACCACGCCCATGCCGCCCCGGCCCAGCTCGCCCAGCAGGCGGTAACGGCCGCCGCCCACGCGCTCGCCCCGTCGCCCGAAACCCTCTTCGCTCATGGCCGAGCCCCTCCCCCTCAACCGAGCAATTCGGGCTGAATGTACCTCAACCGAGCGTCGTTGCCGCCCCCCTCAACACCAATCCGCACCCCAACGCGAGGACGATGGCGGCGGTTCCGACGGGCGAGGCGCGGCGCACCGCCCCCAGCAGCCGGTCGATCCGGCCCCCGGCCCCCTTGCGCGCGGCCAGCCGCTCCGTGGCCCGCACGCCCAGCCGCACCGCGGTGAACCCGGCCAGCGTGAGCGTCAGCGCCAGCCCGAGCCCGTACGCCACCACCAGCACGAAGCCGAACCACGCCTGGCCCAGCGCGGCCGCGCCGACGAGCACGATGACGGCGGAGGGGCTGGGCACCATGCCCCCGGCGAAGCCGAGCAGCAGCGTGCCGCGCAGGGTGGGGCGCACCTCGTGGGTGTGGGTGTGACCGTCGCCGTGGTCGTGGGTGTGCGGGTGGGGGTGACCGTGGTCGTGGGGGTGACCGTGGTCGTGGTCGTGGTTGTGGTCGTGCGCATGCGCATGGCCGTGGTCGTGATCGTGACTGTGGTGATGGGCGTGCGTGTGCCGACGGCGGCGCAGCGCCTTGCGGAGCAGCCCCGCCCCGGCCACCGCCACCAGCACACCGCTCGCGATGCCCAGCCACGAGATCACCGAGGGGACGGCCGCCGAACCCGCCGTCACCAGCAGCCCCAGCGCGAACACCCCCAAGGTGTGGGTGACCGTCACCGACGCGCCCAGTGCCAGTACGTCGCGCAGCGCGCTGCGCCCGCCCGCCGCCGCGGCCGCCGCCATCATCGTCTTGCCGTGGCCGGGTGCCAGGGCGTGCATCGCGCCCAGCAGGACGGCGGTGGCGAAGGCCGTAAGGGCGAAGCCGAAGGTGATGTCATGGCGCGCCACCATCGAGGTGAGCGCCTGCGTCCACCGGTCCACCCCGCGCGGCAGCACCGACGAGCCCACCGCGTCCTCCCGCCCGGACTCCGCCGTGGCGGCCAGCGCGGGGCCGCCCGCCTCGACCTTCAGCGCGGCCGATCGCTGATCGGGCGGCGAGGAGAGCTGCCCCGCCGGGTAGCGGACCAGCCGGTGGGAGGCGGAGGCCTTGGGGACGTCGGCGTCGGTGAGCGTCATACGGTCGCCCCGCGCCGTCACCTCCCGCCAGCCGGGGCCCGTACCGATGTCGCGCGGGCGATAGGCGACGGTGGCCCGTTCGCCGTGGCCCAGCGCGGCCGTGAGGCGGCACTCCACCCGCAGCGTCGGCAGCCCGGCCTGGCCGGGGCGCTGACGGGCCTGGGCGCGCCCGGCGCGTACGGGCACCTCGCGCCCGTCGACCGTCATCCGCGCCCCCTCCGCAGCGCTCGCACACCGCCGCGCCGCCCACTCGCCCAACTCCCGCCCGGACAGCGTGCTGTCGCCGTCGCGGTCGATCTCCGGCTTCGCCTGGGCGGCGGGGATCTCGGCGAGGTCCTCGACATGGTCGACCCGCAGCGTCCCCGGGGTGACCACGAGCCCGTCATAACGGTTGACGGTGAAGTTCCCGAGCGGATGCGCCTCGGCACTCCCAGCAGGCAACACCACCATCGCAACGGCCGCAGCCAGCACCCCGAAGACCGCCAGCCGCCCACGCGTGCGCAGCCCGGGGCTCGGGGTTTCGCCGGTGCGGCTTAGGGTGCGCATCCATGGCCGGGGGGCCGGGGGCTGGGCCTGGTTTTGCGATCGGGCCCCCAGCCGCCAACGGGCGCGCCGCCCGGTGCTCCGGGTTTCGTCGGCGTCGCTTCGGCGGCGGAGCCCGAGACGGGGAGCCCGGGGCTGGGCCCAGGGGCTGGGGTGGGGGAGTGTCATCGGGCGGTCTCCAGCTCCTTCAGCGCTGCCTTCGCCGCCCTCGCGCCCGTGGGCGAGAAGCCCGGGTTGAGGTCGAGCGCGGACTTCAGGTGGCGGCGCGCCGAACCGTCGTCGCCGAGGGACTTCTCGATGACGCCCCGGTGGTAGAGGAACGCCGCGTTGCGGTAGCCCGGCTCGGCGGCGTGCTCGGCGTACTTCAGGGCCTCCTCGTCCTCGCCGTCGCGGTGCAGGGCCCAGGCCAGCGCGTCGGCGGTGTGCACGGTGCGCCGTCGGTCCCACTCGGCGCGGGCCGCCTTCAGAGCCTCCTTCACATCGCCGTGGTCGGCCGCGACCAGCGCGCTGTCCAGGTCGGTCGCCACCCCGTTGGCCCGTGCGAGCGCGATCCAGGTGTCGACGACCGCGTACTGCCCACGCGCCTTGGAGCGGTCGCCCCGCGCCTCGTACGCCTCGCCCAGCGCCGCTAGCTCGGCGGGCAGCGGATAGCGCCGTACGACCGCCTCCAGGTCGCGGATCCCGGCCTTCTGGCGGCCGTCCGCGACCGAAGTGCGGCCCTGGCCCTCCAGCGCCGGGAGATAGCCGGGGACGGCGCGCAGCGCGGTGTCGTACGCACGCCGCGCCGTGTCGTACTCGCCCTGGCTCCAGGCCAGTTGGCCGAGCGCGGTCGAGACGTAGGCGATATCGCCGGGCGAGGTGGCGGAGTCCTGGGCGCGCAGCAGCACCCGGCGCGCCCCGGCCGCGTCGCCGCGCAGTTCGTGGACGTAGGCGAGGCGGGTGAAGACGGGGATGCCGGGGCGCAGGGAGTCGGCCTTCTTCGCGGCCGTGTACGCGTCCTCGTAGCGGCCCAGTTCGACGAGGGCGTCCACCCGGACGGCCAGCGCCCCCTGGCTGTAGGAGTTCACCTTCAGGGCCTTGCCGGCGTCGCGCAGCGCGCCCTTGAAGTCATGGCGGGCGGCGGCGAGCGAGGCGCGCCCGGCGAGCGCCACGTCGTTGTCGCGCGGCTCGAGGGACAGGGAGCGGGCGAACGCCTTGTCCGCCTGCGGATAGCGGGTGGGGTCGCCACTGGTCCTGGCCTGCTCGACATAGGCCGAGCCGAGACCGGCCCAGCTCTCCGCGTCCTTCGGCTCACCGCGCAGATGGGTCTGCATCGCGTCGATCTGCCGGGCGAGGCCGTCGCCGCTGAGCTGCTCGTACCGCGCGGCGGCCGGGTGCACCGCGCGGGCGGCGTCCTGGCCGCCGCCGGATCCGCCCGGCCCGTCCGAGGCGTCGATCACGATCGAGGCGGCGGTCAGCCCGGCCGCGAGCGCGAACACCACGGCCGCGGTCCGGGCCGTAGGGGGGAGGGATGGCCGAAGAGCCATGGTGACAGCTGCCTTTCGCTGAGCCAGGAACGCGGGAGGCGGGGAGGCGGGGAGGCGGGGAGGCGGGGAAACGGACGGACGAACGGGTACGGACGAACGGGTACGGACGAACGGGCGAGGAGGCGCCTGGGCGCGGCCGCCGCGCGGGTTTCGGCGGGGCCGCGCCCGGTGGTACGGGCCCGATGGCACCCGTGGTTCAGTGCCGGCGCACGCGCGGACCCCGCCGGCGCGACCGCATCCAGAGGAATCCGAGGCCCAGCAGCAACACGGCCCCGCCACCGGCCGCCGCGGACCCGGCCAGCAGCATGTTGTCGTCGGACGAGGAGCCGACGCCCGAGCCGCCGTTCAGCAGCGACTGCCCGGCGCTCTTGGAGACGGCCTTGGCGTCCGAACCGGAGCTGGGCAGCGCCAGATACGGGAAGGAGCCGCCGAACTTCTGGTCGTTCTCGTCCACCGCGTCGCCCAGATCGTTCTTCTTGCCGAGCAGTTCGCCCTCCATGACCTGGAGCGCGATGTCCAGGACGTCGTCGGAGAGCCTGCGGCCATTGGGGAAGCCCGCGTTGTCGCCGTCCAGGACGCCCAGCCGCTTGGGGCTGTCGTTGGGTTCTATGGAGGTGTTGAGCCGGAGTTCCTCGGCGGGGCGCACGTTCGGCGGCTGGTTGAGCTTGGGCACACCGGTGAGGAACGCCTGCACCAGGTCGTCGCGCGGGGTGTCCGGCGCCTTGATCTTGTAGATCTGCTCGACCAGCTTGGGGAGTTCGGGGTCCTGGACGAACTTCAGGAACTGCCCGTCGTCCCACGGCGCGGAGGCGTTGAACTTGTCCTTGTCCTTGCGCGGGATGACCACCTCGTTGACCAGCGGGCTGCCGAGCCGGGAGACCTGGGTCCAGTCGCCGTCGGCGGTCTGCCGGTGGGTGGTGGCCCAGACGCCGATCACCGGCTGGTCCTTGGACTCGGTCAGTGCCGACGTCGGCACCTGGAGGGCCATCGACTGGACGTTGTAGCCCTTGAGGGTGTCATTGCCGACCTCGGACATGTCGCCGCCGTACAGCAGGTCGAAGACGCGCAGATCGAGGAAGAACGGGTCGTCGGCCTGACCGGCGAAGGCGGTCGAGCCCCCGCTGTAGCCGATCTTCCGCACCGACTGGTCGCGGAGCTTCTGGTAGTCGGGCATGGACGCCTTGCCGACGTTCGACGGCGCGACCGGCAGATCGCTGCCCAGCTTGGCGCGGGCGACGGCCTTCTGGTCCTTCAGCTTGATGACTTCGAGGTCGTATGTCTGGGTGAAGTTGAGGGTGGCGTCCTCGATCGAGTTCACCGGCCCGGTGTTGTAGAGGAACGTGTCGCCGTTCTTGAGGTGGTCCTTGAAGGTCCACCGGAAGAGCAGATCGCCCTGGCCGTCGCCGTCGTTGTCGACGTGCAGGTCGTAGCGGGCGTCATGGGCGAACTTGTAGAAGTTGGGGCCGCCCGCGGGGTCCTGGAACGGCAGCACATTGACGACCATGGTGGTTGTGTCCGGCTTGTCCGGACTGACGAACGCGTAGACGTCCGTGGCGTCGTACTGCGGCTGACCGGAGATCAGCGGCGCCTCGCGGTGGCTCGAAGCCTGCGCCGTCCCGGGCTGCAGTACGGCCACTCCGGCGGCCGTGAGCCCGCCGGCCGCCAGTGCGCAGCTGACCAGCGCGGCCAGGCTCTTGGTGATTGCGGTCATCCTGTGGGTCCGTCCTTCGCACGCTTGTTGGAGCAGTCCTTCATGCGGCTATTCGGACCCGGCGGACGCATGGATTGGTCGGCTCGGGAATTTGTTTGCGCGTGATAGGTATCGTCAACACCCTTGACGCGGTGGTGAATCCGGAACCTGGGATGCGTGGGTGACGGCTCGGGGAGGTAGGGTTACTCTGCCCGGGGCGGGTGCCCTCGTACGGGTGGGGAGTGTCATGGAGCAGATAACGGTACGGAGCAGGCCACGAGTGCCTGCGATCAACTGCGGAAGCGGTGCGTCCAGTGCGCGCCTCGAGCGCCATCTCGCGGTGATGGGCGGCCCTGCCGTCCCGCAGCGGGAGGCGGAGAGCGCGGCGGTGCTGATGCAGGAGCTGACCGCGCGCGACCACGCACGCGCGAAGAACAGCCGGGGTGCGCGGGTGTCGCTGTTCGCGCCGCTGCGCCGGTTGCGCCGTTCGCTGTTCGGCAACCACGGCTGACCCGGCCGGCCCGTAGGCGTCTTCGTCGTCATCCCGGGCAGGCACGGGGTCAACCGGTTCGCTCCAGCCGGTGAGTCCGTGCTGTGATCCACCCCACGGCGCTGTCGCCGTGGGATGCCGACGAGAGGCCACGACCGGCCGCGCGGCCAGTGCCCAGAGGATTCGGGCTCAAGAGGGGTCGGGCCCAGAGAGTTCGGGCTCAGAGCAGGGCGAACTGCCCCTCCGGGCCCTCCTCGTGGTGGTCCAGTACGGACGCCGGGCGCCGGGCCGCGCCGGGCACCGGCAGCACTCCCGCCCCCCGCAGCTCCGCCGCGTCGATCGGCGCGCCGTCCGCCACCCGGTCGGCGAGGGCCCGCAGCTCCGGACGCAGCTCGGCGAGCAGCGCCAGCACCGTGATCAGCTCCAGCAGCTCCGAGGTCCACCCGGACGGCCAGCCCGCCGGGCCGATCGCCTCCAGCGTGCCCGGCTCCCGCGCGGCGGTGCGCTGCTCGAACCAGGTCTCCAGCACCCGTACGCCGCCCGCCTGGAAGTCCCATGCGGCCCGCGGGACGGGGGAGACGCGGCCCTCGCCCAGCAGCAGGGCCTCCTCCTCCGGATCGTAGTCAAGCGACCCCGGCAGCCCGCTCGACGGAAGCGCGGCGCGGACATAGGGGCGCCGGCCACCCGGCATGCGCGGGCGTTCACCACTGTGCGCCCCGCGCGTATGCAGCCACAGCGCACGGCGGCCCAGCTCCACGCCCGCCTCCCACAGCTCCGGGTCGGCGGTCAGGGGTACGGCGCATGGCGCGCCGCGCGCCGTGGCGGCGGTCCAGGCCAGGACGTCCTCGGCGGTCACCGGGCGGCCGAGCCGCGCGGTGAGGTGGTCCAGCAGTCCGGGCGCGAGATTGGGCTCCCGCCCGCCGGGGCGGCGGTAGAGCGGACGGATCCGGCCGGGGCGGCCCGCGGGGGAGTGGCCGTCCGGCAGCAGCGCGGAGAAGGTGAGCACCGGGTCCGGGTCCGGTCCCGAAGCCTCGACGACATGGATCTGCCGGTCGTCCGCCACCCGCCACAGCTCGGGGCGGGCGGCGTCGATCAGCCGGTGATCCGGTATCAGCCACTGCTGGTCGAAGGGTCCGTGCGCGATCCGCACCGGCTCGGGGCACGGCCCGTCCTCGCGCGCCAGCCGGGCGGTGGAGGTGGTCTGGCCGGGTAGCTGCGGTACGGAGCTGTGCGGCGTACGGGCGCGGGTCGGCCGGAACAGCGCGGCCCGCGCCGCCTCGTCCTCGGCCCGGGTCAGCCGCTCCCAGCGCGCCCGGAGCGAGGCCGCGTCCGGTCCCATGACCCAGGCCCGCCCGAGCCGCAGCGGCCCCACGGCCCACGGCATCAGGTCCCCCAGCGGTGGCGCCTCACGTTCTCCCACGCCCGGCATGGTATCCATGCCGCCCTGTCCTTCCAGGGGGCTGCCCGTCGTCGGACCGGCTGGGAGCTTTCCCCTACCCGCCCCTTCCCGACACCTGACGATATGCGGCTCCGCCGCGTGGGGGGCTCCGCCCCGGACCCCGCTCCTCAATCGCCGGAGGGGCTGATTTCAGCCCGTCCGGCGTTTGAGGACACGCCCGAAGGGCGTCCGAGGTCTGGGGCGGAGCCCCAGTTGTGGGAAGGGGCGGGGAGGGGACAGCCCGCCGCAGGCGGCAAAGCCCGCCGGACCACACCCTCTAGTCCGCCTCGACCGTCACCGAGAACGAGAACCGGTCGCCCCGGTAGTGGATGCGGGCCACGTCCACCACCCGCCCGCTCTCGTCGTAGGTCACCCCCGTGTAGTGCAGGATCGGGCTGAGCAGCGGGACCTGGAGCAGCCGGGAGGTCTCGGGGTCGGCGAGCCGGGCCTCGACCGTGTCCGTGATCCGGCTGATCCGCACCCCCACCACGTCCCGCAGCACCTTCGTCATCGGCCAGCGGGTGAGGTCCGCGAGGTCGATGCGGTCGGCGAGCTCGGGGCGGACCAGGTTCTCCGCCCAGTTGGTGGGCTCGCCGCCGTGGCCGTCCCGGCGCAGCCTGCGGTAGGCGGTCGCCTCGTCCAGGTCCGGGAAGTACTCCGCGAGCGCCGCCGGTACCGGTTCCGGGCCGTGCTCCAGCACCGTCGTCCGCTCACCCGACTGCTGGGCCACGATCGCGTCCACCGATCCCAGCAGCCGCACCGGCGCGGTCCGCCGCGCGCTCGGCTCGATGAACGTGCCGCGGCGCCGGTGGCGGCTGATGAGCCCCTCGGTCTCCAGCTCCTTGAGCGCCTGCCGCATGGTGAGCACGCTGACACCGTAGTGCTCGGCGAGCCGGTCCTCGGTCGGCAGCCGCAGCGGATCGTGCGGGGCCCGCCCGAGTATCGAGGCCCGCAGCGACTGCGAGACCTGGTACCACAGCGGCAACTTGCGGTTGAGGGCGAGGGAGTCGGGGGCGAAGGTGGTCACACGGTCTCCGGTCGACGGCGGCAACGGCGGCGCTCAGGGGCGGAAATGGCGTTCCAGACCCTGCCATACGTCGTCATAGCGCCCCTGGAGGTGGTCCGCCTCCAGGGCCTGCCGGGTGGCCGTGACCGGCCAGCGCGTCTCGAACATGAAGGCCAGCCCGTCGTCCAGCCGGTGCGGCGCCAGCTCGGCCGCGCTGGCCCGCTCGAAGGTCTCGTGGTCCGGGCCGTGCGCGGACATCATGTTGTGCAGCGAGCCACCGCCGGGTACGAAGCCCCCCGCGCCGCCGGTCTTCGCGTCGTACGCGCCCTCGATCAGCCCCATGTACTCGCTCATCACATTGCGGTGGAAGTACGGCGGCCGGAAGGTGTCCTCGCCGACCAGCCAGCGCGGCGCGAAGACCACGAAGTCCACGCCCGCGAGGCCGGGGGTGTCCGAGGGCGAGGTGAGCACCGTGAAGATGGACGGGTCCGGGTGGTCGTAGCTGATGGTGCCGAGCACATTGAAGCGGCGCAGGTCGTACACGTACGGCACATGGGTGCCGTGCCAGGCGACCACGTCCAGCGGCGAGTGGTCGTAGGTGGCGGCCCACAGATTGCCGCAGAACTTGTTGACCACCTGCACCGGGCGCTCCACGTCCTCGTACGCGGCGACCGGGGCGAGGAAGTCCCGGGGGTTCGCCAGCCCGTTGGCCCCGATCGGGCCGAGGTCGGGGAGGGTGAAGGGGCGGCCGTAGTTCTCGCACACATAGCCGCGCACGGACGGCTCCAGCGGCTGCACCCGGAACCGCACCCCGCGCGGGATCAGCGCCACATGCCCCGGCTCGGCGCGCAGCAGGCCGAACTCGGTGTGCAGCAGCAGCCCGCCCCGCTCGGGGACGATCAGCAGCTCGCCGTCCGCGTCGCTGAACACCCGGTCGGTCATGGGCGCGTTGGCGGCGTAGAGGTGGATGGCCATGCCCGCGCGCTGGGTGGCGTCGCCGTTGCCGCCCAGCGTCCACAGCCCGGCCAGGAAGTCGGTGCCCTCCGGCGGCTCCGGCAGCGGGTCCCAGCGCAGCCGGTTGGGGTCGGGCGCGGCCTCGGTGAAGGGCGCCCCGCGCAGCGCGCCGCCCCCGATCCGGGTGAACGGCGGATGCGCGGCGGAGGGCCGGATGCGGTACAGCCAGGAGCGCCGGTTGGTGGCGCGCGGCTCGGTGAACGCGCTGCCGCTCAGCTGCTCCGCGTAGAGGCCGAGCGGGGCGCGCTGGGGGGAGTTGCGGCCGATGGGCAGCGCGCCGGGCACGGCCTCGCTGCTGTGCTCATTGCCGAAACCGGAGGCGTAGACCAGCTCCTCGGCCGTCTTGCGCGCCCGCTCGATGCCCTGCTCGTGTCCTCGCTGACTGACGTGCCGATCGCCGTGCTGGATCCCCGTGCCGTCGCCCATCGCGCGCTCCCACCGCTCCGCCGCACACCACTTGTTTTCACTTGATTCCTCTGTCAGACGATAGGAATCGAAACCCGGGCTCGTCAATGATCGGGCAGGATGGTGGCGTGCCCATACCGCCCCTCCGCCGCCATCCGGTCCAGCGCCGCAGCGCCGAGCGCCTCGGCCGGATCCTCGACGCGTGTGCCGAGCTTCTCGACGAGATCAGCTACGAAGAGCTGAGCACCCGGGCCGTCGCCGAGCGCGCCAACGTGCCCATCGGCTCGGTCTACCGCTTCTTCTCCAACAAGCGGGCGATGGCCGAGGCCCTGGCCCACCGCAATCTGGACGAGTACGCCGCGCGGATCACCCGGCGGCTGGCCGCCGCGGACTCGGCCTCCGACTCGGCCTCCGACTCCGCGTCGGGCTCCGGACCGGACGGGGGCGGCGGCTGGCGGGAGGCGATGGACGTCGTCGTGGACGAGTATCTGGCGATGAAGCGCGGGGCGCCGGGTTTCGCGCTCATCGAGTTCGGCCATCCGGTCCCGGCCACCGCGCCGCCCGAGCAGCCCAACCATCTGGTCGCCGACCGGCTGCGGACGCTGCTCGCCGACCGGCTCGGGACGGGACGGGACGAGGTGACCGAGGAGCGGCTGCGCGTGGCCTTCCTGCTCGCGGTCGAGACGGCGGACGCGCTGCTGCGGCTGGCGTTCCGGGTGGACCCGGAGGGTGATCCGGCGATCGTGGCGGAGACGAAGGAGCTGCTACGGGCCTATCTGGCCCGGGTCCTGGACTGATCCGGGGGCCGCTGGAGCCCCGGTCGACCGGGAGTTCCCGCCGATCCCTCCCCGACATGCCTACCAGTCGGTATGGTGAGCGGGTCCGGCGCGTCATCGCGGCCTCGCCGCCGTCCCTGGGAGAGACCGATGAGCACTGCCCCGCGTATCTGCCCGCTCTGCGAGGCCACCTGCGGGCTGACCCTCACCATCGACGAGGGGAGGGTGACCGGGGCCCGCGGCGATCGTGAGGACGTCTTCAGCCGCGGTTTCATCTGCCCCAAGGGTGCCGCGTTCGGTCAGCTCGACGCCGACCCCGACCGGCTGCGGCGCCCCCTCGTCCGCCGGGCCGGGCGGCTCGTGGAGACCGGCTGGGACGAGGCGTTCGCGGCCGTGGCGGAGGGGCTGGCCCCGCTGCTGCGCGAGCACGGGCCGCAGTCCGTGGGGGTCGTGCTCGGCAACCCCAACGTGCACACCGTGGCGGGCGGGCTCTATCCGCCGCTGCTGCTCGGCGCGCTGCGCACCCGTAACGTCTTCAGCGCCAGCACCCTCGACCAGATGCCCAAGCATGTCTCCAGCGGACTGCTGTACGGGGACGCCAACGCGCTTCCGGTGCCCGATCTGGACCGTACGGACCATCTGCTGATGCTCGGCGCCAACCCGCTGGACTCCAACGGCAGTCTGTGCACCGCCCCCGACTTCCCCGGGCGGCTGCGGGCGCTGCGGCGGCGCGGCGGCCGGCTGGTGGTGATCGACCCCCGGCGCACCCGTACGGCCGCGCTGGCCGACCGCCATGTGGCGATCCGGCCCGGCACCGACGCCCTGCTGCTCTTCGCCATGGTGCAGGTGCTGTTCGCCGAGGACCTGGTGGCCCCGGGCCCGCTCGCCGAGCACCTCAGCGGGGTGGCGGAGGTGCGGCGGCTGGCCGCGGACTTCCCGCCGGAGGCGGTGGCCGAGGCGTGCGACGTGCCCGCCGGGGAGATCCGCGCCCTCACCCGTGAGCTGGCCGCCGCGTCCAAGGGCGTGGTGTACGGGCGAGTGGGCTCCACCACCGTCGAGTTCGGCACCCTCACCAGCTGGCTGGTCGATGTGATCAACGCGCTCATCGGGCAGCTGGACCGGCCCGGCGGCATGATGTTCCCGCTCGCCGCGACCGGCCGCCGGGAGCGCCCGGCGCGGCCCGGGAAGGGGTTCGCGCTCGGCCGCTGGCACAGCCGGGTCAGCGGATACCCCGAGGCCAAGGGCGAACTGCCCACCGTCGCGCTGGCCGAGGAGATCGAGACCCCGGGCGAGGGGCGGATACGGGCGGTGCTGGCGCTCGCGGCCAACCCCGTGCTCTCCGCGCCGGACGGCGACCGCCTGGACCGGGCGCTGGCCGGGCTCGACTTCATGGTCAGCGTCGATCCGTACCTCAACGAGACCTCGCGCCACGCCCATGTGGTGCTGCCCCCGCCCCCGCCCAGCCGCAGCCCCCACTTCGACTACGCCTTCAACAGCCTGGCCGTGCGCAACCAGGTCCGCTACACCCGCCCCGCCATCCCGCTGGAGGCGGACCGGCTGAGCGAGAGCGCCATCCTGGCGCGGCTGGTGCTGTGTGTGAGGGGGAACGGCGGCGCCGATCCGGAGGCGGTGGACGCGATGGCGATCCAGGGGACCCTCGGCAAGGAGGTCGCCGACCCGTCCTCGCCGGTGCACGGACGCGACCCCGGCGAACTGGCCGCGCTGCTGACCGGGGTGGACGGCCCCGAGCGCCGGCTGGACATGATGCTGCGGCTGGGCCCGTACGGCGACGGCTTCGGCGCCGACCCGGACGGGCTGAGCCTGGCGAAGCTGCTCGCCCATCCGCACGGCATCGATCTGGGTCCGCTGCGGCCGCGCGTTCCGGGGCTGCTGAAGACCCGCAGCGGCACGGTGGAGCTGTGCCCGGAGCCGCTGGCCGCCGACGCGGAGCGGCTGCGCGGGTCGCTGGCCGACCGGCCCTCCGGGCTGCTCCTGGTCGGCCGCCGCCATCTGCGCTCGAACAACAGCTGGATGCACAACGTCCCGGCCCTGATGGGCGGCAGCAACCGCTGCACCCTCCAGGTGCACCCCGAGGACGCCACCCGTCTTGGGCTGGCCGACGGCGGTCTGGCCCGGGTCAAGGGCGAGGGCGGGGAGCTGGAGGTGCCGGTCGAGGTGACGGACGCGGTACGGGCCGGAGTGGTGAGCCTGCCGCACGGCTGGGGCCATGCCCGCCCCGGCGTCCGGCTGTCCGTGGCCGGGGCCCGGCCCGGGGTCAACGTCAACCAGCTCTTCGACGGCTCACGGCTGGATCCGCTCTCGGGGACGGCGGTGCTCAATGGCCACCCGGTGCGCGTATCACCCTCGCTACGGCACTGACCTGGGGTTTTGCGCTTATTGCTCACGCGTCAAGACCTTGTTAACGGAAAGTTGCCGCACCTAACGTCGCCTCGACCGCCAATTCTGGGGGAGTTCAAAGGCGAACGTGAGGTAGCCAATATGCTGACCATCCTCGGCTTCGTCATGATCGCGACATTTCTTGTCCTGATCATGATGAAGAAGATGTCCCCGATGGGTGCCCTGGTGCTCATCCCCGCGCTGTTCTGTGTGCTTGTCGGGAAAGGGGCCCACCTCGGGGACTACGTCCTCAAGGGCGTCGGCGATCTGGCACCCACGGCCGCCATGCTGATGTTCGCGATCATCTACTTCGGGGTGATGATCGACGTCGGCCTCTTCGACCCGATCGTCCGGCTCATCCTGCGGTTCTGCAAGGCGGACCCGATGCGGGTGGTGGTCGGCACCGCGATCCTCGCGGCGATCGTCTCGCTCGACGGCGACGGCTCCACCACCTTCATGATCACCGTCTCGGCCATGGTGCCGCTCTACCGGCGGCTGAAGATGAGCCTGGTGGTGATGACCGGTGTCGCGGCCATGGCCAACGGCGTGATGAACACGCTGCCCTGGGGCGGTCCGACCGCCCGCGCCGCCACCGCGCTCAAGGTCGACGCCAGTGACATCTTCGTGCCGATGATCCCGGCCCTCGCGGTCGGCCTGCTCTTCGTGATCGCCCTCTCCTACGGCCTGGGCCTGCGGGAGCGCAAGCGGCTCGGCGTGCTGACGCTGGACGAGGTCACCGCGGGCGACCCGGAGCAGGTGCTGGTCGGCGCGGGCTCCGGCGGCAAGGGGGCCAAGGGCCGTAACGGCGGCAAGGCCGCGCTCACCGGCGGCGGCGCGGGCTCCGGCACCGATGCGGAGGCCCCGTCCACGAACGGCACCGGCTCCTCGGATTCCTCCTCCCACGAGGGCGAGGACGACGACGAGTTCAAGGGGCTCGACCCCCACCGCGCCACCCTGCGCCCCAAGCTCTACTGGTTCAACGCGGCCCTGACCGTCGCGCTGCTCGCCCTGATGGTGACCGAGACCATGCCGATCCCGGTCCTCTTCCTGCTGGCCGCCGCCGTCGCGCTCACCGTCAACTTCCCCAACATGAAGGACCAGAAGGCGCGGGTGGCCGCGCACGCCGAGAACGTCGTCAACGTCTCCGGAATGGTCTTCGCCGCGGCCGTCTTCACCGGCGTCCTCACCGGCACCGGCATGGTCGAGCACATGGCCCGCTGGCTGGTCGACGGCGTCCCCGAGGGCATGGGCCCGCACATGGCCATCGTCACCGGTGTGCTGTCCCTCCCGCTCACCTACTTCATGTCCAACGACGGCTTCTACTTCGGCATCGTGCCGATCCTCGCCGAGGCCGGGGCCGCGCACGGGGTCTCCGCGCTGGAGATAGCCCGCGCCTCGCTCGTCGGACAGGCCCTGCACATGTCGAGCCCGCTGGTCCCCGCCGTCTACGTGCTCGTCGGCATGGCGAAGGTCGAATTCGGCGACCACACCCGGTTCACCGTGAAATGGGCGGCGCTCACCTCCCTGGTGGTGCTCGCCGCCGGTCTGGCGTTCGGCATCATCTGAGCCGTGAAGATCTCGGAGCCCGGTAGGGGCTGGCTGCTGCGCCTTGTCATCGCCTTCTCGTTCGCCCAGGGGGCGGTGAGCATGGCGCGGCCGGCCGTTTCCTACCGGGCGCTGGCGCTCGGTGCCGACGCCCGTGCCATCGGTGTGATCGCCGGTGTCTACGCCCTGCTGCCGCTGTTCGCCGCCGTACCCCTCGGACGCCGCACCGACCACGGGCGGTGCGCCCCGCTGCTGCCCATCGGGGTCGCCCTCATCGCCACCGGCTGCGCGTTCAGCGGGACGGCCGGATCGCTGCCCGCGATGGCCGCGTGGAGCGGGGTGATGGGCCTCGGCCATCTGTCGTTCGTCATCGGCGCCCAGTCCATCGTGGCCCGCCAGAGCGCGCCCGAGGACCAGGACCGCAACTTCGGCCACTTCACCATCGGCGCCTCGCTCGGCCAGCTCATCGGGCCCATCGCGGCCGGTCTGGTGGTCTCCGAACACGACGGGGCGATGGGCCGCACCAGCGCCGCCGCGCTGTTCGTCTCCGCCGCCCTCGCGGCCTTCTCGGTCACCTCGCTGTGGCGCATCGAGCGCCGCCCGGACGGTACGGACGGTACGGCGGCGGCCGGGCCGGCCAAGCAGGCCCCGGCCCGCAAGGTCTCGGTACGGTCCATCCTGACCACCCGCGGCGTCGCCTCCGGCATGTTCATCAGCCTCGCCGTGCTCTCCGCCACGGACATCCTCACCGCCTATCTGCCGGTCGTCGGCGAACAGCGCGGTATCTCGCCCGCGGTCGTCGGTGTGCTGCTCAGCCTGCGCGCCGCCGCGACGGTGGCCTGCCGGCTCGTGATGACCCCGATGATCCGGCTGATGGGCCGCACCGTGCTGATGGCCGTCAGCTGTCTGGGCGCCGCGCTGCTGTGCGCGGGCATCGCCCTGCCGCTGCCCGCCTGGGCGCTCGGGGTGCTGCTGGCCGGGCTCGGCTTCTGCCTCGGCGTCGGCCAGCCGCTGTCGATGACCACCGTCGTCCAGGCGGCCCCCGAGGGGGCGCGCAGCACGGCCCTCGCGCTGCGGCTCACCGGCAACCGGCTCGGCCAGGTGGCCGCGCCCGCCTCCGCCGGTGTGCTCGCCGGCCTCGCGGGCACCGCCGCCCCCTTCGTCATGCTGGGCGGGCTGCTCCTGATATCCGCGGCGACAGCCGTCCGGCCGCTGCGCGCCCGCCCGGCCGCGGATCCCGCCGGGGACCGGCCGGTGCCGGAGAAGCGGCCTGTCACACGGCGTACGGAGGAGTCCCCGGCCTGGCGGGGCACGGGACGGCGACCCCGGTGAGGCGGCGGTGAGCCGGTCTCAGCGGCGCTCGCCGTCGACCATGCCAAGCCACGCCCTGGAGGCGTCCCCGAACGGCTCGGCGCGCCCGTCGACCGCGTCCATCAGCCACCGCCCCGCCGCCTCGGCCTCCGCTATGACGTCCGGCGGATAGCCGTACCGCACCTGGTGCTCGGCGAACTCGTCCTCGTCGTCCATCAGGGTCGAGCCGTCCGTCCGCTTGCGGATGACGTCGAGGTCCAGGTCCACCATCGAGACCTCGTGGGAGGAGAGCCACTCGGGAGGCGTGGCGATGTCGCAGTAGATCTCGGTCTCCCGGGGCGGGGCGTTGAACACCGCGGTCCACCACGCGTCGCGCGGGAGGAGGAGCACATGCGCGCAGGGAAGCGACACCATCGGGCCGTACCCCTTGCGCATGACGGCGCCGCCGGGCAGCCCCAGCCAGACGCCGTGGTCGTCCTCGCCCAGCCTGCGCATCCGCAGGTTCCAGTGCAGAGTGCCGTCGTACTTGCGGTAGTTGACGGATACGAGATCGGGCATGGGCCCGATCCTATGCGGTGGCCGCACGGGCGTGCCGCCCCCTCCCGGCTGCGAGACTGGCCCCATGACAGAGCTGAACGGGGAACCGGCGGGCATCCGCGAGCTGACGGCGCTGGCCATGACCAACTACGGCCACTTCACCACCATGCGGGTGGCGGACGGGCGGGTGCGCGGGCTGTCCCTCCACCTGGACCGGCTGGTACGGGACTGCGGGGTGCTGTTCGGCACCGAACCGGACCGGGACCGGATCCGCGAACTGGCCCGGCGCGCGGTCGCGGACGCCACGGTTCCGCTCACGGTCCGGGTGACCGTGTACGACCCCGACCTCGGGCTGGAGCGGCCCGGGGCCCAGGCCACGCCGCGGATCCTGGTCACCACCCGGCCCGCCGCCGCCCCTTCGCTGCCGCCGCTGAGCGTGCGCACCGCCGCGCACCGCCGCGACCTGCCGGAGGTCAAACACGTCGGGCTGTTCGGGCTGTTGCGGCTGCGCCGCATGGCCCAGCTCGACGGCTACGACGATGTGCTGCTGACGGACGAGCGGGGCGCGGTGTCCGAGGGCGCGACCTGGAACGTGGGGTTCTTCGACGGCGACCGCCTGCTGTGGCCGGACGCCACGTGCCTGCCCGGCGTCACCCAGGAGTTGCTCCGCCGCGGCCACGGCGGCCCGCAGCACACCGAGCGGATCACCCGCGACCACTTCGGCGAACTGCGCGCGGCGTTCGCGCTCAACGCGGGGGTGGGGGTGCGGCCGATCCGGTCGATCGACGGGGTGGAGTTCGACCCGGACCATCCCGTGCTGGACACCCTGCGCGAGGAGTACGCCGCGACGGAGGCGGAACCGCTGTAGGGCGGCCCGCAACCGGACGAGGACGTCACCCTTGGCGAAGAGGCGGTTCTCACGGTCGTGTCGTCCGAGCTTCGGTTGACTGACGGGAGGCAACACCATGCCAGGGCCCGTCCCGAAGCGCAGCGACCAGCGCCGACGGCGCAACAAGAGCGACGGCCCGGAGTTGGCGAAGGCACCGGGCGGTTCCGCCCCGGAGGTTCCCCGTCCGACGAGAGTTGGCACTACCTGGTAAAGCAAATCCCGAACTGGCTGATGTAACGGTGAGGTGGGCCGGAGGATTCGTTACCGGTAGAGCATCTGGCTTGTACTCTCCCATAGTCTCAACGCTGATGCGATCCATGCCGGTTGACTTTGGCGATCCTTCCCATGTTGATGAGGCGGAAGATCTCCCGGAAGTTGCGGGTGGCGCATGCCCGTTGCATGGCCTCACTCCGAAGCAGCACGTCAGGAATCGTCAGCGGATAGCCGGCGCGTTGCATCTCGCGTTCGTCCATGAGCCGCCTAGCAAGGACGGAAGTGATCTCCCCAGGGTAGCCCCGAGTTCTCTGCGATGGGGTTCCCCAAAGTGGCTTGCGGGGTTCCCCGTTCGCGGTTCTCTCGGAGGTCTGCCGCCTCGAAGCTCATGGAGCACGTGCAGTGCGCCCCCAAGGGTGCCCCCGCGACGGGCCAACGTCCGGGGGCGCGGGCCACCTGCACACATGAGAGAAAGGACAGGCAGCCGTGCGCAAGAGTAGCCACGATCACCCGAATGTGGGGACGCTGGTACGAGATACGGCCACCGACCGCGTAGGCGTCCACCTCTGCCGGGGCGGACCGTACGCCCTGCTCATGCCCCACCTCTGGAGCAAGGAAGGTCAGGCACGCCCGGACGATCTTCGTCCAGCGGGTGCTTGCCTTGCCTGAGCGTGAAGTCTCCGAACACCCCCGCGCCGCTGACATTGAGCAACTTCAAGCGGCGTACCTCATGCACCGGGCCGAGTGCCAGACGTGCACGCCCGACCAGTCGTGCGACATAGCGCGACGGCTGGAAGAGGCACGACGTGCGGCCGGGGTGTCAGCGGCCGGGGTGTCATGAGCGCGAATTGTGCGGAGTGCGCCCGCCTGGAGCGCGAGCAGGAAGAGGCGCGTCAGGCGGGGGACCTGAGCAAGGTCACCGACTGTGCCGTGTTACTCAAGCGCCACCCCGACCACAGCAAGAGGAGCGCTCTCTCTGGAAGGGGGCGGGTATGATCCGGGCCACGTACCGTTTCCGTGAGTTCCAGCTCGTCCCCGACACCGAGCCTGACGCCGAACCGCTCACGTTCGCCATGCAGTGCGCGGTGTGTGGGCAGACCGGGGAGCCCAGCGACGAGCAGGTCGCCGCGCACGCGTGGGCGACCGGCCACCTGAAGGCGAACCCGGAGCACTTCGCTTGAGGCTCCTGCCCCGGTCTGCCCCTTCACTGGAGTGCCACGCATCGCTGGCCGTCTCCGGCACCACGGAGAAGTAGACGGCGTCCCCCGAGGCGAAGCGCGCGTAGCGCTGGTCGGGCGGTGGGCGCGGAGTTTCCCGGCCGGGCGGGCACTGAGACGGCGGCGGCCCGCTGAGCGTCCGCCGCAGCCCCGGACGGGGCCTAAGCGCTTGCTCACTCTCCGTGTAGGGTGTCCGCCATGGACGCGGAGCCCAAGAACACCGGAGGCAAGGCCGAGCCCTGGGGCGACATCACCCCCGACGCCGCCCGGCGGCTGGTGAGCGCCGCCGTGCACGCCTTCGCGGAGCGTGGCTACCACGCCACCACCACCCGGGACATCGCCAGCCGCGCCGGAATGAGCCCGGCCGCGCTCTACATCCACTACAAGACCAAGGAAGAGCTGCTCTACCAGATCAGCAAGGTCGGCCATGAGCGCGCCCTGACGATCGTGGAGCGGGCGCGGGACAGCGAGGGCACCCCCGCCGAGCGGCTCGCCGACGCGGTCCGCTCGTTCGTCCGCTGGCACGCCGAGCACCACACGACCGCGCGCGTGGTGCAGTACGAGCTCGGCGCGCTCGCGGAGGAGCACCACGCCGAGGTCATCGCGGTCCGCAAGGCCACGGACGGGGCGGTGCGCTCGATCATCGAGGACGGGGTGAAGGCGGGCGTCTTCGACGTCGCGGACGTCCGCGGCACCACGGTCGCGGTGCTGTCCCTGTGCATCGACGTCGCCCGCTGGTTCAACACCGCCGGGCGCAGCACCCCCGACGAGGTCGGCGACCTCTACGCGGGCCTGGTGCTGCGCATGGTGGGGGCCCACGGCGAGCACCAGGACGGACGGCCGTAAGACGACGCGGATGTCACCGTGCCGCGCGTATTCGGCGGGCGCCGCGGGAGCGGTCGGGCTCGCGATGCTCGGCGTCCCACGAGCGGCGGCCGACCCGCGACGCGCCGCGGAGTGGACCGGCGGGGCGATCCTGCGCCCGGCCACGTCACCCGGGCGCGTCACGCTCACCGCGACAGCGCGGGGACTCGAGCCGGCCACTCTGCGGCTGCCGGTCACCGCCGCGAACCGGCGGCCGTAGCGCGGCGATACGCAGCCGTCAGCCGCCGTCAGCCGTCGTCATCAGCCGTCAGCTGTAGAAGCGGACCACGGACTCCGCCACGCACACCGGCTTGTCGCCGCCCTCCCGCTCCAGGGTCACCGTCAGCGTCATCTGCAGACCGTCCTTGACCTCCGCCACCTCCACGACCCGGCCGGTGGCGCGCAGCCGGGAGCCGACCGGGACGGGGGAGGGGAAGCGGACCTTGTTGACCCCGTAGTTGATGCCCATGCGCACGCCCTCGACCCCCAGCAGCTGTGGGGTGAACGACGGCAGCAGGGACAGCGTCAGATAGCCGTGCGCGATCGTGGTGCCGAACGGACCGGCGGCCGCCTGCTCCGGGTCCACATGGATCCACTGGTGGTCGCCGGTCGCCTCGGCGAACAGATCGATGCGCTTCTGGTCGATCTCCAGCCAGTCGCTGGGGCCGAGTTCCTCGCCGACCGCGGACCGCAGTTCATCGGGCGAGGTGAAGATCCTGGGCTCTGCCATGCGTGCCTCCCGGGCAACCACTCACTAAGCGACTGCTCAGCATGGTCGGCTGACCAGGACCCTGTCAACGCGGCCGCGCCGACGCGGCCGTAGGCGTGCGTCGGCGAACGATGGGGAGTGCCGGCGGCCATCGGCGATCGACGGCCGTCTCAGGGGATTCCGGCGCGCTCGCCGGTTCGTGTCCGGTGCTCAAAGGCTCCGACGAGCGCGCTCCCGGCCGGGGCGGCCGGGTGTCATACGGTGGCGTACCGGTTCATCCGGACCGCGCGCCGGGTCGCCGCCAGGGCCTCGGTGGTCAGCAGCGGCAGCGGCACCACGATGCCGCAGTCCGCGCAGACCGGTCCGGCCGAGGGGTAGCGGTCCAGGTCCTCGCGCCAGACCAGGCCCGCCCGTGCGCAGACCGGGCAGGCCGCCCCCGGGCCCGATTCCATCGCCGCGATCAGCCGTCGCAGCACATCCGCGAGGCGGTCGTCGGGATGGGTCGAGGGGCTTTCGCAGGGAATGATGTCGCATCCGCCCCAGGTGCGCAGATGCCAGTCGTCGACAGCGCTCGGCTGCCGGATGCCGAGAAGTTTCTCCTGCCTGCGCCGGGCGGCGAAGTCCGCCTCGTACGCGAGCCACAGTGTGCGGGCCTCCTCGAGCTCCTCAAGGGCGGTGAGCAGTAGTAGGGGGTCCGGCCTGCGATCCTCCGGGGTGATCCCGGAGCGGGTGCACAGATGATGCCAGGTCGCCCGGTGCCCGTACGGCGCGAACCGTTCCAGGCATTTGCGCAGCGATGTGCGCCGAGCGGTGATGTGTCTGCGTGGATTGCGAACCTCTCGTGCGAGTGCTCTGAAACCGGCCACTTCCTACCACCTCCGCGTGTTGCGGACCCGACTCGTTGTCGAATGGACGTAACGCAGCGCGATCCGGATCCATCGAATTCCCTGGATCTTCGCGGGCAGTCCTCATCCGTCCGCAACCGGAGAGAAGTTGACGTCCGCTCATCTTCCGGGCCGCTGATACCGCCGGTAACCTCCGTCCGACGGCAATCGGGAGGAGCGCACATGCGACGACGAACCCCCAGGCCCACCAGAACCCGCAGGCTCACCAGTACCGTGCTCGCCGCGGCCGCCGCGCTCGGCCTCGGCATCGCCCTCGCGGCCCCGGTGCCCCAGCCGGCTCGGGCGCAGCCCGCCGCGGCGGCCACCGACTACTGCCGGGGCCAGTGCTCCGACATCCTCCCGCCGGGCGCCACCGGCAACGCCACCCTCGCCGACATCCTCGCCAACCGGGTGCTGGGCACCCACCCCGAGCACAGCGCCGACCAGCTCGGCCCGTACAACAATCTGGCGAGCGGCTACCCCACCCTCACCGACGACAAGCTGAACAGCTTCTTCAACGACTCCTCGTTCGGAGTCCCCGCCGACCAGGTCGCCTCGGTGACCAAGCCGCGCGACGACGTCACGATCACCCGCGACAAGAAGACCGGCGTCCCGCACATCCAGGGCACCACCCGCGAGGGCACCGAGTTCGGCGCCGGGTACGCCGCCGCCCAGGACCGGCTGTGGCTGATGGACCTCTTCCGCCACGTGGGCCGCGGCGAGCTGACCTCGTTCGCCGGTGGCGCCCCCGCCAACCAGGGCCTGGAGCAGGACTTCTTCCGCCAGGCGCCGTACACCGAGGAGGACTACCAGGCGCAGATCGACTACATCCTCAGCCACGGCGGAGAGCGCGGCCGCCAGGCGCTGGCCGACGCCCAGGCGTATGTCGACGGCATCAACGCCTACGCCAAGAAGTCCAAGGACGGCCGGTACTTCCCCGGGGAGTACGTGCTCACCGGCCATATCGACGCGATCACCAACGCCGGTGAGATCCAGCCGTTCAAGCTCACCGACCTGATCGCCCTCGCCTCGGTCGTCGGCGCGCTCTTCGGCAACGGCGGGGGCGGCGAGGTGGAGGGCGCGCTCTCGCTGCTCGCCGCCCAGCAGAAGTACGGCCTCGCCGAGGGCGCCAAGGTGTGGGAGTCCTTCCGGGAGCGCAACGACCCGGAGGCGGCGCTGACCGTGCGGGACGGCAGCTTCCCGTACGCCGGGAAGCCCGCCGACCCCAAGGGCACCGCGCTGCCCGACGCCGGCTCGGTCACCCCCGAACAGCTTGTCTACGACCGTGAGGGCGGCGCCGCCACCAAGGCCCGCACCAAGGTCAAGGCCCCCAAGTCGTCGCTGGAGCCGCTGCGCGGCATCTACGACGACGGGGTGCTGCCCCGCGATCTGTTCAGCCGCAAGAAGGGCATGTCCAACGCGCTCGTGGTCTCCGGCAAGTACACCTCGAGCGGCCATCCGGTGGCCGTCTTCGGCCCCCAGACCGGCTACTTCGCCCCGCAGCTGCTGATGCTCCAGGAGATCCAGGGCCCGGGGATCAGCGCCCGCGGCGCCTCCTTCGCGGGGGTCGGGATGTACATCCAGCTCGGCCGGGGCCAGGACTACGCCTGGAGCGCCACCACCTCCGCCCAGGACATCACCGACACCTACGCGGTCGAGCTGTGCTCCCCGGACGGCTCCGCGCCGTCCAGGGACTCCACGTACTACCGCTACCGCGGCGACTGCGTGCCGATGGACAAGCTGGAGCGGCGCAACGCCTGGAAGCCCACCCTCGCCGACTCCACCGCCGCCGGCTCGTACCGGATGCAGGTCTACCGCACCAAGTACGGGCTGGTCACCCATCGCGCGACGGTCGGCGGCAAACCGGTGGCCTACACCATGCTGCGCTCCACCTACCGCCACGAGGCCGACTCCATCATCGGCTTCCAGATGCTCAACGACCCCGGCTATGTGACCGACGCCAAGTCCTTCCAGAGCGCGGCGCAGCACATCAACTACACCTTCAACTGGTTCTACGCCGACTCCCGGCAGACCGGGTACTACAACAGCGGGCTCAACCCGGTGCGCGCCGCGGACGTCGACTCCTCGCTGCCGGTGAAGGCCGAACCCGCCTATGAGTGGCGGGACTTCGACCCGAAGGACAACACCGCGGCCGCCACCCCGCCCGCCGAACACCCCCAGTCCATCGACCAGGACTACTACATCAGCTGGAACAACAAACTGGCCAAGGACTACAGCGCGGCCGGGTTCGGCAACGGCTCGGTGCACCGCGGCAACCTCCTCGACGACCGGGTGCGGGCCCTGGTCCGCAAGGGCGGTGTCACCCGCTCCGCGCTCACCCGGGCCATGGCCGAGGCCGCCGTCACCGATCTGCGCGGCGAGGACGTGCTGCCGGAGCTGCTGAAGGTGGTGCGCTCCCAGCCCATCGACGACCCCCAGTTGGCCACCGCCGTGACTGAGCTGGACTCCTGGCAGTCGGCGGGCGCACAGCGCCATGAGACCAGCGCCGGTTCGCACACCTACGGGCACGCCGACGCGGTACGGATCATGGACGCCTGGTGGCCGCTGCTGGTCGAGGCCGAGTTCAAGTCCGGCCTGGGCGACGGGCTCTGGGACGCGCTGCGCGCCAATCTGGCCGTCGACGAATCGCCCTCGGCCGGACACGGCCCCACCGGCTCGCACGCCGGATCGTCCTTCCAGTACGGCTGGTGGTCCTATGTCGACAAGGATCTGCGCATGGTCCTCGGCGAGGACGTCAAGGGCCCGCTGGCCCGTCCGTACTGCGGCGGCGGGCAGCTCGGCGCCTGCCGTGACGCCCTGCTGACCAGCCTGAAGGCGGCCGTGGGCAAGACCGCCGCCCAGGTCTACCCCGGGGACGACAACTGCTCCGCGGGCGACCAGTGGTGCGCGGACGCCATCATCCAGCGGCCGGTCGGCGGACTCACCCACGACAAGATCAGCTGGCAGAACCGGCCGACCTTCCAGCAGGTCGTGGAGTTCCCGGCGCACCGCTGAGGCCATGAGGGGCGGGGCCTCGCATCCGGCGGGGCCCCGCCCCCGGTCCGCTATCCCGGTCCGTTATCCCGGTCCGCTACCCCGCTCCGATCCGGCCCGCGCGCAGCACCACCCGGGCCAGCTCCTCATGGCAGATGTCGCTGTGCGCCCCCGCCGGTGGCACACCGTGCCGGACGACCTCGGAGACATCGACGCTCACACAGCCCCCGTCCGGGAACGGGCCGTCCAGCGCCTCGGCCAGCTCCAGCCGCGGGCAGCCCTCCACCGCCTGGACGCCGTCGTACCCCAGCGCCCCCCAGCGGATGTCGCCCGGCAGCAGCGAGGCATCGTCCCAGGACACCCGTGACGCCACCGGATACAGCAGCCCCAGCGCGGTGTCATGGCGCGAATGGCAGCACACCAGCGGCCCGCCGACCCGGCGCGGGGCGTCGTGCAGCACCCCGCCGCGGTCGGCGTGCGGCAGCCGCCCGGCGAAGGCGTAGTGCGAGAACGCCCCCTGGAGCAGGGTCATCGACGCCACCGTGGCACCCTCGGCCATCCCGGTCAGCGCGAACGACACCAGCCGGCCGCCGAAGCTGTGGCCGACCAGATGGAGCCGTGGCGCGGGCCGCAGGGCCGCGAGGGCGCCGAGCACCGGCCCGAGGCCCTCGCGCCCGACCGTGCCGGCCCGCCGCTTCATCACGTAGTACGTCCCCTGGCGGAGCAGCTCGTGCGCCCCGTCCCAGAGGCCGCCGAGCCCGCTGTCGAAGCCGGCGCGGTCCTCCGCGTCGGTCTTCCCGCGCGCCTCGGTGAGCGCGGCGGCGAACCGCTCGCAGACCTCCGTCACGTCCTGCCCGAACATCGCCGGTACGCCGTCCTCGTCCGGCTCCGCGTCCGTGTCCGCCGCGTCCCCCGCGCCGCCGGACATTCCGCGCACCCGCACAAGACCGCGCACCAGCACCGCGAACTCGTCCAGCGCCGCCAGCCGTTCCGGCCGCTCGGCGAGCAGCTCCGCGAGGCGCGCCACGATCTGCTGCCGCCCCGGGAAGACCGCGTCCAGCGCCCGGTGGGTGTCCGCGTCCAGCCCCGGCGGCGCGCCGGGCGCCCGCTCCCGGGGTAACCCGCCGAGCGACTCGTCGGCGAACCGCATCGACGGCCACACCACTCCCACATAGCCCGGCCGCGCCGGGCCCGCCTCGCCGAGCAGCCCCGGGAAGGGCGCGAAGAAGCGGTCGTACAGTCGTGTGGCCATCGTCCGGGTGTTGTTCCAGCCGTGCGAGAACACCACCAGATCGGTGAGTTCCTGCTGAGCGGCCTGTTCCAGCAGCCGGTCCCGCTGCCGGGTGTCGACGTCCCCGTCCGCGTCGAATCTCAGCTCCCAGTACGGCCTTACGCTCATCCCCGTCATCGTTCTTTCCCCTCGGATGATCCGATGTGCGTGCATCGTCCCAACTGCCCGGACCGCTGGCCATACGACACGCATACGGTCGCCGTCGGACAATCGGCCAGCCGTTCGACTTACCCGGAATGGGACCGGCGGAACCTGGAATGCCGGACTCCGTCGCCATCCGGCGATAGGGAATTTCCGAATATCCATCGGAAGAATATCGCCGCTGTTCTCGGGATCAGTTCATGACAACTGGCTGCACTATGCTGCGAACGGAAACGTCATTGGGGTGCCGAATACTCTTCGAGCGGAAGGCCGGAATGCCCTTAAAGGATCGATGGCAGTACCCGACGGCGCTGCTGGACACCACGATGGACCAGCTCAGGACGTTGCTCGCGGTCCATGAGGCGGGCACCGCGCTGGGCGCCGCCCGGCTGCTGGGGCGGGAGCAGTCCAGTGTGCAGAAACAACTGGACACGCTGAACCGGAACTTCGGCGTGTTGTGCGGTGAGCCGCTGGTGGTCAAACGGGGGCGCAGTCAGAATGTGCTCTTCACCGCGACCGGGGAGTCGCTCGCCGGACTCGCTCGCGGCACGCTGGAGGACTGGCGGGAGGGGCTGCACGACTGCCGCCGCCGGCTCGGCAGCCGGCTCGTGGTCGGCTCGACCCGTTACACCCTCGGCTTTCTGCTGAATGCCGTGGAGCTGGTCACCGAGGAATTCGACGGCCGGGGCGTCGAGCTCAAGGTCGAGCATGTGCGCACCCGGGATCTGCTCCAGCGGCTCGACGCCAAGGAGCTCGACCTGGTCTGCGGCAGCGTCCTCACCACGGCGGGCCACGACGGCCGGCTCGACGGCTTCGAGGTGATGGAGTGGCGGCGCAGCGGCCTTTCCCTGGTCACCAACCTCGACGCGGAGGAACTGCCCGGACCCTCGGTCCCGGTGGGCGAGCTGCCCCGGCTGCCGCTCGCGGTCTCGGCCGACGGCCTGATACCCGGCTTCCTGCGCGGCTGGTTCGGCGCCCGCTACCGCCAGGAGCTGCACATCGCGGCCGAGATCGACACCGTGCAGTACGGGTTGGAGCTGCTCTCCTCGGGGGTGCTGCGCGGCTGTGTGCTGGTCACCGAGGGCATCGGCGACGCGGTGGCCGACGGACGGATCCGGGCCGGGGCCGGGCTGCGCACCCTGGAGCTGACCGACGGCATGGGGCCGGAGCTGGAAGTGCTGGTCGGGGTGTTCGTACGGGCCGGGGAGCGCACCGCGCAGGACGCCGGCCATCCGCTCAACGTGCTGTGGAGCGCGCTCGCCGGGGAGAACGCGCGGTGGCGCAGCGTCATGCGCAAGGAGCGCCCCGGCCGGTAACCCGCGCGCCGCCGCCGAGCAACCCCCCGGCCGGTAACCCGCGCCGCCGCCGCTGAGCAACCCCCCCCGGCCGGTAACCCGCGCGCCGCCGCTGAGCAACCCCCCGGCCGTCCGCGAGATGGCGGATGTGCCCCTTCCGTTCGCACATACCGACTGGTTAGTCTGCGCTGGGCGGAAGCCGGGCCGGGGCACGATCCGAACCGGGCGGAAGCCGATCCGAGCCGAGCCGATCCGAGGAGCTGCGAATCGTGGGTACCGTGCGTGGGGCGCGAGTAGTGGTCACCGGAGCGGGCGGCGGCATCGGCGCCGCCCTCGCCCGGCGCTTCGCCGCCGAGGGCGCCCGGGTCGTGGTCAACGACCTCGACGCCGCCAAGGCCGCCTCCGTCGCCGGGGAGATCGGCGGGATCTCCGTCCCCGGTGACGCCTCCGGTGTCGTACCCGCGGCGCGCGAGGCGCTGGGCGGCTCCATCGACATCTTCTGCGCCAACGCGGGCGTCGGCCACGACGGCGGCCCCGAGACCGACGACGCGCTGTGGCAGCAGTCCTGGGACGTCAATGTGATGGCCCATGTGCGGGCCGCCCGGGAACTGCTGCCCGAGTGGCTGGAGCGCGGCAGCGGCCGCTTCGTGGCCACCGTCTCCGCCGCCGGGATCCTCACCATGATCGGCTCGGCGCCGTACGCCGTCTCCAAGCACGCCGCGCTCGCCTTCGCCGAATGGCTCTCGGGCACCTACCGCCACCGTGGCATCGGCGTCCACGCCGTCTGCCCGCAGGGGGTGCGCACCGATATGCTCACCGCCTCCGGGACCGCCGGGGAGCTGGTGCTGGCGCCCACCGCGATCGAGCCCGAGCAGGTGGCCGACGCCGTCCTCGCGGGGATCGAGGAAGAGCGCTTCCTGATCCTTCCGCACCCCGAGGTGGCCCGCCACTACACCTCCCGCGCCGGTGACACCGACCGCTGGCTGGGCGGCATCAACAAGCTTCAGCGCAAGCTCGAAGCGCTCGAGGCGGCCTCCGGGACCTCGGGCTGAGGCGCTCCCGTATCTTTCGTATCCCTCCGCCCACCACCCTCACCCCGTCGAGACAGGGCCGCACCCATGACCACGTACCAGGACCAGCCATGGCTCGCTCAGCTCACTGAGAAGCAGCGTCAGAGGATCACCCCGCGGCCGAGTCCGCTGCACGCGTTCCGGGACGCCGTGCGCACCGCCCCCGACCATCCGGCGCTCGCCTACTTCGACGGACGGCTCACCTACCGGGAGGTCGACGAGTTCTCCGACGGCGTGGCCGGTCATCTCGCCGAGCACGGCTTCCGGCCCGGCGACCGTATGGCGATCATGCTCCAGAACACCCCGCACTTCGTGCTCGCGCTGCTGGGGGCGTGGAAGGCGGGCGGTACGGTCGTCCCGGTCAACCCCATGTACAAGGGCGCCGAGCTGGCGCACATCCTCGGTGACGCCGAGGTGAGCGCCCTGGTCTGCTCCCGCCACGGCTGGGAGGACTACATACGCGACACGGCCGCCGCGTCCCCGGTGCGCATCGCGTTCACCGCCGACGGCCGCGACCTCCAGACCCGCGACGACGAGCGGGTGCTGCGCGACCAGCCCATCCCGGTCCCCGGGGACACCGAGGACCTCCTCGCGGCCGCCCGCGCCGGGGCCCGTCCGCCCTCCCTCCCCGCCCCCGGCGCCGATGACATCGCGCTGATCAGCTACACCTCCGGGACCAGTGGCACCCCCAAGGGCGCCACCAACACCCACGGCAACATCTCCTACAACGCCGACCGGCAGCACATCCTCCATGAGCTGCCCACCGGTTCCACGCTCTTCGCGCTGGCCCCGCTGTTCCACATCACCGGCATGGTCTGCGAGCTGTGCGCGTGCATGTCCGGAGCCGGCACCCTGGCCCTGGCCTACCGCTTCGAGACCGGCGTCGTCCTCGACGCCTTCGCCGAGCACCGCCCGCTCTACACCGTGGGCCCCTCCACCGCCTTCATGGCGCTGATGGCCCACCCCCGGGCCACCCGCGACCACTTCTCGTCCTTCCGGATCATCTCCTCCGGCGGCGCCCCGCTGCCGCCCGCGCTGGTCGAGCGGTTCCAGTCCGGCTTCGGCCCGTATCTGCACAACGGCTACGGGCTCACCGAGTGCACCGCGCCCTGCGCCAGCGTCCCGCCCGGGGTCCGCGCCCCCATCGACCCCGTGTCCGGCACCCTCGCCGTCGGCGTCCCCGGCGCCGACACCGTCGTGCGCATCGCGGACGACGAGGGGCGGGACGTGCCGTTCGGCGAGCAGGGCGAGATCGTCGTCCGCGGCCCGATGGTGGTGCCCGGCTACTGGCGGCGCCCGGAGGCGACCGCGGCCGCCCTCCCCGACGGGGAACTGCGCACCGGCGACATCGGTTTCATGGACGAGGGCGGCTGGCTGTACGTGGTCGACCGCAAGAAGGACATGATCAACGCCTCGGGGTTCAAGGTGTGGCCGCGTGAGGTCGAGGACGTGCTCTACACTCACCCCGCCGTGCGGGAGGCGGCCGTCGTCGGCAAACCCGACGCGTACCGCGGCGAGACGGTGAAGGCGTATGTGAGCCTCCGGCCAGGGGCCGAGGTCACACCGGACGAGCTGTCGGCGTACTGTGCGGAGCGGCTGGCCGCGTACAAGTACCCCCGCGAGGTGGAGATCCTGCCCGAGCTGCCGAAGACGACCAGTGGCAAGATCCTCCGGCGGGAACTGCGAGGATGAGAGAGAAGAGGAAGAGAACGGGTGGCGACCATGGCCAGAGCGACGGACGGTGACGGACAGCCGGTGCCACAGCGGCTGCTGGCCGCTGCCACCCGACTCTTCGCGGAGCGGGGCTACGACCGGACCTCCGTACAGGAGATCGTCGAGGCGGCGGGCGTCACGAAGGGCGCGCTCTACCACTACTTCGGCTCCAAGGACGATCTGCTCCACGAGATCTACGGCCGGGTGCTCCGGCTCCAGCAGGAGCGGCTGGACGCCTTCGCGGACGCCGACGCGCCGGTGGAGACGCGGCTGCGGGACGCGGCGGCCGATGTCGTGGTGACCACCATCGAGAACCTCGACGACGCGACCATCTTCTTCCGGTCGATGCACCAACTCAGCCCGGAGAAGCACAAGCAGGTGCGCGCCGAGCGGCGCCGCTACCACGAGCGGTTCCGCGCGCTGATCGAGGAGGGGCAGCGGGCCGGGGTGTTCAGCCCCCGGACCCCGGCGGACCTGGTGGTGGACTACCACTTCGGCTCCGTCCACCACCTGGGCACCTGGTACCGGCCCGGCGGCCGCTGGGCCCCCCAGGAGGTCGCCGACCATCTGGCCGACCTCCTGATGCGCGCACTGCGGCCGTAAAACCAGCCCGTCCAGGGGGCACCTCCCAGCGGTAGCTGGGGGAGCTTGAGGACCGGCGGTCCGGGGGCGGAGCCCCCGGATACGGGTAGGGGCGGGGCGGGGAAACAAACCCCCGCCCCACCTACGCGTACCGCTTCAACTCCCGCCGCGCCAGCGACCGCTGATGCACCTCGTCCGGACCATCCGCCAGCCGCAACGTCCGCGCCGCGGCCCACAGCTCGGCCAGCGGAAAGTCCTGACTCACCCCACCCGCGCCATGCAACTGCACCGCCCGGTCCAGGATCTCCACCACCGTACGCGGCGTCGCGATCTTGATGGCCTGGATCTCGGCGTGCGCCTCGCGGTTGCCCACCGTGTCCATCAGCCAGGCCGTCTTCAGCACCAGCAGCCGCAGCTGCTCGACGGCCACCCGCGCGTCCGCGATCCACTCATGGACCTGCCCCTGCTGGGCGAGCGCCTTGCCGAACGCCTGCCGGGCCACCGCCCGACGGCACATCAGCTCGATACCGCGCTCGGCCATGCCGATCAGCCGCATGCAGTGGTGGATCCGGCCGGGGCCGAGCCGGGCCTGGGCGATGGCGAAACCGCCGCCCTCCTCGCCGATCAGGTTGCTCACCGGCACCCGCGCCCGGTCGAAGACCACCTCGGCGTGGCCGCCGTGGTAGTGGTCCTCGTAGCCGTACACCCGCATCGCCCGCCGCACCTCGACGCCCGGGGTGTCGCGCGGCACCAGCACCATCGACTGCTGACGGCGCACATCGGCGCCCTCCGGGTCGGTCTTGCCCATCACGATGAAGATCTTGCAGTCGGGGTTCATCGCCCCGGAGATGTACCACTTGCGCCCGGTGATGACGTAGTCGTCGCCGTCGCGCTCGATCCGGGTCTCGATATTGGTCGCGTCGGACGAGGCGACCTCCGGCTCGGTCATCGCGAAGGCCGACCGGATCTCGCCCGCGAGCAGCGGCTCCAGCCACTGCTTGCGCTGCCGCTCGTCGCCGAACTGGGCGAGCACCTCCATGTTGCCGGTGTCCGGGGCGGCGCAGTTCAGGGCGGTGGGGGCCAGCTGGGGGCTGCGGCCGGTGATCTCCGCGAGCGGGGCGTACTGGAGATTGGTCAGCCCCGCGCCGTACTCGGCGTCGGGCAGGAAGAGGTTCCACAGCCCCTGGCGGCGGGCCTCGGCCTTGAGCTCCTCGACGATCGGCGGGGTCAGCCAGGGGGAGTCGAGGGCGGCCCGCTGCCCCTCGACGACCGCCTCCGCGGGATGGACGTGCTCGTCCATGAAGGTGAGCAGTTTGGCGCGCAGCTCTTCGGTCCGGGCGTCGAATGCGAAGTCCATGACGGGATCAGCTCTCCTGGAGGGTCTGGAGGGTGGTGAGGCCGCAGTCGATGAAGGCGGGGACGATGTCGCCGATGCGGTCGAAGCCCGCGCCGAGGGTCTGGCCGAGGGTGTAGCGGTAGTGGATGCCCTCGAGGATCACCGCCAGCTTGAAGTAGGCGAAGGCGGTGTACCAGGAGACGCCGCTGACATCGCGCCCCGAACCCTCGGCGTAGCGCTGGATCAGCTCGTCCGTGGCGGGGTGGCCGGGGGCGCCCTGGGTGGAGGAGATGGGGGAGTCGGCGAGATTCGGATGACCGCTGTACATCACGATCAGCCCGAGGTCGGTCAGCGGATCGCCGAGCGTGGACATCTCCCAGTCGAGGATCGCGGTGATCCGGTCGTCGGCGTTCACCAGGACGTTGTCGAGGCGGTAGTCGCCGTGCACGACCGTGGGCGCGGGGGAGACCGGGAGCGTCTTGGCGAGCCGGGTGTGCAGCTCGTCGATCCCGGCCAGCTCACGGCTGCGCGAGGCGGCCAGCTGCTTGCCCCAGCGGCGCAGCTGCCGCTCCAGGAACCCCTCCGGGCGCCCGAAGTCGCCGAGCCCGACCTCGGCCGGGTCGACGGAGTGCAGCGTCACGAGCGTGTCCACGAGGGAGAGCACGACCTCCCGGGTGCGGTCCGGGCCGATCCCGGCGAGCTGTTCCGCGGTGCGGTACGGGGTGCCCTCGACGAACTCCATGACGTAGAAGGGCGATCCGATGACCGACTCGTCCTCGCACAGCAGCACCGGCTCCGGCACCGGCACGGCCGTCGGGTGCAGGGCGCTGATCACCCGGTGCTCCCGCGCCATGTCATGGGCGGTGGCGAGCACATGGCCCAGCGGCGGACGGCGGACCACCCAGCGGGACGTGCCGTCGGTGACCGTGTAGGTGAGATTCGAGCGGCCGCCTTCGATCAGCCCGGCCCTCAGCGGCCCGCGCACCAGGCCCGCGCGTTCGCGATCGAGGTGGGCGCGGAGCCGTTCGAGGTCGAGCCCTGGGGGATTGCCTGCGTTCATCGAACCTCTCTCGTAGTCGTATCCGGGGAACGGGCGGACCGTTCGTCCCGCCTCATGATGCCGACCAGTCGGTATGTAGTCCAGTGGGTCTCGGGTGCGGGGTGTGTGATGTGGGCGTGTGACGTGGGTGTGTGACGTGGGCGTGCGACGCGGCGGTTCGGGGGCTACGAGGCCGGGGCGGGCCCGGCCGGGACCGGACCACCGGGGCGGGGTCTACCGCCCCTGCCGCCCTTGCTGCCCCTGCCGCCCCTGCTCCCGTCGCCGCTCGGCCCGCTCCTGGGCCTCGACCACCGCGTCCGCGTACTCCACGGACCAGGCGCCGAGCGCCGCGACCGGCCCCAGCAGGGTCTCCCCGAGCGGGGTCAGCCCGTACTCGACCCGGGGCGGCGCCTCCGCGTACCGGTGCCGCTCCACCAGCCCGTCGTCCTCCAGACGGCGCAGGGTGTCGTTGAGCACCTTCGCGCTGATGCCGCCGATGGCCTCGCGCAGCTCACCGGGGCGGCGCGGCCCTTCCCGCAGCCCGAAGATCACGACGGCGGTCCAGGTGCGGGCCAGCAGATCGAAGCCCAGCCGCGCCCGGCAGTCGGCGATGAATCCGTCCGGGGCGGTGGGCCGCGATGTCGTGGCCGATTCACTCACTGATGACCTCCTGGCGGCTGTCCTAGCGCATCCGTCGCACACCCCGCGGTGTGCGACGGACTTCCTAGTGTCGCTGCCCTGCGACGGGCGAGGACGAGGAGACCGCGATGCGGATCGGAGTGCTGGGCACGGGCAATATGGCCGACGCGCTGGGGACCCAGTGGGCGCGGGCGGGCCACGAGGTGCTGATCGGCGGCCGCTCGCGGCCGAAGGCGGAGGCGCTGGCCGCGCGGATCGGCCACGGCGCGCGGGCGGGGAGCCTGCGCGAGGCCGCCGGATTCGGTGAGGTGACGCTGCTGGCGGTGGCGTACGAGGGCGTCGAGGCGGCCCTGGCGGCGGCGGGCGCGGCCGAGGGCACGCTGAGCGGCCGGGCGCTGATCGACTGCACCAACGCGATCGTCCCCGGCCGCTTCACCCTCGCCACCGAGGGCGGACCGGGCATGGCCGAGCGGATCGCGGCGCGGGCGGTGGGGGCGCGGGTCGTGAAGGGGTTCTGCCACTGCGCGGACGCGGTGTGGCGGCTGACCCCGCCGGTCTTCGCCGACGGTCCGCTGGGGGTTCCGCTGTGCGGGGACGACGAGGACGCCCTGGAGGCCGTACGGACCCTGGTCCGCGACATGGGCTGCGTACCGCTGGACGCCGGCGGCCTGGAGCGGGCCCGTCTGCTGGAGTCCACCGTGGCGTTTCTGCTGGCCTTCTGGTTCGGCGGCGTGGAGCCGCGCGCCGCGCTGCCGCCGCTGGCGGTGCAGGGGCCGGCGTAGCGGGTGGGGGTGGGGGCGCGGATTGGATCGGTGCGGATTTGCGGTGGCGGTGGGCGAGCAGGAGCGTCGAAGGGGAGGAGTGTCGGGGGGAGGAGCGTCGAAGGGAAGGAGCGGGGCAAGAACCGGCCGGGACGGGGAACCCGCGCAGGAAGCAGGGAGCCTATGCGGGAAGCCGCGAACCCGGCACGAACCGCGAAGACCGCGAGGAGCGCCACCATGAAGGCCATCAGCTACCGCCGCTACGGCGGCCCCGAGGTCCTGGAGTACGGGGAGCGGCCGGAGCCCAAGGTCGGCCCCGACTCCGTGCTGATCAGGGTCAAGGCCGCCGCCGTGAACCCCGTCGACTGGAAGGCGCAGGCCGGATACCTCGAACCGGTCCTGGACGCGGTCTTCCCGGTCATCCCCGGCTGGGACGTCGCGGGGGTCGTGGAGCGGCCGGGCCCGGCGGTGACGGAGTTCCAGCCCGGTGACGAGGTGATCGGGTACGTACGGGAGGACTTCCTCTCCCGGGGCACCTGCGCCGAGTACGTGGCCGCGCCGGTCCGCACCCTCGCCCGCAAACCGCGGAACCTCTCCTTCACGCAAGCCGCGGGCATCCCGCTGGCGGGCCTGACGGCGTACCAGTCGCTGGTGCGGGCGCTGAGGGTCGGTGAGGGCGACACGGTGCTGGTGCACGCGGGGGCGGGCGGGGTCGGCTCGATGGCGGTACAACTGGCCCGGCACATGGGGGCGCGGGTGATCGGCACGGCGGGGGAGCGCAACCACGAGTACCTGCGTGCGCTGGGCGCCGAGCCGACGGTGTACGGGGAGGGCCTGGCCGACCGGGTCCGCACCCTGGCCCCGAACGGGGTGGACGCGGTGCTCGACCTCGTCGGCGGCGACGCGCTCGCCGTCTCCTCCGAACTCCTCGCCCCCGAGGGCCGCCTGGCCTCCATCGCCGACCCCGCGGTACTCGGCCTGGGCGGCCACTACGTCTTCGTCCGCCCCGACCCCGACGACCTCCAGGACCTCACCGACCTCGCCGAACGCGGCGCCCTCGGCGTCGAGGTCTCCGCGGTCTTCCCCCTCCAGAAGACGGCGGACGCGCAGCGTCTGAGCATGGAGGGCCACGTCAGGGGCAAGATCGCCATCACAGTGGACTGAGCGCGGCGGCCTGCGCGCCGGGCTGGGTCCCCGCCCCGCCCCTTCCCGAACAAGGGGCTCCGCCCCTCGACCCCGCCGGGGCTTCGCCCCGGGCTCTGGTCCGGAGTTCGGGTGCGGGCGGGCGTGGTTCGGGTCGGTCTGCGCCTGGCGGGGCTCGGACGGGGTCCGGGGCGGAGCCCCGGTGGGGTCCAAGGGGCGGAGCCCCTTGTATCGGGAAGGGGCGGGGTGGGGAATCGCCCCCCGGCCCCAGCCAGCCGCACCCGCACCCGCCCACCCCTACCGCAGCGTCGCCGCCCCCAGCGCCGCCAGCGCGACCGTGCAGGCGACCGCGGCCGCGGCCGCCCGCGGGGACAGGGCGGGCGGCCGGGGCGCGTGCATGGCCCGGATGCGGCGGTGGGCCAGGGCCAGGAAGGCCAGCCAGGCCAGCACCACCAGGGCCAGGACCACGAGCGAGACCGAGTCGATACCGCTGTGCAGCGTCTGCCGCCCCGCGAGCGAGGCGGCCACCGCGCACGCCAGCGTCGTACGCCGCCACGCCAGCCGCGTCCGCTCCGGCTGAAGGCCGGGGTCCCGGTCCCGCGTTCGGGATCCGTCGGTCCCATTCCCCTCCGGCATCGCCTCACACCTCCTGGCTCACCCGCCCCACCCGAAGGCGGCCACGATCACCATCAGCAGTGCGACCACCCCGACCGCGAGCCCCAGCGCGATCGGGAAGCGGGACGTCGGCAGGTCCTCGCCGCGTCGCATGGCCCGCTCGCAGCGCACCCAGTGGCTGATGGCGCGCAGGGCGCACAGCGCGCCGGCCGCCAGCAGAATGAGCGCCAGCGCGATCCGCAGCGGGCGGCCGGTCCCGGGGAGGAACTGGTCGACCGCGAACCCGCCGCCCACCAGCGCCATCGCGGTGCGCAGCCACGCCAGGAAGGTCCGTTCGTTGGCGAGCGAGAAGCGGTAGTCGGGGGTGCTCCCCTCCTCCCGCAGCCGCTCGGGCGCGAACCACAGCCGGATGTCCGAGAGCGCCGAGGCGCGGCCGTCGCCACGCGGCCCGGTGTGGCGGGAAGGCTCGGAGGGCCCGGAAGAGTCCGTCACCTTTCGACCTTCTCACGGCGCCACTCCACCAGCCGCCGGTACGCCTCCCACCCGTCCGGCACCCACTCCCACTCCGGCAGCCGCCGCGTCAGCTCCTCCTCGGTGAGGAACGCGTGCCAGGCGACCTCCTCGGCCTGCGGATCGACCGGCAGTTCGCAGCGCACCTCGTAGACCCGGCTCCACCAGGTGTGCTCGGGCGTCTCGTAGAGGAACGAGAACAGCGGTACGGGCGCGGGCAGCCCCCGCACCCCCAGCTCCTCCTCCGCCTCGCGCAGCGCCGCCTCGTCGTAGCCCTCGCCCGCGCCGACGACCCCGCCGACGAACATGTCGTACAGCGACGGGAAGACCAGCTTCTCGGCGGTGCGGCGATGGACGAAGATCCGGCCCTGGGCGTCCCGGGCCTGGATGAAGACGCAGCGGTGGCGGAGCCGGTGGGCCATGGCGTCACCGCGTCGGGCCCGGCCCACCACGCGGTCCCGCTCGTCCACGATGTCCAGCAGTTCGTCGGCGGAAAGCGGTTCCTGATCAGGCATACCGCCATACAAGCAGATCGGGGGCGTGGTCAGCGCCGGTGGCCCCCGCCGTAGCCGCCCCCGTACTCGCCGCCGTAGCCCCCGCCGTAGCCGTTCCCGCCGCCGTAGCCCCCGCCGTAGCCGTTGCCGCCGCCATGGCCGCCGCCGTAACCGTCCCCGTAACCGCCGCCCTGCCCCTGCCCCTGCCCCTGCCCCTGCCCCGGCCCGTACGGCCCGGAGCCGCCGTCCTGGCCGCCTTGCCTCGCCTGCTGCTCGGCCCAGCTGTCGAACGCCTCCACCGCGTCCTGCCAGTCGTCGTACTGCCCCGGTCCCCGGGACGACCAGCCCGGCCAGGACGGCGTGGAGCGGCCCTTGCCGGACGACGACGCCGGGGGCTTGTCCGGCGTGGTGTCGCCGGCCGGGGCCTGAGCGGTCGGCGCGGCGGTGGCCGGCGGCTGCGGTTCGGGCTTCTCGGCGCGGGCGCCGCGCAGCGGGGTCTCGCCCTTCGCCGCCTCGGCGTACGGGACGGCCTGGCCCTCGGGCTCGTCCGGCGCGGCCGTCGAGCTGTCGTGGCCGGAGGCGGCCGTCGCCTGACGGGCGTCCTTGCCCATGAGCATGAAGAGCGCGGTGGCCGCGCCGGTGGCCGACAGCAGAATCGCCCCGGCGGCCGCCTTGCGCCGGTTGTCCGCCGGGCGGCGGCGGGCGTGCCGGGGCCCGATCACCTCGCCGCGTAGCACCTGTGCCTCGTCCGCGGGCGGCCCGGCTTCGAGGGGCTGTGGGCCGGGCGTGATGAGCGTCGGGTTCACCACACGACGTTCGACATCGGGCCTCGGCCCTGAGTGCTCAACGGAGCGGTCAGCCATGGTCGATGATGATGCCCGTTTGGCCGAACCCTGTCCAATGTCGGTGAACGAATGTGACCCTTTCTTCCACGCCCAGGTTGCGCGGAGGAAGTTGACCATTCGGCACGGGTACGGCGGCGGCGGGAAACCGCTCCCACGCCCCGGGTTGACGCCGTACTAGCCGGTAGGCAGGATCGGCGGTCATGGCTCCGGCGGTACACCGTCGGCACACCGCCGGTGGCCGTCGGCGGGCTCACGAGAACGGGACACCACACCATGGCGTACGACGCGGATGTCATCGTGGTCGGCGCGGGGCTCGCGGGCCTCGCCGCCACCGCCGAGCTGGCCGACGCCGGCCGCAAGGTGATCCTGCTCGACCAGGAGCCCGAGCAGTCGCTCGGCGGCCAGGCCCACTGGTCCTTCGGCGGCCTCTTCCTCGTCGACTCGCCCGAGCAGCGCCGCCTGCGCGTCCGCGACAGCCACGAACTCGCCTGGCAGGACTGGCTGGGCACGGCCGGGTTCGACCGCGAGGAGGACCACTGGCCGCGCCGCTGGGCCGAGGCGTACGTGGACTTCGCGGCGGGCGAGAAGCGGTCCTGGCTGCACGCCCAGGGGCTGCGGCTGTTCCCGCTGGTCGGCTGGGCCGAGCGCGGCGGCTACGACGCGACCGGACACGGCAACTCCGTCCCCCGCTTCCACATCACCTGGGGTACCGGCCCCGGCATCGTCGCCCCCTTCGAGCGGCGGGTGCGGGCGGCCGTCGCCCGCGGCCTGGTCGAGCTGCGCTTCCGGCACCGGGTGACGGGGCTGGCCCGCAGCGCGGGCACGGTCGACACCGTCACCGGCGACATCCTGGAGCCCAGCCGGGCCGAGCGCGGCTCGCCCAGCAGCCGTGAGGTCACCGGCGCCTTCGAACTGCGCGCCCAGGCCGTGATCATCACCTCCGGCGGCATCGGCGGCAATCACGACCTCGTCCGCGCCAACTGGCCCGAGCGGCTCGGCTCCCCGCCCGAGCGGATGATCTCCGGGGTCCCGGCCCATGTGGACGGCCGGATGCTCGGCATCGCCGAGGGGGCCGGCGGACGGATCATCAACCGCGACCGGATGTGGCACTACACCGAGGGCATCCAGAACTGGAACCCCATCTGGCCCCGGCACGGCATCCGCATCCTGCCCGGCCCGTCCTCCCTGTGGTTCGACGCGCGCGGCAAGCGGTTGCCGGTGCCGCTGTTCCCCGGTTTCGACACCCTCGGCACGCTCGAGCACATCATGCGGACCGGCCACGACCACACCTGGTTCGTGCTCACCCGGAAGATCATCGAGAAGGAGTTCGCGCTCTCCGGCTCCGAGCAGAACCCGGACCTCACCGGCAAGAGCGTCCGCGATGTGATCGGCCGCGGGCGGGCCGGGGCGCCGGGCCCGGTCCAGGCGTTCATGGACCACGGCGCGGACTTCATCGTCGAGCGGTCGCTGCCGGCGCTGGTCCGGCGGATGAACGAGCTCACCAAGGAGCCGCTGATCGACGAGGCCGAACTGCGGCGGGAGATCGTCGCCCGGGACCGCGAGATCGCCAACCCCTACACCAAGGACCTCCAGGTCACCGCCCTGCGCGGGACCCGCAAGTACATCGCCGACCGCCTCATCCGCACCGCCGCCCCGCACCGCATCCTCGACCCCAAGGCGGGCCCGCTGATCGCCGTGCGGCTGCACATCCTGACCCGTAAGACCCTCGGCGGCCTCGAGACCGACCTCTCCTCCCGCGTCCTGACCGAGGGCGGCGAACCGCTGCCCGGCGTCTACGCGGCCGGGGAGGCGGCGGGCTTCGGCGGCGGCGGGGTGCACGGGTACCGCTCCCTGGAGGGCACGTTCCTGGGCGGCTGTCTCTTCTCGGGCCGTACGGCGGGCCGGGCGGCGGCCGAGGCGGTGGGGTAGCCCGGCATCGAGGCGGTGGGGTCGCCCGGCGCCGCTCCACTCGCCCACGGCCGCCGGCTCCAGAGTCTTACCGAAGTCTGACGAATCCCGGCAGGAGATGGCGCACCACCCCCGCCCGGTGCTCTCATCGATCCATGGACCCCAACACCGGTGCCGGATCGGACGGCGACGGCACGCCCGTCGGCCGGCGCCTCGTCCTCGGCATGCTGGGCCTCGGCGCGGGCGCGATGGCCGCGGCCCCCTGGCTCCAGGGCAGGCTGGAGACCGCCCTGGGCGCGGTGGCCGACAAGGACCCGACGGGGGTGACCGGACTCCTCCCCAACGGCGGCGGCTTCCGCTACTACTCCGTCACCTCCTCCGTGCCCCACAAGGACGCCGACAGCTACCGCCTCACCGTCGACGGGCTCGTCGACAAGCCCGGCGCGTACCGCCTCGCCGATCTGCGTGCGCTGCCGCAGACCCGCCTGGTGCGCGATGTCCAGTGCGTCACCGGCTGGCGGGTGCCCGAGACCCCGTTCGAGGGGGTGCGGCTGTCGGCGCTGCTCGACGCCGCCGGGGTGCGCCGAGGCGCCAAGGCGGTCCGCTTCACCTGCTTCGACGGCGCGTACAGCGAGAGCCTGACCCTCGACCAGGCGCGGCGGCCGGATGTGCTGGTCACGCTGAAGCTGCGGGACAAGCCGCTCGGCCACTCCCACGGCGGGCCGGTGCGGCTGTATGTGGCGCCGATGTACTTCTACAAGTCGGCGAAATGGCTCTCCGGTATCACCGTCACGGATGAGGTGCGGCCCGGTTATTGGGAGGAGCGGGGCTATGACGTCGACGCCTGGGTCGGCAGGTCGAACGGACGCGACGATGACCCCACCGCCTGAGCGGACGGCGGCGGCCCCGCCGCCCCGGGCCGGGGACCGGGACGGCGGCTCCCGGGTGCTCCGGTTCAGCCCCGCCGAGCGCTGGATCCACCGCACCACGGCACTCCTGCTGGGCGCGTGCGTGGTCAGCGCGGCCTGTCTCTATCTGCCCGCGCTCGCCGAACTCGTCGGACGGCGTGCGCTCGTCGTCACCGTCCATGAGTGGACCGGCATCCTGACGCCCCTCCCGGCCCTGCTCGGCCTCGTCTCCCGGGCCTTCCGCGCCGACCTCACCCGCCTCAACCGCTTCGGCCCGCACGACCGCCGCTGGCTGCGCGCGGCGCTGCGGCGCGACCACCGGCCGCAGGAGCGCCCGGCGGGGAAGTTCAACGCCGGGCAGAAGCTGTACGCGGGGTACATCGCGGGCGCGGTGCTGGTGATGGCGGGCACCGGGCTGCTGATGTGGTTCACCGGTCTGGCCCCGCTGGTGTGGCGCACCAGCGCCACCTTCGTCCACGACTGGCTGGCGCTGGCCATCGGCATCGTCCTGCTCGGCCATATCGGCAAGGCGCTCGCCGATCCGGAGGCCCGGCGCGGGATGCGCACCGGCCGGGTCGAGCGGGCGTGGGCGGCCCGGGAGCACCCGCTGTGGCGTACGGACGAGGACGCGCGGGAGCGCCGGGAGCGCCGGGAGCGCTGAGGGGGCCGCTGAGGGGGCCGCTCAGGGGGCACCGAAGCGCCGAGGACGCCGGGACTCCCGGGACGGCCACCGGGACTCCCCGGGACGGCCACCCGGACCGGGGACGCGGGCCCCAAACCGGTGGCCACGATCGCCGCGTCCACTGAACCCGCGACACCCGGTGCCATGATGCGTCGCATGCGAGAGAAAGGTGCAAGAACATCCGTTATGCGGCTTTGGCTGCATGCCGCGGTATGTCTCGCGGTGATGCTTCCGCTGAGTGGGTGCCGCATGTTCGAGTCCCCGCTGCGGCGCGGCGGGCTCTGGGTGAACCCGGACAGCCCCGCCGCCCGGCAGGCTCATGAGCGAGAACACGAGGGGAAGAACGGCGACGCCGCGCTCATCCGGCAGATCGCCCAGCAGCCCGTCGCGGAGTGGTTCGGCCCCGCGCCGCCCCGGGAACGGGCCCGCTCCATCACCGAATCGGCGGCGCGGACCGGCTCCACCCCGGTTCTGGTGGCCTATCACATCCCGTACCGCGACTGTGGCCGGTACTCGGCGGGCGGCGCGCGGAACCGCATGGCCTACCGGTGGTGGATCGAGCAGTTCACGCTCGGCATCGGCGATCGCAGGGCGATCGTCGTCCTGGAGCCCGACGCGGTGGCCCAACTGGTCGACGGCTGTGTGCCGCGCAAGCTGCGCAAGGCCCGGCTGGAGATGCTGCGCGACGCGGTCGCCCTGTTCGCCGCGCTGCCCCACGTCCGGGTGTACCTGGACGCGGGGAACCCGGGCTGGATCAAGAAACCCGCCCGGCTGGTGCGCCCGCTGCGCGAGGCCGGTATCGAGCAGGCGGACGGCTTCGCGCTGAACGTCTCCAACTTCCAGCCGACCCGCCGCACCAAGGCGTACGGCCATCGGCTCTCCACCGCCCTCGACAAGGCCCACTTCGTCATCGACACCAGCCGCAACGGCAACGGCCCGCTGCGGGACCACGGCGCGGCCCGGCACGGCATCCGGGCGCGGGACTCCTGGTGCAACCCGCCGGGGCGGGCGCTGGGCGAGCCGCCCAGCACCCACACCGGGGATCCCCTCGTGGACGCCTATCTGTGGATCAAACGGCCCGGGGAGTCCGACGGCACCTGCAACGGCGGCCCTCCGGCGGGCCACTGGTGGACCAAGTACGCCCTCGACCTGGCCCGGAACGCCCCCCACTAAGCGCTCCGCTGGGAGTGCCCCCTGACCTGCCGCCGATCGGCTGCGGCGCCGTAGTGGCCGGTCGCGCAGTTCCCCGCGCCCCTTCGGGGCGCGGACCTCGGCCGGACGGTCACAGCGCGCAGACCGGCGCCTTCTCCTTCTCCCTGTCCTTGTCCTTCGGTGGCGCGCAGGGGCTGGCCGCGTCGCGCGCCGTCGGCACCGTGCCGCGCGCCGGACGCTTCCGGTCGCGGCGCAGCAGCCCCACCGACCAGATCGCCACCGGAGCCAGACACAGGGCCAGGGCGAGCACCGCCCAGATCCGCATCACCGCATGGGTGTGCCCCAGGAAGAACGAGGCGGTCAGCGAGGAGCCGAACACCCCGGCCCACAGCAGATGGATACGGAACGTGGTGAGCCGGTCGGGGCTGGACGAGTCGCCCTTGGGCGTGACCACGAACCGGCTGGTGCGCCGCAGCAGCGCGTCGCACAGCGACTTGGCGTAGATCGGGGCGGACAGCGCCGAGAGCAGCATCCCGGCCAGCCCGCCGGAGCCCTCCGGCTCATGCGGGGAGACATTGTGCCGCCGGTTCCAGACGTACAGCCCGATCTGGAGCATCGCCGCGTCGCTGTAGAGCATCATCCACATCTCGGCCGGGATGTGGATCCCGGCGGCGCCCAGCACCAGGAACAGTGCGCACGACAGCGCGGAGAGGAGCCAGTTGACCGCGGTCATCGGGTAGTACGCGATCATCAGCGAGTAGTTCAGCAGCTTGCCGGGCGACAGGGTGAACAGGCCCTTCCAGAACTGCTTGAGCACGGTCTCGTAGGTGCCGCGGCTCCACCGCATCTGCTGGGTGAAGAAGTCCGTCCAGGTGCTCGGACCCTCGCCGACCGCGAGCACGTCGGGCGTGTAGACCGAGCGCCACTTCTTCCTGGTCGCCGGGTTGCGGTGGCGGTGCAGCTCGAAGCCGGTGGCCATGTCCTCGGTGATCGAGTCGTACAGCCCGCCGATCGAGCGCAGCGCGCTGATCCGCACCGCGTTGTTGGTGCCCACGAACATCGCGCCGCCATAGGCGTTTCCGGCCCGCTGGATCAGTGCGTGGAAAAGGAACTGCTGGCTTTCGGCGGCCTTGGTGACCGGGGTGTCGTAATTCCCGTAGACCTGCGGTCCCACCACGAAGGCGATATCCGGATCCCGGAAGTAACCCAGCATGCGCTCCAGGAAGTTGGGCAGCGGCACATGGTCGGTGTCCACACACGCCATGAATTCATAGGCGTCGCCGTGCGCGTCCA
Source organism: Streptomyces rugosispiralis (assembly GCF_024505145.1). GTDB lineage: Bacteria > Actinomycetota > Actinomycetes > Streptomycetales > Streptomycetaceae > Streptomyces > Streptomyces rugosispiralis. The sequence goes on along the minus strand of NZ_JANIAA010000019.1, from coordinate 34,383 downwards.
GCCAGGCGTTGTAATTCCCGTGCTTGGTCCGCGCCCGGAAAGCGCCCTTCGGCTGATTCCACTTCTCGACGCCCTTGCGGGAGAAGTGCCGTACGCCCAGCCGCTTGCACAGCGCCTTGACCTCGTCGTCGTCCCCCTCGTCGAGCAGCCAGACGTCCAGCGGTCCGGTGTGCCGGATCCGCACCGCCCCCTCCAGCGTGGCCCGGACCATCGCGATCGGCTCCTTGCCGGGCACGAAGCTGGTCAGGAACGCCACCCGGGTCCCCGGCTCGGCCACCACCGGCACCGGATCCCGCGCCACCAGCGTGGCATGGGCGTTGGAGACGACCGTGAACAGGCGAAACCCCTCGATCAGCGCGATCGAGACCAGCATCGCCAGGTCCGCGGCCCGCTGCCACCCCGGCGCGTAGTCGCGCTCCACCCAGTGGTCCGGGTGCAGCAGCCACACCAGCAGCACCGCCGAGCACACCGGCGCCGCGCACAGCAGCAGCGCGGCACGGATCCGGTGCGGCTCCTGCGCCAGCAGGCTCCGGCAGCGCACCCGGTAGGGGCGTTCCGTGGGGGCCTTGGTCAGCGGGCCCGCCAGTTCGCTGTACCGCTTGTACTCGTACACCGGAGTGGGACGGTGACGCGGGACGCGGGAATCCGACGCGGTACGCGCGGGCGGCGGGCCGGCCACGGCGCGTGCGGTGGTTTTCCGGGGGGAATCTCTGACGGGGGTCGGTGCAGACATCTGGGCACTCCCGCGGGGGCTGGCTCGAACCGAATGTCGCGCCACGATGACCCATACGGGCCATATTCTTCAGGTCATCGCGCGAGATGAGAAGGTAACAATCCCATGGGGCATGAGCGTGTACATCGGATATTCGGCGCGCCTTTGTTGACGGTCCGTAAGGCAGCCACTCCGACGGCCCAGCGGCGCGCGTCTTACGTGATTTACATCCCGCCGTCTGGCAGGGTCGGCACCGATCGAAGCCCATCGGAATACGGAGGATGGGGCGCAGTCGCCCGATGAGAGTCCTGCACATCATCTCCCGCCTCGGGGCCGGAGGAGCCGAACAGCAACTGCGGCTGCTGCTGCGCCATATGCCGGTGCGCTGTGACGTCATCGCCCTCTCGGGCCCCGGCGCCACCGCGCACGGCATCCGCGCGGACGGCATCCCGGTCACCCATCTGCCCCTGGGCGACGGGCGTGAGCGGCAGCTCACCACCGTGCCCAGGCTGGTGCGGATCATCCGGTCCGGCGGCTACGACCTGGTGCACACCCATCTGTACCGGGCGTGTGTGCTCGGCCGGATCGCCGCCCGGCTGGCCGGGGTGCGGGCGGTGATCGCCACCGAACACAGCCTGGGCGAGCGGCGGATCGACGGCCGTCCGCTCAACGCCGCCCGCCGTACTCGCTATCTCGCCGCCGAGCGGCTTGGCTCGGCCACCGTCGCCGTCTCGGCCGCCGTCGCCGACCGGCTGCGCGACTGGGGCGTGCCCAACCGCCGGATCCATCTGGTGCCCAACGGGATCGACGCCCGCCACTTCCGCTTCGAGCCGACCGCGCGGGCGGCCGCCCGCGCCCGCCTCGGCATCCCCGAACGGGCCTTCGTGGTGGGCGGGGTGGGCCGGCTGGTGGCGGACAAGCGGTTCGACACGGCGGTGCGTGCCGTCGCCGAGGTGCCGGACGCCCGGCTGCTGCTGGTCGGCGAGGGCCCCGAGCGTCCCGCGCTCGAGGACCTGGCCGCCCGGCTCGGCGTGGCCGACCGGGTCCGGCTGCTGGGGGAGCGGGACGGCGCGGTGGCCCCGGCCGACGACCGGCCCGCGGGGCTGCCCGCGCTGCTGGCCGCCATGGACGTCCTGGTCTCGCCGTCCGCCGAGGAGGCGTTCGGCCTCGCGGCGCTGGAGGGGCTCGCGGCCGGGCTGCCGGTGCTGCACACCGTCTGCCCCGCCCTCGACGAACTCCCCGACGGTGCCGCGCCCGGCGCCCGCCGCATCGCCTCCGGCCCGGCCGCCCTCGCCGCCGCCCTGCGCGCACAGGCCGCCCAGGGCCCGCTGCGCTTCCCGGTCCCGGACGCCGTCGACCGCTACGACATCGCCCGCGGCGCCCGCCGTCTGATGGACCTCTACGACCGCACCACCACCTGCGGCCCGGACGGCTGTCTGCGGGTGCCGCCGGTCAGCCGGATGCCGCGGCGCGGCGCGCCCGCGGGCTGAGACGGCCCATGTGACGGGCGCTCAGCCGCGCGGCACGGCCCCGCCGTTGCCATCGGGGGCCGGGACCAGGCCGCGCGGCAGCTCCGGCACATGCCGCGGATCGGGGCGGTTGCCGGTGCCCGCGCGGCAGGGAGAGACGACGCGGGGGAACATGCCTTCAGCGTCCCCGCCCGGAAAGCGAAAATCGAGTCAGCTCTTGCTGCCCGAGGCGTTGGCCACGCTTGATGCCGACGCGCGGTGCTCCCGCGGGCTCAGGCCGCGCTCGCGCTTGAAGGCGGCGCTGAGGGCGAACGCGCTGCCGTAGCCGACCCGCCGGGCCACCGCCGCCAGGGTGTGCTCCGGATCCCGGAGCAGATCCGCCGCGAGCGCCAGCCGCCAGCCGGTCAGATACGCCATGGGCGGCTCGCCCACCAGCGCGGTGAAGCGGCGGGCCAGCGCCGCCCGCGAGACACCCGTCTCGGCGGCGAGCCCGGCCACCGTCCACGGATGGGCCGGGTTGTTCTGCAGCAGCCGCAGGGCACGGCCCACCACCGGGTCGCCCAGCGCCCGGTACCAGCCGGGCGCCCGGCCCTCCGGCCGGGAGAACCAGGCCCGCAGCACCGAGATCAGCAGCAGATCCAGCAGCCGGTCCAGGACCGCCTCCTGCCCGGCCTCGTCCTTGACGATCTCCGCGCCGAGCCAGGGCATCAGGGGGCAGTCCCACACCTCGCCGTCCAGGGCCAGCAGCGGGGGCAGCGCGTCCAGCAGCCGCCCGCTGATCTCGCCGTCCAGCAGATAGCTGCCGATGAGCATCACGGCCGAGCCGTCCGGGCTGTTGCCCCAGGTGCGCACCCCCAGCGCCATCGCCTCGGCCAGATCGGCGCCGTCCGCCGTACGGCACACCTCACCGGGGAGGATCCACGCCTGGGGCGCGGTCGCCGGGTCGTCGGCGACCGTGTACGGATCGGGGCCGCGCGCGATCACCACGTCCCCCGGGCGCAGCCGTACCGCCTCGCCCGCGTCCGGCACCACCCACGCCTCGCCGCGCGCCATGGTCATCACACACAGCGGGGCCCGGTCCTCGATTCGCACGGCCCAGGGCGGCTCCATCACGACCCGCAGCAGAAAGGCCCCCCGGGCCCGTGGGCCGTCCAGCAGACTCGCCAGCGCGTCCATGGCGCACAGCGTAGACGCTCGCGCATGCGGTGGAGCCTCTCGGCCATGGCCCGTCTCATGGCCCGCCAGTTGACTGTCCGTATGACGACACAGCGCACGGAAACACAGCGCACGGAAACACAGCCCACGGAATCAGAGCCCACGGAATCAGAGCCCTCGCGGTCGCAGGTCACGCCTTCACGGCCCACCGGGCGCACGACCGTCCTGGTGCTCGGCGGCACCGGCAAGACCGGCCGCCGGGTCGCGGACCGGCTGAGCCGGGCCGGACACCCGGTGCGGATCGGCTCCCGGTCCGGTGAGACGCCGTTCGACTGGGAGGACCCGCGCACCTGGGAGGCCGCGCTGGACGGGGCCGCCGCCGCGTACATCGCCTACTACCCGGACGTCTGCGACCCGGGCGCCGCCGCCACCCTCCGCGCCTTCGCCGCACGGGCGGCCGAGCACGGCATCCGGCGGCTGGTGCTGCTCTCCGCCCGGGGCGTGGCGGCGGCGCTGCCCGCCGAGGAGGCGGTGCGGGTGCCGGGCGTGGCGGCGACCGTGCTGCGGGCGAGCTGGTTCTTCCAGAACTTCGACGAGGGCATTCTGCGCGACGGGGTGCTCGACGGCGAGATCGTCTTCCCGGCCGGGGACGTCAAGGAGCCCTTCGTGGACGCCGACGACATCGCCGCGGTCGCGGTCGCGGCGCTGACCGGGGACGGGCCCGGAGACCGGACGTACGAGATCACCGGGCCGCGGCTGCTGACCTTCGCCGAGGCGGCCGCGGAGATCGCCGGGGCGACCGGCCGCGCGGTGCGCTATGCGCCGGTCTCCGCCGAGAGCTACGGGGCCGCGCTGGTGCGCGACCACGGGCTGCCGGACGACCTGGGGGCGTTCCTGACCGACCTCTTCGCCACCTTGCTGGACGGGCGCAACGCGCATCTGACGGACGACGTCCACCGCGTCCTGGGACGCGCGCCCCAGGACTTCGCCGACTACGCGCGCCGGGCCGCGCGGGGCGGGGCCTGGACCGGCTGAGGCGCGGCGGACACCGCCGCCCGCCGGGGCGTCCGCCTTCCGCGAGGGGTCAGGGGAGTGGCTGTTCGGTCCAGATGCACTTCCCGTTGGACGTGTAGCGGGTGCCCCAGCGCTGGGAGAGGGCCGAGACCAGCTGGAGCCCGCGCCCGCCCTCGTCGGTCTCCGAGGCATGGCGGATCCGGGGTGTGGTCAAGGAGCCGTCGGTCACCTCGCAGATCAGCCCCTCGCCGCGCAGCAGCCGCAGCCCGATGGGGCCCTTGCCGTGCCGGATCGCGTTCCCGACCAACTCGCTGACCAGCAGCTCCGCGGTGGGGGTGAGCGGACCCAGCTCCCAGTGGGTCAGCTGGTCCCGGACGTGATCGCGGGCCTCGCCCGCGGCGATCGGCCCCTCGGACAGCGGCCATGCGGCGATGTGGTCGGGGGCGAGCGCATGGGTGCGGGCGATGAGCAGTGCCGCGTCATCGGCGGTGAGCTGCTTCTCCGGCAGCAACTCGGCCAGCACCTGGTCGCACAGCCGCTCCAGCGACGCGTTCTCGTCCCGGCCCCCGTCGCGGCCCCCGTCGCGCAGGGCATCCCCCGGACCGGGTGTCCGGGCCGCGCCGGCCAGCGCGCTCGCCAGGTGCCCCATCCCGCGGTCGATGTCCCGGGCGGCGGATTCCACCAGGCCGTCGGTGTACAGCACCAGCAGACTGCCCTCCTCCAGACTCACCTGGGTGGTCTCGAACGGCGGCTGGGCCGCGCCCAGCGGTGGATCGGGGGCGCCGCCGGCGAAGTGGACCGGGTGGCCGGGGCGTACGACGGCCGGCGGGGGATGTCCGGCGCTGGAGTAGACGCAGGTGGCGCAGGCCGGGTCGTACACGGCGTACAGGCAGGTCGCGTAGAGGTTGTCGCCCAGCTCGTTCACCACGTCGTTGAGGCGGGTGAGCAACTCGGCGGGCGGGAATTCCAGTTCGGCCAGGGTGTTCACGGCGGTGCGCAGCCGGCCCATGGTGGCCGCCTCGGACAGCCCGTGCCCCATCACATCGCCGATGACCAGGGCCACCCGGGCGCCGGACAGCGGGATCACGTCGTACCAGTCACCGCCCACCTCGATGCCCTCGCTGGCGGGCAGATAGCGTGCGGCGGTGGTGACCGAGGACAGCGACGGCAGAGCGCGGGGCAGCAGCCCACGCTGGAGTTCCTTGGCCCTGGTGTGCTCCATGTCGTACAGCCGGGCGCGCTCGATGGCCTGCGCCATCAGCCCGCTGAGCGCGGTGAGCAGGGCCCGCTCCTCCGCGTCGAGCCGGCGCGGCTCGGCGAAGGCGACCACCGAGCAGCCGATGTTCCGGCCGGAGACGATCAACGGCAGAAAGGCCCATGCCTGCTTCTGCGCCGCGGCGGGCCGCCCGGCCATGGCGGGGTAGCGCGCGATGTACTCCTCGACCGACTCGACGAAGGCCGGCGCCCCGGTGTGGTGCACTTCCGCGACCGGCGACACATCGAGGACCGGGACCCCGTCGAGCGACTCCAGGAAGGGCTGCGGATAGCCGACGGCCCCGGCGATCCGGATCACGCTGCCCTCGATGAGCTGCACCACGATCCCCGAGGCGCCGAACGGCGGCAGCACCCGGTCGGCGATGGCGTTCACCACGTCGCGCATCGTCAGCGCCTGCGCGAGAGCGTCGGTCAGCTCGCCGATCCGCGCGGTGCGCTCGGCCGCCGCGTGCTCGGCCGCGGCCCGCTCCGCCTCCCGCGCCCGGCTCGCGGTGATGTCGGCGGCGTAGACCGTGAGCCCGTTCGGCACCGGGACCAGCCGCATGGAGTACCAGCGCTGATTGGTGGGCCAGCGCACCTCGAACCCGACCGGGGTGCCGCTCTCGGCGGCCCGCCGGTAGCGGCCCCGCAGGTCCGGCTCGGCGTCGTCGACGCTCAGCCGGGTGAAGGCGTCCCACAGCGTCCGGCCGAGCGTCGTCCGAGCGGCGCCGAGCAGCCGCTCCGCCTCGCCGTTGACGAAGGTGATGCGCCAGTCGCCGTCGACCGCGAAGAACGCGTCGCTCATATGCCAGAGCGCCTGGCTCACCTGGTCGTCGGCCGGCAAAGTGGCGGTGCCGTCCCGGTCCGGGCCGGGAGGGTCCTCCCGCAGCCGTGGGCCGACCCACGCGGCCAGCGCCTCGACGGCCGCCGCCCGCTCCGGTGCGGGCCGCTCGGCCGGGACCATCAGCACCGACAGCGCGCCGGTGACCCCCTCAGCGGTGATCAGCGGAACCGCCAGCAGCCCGCTTCCGGCGGGCAGCGCCGGGCCCGTGCCGTCCCCGGCGCCCCGGGCCGGGGCCCACACCGGTGCACCCCGGGACATCGCGCGGGCCGGGGCGCTGGTGCCGTCCGGCTCGACCTCGGCCCAGTCCCGGGCGACCGTACGGATCAGCCCGTGCACCGCCGTGAGCAGCGGTGGCCGGTCGCCGGGGCCGCGCAGATGCACCATGCCGCCGAGACCGCCGGTCTCCGTCACGGCGTGGTCGAGTGCGAATCCGAGCAGATCGGGACCGCTCAGGCCGTCACCCGCCTCGGTGATCACGCGTATCCGTGCGGCGATGGCCTCGTCCATGCCCATGGGGAAAATTTACTCCCTCGGCGGTGCATTCCAGATAATGCGCTAATTCATCGGGCGGCGGTCCACCGGGGTCAGCGGGGACCAGACGGGCAGTGTGCTGCGGCGCGGGCCCGACCAGGGGGCCGGGACCGCGTCGATGTCCCGCGCCAGCCGGTAGGCGAGCGTCTCGTAGTTGACCCGCCAGCCGCGGAAGTGCGCTTCAGCCCGCTCACCGCGGCCTCCAGCAGCCCGTAGCCGATCATGAAGGAGAGCAGCCGGCCCAGCAGGGTGATCACGATGGACACCGGCGCCACCGGGGCCGGCACCCGGTCCACCGCGCATCCGTTCCGCCCACGTCATTTCGTGAACATCTCGGGGTGCTCGCGGACGAACTCCCGCACCCCGGTCGCGGGCCTTCCCGTGATCGTCTCGATGTCGTCGGTCCAGCGGTCGTAGCGGTTCTCCGCGTGCAGCCGCGCCATCGTGGCCAGGTGGTCGAAGAGGTGGCCGGGCAGGCCCAGCGCCTTCAGGTCGTGGTTGACCCAGGCCTCGTAGGAGACGTCCACATAGGAGACCGGCCGGCCGAGCGCGTCGGCGAACTCCTCGGCCATGGTGGTCATGTCGACCGAGGCCGGGCCGGTCAGATGGTAGGTCCTGCCGATATGGGAGGAGGGGTCCACCAGGATCGCCGCCACCACCGCGGCGACGTCCCGCGCCGCGACCGGCGAGGTGCGCCCGGTGCCGAACGGCAGCCGGATCGTGCCCTCCTCGGCGATGGAGCGGTAGGCGAAGTTCGTGAAGATCGGATTCTCCATGAAGATGGTGGGCCGGAGATGGGTGACCGGCAGCCCGGACCAGTCGAGCGCCTGCTCGGCGAGCCAGTGCTCCCGCTGCTGCGTCGATTCCGAGGTGCTGGTGAGATCCATCTGGGAGACCGTCATCTGCGACATGTTGACCAGCGCGTCCAGCCGCGCGTAGTCGCGGGCGACCGCCGCCGTCGTCACCGTCGCCTCCAGGTACTTCGGCGAGACGCTCATGCCGAAGTACATCCGCCCGCAGCCGTCCAGCACGCGGGCCACATCCGGGGCCCGGGTCAGATCGCCCGCCACCACCTCCGCGCCCGTGGCGCGCAGGGCCTCGGCCCGCTCGCCCTCGCGGTGGACCATGGCGCGCACGGGCAGCTCGCGCCGCCGCAACTCCTCCACCACGGTGCGGCCGACGGCCCCGACGCTCCCCGCGGCGCCGGTCACCAGGATCGGTGGACCGGGCATGGCTAGGACACCAACTTGTCGAGCGTGATGGGCAGTTCGCGGATCCGGACCCCGGTGGCGTGGTGCACGGCGTTGGCGATGGCCGCGGCGGTGCCCGTGATGCCCACCTCACCGAGGCCCTTGGCCCCCATGGGGTTGGTGTACGGATCGGACTCGTCCAGCCAGTGGGCCTCGACCGAGTGCACATCGGCGGCGGAGGCGATGTGGTACTGGGCGAAGTCCTGGTTGACCACATGGCCGAACCGCGGGTCCAGCACACTGTGTTCGTACAGCGCCATCGAGATCCCCTGGGTCATCCCGCCGATCAGCTGGGAGCGGGCGGTCTTGGGGTTGATGACCCGGCCCACGTCGAACATCCCCAGCAGCCGGGCCACCCGCACCTCGCCGGTGTCCTCGTCCACCCGTACCTCGGCGAACTGGGCGCCGAAGCTGTGCATCGCATGGCGCTCGGCCTCCGGATCGCCGCCGGACAGCTCCGCGGTCACCTCCAGCCCCTCCGGCGGCGCGATACCGCCGTGCTCGGCCTGGAGCCGGGCCCGCATCCGGTCCGCCGCCTCCCAGATCGCGATGGACCAGCTGTTGATGCCGGCCGAGAACCCGGCGACCGACGCGGCCGGCAGCGCCGAGTCCCCGATCCGCATCTCCACCTGCCCTACGGGTACGCTCAGCGCGTCCGCGGCGATCTGGGTGAGCGCCGTCCAGGTGCCGGTGCCCAGGTCGGCGGCGGCGATCCGGACCGTGTAGTGGCCGTCCGGGGCGAGCCGGATCGTGGCCGCGTTGCCGGGGAAGCGGGGGGAGGGGTACGTCGAGGCGGCCACGCCGGTGCCCACCAGCCAGCGCCCCTCGCGGTGTGAACGGGGGACCGGATCGCGCCGGTCCCAGCCGGCCCGGCGGGCGCCCTCGCGCAGACAGTCCGTCAGATGGCGGCTGGAGAACGGCAGCCCGGACTCCGGATGCACCTCCGGCTCATTGCGGATCCGGAACTCCACCGGGTCGAGACCGCAGGCGATCGCCATCTCGTCCAGCGCCGACTCCAGCGCGAACATCCCCTGCGCCTCGCCCGGCGCCCGCATGATCGTGGGCACCGGGACATCCAGCGGGGCCAGCCGGTGGGTGGTGCGCCGGTGCGGCGCCGCGTACATCATCCGGGAGCAGACGGCCACCTGCTCCGCGTACCCCTTGGCCTTGGCGGTCTGCTCGATCACCTCGTGGCAGAGCGCGGTCAGCCTGCCGTCCCGGCCGGCGCCCAGCCGGATCCGCTGGATCGACGCCGGGCGGTAGCCGACCAGGGCGAACATCTGCTGCCGGGTCAGCGAGAACTTGACCGGCCGCCGGACCATCCGGGCCGCCATCGCGGCGAGCACGGCGTACGAATGGGGGTAGACCTTCGAGCCGAAGGCGCCCCCGACATGCGGGGAGATCACCCGCACCCGCCCCGGCTCAAGACCCAGCACCCCGGAGATCAGGGCCTGGCTCATGGAGGCGCCCTGGGTGGAGCAGCGCACGATCAGCTCACCGTCCAGCCAGGTGACGACGGCGGTGTGCGGTTCCATCGGGTTGTTGTGGTACATCGGCGTGGCGTACGTGGCGTCCACCATGGTCGGCGACGCGGCCAGCGCCGTGTCCACGTCCCCCAGCGCGCTGTCGGCGGGCGAGCCGTCCTGGAGCTCTCCGCCGCCCGAGCCGAAGGCGGCGGCGTGCACCGGGGAGTAGAGGTCGCCGCGGTCGGCGCGCAGCACCACATCGGGGGGCCGGCTCTCGTAGTCCACGCGGACGAGCCCCGCCGCGCGGCGCGCGGTCTCCAGGCTCTCGGCGACCACCGCCCCGATGAACTGGCCGCGCCAGGCGACCTCGTCGGACTGCAGCACCGCGAGCTCCGGATCCTCCGGCCGGGTCAGCGTGGGCGCGTTGAGATGGCTGAGCACCGCCAGCACCCCCGGCTCCGCCTCCGCGAGCGCGCCGTCCAGCCCGGTGACCCGCCCGGCGGCGATCGTGGACTGCAGCGGATACAGATAGACGGGCTGGTCGAGGGGCCATTCATAGGCGTAGGTGGCGGTGCCGGTGACCTTCTGCGCCCCGTCGATACGGTCCATCGGGGTGCCGATGGCGCGGGGGCGTGCCGTGACGTCGCTCATCGCGCCTCCTCCAGCAGCTCCAGCAGGGTGCTGACCATCGTGTTCAGGGCGAGCGGGACCTTGAAGGCGTTGCCCGGCAGCGGTCGCGCCGCGACCAGCTCGGCGGCGGCCGCGTCCACGAAGCTGCCCCGCGTGGCGGGCGCGCCGCGCAGCATCGCCTCGGCCGTGGTGGCCCGCCAGGGCTTGTGCGCCACCCCGCCCAGCGCGATGCGCGCGTCCCGTATCGCCCCGCCGGTGACCTCCAGCGTGGCGGCGACCGAGACCAGCGCGAAGGCGTACGAGGCACGGTCGCGCACCTTGCGGTAGCGGGAGCGGGTCGCGGAGTGCGGGGGCGCCAGCTCCACCCCGGTGATCAGCTCGCCGCGCCGCAGGACGGTGTCGCGCTCGGGGGCGTCCTCCGGCAGCCGGTGCAGCCGGGTCACCGGGATCCGCCGCTCGGCGGCCGGGCCGGCCACCGTCACCACCGCGTCCAGCGCGGCCAGTGCGACGGCCATGTCGGAGGGGTGGGTGGCCACACAGGAGGGGGAGGCGCCCAGGATCGCCATATCGCGCTGATAGCCCTGCGCCGCCGAGCAGCCCGAGCCCGGTACGCGCTTGTTGCAGGGCGTGGTGACGTTCTGGAAGTACGGGCAGCGGGTGCGCTGCAGCAGATTGCCGCCGGTGGTGGCGAGGTTGCGCAGCTGGCCCGAGGCGCCCGAGAGCAGCGCCTGGGAGAGCACCGGATAGCGCCGCCGGACCCGCGGGTCGGCGGCCAGATCGCTGTTGGGCACCGCCGCGCCGATCCGCAGACCCCCGTCGGGCAGCTCCTCGATCCGGTCCGAGGTGAGCCGCCGGACGTCGATCAGCACCTCCGGGGTCGTCACCTCGAGACGCATCAGATCGACCAGATTGGTGCCCCCGGCCAGATAGGCCGCATCGGCCTCCCGCACCAGGGTGGCGACGGCCGCCGGTACCTCATCGGCGCGTTCGTAGCGAAAGGGCTTCATCGGTGCGCCACCTCCGCGATCGCCGGGACGATGTTCGCGTACGCGGCGCAGCGGCACAGATTGCCGCTCATCCGCTCGGCGATCTCCTCGTCGTCGAGCACCACATCGGTGGCGCCCGGGTCCTTGCTCACCGCGCTGGGCCAGCCCTCCCCGGCCTCCTGGAGCATCCCGGCGGCCGAGACGATCTGACCGGGCGTGCAGTAGCCGCACTGGAAGGCGTCATGGGCGATGAACGACCGCTGGAGCGGATGCAGCTCACCGTCGGCGAGCCCGGCCGCCGTGACGATGTCCGCGCCCTGGTGGGCGACGGCCAGCGCGAGGCAGCCGAGGATCCGGCGGCCGTCGAGCAGCAGGGTGCAGGCGCCGCACTGTCCGTGGTCGCAGCCCTTCTTGGGGCTGGTGTTCCCCAGCCGTTCGCGCAGGGCGTCCAGCAGCGTCGTGCGGGTGTCGACGGTGAGGCGGTGCTCGGTCCCGTCCACTCGGAGCTCGATCTCCAGGTCCATGGTCCCTACCCTTGATCGTCGTCCTTCGGAACGTCACGCGGCACCCCCATTCTCGGACATATGGGCGCTGATCGCCCGTTCGGCGGTATGGTCACGCCGGAACTCCGTACCGATACGGGCCGCGGCCCACGCCCGGCCGACACCGGTGGACCAGACCGCGGCCCGGGGCCAGGACCTCCTTCAGGTGCGCTGGATCACGGCCTCCAGATGGGGCAGATAGTGGTCCATGCGGTCCCGCTTGGTGAGCAGATACGGGAGGTTCTCCTGGTGCGGAGTCATCAGCAGCGGCACCTGCTCGCTGACCCGGACGCCGTGCCGCAGCAGCGCGTCCCGCTTCTGGGGGTTGTTGGACAGCAGCCGCACGGAGCGCACCTCGAGGTCGTGCAGCACATCGGCCGCCACCTTGTAGTCGCGGGCGTCCGCCGGCAGGCCGAGGGCGAGGTTGGCCTCGACGGTGTCCAGCCCCTCGGACTGGAGCTTCATCGCCTGGAGCTTGGCGAGCAGCCCGATCCCGCGCCCCTCATGGCCCCTCAGATACACCAGGACGCCCCGGCCTTCGGCCACGATCGCCTTCAGCGCGGCGGAGAGCTGGTCGCCGCACTCGCAGTGACGGGAGCCGAACGCGTCTCCGGTGAGGCACTCGGAATGCAGCCGGGTAAGCGCTTCCTCCCCGCCGACATCGCCGTATACCAGCGCTATTTGTTCATCACCGCGCACGAGGTCCCGATAGCCGATCGCGAGAAAGTCGCCATGGGTCGTGGCCAGCCGGACATTCACCACTCGTTCGACATCCGAGGTGCGGGCGTCGACATCGAACACGCCATCACTTTCTGTCATGTCCCGATCTTATCTGGAAAACCACCGCCCTTGTACAGGAGAATGGGAAAGCCACAGCAACAAGCTGTCCGGCCGACACATGAAAGGTTCACGAGATATGAGCGGTTCGGGAACGCGCCCGCAGGCCGGCATGGTGTTGCCGACACGGACGACGGAGGAAGTGCGGGCCGACCGGGCCGATGTCGCCGTTCTTCCCGTGGGCAGCTTCGAACAACACGGCGCATTTCTCCCACTGGTGACCGACACGGTCATCGCCTGCACGGTCGCAGGGCAGATCGCGGCCGCGTACCCGGTGCTCCAGCTGCCCCCGGTGACGGTCTCCTGCTCCCATGAACACGCCGCCTGGCCAGGCACGGTGTCGATTTCCGCGGCCACCCTCTACGCCGTCGTCCGCGATATCGCGGACTCACTCAGGCGCTCGGGTATACGCGGTCTGATTCTGGTGAACGGACACGGCGGAAATTACGTACTGCGCAACATCGTTCAGGAATCCGCGGGCACGGACTTCCGCATGGCGCTATTCCCCGGATCGGCCGACTGGGAGACCGCAAGGACACGCGCCGGAGTACGCACCCCGAGCAACAGCGATATGCACGCGGGCGAACTGGAGACATCGATCCTCCTGCATGCCCATCCGGAACTCGTAAGGCCCGGTCATGAAACCTCCGACTGGATATCCGACGATCGGAAACATTTGCTCACCCTCGGTATGTCCGCCTATACCGAGTCCGGGGTCGTCGGCCGTCCGTCCAGGGCGTCCGCGGATAAGGGAAGGGAACTCCTGGCCGGGCTCGTCGACTGCTTCGCCGAGTATCTTTCCCTGGTCGGTGCCGAGAAGGAGGCGTGATGACCTTCCTGGAGACGGAAGAGGCGTGGGAGCGGCTGCGCTCCGTCCGGACCGAGGCGGCCGCCGGGGCCGCCGGTCTGGTCCGGGGCCCGGACGGCCGGTGGCGGTGGAGCGAGGCCGCCTCGCCGGAGGCCCGGCTCCTGGTCGACCGCTATCTCCCGCTGTGCCTGGCCGGGCCGCGGCTGACCATCGCTCAGCTCGGCCAGAGCCTGGACGGGTTCATCGCCACCCGCACCGGCGACGCCGATTACGTCACCGGCGAGGAGGACCGCCGCCATCTCCACCGGCTGCGCGCCCTCGCCGACGCGGTGGTCGTCGGGGCCGGCACCGCACTCGCGGACGACCCCCAGCTGACCGTGCGCGCGTGCGCGGGCGCCCACCCGGTGCGGGTCGTGCTCGATCCGCGCGGACGGGTGCCGCTCGACCGACGGGTGTTCACCGATGGCTCAGCTCCGACCCTGTGGGTGGTGGGCACCACCGGTGAGCGCCGGCCGGCGCCGCCGGACGGCGTGGACGTGCTGACGCTCGACGACCCGGACGCCTTTGCCCCCCACCACCTGGTGCGGGCGCTTCGGCGGCGCGGACTCGGCCGGGTACTCGTCGAGGGCGGCGGCGTCACCGTGTCGCGCTTCCTGCACGCGCGGGCGCTGCACCGGCTCTACGTCACCGTGGCCCCGGTCCTGCTCGGCGACGGCATCCCCGGGCTGCGCTTCGACGGGACGACGGTCATGCGGGACGCGCTCCGCCCGCCGGTCCGCCGCGACACCCTCGGCGAGGACACCCTCTTCGAACTCGACCTGTCGGCCGCGCAGCCGGCCGTAACCCTGGACGGCCAGCACCACGGCACCGGGGAGGCTCGCGGCGAAGGTGAGCACCCCGTAGACCACGGCCACGGTCAGCCCCTGACCGGCGCCGAGGCCCGCGGCGCCGAAGGCCCAGGCGGTCACGCCCTCGCGGGGGCCCCAGCCGCCGACGTTCAGCGGCAGGGCCATGGCGATCAGGGCGAGCACCATCAGGGGCAGCAGCTCGGTCAGCGGAGCGTCTGACCCCGCCACCCGCGCGGCCAGTACGAACGTCGTCAGATGCCCGGCCAGCACCACCACCGAGGAGATCACCACCCCCGGCCAGCTGCCCCGGGCCAGCAGCCCGCGGCGCGCCTCGACGAGCGCGCCGCGGACCGCGCCCCGCCGCCCGGCCACCGGCGCCGCGTGGCGGCGGCGCCGGACGGCCACCACCGCGAGGAGCGACAGGACGCCCCCCGCGGCCAGTGCCCATGCCGTGGCCGGTCCGCCGATCAGCCGACCGGTGTGTTCCAGGGCCAGGGACGGGTGGGCCAGCAGAATCGCCACCCCGACCGCGATCAGCACCACCTGGCCCGCGACCCGTTCCAGCACCACCGCGCGCACGCCCCGGCCGACATCCCCCGCGTCCCGCCCGTGCCGCACCGCGCGGTGCACATCGCCGAGCACCCCGCCGGGCAGCGCGGCGTTGAGGAACAGCGCGCGGTAGTAGTCGGCGACGGCGGGGCCCAGCGGCAGCCGGATCCGCAGCCCGCGCGCCACCAGGCACCAGCGCCAGGCGCTGAAGACCGTGGTGAGCAGGCCGAGGCCGACCGCAGCCAGCAGGGTGAGCCCGTCGATGGTGCGCAAGGCCCCAACGAAGGCCCCGGTGCCCAGCCGCCACAGCACCACCCCGAGGATGGCGACGCCCGCGGCCGTCCCGAGCCGGGCCCGCAGCGCGCCGGTCACGCGGCCGCCCCCAGCGTGCGGGGCGCGGGCAGCGCCAGCAGATCGTGGTGGTGCACCACCACCCGCAGCGCGCCCGCCGCGGCGATCGCCAGCCGGCGGCGCAGATACGCCTCGGCGTGCGCGCCGAGCTCCGGCCGGTGCTCCACGGCCGCGCCCACCCAGCCCCGCAGCCACTCGGCCGTCAGCGCGGAGTGCTCGGCGCCCAGCACCCAGGGGCTGGCGTGGGTCCGTACCGTCGCGCCGTGCCGGGCGAACGCCTCGGAGGCCACCGCCATCGCGTCGGGGCCCACCAGACCGCCGCGCCGCTGATGGGCGTTGAACGCCTCGGTGATCTCGGCGTCCATCGGGTCGGCCGGGGCGAGCTCGACCCGCCCCACCACGGACAGCGCCAGCAGCGCCGGGCACTCCGCCTCGGCGCAGGCCGCGGCGATCCCGTCCACCTCCTCCGGGGTGAGCACGTCCAGCAGCGCGGACGCCGTCACCAGCGAGGCGCCGTCCAGCGTGCTCGCGGTCAGCCGGGAGAGGTCGCCGCGCCGCGTCGCGATGGTGATGCGGCTGCCGTCGGTGGCCGCCCGGGGCATCCGCACCGCCGCCCGGTCCAGCAGCTCGGGGTCGCGGTCGTGCAGGATCCACAGCTGCGGGCCGCTCAGCCGGGGCGCCAGCCAGCGGCCCATGGAGCCGGTGCCGCAGCCCAGGTCGTGGATCACCAGCGGCGGGCCGGCCAGCTGGGGGGCGAGCGCCTCGAGGAGTTCGGGGGAGCGGGCCGCCGCGTCGGCGCTCTCCCGCAGCTCCAGCCAGTCGGGGGTGTAACGCGGTACGTCGGTCGTCTTCACGCGGCCCTCCGCGGTTCGTCTCGGAGCTGTTCCAGCGCACCGGCCAGATTGCGGGTGGTGTTCTCCCACCCGGCCAGCGCGGTGCGCCGCTCGTGCGCGGCGGCGGTGAGCCGGCGGCGCGCACCGGGGTCGCCCAGCCAGCGGCGCAGCGCCGCCGTGAGGGCGTCGGGGTCGTCCGGGTCGACGAGGATGCCCGGCACCCTGCCGTCGGGCGCCTGCCCGACCGCCTCCGGGACCCCGCCGACGGCCGTGGCCAGCACCGGGATCCCCCGGGCGAGCGCCTCGGTCACCGCCATGCCGTAGGTCTCGGCGTACGAGGCGAGCACCATCGCGTCGGCGGAGGCGTAGCCGGTGTCCAGCTCGGCGCCGGTCCTCGGGCCGAGCAGATGCACCCGGTCGGCCACGCCCAGCTTCTCGACCAGCTCCCGGAGCCGGTCGGCGTACTCCGGGTCCTGCGCGAGCGATCCCACGCAGTCGCAGCTCCAGGGCAGGTCATCGATCCGCGCGAGCGCCTCGACCAGCCGCAGCTGCCCCTTGCGCGGGGTCACCGAGGCCACGCACAGCAGCCGTGAGCCGTCGCCGCCCGAGGAGGCGAGCGGTGCGATGTCGGCGCCGGGCGCCGCCACATGGACCCGGTCCGGGACCAGCCCATGCAGATCCACCAGCCGCCCGGCCGCCCAGGCGCTGGTGGCCACCACCGTCCGCACCGCGCGCAGCGTCCGGCCCTCCAGCGCCCTCAGATCCTCGGCCCGGCCGGGTGCCAGCCCCGTCTCGTCGCCCAGCGGCAGATGCACCAGCACCGACAGCCGCAGCCGCTGGGCCTGCGGAACGACGATGTAGGGGAGCGCACAGGCCACCAGCCCGTCGAGCAGGACGAGCGTGCCGTCCGCCAGCGCGGTCAGCAGCCGGGCCAGCTCGGCGCGGGCCGCCGGGCCCGGCTGGGGCCAGTCGCCCGCGATGGCGTGCTCCTCGACCCGCCAGCCGGAGCCGGGCAGATCCCGGCAGATCCGCCGGTCGTAGACGTTGCCGCCGCTCGGCGCGGCCGGGTCGGCCACGCCGCCGGGCATCACGAAGTGCACCGTGCGCGGTGCGGCCGGGCTCATAGGGCACGCTCGTAACTCGCCCAGGCGATATGCGACTCGTGCAGGGTGACGGTGATCCCGGACAGGCCCCGGGCGCCCTCGCCCAGCGCCCCCGAGCCCACCCGGTCGGCGAGGCGGTCGGCGATCACCTTGGCGAGGAACTCGGTGGAGGTGTTGATCCCCTGGAAATCGGATTCGTCGTCGAGGTTGCGATAGCTGAGCGCGCCGCACACCTCCCCCAGCTCACGGGTGGCCAGGCCGATGTCGACGACGATGTTGTCGTCGTCCAACTCGGCACGGCGGAAGGTGGCGTCCACGAGGAACGTCGCCCCGTGCAACCGCTGCGCGGGTCCGAAGACCTCGCCGCGAAAACTGTGAGCGATCATGATGTGATCGCGAACGGTGATGCTGAACAACGGATGACCCTCCAGATACGGCGCGTCGGGCCCTCGGCCGGGGCACGCCCACTAGTACGGCCGTCGCGTTCCCCGTGTTCAGACGGATGACACGGCAGATTCCGCGGCGTAGCGAACTCGGTGGCACAGCCCCGGAATCTCGCCCGAGGCGAGCCTCGGAAGCACCTCGGGAAGCTCCTCGAAACCGCATTCTCCGGTGACGAGGGCGTCGAAGGCGGGATCGGCGAGCAGTTCGAGCGCCAGCGCCATCCGGTCGCCGTAGGAGCGCCGGGCGCCCCGGGCCGGGGACACCGTCCCCACCTGGCTGCTGCGCACCGTCAGCCGCCGGGAGTGGAACGCCTCGCCCAGCGGCAGACCGATCCGCCGGTCCCCGTACCAGCTCAGCTCCAGTACGGTGCCCTCCGGGGCGAGGAGCTCGAGCGAGCGCGCGAGCCCCTGCTCGGTGGCGCTGGCGTGCACCACCAGATCGAGGTCGCCCGCCGCCTCCCCGGGGAGCGCGAAGTCCACCCCGAGCGCCCGCGCGACCTCCGCGCGTGCCGGCTCGGCGTCCACCAGTTGCACCCGTACGGCCGGGAACCGGGACAGCACCGCCGCGACGGAGGCCCCCACCATCCCCGCCCCCACCACCGCGATCCGGTCGCCCAGCAGGGGCGCGGCGTCCCACGCGGCGTTCACCGCGGTCTCCACCGTCCCCGCCAGCACCGCGCGCGGCGCGGGCACGCCCTCGGGCACCGGGGTCACCGCGCTCGCCGGGACCACATAGCGGGTCTGATGCGGATAGAGGGAGAAGACGGTGCGCCCGCGCAGGGACGCCGGCCCCTCCTCGACCAGACCCACATTGAGATAGCCGTACTTCACCGGTCCCGGGAACTCGCCGTCCTGGAACGGGGCGCGCATCGCGCCGTACTGGCTCTCCGGTACGCCACCGCGGAAGACCAGGGTCTCCGTACCGCGGCTCACGGCGGAGCACAGCGTGCGCACCACCACGTCCTCGGGTCCGGGTTCGTCCAGGTCCACCTCCCGTATCTCGCCGTGGCCGGGGGAGCGGAGCCAGAAGGCACGGGCGGTGCGCGTCATACGACGTTCTCCTGAGAGGCTGAACAATCGGACGGTGGCCCACGTACGGATGACCATGAAGCCGCGAATACGGTACGCGGCACCCATCCACTCCGCCACACAGCCCGGAGGGTGCACGGTGGCCCTGAACAATCCCTACAACACGACGCTGTTGCGCAACGAGACAGCCGCCGGCGCGGCCGCGCAGCTGCTGTTGCTCGGCCTGCTCGGCACGGCGCTCGACCTGGGACCCGCGGGCTGGCTGACCGGCCTGGCCTTCGCGGTCGCCACCTGGGCGGTGCTCACCCGCGCGCTACAGCGGTCCTGGCTCGCCTCCTTCGGCGCGGCCAACCGCGTCACCCTGGCGCGGGCCACGCTCGTCGGCGGGGTGACCGCGCTGGTCGCCGACTCCTTCGAGAGCCCGACGCCGGTCACCGCCCTGGTGTCCCTCACCGCGGTCGCGCTGATCCTCGACGCGGTCGACGGACAGGTGGCGCGCCGCACCGGCACCTCGTCCTCCCTGGGCGCGCGGTTCGACATGGAGGTCGACGCCGTCCTCATCCTGGTGCTCAGCATCTATGTGGCCACCTTCCTCGGCCCCTGGGTGCTGCTGATCGGCGCGATGCGCTACGCCTTCGTCGCCGCCGCATGGGTGCTGCCCTGGCTGAACGGCCGGCTTCCCCCGAGCACGGCCCGCAAGACGGTGGCCGCGCTCCAGGGCGTCCTGCTGCTGATCGTCGGCGCCGATGTGCTCCCGTATCCGGTGGCCTTCGGCGCCGCCCTGCTGGCCCTGGCCCTGCTCAGCTGGTCCTTCGCCCGCGACATCAGGTGGCTGTGGCGCACCCGGGCGAGCCGGGCGCGGTGAGCCCGGCGGCGCCGACGAGCCCGCCGATCGCTGCCGGGGCCCGCTACCAGGGGAGAGCGCCCTCGATGTCGAAGTAGCCTCCGGTCGGGCCGTCCGGGCCCACCATCGCCATCCGGACGATGATCTCGGCGCCCTCCTCGACGGTCTGGTGGCCGGTGTGCGCGTTGAGGTCCGTCGCGGTGTAGCCGGGCTCCACGGCGTTGATCCGCATCTCCGGGAACGCCTTCGCGTACTGCACGGTGACCATGTTGACCGTGGTCTTCGACGCCGGATACGCGACCCCCGGGTAGGCGTGCGTGGGGGTGTCCGGGGTGGAGACCCGCTCCAGCGAGGCCAGCCCGCTGCTGACATTGACCACGACCGGCGCGGCGGACCGCCGCAGCAGCGGCAGGAAGGCATGGGTCACCCGGACCACGCCGAAGACGTTCGTCTCGAACACCTCCCTCATCATGTCGGCGGTGACCTCCGCGGCGCCGATCACCCCGCCGTCCGGCGTCCGCGCCTCGATACCGGCGTTGTTGATCAGTACATCCAGTCCGCCGTCGGCCTCGACGGCCTTCGCGGCGGCGGTCACGGACGCGTCATCGGTGACATCGAGGACGACCAGCCGCGCCCCCAGCCGCTCGGCGGCTTGGCGTCCGCGCTCGGCGTCCCGGCTGCCCAGATAGACGGTGTGGCCCGCGGCGATCAGGCGGCGGGCGGTCTCGAAGCCGAGACCCTTGTTCGCTCCGGTGATGAGTGTTGTCGTCATGTCTCCAGGCTGCGTCCGGGCCGGGCGGTCAGCCAGGTGCTCTGTCTTCCTGGGACCGCGGGTACCAGGCTCGTCCGCGGCCGGCGGTGCAGACTGGTGACCATGGCGACCACGGAGTTCGGACAGGCGGTACGGCGCTGGCGGGACCGGGTCCCACCGGAGGCCGCCGGACTGCCGGCCGGTGGGCAGCGGCGCGCGGCCGGGCTGCGCCGTGAGGAGCTGGCCCTGCTCGCCGGGATCTCCGTCGACTACATCACCCGCCTCGAACAGGGCCGGGCCTCCCATCCCTCGACCCAGGTCGTCGAGGCCCTGGCCAGGGCCCTGCGGCTGTCGGCGGCCGAGCGCGCCCATCTGTTCCGGCTGGCCGGGCTGGCCCCACCGGGCCCGGAGACGGTTCCGGCGTACATCACCCCGAGCGTCCAGCGGCTGCTGGACCGGCTGACCGGAACGCCCGTGGCGGTGAGCGACGCGTCCTGGACGCTGCTCATGGCCAATCCGCCGTACGTGGCCCTGAGAGGCGATCCGTCCCGGTGGCGCGGCAACGAGCGCAATGGCGTCTGGCGCCATTTCGTCAGCGAGGACACCGGCTCCCGGCAGACGCACGAGGCCCGGAGCGAGTTCCAGGCCGCCCTGGTCGCCGACCTCCGTACGGCCGCCGCCCGCTACCCGGCCGACCAGCGGCTGCGGCGGCTGGTCGCGGAGCTGCGCGCGAACAGCGAGCGGTTCGCCGAGCTGTGGGACTCCGGCAGGGTCGGCCACCACGAGGCGTCGCGCAAGACCATCGACCATCCACGGGTGGGCCCGCTGACGCTGGACTGCGATGTGCTCACCGTGGCGGGCAGCGATCTCCGCATCGTGGTCTACACCGCAGAGCCGGGCACCGAGGACGCCGAACGCCTCGCCCTCCTCACGGTGCTCGGCACCCAGACACTCACCGGCTAGCGGCGCCCGTCGCACGGTGCCGCCCGCGGCGGGCTGTTCCCCTCCCCGCCCCTTCCCACAACTGGGGCTCCGCCCCAGCCCCCGGCGGTGTCGCGGGTGGTGTGGTCGGGGTCCTGGTTGGTGAGCTGATCGCGGCGGCGGTCGGCTCTTTGCCCGTCGGGGTCCGTCGCACGGTGCCGCCCGCGGCGGGCTGTTCCCCTCCCCGCCCCTTCCCACAACTGGGGCTCCGCCCCAGCCCCCGGCCGGTGACTGATCGCGGCGGCGGTCGGCTTGTCGGCCCCTGGGGGCCAGGGGGAGCGAACCCCGGGGCTCCGCCCCGGTCCCCGGCCGGGCGGCCCAGGTGCGGGCGGGCGTCCGCCCGGGTCATCCGCCGCGTCGGCGTGCCGGCCGCGATCAGCCGCCGGTGCGGGTGTTCACGGCTCGACGGTCGGCTCGTCGATCCCCGGGGTCCAGGGGCGGAGCCCCTGCCACGCGGCGGAGCCGCATCTGGGCACCGCGGGAAGGGGCGGGGAGGGGAAAGATCCGCCGGTCCCGCCGCTCGCGCACGACGGTCCGGGGCGGCCCGGGGTGGCCCGGGGTGGCGCCGGGCGGTACGGAGGCACCCTCGCACCCCCGAATCTGGCGATGAGATTTTCATATTTGCGTAATTGGATCGCTGCGTTCCGTAAGATTTTAGGCTCATCCGATGCACGAACCGGCGTTGGTACGCGCTATCTGAACAGAGGGCGCAACACCGCGCACTCGCGGGGCGTGTGGGGGCCACCCCCGTACGACGAACAGAAGGACAGCGAAGTCCGGTGAATCTTCAAACCGTGGTGAACGTCGTCACCGCCGTACTCGTCACCCGAGTATTCGGCAGTGACGCCATCGCCCTCCTGCGCCGCGCGGCCGCGATGGGAGTCCGCGTCGGCGTATCGGAACTGCATCGCAACAACCCGGAGGGAGGGGAGCGGTGACCAACGACTTCCCGCGCTCGCGCGAGATCACCTCGATGACCACCGGACTCCCCGCCGACTTCCGTGCCTTCCACCAGCTCCACCGGAAGGCGTACATCGACCGGGCCATGGTCTACCTCGGCAACCACGCGGACGCCGAAGAGGCCGTCGACGCCGCCTTCGAACAACTCCTGCGCTGCTGGCCCAGGGTGCTGACCATGGAGAACCCGGCCGCCTACGCCTGGAAGGTCATGAAGAACCGGGTCATCGACCTCGCCCGGGCCCGCAACCGGGGCCCCGCCCTCCTGGACAACGCGACCTTCGAGACCGCGATCCTCAAGGACGCGGTCGACCCCATCGCCGCCCTGGAGGAGAGCCTGAACCTCTATCAGGCGATCAAGAAACTCCCCGAGCGCCAGCAGGACGTGGTCATCCTGCTCCACTGCCGCGGCTACAGCGTCGCCGAGACCGCCACCCACCTCGGCATCACCGAGGCCGGCGTCCGCTCCACCGCCCGCTACGCCCGCCGCCGTCTGCAACAACTCCTGGCCAAGGACAACCGATGACCTCACCCATTGACCGCATCCTCGCACGGGCCCTGCTCAACCCCGCCCCTCCCATCGACTTCGAGGCCGCCGAGGCCCGGCTCGCCGCCCGCCACGCCAACCCCGGTGGCACCCCGCCCCAGGAGCGCCCCCCACAACAGGCCCGACGGACCGCCGCGGCCACCGGAGCCGCGGCGCCGGGCGCGGATGAGCGGATGGCGCAGGACCTGCACACCCTGTGCGAGGCGATCATCGCCCGCCCCGACGCCCTGACCCAGCTGCGGGACTTCCTCACCCGCCGCATCCTCGAACCGCCCGGCTCCCGGGTTCTGGGATGCGTGCTCCAACTGGCCGGGCATGAGGACCACGCCCAGTTCTGGTGGCAGTTCGCCGCCGGGGCCGGCGACCCCGCCGCCGCGTACTGCCTCTACCTCCACCACATGGCCCTGGGCGAGGACGGCCAGGCGCACGCATGGCTCGAGTGGTGGCACGAGCAGGCGGGCAACGACATCCCGCCGGTCACCGACACCGTGGAGGACTGGACCGCCACCGACCACGAGATGGCCGCCGCCCTCCGCATCCTGCACGGCCTGAAGAGGGGACAGGAGGTGCCGCCCGCCACCAGGGCGGTCATCCACTACGTCGCCGAGGCCGTCGACTTCACCGACGACCCCGACATCGACCTCCCGCTGCCGGAGCCGGGGTTCGCCGACCGTATCGAGGACCTCACCACCACCAAGACCCCCACGGACGCCGCGCCTCCCGCCGACCGTGCCGTGCTGCCGGAGCGGCCGCGCAGCGGGTCGCCCGCGTAGCGGCCATGGCACAAAGAGCCGGCGGCCGGAGAATGTCTCCGGCCGCCGACTCCCGTACCCGAAGGCGCAGAACTCCTCGGCGCGCCAGCTTCGGCTCGGCGCGCCACCCTCAGCGCTGGGCCACCAGATCCCTGAGCGCGACGTTCAGCTCGAGGACGTTCACCCGCGGCTCGCCGATGAACCCGATCGTGCGCCCCTCGGTGTGGTCCTCGATCAGCCTCTCCACCTGGCCGACGGACAGCCCGTTCCGCTCCGCGACCCGGTGGACCTGGATCTTCGCGTACCGCGGGGAGATGTCCGGGTCCAGACCTGAGCCGGAGGACGTCACCGCCTCGGCGGGGACCTGGGACGGCTTGACGGTGTAGCCGGGCACCGAGTTGTCCCTGACGACCGCGGCCCTGGCGTCCCGCACCTGCCGGAGGAGGTCCTTGCTGTCGGCGGAGAGGTTGGTGGCTCCGGACAGCAGCAGCTTGTACCGCGTGTTGACGCTGTTGCTGCCGAGGCCGTTCGCCGGGCGTCCCTGGAACCACCTCAGATCGGGGTCCGGGGTCTCCTGCCCCTTCTTCAGCGGCAGGTGGTACGACTGCCCGATCAGCGAGGAGCCGACGACCTTGCCGTGCGCCGTGATCTCGGAGCCGTTCGCCTTGTCGTGGAACAGCCCCTGGGCGACGCCGGTGACCACCAGCGGGTAGATGACGCCCGTGACCAGGGTCAGCATCAGCAGGGCGCGCAGCCCGGCGCCGAACAGCCGGACGGTGTTCGTGACGGAATGGTTCATGGCGATCAGCCGATCCCGGGGATGAGGGAGATGAGGATGTCGATGATCTTGATGCCGACGAAGGGCGCGATCAGGCCGCCGAGACCGTAGATCCCGAGGTTGCGCCGCAGCATCCGGTCCGCGCTCATCGGCCGGTAGCGCACGCCCCGCAGGGCCAGCGGCACCAGCGCGATGATGATCAGCGCGTTGAAGACGACCGCGGAGAGGATCGCCGAGTCCGGCGAGGACAGCTGCATGATGTTCAGCTTGTCCAGGCCCGGGTAGACCGCCGCGAACAGCGCCGGGATGATCGCGAAGTACTTCGCGACATCGTTGGCGATGGAGAAGGTGGTCAGCGCGCCCCGGGTGATCAGCAACTGCTTGCCGATCTCCACGATCTCGATCAGCTTGGTCGGGTTGGAGTCGAGGTCGACCATGTTGCCGGCCTCCTTGGCGGCCGACGTACCGGTGTTCATCGCCACCCCGACGTCCGCCTGCGCCAGCGCCGGGGCGTCGTTGGTGCCGTCGCCGGTCATCGCGACCAGCTTGCCGCCCGCCTGCTCCCGCTTGATCAGGGCCATCTTGTCCTCGGGCGTGGCCTCGGCGAGGAAGTCGTCGACGCCCGCCTCCTCGGCGATCGCCTTGGCCGTCAGCGGGTTGTCACCCGTGATCATGACGGTCTTGATGCCCATGCGGCGCAGCTCGTCGAACCGCTCCCGCATGCCCTCCTTGACCACGTCCTTGAGGTGGATGACGCCCAGGACCCGGGCCCCGTCGGCATCGTCCACCGCCACCAGCAGCGGGGTGCCACCGGCCGCGGAGATCCGCTGGGCGATCCGGTCCGCGTCCTCGGCGACCGTACCGCCCCGCTCCCGGACCCAGGCGACGACCGAACCGGCCGCCCCCTTGCGGATCTTCCGCTTGTCGACGTCCACACCCGACATCCGGGTCTGCGCGGTGAACTCGACCCACTCGGCGCCCACCAGCTCGCCCTGGTGGCGCTCGCGCAGCCCGTACGCCTCCTTCGCCAGGACGACGACGGACCGGCCCTCGGGCGTCTCGTCGGCCAGCGAGGACAGCTGGGCGGCGTCCGCCACCTCGGCCTCGGTGGTGCCGCGCACCGGCACGAACTCCGCCGCCTGCCGATTGCCCAGGGTGATGGTGCCGGTCTTGTCCAGCAGCAGCGTGGAGACGTCACCGGCGGCCTCGACCGCCCGGCCCGACATCGCCAGCACATTGCGCTGCACCAGCCGGTCCATGCCCGCGATGCCGATCGCCGACAGCAGCGCGCCGATCGTCGTCGGGATCAGACAGACCAGCAGCGCCACCAGCACCACCATCGTCAGATGTGAGCCCGCGTAACCCGCGAACGCCGGCAGCGTGGCGCAGGCGAGCAGGAACACGATGGTCAGCGAGGCGAGCAGGATGTTCAGCGCGATCTCGTTGGGCGTCTTCTGCCGCGCGGCGCCCTCCACCAGGTTGATCATCCGGTCGATGAAGGTCTCGCCCGGCTTGGTGGTGATCCTGATGACGATGCGGTCGGACAGCACCTTCGTCCCGCCGGTCACGGCCGAACGGTCGCCGCCGGACTCCCGGATGACCGGCGCCGACTCGCCGGTGATCGCCGACTCGTCGACCGAGGCGACGCCCTCGACGACATCGCCGTCGCCGGGGATGACATCACCGGCCTCGCAGACCACCAGATCACCGATGGTCAGCCCGGTGCCGGGGATCCGCTCCTCCGAGCCGTCCCTGACCAGCCGTCGCGCGACGGTGTCGGTCTTGGCCTTGCGCAGGGTGTCGGCCTGCGCCTTGCCACGGCCCTCGGCGACCGCCTCCGCCAGATTGGCGAAGATCACGGTCAGCCACAGCCAGGCGCTGATCGCCCAGCCGAACCAGTCGCCCGGGTCGGTGAACGAGAACGCGGTGGTCAGTACGGACCCGACCAGCACGACGAACATCACGGGCGACTTCACCATCACCCGCGGGTCCAGCTTGCGGAAGGCGTCCGGCAGCGACCTGAGCAGCTGCCGGGGGTCGAAGAGGCCGGCGCCGACGCGGTCCTCGGCCGGGGTGTGCCCGCTGGGAACGCCGCCGTGCGGCGCCCTGGTCGGAGTGGCAGTGGACATGGAGTCCTCGTGGTTTCCTGTGCGGGTGGTCATCACGCCAGCCCTTCGGCCAGCGGGCCCAGCGCCAGCGCCGGGAAGTACGTCAGACCGGTGATGATCAGGATCGCGCCCACCAACAACCCGGTGAACAGCGGCTTTTCGGTGCGCAGGGTGCCCGCGGTGGCCGGGACCGGCCGCTGCCCGGCGAGCGAGCCCGCGAGCGCCAGTACGAAGACCATGGGCACGAAGCGGCCGAGCAGCATCGCGAGCCCGGTCGTGGTGTTGTACCAGTCGGTGTTCGCGTTCAGGCCCGCGAAGGCCGAGCCGTTGTTGTTGGAGGCGGAGGTGAAGGCGTACAGCACCTCGGAGAAGCCGTGCGCACCGGAGTTGAGCATCGAGTTCGGCGGCGTCGGCAGGGCCACGGAGGCGGCGGTGAAGATCAGCACCAGCGCCGGGGTGACCAGGATGTAGCAGGCCGCCAGCTTGATCTCCCGGGAACCGATCTTCTTGCCCAGATACTCGGGCGTACGGCCGACCATCAGCCCGGCGATGAACACCGCGATGATCGCCATGATCAGCATTCCGTAGAGCCCGGAGCCCACCCCGCCGGGCGCGATCTCGCCCAGCATCATGCCGAGCATGGTGATGCCGCCGCCCAGCCCGGTGAAGGAGGAGTGGAAGGAGTCCACCGCTCCGGTCGAGGTGAGCGTGGTCGACACCCCGAAGAGCGCCGAGGCGCCGACCCCGAACCGGGTCTCCTTGCCCTCCATCGCACCACCGGAGGCCTGCAGCGCCGGGCCGTGGTGGGCGAACTCGGTCCACATCAGCAGGGCGACGAAGCCGACCCAGATGGTGACCATGGTCGCCAGGATCGCGTAACCCTGCTTGACCGAGCCGACCATGACACCGAAGGCGCGGGTCAGCGCCAGCGGGATGACCAGGATCAGGAAGATCTCGAAGAGGTTGGTGAACGGGGTCGGGTTCTCGAACGGGTGGGCGCTGTTGGCGTTGAAGTAACCGCCGCCGTTGGTGCCCAGTTCCTTGATGGCCTCCTGCGAGGCCACGGCGCCGCCGTTCCACTGCTGCGAGCCGCCCATGAACTGGCCCACCTCGTGGATGCCGGAGAAGTTCTGGATCGCCCCGCAGGCGACCAGCAC
Source organism: Streptomyces rugosispiralis (assembly GCF_024505145.1). Classification (GTDB taxonomy): domain Bacteria; phylum Actinomycetota; class Actinomycetes; order Streptomycetales; family Streptomycetaceae; genus Streptomyces; species Streptomyces rugosispiralis. Next base: position 6,854 of record NZ_JANIAA010000019.1, on the reverse strand, counting down.
CACGGCGGCGACCGCCGCCACCGGCACCAGCACGCGGACCGTGCCGCGCACCAGATCCGCCCAGAAGTTCCCGAGCTCACCGGTGCGGGAGCGCGCGAAACCACGTACCAGCGCCACCGCGACGGCGATGCCCACCGCCGCCGACACGAAGTTCTGCACGGCCAGCCCGGCGGTCTGCACGACGTGGCCCATGGCCTGCTCGCCCGCGTACGACTGCCAGTTGGTGTTCGTCACGAAGGACGCGGCCGTGTCGAAGGCCTGCGCGGGCTCGATCGAGGAGAACCCGAGCGAACCGGGCAGGCTGCCCTGCAGCCGCTGCAGCAGATAGAGGAAGAGCACCCCGGCCGCCGAGAAGGCCAGCACCCCGCGCAGATACGCGGTCCAGCGCATCTCCGTGTCGGGGTTGGCACCGATGCCCTGGTAGATCCACTTCTCCACGCGCAGATGCTTCTCGGAGGAGTAGACCCTGGCCAGGTAGTTGCCGAGGGGGACGTAGGCGAGCGCCAGCGCCCCTATGAGGGCGAGCAGCTGAAGCACGCCGGCGAGTACGGGACCCATTTCTGTTCTCAGAACCTCTCCGGGAAGATCAGGGCGAGGACGAGATAGCCCAGCAGGGCGACGGCCACGATCAGGCCGACGACGTTTTCGGCGGTCACAGCTTCGTCACCCCTTTGGCGACAAAGGCCACCAGCGCGAACACCGCGATGGTGACGACGACGAAGGCCACATCGGCCATCGCGAGCTCCTGGAAAGAGGTCGGAGGAGATCCGCGAACGCGGATCGAACGGACAACGCAAGAAGGAAACCCCGTTCCATGGCCGGATCCGGGCGTCGTTGACGGGTCCCATACGGCGATCGGCGCGCCTTTGACGCGGCTCTTACGGGCGCCGCGGCGAGGGGTGGCCGGAACCGATCGTTCTGCCGCCGTAGGCGGGCGGCACGACGAACACCCGCGCCCGGCGGGAAGCCGGAGGCGGGTGTCACGGTGTGTGTGGCGTCCGAGGGGGCGGGTCTCGGCCGAGTTGGTGTTCGCGTGACGCCATTCCGGCCCAAGCGGCGGGCCGAGAGGGCCGGAATGGCGTCACGGGCGCGTCGTCGGCTATCCGGCGGCTCCGGGCGGACCGGGATTGTCGAGGGTGAGCGCCGTGCAGCGCACCCCGCCCCCGCCCTTGCGCAGTTCGGTGGTGTCCAGGTCCACCACCGTAAGGCCGCGTTCCCGCAGGACAGCGCCGAGGCGCGGCGCGCCCCGCGTCATGGTCACCGTGGTGCCGTCGCTGACCAGGTTGAGCGCGAAGGCCTGGGCGTCCTCGGCGCCGACCTCGATGAGCTCCAGGCCCAGGTCCTTCAGCCGGCCCCGGCTTTCGGTCTCCAGGGCCGGGGGGTGGTAGGCCAGGGTGTGCTCGTCGATGACGGCGACGGCCAGATCGAGGTCGTACCACTTCTCGCTGACGGTCCGCAGCGGCACCACCTCGTGGCCGAACAACTCGGCCAGGAAGCCGTGCATCCGCCGGTCCGTTCGCCGTCCGTACCCGGTCAGCAGGAAGCGGCCGCAGACCAGGGCGTCACCCTGGCCGCTGAAGGCGTACGGCGCGTCGAAGACGTCGAACTCGTTCTCCTTGAGCCAGGAGTGGAAGTACGGGATCTCCTCCAGCCGGGCGGCCGGGGGGTTGCCCAGCACGGCGCGACGATCGCAGACGAACGCCCCGTTGGCCGTGTAGACCATGTCCGGGCATTCCGGGGCCGACTTCATCGTGCGTACCGTACGGCCGGCCGACCGGTGCGCCGCGGCGATCGCCTCGTGCTCGGCGAGGGCCGCACCGCTATCGGGCTGGCAACTGCGGTCCATGTAGGGGTTTATCTCGTAGCTGATCCTGAAGTGCGTGGCGTCGGACATGAGCAGGTCGCGGTTCATCAGGTCTCCGACCGATAGGAAGGGGTGATGGGCGAGGCGACGATGCGGTGAAGGTGCGCGCGGGGTCCCCGGACGGTCGTGTGCGCCGAGAGGCGACAGCGGAGAGCCGATAGGAAGATCCGCGGAACTCGACGGGACATCAACCGGGCGTGAGCGTGGCGTCATCGCGTCGTCAGGGAGGCGTCAGCGTACGGAGAGCGGGGCTCTCTTCTCCTCCTCGCGCTCGGCGTCCGCATGGCCGGGCTCTGTCTCGGCGAGGGCCTGCCGGGCCGCGCTGTCCAATGTGACCAGCACCCATTTGTCGAAGTCGAAGCCACATTGCTCGGCGGCCCTGCGCCATTGGGTGAGCCGGTCGCCCGGAACGGGGAGCCGCTGGATGTTCGACTCGTCCTTGCAGTTCCGTCCTTCTTCGCCCTGGGCGTCGCGAATGGAATTCCGCAGTTGCTTGGTGCTCCAGTTCTCCCGCTCGGCTCGGTCGAGCCACCGTTCCTGCTCGTCCACCGGAAGGGAGGCGACTTCGGCGTGGTGCTGGAAACTCAGCCGGGACCGGCGTCGACTCAGTTCGAATCGCCTGGACACCCAGGCGTAATTGCGCAGCGTTTGGTACTGTAACCCGGCCGCCCGGACACCCCGCTGATAGCGGTCGGCGAAATGGTCCTTCCCGTAGACCAGCCAGTCACCCAGCCACCAGACCGAGGAATTGATGAGCCGGGATATCTGCAGTCCGGCGCGCTGCCAATCCTCGAAGGTCAGCTCGGCGGGCATCTGAAGTCCGACGCCCGTGGTGAGCACCTGGCTGCGGCCCAGGTCACGGGCTCCGTTGGCCCGGCGCTGCTCCGACCGCAGTGGCAGTGACTTTCTGGACGGCGCGTGTTTCGTGTCCTGAGTTTCCGTTTTCGCGTCCATTGCATCCCCCATTTTGTTGTGAACGGACGGTTTCTGGACCAGGAGTGGATTCCGCTGTTCGGTCGGTGAAGTTATCGGTGCCGCGGCCCTCCGGGGGTGCTGGTCCGACCATGGGACCTGCACGTGTCGGGGGCGGTGCGCGGGTGCTGCGGCGGGCGGAAAGAAAGCCGCCGGTTTGTCACGCCGAGCTTGAAGATCAACCGCGCGCCCAGAGGATCGATCATGAGAACTCGAGACCAGTCCTCGCCAGCAGAATGTAACCCATATCGCGAAGGCAACGTAACCCATATTGCGCCACAGCGGTACCATTGTGGTGTCCTTCCTGTCCCTGGCGCCGGGCGACGGGAAGGCAGTGCGCGAGGGAATGGAAGCGAGGGATGGTGGAAATGGGGGGATGTAGACCGGTTATCGTCCCCGCCGCCATGCTCGGACGCTCACCGCGGAATATCTGGCTCCGGGAGCGGTTCGCCAGGGGGTCTGATCGTGATGACGCCATCTCGTGGGCAGAGTGACTCACCTGATGGGACACGGTTGTGCCATAATGCAGCCATGGAAATGCGGCCTTACGTAGACGAGCTCTGTCACGAGTTCATGGATGCCGCCGCCGGAGGCGGTGACGACGCTCGTGCGCTCGCCGAGCGGCTCGTCGGGCCGCTCGAGAAGGCCACCCGGCTCACCCTCCTGAAGGCGCTGTCCGCGGCCGCTGACGAGATCACCCGCGACTTGGCGCCCGGCTCCGTGGATGTCCGGCTGCGCGGGCTCGACCCCAACTTCGTCGTCACGCTGCCTCCCGCCGACGAGCCGTACGAAGGCGAGGGGGAGGACTACGAGTTCGCGACGGGCGGGACTCCGGCCCCCCGGCCCGCCGAGGGCGCGGTCGGAGAGGTCGCCGGCGGTACCGCGCGGATCAACTTCCGTCCCCCGGAGCACCTCAAGGGCCTGATCGACGAGGCCGCCGGCAAGCAGGGTCTCTCGGTGAACGCCTGGCTCGTCCGGGCCTGCAATGCCGTGCTGGCGTCCGAGAGCCACCGCGGTGAGCGGCGCGCCCCCCGGGGCGGGCAGCGCTACTCCGGCTGGGTTCGCTGACCTGTGCCGGATCCTCGCCGCCCCGAGCGGAGACGCGCTGCGACCTCATCAAGAGAGTAGAGACATGCCCGCCTACGAGACCCCCGAACCGATCTCCGTCACCATCGAGTTGCCCGTGGGGGACATCCGGATCGTCGCGAGCGACCGCGCGGACACCGTGGTCACGGTGGTGCCGACGGATGCCACAAGGGATTCCGACGCCAAGGCCGCCGAGCGGGTCTCTGTCGACTACTCGGGTGGCCGACTGCTTGTCAAGGCCCCCAAGCAGTACCTTCCGTTCGGCCACAGCGGGTCGAGCGACGTGCGCATTGAGATGCCGGCCGGGTCGCGGCTGCGGGGCGCGGTCGGTTCTGCCGCGCTGCGCTGCGACGGCCGGCTCGGTATGTGCCACTTCAAGTCCGGGATGGGCGACATCGAGCTGGAGGAGACGGACGGCCTGTACCTGGAGGCGAGCAGTGGCGATGTCACCGTGCGCCGGGTGAACGGCCGCGCCGACGTCACCCTGGGGAGCGGCACCGTGCGGCTGGCCGAACTCGACGGCCCCTCGGTGATCAAGAACACCAACGGGGACGTGTGGGTCGGCGTGGCGCATGACGACGCTCGGCTGACCGCCGCCAACGGTTCGGTGTCCCTCGACCGCGCACACGGCTCGGTCGAGGTGAAGGTCGCCAACGGCAGCATCGGGCTCGGCGAGGTCCAGCGCGGCTCCATCGGCGTCGAGACCGGGGTCGGCGAGTTGGAGGTGGGTATCCGGGAGGGTACCGCCGCTCGGCTCGATCTGCGCACCCGGCGCGGTACCGTACGCAACTACCTCACCTCCGCCGACGGGCCCATGCCCACCGAGGAGACCGTCGAGGTACGGGCCCGCACCTCCATGGGGGACATCGTCATCCGCCGGGCCTGACGTCCCGCCCCTTCGTGGCACATAGGTGCCGAGTGCCCATCGGCTGTTCTCGCGGCATCCCCCGGGCGGCATCCCCCGGGCGGCATCCCCCGGGCGGCATCCCCCGGCATCCCCCGGGCGGCAACTGCCCTCCTCCCGGCCTTCCGCCGACGCCCATTCCCCGCCTTCTGCCAGGTTGCCCCGGCCGGTCTCGTGGCCGTTGCACATGCCTTCCCTCGGGCGGCACTGTCCTGGCGACGGGACACTCCTGGGCGACGGTGACATCGCTTTTTCCTGACGCCTCCAGGGACGCCTTCCTCTCGCTGGACGCCTCGCGTTACGGTGACATTTGCGTCGGGGTGCACAACCGCATTGGCGGGCTTCTCCTCGTATCCCGAGCGCGGCGCCGACACGGAAATACCTCGACTGCGCCTCCAGCATTCACAGTGCTGTGACCGAGCTTTTCTTCAGCATTTTGGTGTCATTCCTGGCCCTGCCGTATGCCACCGAGGACCCGCGGAGGAAGAATGCAAACCGGTACGTGTGCAAGCGGCACGAGTCTGGCCGTGGAGAGTCCCTCCTTGTGGCGGGCCCGTCGCACCGACATGAGGCACCGGCTGATCTGCTTCCCGCACGCGGGTGGCGGTGCCGGCGCCTACGCCGACTGGGCGGACGGTCTGCCCGCCGGGATCGAGGTGACGGCCGTTCAGTTACCTGGCCGTCAGAACCGCGTGGACGAGGAACTGCCCACCCAGGTCGGCCCCCTGGTCCGCTCGATAACCCAGGCGCTCCGACCGCTTCTTGGCTGCTCGTTCTCCTTCTTCGGCCACTCCTGCGGCGCCCTGCTCGCCCACGCGGTGGCGCAGGCGCTGAAGTCCCGCGGACTCCCCCAGCCGGCCCACTTGTTCCTGTCGGCCCAGGCGGAGCCCGGAGAGATCCAGCGGGGGCCGCAGATGCACAAGTTGTCGGCGGAAGCCTTCCGTGCCGAGGTGTTGCGGCTCGGCGGATTCGATGCGGAGATCGTCGGCGACGACGAGGCCATGGACGCTCTGCTGCCCACTGTCCTGGCCGATTTTCGCCTGTGGGAACAGCACCGCATCAGCCCCGCCCCGCGGCTGGACAGCCCCATCACCGCACTGGTCGGCGACCGCGACAGTCGGGTATCCGTAGAAAGTGTCGAAGGGTGGCATGCGTACACAAATGCGAGCTTCGACACCCGGATTTACCCGGGCGGTCATTTCTATTTCTCCGACGCCCGGATCGGCGCCGAACTGTTTACCTTCATCGGTCGAACCCTGCTGGGCTGACGGCTTCCCACAGAACCGGAGGTGGTCTCTTTGTGCTCCATTGACATGGGCGTTCCGTCGCCCCTTTTCGGTGAGTTGAACGAGACAGGTCCGGGCGCTTGTGGTTCGGTCCCGGAGGTGTTTGCCCGGTGTGTTTCCGAGGTGCCGGATGCGGTGGCGGTGGTGTGCGGCGGGCGTTCGGTGACCTATCGGGAGTTGGATGAGTGGTCGGGCCGATTGGCGGGTGTGTTCGCCGGTCGTGGGGTGGGGGCGGAATCGGTGGTGGGGGTCGCGTTGCCGCGGTCGGTGGAGTTGGTCGCGGCGGTGCTGGGTGTGCTGAAAGCCGGAGGCGCGTATTTGCCGGTGGATCCGGAGTATCCGGCGGAGCGGTTGGAGTTCATGCTCGCGGATGCCTTGCCGGTGCTGGTGGTGACTTCTGAGGAGCTGGTGGCCGAGTTGCCTGTCGGCTCGTGTCCTTTCCTCGCGCTGGACGATCCGGACGTGGTCGCGGAGGTCGCGGCGGCTCGGGTGCCCGAGGTGTCGCCGGTTCCGGCGGATGGGCTGGCGTATGTGATGTACACCTCCGGCTCCACCGGGGTTCCCAAGGGGGTGGAGGTCACCCATCGGGCCGTGGTCGGCCTCGCCGGTGATGCCCGTTTTCGGGGTGGTGCGCATGCGCGTGTGCTGTTGCATTCGGCGCAGGCCTTCGACGCGTCGACGTTCGAGTTGTGGGTGCCGTTGCTGGGTGGTGGGTGTGTGGTGGTGGCGCCGCCGGGGAAGC
>NZ_JANIAA010000018.1 GCF_024505145.1 Streptomyces rugosispiralis | reverse complement strand
GGGTGGGGGTGCTGGGGGTGCTGGGGTGTCCGGCGGATCGTGCCGCCTGCGGCGGGCTGTTCCCCTCCCCGCCCCTTCCCGAAACTGGGGCTCCGCCCCAGACCCCGGTCCGGGGGTTCGTCCCGGGCACCGGATCGGGGGTTCGTCCCGGGTCCCGGTCCGGGGGTTCGTCCCGGGCACCGGATCGGGGGTTCGTCCCGGGTCCCGGTCCGGGGGTTCGTCCCGGGTCCCGGTCCGGGGGTTCGTCCCGGGTCCCGGTCTGGGGGTTCGTCCCGGGTCCCGGTCTGGGGGTTCGTCCCGGGTCCCGGTCTGGGGGTTCGTCCCGGGTCCCGGTCTGGGGGTTCGTCCCGGGTCCCGGTCCGGGGGTTCGTCCCGGGTCCCGGTCTGGGGGTTCGTCCCGGGTCCCGGTCCGGGGGTTCGTCCCGGGCCTCGGATCGGCGCTCTGCCCCAGACCTTGGACCGGGGTTCGCTCCAGACCCTGGACCGGGGCTCCGCCCCAGACCCCGGTCCAGGGGGGCGCCCCTGGCTCCGGGCCGGAGCTCCGCCCCGAGTCCCGAAACCGGGGCTCCGCCCCAGAGGCCCCCGGACCGGGGCTCCGCCCCTCCCCGTGGCGTCGATATGCGGCTCCGCCGCGTGCCGGGACAACACACCTAGCCCCAGGCCTCGGGGTCCAGGGGCGCAGCTCTTGGTGTCGGGAAGGGGCGGGGAGGGGGAAGACCCGTCGGGCAGCCCGTAGCGTGAGGCGCATGGATCCGGCGCGGGCGCGCGGGCGCGTGGGTGGCGCGTTGGTGGAGGTGGCGCGGGGCCTGGTGTGGCGGGAGCATGGAGGGTAGTGGTGGTGAGCAGGAGGTGTACCGCCATGCAGCATGAGATGCGCGCCGAATACGAGGAGGGCAGCTCCGGGCGGGTCGCGGGCGCGCCGGTCAAGATCTGGCACATGGTCCGCGGAAACGGAACGACCGCGATGTGCGGTCGGGAGCTGGGCCCGGACGCCGAGACCCAGGCCGCCGACCTGTGGGCCACGGGCGACGCGGGGCCCTTCTGCCACTCCTGCGGTGCGATGTATCTGCGCGAGGTCCCTTGAGCGCCTCGAGCGAGTACCGGGAGCGGAGGGCGCTGATCGGCCACGGCGCCGTGGTGTGGACCCGTACGGCCGGCACCGGGCCGCAGCGGGTGCTCCCCGACGGCTGCACGGATCTGATCTGGAGCGAGGCGGGGCCGGGGCCGGACGGCGAGCTGCTGGTCGCCGGGCCGGACACCCGCGCGCACCTGGCCCCCGGCGCGCCGGGCAGCCGCGCGGTGGGGCTGCGGTTCGCACCCGGTACCGGCCCCGCCGTACTGGGCGTACCGGCGCATGAACTCCGCGATCTGCGGGTGCCCTTGGCCGCGCTCTGGCCGGGCGCGGAGGTCCGGCGGCTGGCCGAGCGGATCGCGACCGGGCGGACGGCCACGGGCCGCCTGCTGGAGGCGGCGGCCTTCGGACGGCTGCGGACGGCGGAACCACCCGATCCGGTGCTCGCCGCGATCGTCGCGGGGGTCTCGCGCGGGGCGGGAGTGGCCGGGATCGCCGCCGACGTGGGCCTGGGGGAGCGACAGCTGCACCGCCGCTCCCTCGCCGCGTTCGGCTACGGCCCCAAGACGCTGGGCCGGGTGCTCCGGCTGAACCGGGCCCTGGACCTGGCGCGCACCGGCCTCCCCTTCGCGGAGGTCGCGGCCACCGCTGGCTACGCCGACCAGGCCCATCTCGCCCGCGACGTCCACGCGCTGGCGGGGGTGCCCCTGGGACGCCTGCTGCGGGGCTCAGGAGGGTAGCGGGGCGAACAGGTCGATGCCGTTGTCGTCGGGGTCGAGGACCGTGGCGTAGCGCTGGCCCCAGGGCGCGTCCCACGGCTCCAGCTTGCCGCGCACCCCCGCCTCCACCAGGTCCTGGTAGGTCTTGTCCACGTCGGCCGGGCTGTCGCAGGCGAAAGCCAGGCTCACCTGGTGGGAGCCGCTCGGCGGGGTCCACTCCGGGTCGAAGGAGCGCACCGTCGCGACGGTGTCCCACATCAGCCGCGCGCCGCCGGGCAGGGCGGCCTCGACGTGGGGCTGGGTGTCGGCGTCGGCTGGGATGTCGAGGCCGAGGCGGCGGTAGAAGGCGAGGGTGGCGGCCATGTCGGCGACGACCAGGCCGATGGCGTCGAATCGTGCTGTCATACGGGCAGCGTAGGGAGCCCCGGGCGGGCGGTCTTGAACGAATCGGACGTCCCCGTCGAGGGCGGCCCGGGGCGCACTCAGTCAGGGGCAGTGGATGACCTGGCCCGCGTACGACAGGTTGCCGCCGAAGCCGAAGAGCAGCACCGGGGCGCCGGACGGCACCTCCCCGCGTTCGACCAGCTTGGAGAGGGCGAGCGGGATGCTGGCCGCCGAGGTGTTGCCGGAGTCCACCACATCGCGGGCGATCACCGCGTTGACCGCGCCCAGCTTGCGGGCGACCGGCTCGATGATCCGCAGATTGGCCTGGTGCAGTACGACACCGGCCAGGTCCTCCGGGGAGAGCCCGGCCCGTGCGCACACCTCCCGCGCGATCGGCGGCAGATGGGTGGTGGCCCAGCGGTAGACGGTCTGGCCCTCCTGCGCGAAGCGGGGCGGTGTGCCCTCGATACGGACCGCGCGGCCCATCTCCGGGACCGAACCCCACACCACCGGGCCGACGCCCGGCCGCTCGGCGGCCACCACCACGGCCGCGCCCGCGCCGTCGCCGGTCAGCACGCAGGTGGAGCGGTCGGTCCAGTCGGTGGCCGCGGTGAACTTCTCCGCGCCGATGACCAGGGCCGCGCTCGCCGCCCCGGCCCGGACGGTGTGGTCGGCGGTGGCGAGGGCGTGGGTGAAGCCCGCGCACACCACATTGAGGTCCATGGTGGCGGGGCGGGCCAGCCCGAGCCGGGCGGCGACCCGGGCCGCCATATTGGGGCTGCGGTCCATCGCCGTACAGGTGGCGACGAGCACGAGGTCGATGTCGGAGGGGGCGAGCCCGCTGTTGGCCAGCGCCTTGGCGGCGGCCGCCGCGGCCATCTCGTCGACCGTCTCGTCGGCGCGGGCGAGATGGCGGGTGCGGATGCCCACCCGGCTGCGGATCCACTCGTCGCTGGTGTCGACCATGGCCGCGAGGTCGTCGTTGCCGAGCACCTTCGCGGGCTGGTAGTGGCCGAGCGCCAGTACGTGCGAGCCGGTCATCGGTCATCCCCTTCGCGCCAGTGTCGACGTATCCGCGCAATTTTGCGGAGATCTCGACGGACAGTCTGCGGTGTGTCCAGTCTTGAGCGGAGCAGACGTGCCGTGCGCTCGGGTTACTCACCAATCTTGGGCGCCAAGATCTGGAGTTCCCGGCCTTTCCCCGGCGGGGGTCGGGGGTCGGGGGTTGCCAGTTGCTGACCGAGGAGTGAGCGCAAGTCGCTTTAGCTCGATCGTGTGATGGTCGGTTTCCGGACGTGCGGTGTTCCCCGCGTGGCCGGGTAGCGTGAAGTCGCTATCTGGGACGCCGGGTTCGGTGCCAGCGTGCGGGGCCCCTGCTCCACCGGAGTGATGGTTCAGGGCCTCCCCGTCGCCTCTGGCCGAGCCCACAGGCCAGGTCGCACAGGGAACCGGCCTCCTGGGACCGGACCAGGGACAGGATCCGTGCCGCCGCCCCGGGATCGAGTCCGCCGGGGACCAGTACGCCCAAAACCGTTCGGGGCGTGCCAGTGCGGGGGATCCTCCCGCTCACTGTTCAGGGACGGTAGCCGAAGCCGAGGTCCGTCTTCAGCGAGGTGTTGTCGATGTCCAGGACGATGGCCCGCTGGTGGCGGCGGTGGCGGCGGTGGTGCCGGGCGTGGCGGCGGTCGCCGTGGTGGCCGTTCCGCCGGCGCCGATGGCGAGGGCGACGACCGCCGTCGTCATGCCGAGCCGCCGTGATCGCGCGCGTCCTGCTGTCATCGGTCACTTCCTTCACGTCGAGGCGGTTGCCGGGTGGCATGCTCACGGCTGCCGGTGGACATGAGAAGACCTCCGCCTTACCGGCGAGTAACGGTTCGCGGCCGAGGGGCCCTAATAGGCCAACGACACGTGCCGGGCCGTTCGTTGACTGGTCAGCCGGTAGATGGGTATGTCATCTAATGAAGGGCCGGCCTGGACCCCGGCGATGGCCGGCGTTGCTGCGGGCTCCGGTGTCGCGCGCCTCCACCAGGTCAAGGAGGCTTGCATGTTCGATGATCGGCCCGCCTTCGGCGTCCGAGTCCACGCACTCGGCGGCGTCACCGTCGCCGAGATCGCGGGAGAGCTGGACATCTTCGCCGTGGGGCGGATCGTGGCTCGGCTCGATTCCCTCGTTCAGGTGCGGTGCCCGGATCTGATCCTGGACCTGCGACCGGTCACGTTCCTGGACTGTGCCGGATTGTCGTTAATGTGCCGATTGCGCAATCGCGTGCTGGAACGGGACGGGCGGCTGCGGCTCGTCATCGCCGATCCGCGCTTTCTGCGGCTGCTGCGCATGGTCCGGCTGGACGACGCCTTCGAGGTGCTGGAAGATCTGACTCCGGCGATCGCGGGCGCGGCGGGTGCGTCGGGTCCGGCGGCCGGAGGAGGCGGTGACGCCCTCGGATAGGTCGTATCTGACCAAGTGTCAATAGTAAGAACCGAAATTCACTCGAACGAGCGGTCTTTACCGGCGGAATGCTGCGTCCCTCCCTCTGTAACCGGGGGTCACCCCCTTACGCTCGCGGGACGTCGCCCTGAAGGACCCGGCGGATTTCGCACCCGATGCCCGACCCTGCCCGCTTCCGGGACCTGACGAAGGTGAGAGGGGGCAGTGTGCCGTTCCGAGGGGATATCGCGATGACGCAGCAAGGCGCTCCCCGTGATGCGCCGGTGCCGATGGATCGCGGTGCCCAGAACGCCGCGCGGGAGGCCGTGGGCGGGGATCCGTCCGATGACGCCGTTGCTCGGGCCCGTACGCACCGGGTCGGCGGGTACACCATCGTGGAGCTCCACGGGGAGATCGATATCGCCGGGGTGGGAAGCGTGGGGCCGGCGCTGGACGCGGCCACGGCCGGGGACCGGCCCGCGGTGATCGTGGACTTACGCCCGACCGCCTTCTTCGACTGCTCGGGCCTGGGACTGCTGTGCCGGGCCCATCGGCGTGTCCAGGAGCGTGGCGGGCGGCTGCGGCTGGTCTGCGACGACGCCTTGATCCTCCGCACTCTGCGGGCGGGGCGGATGCTGGATGTGCTCGAACCGGTGGCCACGCTGGACGAGGCGCTGGACGAGGCGCTGGACTAGGGGAGACGAAGGGGAGAGGGCCGGGAAGCCCCGCCGGACACCCCGCGGGGCGCGCTCGCGCGTGGTGCGGTGGCCCAGCTCAGGGGCGGCGGTCGTGGGGCGGGGGAGGAGTCACCCGATGGCCCCGGTGCTGCCGCCCGCGGCCCCAGGCGCGATGGCGGGGCCGCCCGCCGCCCGGGAGGGTCTCGTGGCTCTCGGGGGACATGCGGTTGCCGTTCTGGACATTGGTCCGGTGGATCAGCAGGGCGCCCACGGCGATCAGCGCGAGGATGACGACCACGGTGATCAGGGTCTCCATGGCTCACTCCCTGGGGCCGGGCCCACAGCTGGAGGGGATCCGGCCGGTTTGTGCGAAATGCTCCTGGTGTCTATACGGTACCTCCGGCCGGAGGTGGCGTCGCTTCCCGTGCGCGGGGCCCCGGCGTCCGCACGCGCCGAGCGTCCGCACGCGCCGAGCGCCCGCGCACGCCGAGCGCCCGCACCCGGCGTCGGGAACCGGGTGCGGGCGGTCAGGCCCTGATCCAGCGGATCAGCGGATCAGCGGGTTCGGCGGGCCGACGGGCCCAGCGGGTGGCTCAGTGGCTCTTGGCCAGCTGCTTCTCGAGCTTGGCCAGGCCATTGGCCCAGAGCTGGTTCACGCGGCTGATCTCGGCCTGGTTCGGCTGCGAGTTGGTGCAGGACGTGCCGGGGCCGCCACCGGACATCAGCTCGCTGCACGGACCCGAGTAGTGGTCCGGCAGGCCCAGCACATGGCCGGTCTCGTGCGCGGTGACCCGGGTCGAGTCGTACTGCTGGTTCTGGGCGTAGTCCAGGAAGACATAGCCGCTGCCGTGCCCGTCGGTGCTCGCGTACGAGCCCCGGGGGTCATTGCCCTCGCGGTAGGTGAAGTCCGGGCTGCCGCCCTCCTGGAGCTTCACGTTGCTCACCGCGGAGTTCCAGATCTGGGTGGAGCGGGCTATCACCGACTTGAAGGTGGGGGCCTGGCTCGCGCTGTAGGTCACGGTGACGGCCGCCGTCGCGCTGCGCGCCTTGGCCCGCTTCTCCAGCGCCGACTTCATGACGGCCTTGATGAAGGCGTCGGTGTCGGCCCGCTCCTCGCCGCTCGCCGTGTAGGCGGCGGCCGCGGCACCGCGCTGGGCCGTGGAGTGGTCGGGCGTGGCCGCGGACGCGGGCATGGCGGACAGGGAGACCGCCAGGCCGAGGCCGATCGTCGCGGACAGCGCCAGCTTGGGGAGTGACATGGTGGGGGGCTCCTCATCGTCCTCGGGCCCCGGTCGCCGTGTGGGGTGGCGGCCGGGGCCGTGGGATGAACTCTTGGCTGACGCAGAGTCTTGAGGAGAACCGGCCGTACGCGGAGATATCAACTGGTGATAGGACGAGGGCATCTCCCCCGCCGGGTGTTCGGAAGCCGTCCGATGACCGGCGTTTGACACCCCGTTGACCCGTGTTTGACCGCCGATTGATCGTTTCCGGTACGAGTTGGCGGGGTTTCAGAGTCTGGTGTGACGGACAAGTGCGCAGTTATGCTCCCGCCGTGGAGCTCGAGGTGAGGCACCTCCGTGCACTGTGCGCCATAGCCGACACCGGCAGCCTACGGAAGGCTGCGCGTCAACTCGGCATGACCCAGCCATCCTTGACGACCCAGCTCCGGCGGATCGAGAACACCATCGGTGGCCGGCTGTTCTCGCGGGAGGTCACCGGCAGTCGGCCGACCCCGCTGGGGCGGTCCGTGCTGTGTCGCGCCCGGCCGATCGTTGCCGAGATGAACGCCCTCGTCAGCGAGGTCCGGCTGGAGGCGGGGCAGACCGCCGACGCCCGGCTGCGCATCGGCAGCACCGGCAGCCGCGCCGTGGTCGGCTGGCTGCGCAGGCTGCGCGCCCGCTACCCCGACGCGGACACCACCATCCACATCGACGTCTCCGCCAACGCGCTGCTGCAGATGGTCGCCGCCAACCAGCTCGACGTCGCCTTCGTCCACGAGGTCGAGGGCGCGCCGCTGCGGGTGCCCGAGGGCGTGGAGCGCCGGGTGCTCGTGGAGCGGGAGCCGCAGTTCGTGGCGCTGGCCGAAACCCATCCGGCCGCCGCGCGGCCCGTGGTGCGGCTCGCCGAGCTCGCCGCCGACCAGTGGATGGTGGACCCCAGCGTGGACGGCGAGGGCCCCGGGCTGCGCCGGGTGCTGGCCGCCGCCGGGCTCAATCCGAGGGTGGTCTATGGGGACTATCTGACCGCCGCCGACCTGGTCGCCTCGGGCGAGGTGGTCACACCCTGCCAGCCCACCGCGCGGTCCCGCCAGGGCGTGGCGGTCCGCCCGCTGCACGGGGATCCGCTGACGGTCCGGCTGTTCCTGGCCTCACGGGCGGCTCCGGCGGCCCGTACCGGCGACGGCGGATCCGCTCCGGACGCGGTGGTCCGTACCGGTGCCGCCGAAACCGCCCCGGACGCGGCGTCCGCCGCGCCCCTCGGCGTCGAGGCCACGGCGTCCGGTGGACCCATCGACGTGGACGCCCTCTTCGGCGACCTGGCGGACGCGTACTTCGAGATCGCCTGGGCGAGCGTCGCGTACCGCCAGTGGCTGGTCCGCAACGAGAGCCCGCTGCTGCGCCTCCAGGAGCCCCCGACCCGCGACGAGCTCGACATCCTGGGGCTCGCCGGGCCCGCCGAGGTCTCGTAGCGCGGGGGTGGCGAGGCCCCGAAGGGGTGGCGAGCGATGACTTTCGCTCCGCCGGGCGGTCCAAGCACACGGGACCGCACCGGCCCGCCACACCATGCGAGGAGCGAGCAGATGATCACCGAGCACGAACCGCAGACCGCGCTGGACACCCGTTTCAGCAGCCCGGACGCCACCGCCACCGGCTGGCCGGAGGGGCGTGTGCGGCTGGCGGCGGCGGAGCTCTACTGGCTGTCCACGGTCCGCCGGGACGGCCGTCCCCACGTCACCCCGCTCATCGCCGTCTGGCTCGACGGAGCGCTCTGCTTC
Source organism: Streptomyces rugosispiralis (assembly GCF_024505145.1). Classification (GTDB taxonomy): domain Bacteria; phylum Actinomycetota; class Actinomycetes; order Streptomycetales; family Streptomycetaceae; genus Streptomyces; species Streptomyces rugosispiralis. Next base: position 167,984 of record NZ_JANIAA010000018.1, on the reverse strand, counting down.
TGCACCGGCCCCACCGAGCAGAAGGCCCGCAACCTCGCGCACGATCCGCGCTGCGTCCTCACCACGGGTGCGGGGGTGCTGCGCGAGGGGCTCGACCTGGTGGTCGAGGGCGCGGCCGAGCCGGTGCGGGACGACGCCACGCTCCGGCGGATCGCCGCGGCGTACGTGGAGAAGTACGGCGACGAGTGGACCTTCGAGGTGCGCGACGGCGCCTTCCACCACGAGAGCCATGCGGCCCTGGTCTTCCGGGTCGCCCCGGCCACGGCGTTCGGCTTCCGCAAGGGCGAGTACGGCCAGACGCGCTGGCGCTTCTGACGCCTACGGGACGCCCCCCGCCGAGCCCCGGGCCGTTCGGCCCAGTCGGCCCAGTCAAGCCAGTGAGGCCAGTCAAGCCAGTGAGCCCAGTCAGCCCAATTGGTCCAGGCCGAGCAGCCCGCCGGGCAGCCCCACCGGAAGCGTCTGCTCCGACCAGATCGTCTTGCCCTCGGCGGTCTGCCGGCTTCCCCAGCGCTGGCTGAGCCGCGCGACCAGCAGCAGCCCGCGGCCGCCCTCGTCGAAGGTGCGGGCGCGGCGCATATGCGGGGCGGTGCTGGAGGAGTCGGTGACCTCGCAGATCAGCGAGTGGTCATGGATCAGCCGTAGCTGGATGGGCGGGACGGCGTGCCGGATGGCGTTGGTGACCAGCTCGCTGACGACCAGCTCGGTGGTGAAGACGGCCTCGTCGAGCCCCCATTCGGTCAGCCGCTCCGTCACGTCCCGGCGGGACCGGGCCACCCACGCCGGGTCGGCGGGCACGTCCCAGGTGGCCACGTGCGCCGTGTCCAGGGTGCGGGTGCGGGCGAGCAGCAGCGCCACGTCGTCCAGTACGCCCTCGCCGGGGAGGAGCGTCCGCAGTACGGCGTCGCAGGTGCCGCTCAGCGAGCCGCAGGGGTGGGCCAGCGCGTCCGCCAGCAGCAGACGCCCCTCGTCCACATCGCGGTCCCATTCGCCCATCAGCCCGTTGGTGTAGAGGGCGAGCACGGCGTTCTCGGGCAGCTCGGTCTCCATCGCCTCGAAGGGCAGCCCGCCGACCCCGAGCGGCGGTCCGGGCGGCACCGGCAGGAACTCCACGGAGCCGTCGGGCCTGGTCAGCGCCGGGGCCGGGTGTCCGGCCGCGGCCAGCGAGCAGCGGTGCGAGACCGGGTCGTAGACCGCGTACAGACAGGTGGCCCCCACATCGCCGGTGGCCTCCTCGGCCCCGGTCTCCGCGGCCAGATGGATCACCAGGTCGTCGAGGTGGGTGAGCAGCTCGTCCGGCGGCAGATCGACGTCGGCGAGGGTACGGACCGCCGTCCGCAGCCGGCCCATGGTGGCCGACGCCTGGATGCCGTGGCCGACCACATCGCCCACGACCAGCGCGACCCGCGCCCCGGAGAGCGGGATGACGTCGAACCAGTCCCCGCCCGCCCCCGCGTACGGACCCGCGGGCAGATAGCGGGAGGCGACCTCGACGGCCGGCGGCTGGGGCAGGGTCTGCGGCAGCAGGCTGCGCTGAAGCGCCAGGGCGGTGTTGCGCTCCCGGGTGAAGCGTCGGGCGTTGTCCACGCAGACGGCGGCCCGGGTGGTGATCTCCTCGGCCAGCACCACATCGTCCTGGGTGAACGCCTCGGGGGTGCGGTGGCGGGCGAACACGGCCACCCCGAGCGTCGTCCCCCGCGCCCGGATCGGCACCGACATGATCGAGTGGACGCCGAACCGCCGGATCGTCCCGGCGCGCTCGGGCTTCAGCGCACCCCACTCGGCGATCGAGGGGTCGGTGGACGTGTGGATGATGGGATGCCCCGCCACCAGGCATTCGGCCATCGGCGAGACCTGCGGGTAGGTGTCCACCTTCCCCACCGGCACCACGGACTCGGGGCATCCCTCGTAAATGGACTGCCGGGCGGTGCGGCGCAGCACGACCGGGTCGGCGAGCGGCCCGGACGGCAGCTCCTCCTCCTGGGTCAGCCGGTCCAGCAGGTCGATGCTGGCGTAGTCGGCCAGCCGCGGTACGCAGACGTCGGCGAGCTCCTGCGCGGTGTGGTCGATGTCGAGGGTGGAGCCGATCCGTTCGCTGGCCGCGCTCAGCAGCAGCAGCCGCTGGCGGGCCAGATACTGATCGGTGATGTCGTGCGCCGCCATGCAGACCGCGTACACCCGGCCGTCCCTCGCCTGCAGCGGGGCGAACCGGGTCGACCAGGCCTGTTCCTTGATCTCGCCGCTGCCGGTGCGCAGATACGTCTCCACCTCGCGCGGCTCGCCGGTGGTCAGCACATGGTGCATGGCCGCCTCGAGCTGTTCGCTCTGGAGCTTGCCCTTGATCTCCGACAGCCGCAGACCGCGGATCTCCGACTCGGGGAGGCCGGTGACGCGGGCCATCTCGGCGTTCACCTTGCGCAGCCGCATATCGGCGTCGTAGATCGCCATCGGGCAGGGCGACTGGGTGTAGGCCCATTGCATCAGCGCGTCGTTCCACGACTCGGAGGGCTGCTCCGCGTGGGGTGCCGCGGTCACCAGCAGCCAGTCGCCCTCCGGCCGTCTGCGGTGCGCCAGCAGCGGTACGGGGACCTCGTGGCCGTCCCGGTGGCGCAGCGCCACGGTCCCGTGCCACCGGGTCAGCCGGGTGCGGGCACGGCGGGCCTCGGCGTCCGTCGCACGGCCCGGATCGGCCAGCAGCTCGGCGGCGGGCCGCCCCACGACATCGGGGGACGGATGCCCGAGCAGCCGACGGGCGCCCTCGTTCCAGCTGGTCAGCGTCCCATCGTCGCTGACGGTGGCGCGTGCGGTATCCGCTTCGTCGAAGCCGCCCCGCTGCCGCGCGGGGCCGCCGTCGTGGCGCTTCATCCTCGCCATCCCTCCGGGACGGCACCATCCCTCCGGGACGGCACCGGGTCCGTCCACCAGGGCTCCCTTCCACCCTCGTCCACTCCGGTCCGGGCATCAACCACAGCCCGGAGCCCGGAGCCCGGAGCCCGGAGCCCGGAGCCCGAGCCCGGAGTGGACGCCTTGGGGAGCGCGTGGGAGCGCGCGGGTCAGACCACCGTGGGCCGCGCGGGCCGCAGATGGCGTCCGGCCCACTCGGCGAAGCCGGTGAGCGGGAGGCCGAGGGCCCGCGCGAACTCGGGGCGGGCGGGCTGGCCGACCGTGTTCGTCCACTCATGTCCGAGGCCCCACTGCGGCATCCCGGCGGCGAGCGCCTCGTCCACGGTCATCGACGGGGCGGTCAGATCGGTGCCCGTGACCTCGGAGAGGACCTCGGCGACCCGGGCCATGGTCATGTGGTCGCCCGCCAGCTCCAGCTCGACCTCGTGGAACCGCTCCGGGTCGGCGAAGGCCGCGGCGGCCGCCGTGCCGATGTCGGCGACGGCGATGAGGGCGAGTTCGGTGCCGGGCTTGAGGATGGTGGCCAGGCCGCCCTCGGGGCCGTTCGGGAGCAGGGACAGGAAGTTCTCCATGAAGAAGGCGGGCTTGAGCAGCGTCCAGTGGCGGAAGCCCGCCTCGCGGACCCGGTCCTGGAGGCCGGTCTTGGTCGCGAAGTAGTGCTCCATCGCCGCCCAGCGGCCCTCCGCCCAGCCGGGCGCGGTGTGGTGCTGCCCGGCGCCGGAGACGGAGGTGTGCACGAACTGCGCCACCCCCGCGTCCCGCGCGGCGTCGATCAGGTTGCGCCCCTGGACCCACTCGGAGTCGCCCTGGAGATCGTTCATATCGGGCATCTGGATCGAGAAGACGGCACGCGCCCCCTCGGCGGCCCGCCGCACCGAGTCGAGGTCGAGGAGGTCGCCCTTGACCAGCTCGGCGCCGAGCGCCGCCACGGCCTTGGCCCGCTCGGTCGCGGGGTCGCGGACCAGGGCCCGCACGGGAACGCCCGCCGAGAGCAGGGCGCGGGCGGTGGCACCGCCCTGCTGTCCGGTGGCACCGGTGACAAGGACGGGGGCGGACGTCGGGGATTGCGAAGGCATGCTGCTCCTCGGGCAGAGGTGAATCGACTCATCGACAAGTCGACCGGAAAGGCTAAACGGCGGGCCCCGCCACTTATGTCTCGGTACGATACGGAGGACCCCGCCACTTAGCAACCCGGAGGTGACCGCCATGCCCGCCCAGCGCGCGGACGCCCGGCGCAACTACGCGCGCATCCTCGCCGTCGCCGAGGAGGAGGTCGCCACCCACGGCGCCGAGGCCTCCCTGGAACAGATCGCCCGCACCGCCGGAGTCGGCTCGGCCACCGTGCGCCGCCACTTCCCCACCCGGCACGCCCTGCTGGAAGCGGTCTTCCGCGAGCGCATCGAATCCCTGGCCGCCCGTGCCCGTGAACTCGCGGAGGCGGACGACATACGGGCCGCCCTGCTGGACTGGCTGGACGCGCTCACCGTCTACTCCGCCACCGTCCAGGGCCTGGCCGCCGCGCTCCTGCGGAACGGGGAACTCGACCCGGAGCACGCGAACCCCTGCGTCAGCACCCTCGCCGAGGCGGGCGAACCCCTGCTGCGGCGAGCCGCTCAGGTCGGCGCGGTGGCCCCCGGCGTGACCCCGGTCGACCTGGTCACCCTGGTCGCCGGCATCGCCCTGACCACCCAGCACCACCCCGACCCGGCCACCGAGGCGACCCGGCTGCTGCGCCTGACCGTGGCGGGCATCAGCCCGCGGGGGTGAGGGGCGGGGCGTCAACCGCGGCGCTCGGCAAGGACGTTCAAGGCAAACCAGCAAGGTTCACGCAAAGTTCACGACAAAGAAAACCGCACCCGGGCCACTCGGGGCGGCTCGGGTGCGGTCTGGTGGTGCTACGGAAGGGCGGGGTCAGCCCTTCTTGGTCTCCCAGAAGATCTTGTCGATCTGGGCGATGTAGTCCAGGGCCTTCTGCCCGGTGGCCGGGTCGGTCGAGCCCTTGGCCGCGCTCAGGGCCTTGAGGGTGTCGTTGACCAGCTGGTGCAGCTCGGGGTACTTCTCGAAGTGCGGAGGCTTGAAGTAGTCGCTCCACAGCACCGAGACATGGTGCTTGGCGAGCTCCGCGCGCTCCTCCTTGATGGTGGTGGCACGGGCGCGGAAGTGCGGGTCCTCGTTGGCCTGGTACTTCTCCTGGACGGCCTTGACGGACTCGGCTTCGATGCGGGCCTGGGCCGGGTCGTACACACCGCAGGGCAGGTCGCAGTGGGCGCTGACCTGAACCTTGGGGGCGAACAGGCGGGAGAGCATAGAGCTGTCCTTCCATTCGTGATCGTCTTCTCAGGTGCGAGATTACTCCGTGGGGGAAGCCTTTTCTCGGGTGCCCCGGGGGGCTTAGGTCAAAAGTCCAGTGCAAGGCTGGGATGCCTGGGATCGTGATGGGTGCAGGGTGAGGACCGGAGGTGCCGTGATGCGGGAGCAGCAGGGCGATCGCGGGCAGGAGTCGGACCGCGACCAGCGCGGGCTGCTGCGGATCGGGCTCGCGGAGGTGTACAACCCGTCGATGCAGCCGACGCTGTACCCCGGCGACCAGTTGGTGGTGCGCTACGGCGCGCCCGTACGGCCGGGGGACGTGGTGGTTCTGCGCCATCCGTTCCGGCAGGATCTGCTGATCGTCAAGCGCGCGGTGGAGCGGCGCGACGGCGGCTGGTGGGTCAAGGGCGACAACCCGTATGTGGAGAACGACAGCCGGGAGTTCGGCGTCGTGCCGGACGAACTGGTGGTGGCGCGGGCCTGGGTGCGGCTGCGGCCGCTGCGCGGCGCCGGGCGAGGTGGTCAGCGGTCGATGGCCGGGCTGGTCTCCTGGGCGGTGTCCGCCGTACGGCCCGTGGGCTCGCGGTCCTGGCGTCGGCTGCGCTCGGCGCCGGCCGTCCGCTCGGCGTCCAGGCGTTTGCGGGCGCGGTAGGCGGCCACATTGGCGCGGGTGGCGCAGCGGTCGGAGCAGTAGCGCCGGGAACGATTTGTCGATGTGTCGAGATAGGCGTTGCGACAGGGTGACGCCTCACAGATGCCCAGCCGGTCGGCGCCCAGTTCGGTGAGGTGGAAGGCCAGCCCCATCGAGGCGGTCGCGGCGAAGCCGGCGCCCGCGTTGGCGGCGTAGTCCGCGATGTGCATATGCCAGTCGGGGCGGCCGTCCTCGTCGCGGGTCTCGTGGCCGGAGATCTGCGGGCTCACCGGGAACTCGATCAGCAGCGCGTTCAGCAGGTCCACCGCCAGCACCTCGTCGCCGCCCGCCGCCGCCTCGAAGACCGCGCGCAGCCGGGCCCTGACCGACCTCAGCCGGGTGACATCGGCGTCGGTCGTCCGCCGGGCCGCCTGCTGGCTTTCCCCGAAGAGCGCCCGTACGGCCTCCACCGAGGTCAGGGTGTCGGTGCCGCGGCTCGGCTCCTCGCTGTTGACCAGGCGCACGGCGAGATCCGAGTAATAAGCCAATTCCACTTGTGGTCCTTACGGTGGCGGTCTAGGGTCATATCGGGTCAGGTAAGAGGCGTTCTGCCTACGAGGGTATTACGGGCGGATGCGCCGAGGCGATGACGCATGGCTTGGAGGGGCTCGATGACGGACACCGTCGCCGTGGCGGACTGGCAGGCGTGGCAGCGGAGCTGGGACCGGCAGCAGGAGTGGTACCTCCCCGATCGTGAGGAACGGTTCCGGGTGATGCTCGACGCGGTCGAGGCCATCGTCGGCCCGGAGCCCCGGATCCTCGACCTGGCGTGTGGCACGGGCAGTATCTCGGACCGGGCGCTGCGCCGGTTCCCGGGCGCCACCAGCACCGGCGTGGACCTCGACCCCGCGCTGCTGACGATCGCCCGCGGCCACTTCGCGGCCGAGCCGCGCGCCGAGTTCGTGACCGCCGATCTGCGCGACCCCGGCTGGACCGAGCGGTTGCCGCACCGTGCGTACGACGCCGTGCTGACCGCCACGGCGCTCCACTGGCTGCGCTCGGACGAGCTGCGGGTGCTGTACGGGCAGATCGCGGGCGTGGTGCGGGAGGGCGGGGTGTTCCTCAACGCGGACCATATGCCCGATCCGGCCACGCCCCGGCTGAACGCCGCCGACCACGCGTACCAGGAGGCGCGGCGGACGCGGGCCAGGGCCGAGGGCAGCCAGGACTGGGCGGACTGGTGGCGGACCGCCGCACGGGACGAGGTGCTGGCCGGGCCGGTCGCCGAGCGGTTCACGATCTTCGGCAACCCGGCCGACGGCGACCACGCGGACGGTGAGACGCAGTCCGTCGCCTGGCATGTCGGGGCACTGCGCGAGGGGGGCTTCGGCGAGGCGCGGGCCGTCTGGTGCTCGCCCTCGGACGCGATGGTGCTCGGGCTGAAGTGACCCCGGGGCGGAGTGCGCGAGGGCGGTACGGGCGGGTGCCCGTACCGCCCTCGCGCATATGCGGCGGCTCAGCGCTCCGCTGGAAGTGCCCTGACCTGCCGTCGATCGTCCGCGGCGCCGTCGTGGCTGGTCGCGCAGTTCCCCGCGCCCCTTCGGGGCGCCACCGAACCCCAGCCGACTTCCGCCGATCCGCCTACAGCACCTTGGAGAGGAACGACTTCGTCCGCTCGTGTCGCGGATTGGTCAGCACCTCCCGCGGATGCCCGGACTCCACCACCACGCCGTCGTCCATGAAGACGACCGAGTCCCCGACCTCGCGCGCGAAGCCCATCTCATGCGTCACGACGATCATCGTCATGCCGTCCTCGGCGAGCCCGCGCATCACATCGAGCACATCGCCGACCAGTTCCGGGTCGAGCGCCGAGGTGGGCTCGTCGAAGAGCATCAGCTTCGGCTCCATCGCCAGCGCCCGCGCGATCGCCACGCGCTGCTGCTGGCCGCCGGAGAGCTGGGAGGGGTAGTTGGCCGCCTTGTCGGCGAGGCCCACCCGGTCCAGCAGCTTCAGCGCACGCTCCCGCGCCACCGCCTTGGACTCCCGCTTGACCTGGACCGGCGCCTCGATCACGTTCTCCAGCGCGGTCATGTGCGGGAAGAGGTTGAAGCGCTGGAAGACCATGCCGATATCGCGCCGCTTCTCGGCGACCTCGCGGTCCTTGAGCTCGTAGAGCTTGTCGCCCTTCTGGCGGTAGCCGACCAGATCGCCGTCCACGTACAGCCGCCCGGAGTTGATCTTCTCCAGGTGGTTGATGCAGCGCAGGAAGGTGGACTTGCCGGAGCCGGACGGGCCGATCAGGCAGAACACCTCGCGCGGGGCGACTTCGAGGTCGATGCCCTTGAGGACCTGAACCGGGCCGAAGGACTTGTGGACGCCCTCGGCCTTCACCATGGCGGTCATACGTTGACACCTCCGGAGCGGTTGCCGAGGGAGAGCAGATTGGCCCGGACCCGCTGCAGCGGGGTGTCCGGCAGGCTACGGCTCGAGCCGCGCGCGTAGTACCGCTCCAGGTAGTACTGGCCGACGCTGAGCACGGAGGTCAGGATCAGGTACCAGGCGGCCGCGAGGAAGAGCATCTCCGCCGTGGCGCCGGAGTTCTGCCCGACCTCGGAGGTGGCCTGGAGCAGGTCCCAGTACTGCACCGCGATCACCAGCGAGGTGGTCTTGAGCATGTTGATGAACTCATTGCCGGTCGGCGGCACGATCACCCGCATCGCCTGCGGCAGCACCACCCGGCGCAGCGTCTTGGCGTGGCTCATGCCGAGCGCCTGGGCGGCCTCGGACTGGCCCTCGTCGACCGACTGGATGCCGGCCCGGCAGATCTCGGCCATGTACGCGGCCTCGTTCAGGCCCAGGCCCAGCAGGGCGGCCAGGAACGGGGTCATGAAGTCCGACCACTCGTCCTTGTAGATCGGCATGATGTTGATGTAGTCGAACACCAGACCGAGGTTGAACCAGACCAGCAGTTGCACATAGACCGGGGTGCCGCGGAAGAACCAGATGTAGCCCCAGGCGATGGAGGCGGTCACCGGGTTCTTCGACAGCCGCATCACCGCGAGGATGATGCCGAGGGCCACGCCGAGCACCATCGAGAGGATGGTGATCCAGACGGTGTTGCGAACGCCCTTGAGGACCTCGCCGTCGAAGAAGTAGTCCGGGATGGCGTTCCAGTTGACATCACCGCGGGCGAAGGCGGAGATCAGCAGGGCGATCAGGGCGATGGCGATGATCGCGGCGACCCAGCGGCCGTAGTGCCGCACCGGGATGGCCTTGATGCTCTCCGGCGCCGGCGGCGGGGCGTCGACCGGGCCCGCCTTTTCGATCTTAGTAGTCACGGATGGTGCCTTTCAGCGCGAGCGCGGACGGGGGAGGGCCGGATCACTTGCCGCCGTTGATGATGGCCTTGGTGACCGCGCCGTCCTTGACGCCCCACTTCGCGATGATCTTGTCGTATTCGCCGTTCGCGATGATCAGGGCGAGGGCCTGCTTGATGGCATCGCGGAGCTGGGTGTTCTTCTTGGCGACGGCGATGCCGTACGGGGCCGCCTCCACCTGATCGCCGACGAGCTCGAAGTCCTTGCCACCGCCCGAGGTCTTCACCGCGTACGCGGCCACCGGGAAGTCGCTGGAGCCGGCGACGGCGCCACCGCCGCGCAGCCGGGTCTGGGCCTCGGTGTCGTTGCCGAACGCCTCGACCGAGATCTTGCCCTTGCCGTTCTTCTGGCAGGTCTTCGACTGGGACTTGGCCAGGTCGTGGGAGACCGTGCCGCGCTGCACGACGATCTTCTTGCCGCACAGGTCGTCCCAGGTCTTGATCCCCGAGTTGGCGCCCCTCTTGGTGTAGATCGAGACACCCGCGGTGAAGTAGTCGACGAAGTCGACGCCCTCGCCCGCCTTCTTGCCGGTGTCCGGGTCGACGCCCTCCTGGCGGCCCTTGTTGTCGGTCATGGCCGACATGGCGATGTCGTAGCGCTTGGAGCGCAGACCCGAGAGCAGGGTGTCGAAGGTGCCGTTGTTGAACTCGAACTTCACCCCGAGCTGCTTGCCGAGGGCGTCCGCGATGTCCGGGTCGATGCCCATGACCTGGCCGTTCTTCTTGAACTCGACCGGCGGGTAGTTGATGTCCGAGCCCACCTTGATCACCTTGGAGCTCTGGATCTCCTTGGGCAGCTGGTTGAACAGCGGGGCGGAGTTGCTGTTGGAGCCGCCCGTGGCCTTGTCGGTCTGATCGCCGCAGCCCGTCAGCAGCAGGACGCCCACCACCGCTATCGCGCCGACGGGGGCCATCCGGGACTTCAGGGTGGCCCCACGGGGCGTGAAGCTGGCGGTCATGCTGGTTCCTCCGGCAGGGTGAGGGGGCGAGATCTGGGGAACACGTTTGTGGGTGTCGCGATCTCGTGTGATTGGGGCATCTTGCCATCGGACAGGCCCGTACGGGCCGCTGGCCATGTCAAAATCGGATAACGGGCGATCCCCGTGGTGCACAACCGGACAGCGGTACCGGCCGGACAGCGGCGGCCGGCGGCGCGGGGCGGGCTCATGATCACGCGGGGAACAGCGCGTGACAGCGGCGTGGACTTTCCCTAGAGCTTCGCCCGCCTTCAGGCGTAATGCCTGGTTTTCCGGCGTCATGGCACCAGAACTCGTTCGTCCCTCGACGCGCGCTTCAGGTAGAACAGACGGCTACCCCCCTCACCCGGGGCTCAGGGCGCGTGTGCGACGCGCCCGGCGTTCGTACCCACACCCATGCGGTGGTCATCCGCTGAATGGGACGACGCGGTGCCCGCCCGCTCCGAACCTGGGGCGGATACCCTCGACAGAAAAACGACAAAGGGGTCAAACAGTGGCAGCGGAGATGGTCAATCCTCGCAGCGACAGCACAAGCGACAGCGGCGAAGGAGCCGAAGGCGTGACCGATGGTGAGCCCTTCGATCCGGCGTTCGCCCTGCACCGCGGCGGCAAGATGGCCGTCCAGGCGACCGTGCCCGTGCGGAACCGGGACGATCTGTCCCTCGCGTACACACCGGGCGTGGCCAAGGTGTGCAGCGCGATCGCCGAGCAGCCCGAGCTCGTCCATGACTACACCTGGAAGTCCCAGGTCGTCGCCGTGGTGACGGACGGCAGCGCGGTGCTGGGGCTCGGTGACATCGGTCCGGAGGCGTCCCTTCCGGTGATGGAGGGCAAGGCGATCCTCTTCAAGCAGTTCGGCGGTGTGGACGCGGTGCCGATCGCGCTCGACTGCCGGGACGTGGACGAGATCGTGGAGACCGTCGCCCGGTTCGCGCCCTCGTTCGGCGGCGTCAATCTGGAGGACATCTCCGCGCCCCGCTGCTTCGAGATCGAGCGAAAGCTCCAGGAGCGGGTCGACATCCCGATCTTCCACGACGACCAGCACGGCACGGCGGTGGTCACCCTCGCCGCGCTGCGCAACGCGGCCAAGCTGACGAACCGTGCGCTGGGTCAGCTGCGCGCCGTCATCTCCGGGGCGGGCGCCGCCGGTGTGGCCATCGCCCGGATCCTCACCGAGGCGGGCATCGGCGATGTGGCGGTGTGCGACCGCAAGGGCGTCGTCTCGCCGGACCGCGAGGACCTCACCGACGTCAAGCGCGAGCTGGCCGGCTTCACCAACAAGGCCGGGCTCACCGGGTCCCTGGAGGCCGCGCTGGACGGCGCCGACGTCTTCATCGGCGTCAGCGGCGGCACGGTGCCGCAGGACGCGGTGGCCAAGATGGCGCCGGACGCCTTCATCTTCGCGATGGCCAACCCCAACCCGGAGATCCACCCGGACGTCGCCCACCGGTACGCGTCCGTGGTCGCCACCGGGCGCAGCGACTTCCCGAACCAGATCAACAACGTCCTCGCCTTTCCCGGCATCTTCGCGGGCGCCCTCCAGGTCCGGGCCTCCCGGATCACCGAGGGCATGAAGCTCGCGGCCGCCGAGGCGCTGGCCGCCGTGGTGGCCGACGAGCTGAGCGCGGACAAGGTGATCCCCTCGCCGTTCGACGAGCGGGTCGCCCCCGCCGTGACCGCGGCCGTCGCCGCGGCCGCCCGCGCGGAGGGCGTCGCCCGCCGCTGACGCCACGCCCGCCGGGGCCCGGGTGACGTTCACAGGTTCACGGATCCGGGTGCCGCGTTACGGGCCGGGTGCCTTTACGGGCCAGGTGCCGCTACGGGCCGGGTGCCTTTACGGGCCAGGTGCCTTTACGGGCCGGGTGCCTTTACGGGCCGGGCCGTCCCTCGGCCGGAGGGGCGGCCCGGCCCGTGCGCTGTCCGGCCCGGCGGGCGAGCGGGGTCACACCGCGGTGCGGTTCCGCGGGGTCGCCCCGCGGCCTATGGTCGGGATCATGTTCGCTGCCTATGCCGCACGTATCGACCGTGACCAGCCGCTGAGCGGCCTCGAACTGGGGGAGCGCCCCGAGCCGGTGGCCCGGCCCGGCTGGACCACCGTGAACGTCAGGGCCGCCTCGCTCAACCACCACGACCTGTGGTCGCTGCGCGGGGTGGGCCTCGGCGAGGAGTCGCTCCCGATGATCCTCGGCTGTGACGCGGCCGGGATCGACGAGGACGGCAACGAGGTCGTCCTCCACTCCGTCATCGGCCAGAGCGGACACGGCGTCGGCCCGAAGGAGCCCCGCTCCATCCTCACCGAGCGGTACCAGGGCACCTTCGCCGAGAAGGTGACCGTCCCGAGCTGGAATGTGCTGCCCAAGCCCGAGGAGCTCTCCTTCGAGGAGGCCGCCTGTCTGCCGACGGCCTGGCTGACCGCGTACCGCATGCTGTTCACCAACGCGGGGGTGCGCCCCGGCGACAGCGTCCTGGTCCAGGGCGCCGGCGGCGGTGTGGCCACCGCCGCGATCGTGCTGGGCGCGGCCGCCGGGCTGCGGGTGCTGGCCACCAGCCGCGACGAGGCCAAGCGGGCCCGCGCCGTCGAACTGGGCGCCGAGGGCGCGTACGAGCCGGGGGAGCGGCTGCCGCGCCGGGTGGACGCCGTGATCGAGACGGTGGGCGCCGCGACCTGGTCGCATTCGGTGAAGTCCCTCAAGCCCGGCGGCACGCTGGTGATTTCGGGCGCCACCAGCGGCCCCAACCCGAAGGCCGCCGAGCTCAACCGGATCTTCTTCCTGGAGCTGAAGGTCGTCGGCTCCACGATGGGCGGGAAGGACGAGCTGGAGGACCTGCTGAGCTTCTGCGCCGCGCGCGGGGTACGGCCCGTGATCGATTCGGTGCTGCCGCTGGACCGGGCCCGCGAGGGGTTCGAGAAGATGGCGGGCGGCGATCTCTTCGGCAAGGTCGTACTCACGGTCTGAATATCGCGGTGGCATATCCCCGGCCGTTGTGCGGGTCCCCGGCCGTTGTGCGGGCCGGGGATTCCCGGACTAATACGCGGCGGCCGACTCGCCCTCGCGGGTGAATTCCCGGAATTCCGTTACGACGCCGACGGCCGTACGAAGCTCCGCCGGAAGCGATAGGAGCGGGACGAGGCACCCACCCGGGCGGGGAAGTCGCGCACCCGGTCCCAGGCGGACGAGCCGCCGTCGCGCGGCCCGCCGGCCGCCAGCGCCGCCTCGTACGCCGCCTCGTCGGTCCAGCGGGCGTAGTTGAGCACCCGGGCGCGGTCGGTGGACAGATGGCGCTCGCCGTCGGCGATCAGGTGGAAGTCGGCGGAGAGCAGGCCCGGGTCGGGCTCGTTCTCCAGGGCCTCGATGACCAGGTCCACCCAGGACCGGCGGACCTGGGGATCGGGATCGTTGAAGTCGATCTCGACCACGACGAACAGCCCGGGGTCCGCCGTTTCGCCTTGCGCGGCGCGGAAGCCGCGGTAATGGCGGTAGTACGCGAGGCCGAGCCGCTTGATGCCGGGGACCGCGCCGTCGATGGCGTCGTTGCGCTGCTGGCGCTGGGTCCGGAAGAAGGCGTGGTACGCGGCCTCGTCGGCCCACTGGGAGTGGTGCAGCAGCGTATCGCCGTCCGTACCCGCGTAGAGGTTGTAGGAGAGCAGCTCGGGCGCCGGCCAGGGGCGGCTGTCCCACTCGGCGGCGATCGCGTCGACCGTGGCCCGCTGCCGTTCCGGTGTGCCGACGCTCCAGGTACTGAACAGCGCGGCGCCCACATCGGGCCGGGTGAGGTCGGGCAGCGGTCCGGAGCTGGTCGGGGTGGCCATGGCGGTCTCCTCGCGGTTGGGGACGTCGGAAAGCCGAGCGAGCCGGGGGAGAGGGGATCGGGGCCGGAGGGGCGCGCTCCCCCGTGGTGCGCCCCTCCGACCCCGATCCTGAGACTTCAACCGCGATTCAAGTCAAGCGGCAGCGGCGCGGAGTCGCATACGGATGCTTTCCCCTCCCCGCTCCTTCCCGTTACCAGGGGCTTCGCCCCTGGACCCTGGGGCCCAGCGGCGGAGCCCCACACGCGGCGGAGCCTCACACGCGGCGGAGCCTCACACGCGGCGGAGCCGCATATCGATAGGTGTCGGGAAGGGGCGGGGCGGGGAGGGGAGCAGCCCGCTGCAGGCGTCACCCCACCCCCCGCACAGCCCTAGGCCCGGTGGTCCCCCCGCAGCAGCGCCGTGATCCGCGCCGCGGCCGCCCCCAGGTGATGGCGGGCCTCGGACAGCTGGGCGTCCGTCACCCCGTGGTCGCGGGCCGCGTCGCGGACGTCGTCCCGGAACCGGTCGAGCAGCCGCTCCAGATCGCGGGCGGGGGCGCCGGAGGGGGTGAAGTCCCTGGCCCACTCGGGCTCCCGCACCCCGGCCGTGCCGCTCGCGGTCCGGCCGCCACCGTCCCCACCGGTCGGCTTCTCCTCCGCACCGCCGTCCTTGGCGGTCGGCTTCTCCTCCCCGCCGCCCCCCTCCGGCTTCGTCATGTCCACCCGCTCGACCGTGACATCCGGCCCGGACGCCTCGTCGTCCCAGCCCCAGCCCCAGTCCGAGCGCGAGGTGCCCGGCCGGGAGATCCGGCCCATACCGCGCGACACCTCGGCCAGCCCCTCGCGCACCGCCCGCTGCCAGTCGCCCGCCCGGATGTGCTCCTGCGTCTGCTCCTGGACCCGCCGGGCGATCCGCTGGACCTCCTCGCGCGCGAAGTCCTGCGCGTCCCTGGCCTGCTTACGGGCGCGCTGGGCGTCCTGCCGGGCCCGGCGGCTCTCCTCCTTGGCCCGGCGTGCCTGCTCCTTCCACTCCTCCTTCGCGCGCCGCATCTCCTCCTTCGCCTGCCGCCAGGTCTCCTTGTCGCCCCACGCCCCCTCCCACGGGGCCTGCTTGTCCTGGGCGCCGCCCGAGGCGCGGGCCTGCTGTGCCGCCTCCCGCATCTCCCGCCGCAGATCGCTCGCCGAGCCGCGGACGTCCTCCCGGATCTCGGCGGCGAGTTCGGCGACCGACTCGCGGATCTCCAGCTCCAGATCGGCCAGCTCACCGCTGCGGTCGGCCAGTTCGGCGCGCCCGGCGTCGGTGATGGAGTAGACCTTGCGGCCGCCCTCGGTGGTGTGGGTGACCAGCCCCTCGGCCTCCAGCTTGGCCAGCCGCGGATAGACGGTGCCGGCCGAGGGCGCGTACAGCCCCTGGAACCGCTCCTCCAGCAGACGGATGACCTCATAGCCGTGGCGCGGCGCCTCGTCGAGCAGCTTGAGCAGATACAGGCGCAGTCGGCCGTGGGCGAATACGGGGGGCATCAGAGGACCTTTCCCTGGGTGCCGTCGGTGGTGTCCGTGTCGTCCTCGGACGGCGGACGGCGCAGCAGCGCGATGGCGCCCGAGACGGTGGTGGCCTTGAGACTGCCATTGCCCGTGCCGAGCCGGCCGGTGATCCTCTTGGCGCCCCACTGGCCGGTGACCCGCAGATCGTCGAAGCCGTTGGAGACCGAGCCGCTGGCCGTGTTGGCCTCCACCTCGGCGTCGGTGGGGTGCGGCAGCCGGATGGCGATCTCGCCGGAGACGGTGGTGAGGCAGATGTCGGAGCACTTGGGGGCGGGCGCCAGGTCGAGCACCATGTCGCCACTGACCGACTCGGCCCGTACCGAGGGCCCGGAGCCCTCGATCACGGTGAGGTCGCCGGAGACGGAGTGGAACCGCAGATCGCCCGTGACGGCCTGGGCCTCGACCCGGCCGGATACGGTGTCGGCCTGGACCGGGCCGGTCAGCCCGAGCAGGGTGAAGTCGCCGGAGACACCGTGCAGTTCGGCACGGCCGGACAGCCCGGAGACCACGGCGGAGCCCCCGACGACGCCGACGGTGGCGCTGGTGCCGACGGGCACGGTGAGGGTGACATGGGCGGTGCGGGTGTAATGCCCGAGCCACTTGCGGAAGCCCTTCCGGGGGAGGTCGTCATAGCCGACGCTCAGGGTGCCGTCGATGTGGGTGACCTTCAGCGGCGGGCCGTCGATCTCCGAGACCTCGAGGCGGGCGGGGCCGGGTGCGGCGCCGACCACATTGACCGTGCCGCCCGCGATCTGGACGTCCAGCGCGGACACCGGGTCGTCGAGGGTGAGCTTCTGTGGTGCGTTGATCGACCACTGTGATCGGGCTGACATCCCCTGGCCTCCCCTGGTTGGACGTGCGACGCGTCCACTGGACGCAACATATCGTGTCTCTCGCTCAACACGATATATCGCGGTCGTGCGGAGTCAAGCCCGGTCCGGCCCTGGCCCGACCCTGATCCGGCCCTGGCCCGGCCCCGATCCGCCCCTGGCCCGGCCCCGAGCCGGCCCCGACCCGTTCCCCAGTCCGCCCCGGCCCGGCCTCGCATCCGTGCACAATCGCACGAGGTGGTGGAAGGTGCATGGCGCAGCCATCGTTTCTCTGTGGGCTGAATCGCACTTTTTGAAGAAACTCCTCCGGCCTGATAATTTCCGCTAGAGTTTCGCTGGAGTCCTGGTAGAGCGTCATGGAGACATATGTTCGGGACTGTTACCTTCGTGGCCTCAGAATCGGGAAGGAAGAGGGGCCGTGGGGGGAATGACGTCACAATCCTTGAATGCCTCGGTACCAGAGGAAGAAGCGGAACCGAACTCGGTCGCCCGGCTGTTGTTGCGGGCGGCGCGCGAGCATGCCCATTCGGGAGTGCGCTATCTGGTCGGGCCCACCGCGAGTGAATCCGTGCGGCAGCCCTATCCGGAGCTTTTGGAATCGGCGCTCGGGCTTCTCTCCGCACTCCGCGACCGGGGGTTGCGGCCACAGGACAAGGTGGCCCTGCTGCTGGACCGCCAGCCGGAGTTCCTGACGGTCTTCTGGGCCTGTCTGCTGGGTGGTTTCGTGCCCTGCCCGATGGTGCCGATCTCCGGCGACCCGGCCCGCTGGGCGGCCCAACTCACCCACGTCAACCAGCTGTTGGACGGCCCGCTGCTGGTGACCACCGAGGCGACGCGGGCCGAGCTGCCCGAGGTACCCGGGCTCGCGGTGGCCGTCGTGGAGGAGCTGCGGGCGGCCGACGACGCCTCCGGCGCCGAGCCCGGACAGCCGCCCGCCGTGCACGCCGCGGCCCCGGACGACCTCGCCCTGCTGGTGCTGACCTCCGGCTCCACCGGGAATTCCAAAGCGGTCATGCTGACCCATGGAAATATCCTGGCGTCGATGGCCGGAAAGGCGGGAAAGCAGCGGCTCACGGCCGCCGACACCACCTTCAACTGGATTTCCTACGACCATGTTGCCGCGCTCCTCGAAGCGCATATGCTGCCGCTTTACGTGGGCGCCGAGCAATTGCATGCGGAAGCCGCGGTCATTCTCGAGGAGCCGCTGCGGTTCCTCCGGATCATATCCCGCCACAAGGTCACGATGACCTTTACGCCGAATTTCCTCCTCGGTCCACTCAATTCCTCCGTCCATGAGATAGAGGAGGAGATATCGGCGGGTGGCGAAGGGCTCGATCTCAGCGCGCTGCGCCATATCGTCAGCGGCGGTGAGGCGAATGTCGTCGCGACCGGCGAGGCATTCCTGGCGCATTACGCCCCGTACGGACTGCGGGAGGCCGCGCTCTGGCCCGCCTTCGGCATGACCGAGACCTGCGCGGGCAGCATCTACAACCGCGCGTTCCCGGTCACCGACGTCGGCCAGGAGTTCGCCAACCTCGGCACCCCCGTCGAGGGGCTGCGGATCCGGGTCGCCGACGACGACCACCGGGCGCTGCCCGCGGGGGAGATCGGTGAGCTGCAGCTCAGCGGCCCGATGATCACCCCCGGCTACTACAACAACGACGAGGCCACCGAGGAAGCCTTCACTCCCGACGGCTGGTTCCGCAGCGGCGACCTGGGCCGGATCGACGAGGGCCGGCTGACCCTCGTCGGGCGCAGCAAGGACAGCGTCATCGTCAATGGCGTCAACTACTTCAGCCATGAGATAGAGGCAGCTCTGGAGCAGCTCGACGATGTCGCGGGCGGCTATGTCGCGGCGTTCCCGACCCGCCGCCCCGGCAGCGACACCGAGCAGCTCGTCATCGCCGTCAGCCCCGAGCCGGCGGACGACGACGAGGCCGGGCTGCACCGCATGATCACCGCGGTGCGCTCCACCGTCGTGATCCACTGGGGCTTCCGGCCCTCCCTCATCCTGCCGCTGCCCAAGGACGCGTTCCCCAAGACCAGCCTCGGCAAGACGCTGCGCCGCCGGATGCGCCGGCGCCTGGAGTCCGGCGGATACGACGACGTCATCGAGCGGGTCGCGGAGCTGACCACCCGCCGGCTCGGCGGCCACACCCCGCCCGAGGGCGAGACCGAGCGGATCCTCGCCGAGATCTACGCCGAGATGTTCGACACCACCGCGGAGCGGATCAGCGCCACCGCCAGCTTCTTCGACCTGGGCGGCACCTCGCTGGACATCCTGCGGCTGCGGCGCCAGGTCCACCGGCGCCTGGGGGTCGGGGATCTGGAGGTCATCACGGTGCTCACGGCACCGTCGGTACGGCAGCTCGCCGCCCGCCTCGACGGCGGCGGGGCGCCCGGCTCCGCGGTGTACGACCCGGTCGTACCGCTCCAGACCGGCGGCGAGAAGACCCCGCTGTTCTGTGTCCACCCCGGGGTCGGTGAGGTCCTGGTCTTCGTCAACCTCGCCAAGTACTTCGTCGGCGACCGGCCGTTCCACGCGCTGCGCGCCCGCGGCTTCAACGAGGGCGAGAAGCCCTTCACCAGCTTCGAGGAGATGGTGGAGTGCTATGTGGAGGCCATCCGCGCCCGCCAGCCGCACGGCCCCTACGCCGTCGCCGGGTACTCCTACGGCGGCGCCGTGGCCTTCGAGATCGCCAAGGCGCTCGAGGCCCAGGGCGAGCGGGTCGACTTCGTCGGCAGCTTCAACCTTCCGCCGCACATCAAGTACCGGATGGACGAGCTCGACTTCATCGAGACCGCGACCAACCTCGCCTTCTTCCTCGACCTGATCAACAAGAAGCAGTCGCTCGACCTCCCGGCCGAACTGCGCCCGCTGTCCCAGCAGGAGCAGCTCGCGCATCTGCTGCGGATCGCCCCGTCGGCCCGGCTGGACGAACTCGACCTGGACCTGGACAAGTTCACCGCCTGGGCGGAGCTGGCCCATGGCCTGACCACCCTGGGCCACGACTACCATCCCAGCGGCACCACCCGTTCCATGACGGTCTTCTACGCGATCCCGCTGCGCGGCACCAAGGAGGACTGGCTGGCGAACGAGCTGCGCCGGTGGGACGACTACACCACCGAGCCCAACCGGTATCTGGACGTACCCGGTGAGCACTACACACTGATGGGCCCGCGGCATGTCGCGGCCTTCCAGGCGGTTCTGCGCAGGGAACTCGACCGTGCGCTGGAGGACGCCGACCGGGCCCGGACCGCGGGCCAGTCATAGGCCCATGAGGGCAAGTCATAGGCCCATGAGGGCCAGCCAGGCAGGAGACCCCGACAGGGCCAGGCAGGATACCCCGACAGGGCCAGGCACAGGACCCGACAGGGCCAGGCACAAGGAGAAGAGCAGGGTGGAAGGCAAGAAGATCCTGGTCACCGGCGGCACCGGGCAGGTCGCCCGGCCGGTGGCCGAGGCGCTGGCCGGGCGCAACGAGGTGTGGTGCCTGGGCCGGTTCGGCACCCCCGGTGTCGAGAAGGAGCTGAACGACCAGGGGATCACCACATTCCACTGGGACATGAACGACCCGCGCGAGGCGGCGTACGAGGGGCTGCCGGACGACTTCACCCATGTCTTCCACTCGGCGGTGCGCCGCGGTGAGGACGGCGATGTCAACGCGGCCATTGAGGTCAACTCGGTGGCCACCGGCCGGCTGATGTCCCACTGCCGGACGGCGGAGGCGTTCCTCTTCGTCTCCACCGGGGCGCTCTACAAGCGGCAGACCCTCGACCACGCGTACACCGAGGACGACCCCGTGGACGGAGTGGCCGACTGGCTGCCCGCCTACCCGGTGGGCAAGATCGCGGCGGAGGGCGCGGTACGGGCGTTCGCCCAGGTGCTGAACCTGCCGACGACCATCGCCCGGCTCAACATCGCCTACGGTCCCGGCGGCTACGGCGGGGTGCCGATGCTGTACTTCAAGCGGATGCTCGCGGGCGAGCCGATACCGGTGCCCATGGAGGGCCAGAACTGGTGCTCGCTCCTCCACACCGACGATCTCATCGCCCACGTCCCCCATCTGTGGCGGGCGGCGTCGACCCCGGCCACGCTGGTCAACTGGGGTGGGGACGAGGCGGTCGGGATGACCGACTGCGTGCGCCATCTGGAGGAGCTCACCGGGGTCACCGCCCGGCTCGTCCCGAGCGAGGTCACCCGGGAGACGTACCACTTCGACCCCACGAAGCGGCGGGAGCTCACCGGCCCCTGCCGGGTGCCGTGGCGCGAGGGCGTACGGCGTACGCTGCAGGCGCTCCACCCCGAGCACCTTTCGTCTTAACGCGGCACACCGCCGTCTGAGGAGTGGCGACCACCATGGCATCACCGAACATCGAGGCCATCCGCGCCTCCTACGCGGGCTTCCGCGACCGTGACATCGAGGGGATCCTCTCGGGCATGCACCCCGATGTGGAGTGGGTGCATCCGGAGGGGATGGCCAAGTACGGGCTCGGCGGCACCAAGCTGGGCCATGCGGGGATCAAGGAGTTCCTCGCCCATGTGCCGACCGTGCTGGGCGGGATGAAGCTCGCGCCGAAGGAGTTCATCGAACAGGGCGACCGGGTCGTGGTCTTCGGCACCCGCGAGGTGACCTCGCGGAGCGGCAGGACCGTGACGCTGGACTTCGTCCACTCGTGGACGATGCGGGACGGCCGGGCGACGAGGATGGAGGACATCTTCGACACGGTCGCGTTCCACGAACTGATCGAGAGCTGATCCGGAGCTGACCGGAACCGGCAAGCCCGTACAGCCGTCCGCTCCCGCGCCGAGAAGGCACGGGAGCGGACGGCTGTCGGCCATCAGACCGTACGGAAGACCTCTTCGTACTCCAGGCGCGGCAGCCGCCCCATCCAGGCGTCCGGACCCGGCTTGCCGATGTTGACCACGCAGACCGCCGCGTGCCGCCCGTCCTCGAAGAACTCCTTGGAGACGGCCGCGTGATCGAAGCCGATCATGGGCCCGGCGGCGAGTCCCGCGGCGCGCACGCCCAGGATGAAGTAGCCCACCTGGAGCGCGGTGTTGAACCGCGCCGAGCCCTCCCGGGCCTCCGGGTCGGCGAACATCGCCTGCGGGTTCTCCATGAACGGCACCAGCCGCGGCAGCTCCTCATGGAAGTCCAGGTCCGCGGCGAGCACCGCCACCAGCGGGGCCTTGGCGGTCTTCTCCTGGTTCCGCCCCGTCATCAGCGTCACCAGCCGGGCACGCGCCTCCTCCGAGCGGACCAGCGCCACCCGCAGCGGCTGCTGGTTCAGCGAGGTGGGGGCGTACTTGACCAGTTCGTGGATCGCGCGGACCTGCTCGTCCGTCACCGGCTCGTCGGTGAAGGTGTTGGCCGTGCGGGCCTCCAGGAACAGCTGCCGCTGCGCCTCCGCCGCCAGGGTGAGGGGGCCCAGGGCCGCGCTGCTCTCCGGTGCGCTCATGGAGCTCTCCTTGTGAAGCGATGGTGAAACAACGTGATCCGCCGATGAATTAATTGGACTAGACGGGCTAGTCCACTGCGGTAAACGAAGGCTAGACTCACAAGTCCATCGAGGGCAAGACCGGCTTGGAGCGAGGAGGTTGGGCCGTTGCGGACGGACAGCGGTCCCCGGCGCGGCGCGGTGGGACGGCCCGTGGGCCCCCAGCCCGCCAAGCGGCAGGCGATATTGGAGGCGGCGGTGGCCGTCTTCCTGCGCGAGGGGTACGACCGGACGAGCGTGGACGTCATCGCGGACGAGGCCCGCGTCTCCAAGCAGACCGTCTACAACCACTTCGGCGACAAGGAGCGGCTGTTCATCGCCGCCGTCGAGGAGGAGCGGGAGCGGGTGGCGGCCGGTTTCGCCGCCGGTTCGCCGTACGCCGTCGAGCCGGACGGCGCCGGGACCCCCGAGACGTACGACCGCGGCGACGCCCGCACCGCGCTGCTCGCCTTCGGCCACCGGGTGCTCGCCGTACTGCTCGACGCACGGGCCTCCGCGCTGCGCCGCCTGGTCATCGCCGAGGTCGCCCGCCACCCCTCGCTGCGCCCCGCGTGCGCGGAGGGCGAGCCCCAGCAGCTCGTGAAGTACCTCGCCGAGATGCTCGGCCGGCGCACCGGCAGCGGCGAGCTGAGCGTGCCCGATCCGGCCGTCGCCGCCCGCCAGTTCGTGGCCCTGATCATTCAACAGGGGCTCTACCAGTCGATGTACGGCACCCGCCCGCTCGCCGAGGACGAGGCCGCGGCCGTCTGCGAGAGCGCCACCGACCTGCTCGTCCGGGCGTACCGCCCATGAAGCCCGAAGAGAGGTGCCGCCCATGCGTGTGAGCGTGCTCGGACCGCTGACACTCGGCCTCGGCACCCGGTCCGGAGTGCCCAGCGCGATGAAGCCGCGCAAGGTGCTGTCCCTGCTGCTGCTCAACGCGGGCCGGATGGTGCCGGTGCAGTCGCTGATGGCCGAGCTGTGGGGCGATCAGCCGCCGCGCACCGGGCTGACCACGCTCCAGACGTACATCCTGCATCTGCGCAAGCTGCTCGCCGAGGGGCTGGGGATGTCGTCGGCCGCCGTCACCCGGGATGTGCTGCAGACCCGGCCCGGGGGGTACGCCATGGTGGTGAACCCGGGCGAGCTCGACGTCCATGAGTACCGCGACCTCGTCGCCGAGGGCGAAGGCGCGCTGGAGGCCGGCGACGAGCGGACGGCGGACACCTCCTTCCGGCGGGCGCTGGCCCTCTGGCAGGGCCCGGCCCTGGTCGACGTCACCCCGCACGGGCGGCCGCTGCAGGCGGAGGTCGCCCGGCTGGAGCAGTCCCGGCTCACGGTCACCGAGCGCGGCATCGAGACCCGGCTGCGGCTCGGCGGCCATCTGGAGGTGCTGAGCGACCTCGCCTCGCTGGTCGTGGAGCACCGCTTCCACGAGGGCCTGCACGGTCAGTACATGCTCGCCCTCCACCGCTCGGGCCAGCGCACCCGCGCCCTGACGGTCTACCAGCGGCTGCGGATGGCGATGACGGAGGAGCTGGGCCTGGAACCCTCGGCGAAGCTTCAGCGGCTCCAGCAGGCGGTGCTGGTGTCCGACCCCCGGCTGGACCACGAGGCGGGGGCGCCGGGGCGGGGTCCGGTGGTGGCGTGAGGGGCGGCCGGTAGGGCCGCGCAGCCCTGTGGAACGAAGCCCCTGCGGAACGAAGCCCCTGCGGAACGAAGCCCCTGCGGAACGAAGCCCCTGCGGAACGAAGCCCCTGCGGAACGCGCGGCCCTCAGACGTCGTAACTCTCAGACGTCGTGACCCTCGGACGTCGTGACTCTCAGACGTCGCGGCCCTCAGACATCGTCGTCCTCCTCGTCGAGCCGGGCCAGCCAGGTTGCCAGCCGCTCCACCGGAACCTCGAAGTCCGGGTTCAGGTCGACGAACGTCCGCAGCTGCTCGGCCAGCCACTCGAAGGTGACCTCCTCACTGCCGCGCCGCTGCTCCAGCTCCTCGATACCGCGATCGGTGAAGTACAAGGGTCGCTCCGGTAGGGGTGATGTGGATCTACCCGCCCAGGATATGCGGCCCTGGGCCCCGGCGGGCGACCCGAGGGCCGACGGGCTTGACGTTCACGCGGGCGTCAATGTTTACGGTCCATCGACATGACCGACATGAAAGCAGCGCACTTTTCCGACAGAGCAGTGATCGTCACCGGTGGAGGCACGGGGATCGGGCGGGCCACCGCGCGGACCTTCGCCGAGCAGGGCGCCCAGGTCCTGGTGGTCGGCCGTACGGCGGCCCGGCTCGCCGAGACGGCCGCCGACGCCCCGGGCATCCGGACGCTGACGGCCGACATCGCGGCCCCCGGCGCCGCCGAGTTGATCGTGAACACCGCGATGGAGGCGTTCGGCCGCATCGATGTGCTGGTCAACAACGCCGCCGTGGTGCGGGAGGCGCCGCTCGGGGACATCCGGCGGGAAGCCGTCGACGAGATGCTGGCCATCAATCTGCTCGCCCCGATGTACCTCACCCAGGCCGCTCTCCCGCAGTTGAGCGAGAGTGCGGGGGTCGTGATCAACGTCAGTACGGCGATCGGTCAGCGCGGCTGGCCGATGTCCGGTACGGAGCTGTACGCCGCGCTGAAGGCCGCGCTGGACACGCTGACGCGCAGCTGGGCCGTCCAACTCGCCCCGCGCGGGGTGCGCGTGGCCGGTGTGGCGCCCGGCCCGATCGCCACCGGGATCTCGCGTCACCAGGGGCTCGACGCCGAGCAGATCGACGCCCTGCGGATGACCCTGATCGAGCATGTGCCGCTGAGGCGGCTCGGCCGACCGGAGGAGGTCGCCTTCTGGATCACCCAGCTCGCCCGGCCCGAGGCGGCCTACACCACGGGTGTCGTACTGCCGGTGGACGGTGGGGCGCTGGTCGGCTAGGGGGTGTCCGACGGCTGTTTCCCCTCCCCGCCCCTTCCCACTACCAGGGGCTCCGCCCCTGGACCCCGGGGATCGACGAGCCGGATGTGCGCGGTTGGTGTGCCGGTGGGGTGGATGATCTCGTACATCCGGGCCGCTCGGCCGGGGTCTGGGGCGGGGCCCCGGTTTCGGGGAGGGGCGGGGAGGGGAGCGGCCCGCCGCAGGCGGCACGGTCCGTTGGACGGGCCTGGGTGCGGGTGGTCGCTCGGGTGGCATGGGTCTGCGGCTCCGCCGCGTGCCGGAGTCTGGGGCGGGGCCCCGGTTTCGGGGAGCGGGTCGGCGCAGGCGGTGTGGTGGGGCGGGCATTCCTGGGCGCCGGTAGTCTCGCGGCCATGCGGATAGGGGAGTTGGCGAAGGCCACCGGTGCCACGACCAGGGCCTTGCGCTTCTACGAGGAGCGGGGGCTGCTGAGCTCCGCACGGGCGGTCAACGGCTACCGGGTGTACGACGAGGGGGCGGTCAAGCGGGTGGCCAACATCCGCTATCTGCTCGACGCCGGGCTCACGCTCGAGGACATCGAGCACTTCGGCGCCTGCCTGGACCGCGACGTGCCGAGCAGCCGGCCCGCCGAGGCCATGCTGGACATCGCGCGTCGCCGCCTGAGCGTGCTGGACGACCGGATCGACACCCTCACGCGGGTGCGCGACGAGCTCGCCGAGCGGCTGGCCGCCGCCTCCGGCGACCGGATCGCGGCCAGTGCGTCTGGCTGAGCGGCCAGGACACCAGCGCGCGGACGGCCCCGCCGGGGCGCTGGGCGATACGCCGGGGCCCCGCCGGGGCGCTGGGCGATACGGCGGAAGGCCCGGCCCCGCGCGACGCGGGACCGGGCCTTCCGTGGCGAACAGGGTGAATCAGATCTCGAAGACCTCGCCCACCAGCGCCCCCTGCTCCGACTGGTGCCGCTTGTTCGACCCCACCGCGGGCGAGGACGAGTGCGGGCGGGAGACCCGGACCAGCCGCTCGGCGGCGGGGACGTCCGCGCCGACCGACAGCTCCAGGTGGTCGATCAGGTTGAGCGCGACGAACGGCCACGCACCCTGGTTCGCCGGTTCCTCCTGCGCCCAGACGAACTTCTCGACGCCCGAGTACTTGGCGATCTCGGCCTGCAGCTCCGCACCCGGCAGCGGGTACAGCCGCTCCAGGCGGATGATCGCCGTGTCGTTCGCACCGCGCTTGTCCCGCTCCGCGGCCAGGTCGTAGTAGACCTTGCCGGAGCAGAAGACCACCTTGCGCACCGCGGCCGGGTCGACCGTCTCGTCGCCGATCACCGGGCGGAACGAGCCGGAGAGGAACTCGTCCGTCTTCGACGCCGCCGCCTTCAGACGCAGCATCGACTTCGGGGTGAAGACGACCAGCGGCTTGTGGTGCGGGTTGTGGACCTGCCAGCGCAGCAGGTGGAAGTAGTTCGACGGCAGCGTCGGCGCGGCGACCGTCATGTTGTTCTGCGCGCACAGCTGGAGGAAACGCTCGATCCGGGCCGAGGAGTGGTCCGGGCCCTGGCCCTCGTAGCCGTGCGGCAGCAGCAGGGTGACACCAGAGGTCTGGCCCCACTTCTGCTCGGCCGAGGAGATGAACTCGTCGACGATGGTCTGCGCGCCGTTGACGAAGTCACCGAACTGCGCCTCCCACATGACCAGCGCGTTCGGGCGGGCCAGCGAGTAGCCGTACTCGAAGCCCATCGCCGCGTACTCGCTGAGCAGCGAGTCGTAGACGTTGTACCGCGCCTGGTCCTCGGTGAGGTAGAGCAGCGGGGTGTAGTCGTCGCCGGTCTCGCGGTCCACCAGCACCGCGTGGCGCTGGCCGAAGGTGCCGCGGCGGGAGTCCTGGCCGGCGAGCCGGACCGGGGTGCCCTCCATCAGCAGCGAGCCGATGGCCAGGGTCTCGCCCATGCCCCAGTCGATCGAGTCGTCCTCGATCATCGCCGCGCGCCGCTGGAGCTGCGGGAACAGCCGCGGGTGGACGGTGATCCGGTCGGGGGTGTTGACCTGGGACTCGGCGATCCGCTTGACGACCTCCTGGGAGACCGCCGTCTGGACCGAGACCGGGAACTCCGCCTGCGGCTCGGGGACCGCGGCCGGGGCCGGGGCCGAGACCGCGTCGCGGACCTCGGTGAAGACCTTCTCCAGCTGGCCCTGGAAGTCCTGCAGCGCCTGCTCGGCCTCTTCCAGGGTGATGTCGCCGCGCCCGATCAGCGACTCGGTGTAGAGCTTGCGCACCGAGCGCTTCTTGTCGATCAGGTCGTACATCAGCGGCTGGGTGAAACCGGGGTTGTCGGTCTCGTTGTGGCCGCGGCGGCGGTAGCAGATCAGGTCGATGACCACGTCCTTGTTGAACGCCTGGCGGAACTCGAAGGCGAGCCGCGCGACACGCACGACGGCCTCCGGGTCGTCGCCGTTGACGTGGAAGATCGGCGCCTCGATCATGCGCGCGACGTCGGTGGCGTACATCGAGGAGCGGGACGCGGCCGGGGCGGCGGTGAAGCCGACCTGGTTGTTGATCACGATGTGCACGGTGCCGCCGGTGCGGTAGCCGCGCAGCTGCGACATGTTCAGCGTCTCGGCCACGACGCCCTGGCCTGCGAAGGCCGCGTCGCCGTGGAGGGCGACGGGCAGCACCGTGAAGTCGGTGCCGGCCTTGCCGATGATGTCCTGCTTGGCGCGGACGACGCCCTCCAGGACCGGGTCCACGGCCTCCAGGTGGGAGGGGTTCGCGGTGAGCGAGACCTTGATCTGCTCGCCGTCCAGACCGGTGAAGGTGCCCTCGGCGCCCAGGTGGTACTTGACGTCGCCGGAGCCGTGCATGGACTTCGGGTCGAGGTTGCCCTCGAACTCGCGGAAGATCTGTGCGTACGACTTGCCGACGATGTTGGCCAGCACGTTCAGCCGGCCGCGGTGGGCCATGCCGACGACGACCTCGTCAAGACGCGACTCGGCGGCCGCGTCCAGCACCGCGTCCAGCAGCGGGATGACGGACTCGCCGCCCTCCAGGGAGAACCGCTTCTGGCCGACGTACTTGGTCTGCAGGAAGGTCTCGAACGCCTCGGCCGCGTTGAGCCGGCGCAGGATGCGCAGCTGCTCCTCGCGCTCCGGCTTGTCGTGGCTGCGCTCGACGCGGTCCTGGATCCACTTGCGCTGCTTGGGGTCCTGGATGTGCATGAACTCGATGCCGGTGGTGCGGCAGTACGAGTCGCGCAGCACGCCCAGGATGTCGCGCAGCTTCATCATGGACTTGCCCGCGAAGCCGCCGACCGCGAACTCGCGCTCCAGGTCCCACAGGGTGAGCCCGTGCTCGACGATGTCCAGGTCGGGGTGCTTGCGCTGGCGGTACTCCAGCGGGTCGGTGTCGGCCATGACATGGCCGCGGACCCGGTAGGAGTGGATCAGGTCGAAGACCCGCGCCGCCTTGGTGACGTCGTCGTCGTGGCTGACGTCGATGTCCTTGAGCCAGCGGACCGGCTCGTACGGGATGCGCAGCGCCTTGAAGATCTCGTCGAAGAAGTCGTTCTCGCCGAGCAGCAGCTGGCTCATGATCCGCAGGAACTCGCCGGAGGCGGCGCCCTGGATCACCCGGTGGTCATAGGTGCTGGTCAGCGTCATGACCTTGGAGATGCCCAGCTTGTTCAGGGTGTCCTGGGAGGTGCCCTGGAACTCGGCCGGGTACTCCATGGCGCCGACGCCGATGATCAGGCCCTGGCCGGGCATCAGCCGCGGCACCGAGTGGACGGTGCCGATGCCGCCGGGGTTGGTGAGGGAGGCCGTGACGCCGGTGAAGTCCTCCATCGTCAGCTTGTTCGCGCGGGCGCGGCGGACGATGTCCTCGTACGCCTGCCAGAACTCGAAGAAGTTGAGCGTCTCGGCCTTCTTGATCGCCGCGACGACGAGCTGACGGTCGCCGTTGGGCTTGACCAGGTCGATGGCGAGGCCGAGGTTGATGTGCTCGGGCTTGACCAGGGTCGGCTTGCCGTCCTTCTCGGTGAACGAGTGGTTCATCGAGGGCATCGCCTTCAGCGCCTGCACCATGGCGTAGCCGATCAGGTGCGTGAAGGACACCTTGCCGCCGCGGGCGCGCTTGAGGTGGTTGTTGATGACGATGCGGTTGTCGAACAGCAGCTTCACCGGGACCGCGCGGACCGAGGTGGCGGTCGGCAGCTCCAGCGACGCGTTCATGTTCTTCGCCACGGCGGCGGACGGGCCGCGCAGTGTGACCAGCTCGGGCCCCGCGGAGGGCGCGGCGGGCTCCTTCTTGGAGACCGTCGGCTCGGCCGGGGTCGGCTTGGCCGCGGGCTTGGCCGGGGCCGCGGGGGCGGCCTTCGCGGCGGGTGCCGGGGGCTGCGCCGCCGCGGGCTTCGCGGCAGCCGGAGCGGCAGGGGCCGCGGCGGCCGGCTTGGCCTCGGCGGGCTTCGCGGCCGGGGCGGCGGGCTTGGCCTCCGCCGGCTTGGCCGCGGTGGGCTGGGCCGGGGCCGCCGGGGCGGCGCTCGCGGCTACTCCCTGTGGTGGCTTGGCCACCGCGGAGCCGGTGTCCTGACCCGGCTTGTAGTCGGCGAAGAAGTCCCACCAGGCTCGGTCGACCGAGTTCGGGTCCTGGAGGTACTGCTGGTAGATCTCGTCGACGAGCCACTCATTGGGGCCGAAGGCAGCGGCAGGGTTACTCCCCTGCCCGTCCTGTTCATCGGTCGAGACGCTCGAGGTGTTGGGGGACTGTGGCGACACGGCGGCAACCGCCCTCTTCCGCTTCCTAAAGGTGGTGGACAGCGGGAATAAAGGCTACGCCTCTTCGACCCTTACGTGCAGGCCGCACTGGTCATCGTCGCGCAAGTCACATTGATTGGCGGGTTTCAGCGCATGACGCACCGGGAAACACACGAGGTTTCGTGCGTTTCCTCTGGCGCGGGGCAGCGCAGACGTGCACCCCTGCCGCTCGTATGTGCGCGACAGGGCCGACTTTACTTCAGCTTTGATCTCAGGGGGTGCCAGGTTTGAGTTCCGGGGCAGGTCCGGGGAGGCTGACCTTGATCCGGCAGCCGCGCGCGGACTCCGCCACCCCTATCCGCCCGCCGTGCAGATCCACCGCCCAGCGCGCGATCGCCAGCCCCAGACCGGTGCCGCCGTCGCTGCCCTGCCCCGGCCCCGGCCGCCGCCGGCCGTCCACCGGGGAGAGCCCGCCCCGGTTGAACCGCTCGAAGACCCGGTGCCAATCCGCCTCCGGGATGCCGGGGCCCTCGTCCAGCACCTCGAGCTCCAGGCTCTCCGGGCCGTCACCGCGCCGGGCGCGGACGGTCACCCGGCCGTGTGCCGGGCTGTGCTTCACCGCGTTGTCGATGAGGTTCGCCATCACCTGGTGCAGCCGCTCGGCGTCGGCGTGGGCGGTCAGCTCGGGCGGCGAGACGTCCAGATTGAGATGGACGTCCTTACGGGTGTGCGCGCCCGAATGGGACTCCGCGCCCTTGGCCATGCCGGCCTCCTTGAGGATTCCGGCCAGATACGGCCAGACCTCGAACCGCCGCGCGTGCAGCGGCACCACCCCGTTGTCGAGGCGGGACAGATCGAGCAGCTGGTCCACCAGGCGGCCCAGGCGCTGGGTCTGCTTCAGCGCGACCCGCATGGTCTCCGGATCGGCGTCCGAGACCCCGTCCACCACGTTCTCCAGCACGGCCCGCAGCGCCGCGATCGGGGTGCGCAGCTCATGCGAGACGTTGGCCACCAGCTCCTTGCGGTGGGTGTCCACGGCCTCCAGGTCGGCCGCCATCCGGTTGAACGCGGACGCCAGGTCGCCGAACTCGTCCCCGCGCTGCGCCGCCCGCACCCGCCGGGTGTAGTCCCCGTTGGCCATCGCCCGGGTGACCTCGGTCATCTCGTCCAGCGGGGCCGTGAGCCCGTTCGCCACGAACTGGGTGATCAGCAGCGAGGCGATGATCGAGAAGATGGTGATGACGCGCAGCTCGGTGTCGGAGTGCATCGCCGCGAAGACGAGCAACGTGGTGATGATCACCGAGCCGACGACCAGCGCCCCCAGCGCCGCCTTGACCGAGCGGTACGGGTCGAAGGGGCGCAGCGCCTCCCAGATCCGGGCCCAGGTGGCGCGGGACCACGCCCGCCGGCCCGTGGGGGCCCCGGGCAGCGGGCAGACCTTCGGGGCCCTGCGCGGCCAGAGCCTGGGAGCCTTGTCCGCCCAGACCCGGGGAGCCCTGCGTGCCCAGCCCCCGCGTGCCCAGCCCCTGGGGGCCTTGCCGGCCCTGACCTTGGGGAGCCTGCGTGCCCAGCGGGCCTTCGTCATGCCGCCGGGGTCTCCAGGGCGTAGCCCACGCCATGCACCGTACGGATCCGCTCCGCGCCGATCTTCCGGCGCAGCGCCTTGATGTGGCTGTCCACGGTGCGGGTGCCCGAGGCGTCCGCCCAGTCCCACACCTCGGCCAGCAGCTGCTCGCGGGAGAGCACCGCGCGCGGGGTGTTGGCCAGACAGACCAGCAGATCGAACTCGGTCGGGGTGAGGTGTACGTCCGAGCCGCGCACCCGCACCCGGCGCTGGGCGTGGTCGATCTCCAGCTCGCCCAGGCGCAGGATCCCGCTGCGCGGGGTGTGCGCGGCCAGCGCCGCCCGCTCCACCCGCCGCAGCAGTACGTGCACCCGCGCGGCCAGTTCGCGCATGGAGAACGGCTTGGTCATGTAGTCGTCGGCGCCGACCCCGAGCCCCACCAGCATGTCGGTCTCGTCGTCGCGCGCGGTCAGCATCAGCACGGGCACCGGCCGCCGGGCCTGCACCCGTCGGCAGACCTCCAGGCCGTCGAAGCCCGGCAGCATCACGTCGAGGACGAGCAGATCGGGCTGCCACGCCTCGGCCGTGTCGACCGCCGCCGGACCGTCTCCCGCCGTCTGGACCTGGAACCCCTCGGCCCGCAGCCGGGCCGCGATGGCGTCCACTATGGTCGGATCGTCCTCGACGACGAGGACCCGGCGCTGTGCGCCAGGGGTGGTCGTGGCGGTCCCGTTGTGACCGTTGTGAGTCTGCTCCATACGCCCGCCCCTGCGTCTTCCGGTGAAACCCGCGGCTCGCGCCTGGTCATCGCTCAGCCGCGTTTGGTAGGCAAGCAAGCGTAAAGCCAGCGTACGCGGCTTTGCTACGCGCCCCGAACCGCGAGATGGACGACGTCGGGAACACCCCGGGCAACGGCCACCTCTTCCGTACGCACCTGTGTGAACCCGGCATTCAGGAGAGATTCCTCGAACGCGGGCGACGGCTGCGCCGACCATACGGCCAGCACCCCGCCCGGTGCGAGACGCGCCGCGCAGGCCGCGAGCCCGGTGGGGGAGTAGAGGCCGTCGTTGTCCTCGGTGACGGTCCAGTCGGGGCCGTTGTCGATGTCCAGGCACAGCGCGTCATAGGTCCGCGGGCCCGTTCGCAGCCACTCGACCAGATCGGCGTGGACGATCTCGGTGCGCGGATCGGCCAGTGCCCCGGCGGTCACGGCCGCCAGGGGGCCCGCGCGGTGCCAGTCGATCACCGCGGCCTCCCGCTCGACCACCGCGATCCGCCCCCACCGGGGCTCCGCCACCGCCTCGACCAGCGAGAACCCGACGCCGAGCCCGCCGATGAGCAGCGCGGGCGAGGGCCGGTCGGCGGGCAGCGCGTCCAGGGCGGCACGGATGAGCAGCCGCTCGGAGCGGCCGTCGGAGGTGTCCATGAGGAAGCACCCATTGGCGATGATCTCGAAGACGGCACCGGCCGACGACCCCTCGCCACCGCCGCGCCGCCGCAGCACCACCTCGCCGTACGGGCCCTCCCGGCGGTCGACGGTCACCGGCCGGTCGTCGTCGGCGGCGGCATGGAGGTCGTACGGCGGCTGGGGCTGCATGGGTGTGGGGTCCTCCCGGGCGGTTCCTGACCCGGCCATCCTCGCGCCGCCTCGGCTCGCTGGTCCAACCGATTCACGGTGGCCCGGGGCCGTGACGTCGTCCATGTCACAGCTGGAGGCGTCGTGACATGACTCACGGCGTCCTGGTTGTTGTTCCGGCCGTGGTGGATAGGCGAGGAGCAGGGGGAGCGGCGACGGGAGTGGGAAAGGGGCGCGGGCGTTGACGACATCGGTAAGAGGGACGGATGCGGACCCCGAGGACGCGCATGCGGATGCCTCCGGCAAGGTTCCCGCGGCGTTGCCGGGGTGCGTGATTCCCGCCGCGTCGGCAGGGCCGGTGGCCCCTGTGGCGTCGGCGGAGCCCGAGACCCTTACGGCGCCGCCAGAGCCGGCGTCCCCTGTGGCGTCGGCGGAGCCCCGGCCGGCCGCCACGGCTCGGCGTCCGGTCGTTCCGGGCGCGCGGGCGAGGGGCGACAGCGACTCGGGCGGATCCCGGGCCGCCACCGCTGGCCCATGCGCCCGCGCGGCCACCGCACCGCGGATGCCGGGCCGCGGCTGGCCCGCGGCCGTCGGGGCCAGTACGCCTCGGCTGCCGGGCGCCGAGCGGCGGCCCGGACGCCGTACGGAGGCGTTGGCGCGCTCGCTGCCCCGAGCGCTCCTCACCGTGCCGTTCACCCTCGGCTACACGCTCGTCCTGATCGGCACCGGGCTCTACGCCCGTCTCGGCGACCCCGGCACCGTGCGCGATCTGCTCGCGGGCTCCAGCACCGATGTGTCCAACCTGTCCCAGCGGCCGCTGCTGACGCTGCTGGTCAGCGCGTTGTGGGTGGTGGACGGGATCACCTCGCCGTATCTGGTCGTCTTCCCCCTGGTGCTCGGCGCGCTGGAGCGGCGGCTCGGCGGGGTGCGCACCGTCGCGGTGTTCCTGCTCGGGCACGTCCTGGCGACGCTGCTCACCGAGGTCCCGGTGGCCGTCTCCGTGGCCGCCGGGCATCTCCCGGACAGCTCGCTGCGCCGCCTCGACTACGGGGTGAGCTATGGGCTGATCGCCTGCGCCGCCGCGCTCGCCGGGCTGCTGCCGCCCAGGCGCCGGTGGGCGCTGCTCGGCGGGATCGGCCTCGCGCTCGCCGCCGGAATCCTCGTCGACTTCGATCCGCTCACCGACTGGGGCCATACCTTCGCCCTGCTGTTCGGCGTCCTCTCCTGGCCGTACGTCCGGCGAAACACCAGGTGGCGCCCGCGGTCACGGCGAAACGACGACGCCTCGCCCGGCTTCGCTCACAGCGAACGAGCCTCCGGGAACACCTGAACCCCCTCCGCGCATTGAGTGGGCATTGACTTATTGAGTCCTTGTGACTCAACTTGCCTGCCGAAGGGGAGATCATGGCTTCGCTGTCCACACCGCTCACCCTGCCCGTACTGCCTCTCGACGATGAGGTGGTGCTCCCCGGCATGGTGGTGCCGCTGGACCTTTCCGATACCGAGGTACGCGCCGCGGTGGAGGCCGCCCAGGCCGCCGCACGCTCCAGTGGGAGCGGAGGCGGCAAGCCGAAGGTGCTGCTGGTACCGCGCGTCGACGGCACCTACGCCGGTATCGGCACGCTCGGCACCATCGAGCAGGTGGGCCGGCTCTCCGATGGCGACCCCGGCGCGCTGATCCGCGGGGTGCGCCGCGTCCGCATCGGGGCCGGGACCACCGGACCCGGGGCGGCCCTGTGGGTGGAGGGGACCACGGTCGAGGAGATCGTGCCCGATCCGCTGCCGGGCGCCGTCACCGAATTGATCAAGGAATACAAGGCGCTGGCCACCAGCTGGCTGCGCAAGCGCGGCGCCTGGCAGGTCGTGGACCGGGTGCAGCAGATCGACGATGTCTCGCAGCTCGCCGACAACTCCGGCTACTCGCCCTTCCTGTCCGTGGCCCAGCGCGTCGAGCTGCTGGAGACCACCGACCCGGTGGCCCGGCTGAAGCTGGCCGTCACCTGGCTGAGCGCCCACATCGCCGAGCAGGACGTGGCCGAGTCGATCGCCAAGGACGTCCAGGAGGGCGTCGACAAGCAGCAGCGCGAGTTCCTGCTGCGGCGCCAGCTCGAGGCCGTCCGTAAGGAGCTGGCCGAGCTGAATGGCGACCCCGAGGACGAGTCCGACGACTACCGCGCCCGCGTGGAGGCCGCCGATCTGCCCGAGAAGGTCCGCGAGGCGGCTCTGAAGGAGGTCGACAAGCTGGAGCGGTCCAGCGACCAGAGCCCCGAGGGCAGCTGGATCCGCACCTGGCTGGACACCGTCCTGGAGCTGCCCTGGAGCGAGCGCACCGAGGACGCGTACGACATCCAGGGCGCCAAGGCCGTGCTGGACGCCGACCACGCGGGCCTGGAGGACGTCAAGGAGCGGATCACCGAGTACCTGGCGGTGCGCAAGCGCCGCGCCGACCGGGGTCTCGGCGTCGTCGGCGGCCGCCGCGGCGGTGCGGTGCTGGCCCTGGTGGGCCCGCCCGGCGTCGGCAAGACCAGCCTGGGCGAGAGCGTCGCCCGCGCGATGGGGCGGAAGTTCGTCCGGGTCGCGCTCGGCGGCGTCCGTGACGAGGCGGAGATCCGCGGCCACCGGCGCACCTACGTGGGCGCGCTGCCCGGCCGGGTCGTCCGGGCCATCAAGGAGGCGGGCTCGATGAACCCCGTCGTCCTCCTGGACGAGATCGACAAGGTGGGCTCCGACTTCCGCGGCGACCCGGCCGCGGCCCTGCTCGAGGTCCTGGACCCGGCGCAGAACCACACCTTCCGGGACCACTACCTGGAGGTCGAACTCGACCTGAGCGACGTGGTCTTCCTCGCCACCGCCAACGTCCTGGAGGCCATCCCGGAGGCGCTCCTGGACCGGATGGAGCTGGTGCGCCTGGACGGCTACACCGAGGACGAGAAGGTCACCATCGCCCGTGACCACCTGCTGCCCCGGCAGCTGGAGCGGGCCGGTCTGGAGCCCGGCGAGGTCACGGTGACCGATGAGGCGCTGCGCAAGCTGGCGGGCGAGTACACCCGCGAGGCGGGCGTACGGACCCTGGAGCGGTCCATCGCCCGGCTGCTGCGCAAGGTGGCGGCCCAGCACGAGCTCGGCGAGCGCGAACTGCCCTTCACCGTCGGTGTGGCGGAGCTGCGCCCGCTGATCGGCCGGCCGCACCACACCCCCGAGTCCGCCCAGGACCCGGCCGAGCGCCGCACCGCCGTCCCCGGCGTGGCGACCGGGCTCGCGGTCACGGGCGCGGGCGGTGACGTGCTGTTCGTGGAGGCGTCGCTGGCCGACCCGGAGACGGGCGGCGCGGGGCTGAACCTCACCGGTCAGCTCGGCGACGTCATGAAGGAGTCCGCCCAGATCGCGCTCTCCTTCCTGCGCTCGCACGGCGCGGAGCTGGAGCTGCCGGTCGGCGACCTGAAGGAGCGCGGCGTCCACCTCCACGTCCCCGCGGGCGCGGTGCCCAAGGACGGCCCGAGCGCGGGCGTCACCATGACCACCGCGCTGGCCTCGCTGCTCTCCGGCCGCCAGGTGCGCCCGGACGTGGCGATGACCGGCGAGGTGTCCCTGACCGGGCGGGTGCTGCCCATCGGCGGCGTCAAGCAGAAGCTGCTGGCGGCGCACCGGGCCGGGGTGACGACCGTGATCATCCCCAAGCGGAACGAGCCCGACCTGGACGACGTCCCCGCCGAGGTCCTGGACAAGCTCGACGTCCACCCGGTCTCCGACGTCCGCCGGGTGCTGGAGCTGGCCCTCGAGCCCGCGCGGGCGGCGACCCCCGAGGTTCCGGTAGCGGCGTGACGGACGCTGCCGGTGGCGCAGTGGCCCGGGGCCCCGTGTCGAACGGGGTTCCGGGCCACGCGTGACCTCTCGGCCGTGCGTATCGTTGGACTAACCGGCCGCAGGCTCTGTGCCTGCGGCGGGGAGGAGCGGCACGATGACCGTCACAGAGACTGACAGGATCGAGATGGCCGACAGCGACGAATTCAGCCTGGACGAGATGTTCGACTGGCTGGAGCGGAGTCATGTCCCCGAGGGCTACAAGGTCGAGGTCGTCGAGGGGGCCGTTTTCATGTCGCCGCAGAGGGACGTTCACTGGTCCATCATCCGCAGGATCGTGCGAGCTCTCGAAGATCGTTTCGGGATGGATGTGAAGGTGCTCTCGGATGTGCGCATCGACTTTCCCGGGTGTAAGAACGGTTTCGCCCCGGATGTCGTCAAGGTCTCGCAGAACGCGGCGAAGACCGACCAGGGCCGTTGGCGCAGTGAAGACGTCGAGTTCGTCGCCGAGGTGATTTCCAAAGACACGGCGGGGAACGACTACGGCCCCAAGAAGGTGGCCTACGCGGAGGCTGGGGTTCCCGTCTACCTGATCGCGGACCCCTACACGGGCAAATGCCACCTGTTCACCGAGCCCAAGGAGGGCGACTACCTCAGTGAGCTGTCGGTTCACTTCGGCAAGGAACTCGACCTGACCGGCACCGCCGTGGATCTGATGCTCAAGACCGACGACTTCCCCCGCGACTGACGATCATGCTCCCCGGGGCGGGGCTGGGACGACCAACGCCCTCCAGCGCACAGGCAGACCTGTCCGTACGCCGGAGGGCGGGGCGCGTCACATGCGGTCGGACGCGCCAGGTGTGGGGGGTGACGCGAGGCGGGGCTCAGCCGTTGGCGAGGGCCTGCAGCCGGTCGAGGGCGCCGTTGAACTGGTTGTGGTCGCCGACCGTCGGGCCGGTGGAGGTGTACTGCCAGATGGTGTGGAAGCCCCAGCCCGCGGGCAGCTCGCCGACGGACGAGCCGTAGCGCGGGATCCACAGCGGGTTGACGCCACCGAAGGCGGCGGAGTTGCCCGTGCAGGTCTTCCACCAGCTGGTGGAGGTGTAGATCACCGGATCGCGGCCGGTGCGCGACCGGTAGGTGTTGCTGAAGTCCTTGACCCAGTTGACCATCGCACTCGCGCTCAGTCCGTAGCAGGTCGCGCCGTAGGGGTTGTACTCCATGTCGAGCGCGCCCGGCAGGGTCTTGCCGTCCTTGGACCAGCCGCCGCCGTGGTCGACGAAGTAGTTGGCCTGTGCGGCACCGCTCGAGTTGCCCGGCAGGGCGAAGTGGTACGCGCCGCGGATCATGCCGACGTTGTACGAGCCGTTGTACTGCTGGGCGAAGTACGGGTTGATGTAGCTGGTGCCCTCGGTCGCCTTGACGTAGGCGAACCGGACGCCGCTGCTCCACAGCGTCGACCAGCTGACATTGCCCTGGTGGCCGCTGACGTCCACGCCCTCGACGGTGGCGAGCAGCCCCGTCGGCGCCTCACCGGTCGTGGGTCCGCCCTCGTGCTTGGCTATCTGGGAACCCGCCCAGTCGTCCTCGGGATGGGGGATGGCCTTGTCGCCCTGCCCCTGGGCGGCGAACGCCGAACCGGGTAGTGCGAGGGCCATGGCGAGGAGAGCGGCGAGAATGCCGATCAGCGCACTGAGGGCGCGTCGGGCCGTACCAGGTCTGTGCACGGGCATGGCGTTGCCTCCGAAACCTCGGTGGGGGGAGAGGTGCTCCGATTGGAATGACCATGTCAGGACTTGGCGCTACGGGCGTAGACGCTACGGGCGTAGATAGGCAGGCGGAAGGGGGAGAGTGTGATGCCGTTGGTCTAATCCTGCGAAATACTGGTGGAGCTGCGGTAACAGCCGCGCGTGGTAGAAACTTTCACGAAGTGAAAACCCGGAGAGGGCTCTGACGTGCACAACAACGGGGCGTTGCCCCCCGAGCGGGGTGAGGGTGGCGCCGTGGGCGGCATTGGCGTGGACCATGCATTCCTGGCTCTGGAGCGCGAATTGGCGGTTTTCCTCCGCAGGGCCCGAGCCGCTTCGGGGGAATTGGCCCGGGAGGTCCACCCGGAGCTCGAATCCGCCGCCTATGGACTGCTGATGCGTCTGGAGGACGCCGGTGCGCAGCGCGCCACCGAGCTCGCGGGCTTCGTGGGCGTCGGTAAGGCCACGATGAGCCGTCAGCTCCGGGCCCTCGAGGGGCTCGGGCTGGTGACGCGGACGCCCGATCCGGCCGATGGCCGGGCCTTCCTGGTGGAGTTGACCGAGGAGGGCCGCAGCCGCTTCCGCGCCGTGCGCGGCGCACGGCGGGCGCGGTATGCGCGCCGCCTCGCCGCGTGGGAGCGCAGCGAGGTCGCCGAACTCGCCAGGCTGCTGCACCGGTTGAACGCGGAGCAGGAGGCCGACGACCGCGGTCAGGCGGCGCGTGCGGCGCAGGAGTAGGGCGCTCATACACGTCAGGATCGGCGACCCGCGCGCATCCGGCGACGCGAACGTGGCAACCGCGCTACCCCACTGATGAGGCGGCCCTTGCGGTCACGGCTCCACGAAGACCACGGCGGCGTCGTCATGGGTCTTGCCCCGGGGAAAGGCCGTACGGTCCGGATCGGCGTGCTCGGCCGCCCGCACCCGGTCGATCAGCGCCTGCGGGCCCTCCTTGCGCAGCAGCGCGAAGCACTCGGTCCAGTCGCCCTCACCGAACCTCTCCACCCAGCGCGACGCCCCGTCGGTGAGCGCCGCCAGCGCCCGCACCTCGCCGCGCGGGAGCTCCCCGGTGACCGCCTTACCGGAGACATCGGGGTCGGCGGCGGCGGTGAAGAAGCCGTCCGCCGCGTTGCGCAGCGGGGCGAGCCGCCGGCCCTCGGCCCGCAGCCGGTCGATGCGGTCGTCCAGGACCGGGGTCACTCCGTCATGGGTCCGCTCGATGAGCAACACCGAGTCGGACAGCACCAGATACTCGATTCGCTCCGCGTTCCAGCGCGCCGTGACGACCGTCGCCTGGGGCGTAAGAGGGTGAGAAAGGTCACATGTTGAACTATGGGCGGTGGCGGTTCGGGTGATCGCCTCGGAGAGGCACTGTGTCAGTGGCATATCCCGTCGCGAACCGGACAGTTCGAGCAGCGATCCGCCGAGCCGCGCGGTGAACCAGTCCACGCTGTGGACGCATCCGTCCCCTTCCTCGGGCGGGGTCACTCCGTCGAGCACCACCAGCGCACCGCCGCTCCCCGAGGCCGGGAGGGCTACCGAGGCGTAGTCCTCGTTGGGATATTGCCGATCGCCGGGGGCGGTCGCGAGTTCGATGCGCATTCCCCCAGTCTGCCGGAACTCTGTCGATCACCGCGTCGCCGAGGCCCGGACCGGATGTTGGTCCGTACCAAATCCGTCGCCGGTTGCTCCGCTGCCTGATTGGGGCGGGATTGACACTTCTGGGAAGCTGCGGGTGCGTATCTTGTCAGGGCGCCGAGGTCTTTACCAATCCGCGCAAGGTGGCGGGAAGGTATGGCCGCGAGTCAAAGTTGGTGGTCAACTACGCAATACGGTTCACTCGTTCGGGTGGCCGGGCGGGTGATGCGTACCTGCCCCAGACCCGTCCTGAAAGGGTCGGAATCCCTACCAGAGGTGGGGAAACACCATTGTTGATCCGTCGTCACCTCTGGTCCACGTCAGCGGTCGGGCGAGAATGGATTGTGAGCACCGGTGCGGAAGAAGCGGCTTCGGGGCACCACGCGCGATGCGGTCGGCGAGCCACGCCAGGATGAGGCGGCGCCGAGACGGCGCACCGTACGCGTCCGTCGTCGGCTCACCACGTCCGTCGCCCTCGTCTCCGTCGCCGTCCTCGGGGCCGGAACCCCCGCCGTCCTGCTCGCCCTCGACGACACCACCGACGCCCAGCACCTCGTCGACCTCGCGGAGACCAACCGCTCCACGGTGACCCTCGCCCACGCCCTCGCCGACGAGCGCGACGCCATGACCCGCTATGTCGCCGACGGCCGTACCTCGGCCTCCGGCCGCGGGGTCTCCGAGGAGATGCGCGCCCGGGTCGACCGCCGGGTCCGCGAAGTGCGCGGGGAGGTCCCGGCCTCGATCCGGCGGCGCCTCGACGCCCTCCCCGAACTGCGGCAGGAGGCGCTGACCGGCAAGGGCTCGGCCACCGACGTCTTCACCGCCTACACCCGCACCGTCCAGGCGCTGAACGGGATCACCGACACCCTCGCCCGCGGGCTCCCGGCCGACGCCGAGTCCGGCGGCACCGCCGCGCTGGCCCCGCTCGGCCGCGCGGTCGAGGAGGCGTCCGCCACCCGCGCACTGCTGCTGGCCGCGCTCGACGCGGGGGGCGGCCAGCCCACGCTGGTATCCGCCGCCCAGCGGACCAACCTCCGCGAGCAGTCCGCGCTCGACGACTTCGGGCAGCTCGCCCCGGCCGCCATGCGCGACGCCTACCAGCGCACCGTCAACGGCAGCGAGGTCGACTCCGCCGAGCGCTACCTCGTCCGGCTCACCGACCAGG
This sequence comes from Streptomyces rugosispiralis, assembly GCF_024505145.1. Classification (GTDB taxonomy): domain Bacteria; phylum Actinomycetota; class Actinomycetes; order Streptomycetales; family Streptomycetaceae; genus Streptomyces; species Streptomyces rugosispiralis. Next base: position 127,006 of record NZ_JANIAA010000018.1, on the reverse strand, counting down.
GCCGCCTCGCGGGCAATGACTTCTTCCTCCAGAAGGGCCGCGTCGAGGCCGCCCTGAACGCCCGGATCGACCAGATGCGCGGCGCGCAGTCCTCGCTTGCCTCCGCCGAGGCGGCCCAGCTCGCGCGGGTGCGGGACGACGAGGTCACCGACCTGGAGCTGCGCATCGGCATCGTCGGCGCCGCCCTGCTGGTCGCCCTCGCCGCCGGAGTGCACAGCGCCCGCTCGATGACCCGGCCGCTGGCCGCGCTGCGGCTCGGCGCCCGGCGGGTCGCGGCCGATCCGGCGGCCGAGGAGCCGGTGGCCTTCAAGGGCCGCGACGACGAGTTCGCGGACGCCGTACGGGCGATCAACGAACTCCACGCCAAGGCCGCGCAGACCTACGAGCGGGTCGCCGAGCTCGAGCGCGAGCGCACCCGGCTCGTCGGCGAGCGGCAGCGGCTGGCCGATGAGCGGGACGGGCTGCGCGCCGAGCGGGACGCGGTCGCCACCCGTCTCGAGGGGCTGCGGGCCCGGGTCCACGGCAGCTTCGTCAGCCTCGCGCTGCGCTCGCTGGGCCTGATCGAGCGCCAGCTCGCCATCATCGAGTCCCTGGAGGAGCGGGAGCAGGACCCCGACCGCCTCGAGACGCTCTTCCAGCTCGACCACCTGGCCACCGGGATGCGCCGCTACGGCGAGAACCTCCTGGTCATCGCGGGCTCCGAGCAGAAGGCCACCCATCCGGGGCCGGTGCCGCTGCTGGATGTGCTGCGCGCCTCGATCAGCGAGGTCGAGCGGTACGACCGGGTGCAGATCCAGGCGCTGCCGCCGCATGCCCAGGTCGCGGGGTTCGCCGCGGACAGCGTCAGCCACCTGATCGCCGAGCTGCTGGAGAACGCGACATCGTTTTCTCCGCCGGACGCCGCGGTCCAGATCTCCGGCTGGCTGCTGGAGACCGGCGAGGTGATGCTCTCCGTCCAGGACGAGGGCATCGGCATGACGCCCGAGCGCTTCGTGGAGCTGAACAACCGGCTCGCGGACCCGGTGCCGGAGTACTGCCAGGGCCCCCAGCCGGAGGACCCGCTGGGCCTCGGGCTGTATGTGGTGACCCGGCTCGCCGCGCGCCACGGCATCCGGGTGCAGCTGCGCGAGCAGCAGCCGGGCGGGGTGGCGGCCGTGGTCGTCCTCCCGACGAAGATCCTCCCCTCCGGTCCGCCCGGCGCCGGGCTGCCGCCCGCCCCGCCGGTGGGCGCGACATTCGGCGCCACCGGACCGTCGTCGTTCCTGGGCTTCCCGGGCTCGGAGGCGGAGGCGAACTCCAACGCGCTGCCGGGGCAGGCCCGTTCGGCCGTGGTCGACCAGGAGGGTGTGGCGGGGGCCGACGCGGAGCCGCCGGCCGAGCCGGTCGCGCCGCCCGTGGAGCCGGACCCGGTGCCCCAGGCCGTCGAGCCGGTGGCCGAGCCCGCCGACGCCGCCGTGGAGCCGGAGCCGAGCGCCCCCTGGGCCGCCCCCGGTGAGCGGTGGGGGCTGACGGGGGACACGGGCCGCGACTACCCCATGGAGCCCACGCCGCCGCGTGGCCATCCGGCCGCGGAGAGCACCGGTGCGCTGCCCGCCCTGCCCAAGCGCGTCCCCAAGCTGGCCCAGACCGAAGGGCAGGACGGCGCCCGGTCCGGCGCGGACGACCAGGCCCCGGCGGCCCGGCCCGAGGAGCCGGAGGTCCCGGCCGTCGAGCAGACGATGGAGCTGACGCTCCGCCGCCTGCGCGAGAGCCAAGGGGACTCCGAGGACCGCGGTGGCCGCTCGGACCGTACGGATCCCGCCGACCCCGGAAGCCGCCAGGACCGCGAGGACCGTGGGGGTCGGGACGTACGTGCGGACGCCGCGAACCGTGCGGACGCCGACGGCCGCGACGCCCACGTGGACCCCGACGGCCAGGCGGACCGCGAGTGGTACCTCGGCGGCCACGGCATACGCCCGGTCGGCGCGGCCGCCTGGGGCCCGGCCAACGGCGGTCCGGCACACAGCGCCCCGGCGTCGTACGACGGCCCGGAAAGCAGCGCCCCGCCGTCGTCCGGCGGCGGGACGGCGGAGGGTGGTGAGCGGGCAGGCGGCGGTGAGCCGTCCGCCGATCCGTACGCCATCGGCCCCGACCAGCACGCCCGCCCGGACGACGAGGCGGCGCGCACCGACAAGGGGCTTCCCAAGCGCCGACCGCGGAACGTGGCCCTCCGGGAGCCCGATCCACGGGAGCGGACCGGCTCGGTGAACGCGGAGGAACTGCGCCGCCGGCTCGGTGGTTTCCAGCGCGGCGCCCGCGAGGGACACCGCGACGCCGCCGCCGAGGCCGCCGCCCGCGGCGAGCCCGCGCGGGGGCACGGAGGACCAGCAGGGCAAACGGGGGCGCAGAACGAGGGTGGCACGGTTGAGGAGGCACGCGGGTGAATGCGCCCAGTAGTACCTACGGGTTGAGTCGCGAGGCCCGTAATCTGCACTGGTTGCTGGCGAACCTGGTCGAGGAGGTGCCGGGCGTCCGCTCGGTCGTGGTCGTCTCGACCGACGGGCTGATGCTGCTCTCCTCCGACACACGGCACCACGCCGCGGCCGCGGCGGCCGATCCGTCGGCGCAGGACGGCCCCAAGGGCTCCAGCGCGGATCTCGCGACGATCGTCTCGGGGCTCGGCAGCCTCACGCTCGGCGCGGCGAAGCTGATGGACGCCGGCGGTGTCAAGCAGACGATGGTGGCGATGGACGAGGGCAGTCTGTTCGTCATGTCGATCAGCGACGGTTCGCTGCTGGGGGTGCACGCCACCCCCGACTGCGACATGACCGTCGTCGCCTATCACATGGCGCTGTTCGTGGGCCGGGCCGGACATGTGCTCACCCCCGAACTCCGCAATGAACTACGCAGGTCGCTGGAGCACGCGCAGTGACGGCCGCCGGGTCCGGCCGACCCGCCCGTAAACCCGCTCGCGTACGTCCGTACTCACTCACCGGTGGCCGCACCCGCTCCGGCCATGTGCTGCTGGTGGAGACCTTCGTTGCGGCGCTGGAGTCTCCGGACGGACGGCTCGACCTGGCCCCCAGCGGGTTGAACTCCCGGATGCTGCCGGAGATCCGGGCGATCATCGAACTGTGCGGCAGGATGCGCTCCGTCGCGGAGGTCTCCGCGATGCTCAAGATTCCACTCGGTGTGGTGCGCGTCCTGCTCAGCGACCTGGCCGACCAGGGAAAGATCCGCGTCTACGGCACCGGGCGGGGCCCCGGCCAGCCGGATCGCGCGTTGCTCGAAAGGGTGCTCAGTGGACTTCGCAGGCTCTGAGACGATCACGGCGACCCCGCCGGCGACGTCGGAGATACCCGGGGCCGGGATACCCGGGGCCGAGGAGGTGCTCCAGAGGTGGCAGACGGACCGCTCCCGCGCGCCGATCGCCACCAAGATCGTGATAGCGGGAGGCTTCGGCGTCGGCAAGACGACGTTCGTCGGCGCGGTCTCGGAGATCACTCCGCTGCAGACCGAAGCGCTGATGACGCAGGCCAGCGAGAGCGTGGACGACCTCGAGGCGACGCCCGAGAAGCTGACCACCACCGTCGCGATGGACTTCGGCCGGATCACGCTGGAGAACGATCTGGTCCTGTATCTCTTCGGCACCCCCGGTCAGCAGCGCTTCTGGTTCATGTGGGACGACCTGATGCGCGGGGCCATCGGCGCGGTGGTGATGGTCGACACCCGGCGCCTGGACGAGAGCTTCCCGGCGCTCGACTACTTCGAGAGCCTCGGACTGCCGTATGTGGTGGCGGTCAACCACTTCGAGGGGACTCCGCTCTACCAGGCCGAGGACGTACGGGACGCGCTCTCCGTGGCGTCCTCCGTCCCCGTGGTGATGATGGACGCCCGGCGCCGGATCGCGGTCGTGGACGCGCTGCTGGCGCTGGTGAGGCACGCCGTTGACGTGTCACCCGAGTGACGTAACGTAACCCCTGCTCCGCCCGTGGGAAGGAATGCTCCGTTCCTCGTTCCGGCCCGAGCTGAGGGAGTCGACAGCCATGCGGAAGATACTCATCGTGGGTGCCGGTCAGTCCGGCCTCCAACTCGCTCTCGGCCTCCAGTCCCGGGGCTACGAGCTCACGCTGATGTCCAACCGGACGGCCGATGAGATCCGCGGCGGGCGGGTGATGTCCACCCAGTGCATGTTCCGCACCGCGCTGGGCCACGAGCGCGATCTGGGGCTCAACTTCTGGGAGGAGCGGGCGCCGCGGGTCGAGGGGCTCGGGGTCTCGGTCGCCGGGCCGCCGGCTCCCGGGGGCCATCCACGGGTCGTCGACTGGCTCGGCCGGCTCGACGGCCACGCCCAGTCCGTCGACCAGCGGATCAAGATGGCCGGCTGGATGGAGACGTTCGAGCAGCGCGGCGGCCAGGTGGTCGTCCACGGCGCCGCCGTCTCCGACCTGGACGTCCTCGCCAGGAAGTACGACCTGGTGCTGGTGGCCGCGGGCAAGGGCGAACTGGTCTCGCTCTTCGGCCGGGACGCCGCCCGCTCCCCGTACGACACCCCGCGGCGCGCCCTCGCGGTCGCCTACGTGCACGGCCTCGGCCCGCGCCCCGAGCACCCCGGCATCGACGCGGTGCGCTGCAATCTCGTGCCCGGCGTCGGCGAGCTCTTCGTGATGCCCGCGCTCACCAACAGCGGCCGCGCCGACATCCTCTTCTGGGAGACCGTCCCGGGCGGCCCGGCCGACGCGTTCCAGGGCATCACCGACCCCTCGGAGCACCTGGAGCGCGTCCTGGAGCTGATGGAACACTTCACGCCCTGGGAGTACGCGCGAGCCACCAGGGTCGAGCTGACGGACGCGGGCGGCACGCTGTCCGGGCGGTACGCGCCGACCGTACGCCACCCGGTCGGGCGGCTGCCGGGCGGCGGTCTTGTGCTGGGCGTGGCCGATGTCGTGGTGGCCAACGACCCGATCACCGGCCAGGGCGCCAACTCCGCGGCCAAGTGCGCGGCGGCCTATCTGGAGAGCATCCTCGAGCGCGGCGACCGGCCGTTCGACGAGGAGTGGATGCGGACGACGTTCGACCGCTACTGGGAGAGCGCGCGGCACGTCACCAAGTGGACCAACACGATGCTGGCCCCGCCGCGGGAGCACACCGTGAACCTCCTCGGCGCGGGGTCCGTCTTCCCCGCCGTCGCCCACCGCGTCGCCAACGGCTTCGACGACCCCTCCGACTTCGAGAACTTCTTCTACGAGCCGGAGAAGGCGGCCGCCTATCTGGACGAGGTCAGGGAAGAGGCCGAGGCGGCTGCGGCTGCGACTGCGGCTGCGGCCGAAGCCGAGGCGGAGACTCGTGCCGCCGGAGCGGCCGAGGCAGTCGACGAGGCCGAGGCCGTCCGGTCCTTCCGCTGACACCGGCCGCCGCCGGGGCCGTCACCGCTTCGTGGCCACCCTGACCGGACCCGGGCGCACCACGCCCTGCAGCGGATTGGAGGCGAGCGGGGAGAGCTTCACCCGCTGGCCGGGGCGCGGCGCCTGGACCACCTGGCCGTTGCCCGCGTACATCGCCACATGGCTCGCACCCTTGTAGTAGATCACCAGGTCGCCGGGGCGCAACTGGTTGAGCGGCACCCGTGGCAGCCGGCGCCACTGCTCCTGGCTGGTGCGCGGGATGGTCCGCCCGGCATACGCCCAGGCGGAGGAGGTCAGCCCCGAGCAGTCGAAGGAGTCCGGCCCCTCGGCACCCCAGACGTACGGCTTGCCGATCTGGCTCAGCGCGTAGGCGAGCGCCCGCCGCCCGGCCTCCGCGGACGCCATGCCGGGGCGGCGGCCGGGGGACTGCTGGGGGCGCGGGCCGGGCTCGGTGACGGTGGCCACCGGGGAGGGGGTGCCCGCCGCCGGGGTGTCCCGGCCGCTGCCGGGGGCCGGGGTGGCGCCGCTGCCCGTGCCACCGTTCGAGGTGGCGGGCGGGCCCGCGGCGCCGGGGGAGGTGCCGTTCGCGGTGCCGCTCGCGGAGCCGAGCGCCCCGGAGGCGAGCAGTTTGCGCTGGGCCTTCGCGGTCTCCTGGCGTTCGCGCTGGGCCACCTGGGCGATCTGGCGGGTGCTGAGCGCGGCCAGCAGCTTCTCGATGGAGCGGAGCTGCTTCTTCACCTTGTCCCGCTGTTTCTTGCGCTTCGCGGACAGGGTCAGCTGTTTGTCCAGCGCGGTCCGCGCCCGGGTGGCGACGGTGTCGGCGCGCCGCTCGCCCTTGGTCAGCCGCTGGATCAGGGCGGCCTCGCGACCGGCCGCCCGGTCCAGCTCGCGCGCCTCGTCGGCGGCGTTCTCCGGATGCGGGGTGAGCAGGGTCAGCAGGAAACTGTAGGAGGAGAGCGCGCTGTGGCCCTGGTACTGCCGGCGGGCCAGGCGTCCCGCGTCGTCGTGGCTGACGGCGAGTTCCGTACGGGCGTGGACGAGCTGGGCCGTGAGCTCCCTGGTCCTGGTGCGCTGCTTGCGCAGCTTCTCCTCGGTCCCGTTGTACGCCTCCGTCGCCTCCTCGGCCTTCCGGTACAGCGTCTTGAGCTGCGTCAGCAGCTCGGATACGGACCGGTCGGCGGGGCGGGCGGGGGCGGCCGACGCCTTGGCCGCCGGAACGGCGGGCACCAGCGCGGCGGCCGCGGTGATCGCCGCCGCGCAGACCGAGCCCACGATCCGTCCTGACACGTGATCACCTCCGGCTTCGAGACGCCTCTGTTCGGCGTCCAGCTCAGCAGGGATCGTGGCATGACGTTCGTATCTTCAGGAGAATTGTGGGCGAGTCGGACGAATACGGTCACCCGTCCGGCGGGGGCCGTCACCCGGCCCGGCGGTCAGTTCGGCCCGGCGGTCAGTTCGGCTTGGACCACGGCCACTTCGGCCCGCCGCCCGGCTTTCCCTCCGGGTCGTACTCATAGGCCCAGCCCCGGACCAGGCCCAGCCGCTTGGAGGTGGCGGCGGGAACCCTGCGGTAGACATACACCGTCGGCGGTCCGCCCGCCTCGTCCTCCACCGGCACCTCGTAGCTCTTCGGCGGCTGGCCCGTGAGGCCGACCAGCACCGGCAGCACCCGGCCGTCCAGCGGCCCGCCCACGAAGGGCGTCTCCTCGCTTCTCACGCCATGACCGTACGTCGCACCGCGGCCATTCGTCTCATCCCGGCCGCTCGACCGTACGTCTCACCGGCCGTGCGCGTCACAGCAGATGCGACGCCTCGTCCAGCGCGGGCACCACGCGGCGCGCCAGCCGCCCGACCGGTCCCTCGGCGGGCTCCATCCTGAGCGCGGCCCTCATCACCCGGGCCGTCGGCGGATCGGTGGCCGCGGTGGCGGTCAGCATCGCCACGAACTGGTCCACCAGCCAGTCGCGCAGCTCCGCCGGCGACGGCCGCTTCTCCTCGTCCAGCCAGATCAACGAGGCCGCCTCGACGGCCGTGATCCAGGTGCGCACCATCATCCGCAGCCGCGCACCGGGCTCCTTGACCGCCAGATGGAGCAGGATCTCCTCGGCCGCCGCCCGCCGCACCTCGTCCACGATCGCGTTGGTCCGCGAGGTCTCGGCCACGCTGCCGCTCTGCAACAGCGCGCTGAACCCCGCGTCGTGCTCGTCCACGAAGGCCAGATAGCGGTCCAGCACCCGGCTCAGCCGGGCGCTGAGCGGACCGCTCCTGGGCTCCTCGAAGCACCGTTCCAGCTCATCGGCGGCGCTGCGCAGCGCCGCCTCGTACAACTGCTGCTTACCGCCCGGGAAGTAGCGGTAGACCAGCGGACGGGAGGCCCCGGCGGCCGAGGCCACATCGTCCAGCGACACGTCCTCGGGCGCGCGGTGGGCGAAGAGGCCGAGCGCGGCGGTGAGGAGTTCGGCGCGCCGCGCCTCGACGCTCAGCCTGCGGTAGCTGCCCCGGCGCGCGGCCGGTGGGCTCGCGGTGGCCGGGGGTTCCGCCGCCGGGCGCGCGGCGGCACTCGCCTCCGCCGGGGGTGTCGCCTCCGGGGGTGCCGGGGCGGTGCCGCTGCCTGTCGTCATGCCTGGCAGCGTAACCGCCCACCGTTACGAAGCGGATGCCCCCTTCGGCCCGACCCGAAGAGCCGGGCGGGTCCGGCGCGAACATGCCCTTGGGGCCGACGGCCCAACGTCCCTTGGCCCGGCGGCCGATGACTCCCTTGGCCCCAGCCCTACGGGATGTTCGGCGGATCTTCGCCCCCTGGGCCCCGGGGGCTGGGGCGGAGCCGCGCCTTCCAGCCCCTCCGGCGCTTGAGGAGCGGGGTCTGGGGCGGAGCCCCAGTTTCGGGAAGGGGCGGGGAGGGGAACAGCCCGCGACAGGCGCCCCCTAGGCCACGGGCACCCCTAGGCCAGCAGCCCCGAGCTCTTCCAGAGTCGGCGCCCGACGCCCCGCATCACCCCGACGTCATCGAGGAATTCGGTGAGCTTGCGGGCGCCGTTGCGCATCACCTCGCGCCGATGGGCGCTGGCCCGCACTTGAGCGACGGCCGCGCGGCGGTCGAGTCCCACGTCCGTGTAGACCTTGGGGTTGATGAACGCCTGCGAGAAGATCCGGGAGAACTCCCCGGAACCGATCCGGGTCAGCTCCGCCTCCCAGCGCGGCGCCCGCAGCATCTGGCGGCGCAGCTCCTCGCGCGCGTACCGCACATGGCGGGCCTCCTCGACCACATGGATCCGGGTCACCCCGCGAATCAGCGGCTGAACGCGCTCGTCGGGGAAGGTCAGCCGCTGCATCCAGTCCAGGATCTCCTCGCCGAGGAGGGTCGCGGTGAACGAACCGGGCGTGGTGGAGAACGTCTTGAAGAACCGGCCCAGGTTGTGGTGGAGCGGGGCGACCGGATACGCCGGGGTGCCGCCCTTGGTGATCAGCCGCGCGAACATCTTGGAGTGGCGGCACTCATCTTCGATCTCGGTGAGCGCGTACCGCACATGCGCGCTGGTCGCGGGCTTGTCGTAGATGTGCCGGGTGAGCAGCTGGATCAGGATGATCTCGAACCATATGCCCAGGGAGGCGAGGGCCGCCGCCTCGTGCTGGGACAGCAGCAGCCGCTGCTCCTCCGACATCCGGCGCCACATGGGCGTGTCGTAGAGCGACACCAGCTCCGGTGGCCAGAACCACTTGCCTGGCTCGAACGGCGCGTCCCAGTCCAGTTCGGTGTCGGGGTCGAAGGAGTGCTTGGCGGAGGACTGGAGCAGCCGCTCCGCGACCCGTTCGCGGTCCTTGATCAGCCCGAGCGCGTCCCGGAGCGCGGGTGGTTCGGTCATGGTGGACATCGTCGAGGGCACCTCACTGATGGCTCGGACACACACCGGTGGGAACGGTTACCGGCGGATACCTCTTATGAGACTCCGTGTCAGCAAGGCCGTCAATCCCCTGGGGAGGTCTTATTGACCGCCGAGTAACGACGTGTGAGCCTGCCGAGTACGCATCCGTTCACGGGGGAGCGAGGCGAAGGAGGCGTCGGTGGCGACGCGAGAGCTCTACGCGATGGATCCCGGAGACCCCCTCTGGCAGGTGCCCGCCGGCGGCGCCGCCCGGTTCAGCTGGGAGTACGACGACCACCGGGCCCGGCTGCTCGCCCTCTACCAGAAGGGCAAGGACAAGCAGTGGGACGCGGTCAAGCGGATCGACTGGGGCCTGGACGTGGACCCGTACGATCCGCTGGGCACCCCCGATGAGTCGCTCGCCCTCCACGGCACCCGCCACTGGGACCGGATGACCGACCGGGACAAGGGCGAGCTGCGCCATCACGTCGCCGCCTGGCAGTTCAGCCAGTTCCTCCACGGCGAACAGGGCGCGATGGTGTGCGCCGCCCGGATCGTGGAGGCCGCGCCCGACCTCGACGCCAAGTTCTACTCCGCGACCCAGACCATGGACGAGGCGCGCCACGCCGAGCTGTACGGCCGCTTCCTGCACGAGAAGCTCGGCACGGTCTACCCCATCAACACCGATCTGCGGACCCTCCTCGGCGACACCCTCCGCGACTCCCGCTGGGACATGGCCTACCTGGGCATGCAGGTGCTCATCGAGGGCCTGGCGCTCGCCGCGTTCGGCCTCATCCGCGACACCACCGACAAGCCGCTGCCCCAGCAGATCCTCGCCTACGTCATGCAGGACGAGGCCCGCCATGTGGCCTTCGGCCGGATGGCGCTGCGCGACTACTACCGGCAGTTGAGCGACGCGGAGCTGCGCGAACGCGAGGAATTCGTCATCGAGGGCTGCTACTTGATGCGCGACCGGCTGCGCGGCGTGGAGGCCCTGGAGAACTTCGGCATCCCGAAGGCCGAGGCCGAGGAGTACTGCGAGCAGTCGCAGTTCCTGCACATGTTCCGCAAGCTGCTCTTCAGCCGGATCGTGCCGTGTGTGAAGGACATCGGGCTGTGGGGCGAGCGGCTCCAGCGGGCGTATGTCGACATGGGCGTGCTGGAGTTGGGCGACAGCAACCTCGACCTGCTGATGAACCAGGATGAGGAACTGGCCGAGCGCCTGGACCAGCGGCGCTTCGCGGCGGAGGAGGCGGCGCGCACGGGCGAGGTGGACGAGGCGATCGCGGAGGGGGCGGCCGCCGAGGCGTGAGGGCACGGGGGAGGCCGCCTACTGAGATGACGCCCCCTCAACCTCGCCCCCACGCACCGATCTTGGTAGATTCATGATCACCGCCAGCGGAGAAGGCCGAGGTCATTGGGGTGACCTCGGTCCGATGGCGTTCATATGCGTTCATATGCGTTCATATGAAGGAACGGCCGAAGGGTGCTCCCCACGGCGGTGGGGGGCACGCCTTTGTCGCGGCGTTCCGGAGGATGATGGTGGGGTGCGGATTCGAACGAGCACCAGTGAAGAACTCCCCGTCCTCCAGGACATAGAGCGCGCCGCCGGACTCTGCTTCCGGGACATCGGAATGGACGAAGTCGCCGATGACGAGCCCCTGAGCCTGGAAGAGCTGAGCCGCTACCAGCGGGCCGGACGGGCCTGGGTCGCGGTGGACGACGCCGAGCGGGCGATGGCGTACCTGATCACCGACCCCGTCGACGGAAACATCCATATCGAGCAGATCTCGGTCCACCCCGACTGCGCCCGCCGGGGCGTGGGACGGGCCCTGATCGACCACATCGCGACGCGGGCCGCGGGCGACGGCGTCCCCGCGCTCACCCTGACCACCTTCGTCGACGTGGCCTGGAACGCCCCGTACTACGCCGCGCGATGCGGCTTCCGGACCCTGACCGAGAACGAGCTGACCCCCGGCCTCCGCGAGATCAGGCTCAGCGAGGCCGGTCATGGGCTGGACCGCTGGCCACGGGTGTGCATGCGCAGGGACGTGGGCCAGGGGCTGTCCGGCGGATGGTGACGCCTGCGGCGGGCTGCTCCCCTCCCCGCCCCTTCCCTCAACTGGGGCTCCGCCCCAGACCCCGGGGTCCAGGGGCGAAGCCCTTGCCACGCGGCGGAGCCGCATATCGATGCTGCGGGGAGGGGAAAGCATCGATACGGGGCTCCGCCGCGCGGTCCACCGGACACCCCGTAGCCGCGCCGCCGACCTGGCGCTGACCGAGGGCCCGACACGGGGAGAACCCCGGAGGACCACAGCGCCCGGCAGGGGGACGGCCCCGAGGTGGCTGAGGACCCCTAAGCGCACAGCTCCGCCACCGCCCGCCCGAACGCCCGTAACCGCGCGGTCTCGTCCGCCCGTCGCCACACCAGGCCGAGCATCGAGTCCGGCACCCCCTCGACCGGTACGAAGGTGATGTCCCGGCGGCGGTGGTACTCCGCCGTCGGGGCGCACAGCAGCATCCCGCCCCGGCCCGCCGCGACCGCCGCCAGCCCCTCCTGGAGTGTGTGCACCAGCGGCCCGCGCGGGATGGGCCGCCCGCCGGGGGTGGCGGCGGGCGCCATCGCGTCGTGCCAGTAGCGCGGCGCGGGGGCGGACGGTCCGATCAGCGGGCAGTCGGCCAGCGCCTCGGCGTCCACCCGGCCGCGGTCCGCGAACGGATGGCGGGCGGAGACCACCACGGTCTGCGGCTGCTTGGAGAAGACCGGGCCGAGGACCAGATCGGGCTCGGTCACCGGCAGGCAGACGATCGCGGCGTCCACCTCACCGGCCCGCACCGCGCCGAACGGATCGGCCAGCGGGATCTCGACGGTCGTCGGCTCACAGTCGGGGTGGCGCTCCCGGAAGCCCGCGATGGCCGCGGTCACCCGTTCATCGGCGGCCCCCTGGAACCCGATCCGCAGCACGCCGTCCACCCCGCGCGCGGCCCCGCGGGCGCTCTCGAAGGCCCCGTGGAGCGCCTCGTAGGCGGGTCTGAGCTCGGCCAGGAACCGCTCGCCGAGCGGGGTCAGCCGCGCCCGGCGGCTGGTGCGCTCCAGCAGCCGGGCGCCGATCCGGCGCTCCAGGGACCGCAGCAGCTGGCTCACCCGGCTCTGCGAGACATACAACCGCTCCGCCGTACGGCCGAAGTGGAGCTCCTCGCTCAGCACGAGGAAGCACTCCAGCTCGCGGATCTCCAACCCGGTCATGGCCTCCCACCGACACCGATCACCGTCACCGATTGATGGGCCCCCACCGATCGTCGAGCCCCCACCGATCGTCGAGCCTCCACCGATTGATGAGCCTCCACCGATCGTCGAGCCTCCACCGATCGTCGAGCCTCGCTCATGGAAGGCTGAAAACTTCGGCGTTGTTCCCGCCGGGGCACAGCTGTTCGCTAAAGGCATGTCCAATAGCACGGAACTCACCGCTCCGGCAGGCACATCCGGGTCACCTCCGGCGGTGCGCTCGCCGCTCGGAGCCCGGCTCGGGGGCTGGCTCGCCGTCGTCGCCGTCGCGGTCGGCACCTTCGGGGTGGTCACCACCGAGATGCTGCCGGTCGGCCTGCTCACCTCGATCGGCTCCGCGCTCGGGGTCTCGGACGGTACGGCGGGGCTGGCCATGACCGTGCCCGGCCTGGTCGCCGCGCTCGCCGCCCCGCTGCTCACCGTCACCGTAGGCCGCTACGACCGGCGGCTGGTGCTGTGCGGTCTGATGGTGCTGCTGGCCGTCGCCAATCTGCTCTCCGCGCTCGCGCCCGGCTTCGCCGTCCTGCTGTTCGCCCGCGTGCTGGTAGGGGTGAGCATCGGCGGGGTGTGGTCCATCGCGGGCGGGCTCGCGGTGCGGCTGGTGCCCGAGCGTTCCGCGGGCCATGCCACCACGTTGATCTTCAGCGGTATCGCGGTGGCCTCGGTGCTCGGGGTGCCGATCGGGACGGTCATCGGCGATCTGGTCCATTGGCGGGTCGCGTTCGCGGCCTTCGCCGCCCTGTCGCTGGCCGTGGCCGCCGCCATGGCCGTCACCCTGCCGCCGCTGCCCGCCACCGGGACCATCCGGCTGCGCGAGGTGCCGGGCCTGTTCCGCAACGTCCGGCTGCGGACCGGCCTCATCACCACCCTGCTGCTGGTCACCGGCCACTTCGGCGCGTACACCTACGTCCGCCCGGTGCTCGAGGAGGTCGCCGAGGCCGGTACGGGCCTGATCAGCACCCTGCTGCTGACGTACGGCGTGGCGGGCATCGCCGGGAACTTCCTGGCCGGCGCCACCGCCCACCGTGATCCGCGCCGCACCCTCATGGTCATCTTCACCCTGCTGGCGGCGGCCGAGCTGCTGGTCCCGCTCGCCGGCGCCACGACGGCGGGGGCGGCCGTACTGCTGCTGGTGTGGGGCCTGGCGTACGGCGGGGTGTCGGTGACCTGCCAGACCTGGGTGCTGCGCGCGGCACCGGACGCGCGGGAGGCGGCGTCGGCGCTGTACGTCGGCGTCTTCAACGTGGCGATATCGCTGGGCGCGCTGCTCGGCGGCCGGGCGGCGGACGGGGTGGCGGTCCCGAGTGTGATGTGGTTCGGGGGCGCGCTGGTGGTCCTCGCCTTGGCGAACGTGGCGCTGTTCGGGAAACGGAGGTGAGGGGGCGGGGAGGTGTGAGGGGAGTGAGGGGAGTGAGGGGAGTGAGGGGAGTGCGGAGGTCGTCGAGGGCCACGTCAGGTCATGAGGGCCACGTCAGGCCATGTGGACCTGGCGATCAGGTGAGACCCTGAAACCAGGGGACTCGTCGGCGGGAGTGGGTCCGATGGCAGTGAGCATGCACGTGGTCTGGAGCAAGTGCGAGCCGGGACGCGTCATCTACGAGACGCATTCCATCGAGACGGTCACCGACGGCTCGGGCGTCCACGCGACCGTCGACAGCCATACGTACGAGATCTCCCTCCGCAGCCAGGCCCAGGCGGAGTCCATCGCGGACGAGGAGGGCTTCGAGCTGTACCGGAAGGGCGAGGCGTGGGAGAGCCTCCCCGAGGAGGAGGGCTTCTCGGAGGGCTTCTCCGAGGAGAGCCTCTCTGAGGAGAGCCTCTCCGAGAAGGACGAATGAGTAAGGAGCAGCGCCCAGGGCGCTGCTCCTTACATTCCGCTCTTTACATCCTTTAAGTCCTTTACGTCACGCTCTGCCGGGCCCTCCCACTGAGGGCCCGGACTCACTCGTCGCCGTCGCCGTCGCCGTGCCCCAGCAGGAAGTCCACATCCCGCCGCTCGGTGCCCGCCGCGCCGCCAACCGTGATCTGGCGGGTCGCCGGGGCGTAACCGCTGGCCACCACCGTGTAGTGGTCGCCGGTCAGCGCCTCGAAGCCGAAGGACCCGTCCGTGCCGGTGATGGCCTGGCCGACCACGTCCCCGGAGGCGTCCAGCAGCGAGACCCGCGCATCCCCGAGCGGCCGGCCGCCCCGGTTCCGTACGGTGCCCCGGACCCGGGCCGCGGGCGGCAGCTCGGCGTCCACGCGCACCGGCTCACCGGCGGTGAGCTCCACCTGGGTGGCGTACGGCCGGTACCCGGCGGCGGCCACGGTCAGCGTGTAGCTTCCCGGGGCCAGCTCCGGCAGCGCGAACTCGCCCTTCTCGTCGGCGGTCACCGACCCCGCGACCTCGCCCTCGGGCCCGGTGGCGGTGGCGGTCGCACCGGTCAGCGGCTGCCCGCCGACGGCGCGTACGGACCCGGTCAGCCCGCCGCCCTCGCCGGACAGCCGCAGATCGCAGACGAGTGGCAGGTCCGACACCAGCAGCGTGGCGGCCTGCGGCTGATGCCCGGCGGCCGAGCCGATGAGGACGACGCTCGCGGTGTCGGGGGCGGGTAGGTGGTACCGGCCGTCGCGGCCGGTGACCGTACGGCCGAGCTGGCGGCCGCCCGTGTCGATGAGGGTGACGGCGGCGTCGGCGAGCGGGGTGTCGCCGGTGCCGAGGACACGGCCGTGGATGACGCTGCCGACGAGGTCGGGGAGGTCGTCGGCGACCTCGGCGACCGCGGCGCCGACGGCGACCGGAACGCCCGCGGGAACGGAGTCGGGGACCGGAACGGAATCAACCACAGGACCGGATTCGGCCACCGGGGCCGAAGTGGCCACCGGGCCCGAGCTGGCCGTCCGCTTGCCCCGCTGCCGCCCGGGCAGGCAGAGGGCGATCAGCAGACCGGCGATCGAGGCGGCGCACGCCACCATGAACGAGACCTTGAACCCGTCCTTGCTCGGCAGCGCCACCCCACCGAAGTCGATGGTCTGGTGCGCCAGGATCACGCCCACCACCGCGCTGGAGGTGGACATGCCGATCGACCGCATGAGGGTGTTGAGCCCGTTCGCCGCACCGGTCTCGGCGGCGGGGACGGCGCTGACGATCAGGGTGGGCATCGCCGAGTACGCGATGCCGATACCGACGCCGAGCGCGGTGGAGAGCACCACGATCTGCCAGATGTGGTCGATCATGACGAGCCCCGCACCGTACGTCGCGCCGATGACGAGCAGCCCGAGGACCAGCGAGACCTTCGGCCCGCTCGCGGCGTTGATCCGCGCGGACAGCGGGGAGACCAGCATCATCGCGACGCCCATGGGGGCGAAGTAGAGCCCGGCCATGACCATCGACTGGCCCAGGCCGTACCCGGTGGCCTCCGGCAGCTGCAGGAGCTGCGGAAGGATCAGCGACATCGCGTAGAACGAGAAGCCGACCATGATCGAGGTGAGGTTGGTCAGCAGCACCTGGCGCCGCGCCGTGGTCCGCAGATCGACCAGCGGCTCGGCGGTACGCAGCTCGAAGACGCCCCACAGCAGCAGGATCACGACGGCCGCGCCGAGCAGCCCGAGCGTGGTGCCGCTCGTCCACCCCCAGTCACCGCCCTTGGTGATGGGCAGCAGCAGACAGACGAGACCGGCCGTCAGCCCGAGCGCGCCGATGACGTCGAAGCGGCTGGGCGTGCGGACGGAGGACTCCGGGACGACGGCGAGCACCAGGGCGATGGATATCGCGCCCAGGCCCGCGGCCCCGTAGAAGAGCACATGCCAGTTGGTGTGCTGCGCCACGAACGCGGCGGCGGGCAGCCCCAGCGCGCCGCCGATGCCGAGTGACGAGCTCATCAGGGCCATCGCCGAGCCGAGCTTGTGCGGCGGAAGCTCGTCCCGCATGACGCTGATGCCGAGCGGAATGGCCCCCATGGCCCCGCCCTGGATGGCCCGGCCGACCACCATCATCACCAGGTCGGAGGTGACGGCGCAGGTCAGCGAGCCGATGACCATCAGCGCCAGCGCGACCATCAGCATCCGGCGCTTGCCGAACATGTCCCCGAGCCGCCCCATGACGGGCGTGGAGACGGCACCGGCGAGCAGGGTGGCGGTGACCACCCAGGACGCGTTGGAACTGGTGGTGTGCAGCAGCTGGGGCAGCTCGGTGACCAGTGGAACGACCAGCGTCTGCATGACGGACACGGCGATGCCGCAGAACGCGAGCACCGCCACGAAGCCGCCGCCGACCTCCCGCGGGAGCGGCGTGCCGGACGGCGCGGCGCTCAGAGGTTCCGCGACGCGAGGTGGGGCTGACTGGGGCATGCGAATGCCGCCTCCAAAGAAAGTTCAGTTGAGGAGATTGATGGAAGCATGAGAGATGTGCATCCTACACATGGTGTGTATCGTGCACACTTCCATTGAGGGGCGCGGGGGAGACGAGGAGGAATCGTGCTGGATCGTCGGCTGGAGCGGCTGGAACGCGAGCTGATGCTGGTGGCCAGGTGCTCAGTCCTGACCCCTCGGGAACGAAAGGGCCAGGGGCCGGACCCCGAGACCCCCCAGGCCCCCACGGCAAAACCGGACACCGGCGCGACTCCCCGCACCGAATCATGCATCCCCACCCGCCTGGACCGCTCCGGCTACCTGCTCCTCTCCCGCCTGGACGCGGAGGGCGCGATGACCATCGGCCGGCTGGCCGACGCGCTCCAGCTGGACGTCTCGACCGTCAACCGCCAGACCGGCGCCCTGCTCCGGGCCGGCCTCGTGGAACGCATCCCGGACCCGGAGGGCGGTCTGGCCCGCAAGCTCCGGGTCACCCCACAGGGCGCCGACCGCATGGCGGCGGAACGGACCTGCAGGCAGACCGATCTGTCCCGGCTCCTGGAGTCGTGGGCCCCGGAGGACGTGGCCCGCTTCGAGGACGTCCTGACCCGCTTCAACCGCGAGGTGGAACGCCAGGAGGGCCGGGCCTGGCCACGGGAGCCGGGCGAGGCGGCAAGCGCTCCGGAATGAGCGCGCCGCGAGGCGCGTTGCCACAAACAGGCAAGAACATGACGTCTGTCACACCCACCGAGGAGGCCAGGAAGAAATGCCCACCCCCGCTTCCCACCCCAAGACCACCGGCACCAGCGGCGGACACCGCGTGGACGTGGAACGCGGCGCGCAGCACGTCACGGTCACGATCGACGGCCGTGTCGTAGCGGAGTCGACCCGCCCCCTGCTGGTCCACGAGACCGGTCTCCCGGTCCGCTACTACCTCCCCCCGGAGGACGTGGACCTGACCCTCTTCGAGCCCACCGACACCCACACCACCTGCCCCTTCAAGGGCGAGGCCGCGTACTGGACCTACCGTGGCCCGGCAGGCGAGGGCGCGGAGCCGCGGCCGGACGTGGTGTGGGCGTACCCGCAGCCGATCGAGAAGGTGTCGGAGATCAAGGACCACCTGTCGTTCTACGACGAGGTGGCCAAGATCGACGTAGCCAAGTAAGAGAACCCCAGCAGGGCGGGTGGACCCTCGACATCACCCCATCAGGGGCCTTCCAGGAACCCCCCAGGGGGAACCTCTGACGCGTGCACATCCACGCGTACTCGTGGCTGGGCGAGAAGGAGCTGTTCGACCGGGAGGCCCTCCGCCGCCCACCCGACCGCCCCCACCCGCCCGTCACGGCGGAGGACGAGGAGCACTACCGCGCGCTCCTGGAAACGTTCCGCCGCTCGGAGCTCCCCCCACTGGAAACGTCCCTCTGGCTCCTGAAGACCCCCACCCTGATCCGCGCCACCTTCGAGGAACCGAAGGACGCGGCGGCGTGGCTGGGCCGCGAACTGACCGAACACGCCCCCGGCTTCCTCTCCCACCAGGAAGCCGACACCGCCCGCCTGGCCCGCCTGGTCACCACGGCCACCACTCGCCTGACCCACGGCACGGACGTCTCCTTCGGCTTCTACCTGGGCCGCACATCGTTCCTCTCCCTGGCCCTGGTGACGTGCACCCCCAACCACTGGACCCGGGCCCTCCGGTGCCCCCTCACCTGACCGGCGCCTTGGAGAGCGCGGCGGGTCTCAGCGCCGAGACGCGATGAGCCTCAAGGCTGGGCCGTCCACGAGGCATCGTCGATCCGGCTCCGCAGCTCGACTGCCCGCGCATCGTCGAACGCGGCCAACGTGCGCGACGCCTCCTCCCAGTGCCGCCGCGCCTCTTCCTCCACACCGTTCACCCCGGACCCGCGCAGCGCGCTCGCCAGACCGTCGAGCGCGAGCGCCAACTGCCAGGGGTCGTCGAAAGCCGCTCCAACCCACTGGTCCGGTTCACG
This sequence comes from Streptomyces rugosispiralis, assembly GCF_024505145.1. Classification (GTDB taxonomy): domain Bacteria; phylum Actinomycetota; class Actinomycetes; order Streptomycetales; family Streptomycetaceae; genus Streptomyces; species Streptomyces rugosispiralis. The sequence continues at coordinate 108,156 of NZ_JANIAA010000018.1, read as the reverse complement.
AATCCGCGTATGTCTCCCGGAAGCTGCCGCGGCCGAGGAGTATCACCGTCAGTACCGTGTCGGCCCATCCCATGGAAGTGCACCCCGCCGCTCACATCGCGGGGCCTGCACCACATCCCCCGCGGACCCCGACAGCCGCGACTGCGTGCCATGTGGGCCCTGGGGCTGCGGGGATCGCGGAGATTCCTCCTGATGGCCTTCCCGCCCCATGTCCTCGTTGATCGTCTACTCCGCGGGTGTCGGAGGTGGCAGAGGCGCCACTTCGCGTTCGAAGTAGGACGCCATCTCTTCCCCGGCGTCAAAGAGCCCCTTGATGAAATCCTCCCAGGGGCTCAGTACATCCGGATCGACGAAGCGAAGCGCGCCGTCGCTCATCGCCCGGCTGTCGTAGATGACCTTGTACAAGGTCATCCCACCCAGCGAAACCAGCTCCGGAAGCGGCCCATTTTTCTCGAACCCTCGGATATGCTCAGGCCCGACCACCCTGATCCGCTCACCGCACTCCGCCCGCAGCCGCAACATATTCAGCTCCCACTGGAGATACGGGGTGAGAGGCTCCCGCACGACCCGCACCCGGTAGAGGCTGAAGTTGCGCTTGGCTGCCTCGCCCATAAATACCATGAGCTCATCGCGCCGTTTCTCGATCAGCTCCAGGGCGCCGCGCCAGTCACCCTGGGAGAACGCCTTCCAGCATCTGCCTCCCCCCGGCCCAGCTCGACCTCATCCTGGACGTCGGCATGGTCACGGATGCCGTCGAAGCGACCAAGCTCGCCCTTGTCGGTATCGACGTCCTCGGTGCCCTGGTTCCCTGGCGCACGGTCGTCCTCACGGCGGGGGCCTTCCCCCGCGACCGCGAGCACCTGGAGGTGCGACCGACGCGCATCGCGGAACGCCACGACCGGCAGGTCCACCAAACGGTCCGCGCCGCCCGCCCCGAACTCCCGGCCCCGCTGCTCTACGGCGACTACTCCGTGGAACACGCGCACAGCGCCAACATCTCCGCCCGCCCCTACGGCCCCCCTTACGGTCTGCTTCGCTACACCGCACCGCACGACTTCCTCATCGTTCGGGCGCCCCTCAGAGGCCCCGACCGTGCCGACCGCGTTCGTGCCATGGCCCGGCGCATAGTGACGTACGACGCCTTCCGCGGCATCGAGGACGCCACCTCCAGCGACGGTGAACGCTGGCTGCACACCTGCGCCTACGGCGACGGCTCGGTCGGCTCGGGCAACGCCGAGAAGTGGATCCAGGTGGGCCATCTGCAGCACATGAACTACGTCGCACGGCAGTCGCCCCATACGAAGTAACCCCGCCGGAGGGTCAATATCCGGCGGGGCCGTGGTGCGGGTGCCTGAGCCGTGGGGTGCCGCTCAGCCGAAGTTCACGTCACTGCACAGGAAGTACGTCTGGTCCATGTGCGAGGCCTGCCAGATGGTGTAGACGACGTGGCGGCCGGTGTAGCCGGAGGTGCTGACGTCGATCGAGTAGTTCTGGCTGGGGGCGTACTTGCCGGTCGTGGTGACCAGTTGCAGGTCACTCCACTTGAGCGGCTGGGTGGTGGGGTCGTACCCCTGGCGGGACACGTACACCTTGAAGTAGTCCGCGCCGTGGCTGGCCTGGTCGTACAGCTTGACGGTGAACTTGCCGCCGATCTTCGTCGTCTGCCAGGCGCCCGGCTTGTCCAGCGAGTTGTAGCGGCCGCCCTCGGTGTGGCCACCACTGCACAGCTGCCCGTCCGGGATCGCCGCCGGGAAGTTGCCGGCCGAGCCGTTGCGGTACAGCCCGTTCCAGTTCCACATGGCGTTCGGGTTGTCCTGCCACGCCTGCCAGCACATGGGGTCCAACCGCGCCATCTCCGGGTTCTGGAAGTCGCCTCCCCAGCGCAGCCAGCAGCCGTAGTTGCGGGACGCGGGGTCGACGACGGATCCATGGGCGCTCGCGGTGGTGGACCACGGGATCAGGCACAGCAGCGCCGCGGCCAGCAGGCCGAGGGCGCGAGATGCCCAACGTAAGGAACTGCCGCGTTCATGACAAATCATTTCGCGATCTTCCTCCATCGTCCTAGGGGGAGTGGGAGAGCGAGTGGGAGCGCTCCCAACCTGGCGGTTCCCCAAGAGGAAGTCCCCGAAACGTAGGGCTGCGGGCCACGTACCGAAAGGAACTTTTGGCACCCACCCCGACCAGGGGTAGTCGGCAGAGCATGGGCAAGATTCTGGTCGGCACGTGTTCATGGACGGACCGCGCTCTGGTGTCCAGCGGCTGGTACCCACCGGGGCTGCGCGACGCGGAGGGAAGACTGCGGCACTACGCCGCCCAATTCCCGGTGGTGGAGGTCGACGCCACGTACTACTCCCTGCCCAGCGCCCGCAACAGCACCCTGTGGACCGAGCGCACCCCGGACGGCTTCCGCTTCGACGTCAAGGCGTTCTCCCTCCTCACTGGCCACCCGACAAGCCCGAAGGCTCTACCTGGGGATCTGCGCGGCACACTGACCGGACGAAGGGCCGGACACCCGAGGCCCGCGGACATCGATCCGGAGCTGCTCGACGAGGTATGGCAGCGCTTCAGCGGAGCGTTGGAACCCCTGAAGAGGTCAGGACGGCTCGGCACCCTGCTCTTCCAGTTCCCGCCCTGGTTCACCCCCGGCGAGGCACAGTCAAAGGCGTTCCTCGCCCAATGCGCGCAGCGCACGGAGGGCTGGCCCGTCGCCGTGGAGTTCCGGCACCCCGCCTGGTGGCAGGAGGGCGAGCGGGCCAACACCGAGGCGGCGCTGAGGGACTGGGGCATGTCCGCCGTGGCGGTGGACATGACCCAGAAACTGCCCACCTCCATACCCCCGGTCACCCCAGTCGCCTCACCCCGCCTGGCCGTGGCCCGCTTCCACGGCCGCAACGACGCCTGGGGCACCGGCACCAAGGAGGAGCGCTTTCGCCACACCTACGCCACGGAGGAACTGAGGGAGTGGATCCCCCGCCTCCACGAAATGGCCGAACAGGCCGACGAGGTCCACGCCCTGTTCAACAACTGCTGCGCCGACGCGGCAGTCCGCGCGGCGGAGTCGATGCGGCATTTGCTCGGGACACCCGCGGGCTAGGGGTTGTCACATGGCCGCCGTCAGCGGCCAGCCTGACATCCCGTATCAGACAAGACAACGGCATACATCCCCGCCTGCGTGGCGTCCCAAAAGTACGCCACAATAAGTTACTTCACCGACTGAATCGGGGAGGGGCAGCGGAGTGACGTTCGCGCAAGAGTGGACCCAGCTCAAGCAGAATGCCGCGGGGCGGATGAGGCTGGACAGTGCCGAGACGGAGTCAACGGGCGGAGCGGGGGACCTGAAATCCAGCCAGGCGGCGTGGCGCAGGGCGGGTGAGGGCGTCGGGTCATTACGTGAGGGCATTCGCAAGGCGCTGACGAAGCTCGATGAGGGGCAGAAAGGGTTGGGCAAGGACGCGGGGTGCCAGACTGCTGCCGCCCAGCAGGCGGTCCTTGACTCCTGGAAGCGCTATGCCAAGGACGTGAGCAAGCGGTGCGGTGAGCTCAGGAAGGCGATGGAGCAGACGGGGCACGACCACGCGAACATCGACCAAGCGGTCAAGGACGAGGTCGACAAGCTGAAGACCAAGTACGAGGACACGCCCGCGGTCGGCGGCCGGACCGGGCACGGGTGAGACGGGCATGGACTTCAAGACGCTCAAGGCGCTCAAGCCATCGGAGTTCGAAGACGCTGCCGACGGGTATCGCGCGATGGGGAACATGGCATCAGCGGCCAAAGACCATATCGACAACCAGATCGCGGTCGAGATGCGGAATTCCCTGAAAGGGGAAGCTCTGGCGGCGGCGCAGGGACAGTTACGGCAGCTGTCGCAGAACTTCCACTACACACAGGTGGAATGCGGGCTGATCAGGACGGCACTGAACGGTTTCGCCTTCGATGTGGACACGGCGAAGAAAAAGCTGGATGCGGCATTGGAGGATGCCGGGTCTCACAAGTTCACGGTGAACTCCGATGGGTCGGTCAGCTATCCGGTGGCCGGCAAGGAGAGCGAGGGCAAGAAGCCCGAGGGCGGCAAGGCCGACGGTGTCACGGACCCGACGGCGTCAGCGGTCGACCGGCAGGCGGCAAACTTTGACCCCAATCCGAACTTCAGGATCGCCCAGGCCATCGCCAACCGCATCGCGCATGCGCTGGAGGAAGCCACGGAGGCGGACGAGAAGTGGGCGCCGAAACTGCGAGCGCTGAAGGCCGACGACGATCTGGTCGTTTCGGGCCGTGATTGGGTCGATGTGAAGTCCGACACCGGCGGGGTGAACAAGGCCGCCAAGGATTACTTGGACTTGATCAAGGACCCGCCGAAGCACGGCACTCCCAAGGAGAACGCCTCGTGGTGGAAGGGCCTCAGCGAGGAGCAGCGGGCCGAGTACATCACCATGCACCCCGACTCGGTCGGCCGGATGGACGGACTCCCAGCCGCCGTACGCAGTGAGGCGAACCAGCTCGTGCTCGCCGAAACCCGCGGCGCCGCACAGGGACAGCTCGATGATTGGCTGAAGAAGGAGCCGAAGCACTACGAGCCGTACCTCAACCCGATGACGGGCACCACTATGAAGAACGTGCAGGTGCCGACGGAGGAGTGGAAGAGGTGGGACGCGAAACGCAAGGAGATCCAGGGCCGTATCGACGGCATGGACACCATCCAGAGTCGCTTCGATTCCTACACCGGTGAGGGCAACCGCCCCTATCTCCTAGGCATCGACAACAAGAATCGTGGGCACGCCATCGTTTCCATAGGCAACCCCGACACGGCGGACAACGTGGCCACATACGTGCCGGGAACCTTCGCCAAGCTGAGTTCTGTCGACGGTGATATCCGCAGGGCGGAGCTCCTCCAGAGGCAGGCAGAACGCGCGGATCGGCATCACTCGACGGCGTCGATCCTCTGGCTGGGTTACGACGCGCCCCAGAGCATCATGGGAGAGGCATCGGACACCAAGTACGCCGACCACGCCCGTCAGCCCCTGAATGACTTCCTGACCGGTATCGATACGGCCCACGGCGGACATGTGAACTCGACGCTCGTGGGTCACAGTTATGGCAGCCTGGTGGCCGGAGAGACCATGCGAGACCACCCCGACGTGCCAGTGGACAACGCGATCGCCGTTGGCAGCCCGGGCATGGGGGTCAAGCATGCCGATGACCTGAACATTCCCAGGGACCACATGTGGGCTGCCACCGCGAAAAACGACTTGATCAACCTTGCACCTCCCAAAGCGGGATTCCTGGCGCCTTTGAATCCGATGGAATACGTGCGACTTTTCGACGATCACACGATCGTTCATGGGACTGACCCTACGACCGACAACTTCGGCGGCCAGACGTTCAAGGTCGCCGACGGAAAGCCTCCTGGCTCGGACGGACTCATGCCCGCTCACTCCCAGTATTGGGAGGGGGAATCCCTCGACCACATGGCCGAGATCGTTACCGGAGGACGACCGTGAAGCTACGCACCATGATGGTGGCGGTCACCCTGCTGGCCACAGCGCTCGCGACGGCAGCGTGTGGATCGGAGCAGGACGGGCAGGGTAAGCACGGCAAAGCGACATCGAAGCAGGTCACCATGGACGAAGAGCAGGCCACCAAGCGCGCGGAAGAGATCATTCAGCAGGCCGTCGCCGACATGTCGCCCAAGCCGACCCTCAAGCGAAGCGGCCCCGTGCCCGTGGGTCCCTGCGTCGCCGACGATGGTCGCGGTTCTGATGGTCGGCTACAGCTCAGCCTCAGCTACGACCTTACGGGCGTCCCGGGCTCTGCGGCCAAAAAGCTCGTGCGCCAGGCCCGGGACGCCTGGGTGAAGCAGGGCTATAAGTTCCAGGACTCCGATGAGGACTGGTCCAAGCCCTTTCCAACGGTCAACATGCGTACCGAACCCGATGACTTCTGGATGGACGCCGTCACCGGGGTCGTGGACCGGGCCAAGGGGGAGGGCCTCGCTTCCATCGGGGTGACATCGCCCTGCTTCGCCCCTGCTGGTGACTCGGCGTCCAAGGCTGACAACACGGCTCTGCACTCGGCTCCGGCCGCTGACGACCCTGGTGTGCGCCGTGCCCTCGACCACTCCAGCCGGATCTACGACGCGCTGCGGGTCAGGCACACCCCACGGGGCGAGGGCGACGGCGTGCGTACCGTTCAGGATGCCGACGGCACCTGGCTCCACCACGACTGGTCTACCGACCCGCTCACCGCCGAGGAAGCGGCCGACGCGATCGGACGGGCGCAGGCGTACCTCGAGAGCGCCAACTGGACCGTACGCCGCGTCGCCACGGACGCCTCTGTCCCTGCCCTGTTCGCCCTCCACGAAGCGGACAAAACGGTGGCGCAGCTCGTTCCCTCAGCCGAGGGGATGCTGCGCGTTGCGGTGACCACACCCGCCGCCCAAACCACCGTCACGGACATCTGACGGCGCCAAACCGCTCCGGGCTCCGGCCATCCACGCGCCTTGGGAATCAATGGCAACGACCCGCCGACTCGCGGCCTGGATGGTCCGGTGACCCGCCGGCGGGGCTGTGACGTGCGCACTGAGTCTTCAAATCCGGTTGCGTCAATGCAAAGACCCCGCACTCAGCGTCTGGGCTGATGACGGGGTCTGCTGGCACCTCATGCAAGGTGCCCCCGGCGGGGGACGCGGCAAATGGGGATAAACCGAGCCATTGGTGGGCGGTGAGCTGGTGATCCAGACGACCGTCCCGGTGCCGGTGACTCGAGCGCGCACGTAACCGACCTGCGCTCCGACCGCAGCGCACGGAGCCGCCTACGGTGGCTCGGCCGTGGCAGAGCCACCGGGCGGTGAGAAGAACCACACCGCTTCCGCCCCCGTGCGTGTTGGGTACGCCCGGCAGCGCGCGACGAACGCGCCGTCAGATCTTGGTGACGGTGACGTGTCCGCCGCACAGTGCCGTGATGTCCTCGGGGTCGGAGGTGAGCACTGTGGTGGGCCCGGGGGCGGCGAGTGCGGTGGCGCTGAGCATGGCGTCGATGGCGTACTTGTGGCCGTGCAGGCCGGTGTCAGCCAGGAGGGCGGCAGCATGGCGGGCGATGGCGTCGGTGACCGGCTCGACGACGACACGGGAGAGGGTCCACTCCAGGGCTGGCCGGTTGATCCGGGGGCGGACGACTTCCGCGAGGGTGGCGGCGCTGGTGATCACCCGGAGGTCGTCGGCGCGGGCCAGGGCGAACCAGCCGGTGACCGTGCGGTCCCGCAGTGCGGCCTTGGTGAGTTCCCTCGCTGTCGAGGACCAGGGTGCCGCCGGGTACGGCGGCGGGTGATCGCGTCATGCCGTGTTCGCTCCGTCGGGCGCCTGCTGCCCACGGGCCTGCTGGAGTTGGTTCCGGAGCGCTTGGACCTCCTCGTCGGTGATCGGTCCGTGTTCGGCCTCGGCGACCGTGATGAGCTCGTTGAGGTTGTCGCGTTCGATCTGGCAGGCCACGGCCGCGGCGACGTACGCGGACAGGCCGGACGGCCCGCTGCGAGCGCGAGCGGCTTCGGCGATGTCGGGTGGCATCGTGATCGAGTACTTCTGGGTGGGCTCGGACATGCTCCTTATGCTGCTACGCATACTCCACGCGATCCCGCGAGTTGTCAGGGTGCGAGGTCGGTCAGGAGATCGTCGAGGACGGTTTCCTCCTCGACGCGTACGCCGAGTTCGCTGAGGGCGGCCCGCAGGTCCGGGTCCCAGGGAGCGGTGGCAGGTGTGCCCGTCAGGGATGGCGCCATGGGGCTTCTGTCGGCGGCGACGCGGTAGTCGGCGGTGGTGTAGCGCCAGGGGTGCCAGGGGACGCGCCGGAGCAAGGCGGCGGCGATGCGTATGCCGCCCCAGTCGAAGTCGCCGTGGTAGAGCAGCTTCGCCCGGTGGGAGTGCAGGTGGCGCAGGAGGGTGAGGGCGGCGGCCGAGGGCTGGCCCTGGAGGCAGATCAGGGGTGGGCAGGCAGGGCCGTAGGTGTCGGCCGCGGTGGCGAGCACGGTCGGGTTCTCGCAGACGTGCACCACAGGGGGCGATGCGCGGGGAGGGGTGCGGGTGAGCTGGCGCAGGGTGAGTATGGCGGGTTCCCCGGTGTCGGTGGCCCAGTCGAGCGCGGGTGTGCCGCGCAGGCCCAGGGTCAGGACGGTAGAGGACAGGGCGTCCTTGAGGAGTCCCGCGGAGGCCCATGCTTCGCGGCGCCACTCGGCTCCGGTGCCGTCGGGGAAGCCGGTCAGGGCGCGGATGCCGGAGTGGACGAGGGTAGCCAGCGGGGTGCCGTCGTCGAGGGCGTGGGCATCGCCGAGGGTGCGGGCGGCGAAGGCCGGGAGGGAGACGGCCGGATCCGTGGGCAGGCTCCGCAGCGCCGTCGCGGTGGAGGTGAGCAGGGTCCGGGCGGTCTCCGGGCCGCGTGCGAGGCGGCGGACGAGGCCGCTCACGCGTATGTGCTCGCCCCAGTCGGTCAGTTCGGGCCGCTCGGAGCACAGGCCGGTGAGCGGGGTGTACGCGTCGTGCCAGGCGTCCGCCTCCCGCCGGCGTACGTCGCTGAGGAGGGTGACGGGTCCGGTGAGGGCGATGACGGCGGTGGCGAGGCCGTCGGGGCTGACACCGGAGCGGCGCAGGACGGTGTCGACGGCGTCGAGCCGGACGCTCAGCGAGCGCCCGCCGCCGGGGGCTCGGCCCAGCAGGCGCTCGGCGGCGGCTCGCTCACCGTCGGAGGGCGCGGTCAGGATGACCGGGCCGGTAAGCGGCTCGGCGCGTTCCATGCGGCGGCGTATCCGGTCCAGCAGCCAGGCACAGCCCGGATCGCCGAGGAGACGGGTGAGGCGGCCGTGGTCGACGCGCCCGATGGGGGCGTCGGGTGCGCTCATGTGAGGGTCTTCCCCCTTTCTCGCCACGGGCGGTCCTCCCACGCCACGGGCGGCCCCGCGTCACTTCTCATGCCCACAGGGCGTCCTGGCCGGATGCGGGGTTCTCGGTGGGGGTGGGCTCGGGCTCTCCGGAAGAGTCGGCGGGCTCCCCGGGGGAGTGTGCCGGTGCGGGGACCGTCGCCATGCGGCGGTCGGGTTCGGGGGCCCGTGCCCGCTCGGTGCCGTCCCACTGCCAGCGGGTCACCAGGACCGCGTCGATGTCGTCGACGCGGGAGAGCTGCGCGATGGCGATGCCGGGCACTTGCGGGTAGCAGGCCCATTCACGCTCGCTGGTCATCACCACGTCCAGGTCGAAGGCGTGGAGCAGGCCCAGGCACTTGGCGCGGGAGTCGTCGTCGACGCCGGCGAAGGCTTCGTCCAGGGTGACCAGGCGCGGGGCGTGTGGAGCGGCGGTGGCGTAGTGGGCGGAGGCGGCGGCGAACAGGGGTACGGAGACGGCCAGAACGCGTTCGCCGCCGGAGGCGGGCCCGGTGGCAGGCACCCAGGCGCCGTGCTGGTGGCGTTCGATGCCGAATTCGTGCCAGGCGCGGTAGTCGAGCGCGGTGGTGAGCACTTCCAGCCAGCTGCCTGTGGCGTTTTCGGCCTGCGCGCGGGCGATCTGGGCTTGCAGGAACTCGCCGACCGCCGCCCGGTCCTCGGCCGCCCAGGCATCGGCGGACTGGCGCAGCCGCGCCCGTGCCTGTGCCAGTCCGGCCGGTGCCTTGCGGGAGGGCCGCCACATCAGGCGCAGCTTCATGCCGGTGGAGGTGGGCCGCTGCTCAAGTTCGGTGTTCATGGCGCGTACCTGGCGCTCGGCGGTGTCGATCAGCTCCTGCAGGGTGCCGGCGACCTCGGTCAGCAGGTGGGTCTCCAGGATTTCGCGTTCGTGCGCCGACAGGATGCGGGTCAGCTCCTGGACCTCGGTGGCCAGGGCCCCGGCCAGTTCGGGCACGGCCCGCCCGTGGCCCTGGTAGACGAGGTCGACGATCATCCCGTCCTCGGTCATGCGCGCCGTGGCGCTGTGGCCGCCCCGGGAGAGGACGTCCTGGAGCTTCTTGTACTCCTCGCTGAGCCGCTTCTGTACGCGTTCCCAGGCGCCCTCGGAGTCGTCCGTACCGGACAGTGCCGCCTCGATCGCTCGGGCGAGTGCGATCGCCGGGGTGGCGGCCCAGGAGCCGCCGTCCAGCGGCGGTACGGGAGTCTCGGGCAGGGCGATGGTCAGCAGGCCGGTGGCCGCGAACCGCTGGAGCGCGGCGATGGCCTCGGCGCGTGTGGCCGCCGCTTCATGGACGTCCTTGTCCAGCTGCTCGATACGGCCCTCGGCGCGTCCGGCGCGACGGTCCGCGGCGGAGTACTCGTGGCGGGCCTGCTTCTGGTCCTGCTCGCACGTAGCGAGAGCACTCGCGGTTTCGGCCAGACGGCGCTCCAGTTCGGCGACGGCCGCGCCGACGGTCGAGCGGAGCGTGGTGTGGTGTTCGTCCGCGGCGGCGGCGAGCCGGGCCGCCTCGGCCATACGCTGGTCCAGTTCGGCCACCCGTTCCCCGGTCCGGCCGGTTTCCGCCTGCTCGTCGGTGACAGTGCGTCGCGCCTCGGCCCGGTCGCGCAGGGCCGGCCACAGGGCGGCGAGGGTGGCCGTGTGGTCGGCCAGGGACTGGCGGACGGCTGTGAGGGCCGGTCGGTCGGCGGGCAGGTTCACGGCGTCGGCCGTCTCGGTCAGTGCGGTGGCCGCTTCGGCCTCGCGGCGGGCCGTCTCGGTGAGTTCGGCCGCATGTTCCTCCTGGCGGGTGCGGGCCCGGTGGGCGGCGTCCGCCGCTGCGGCGGCCACCGCGTGGGCGTGGCGCAGGGGGGCGTCGTCGGGGACGGTGGCCAGTTCGGCGTCCAGGGTGCGTCGGCGCGCGGCCACCGTGGCGCGTTCGGCTTCGCGGCGTGCCGTGCTGGCGGCCAGCGCGTCCAGTTCGCCGCGCAGGGTGGCGATCCGGGCGCGGCGTGCTTCCTCGCGAGCGCCTTCACCCACGTACACTGCCGCTTCCTTCGACCAGCTGCCGGTCAGCGCGCCGATGCGGAAGCGACCGTCCGCCGCCACCCACGTGCCGGGCGCGCCGGTACCCCCGAGGCCGATGGCCGCCAGGAGAGCGGACACGGCCGGTTCGCCGACCTGCGTGGCCCGGGGGTCGCCGTGATCGACGGCGGGCCGCAGCGCGTCGGCGAGCACGGAGTCGGCCCGTGACGCATGCGAAGGCAGCGGGGACAGCAGCACGTCGTGCCCGCTCCCCTCCAGAACGGTGCCGTCCGGACACACCCATGCGTCCAGCAGCCCGGACGCCTCCAGCGCGGCCTCCAGCCCCGCCCGTTCGTCCGGAGTGACGTGGTCGTGGAAGTCGACCAGCCGCCACAGCGGCGCTCCGGGGGTCCGGTCGCGCAGGCCCGGGGTACGGGTGTGGGGTGCCTCCGGCCCGTGCTGGCCACCGGCCTCCAGCTCCGCCAGCTCCCTTCTCGCCGCGGTGCGCCGCTCGGCCAGTTCGGACAGCCGCTGGCCGAGTGCGGCGGCCCGGTCGGCCAGGTCCGCGGCCTGCTCGCGGTGGGCTGCCGCGGTCTGCTCCCGGGCGGGGCTGGGGCCGTGCAGATGCGTGCCCCAGTCGTGCAGAGCGTCCAGGAGCCCCGTCGGGTCGGGAAGGTCCAGTTCCGTGCACTGGTCGAGGTGTTCCCGTACGGCACCCACCAGGTCCTGGCCCGCCTGTGCGGCGGACGCCTCGGCTTGGGCCTGGCGTTCGGCGGTGTGGGCGGCCTCGGTCTGGGCCTCGTCCAGGCGGCGGGCGGCGGCCCGTCGTTCGCCGGCGGCCTGCTCGGCCCCCGAGGCCAGCTCTTCCACGTGGTCGAGGGTGCGCCTCCGGCGTGCCACCGACTCCTCGGCCGCGTGGCGCAGTTCTGCCTCCGGGACCGTGTCGTGGGGCCCCAGCACGTCGTGGAGCCGGGCCGCTCGGGCCGTATTCCGCGCCTGGCGCAGCGTGCTCTCGACCCGCTGCTCGGCCGCTGTCAGCCGTCCTTCGGCGCTCGTCAGGCGGCCGAGGGCGCGAGAGTTCGCCTGGGCGGCCTGGTCCCGGTCCGTCTCCGCTCGGGTCCGCTCGCCGGCGGTGCGCCGCGCATCGGCCGCCGCCTGCTCCAGCTCCCGGGCGCTGCGCATCTCCGGACCCGCGCGCAGCGCGGCGTCCTGGGCCGTCAGCCGGACGGCCGCCTCCTCCAGCTGGGCGATCCGCTCCGCAGCCTCCGTCCGTTGCCGCTCGGCCTCCTCCCGCTCGGTCCGCGCCTGGGACAGGTCACGGTGCAGCTGTTCGTAGCGGGCGTGTTCGCTGCGCGGCAGCCGGGCCCGTCGGCGGGTGGCCACGCGGGCGTAGCGGCGGTAGTGGTCGAGGAAGGCGGAAGCGGCCCGTTCGGCCTCACCGGCCGCTCGCAGTTCCTCCTTCTCCTCGTCCAGGGAGCGGAACGCCTCGGCCACATCGGCGATCACCGCCTGGTCCATGGGTGGCAGCGCCTCGGTCAGCGCGCGGGACAGCGCCGTCTCGTTCGGGCGCTTGGACAGCTGGGGCTGGCGCAGCTGGATGAGCAGGTCGACCAGGGCGGCGTAGCGCCGCTCGCCGAGCCCGAACAGCGCCTCGTCAACCGCCCTGCGGTACGCCTTCGCCTGGTCGTGGACCATGCCGCGGCCGGCGACGGCCTCGGCCAGGCGATCCCGCGACAGCGCGGTGCCGGTGGCGTCGAGCAGGGTCAGCTCCTCGCCGACGCGCTGGTCGGTGACCGCGTACCAGTGGCGGGCGATGCCGCGGCCCGTCACCGCTTTCAGCCCGCACAGCAACGTGCGGAAGTGGGCCCGGCCCGAGTCCTGGTCACGGCGCCCGAATTCGATCCAGGTGTAGCCGAGCCGCTCCGGGTGCGGGTGCCGGCCGCCGAGCAGCAGGTTCCACTCCATGCGCTTGCCCGGGTCGGCGTCGGGTTCCACCCGGCGGGCGGACAGGTCGCCGTCCAGGAGGAAGGGCAGGGTCAGGGCGAGCACCTTGGACTTGCCGGTGCCGTTGTTGCCGCGCAGCAGCAGGCGGCCGTCACGGAACCAGAACTCCTCCGTGTCGTAGTGGAAGAGGTCGACCAGGCCGATGCGCAGCGGCTGCCACCGGCCGGGTGTCGGGTCGGGCAGGGCGGTCACGACTGCGGTGCCTTTCGCTTGGGTGTGCGGGGCGTGCGAGGAGCACGGGGTGTGCGGGAGGATGCCTGTCCCGGTTCCGTCACGACGGCCTCGCCGACCGCGTACCGCGCGAGCGCGGGCAGGGGGACGATGCCCTTCGGGGTGGTGGCGACCAGGCCGAGCGCGGTGAGCCTCTCCAGCGCCTGGCCGACCAGCTCCGCCTCCGCGCCGGGCTGCTTGGCGCTCTTCGACCAGAACGAACCGTGTTCGGCGGCCAGCTTCTGAACCTTGCGTTCGAGGTCGGCGCGGCTCACCTCGCCGGCCATGGCCGCCAGGTGTTCGGCGAGCAGCAGGGTGACGTGCCCGTGCGTGCCCTGTTCCGGCATCCTCACGTCGGTCAGATCGTCGTGCGGGTCGACCATGGCGATGCCCTCGGCCCGCACTTCGGGAACCAGGCCGGTCAGTTCGGTGATGCGGGCGGTGAGGAAAGCGCGCTGGCGGGTCAGGTAGCCGAGTTCCTCGTCGGTCAGCTCCTCGTAGTACAGCACCGGGTCGTCCAGCAGCCTCCGGGTCAGCCGCTGGCGGATCGCGCGGAAACGGAGCTCGTCGCTGTCCAGCGCGCTCTCGGCGGTCAGCTCGGCCAGCCGGTCCTCGAAGTCCTCGGTGGTGATCGTCGACGGGCCCCGGCGGGCGGCCAGCAGCCCGGCCAGGACGCGCCGCTGCACGTCGTAGAGCACGTCGCCGCTACCGCTGACGTATGCCTCCTCCTCGCCGGCCACCCGCCGCAGCACCCCGTAGCGCAGCAGCAGCCGCACCACTGCCGCCAGGTCGAGGCGTTCGTCGCGCCGCTCCATGGTGAACTCCACCCCGGCGGCGGCCAGATGGGGATCGGCGGCGTCCAGCACCACCTGCTCGGCCAGGCGGCCCAGGGCGATCTGCGCCTCACCCCGCTCCAGCGCGGCCAGCGCCAGGCACAGCAGCACGTACCGGCGGCGCGTGAACGGGGCGCGGCCACGGGACGCCTCGCGCGCCGGATGGGTGGGATCGGCCAAGGTGCCGGGCGTCCGGGCCAGCCGGGCGGCCTCCGCGTCCACCCGCAGCGACCAGCCGGTGTTGCGGTCGAACCAGTCGCGCAGCTCCGAGGCGTGCTGCCGCACCAGCCGGAACTCGTCCGCGTGCGGGCCCCGCGCCAGCAACAGCGGCTCCTTCAACAGCGTCCGCGCCGCCTTGTGCACCTCGGCCGTTCGCCGGCCGTCCAGCACCTCGCCCAAGGGCGTGGTCATGGCTCCCCCTCAATCGTCTCGGCCGGTGCGTGTCCCGCGCCGCCGGGCCGGGTGAGGTCGGTGATCTCGATCAGGTGGTCGGGGCCGCGGAAGGTCCCGCCCGGCGTACGCACTTCGGCCGTCGTCCCGTCGGCGAGGGCCGTCAGCCGGATCTCCATCGAGCCGTCGTTGCTGGTCGCCACCGTGTTCGTCATACCGGGTCGCCATGTGGCCAGGGCATCGCCGAGCAGCTGCAGGAACAGCCCGAAGGCCACCGGGTCGAGTTCTCCCACCGCGGACAACCGCGTGGTGCCGTCCGTCGCGAGCCGGGCACGGGCGGCGGCGATCTCCTCCGCCTGCCTGGCGGCGATCTCGGCGAGCCGGTGTCGCTGCTCGGAGCGGTCCCGCACCCGGCGGGCCCGCCCGCGGCGTTCGTAGCTGCCGGTACGGCGCAGTTGCGGGCTGATCCGCAGCGGCTCGGCCTCGGCCCACGACGTGGACGCGGGCACCGGGCGGGCCGTGCGCTCGGCCAGCGTATCGGCGTCCACGGTCAGGTGACGTGCGGAGTACAGACCGAAGGCGGCGCGCCACAGCCGGTGGCGCGCCTCGTCGTCCGGGGCCTCGGCGAACCAGCGGGCCAGAGTGCGGAAGTCAGCGGACCGGTCCGAACGTCCGGCCCGTCGATCGTTCAACTGCCTGACGACCGCGAGGAGTTGCGGGATCGCCCCGAGGGCCCGCCCGCGCAGCAGCCGGGCCTGCGACTCACGGCCGTCCGCGGAGACGAACCAGGCGGTGAGCCCCGACCACTTCGCCGCCCACCGCTCATACGCCTGCTCCTCGGCGCTTTCGGCGTCATCAGGCGCGGCGTCGGCCGCCTCACGGGCCGCCGCCAGCCGCAGCAGCACACCGGCCCGCCCGTCCTGCTCCAGCTCGCCGATGAGCACCGCGATCCGCCCGCCCAGCGTGATCAGGTCCTGGATGAACCGCTCCAGGTACTGGATCAGCCGGTCCTTGTAGGCGAGGAACACCTCGACCTCCACCCCGTGCAGATCCATGGTGCGCTGCAACGACCCCATGAACGCCCGCGCGTTCTCCGCCAGCGCCTCGAACCGGCCGGTCAGCGCCGACAGCGCCAGATGCGCCTTCGCCGCGTCCGGCGCGCCCTCCTCCCGCTCAGCCGCGATCACCAGAAGGGCCCGCAGCTGCGTGACGATGTCGTGCAGCGCCACCGCCTGCAGCGCACCGCGCCGCCCCAGCGCCTCGTCGTACACCGACAACGCCTGCTCGGCGGCCTCCCCGGCCTGGGTGAGCTGGTAGATGAACCGCTTGCGGTAGAAGTCCTCGACCGCGGTGACCCGGGAGGTGTCCGGATCCGCCCGCAGATTGCCCCACTCCACGAGGCTGTCCAGCGCCTTCACCACCGCGTCCGGATCGGGCGGCCGGTGCTCCGGCTCCAGCGCGGCGTGCACGTCCTCGGGCCGCAGATGCACCGCGAACCGCTCCTTCGCCGTGAGGAACGCACGCATCACCTGTCGGTACAAAGCCGCGTTCGGCACGGTCAGATGGATGAACGGCGCGTGCCCGATGCCGCGCGGACCGGAAGCTGGTGACGTCATCGTCCCGGCATTCTTCCCGACGCCCGCGCCAGGGCGGAAATCCCCGCCGCGGGGGTTGACAGGATGCCCTGCCGCTTACGCGTCACACCCCGCATGCGCAGCGCGACCGGTCGCTCGCAGACCACACCGACCTCCCACCGAGAGCACGATGACACGACGTACCTCTTCGGCAGCCGGCTCCGCCCCCAGGAACATCGCCGGCCACGAAGAAAACCGTACGGCCCACCACTGACAGACCCGGCGGGCGCAGCACCGCCGCCGCCGCGTGTGGGAGGTGAGGGCGCGGCTCGCGTGCGGTCAGATCCTGATAACGGTGGCCCGGCTGCCGCACAGCGCGGCGAGGTCTTCGGGACCGGAGGTGAGGTTGGCGACAGGCCCAGAGAGGGCAAGGGCGTCGGCCTCTGCCGCACCCCGGCATTCCGTCAGCGGCAGGCGGGGCGCCTGTCAGCCAGAGCTTCGGGGTGTCCGCCCCCAGACCGTGAGCGGCTCTGAGCCGATGTATCGACCCTTCCGGAGTCACCCGCCTTACCCCGAAAAGCGGAGCTAGCATCTAAGTAGATCCAATCTACGCAAGAACGAATCTCTGTTTGATTGATGCTGGAGGTGTCTTCCAGGCGGCACGGGACCGCGACGGAGCCCGAGGCAGCGCCACGCGGGAGCGGAAGCCGGGGTCAGCAGACGACACGACAGCGGAGGAGGCCATGGAAGGGTTCACCGAGTCGGCTCTGCGGGCGTTGGCCGCCCCGCGCTCCTTCGAACGGGGGCTCGGCTACCTGGACGCGGTGTCCGGGGTCGATGTCGGTGACGGCTGGGTCACCGCGAGCGTTCACGGCACGGAGCGGTACGAGGTGGAGTTGACGCTGGACGGGCCGGGTGGGCTGTCCGGAGAGTGTGACTGCCCGTACGGTATTGAGGGCAACTTCTGCAAGCATCTGGTCGCCCTCGGTCTGACGGTGCTCGCACAGCGGGAGAGCCTGCCGCGGCAGCGGAAGGCGGCCCGGGACCGTGCGAAGGACCTTGACGGGTGGCTGTCCGGCCTGTCCAAGGACGAGTTGCTCGCTCTGGTGCGGGAACAAGTCGGCGAGGACCGGCAGTTACGGCGCCGTCTGGAGCTTCGGGCCGCGAGTGCTCGTGGGGACCTCGCCGCGGTCCGGGCCCGTATCCGCGATCTGCTGGATATCTCACCGTTCGCGCAGTACGGGTACGTCGAGTACGCCGATGCCCGTGCCTACGCCGACCAGGCCGGGCAGGCGGTGTCCGCGATCGGCGCGCTCACCGGCTCGGGCAGGGCTGATGATGCGATCACCCTGGCCCGGGAGGCGATGAAGCTGCTCGCCGACGCGGTGGAGAGTGTCGACGACTCGGACGGATGGCTCGGGCAGGTCGGTGCGGACCTCGCAGGCGTCCATCTCGACGCGTGCCGTGCGGCACGCCCCGACCCGGAGGAGCTCGCGCGCTGGCTGGTCGGCCATGCGCTCGGCGATGTGGACGACGGGCTCACGGACATCGATCCGCTCGACTACGAGGACGTCCTCGGCGAAGAGGGGATGGACGTCCTGCGGAAGCTGGCGGTCGAGGCGTGGCGGGGCAACCGTCGCGGCTGGGCGGAGAAGTACCTGATGGAGCGTCTGGCCAAGGCGGGAGGTGACGTCGACGCGGTGATCGCCGTGCATGCGGCCGACCTCTCACCGAACGGACACACGCACCTGGTCATCGCCCACGAGCTGGACAACGCCCGGCGCCCTGACGAGGCCCTGCACTGGGCGGAACGCGGCATCCAGGACGCCCGCGACCTCGCCGCCGTCGACACTGCCCTCGTCGACTACCTCTGCGACCGTTATACGCAGGCGGACCGGCTCCCCGATGCCGTCGCCCTGCGCCGCGACCACTTCGGCGCCCGCCGCACCCTGCTCGCGTACCAGCAACTGCGCGCCGCCGCTCGGGCTGCGGACCGCTGGCAGGCCGAGCGTGAGGGGGCGCTGGCCCTGCTGCGTGCCGACGCAGAGCAGCAACAGCACTCCCGGTACGGCGGCCCGGTCCTGATCGACGCCCTGCTCGACGACAAGGACACCGACGCGGCCTGGCAAGCCGCCACCGAGACCGGCGCCCACGACCAACAGTGGCTCACGCTCGCCGACCTGGCCCGTGCCGCCCGCCCCGCCGACGCGCTCGGCGTCTACCGGCGCCTGGCCGAACCCCTCACACAGCAGACGGGCAACGCGATCTACGAGCAGCTCACCAGCCTGCTGCTGAGCATCCGCGACTGCCACCGCCGCCTGGGTACACAGGACGAGTTCACCACGTACCTCACCGCCCTGCGCGCCGACCAGAAGCGCAAACGCAACCTGATGCGGCTGCTGGACAAGCACGGCCTGTGAATCCACAACCGCCCCGGAAGACCGCGCCCGTATGACCGGAGCCGGAGCCGAGCGGGTGGTAGGCAGCCATCGCATGGCGCGGACCGCTTGTTGTGGTGTGGCGCTGCCCGCACGTTCACCCTTGCCCCTTGCCCCTTGCCGCCGTTGGCGTCGTCGCTCCTGACCTCGGCCATCCACATGACGACTGTGGGGCGACCGTCTCACCTATGGGTGTGGTCCTGGATACAGTGGGTAGCCGCAGCGTGCTCGACCACCTCGACCGGAGGCAGACATGGCCCGTGCCTGGGAGGCCGACCCGTCCGCGTTATTCGACCGTCGGCTGGGGAAGTCGGCCGAAGAGCTGGGGAACTCCGACGGCAACGACGAGTGTCCGGACATCTGGCAGCTCGACAACGGTGATGTGGCTGTGATCGGCAGGGATCTGACGGCCGTCTACGGCCCCGCCTGCCGCAGGGAGTGAACCTCGGTCCTGATGAGCGGCTGGTCGTCATCCCGGGGAACATGCTCAGCGCGGCAAAGAAGGACATCCCCGATGCTTGACCTCCTCGCCCCCGATCTCGATCCCGAGCAGGGCGATCGGCTCATCCGCACCGCCTACAAGCAGGACTTCCGGCAGCGGGAGGACGCGGTCCGTGACGGGAGTTCCTGGAAGCTGGAGCGCCGACAGCACTTCGAGGAGCAGGGCAGTCCGAGCCGGGACGCCCTGCGCCGGGGTGACTGGGATGAGGCGCTTCGGCTCCTCGCCGACCGGCGCGACACCTTGGCCGCGACCGCTGAAGAGGACGAGCGCAGGGGGTATGCCTTTCACCGTGTGCGGGTGGTCGAGAGGCCACTGACGCCGTATGTGCAGTGGGAACTCCATTCCCAGCGGCAGCGTGGCGGAGTACGGGCAGCGGATCAGGATCGTCTCCGCCGCGCAGGTGGCCGCCTCGGAGGTCGCCGGCCCGCTTCCGGAAGTGGTGGTGCTGGGCGGCCGCACCCTCTTCCAAGACCTCTACACCGAAGCAGGAGTTGCGAACGGCGCGATCCGCTACACCGACCGTGATCTTGTCGAGCGCTGGGAGAACTACATCAAGGCGCTCTACGCGGGGGGTGAAGAGGTGATCTCCTACTTCGACCGCGAGGTGGCGCACCTTGATCCGCCGACGCTGGGCGCGGGAAGGGAGTAGGCCGATCGCATCGCCAGGCGGACAGGCCGATCACATCGCCAGGCGGACAGGACGAGCAGCTTGACGGACTGGTGGCCGTCACCCGTGAGCTGGACCCGTGGAACAAAAAATCGGGCGCCCGCAGCGAAGTGCTGGCACCCGATCATGACACCCGGGGTGGACAAACGCGGCATAACCGTCGCGTTCATTCCCATCTCCTGAGTGCCCCCGGCAGGATTCGAACCTGCGCACACGGCTCCGGAGGCCGTTGCTCTATCCCCTGAGCTACGGGGGCTTGCGGCTGTCGCTGCTGTCTCGCGGCGACAGGTAGAACACTATCAGCTCGCAGAGGGTGGTCATGAACGCTTATCGGGAGGCGGGGGTCGGGGCGGTGGAGGTGGGAACGGAGGGGCGTATACCGCATGTGGAGGGTGGGGTGCAGGGGTCTTGGGGAAAGGTCCCTCGCACGGGGCGGAAGTGGGGAAAACCCGGACGCAGCCGTGGCTGCGCGCCTACTCTTCAGGATGTGCCTGGCTTGTCCGGCCGGGTCCTTGTCGTCGACGACAACAAGGTCATCCGGCAGCTGATCAGGGTCAACCTCGAGCTGGAGGGCTTCGAGGTCGTGACCGCGGCCGATGGTGCCGAGTGCCTGGAGATCGTTCACCAGGTGCGGCCCGATGTGATCACTCTCGATGTCGTGATGCCCAGACTCGATGGGCTGCATACGGCGTCGAGGCTGCGTGCTGATGCTCGTACGTGTCATGTGCCCGTCGCGATCATCAGTGCGTGTACGCAGTACGAGATGGACAGCGGGAAGGCGCTGGGCGTCGATGCCTTCCTCGCGAAACCCTTCGAGCCCGTCGATCTTGTCGAGCTCGTGCGGCGGTTGATGCGGCAGGGGGCGGCCGGTGCGACCGGTGCGGCCGCGCCTGGTGATGCCGAGCCTGTTGTGGGGCCCACCGGGTAGTGGGTGGGCCCCGGCCCCCTCTTCCGGTTCCCTCGGGGACCGCTTGGGGCTGGTCCGGTCTCCCCGGTGTGTTCCCGTCTTCGCTTGCGTCGGTGCGCTCCGGGGAGTTCGGGTTCCGGTTTGGTGTCCGGCTTGCGGGTGCCGTCCGAAGGGCGAAACCGGTTCGCTTTCGTACCCCCCTCCTCCCATACGCTGGTCCCGTGACTCCCGCCCAGCTCTCCCGCACTGTGCTGCACACCGTGCGTCGTGCCGTTGAGGACGACGAGCTGTGCGTTGCCGTGCCGGAGCGGGTGAAGGTGCGGACGCCTCCTCGGCCCGGGTGTGGGGATTACGCCACCAATGTCGCCCTGCTGCTGGCCAGGGGCGAGGGGGCCAGGGGTGAGGGGGATGCGCTCTCTATCGCTGAGGTTCTGCGGCGGCGGCTGCTCCGTACGCCCGGGATCGCCCGCGTTGATGTCGCCGCTCCTGGGTTTCTCAACATCACCCTTGATGCCCGCTCCCATGCTCAGCTCGTGCGGGACATCCTCTCCCAGGCGTCTCGCTACGGGCACGGGGAGGCGCTTGCCGGGGTTTCGGTTCCGCTTGGGCCTGCGAACGAGGTGCGGGCCGCGCTGGTCGCTCATGTGGTGCAGGGGCTTGTCCACGCTGTTGGGGGAGTCGTCATCGCAGGTCGTGGGCCCGTCGTGAGGGCCTCTCCGGTCTCCGGGGCCGATCTGCTCCGCTCCCTCGGTCCCGACGCCGCCCGCTGGGCCTTGCTCCGGCCCGCCGGGCATGATCTGCCCGATCTCGACCCGTCCCGGCTTCTCTCGCAGCGCGAGGACAACCCCCTCTTCCGGGTTCGGTACGCCCACGCCCGCATTCGCGCCCTGGTGCGGAACGCCGCTCAGCTCCACATCACGCCCGAGCCCCAGTCCCTGTCCGGGGCGTATGACCACCCCGCCGAGATCGGGCTTCTCGGCCTCCTCGCCGATCATCCCCGCGTCATCGAGGCCGCCGCCCGCCATCGTGCGCCCGAACAGCTCGCTCGGCACCTCGTCGCCGTCGCCGATGCCTTCTTCCGGTTTCATGACGGCTGCCCGGTCCTGCCCTCCCACCAGCACAAACCCTCGGCCGTCCACCGTTCCCGGCTGGCCCTCGCCGACGCCACCGGGGCGGTGCTCGCCGGTGGCCTGCATCTGCTCGGCATCAGCGCACCCGAACATCTGTAAGACCTTGTGTAAGACCTTGTGTAAGACCTTGAGAGAGACAGCAGAGACAGCATGAGCCGTTCCGCCCATCCCGCCGGGCCCCGCCACGCCGATGTCCTTCCCGAGGGGCACTACGCCGCGCCGCCCGCCGATCTCAATCAGCTCGATCCGCGCGTCTGGTCCCGTACGGTCGGCCGGAACGCCGATGGCGTCGTGGCCGTCGGCGGGATCGACGTCACGACGCTCGCGGAGCAGTTCGGGACGCCCGCGTACTTCCTCGACGAGGCCGACTTCCGGGCCCGCTGTCGGGCCTGGCGGGAGGCGTTCCAGGAGCAGGGGGAGGAGAGAGAAGGTGAGGGCGCCGACGTGTTCTACGCCGGGAAGGCGTTCCTCTCCCGCGCCGTCGTGCGCTGGCTGAACGAGGAGGGGCTCAACCTCGACGTGTGCTCCACCGGGGAGCTGGCCACCGCGCTCGCCGCCGGGATGCCCGCCGAGCGGATCGCGCTGCACGGGAACAACAAGTCCACCGCCGAGATCGAGCGGGCGGTCGGGGAGGGCGTCGGGCGGATCGTGCTCGACTCGTTCCAGGAGATCGTGCGGGTCGCGCATATCGCCCAGCGGCTCGGCAAGCGGCAGAAGGTGCAGATCCGGGTGACCGTGGGTGTGGAGGCGCATACCCACGAGTTCATCGCGACCGCCCACGAGGACCAGAAGTTCGGCATTCCGCTCGCGGGCGGGCAGGCCGCCGAGGCCGTACGGCGGGCGCTCAAGCTCGACGGGCTCGAGCTCATCGGCATTCACTCGCACATCGGGTCGCAGATCTTCGACACGTCCGGGTTCGAGGTCGCGGCGCACCGCGTGGTCGGGCTGCTCAAGGAGATCCGGGACGAGCACGGCGTCGAACTGCCCGAGATCGACCTGGGCGGCGGCCTCGGCATCGCGTACACCTCGGAGGACGACCCGCGCGAGCCGCAGGAGATCGCCAAGGCGCTGCGCGACATCGTGCACCGGGAGTGCGACGCGGCCGGGCTCGCGGTGCCGCGGCTGTCGGTCGAGCCGGGGCGGGCGATCGTCGGGCCGACCGCGTTCACGCTCTACGAGGTGGGTACCGTCAAGGAGCTGCCGGGGCTGCGGACGTACGTCAGCGTCGATGGCGGGATGTCCGACAACATCCGTACCGCGCTCTACGACGCCGAGTACTCGGTGGCGCTGGTCTCCCGCGCCTCCACCGCCGAGCCGATGCTCTCCCGCGTCGTCGGCAAGCACTGCGAATCCGGCGACATCGTCGTACGGGACGCCTTCCTGCCCGCCGATCTGGCGCCCGGCGATCTGATCGCCGTCCCCGCCACCGGCGCGTACTGCCGCTCGATGGCGAGCAACTACAACCACGCGCTCCGGCCGCCCGTCGTCGCCGTACGGGACGGGCAGGCGCGCGAGATCGTCCGGCGTGAGACGGAGGAAGATCTTCTGCGACTCGATGTCGGCTAGCGAGATCCGCTACTGGCCGGCCGCTACCGCCGGCCGCTGCTCGCCGGCCGTTACCGTCGGCGGATTCAGCCGGCGGATTCAGCCAGCGAGAAATGGATCTCGGATACTGGACCCGGGACAGAAAATCCCGTCCAGTGCATGAGACTGGTGCACTAACGCGCTGATGCATTAACGCGATGGATGAGAAACGAGGGTCGGATGATGCGTACGCGTCCGCTGAAAGTGGCGCTGCTGGGCTGTGGAGTGGTCGGCTCAGAGGTGGCGCGCATCATGACGACGCAGGTGGACGACCTCGCGGCGCGCATCGGGGCCCCGGTCGAGCTGGCCGGGATCGCCGTGCGCCGCCCCGGCCGGGTCCGGGCGGGGGTGCCGGCCGAGCTGGTGACCACCGACGCCACGGCCCTGGTCAAACGCGGGGACATCGATGTGGTGGTCGAGGTCATCGGCGGGATCGAGCCCGCCCGCACCCTCATCACCACCGCCTTCGACCACGGCGCGAGCGTGGTGTCCGCGAACAAGGCGCTGGTCGCCCAGGACGGCGCGGCGCTGCACGCCGCGGCCGAGCAGCGCGCCGCCGACCTCTACTACGAGGCCGCCGTCGCGGGGGCGATCCCGCTGGTACGGCCGCTGCGCGAGTCGCTCGCGGGCGACAAGGTCAACCGGGTCCTCGGCATCGTCAACGGCACCACCAACTTCATCCTCGACCGGATGGACTCCAGCGGCGCCGGCTACAGCGAGGCGCTGGACGAGGCCACGGCCCTGGGCTACGCCGAGGCCGACCCGACCGCCGACGTCGAGGGCTTCGACGCCGCCGCGAAGGCCGCGATCCTCGCCGGGATCGCCTTCCACACCCGGGTCACCCTCGACGATGTGCACCGCGAGGGCATCACCGAGGTGACCGCCGCCGACATCGCCTCCGCCAAGCGCATGGGGTGCACGGTCAAGCTGCTCGCGATCTGTGAGCGGGCCGCCGACGGCCGGTCGGTCACCGCGCGGGTGCATCCGGCGATGATTCCGCTGAGCCATCCCCTCGCCTCCGTCCGCGAGGCGTACAACGCGGTCTTCGTGGAGGCCGACGCCGCCGGGAAGCTGATGTTCTACGGCCCGGGCGCGGGCGGTTCGCCGACCGCCTCGGCCGTCCTCGGCGACCTCGTCGCCGCCTGCCGCAACAAGCTGGCGGGCGCCACCGGACCCGGGGAGTCCGCCTACAGCCGGCTCCCGGTGAGCCCCATGGGCGATGTGGTCACTCGCTACCACATCAGCCTGGACGTCGCCGACAAACCGGGAGTTCTGGCGCAGGTCGCCACAGTCTTCGCCGAGCACGGCGTGTCCATCGATACGGTCCGCCAGCAGGGGAAGGACGGCGAGGCGTCCCTCGTCGCCGTGACCCACCGCGCGAGCGACGCCGCGCTCTCGTCGACCGTGGAGGCGCTCCGCCGGCTCGACACCGTCCGCGATGTCGCGAGCATCATGCGGGTCGAGGGCGAGTAGAGGGCGAGTGGAGGACCAGCCGTGGGCGAGCCGTGGGCGAGCAGAGGCCGGACAGCGGCCACTCGCACCGGCGCCGGACGGCGCGCACTGGCGCTGAGGCCGAACAGAGGGTGAGCGGAGAGTAAGGGAAATCATGAACGCAATCGCCGACGCCGGGCCTCGAATGTCCGGCACCCGCCAGTGGCACGGCTGGCGGGGCATCATCGAGGAGTACCGCGACCGCCTCCCGGTCGGCGGTTCCACCCCCGTCGTCACCCTGCGCGAGGGCGGTACGCCGCTGGTCCCCGCGCAGGTGCTCTCCGAGCGCACCGGCTGCGAGGTCCACCTCAAGGTCGAGGGCGCCAACCCCACCGGGTCGTTCAAGGACCGCGGGATGACGATGGCCATCAGCGCGGCCAAGGAGGCCGGCGCCAAGGCGGTCATCTGCGCCTCCACCGGCAACACCTCGGCCTCGGCGGCGGCGTACGCCGTACGGGCCGGGATGGTCTGCGCGGTGCTGGTCCCGCAGGGGAAGATCGCGCTGGGCAAGATGGGCCAGGCCCTCGTCCACGGCGCGAAGATCCTCCAGGTCGACGGCAACTTCGACGACTGCCTGACGCTGGCGCGCGGGCTGTCGGAGAAGTACCCGGTGGCGCTGGTCAATTCGGTCAACCCGGCCCGGATCGAGGGCCAGAAGACCGCCGCCTTCGAGATCGTGGACATGCTCGGGGACGCGCCCGACATCCATGTGCTGCCGGTCGGCAACGCCGGCAACATCACGGCCTACTGGAAGGGCTACACGGAGTACGCGGCGCCGTTCGCCGACAGTGAGCCGTGCGCCTCCCGTACGCCCCGGATGTGGGGCTTCCAGGCCTCCGGCGCGGCGCCGATCGTGCGGGGTGAGCCGGTCAAGGAGCCGAGCACCATCGCCACCGCCATCCGCATCGGCAACCCCGCCTCGTGGACCTTCGCCGAGCGGGCGCGCGACGAGTCCGGCGGCCTCATCGACGAGGTGACCGACCGTCAGATCCTCGCCGCCTACCGGCTGCTCGCCGCCCAGGAGGGCGTTTTCGTCGAGCCCGCCTCCGCGGCGAGCGTGGCGGGTCTGCTGAAGGCGGTTGAACAGGGGCTCGTCGACCCGGGGCAGCGCATCGTCTGCACGGTGACCGGGAACGGGCTCAAGGACCCGGACTGGGCGGTCGCGGGCGCGCCGCAGCCGGTCGTGGTCCCGGTGGACGCGGACGCCGCGGCCGTACGGCTCGGACTGGCCTGATACGGCGCACCAGGTCCCGGCCCTGATCAGGGCCGGGACCTGGTGCGATGAGGGTTTCGGCGGGCCGTCCTGCCCGGCCCGCCGGGCCTCTCCGCGCCCAGGCCGACCCCGGCCCGCCGAGGCCTCCCGCGCCCGCCGCCCGGCCCCTTCCGTGGCTTTTCTAAAGATCCACTCAAGCGGTGGCAGAGAAGCGCGAGGGCGCGCGGAGCGCTCCAGTAGAGTGGTCGCGGACGATGGCAGGGAGCGCGACACGCATCGTGCGCCTCCCGTGCGCCCTATGTCGCCACAGAACCTTCCTTCGATAGGCTGTACTGAATCCGCCCCGACGCAGAGCGCTCGCCTCTGCGCGGCGTCGCCGTACTTGTCACGGCCCTCGCGGTGTTCCGTACCTCTTCGAGCAATCGCACGTAACCACAAGGAGAGTCATCGAGCGATGGCCGGTCCAGCGTTCCGCGCCGCCGCCGTCCGAGTGCGCGTCCCCGCCTCCAGCGCCAATCTCGGGCCTGGCTTCGACGCCCTCGGCCTGGCCCTGGGCCTCTACGACGACGTGGTGGTCCGGGTGGCCGACTCCGGTCTGCACGTCGACATCGCCGGTGAAGGCGCGGAGTCGCTCCCGCGCGACGAGAACCATCTGCTCGTACGCTCCCTGCGCACCGCCTTCGACCTGCTGGGCGGACAGCCCCGCGGCCTCGAGGTGGTCTG
Organism: Streptomyces rugosispiralis; assembly: GCF_024505145.1. Classification (GTDB taxonomy): domain Bacteria; phylum Actinomycetota; class Actinomycetes; order Streptomycetales; family Streptomycetaceae; genus Streptomyces; species Streptomyces rugosispiralis. The sequence continues at coordinate 81,567 of NZ_JANIAA010000018.1, read as the reverse complement.
CGCCAACCGCATCCCGCACGGCCGGGGTCTGGGCTCCTCCTCCGCCGCCATCTGCGCCGGGATCGTCGCCGCGCGCACGGTGACCATAGGTGGCGCCGAGCGGCTCGACGACGCGGCGATGCTGGAGCTGGCCACCGAGATCGAGGGCCACCCCGACAATGTCGCCGCCTGCCTGCTCGGCGGCTTCACCCTGGCCTGGACGGACGCGGGGTCCGCACGGGCGATCAGGATGGACCCCGCGGATTCCATCGTTCCGGTGGTCTTCGTCCCCGGCCGGCCGGTGCTCACCGAGACCGCCCGCGGCCTGCTGCCGCGCACCGTCCCGCATGTGGACGCCGCGGTCAACGCGGGCCGGGCCGCGCTGCTCGTCGAGGCCCTGACCAGGCGTCCCGAGCTGCTGCTGGCCGCGACGGAGGACCGACTGCACCAGGAATACCGTGCTCCGGCGATGCCCGAGAGCGTGAGCCTGGTGAACCGACTGCGCGCGGACGGCGTCCCCGCGGTCATCTCCGGTGCGGGCCCCACGGTGCTCGCACTGGTCGAGGACGGTGCGGCCGACAAGGTCGCACGACTGGCGGGCGAGGGGTGGGCGGCCAACCGGCTGGCTCTCGACGCCGGGGGGGCGAGCGTCCTGCCGCTCACCTGACACCGCGCTCCGGGGCGGCCCGGAGCCGGGAAAACTCGATAGCCGGTCTTGGAGAGGGGGAATGTTTGTTGGATCCGGTAGTGTTAACCTCAAGTCTGCACCCGATGCCTCTTGGATGTACTCGGAGGCGAGGTGCTCAGTGTCCCCGTCAGGGACCACCCTTCTTCCGGGAGCCTCCCACACTGCCTGAGCAGCCTGCCTGAGCAGTATCGAGCACGCTCCGGAATCGGCGTGGCGGATTCTCGTGAATCCTCCGCCGCGTCGGAACCATGAACTGATCTCTCCGCCGTACCCGGCGGACCACCGCCCCGGCCCGGTCCGTAACGGAAGGACCACAGCCGGACAGCACAACCGGTCGCCGAGCCAGACAGGCCGACGCCCGCTCCAGGGAAGGACCCTTCGTGAGCGACACCACCGATCTGATGGGCGTGAACGCCTCCGGCACCTCCGACAGCGGTGTCGGCAACAACGCGCCCGCCACGGACGCTTCCGCGCCCGCCAACGGTGCTGCCACTGGCGCTGCCCCGCGGCGACGCCGCTCGGGCACCGGCCTCGACGCCATGGTCCTGGCCGAGCTTCAGCAGCTCGCCTCGAGCCTTGGCATCAAGGGCACCGCGCGGATGCGCAAAGGCCAGCTGATCGAGGTCATCAAGGAGAAGCAGGCCGCGGGCTCCGGCTCCGCCCAGAGCTCCGAGAGCACTCCGTCCGACGCGGAGGGGGTGACCAAGCCGAAGCGCCGCACCACCTCCCGGGCCCGTACGGGCGACGACGTCGAGGAGAAGACCGGCGCCAAGTCCTCGAAGTCCGCCGGGAAGGCGGAGAAGGCCGACAAGGCCGACGCCGAGGAGAAGGCCGCGGCCCAGCAGCAGATCGAGATCCCCGGCCAGCCCGGTGAGCCCGCCGGCGATGAGCAGCCGGCCGGTGAGCGGCGCCGCCGCCGGGCCACCGCGCCCGCCACCACCCCCGACTCCGGGGGCACGGCCACCGCTGTCGAGACCAAGACGGAGGCGCGCAGCGACGTCTCCGCGAAGACCGAGGCCAGGACCGAGCCCAAGGGCGACGGGAAGGCCGAGGCCGCCGCCGACAGCGCCGAGGGCAAGGGCGCCAGGAGCGGTGACCGTCAGGAGCGCGGCCAGAAGGGCGACCGCCGGGACCGGCAGCGCGACCGCGGCGACCGCGGCGACCGCCGCGGCAAGGGCGAGGACGGCCAGCAGGGCGGCGGCGGCCGTCAGCAGCGCGACGGGCGCGGCCAGGGCCAGCAGCGCGCCGACGAGGGCGACGACGACTTCGATGGCGGGCGCCGCGGGCGCCGCGGCCGCTACCGCGACCGGCGTGGCCGCCGTGGCCGTGACGACTTCGGCAACGAGCCGCAGGTGTCCGAGGACGATGTGCTGATCCCCGTCGCGGGCATCCTCGACATCCTCGACAACTACGCGTTCATCCGGACCTCCGGCTACCTCCCGGGCCCGAACGACGTCTACGTCTCGCTCGCCCAGGTCCGCAAGAACGGTCTGCGCAAGGGCGACCACGTCACCGGCGCGGTCCGTCAGCCGCGCGAGGGCGAGCGCCGCGAGAAGTTCAACGCGCTGGTCCGGCTGGACTCGGTGAACGGCATGGCGCCCGAAACCGGGCGCGGGCGGCCGGAGTTCGGCAAGCTGACGCCGCTTTACCCGCAGGACCGGCTGCGTCTGGAGACCGAGGCCGGCGGGCTGACGACCCGGATCATCGACCTGGTCGCGCCGATCGGCAAGGGCCAGCGCGGTCTGATCGTGGCCCCGCCGAAGACCGGTAAGACCATGATCATGCAGGCGATCGCCAACGCGATCACCCGCAACAGCCCCGAGTGCCATCTGATGGTCGTCCTCGTCGACGAGCGGCCGGAAGAGGTCACCGACATGCAGCGGTCGGTCAAGGGCGAGGTCATCTCCTCGACCTTCGACCGCCCGGCCGAGGACCACACCACCGTCGCGGAGCTGGCGATCGAGCGGGCCAAGCGCCTGGTCGAGCTGGGCCATGACGTGGTCGTCCTGCTGGACTCGATCACCCGCCTGGGCCGTGCGTACAACCTGGCGGCGCCCGCCTCCGGCCGCATCCTGTCCGGTGGTGTCGACTCGACCGCGCTCTACCCGCCGAAGAAGTTCTTCGGTGCCGCGCGCAACATCGAGGACGGCGGCTCGCTGACCATCCTGGCCACCGCGCTGGTCGAGACCGGCTCGCGCATGGATGAGGTGATCTTCGAGGAGTTCAAGGGCACCGGCAACATGGAGCTCAAGCTCGACCGGAAGCTCGCCGACAAGCGCATCTTCCCCGCGGTGGACGTCGACCCGTCCAGCACCCGCAAGGAGGAGATCCTGCTGGCGCCGGAGGAGCTGAACATCGTCTGGAAGCTGCGCCGGGTGCTGCACGCGCTCGACTCCCAGCAGGCGATCGAGCTGCTGCTGGACAAGATGAAGCAGACGAAGTCGAACGCCGAGTTCCTGATGCAGATCGCCAAGACCACGCCCACTCCGGGCAACAACGGCGACTGACCGGACATCCGCCGGAACGCTCCGTAGCGAGGCCCCCCGCACCGCGGGGGGCCTCGTTGCGTTCCATGAGAGGTGAGCCACATCTTCCGGCCAGGCCGCGGACCGGTTCTGATCATGCTATCGCCCGCGAAAGTGCAGGTCAGAGCGGTAAGGCGGACGAAGGGGGCGAACGGTGCGCCCGGCGGCCCGCGCGAAAACCGGCCATCGCAGATATGCAACCCTGGCGGCCGGCCTTCCATCTGTCAGGTCGGAATACGGGGCCGGAACACAGGCTGATCCCACCGCGCAAACGCGACGCCACGCCTGACCGTGACGGCAGGGGGTACTCGGGCACCACAAAAGAGGACTGAGGAGCACATGGCCGAGGACAGCAGCAACGCACCGGTGAGCCCGGGGCGCCACCGCGCCCGCGGCTCGACGGCGGGACGCCGTCGCAAGCGGCCCAGCACGCGCCGTAGGGCCGTGCTCTACACGGTGTGGACGCTGGCCGCCGTGCTGGTGCTCGGCGGTGCCGGACTCGGCTACCTCTACTACAAGCTGAACGGCAACCTCACCGGCGTCGACGTCAACGCCGCCCTCGGCGCCAACCGCCCCGAGAACGTCGACAACGGCTCGATGGACATCCTCGTCCTCGGCTCCGACTCCCGGGCCGGCAAGAACGCCAAGTACGGCGCGGACGAGGGCACCTCGCGCTCCGACACGGCGATGATCGTCCACGTCTACAAGGGCCACAAGAAGGCCAGCGTCATCAGCATCCCGCGCGACACCCTCGTGGAGCGGCCGTCCTGCACCACCAAGGGCGGGCAGCAGACGCCCGCCGTGCAGGCGGCCATGTTCAACAGCGCCTACGAGGCCGGCGGTCCGGCCTGCACCATCAAGACCGTCGAGTCCATGACGGGCATACGCATGGACCACTTCCTCGAGGTCGACTTCTCCGGCTTCAAGCAGCTGATAGACGACCTCGGCGGCGTCAACATCACCACCACCGCCCCGATCCACGACCAGAAGAGCCACCTCGACCTGGAGCCCGGCGCGCACACCCTGGACGGGGAGCAGTCGCTGGGCCTGGTGCGCACCCGGCACGGCGTGGGCGACGGCAGCGACCTCGGCCGGATCAAGCTCCAGCAGGCGTTCGTCAAGGCGCTGCTCGACCAGATCAAGCACGTGGACGTGTTCGGCAACCCGAAGAAGCTCTACGACCTCGCGGACACCTCCACCAAGGCCCTCACCACCGACTCCGAGCTGGCCTCGGTGAGCAAGCTGAAGGGGTTCGCCGAATCCCTCAAGGGCATCGGCTCGGGCAACATGAAGATGACCACGCTGCCCGTCGAGTACGACCCGCAGAACCCGGCCCGGGTGCTGCCCATGGAGCGCAAGGCCAAGCTGATATGGACCGCGCTCCGTCACGACCAGCCGGTCCCCGCCTCCGCCACCAAGGGCTCCGCGGGCGACGCCACCAGCGCGGGCAAGGTCGTCAAGTAGGGCCGGGAAGAGCCTCATGGGCGGGCCGGGAATATCCCGGCCCGCCCCCCGGTTTTGGGGGATGCGGCCAGTACTGGCAAACTGGATCGTCGGTCCCGGTTCACGGCAGGCAATCCGCCCGTCGACCCGGTGCCCTCCCGAACCTAGGAGATTCCCTTGAAGCGCGACATCCACCCGGAGTACGTCGAGACGCAGGTCAGCTGCACCTGTGGCGCCTCCTTCACCACCCGTAGCACCGTGGGCGGCGGCACCATCCGTGCCGACATCTGCTCCGAGTGCCACCCGTTCTACACGGGCAAGCAGAAGATCCTCGACACCGGTGGCCGCGTGGCGCGGTTCGAGGCCCGCTTCGGCAAGAACGCCGGGTCCGCCAAGAAGTAGCGACCCGCACGGCGCCGGTCTTCGGTCGCCCCTTCCCTGGGGCGACCGGACCGGCGTTTTGTCGTCACCGGCCCTCCGGCACCTTCCGCAACGCCACCACGCAGACCTTTCAGGGAGCCCTCCGATGTTCGAGGCGGTCGAGGAACTCATCGGCGAACACGCCGACCTCGAGAAGCGGCTCGCCGACCCCGCGGTCCACGCCGACCAGCGGGAGGCCCGGCGGCTCAACAAGCGCTACGCCGAGCTGACCCCGGTGATCACCGCCTATCGCGCCTGGAAGCAGGCCGGGGACGACATCGAGACGGCCCGCGAGCTGGCCCAGGACGACCCCGACTTCATCGACGAGGTCAAGGAACTGGAGCAGGGCCGCGAGCGGCTCACCGACCGGCTGCGGCTGCTGCTGGTCCCCCGCGACCCGAGCGACGACAAGGACGTCATCCTGGAGGTCAAGGCAGGGGAGGGCGGCGAGGAGTCCGCGCTGTTCGCCGGCGACCTGCTGCGGATGTATCTGCGGTACGCCGAGCGGATCGGCTGGAAGGCCGAGATCCTCGACTCCAACGGATCCGACCTCGGCGGCTACAAGGACGTCCAGGTGGCGATCAAGGCCAGGGGCACCATCGAGCCCGGCCAGGGCGTCTGGGCCCGGCTGAAGTACGAGGGCGGGGTGCACCGGGTGCAGCGGGTGCCCGCCACCGAGTCCCAGGGCCGTATCCACACCTCCGCGGCCGGTGTGCTGGTCACGCCCGAGGCCGAGGAGGTCGAGGTGGAGATCGGCCCCAACGATCTGCGGATCGACGTCTACCGCTCCTCCGGACCCGGCGGCCAGTCGGTCAACACCACCGACTCCGCGGTGCGCATCACCCACCTGCCCACCGGCATCGTCGTCTCCTGCCAGAACGAGAAGAGCCAGCTCCAGAACAAGGAGCAGGCGCTGCGCATCCTGCGCTCGCGGCTGCTGGCCGCGGCCCAGGAGGAGGCCGAGCGGGAGGCGTCGGACGCGCGGCGCAGCCAGGTCCGCACCGTCGACCGGTCCGAGCGCATCCGTACCTACAACTTCCCGGAAAACCGGATCTCGGACCACCGTGTCGGTTTCAAGGCGTACAACTTGGACCAGGTGCTCGACGGTGAACTCGATCCGGTCATCCAGGCGTGCGTCGACGCCGACGCGGCCGCCAAGCTGGCGGCCGCGAGCTGAGCCCCCCACTGATCAACGCTTCGTGCCCTTGTCCGGACCGGCTGGAGGAATTCAGTGAACGTGCTGCTCGCCGAGGTGGCGCAGGCCACTCAGCGGCTGGCCGACGCGGGCGTGCCCTCACCGCGCTTTGACGCGGAGGAGCTCGCCGCCTTTGTGCACAGCGTCAAGCGGGGAGAGCTGCACGGCGTGCCCGACGCCGACTTCGACGCCCGCTACTGGGAGGCGGTCGCCCGCCGCGAGGCCCGTGAGCCCCTTCAGCACATCACCGGCCGCGCCTTCTTCCGCTATCTCGAGCTCCAGGTCGGCCCGGGGGTCTTCGTACCCCGGCCGGAGACCGAGTCGGTGGTCGGCTGGGCGATAGACGCGGTGCGCGCCATGGACGTCGTCGAACCGCTCATCGTCGATCTGTGCTCGGGTTCCGGGGCCATCGCGCTCGCGCTCGCCCAGGAGGTGCCGCGCTCCCGGGTGCACGCCGTGGAGCTGGACGAGGGCGCCCTGCGCTGGGCCCGCAAGAACGTCGAGGGGTCCCGCGTCGTTCTCCATCACGCGGACGCGTTGACGGCCCTGCCCGAGCTCGACGGGCAGGTGGACCTCGTCATCAGCAACCCGCCGTACATCCCGCTGACCGAGTGGGAGTACGTGGCGCCGGAGGCCCGCGATCACGACCCCCAGCTCGCGCTCTTCTCCGGTGAGGACGGCCTCGATGTCATCCGTGGCCTGGAGCGCACCGCCCACCGGCTGCTGCGCCCCGGCGGCGTGGTGGTCATCGAGCACGCAGACACCCAGGGCGGCCAGGTGCCGTGGATCTTCACCGAGGAGCGTGGCTGGGCGGACGCCGCCGACCACCCGGATTTGAACAACCGTCCCCGGTTCGCGACGGCGCGGAAGGCCATGCCGTGACCGGGGCGCGGCTTCGGGACCTGATACGAGGAGGTCCGTTAAGTGACTCCGCCCCCTGCCGGGCAGGCGGCTTCTCACTCGACCGCCGGGGCGACCTCATGACGGACAAGCCCTGCCCGGCGCCTTGTGGCGTGGGACGGATCGTATCAATCCGGTGACGCTCCGCACTACCGGATACAGCGAAGGAGAGATGATGGCACGGCGATACGACTGCGGGGACGCGACCGACCGCAAGACCGGCCTGCGCGAGGCCGCCTCCGCCGTCCGCCGCGGCGAACTGGTCGTGCTGCCCACCGACACCGTCTACGGGATCGGTGCGGACGCCTTCAACGCGGAGGCGGTCGGCGATCTGCTCGAGGCCAAGGGGCGCGGCCGCAACATGCCCACTCCGGTGCTGGTCGGCTCGCCGAACACCCTGCACGGACTGGTCACCGACTTCTCCGAGATGGCCTGGGAGCTGGTGGACGCCTTCTGGCCCGGCGCGCTCACCCTCGTCGCCCGGCACCAGCCGTCGCTCACCTGGGACCTGGGGGAGACCCGGGGCACCGTGGCGGTCCGGATGCCGCTGCACCCGGTGGCGATCGAGCTGCTGACGGACTTCGGCCCGATGGCGGTCTCCAGCGCCAATCTGACCGGACACCCCTCCCCGCAGGACTGCGACGCCGCCCAGGACATGCTGGGGGACTCCGTCTCGGTGTACCTCGACGGCGGGCCGACCCCGGCCGCCGTGCCCTCCTCGATCGTCGATGTGACCGGCAAGGTGCCGGTGCTGCTCCGGGCGGGCGCGCTCACCGCCGAGCAGCTCCGGGAGGTCGTACCCGACCTCGAGGTGGCCAATTGACAGCCCCTGAGGGGCGTGGCATAGCGGAACACCGTGAGAAGAACGCCGAGGCCACCTTCCGCATCCTCCACGTCAGCACCGGCAATGTGTGCCGCTCGCCGATCACCGAGCGGCTGACCCGGCACGCCCTCACCCACCGTCTCGGAAGTGTCCGCACCCGCGGTCTGATCGTGGAGTCCGCCGGCACCTGGGGCCATGAGGGCGCGCCCATGGAGGCGCACGCCGCGACGGTCCTGACCGACTTCGGCGCCGATCCGGCGGGCTTCCTCGGCCGTGAGCTGCTGGACGAGCACGTCATCCGCGCCGACCTGGTGCTGACCGCCACCCGCGACCACCGGGCGCAGGTGATCTCGATGGGGCACTCGGCGGGGCTGCGCACCTTCACGCTCAAGGAGTTCACCCGGCTGGTACGGGCCATAGACCCCGCGACGCTGCCCGACCCGGCGGAGGCGGGCGGCGTGGTGGAGCGCGCCCGCGCCCTGGTGCAGGCGGCGGCCGCGCTGCGCGGCTGGCTGCTGGCGCCCAACGAGGAGGCGGACGAGGTGCACGATCCGTACGGGGCGCCGATCACCTTCTTCCGCTCCATCGGGGACGAGATCAACCAGGCCCTGGACCCGGTCGTCACGGCGCTGACGGGCGTTCCCGCCCCCGCGTAGGGGCCCCTGCGCAGGGATTCCCGCCCCCGCGTGGCCCCTCGGGGACCCGGGGGCGCGCCGTAAGGGGGCCGTCACGGGCCGCACGGCGCGCCGTGCGGCGTCGCGGGGCCTACATTGGGGGTGTCCCCCCGAGTGTCGACCCGCCGTCCCCTCCGAAGGCTGTGAGCACGCCATGGCCGTCACCCCCTGGGGCCCCGATTTCGGGGGCCTCGCCCGCCAGGACCCGGAGCTGGCGGGAATCATCCTGAGCGAGATCGACCGCGTCTCCGGTGGACTCCAGCTGATCGCGGCCGAGAACTACGCCTCGCCGGCCGTGCTGGCGGCGCTCGCCTCACCGCTGGCCAACAAGTACGCCGAGGGCTATCCCGGCGCCCGCCACCACGGCGGCTGCGAGATCGTGGACATCGCCGAGCGGGTGGCCCAGGACCGGGCGAAGGCGCTGTTCGGCGCCGAGCACGCCAATGTGCAGCCGCATTCGGGGTCCTCCGCGGTGCTGGCCGCGTACGCCGCGCTGCTGCGGCCCGGGGACACGGTGCTGGCGATGGCGCTGCGACACGGCGGCCATCTCACCCATGGCTCGCCCGCCAATTTCTCCGGCCGCTGGTTCGACTTCATCGGCTACGGCGTCGATCCGGCGACCGGGCTGATCGACTACGAGCAGCTGCGCGGGCTCGCCCACGCCCACCGCCCGAAGGCGATCGTCTGTGGGTCGATCTCCTATCCCCGCCATCTGGACTACGCCGCCTTCCGTGCCGTCGCGGACGAGGTGGGCGCGTATCTGATCGCCGACGCCGCGCATTCGATCGGTCTGGTCGCGGGGAAGGCGGCGCCGTCCCCGGTGCCGTACGCGGACGTGGTGTGCGCAACGACACACAAGGTGTTGCGCGGGCCGCGCGGCGGGATGCTGCTGTGCGGTGCGGAGCTCGCCGAGCGGGTGGACCGGGCGGTGTTCCCGTTCACCCAGGGCGGGGCCCAGATGCACACCGTCGCGGCCAAGGCGGTGGCGTTCGGCGAGGCCGCGGCGCCCGCCTTCACCACCTATGCGCGGCGGGTGGTGGCCAATGCCCGGGTGCTGGCGGACGCGCTGGTCGGGGAGGGTCTGGCGGTCACCACGGGCGGCACCGACACCCATATGATCACCGCCGATCCGGCCCCGCTGGGCCTGGACGGACGCACCGCGAAGGGCCGTTGCGCGGCCGCCGGGATCGTCCTGGACACCTGCGCGCTGGCGTCCGCCACCGAGCCCCGGGGGTGCGTCAAGGGGCTGCGTCTTGGCACCGCGGCGGTGACCACCCAGGGAATGGGAGCGCCGGAAATGGAGCGCATCGCCAATCTCATGGGAACCGTTCTGCGGGACGAGGGCGTGGTACGGGAAAAGGTGGCGGAACTGGCCGGGAGATTTCCGCCCTATCCGGACGACGGCCGAATCATGCAACCATCCGAAGGTGTAGGACGTCTGTAAGTACGTTCACCGCGAGGCGTCGGACACGCATAGGGTGTGGGGCTGTGATGGCCAGCGATACCTCTGGGGCAGCCTGTGCGTGAATACCTGCTGACTCTGTGCATCACGGCCGCGGTCACCTATCTGCTGACCGGGCCGGTGCGGAAATTCGCCATCGCGGCCGGTGCGATGCCCGAGATCCGCGCCCGTGATGTGCACCGTGAGCCCACGCCACGGCTGGGCGGCATCGCCATGTTCGGCGGGCTGTGCGCGGGACTGCTGGTCGCCGCCCACCTGACCAACCTCAAGGACGTCTTCGAGGTCTCCAACGAGCCACGGGCGCTGCTGTCCGGCGCCGGGCTGATCTGGCTGCTCGGGGTGCTGGACGACAAGTGGGGCGTGGACGCGCTGATCAAGCTGGGCGGCCAGATGATCGCCGCCGGTGTGATGGTGCTCCAGGGTCTGACCATCCTGTGGCTTCCGGTGCCCGGTGTGGGACCGGTCTCGCTGACGCCCTGGCAGGGCACGCTGCTCACCGTCGCGCTGGTCGTCATCACCATCAACGCGGTCAACTTCGTTGACGGGCTCGATGGGTTGGCGTCCGGGATGGTGTGCATCGCCGCCGCCGCGTTCTTCATGTACGCGTACCGCATCTGGTACGGCTACGGCCTGGAGGCGGCCGCGCCCGCCACCCTGTTCGCCGCCATCCTCATGGGCATGTGCCTGGGCTTCCTGCCGCACAACGCCCACCCCGCCCGGATCTTCATGGGCGACTCGGGCTCGATGCTGATCGGGCTGGTGCTGGCGGCGGGCGCCATCTCCATCACCGGCCAGGTGGACCCGGACGCGATGAAGCTGTTCGAGGGGTCCGAGCAGGCCGCGGTGCACGCCACCGTCCCGGTCTACATCCCGCTGCTGCTGCCGCTGACCGTCATCGCGGTGCCCTTCGCCGATCTGGTGCTGGCGATCGTCCGGCGCACCTGGCGCGGTCAGTCGCCGTTCGCCGCCGACCGCGGCCATCTGCACCACCGGCTGCTGGAGATCGGCCACTCGCACAGCCGGGCCGTCCTGATCATGTACTTCTGGTCGGCGCTGATCGCCTTCGGCGCCGTGGCGTACTCGGTGAACTCGGCCGGTGTGTGGTTCGTGCTCGCGATCGTGGCGCTGAGCGGGGTCGGTCTGGTGCTGTTGCTGCTGCCGCGGTTCACCCCGCGCGTGCCGCGCTGGGCGGAGGGGTTCTTTCCGCCGCGCTACCGCCGTGCCAACCGGATCGCCGGGGCCGAGCGGAGCGCCGAGGCGGCCGCGGAGCCGGTGCCGGCCACGGCCGGTGCCGGGGCCGCCACCTCGGGGCCGGAGCCGGCCAAGCCCGAGCCGGTGGGCTCCGGGATGAACGGCGGCGCGAGCAACGGGGCGAGTGGCGGGGCGAACGGTGTGAACGGCGCCACCGCGATCGGCGACCGGTCCCGCTTCGCCCACCGCCGGCGCATCGGAACACCCCAGTAATCTCCCCAGTCATCGCCCCGATGTCCCCAGTCATCGCCCACGGAAGAGGGTGCGGTGAGAGCGGTGAAGATCACAGGACGGCGTCAGCACGGTACACACCTCATAACTCTCCCGTGTGACGTGCAGCACACTCGGTGGGTAAAGACCTCATCAAATAGTTTGTGATACCGTTCACTAAACCCGGTGCTAGACCCGAGGGGCCGTAGGGCGACGGCTCTTCCTCGTGAGGTCCTCTCTGTTCCCGGGGATACGCTCGTCCACGACGAATCGTTGCTTCCGACTCTTGCCGGAGAAACCCTTCATGCAGTCCAACGACGCCAGAACGCTCCTGAGTTGCGCCGTGCCCACAGCCATCGCCGGTGTGGTCGCCGTCGCCGTCGGTTCTGTGCTCGCAGGCGGCAAGGGAGCGATCGGCGCGGGCTTTGGCACATTCGTCGCCGTGGTGGTGATGGCTTCCGGGCTGATCGTGCTGGAGCGCACGGCGAAGCACCTGCCCCATCTGTTCCAGGCCATGGGCATGGTTCTCTTCATGGCCGAGTTCCTGCTGGTGGCGGTCGTGCTCGCGGTGTTCCAGGACACCACGCTGTTCAACGTCAAGGCTTTCGCCCTCGCCCTGCTCGCCGCGACCCTGGTGTGGGTCGGGGCTCAGACCCGTGCGCACATGAAGGCCAAGATCCTCTATGTGGAGCCGGAAGCCGAGGACGAACGCAAGCCCGGGGGAGCGAAGAAGTCCGCTCCCGCCGGGTCCACGCCGTGAGAAGTAGGGCCGGGATAAGAGCATGTGCGCTCACCTGCTATCGTCCGGTGCCATCTGAGGCACAGCGGGCGCAGGTAGCCGAACCCCCCGAATTCACGGGACGGAATCGGTGGCCCATGCAGCTGATGCCCGACATGCCACTCGGCCACGTGCCGATCAGCCGCTCCCACATTCGTAAGACCAGTCCAGTGCCGTTCCGTGGCCGTGTGCCGCGCCGACACAACGAGGTTGCCGTACCCATGCGCCACGCTGAAGGAGCTCGCGGTGAGTTCTGACCAGACGCTCGCCTTCGAGACGAACTGCCACATCTTCGACGGGTGCGGCTTCCCGGCACCCGGACTCCATTCGTTCAAGTTCGAGCCGCTCTTCTCGGTGGGCGGATTCGACTTCAACAAGCCGATGCTGCTCGCGCTGCTGGGCACCGTCGCCATTGTCTGGTTCTTCTGGGCCGCGTTCGGCCGGGCCAAGGTGGTCCCCGGCAAGCTGCAGATGGTCGGCGAAGCCGGTTATGACTTCGTGCGCCGCGGGCTGGTCTACGAGGCCCTCGGCAAGAAGGAGGGCGAGAAGTACGTCCCCCTCATGGTCTCGCTGTTCTTCTTCGTGTGGATCATGAACCTGTGGTCGATCATTCCGGTCGCCCAGTTCCCGGTGACGTCGATCATCGCCTTCCCGGCCGGTCTCGCCGCCATCGTCTACGTCCTCTGGATGTACCTGACCTTCAAGAAGCACGGCTTCGTCGGCGGCTGGAAGAACATCACCGGCTACGACAAGGAGCTCGGCGCGATCCTCCCGATGATCGTCGTGATCGAGTTCTTCTCGAACGTGATCATCCGGCCCTTCACCCACGCGGTCCGGCTCTTCGCCAACATGTTCGCCGGCCACCTGCTGCTGCTGATGTTCACCATCGGCTCCTGGTACCTGCTGAACGGCATCGGGATCGCCTACGCGGGCGCGTCCTTCGTGATGACGATTCTGCTGACCGCCTTCGAGCTGTTCATCCAGGCTGTCCAGGCGTACGTCTTCGTGCTCTTGGCCTGCAACTACGTTCAGGGCGCGCTCGCCGAGCACCACTGAGCACACCTGCCTCCCAGACCATCAGACGTCCGGTGGCCAACCCCCACCGGCCCATGAAACGCAAAGGAAGAACCGGCATGTCCGCTCTCCAGACCCTCGCCGCCGACGGCATCACCGGCAACCTCGGTTCGATCGGTTACGGTCTCGCCGCCATCGGCCCCGGCGTCGGCGTCGGCATCATCTTCGGTAACGGCACCCAGGCCCTGGCCCGTCAGCCCGAGGCAGCCGGCCTGATCCGCGCCAACCAGATCATGGGCTTCGCCTTCTGTGAGGCGCTCGCGCTGATCGGTATCGTCATGGGCTTCCTTTTCAAGTCCTGAACGGACCGCTTTAACCACGACAGACGGAAGGCACTGATGTGAACGCCCTGGTACAGGTGGCGGCTGAGGAGAGTGAGAACCCCCTCATCCCGCCGATCCCGGAGCTGGTCATCGGCCTGATCGCCTTTGCCATCGTCTTCATCTTCCTCGCCAAGAAGCTCCTCCCGAACATCAACCGGGTTCTGGAGGAGCGCCGCGAGGCGATCGAGGGCGGCATGGAGAAGGCCGAGGCCACTCAGGCCGAAGCCCAGCAGGTCCTCGAGGACTACCGAGCCCAGCTCGCCGACGCCCGTCACGAGGCCGCGCGACTGCGCCAGGAGGCACAGGAGCAGGGCGCCGCGCTCATCGCCGAGATGCGCGCGGAGGGTCAGCGGCAGCGTGAGGAGATCATCGCCGCCGGTCACTCGCAGATCGAGGCCGATCGGAAGCAGGCCGCTCAGGCCCTGCGCCAGGATGTGGGCAGGCTCGCCACCGACCTGGCCGGCCGGATCGTCGGTGAGTCGCTCGAGGACGTGGCCCGGCAGAGCCGCACCATCGACCGGTTCCTCGACGAGCTCGAGGCGAAGGCGACCGATGGCTCGAAGGCCGAGGCCGGCCGATGAACGGAGCGAGCCGGGAGGCACTGGCAGCCGCGCGCGAGCGCTTCGACGCCCTGACGGACAACACGGCCGTCGACGCGACGAAGCTCGCCGATGAGCTGGCCGCCGTCACCGCGCTGCTCGACCGCGAGGTCTCGCTGCGCCGGGTCCTCACCGACCCGGCGCAGCCCGGCGAGGCCAAGGCCACGCTTGCCGCGCGGGTGCTGGGCGGACAGGTCGGCGGCGAGACCATCGACCTGGTCTCCGGCCTGGTCCGGGCCCGCTGGTCGCGCTCGCGCGACTTGGTGGACTCGCTCGAGGAGCTGGCCAGCGCCGCCGACCTGGTCGCGGCCGAGCGGGCCGGCACCCTCGACGACGTGGAGGACGAGCTGTTCCGGTTCGGCCGGATCGTCTCCTCCTCGTCCGAGCTGCGCGGCGCGCTCACCGACCGGCGCGCGAGCGTCTCCGCCAAGTCCGGGCTGGTCGGCGAGTTGCTCGGCGGCCGTGCCGACCAGCGGACCGAGCGGCTGGTGATCCGTCTGGTGACCCACCCGCGGGGTCGTAGCCTGGAGGCGGGTCTCGACGAGCTGTCCAAGCTGGCAGCCGAGCGCCGGGACCGTACGGTCGCGGTCGTCACCTCCGCGGTGCCGCTCAGCGACCGGCAGAAGCAGCGGCTCGGTGACGCACTGGGGAAGCTGTACGGACGGAAGATGCACCTGAACCTGGACGTGGACCCCGAGGTCCTCGGCGGGATCTCGGTGCGCATCGGCGACGAGGTCATCAACGGGACCATCGCGGACCGCCTCGAAGAGGCGACCCGGCGGATGGCCGGCTGACACAGCCACCAACTCAACAAGCATGTAAGCGGCCCGAGTTGGGCCGTAGTCAAACACTTCGGGCCCAACAAGGAGAGCAGGGAACCCAGATGGCGGAGCTCACGATCCGGCCGGAGGAGATCCGGGACGCACTGGAGAACTTTGTCCAGGCGTACAAGCCGGACGCGGCCTCGCGCGAGGAGGTCGGGACGGTCAGCGTTGCCGGCGACGGCATCGCGAAGGTCGAGGGTCTCCCCTCGACCATGGCGAACGAACTGCTGAAGTTCGAAGACGGCACCCTCGGCCTCGCCCTCAACCTCGAGGAGCGCGAGATCGGTGCGGTCGTCCTCGGTGAGTTCAGTGGCATCGAGGAGGGTCAGCAGGTGCACCGCACCGGCGAGGTCCTCTCGGTCGCCGTCGGCGAGGGCTACCTCGGCCGCGTGGTCGACCCGCTGGGTGCCCCGATCGACGGCCTCGGCGAGATCGAGACCGACGGCCGCCGCGCCCTCGAGCTGCAGGCCCCCACGGTCATGCAGCGCAAGTCGGTGCACGAGCCGATGGAGACCGGCTACAAGGCCGTCGACGCGATGACCCCGATCGGCCGTGGCCAGCGTCAGCTGATCATCGGCGACCGGCAGACCGGCAAGACCGCGCTGTGCGTCGACACGATCATCAACCAGCGCGACAACTGGCGCTCCGGTGACCCGAAGAAGCAGGTCCGCTGCATCTACGTCGCCATCGGCCAGAAGGGCTCCACCATCGCGTCCGTGCGCGGCGCGCTGGAGGAGGCCGGCGCCCTGGAGTACACGACGATCGTCGCCGCCCCGGCGTCCGACCCGGCGGGCTTCAAGTACCTGGCGCCCTACACCGGCTCGGCCATCGGCCAGCACTGGATGTACCAGGGCAAGCACGTCCTGATCGTCTTCGACGACCTGTCCAAGCAGGCCGACGCCTACCGCGCGGTGTCCCTGCTGCTGCGCCGCCCGCCGGGCCGTGAGGCCTACCCGGGTGACGTCTTCTACCTGCACTCCCGGCTGCTGGAGCGCTGCGCCAAGCTCTCCGACGACATGGGCTCCGGTTCGATGACCGGTCTGCCGATCGTCGAGACCAAGGCCAACGACGTGTCGGCGTTCATTCCGACCAACGTCATCTCCATCACCGACGGCCAGTGCTTCCTGGAGTCGGACCTGTTCAACGCCAACCAGCGGCCGGCCCTCAACGTCGGTATCTCGGTCTCCCGAGTCGGTGGTTCCGCGCAGCACAGGGCGATGCGCCAGGTCTCCGGCCGGCTCCGGGTGGACCTCGCCCAGTACCGTGAGCTGGAGGCGTTCGCCGCCTTCGGTTCCGACCTGGACGCGGCCTCGAAGGCGTCGCTGGAGCGCGGTGCGCGCATGGTCGAGCTGCTGAAGCAGGGCCAGTACGCCCCGTACTCCACCGAGGACGAGATCGTCTCCATCTGGTCCGGCACCAACGGCAAGATGGACGACGTGCCGGTCGAGGACGTCCGCCGCTTCGAGCGTGAGCTGCTGGACTACCTGCACCGTGAGCACAAGGGGCTGCTGACCAGCATCGTCGAGGGCGGCAAGATGTCCGACGACACGATCGCTGCGCTGGGCGAGGCCGTCGACAGCTTCAAGAAGCAGTTCGAGACCTCGGACGGCAAGCTGCTGGGCGAGGGCTGAGTATGGGTGCCCAGGCCAAGGTCTACAAGAGGCGGATCAAGTCCGTCTCCGCGACCAAGAAGATCACCAAGGCGATGGAGATGATCGCCGCCTCGCGCGTCGTCAAGGCGCAGCGTCGCGTGGCCGCGTCGACTCCGTACGCCACCGAGCTCACCCGAGCGGTGGGCGCGGTCGCCAAGGGCTCCACCACCCAGCACGCGCTGACCACGGAGAGCGAGAACCCGACCCGCGCCGCGGTGCTGCTCATCACGAGCGACCGGGGTCTGGCGGGCGGCTACTCCTCCAACGTGATCAAGGCGGCCGAGGAGCTCACCGAGCGGCTCACCCGTGAGGGCAAGGAGGTCGACTCCTACATCGTCGGCCGCAAGGGCGTGGCGTACTACTCCTTCCGTGAGCGCAAGGTCACGGAGTCGTGGGGTGGCTTCACCGACAGCCCCACCTACGCGGACGCCAAGAAGATCGCGGGCCCGCTGATCGAGGCCGTCCTCAAGGCCACGGCCGAGGGCGGCGTGGACGAGTTGCACATCGTCTTCACCGAGTTCGTCTCGATGCTGACGCAGACCCCGGTCCAGGACCGGCTGCTGCCGCTCAGCCTCGCGGACAAGGCGGAGGAGCAGGAGAAGAAGGGCGAGATCCTCCCGCTCTACGACTTCGAGCCGTCGTCCGAGGACGTCCTGGACGCCCTGCTGCCCCGGTATGTCGAGGCCCGTATCTACAACGCCCTGCTCCAGGCCGCCGCCTCCAAGCACGCGGCGACCCGGCGGGCGATGAAGTCGGCGACCGACAACGCCGAAGAGCTCATCAAGTCGCTCACGCGGCTTGCCAACGCGGCCCGCCAGGCCGACATCACCCAGGAAATCAGCGAGATCGTCGGTGGCGCGAGCGCTCTGGCCGACGCCTCCGCGGGGAGTGACTGACACTATGACCACCACTGTTGAGCCAACCGCTGTGGCCGCCGGCCGCGTCGCGCGGGTCATCGGCCCGGTCGTCGACGTGGAGTTCCCCGTCGACGCGATGCCGGACATCTACAACGCGCTGACCGTCGAGGTCGCCGACCCGGCGCAGGAGGGTGCGAAGAAGACCCTGACCCTCGAGGTCGCCCAGCACCTGGGCGAGGGCCTGGTCCGCGCCATCTCCATGGAGCCCACCGACGGTCTGGTCCGCCAGGCCTCGGTGACCGACACCGGCGACGGCATCACGGTGCCGGTCGGCGATGTCACCAAGGGCCGGGTGTTCAACACCCTGGGCAAGATCCTCAACGAGCCCGAGGCCGAGTCCGAGGTCACCGAGCGCTGGTCCATCCACCGCAAGGCCCCGGCGTTCGACCAGCTCGAGTCCAAGACCGAGATGTTCGAGACCGGTCTGAAGGTCGTCGACCTGCTGACCCCGTACGTCAAGGGCGGCAAGATCGGCCTGTTCGGCGGCGCGGGCGTCGGCAAGACCGTCCTCATCCAGGAAATGATCATGCGTGTGGCCAAGCTGCACGAGGGCGTTTCCGTGTTCGCCGGTGTCGGCGAGCGCACCCGTGAGGGCAACGACCTGATCGAGGAGATGGCCGAGTCCGGCGTGCTCCCGCAGACCGCGCTGGTCTTCGGCCAGATGGACGAGCCCCCGGGCACCCGGCTGCGGGTCGCCCTGGCCGGTCTGACCATGGCGGAGTACTTCCGCGATGTGCAGAAGCAGGACGTGCTGTTCTTCGTCGACAACATCTTCCGCTTCACCCAGGCCGGTTCCGAGGTCTCGACCCTGCTCGGCCGGATGCCCTCCGCGGTGGGCTACCAGCCGAACCTGGCCGACGAGATGGGCCTTCTCCAGGAGCGCATCACCTCGACCCGTGGCCACTCGATCACCTCGATGCAGGCGATCTACGTCCCCGCGGACGACCTGACCGACCCGGCCCCGGCGAACGTCTTCGCGCACCTCGACGCGACGACGACGCTCTCCCGGCCGATCTCGGAGAAGGGCATCTACCCGGCGGTGGACCCGCTGGACTCGACGTCCCGGATCCTGGACCCGCGCTACATCTCGCAGGACCACTACGACTGCGCCTCGCGCGTGAAGTCGATCCTGCAGAAGTACAAGGACCTCCAGGACATCATCAACATCCTGGGCATCGACGAGCTCGGCGAGGAGGACAAGCTCACCGTCTTCCGCGCCCGTCGTATCGAGCGCTTCCTGTCGCAGAACACCCACGCGGCGAAGCAGTTCACCGGTCTCGACGGATCGGACGTGCCGCTGGACGAGTCCATCGCCGCGTTCAACGCGATCGCCGACGGTGAGTTCGACCACTTCCCCGAGCAGGCGTTCTTCATGTGCGGTGGCCTGGATGACCTGAAGGCCAAGGCCAAGGAGCTGGGCGTCTCCTGAGCCCGGTTGCTCCGCGAGAGGGGTGGGCCCGGTCCCGCCCCTCTCCGTACGCCCGTTATTCTTTGACGAAAGCCCTGCCCGACCCGGCAGGGAGAGACCCGAGGAGCCACGTTGGCTGCTGAGCTGCACGTCGAGCTGGTCGCGGCGGACCGTAGTGTCTGGTCCGGTGCGGCCACCTTGGTCATCGCGCGCACCACATCGGGTGACATCGGCGTCATGCCCGGCCACCAGCCGCTGCTCGGTGTGCTGGAGTCCGGCCCGGTGACCATCCGTTCGGTCGACGGCGGAACGGTCGTGACCGCGGTGCACGGTGGATTCATCTCCTTCGCGGACGACAAGCTCTCACTGCTGGCCGAGGTCGCGGAGCTGTCCGACGAAATCGATGTGAAGCGCGCGGAGCGGGCGCTGGAGCGTGCCAAGTCGGAGGCGGACGCCGCCGCCGAGCGGCGCGCCGACGTCCGGCTGCGCGCGGTGGCGGGAGCGCACTGAGCCTGTCACGTACGGTCGGAAAACCTCAGCCGCGGACCTCGCTGGAGCTCCCCTTCAGCGGTCCGCGGCTGAGGCGATGCAGGTGCGGTTTTTCCGGATGACGCGAGGAGGTCGGTGAAGATGGTCCTCGCTCTGCTTGTGGGCGGCGTGGTCGTCGCGCTGGTGGCGGTGGGACTCTTCGTCTTCGGACTCCGGCGGCGGCTGATCCAGCGGTCCGGCGGAACCTTCGACTGTTCACTGCGCTGGGATCCACCGTCAAGCGAATCCGAGCCCAGCGGCAAGGGCTGGGTGTACGGCGTCGCCCGCTACAACGGAGACCGCGTCGAGTGGTTCCGGGTCTTCTCCTACGCGCCCAGGCCCCGGCGGATCCTGGAGCGCGCCTCGATCGAGGTGCTGGAGCGGCGCACCCCCAAGGGCGAGGAGGAGCTGGCGCTGCTCTCCGACGCGGTGGTGCTCGCCTGCCGGCACGGCGGCACCCGGCTGGAACTGGCGATGAGCGACGACGCCCTGACCGGCTTTCTGGCCTGGCTGGAGGCCGCGCCCCCCGGCCAGCGCGTCAACGTGGCCTGACGCACCTCATCCGCGCGACCAGCCACGACGGCGCCGCAGTCGGCCGCCGACGCATCGCGACACTTCCGGCGGAGCGCTCAGCGCACGCCCAGTTCCTGGGCCAGCACCGCGGCCTGCACCCGGCTGCGCAGCTCCAGCTTGTTCAGCAACCGGCTGACGTGGGTCTTCACCGTCGCCTCCGCCATGGTGAGCCGCTCCGCGATCTGCGCGTTGGACAGCCCCTGCCCCAGACAGGCCAGCACCTCCCGCTCCCGCGGGGTGAGCGTGGCGAGCACCTCGGGGCCGGGTGCGGTGGGGGAGGGGACGGCCTGGGGCCGGGCGAACTCCGCGATCAGACGGCGGGTGACCGCGGTGGCGATCATGCCCTCGCCGCGCCCGACCGTACGGACCGCCTCGATCAGGTCGGCCGCCTCGCTGTCCTTGAGCAGAAACCCGGAGGCGCCCGCGCGCAGCGCCCCGAAGACGTACTCGTCCAGGTCGAAGGTGGTCAGCACCAGCACGTCCGCCAGTTGCTCGGCGACCACCTGGCGGGTGGCCGACACCCCGTCGAGCCGGGGCATCTGGACGTCCATCAGCACCACGTCGGGGCGCAGCGCCCGGGACATCTCCACCGCCTGGAGGCCGTCCACCGCCTCGCCGACCACCTCCACATCGGGGGCGGACCGCAGGATCAGCACCAGCCCGGAGCGGACCGAGCCCTGGTCCTCGGCGACCAGCACCCGGATCGGCTTGGACGCGGTACCGGTGGGCGGGGCGGGCGGGGTCACGGCGGCTCCTGTCGTCGAAGGGTCATGGCACAGTCTGGGCGTTCTCGTCGCCCAGCGGCAGCGCGGCCCGCACCCGCCACACCGTGCCCCCGGGCCCGGTGACCGGGCCGGCGTCGAGAGTGCCGCCGAGCAGGTTCACCCGCTCGCGCATCCCGATCAGCCCGGTGCCGGAGCCGGGCGCCCGGGGACCGTCGCGGTCGCCGTAGGGGCTGATGACGCGGACCTCGAGCGGGCCGTCCGCGTGATGCGCCAGCGTGATGTCCACCCGGCCCGGTGCGGCGTGCTTGAGGGCGTTGGTGAGCGACTCCTGGACGATGCGGTACGCGGCGAGTTCGACCGGGGCGGGCAGCGGGGCGGCGCCGGCCGGCCGCTCGTCGGCCAGGACGATGTCCTGGCCGCTGGGGCGGCCGTTGGCACGGGCCTGCTCCAGCAGGGTGTCGAGCGCGTCGAGGGTGGAGGTGGCGGCCGGTTCCGAGGTCTCCCCGGGGTCCCGCAACAGCCCGATCAGCCGGCGCATCTCGGTCAGGCCGCGGACGCTGTTCTCCCGGATGACGCCGAGCGCCTCGTCGGTCGCGGCGGGGTCCTTCAGGGAGAGCGCGGCACTGGAGTGGATGGCGATGGCGGAGAGGTGGTTCGCCACCATGTCGTGGAGTTCGCGCGCCATCCGGGAGCGCTCGGAGGCGACCGCCTCCCGCCGGTCCAACTCGGCCAGCAGGGCGATGCGTTCGGCCTCCAGACGGGCGGCCTGGGCCTCTTCGCGGTGGTTGCGGACCACCGTCCCGGTCCACGCCGGGACGACGACGATGAGTCCGACGAATGCTCCGGCCAGCAGCGCCCGGACGTCGTTGAGGACGGCCAGCGGCACCACGGTCGCCAGGCCCGTGGCGAGCCAGCAGAGCCGGGGGATGCGCTGGGCGGCGGCGGCGCCGGAATACATGACGGCCGCGTAGACCAGATCGGTGTACATCAGCACCGTCACGGCCAGCCCGCCGCTGATTATGTCGAGGGAGAGCGCCGCGGTCCCCACGCCCAGGGCGACGAGGGGCTTGGAGCGCCGCAGCAGCTCGGCCGCCGAGATCACGCCCAGCGCGATCAGCCCCAGGAACCGGGGGACATGGAAGAACGACGGGTTGTTGTGCAGCTCCAGCGCCCACATCAGGAGCCCGCCGAGCAGTCCGCCGAGGCCGATCAGGACGTCGTGCTGGTGCGGGCGTGGGAGGTGGGGACGGGACGGCATGGCACCCATCACACCATGTGGCGCGCCGCGTGAGCCTCCCCCTTTGGGCCGGGCCCGCCGCCCGGCGGTGTACATCGAAGGATGCAGTCGGGATTCATCGCCGACGACGACGCGAGCGCACCGCTCACCGGGGGAGGGTGGGGACCAAGGGCAGAGCGAGAGAGGAAACATCGTGGTTGTCGCGCTGATCATCGCCTGTGAGGTCGGCTTCTGGGTGCTGCTGGCCCTCGGCCTTCTGCTGCGCTACGTGGCGAAGATGCCGAAGGCGAGCACCGTGGTGCTGCTGTGCGAGCCGGTGCTCGAGCTGGTGCTGTTCGTGACGACCGTGATCGACTTGCGGAACGGCGCCGAACCGGACTGGAAGCACGGCCTCGCCGCGGTCTACATCGGCTACTCGGCCGCGCTCGGCCACTCGACCATCAAATGGGTCGACGCCCGGGTGGCGCACCGCTTCTTCGGCGGGCCGCCGCCGGTCAAGCCCGCGAAGTACGGCGCGGGGAAGACGCTGCACGAGTGGAAGACCGCGGGCCGCTGGGTGCTCGCCGCGGTCATCGCCATCGCACTGCTCCAGGGCGCGATCTGGTACGTCGGCGACGACGGTGAGATCGGCTCGCTGCGCGACTGGCAGCTGAAGATGCTGTTCCTGATCGGTATCAACGTGGCCATCGCGCTCAGCTACACGCTCTTTCCGAAGCGGGAGCGCTCCGCGTCGTCTGCTCGCTAACCCCCGTATCGGGCAGACGACGCAGGGCCCCGCCCCCGCCCCGTCGGCCCCGGCGCCGCGCTGCCACGCGCGACCGGGCCGGCGGGGCCGGTGGTTTTTCAGCGGTTCTCGCCCGGGACCCACAGGACGTCGCCGACCTCCTTGTTGGCCGAGCGGGCCAGGATGAACAGCAGATCCGAGAGCCGGTTGAGATAGGTGGCGGTGAGCGCGTTCATCGAGTCCCCGTGCTCGGCGAGCGCCGCCCAGGTGGAGCGCTCGGCACGGCGCACCACCGTGCACGCCTGGTGCAGCAGCGCCGCGCCCGGGGCGCCGCCCGGGAGGATGAAGCTGCGCAGCTTCTCCAGCCCCTCCAGGAAGCGGTCGCAGTCCGCCTCCAGCTTGTCGATATAGCTCTGCGCCACGCGCAGCGGCGGATGGGCGGGGTCCTCCACCACCGGTGTGCACAGGTCCGCGCCCACGTCGAACAGGTCGTTCTGAACGCGGACCAGCACCTTGACGATCTCGGCGGGCAGTTGGCCCAGTGCGATGGCCACCCCGATCGCGGCGTTCGCCTCGTTGGCGTCGGCGTACGCGCCGATCCGCGAATCGGTCTTGGCGGTGCGGCTCATGTCGCCGAGGGCGGTGGAGCCCGTGTCGCCGGTACGCGTATAGATGCGGGTGAGATTGACCATGACTCCGAGCCTAAAGGGGTCCTTGCACTATGAGCGCGCGACCCGGGCGGGCATAGGGCAAGGACCCCTAGGCCCCGGCCTGCCGGAAGAGCCGCGCCCCGAGGGTGACGGCCACGACCCCGAGCGCGGTGGCGACCAGCGCGGCCAGCGCGATCTTCCCGTCCCCGTACTCCCCGGCGAAGGCGGCCCGCACCCCGTCCACGAGATAGCGGAACGGCACGAAGTGCGAGGCGATGTCGAGCCAGCGGGGCCCGAGCGACATCGGCAGCAGGATCCCGGACAGCAGTATCGCGGGCATGGTGATGGAGTTGATGACCGGCGCGAACCCCTGCGGCGAGGACACCCGCATCGCCAGCGCGTAGGAGAGCGAGGCGAGCGAGATGGTCAGCGCGCCGACGAAGACGAAGCCGATCGCCACGCCCAGCACCGGGGCGCGCAGCCCGAGCGCCACGGCGACGCCCACCAGCACCAGGGACTGCCACAGCAACTGGACGACGTCCTTGAGCACCCGGCCCATGAGCAGCGCCAGCCGGCTGACCGGGGTCACCCGCATCCGCTCGACGACGCCCGTACGGCGCTCGAGGATCAGCCCGATCCCGGTGAACGAGGCGCTGAACAAGCCGAGTTGGACGAGGATGCCGGGGACGATGGTCTGCCAGGAACTGGCCCGGCCGCCGAGCGGCAGATCGGTGAGCAGCGGGCCGAAGAAGACGAGGAAGAGCAGCGGCTGGACCATCCCGAAGATCAGGGCGGGTTTGGAGCGCAGCGTCTGGCGGGCGTAGCGGCCGAATATCAGGGCCGTGTCGGCGACGAGATGAGGCATGGGGGCCTTGGTCCTCTGCTTGGGGTGGATCCGGGGCCTGCGGTCGGTGTCCTGGTCAGACGGCGAGCGGGGCGGGGTTCCGCGGGGTGGTGCCGCGCCCGGTGATGGCGATGAAGGCGTCCTGGAGGGTGGCGTCCGGTGCGCCGCCGTGCTCGGCCTTGAGCCGCTCCGCCGTCCCCTCGGCGGCCACCAGGCCCTGGTCGACGATGACCAGCCGGTCGGACAGCGCCTCCGCCTCGTCCAGGTAGTGGGTGGTCAGGAAGACCGTCATGCCGTGCTCGGCGCGCAGCCGCCGGATCGACTGCCACAGGTCGGCGCGGCTGCCGGGGTCGAGCCCGGTGGTGGGCTCGTCCAGGAAGAGGATCTCGGGCCGGTGGACCAGGCCGAGGGCGATGTCCAGCCGCCGCCGCTGGCCGCCGGAGAGCGCGGCGCAGGGGCGGTCCAGCAGCTCGGCCAGGCCCAGGTCCCGGGCCAGCTCCCCGGCGCGGGCGGCGGCCTCGGCCTTGCCCATCCGGTAGAGCCGCCCCTGGGTGACCAGTTCCTCCCGTACGGAGACGGTCGGATCGACCCCGCCGGACTGGGCCACATAGCCGATCCGCCGGCGGACCCCGGCCGGATCGCGGGCGAGGTCGTGCCCGGCGACGGTGGCGCTGCCGCCGGTGGGCGGGAGCAGCGTGGTGAGCATGCGCAGGGTGGTGGTCTTGCCCGCTCCGTTGGGTCCGAGGAAGCCGAGGATCTCACCGCGCTCGACGGTCAGGTCGATCCCGCGCACGGCGGCCACGGGGCCGCGCTTGGTCCGGAAGGTGTGGGTGAGGCCGTTCGTCGTGATGACTGCCATGGAACCCAGAAAAACAGAGACGCACCATTTTTGCAATCACCCCAAAAATCAAGGGTCCCCAGCGAAGCTAGGATGAGGCCATGGCGGAAGGACTCAGGGAGCGGAAGAAGCGACAGACCAAGCAGCACATCTCGGACGTCGCGACCGGGCTGTTCATGGCGCGCGGCTTCGAGGCGGTCACGATCGCGGAGATCGCCGAGGCGGCCGAGGTCTCCGTGAACACGGTCTACAACTACTTCCCGACCAAGGAGGACCTCTTCGTCGACCGCGAGGACGAGGTCATCGACCGTCCCTCCCGGCTGGTACGGGACCGAGCGGTCGGCCAGTCGGCGGCGCGGGCGATCATTGAACAGCTGCGCCAGGACATCCGGGAGCGGCACGCCTATGTCGGGCTGAGCGAGGGCTACGAGCGGTTCCGGCAGGTCATGACGGACTCGCCGACGCTGATGGCCAGGCTCTTCACCATCGCGGGGAAGACGGTCAACCACCTCGGCGTCACCCTGCGTGCGGAGGCGGCCGCCGCGCCCCAGGACCCGACACCCGAGTTCGTCGCCCACCAACTGGTCGGGCTCCAGAACGCGGTTCAGCGCTGCATCCTCCGCGGTCTCGCGGAGGGCGGCGGCGTGGACGCCGTCGCCGAGGACGCCCTCCGTAAGGTCGACGTCATGGAGTCCCTTCTCAGCGACGCGGTGCTCAACTATGCGGTGAAGAACACACCGTGACGCGCATTACTAGGGGCTGCCCGAAGGGGTGAACGGGCGTTAAGGTCCACGCACACCGAATGTCGACGAAAGGGTGTGTGTCGTGGCCAAGAAGCTCGCGGTCATCGGAGCCGGACTCATGGGGTCCGGTATCGCGCAGGTCTCGGCCCAGGCCGGCTGGGACGTGGTGCTGCGCGATGTGACCGACGAGGCGCTGCGGCGCGGCACGGACACCATCCGGGCCTCGTACGACAAGTTCGTCTCCAAGGGCAAGCTGGAGGCGGAGGAGGCCGAGCGGGCGCTGGGCCGGATCACCACCACGACCGACCTGGACGCCGCCGCCGACGCGGATGTCGTGGTGGAGGCGGTCTTCGAGAAGATCGAGGTCAAGCGGGAGATCTTCCGCACCCTCGATGAACTGGTCAAGGACGACACGATCCTGGCCTCGAACACCTCGGCCATCCCGATCACCAAGATCGCCGCGGCCACCCGGCGCCCCGAGCGGGTCGTCGGCACCCACTTCTTCTCGCCGGTGCCGATGATGCGGCTGTGCGAGCTGGTGCGCGGTCACAAGACGAGCGATGAAACCCTGGCCGCCGCGCGGGAGTTCGCGGAGGGCGTCGGCAAGACCTGTATCGTCGTCAACCGCGATGTCGCGGGTTTCGTCACCACCCGTCTGATCTCCGCCCTCGTGGTGGAAGCGGCGAAGCTGTACGAGTCCGGGGTCGCCACGGCCGAGGACATCGACACCGCCTGCAAGCTGGGCTTCGGCCATGCGATGGGACCCCTCGCGACGGCCGACCTGACCGGCGTGGACATCCTGCTGCACGCCACCGACAACATCTACACGGAGTCGCAGGACGAGAAGTTCGCACCGCCGGAGATCATGCGCCGGATGGTCGATGCGGGGGACATCGGCCGGAAGAGCGGCGAGGGCTTCTACCGCTACTGAGGGCCTTGGTGCGGCGCCAGGCCCGGAACTCACCCTCCTGGGTGAATTCGGTATCGGTTCGCTTACAGACGGCAACTTCCTCGTGTGAGGGGCAGTCAGTTCTGTAGACAGAAATGGCGCATTGACGACACGACGCACCGTATTGGGGAGCGCATATGCACATCAGGGGCGACCACGCCGAGCTGGTCGTCGGGGGCCGACTGGACGTCCGGAGCGCGGCGGACGCCCGTACGGCCCTGCACACCGCCGTCGACGCGGGCGGCGGGGATCTCGTCCTCGACCTGACCGAACTGGACTCCTGGGACGCCACCGGGCTCGGGGTGATCATGGGCGCGCACCGCCGCGCGGGCCGGGTGGGCAGACGGCTGGTGCTGCGCGGGGTGCCGCCCCAGATGCAGCGGCTGCTGGTGGCCACCCGGCTGCACCGCATCCTCGCGATCGAAGGCGGACTGGAGGCGGAGTCCCTGCCGCGGGTCTGAGCGGCGGGGACCGCCCGCCCGGGGGCCGGTGGGTTACCCGGGGTGGCGTGGGCGCCCTCCGGCGCGGTGGATACTGTGAGCAGGTCCAGGCCGTCCGTACGGCCCGGGGTTCGGTGAGCACCGGACACATTCCCTACGGCGGCACCGGACCAGAAGCGAAGGCAGGCCGGGGAGCCTTGGAGCACGCCACGCATCTGGGGGGCAAGGACATTGGACCCGAAGAACCGCGGATCGCAGGAGCACGGCCACGACGAGGCCGCGCCGGGTGCGGCTTCCGGTGCGTCGCGTGCGGCGGACGGCGCGGGCGACGGCTCGTCGCCGCGCCCGCCCGCGCCGCCCGCGCCGCCGGGGCCGCCGGGGGACGCACCGACGCCCCCGCCGGGCGCCCCGGTGCCCGGCGGGCCCGCCTCCCCGCCCTCCTCCGCCTCTTCCGCGTCCTCTTCCTCCTCCTCTCCCTCCTCCGCGTCCCCGGCCCGCATCGCGCGCATCGTCGCCGGTGACCATCTGCTCACGGTCAACCCCGTCGACGGCAGCGAGATAGAACCCTGTCCGCCCGGTGAGCGCCCCGCCCGGCCCGAGCGCCACGGCCCCGACGAGCGGGCCGAGCTGCGCCGCGCGGCCGCCGCGCCCCGCCCGTCCGGCACCGTCCTGCCCGAGCTGCCGGTGCTGGAGCGCGACGAGGAGCGGGAGCGGCTGGCCCGGCTGCTCGCCCGCGGCCGCTCGGTGCGGGTCACCGGGCCCTCCGGCGCCGGGCGCAGCACCCTGCTGGAGGCCGTCGCGGCCGACTGCGAGCGGCTGGCGCCCGACGGTGTCGTACGCCTCTCCGGCTACCACCGCACCCCCACCGACCTCCTCCACGACCTCTACGCCGCCGTCCTCAGCGCCCCGCTGTACCGGCCGGACCGCGCGGAGCTGCTGGAGTCGGTCCAGGAGATCGGCGCGGTCGTCGTCCTGGACGACATCGAGTTCGGCGGCGCCGCGCTGGACGAGTTCCTCGACGCGACCCCCGAATGCGCGTTCCTGATCTCCGCCACCCCCGATGTCCCGGCGCCGTCCCCCGACTCCCACCTGGAGGAGGTCTTCCTCTCCGGGCTCAGCCGTACGGCCGGACTCGAGCTGCTCGAGCGGGCCGTACGACGGCCCCTGGCGGAGGACGAGGCGAGCTGGGCGGCGGACCTGTGGTTCGAGTCCGAGGGGCTGCCGCTGCGCTTCGTCCAGGCGGGCGCGCTGCTGCGGCAGCGGGACGCCCGGCGCGACGGCGCATCCGCCCCGGACGCCGACATCCCGCTGCCCTCGATCGCCGAGGCGGCGTCCCCCGCCGCGCTGCTCGCCGCCGGGGTGGGCGAGGCGGCCCGGGACGCGCTGCGGTTCGCGGTCGCGCTCGGCGGCGAATGCCCGCACCAGGCCCATCTGCCCGCGCTGTCCGGGGACACCCACGCGGACACCGCCCTCGGCGAGCTGCTCGGCTGCGGTCTCGTCACCCCGGCCGGATCGCACTACCGGCTGGCGGCGCGCGTCACCGCCCAGCTGGCGGAGGAGGGCTACGCCGACGAGGACGCCGGGCGCGCCCACACCGTCGCCCAGCACTACGCCTGGTGGGCCGGCCACCCCTCGGTGGCCCCCGAGCGCGTCGCCGCCGAGGCCGACGCGATCCTCGCGGCCATGGCCGCGCTCATCGGCAGCCGCGAGGCGGGCCACGCCGACGCCGCCGTGCTCCTGGCCCGCGCCGCCGCGCCCGCCCTCGCCGCGGCGCTGCACTGGGGCGCCTGGGAGCGCGCGGTGCGGCACGGCCAGGAGGCCGCGCGGCTGGCCGGACAGGTCGCGGACGAGGCGTACTTCCACCATGAGCTGGGCGTCCTCGCGCTGTGCACGGGCCATCTGGACCGGGCCCGCGCCGAGTTGGAGGCGTCCATCGGGCTGCGGGGCGTCCTCGCGGACAAGCGGGGCACGGTCGCGGGCCGCCGCGCGCTGGCGCTGGTCGCCGACCGCTCGCCGGGATCGGCGATGGCCGGGGCGTTCGGGACGAGCGGTGGGAACCGTAAGGACGACGCGGCGCCCCCGGCGGCGAGTGGAGTGCCGGACGACACCGAGACCACGATCGTCACCCCGAAGGTGGCGACCACGACGCCGATGGCCGCCATGGGCGGCACGGCGGCGACGACGGCGGTGACGGCGGTGGTCCCGTCCGCCTCCCGGACCTCCGTGGCGGCCCCCGCCACCCCCACGGCCCGCACCGCCGCCTCCGCCCCCGCCGGGCCCTCGGGCGGCAAGCCGGGCGCTCTGCGGCGGCTGGTGACGCACGGTGCCCGGCGCAATGTGGTCGCGGCGGCAGCGGGCGTGCTGCTGGTGGCCGTGCTCGGCACCGTGGTGACCCTGGGCCTGGGCGGCACCTCGGGCGACGACTCCGACAGCCCGGCCGACAAGGTCAAGCCGGACCGTTCGGCCAGTCAGCGGGACGACGACAAGGGGCTGACCGCCGACGAGCCCACGAGCGGCACCGGCCAGGCCCCCCAGCCGGGCCTCAGCGGGGTGCCGAAGACGTCCACGTCCCCGACCGCGCCGAGCGGCAGCGGCTCGCCCAGCGGCTCCACGGCGACCAGTGGCCCGTCGTCCACCAGCGGCTCGCCCTCGGACACCGAGCAGCCGCCCTCGCCGCCGTCCTCGCACCCCACGACCTCCGACCCGGGGCCGACAACCAAGCCGCCGACCGGCAGGCCGACGACGCCGACCGGCGAGCCCACCAAGCCGACGCCCACCACGTCGTCCCCGACCACGACCCCCACCGGGGACACCTCCACCACCGCGAGCGCCCCCACGACCCACACGGCGTCGGGTACGGCCACCCCGGTCGCGTAGCGGCCCGGGAAGGCGGTGCCGGGGCGGGAGCGCCCGCCGGGGGCGCCGGATCGCGCCAGGGGGCGCCCCGCGCCCGTGGCGTGATGTGATCGGCTCAGGGGGGGCCGGACGCCTGCGGCGGGCTGTTCCCCTCCCCGCCCCTTCCCGAAACTGGGGCTCAGCCCCAGCCCCCGCTCCTCAATCGCCGGAGGGGCTGGAAGGCGGGGGTCTGCCCCAGGTCCTGCTTCTCAATCGCCGGAGGGGCTGGAAGGCGGGGCTCTGCCCCCAGGTCCTGCTTCTCACGCTTCCCCAGCTACCGCTGGGAGGTGCCCCTGGAGGGGCTGGAGGGTGGGGCTTCCGTCCCAGGGCCTGCTTCTCAATCGCCGGAGGAGCTGGAAGGCGGGGTTCCGTGCCAGAGTCCGGGGTCCAGGGGCGGAGCCCCTGGTAGCGGGAAGGGGCGGGGAGGGGAAAGCAACGCCGTCCGACCCGCCGCGTCGTCCGCCGGACGCGAGCCCGTACGACGGAAGGAGGCCGGGGCCGCACGGCCCAGGCCTCCCACGTCGGAGCGGGCCCCGCGTCAGAAGAGCCGGAGCTTGTCGTCCTCGATGCCCCGGAGCGCGTCGTAGTCCAGCACCGCGCAGCCGATGCCCCGGTCCGTGGCGAGGACGCGGGCCTGGGGCTTGATCTCCTGGGCGGCGAAGACGCCCTTCACCGGGGCGAGGTGCGGGTCCCGGTTGAGGAGTTCGAGATAGCGGGTGAGCTGCTCGACACCGTCGATCTCACCACGCCGTTTGATCTCCACGGCGACCGTCGCCCCGTCCGCGTCGCGGCAGAGAATGTCGACCGGACCGATGGCGGTGGGGTATTCACGCCGAATAAGCGTCCAGCCATCACCCAGTGTCTCGATACGATCGGCGAGCAGCTCCTGCAGATGGGCCTCGACACCGTCCTTGATCAGGCCGGGGTCGACGCCGAGTTCGTGCGAGGAGTCATGGAGGACCTCCTCCATGGTGATGATGAGCTTCTCGCCCGCTTTGTTCACGACCGTCCACACATCGTCGTCGCCTTCCTTCAGAGTGCACGGCGGAGACATCCAGTTGAGGGGTTTATAGGCCCTGTCGTCCGCGTGGATGGACACACTGCCGTCGGCCTTGACGAGGATCAGACGGGGTGCCGAGGGGAGGTGGGCGGTGAGGCGGCCGGCGTAGTCCACCGAGCACCGGGCGATGACGAGACGCATGGTCGGCAACGCTACTCGACCACCACCGCCGCACGCGATTCGTCCGTCGATGGACCCCTTCGGCGATGGCTGGTTGTGTGCCCATTCTCCTGGTGCGGGCGCAGTGGCCGAATTACCGTTGAAGCGGGCGGTCGTCGGACGGGTACGCTGCGTCGCCGTCCGCCCTTCCCATCCCTGAGACCCCGCACGTGGGGTCGCGAGAGGAGAACCCATGTCGCTCGACGTCTCACCGGCCCTGCTCGAACAGGCCGAGCGAGGCGAGGTCGACGAAGCGGCCTTCGTCGACTGCGTCCGGAACTCCCTACCGTACGCATGGGAGATGATCAGCTCGCTGGTGGCCCAGCTGAAGGTGGACGGCGGGGAGTTTGCCGACAACCAGACGCCGCCGCCCGACGAGCAGGCACGCGGTCAACTGCTCCGCGCACTCGCCAGTGACGCGATACGCGGCGCGCTGCAGCGCCACTTCGGGGTGCGGCTGGCCTTCCAGAACTGTCACCGGGTGGCGGTCTTCCCGATGGACGCATCGGCCGACGAGCGCCTCGCCCGCTTCACCTCGGTCCGGGGGCAGCTGCTCAACCAGTCACCCCAACTCCGCGACTGCTGACGGGACGTACGCTGCCGCTCCACCAGGGGGAGGTGTATCAGCGCAGGAGCGGCAGCACCTCACCACCGAGCCGTCGTACGTTCTCCTCCGTGGCCGAGAGATCGCCCGACCCCTCGACCAGCAGCGCGAACCGGTGGATCCCGGTGCGCTCCGCGGTCGCCGCCAGCCGGTCGGCGCACAGCCGCGGCGAGCCCACCGGATGCAGCTCGCACAGCAGCTCCGCATAGGCCACCGGGTCGCGCATCCGGCGCTCCCGGCCGTCGACCGTCACATGCGCCTCGAGACCCTGCCGCAGCCAGCCGGGCATCGCCTTGGTCAGGATCTCGGCCGCCGCGGTGCGGGTGTCCGCGATCTGCACCACCCCGGCCGAGACATGCCGCGCCGCCACCGCCTCGACATGCTCCGGTGAACGGCCCGCCGCCAGCGCGGACTTCCGCCACAGGGCGACCACCTCGGCCTTCTCCTCGTCCCCGCAGTGCATTCCGAGCAGCATGGGCAGCCCGCGCTCGGCGGCCAGCCGCACAGTGGCGGGCGAGGTGCAGGCGACGACCACCGGCGGGGTGCCCACCACCGGCCCGGCGAGGGCGTCGTCGGGGCGCGGCACCACCGCCACCTCGCGGAAGGCGAACCGCTCGCCGTCGGCCCCCACCCGGGGCTCGCGCAGCCAGCGCAGCAGCAGATCGAGCGATTCGGGGAAGCCCTGCTCGTACGCCCGCAGGCCCGACCCGAAGACCTCGAGGTCCACCCAGGGCCCGCCACGGCCGACACCCAGCGTGAACCGGCCACCGGAGAGGAGATGGAGCAGTGCCGCCTGCTCACCCAGTGCGACGGGATGCGCGGTCGGCAGTACGCTCACCGCCGTACCGACGCCGATCCGGCGGGTACGTCCCAGCAGCAGGGCGGCGAGGGTGACCGCGGACGGGCAGACGCCATACGGAACGAAGTGGTGCTCGGCGACCCAGACCGCGTCCAGCCCGGTCTCCTCGGAGAGCTCGGTCGACCGCACCGCCCGGTGCAGCGCCTCCTCCTGTCCCTGGCCTGGGAATTGAGCGGCCAGGATGAAAGCCCCCACATCCATGGTGAAAGTGCCTCCTTGTCGCGGCTGATGTGCCGGCGCGGGCATCCCCCCTCGTAGGCATTAACGCCTGACACGTGCCAAGGGCACGGCCAAGCATGAAGTTTTCATGATGATCAGAGCGTGGGTGTGGACGACGGCTTTCCCGGAGGGTGACCGTAGCGCGTACGCTGGTCACAGCCCGTTAGCTCCCAGCTCTGTCGAGGTGCCCCGTGTCTCCACGCCGAAACCGCCCGCGAGGCGGCGAAAAGCCCGTCGGCCACGAGGGCACGGGCCGGTACGGCCTCGACCGCATGGAGTCCTGGCAGGGCGAGGAGTGGGTGGTCCGGCAGGTCGGCGGCGGGGCGGCCGCCAAGCACTACCGCTGCCCGGGGTGCGACCAGGAGATTCCGCCGGGAGTGGCGCATGTGGTCGCCTGGCAGCAGCACATGGGCGCGGACGACCGGCGCCACTGGCACAAGGCGTGCTGGAGCGCACGGGACCGCCGGAGCGCGAAGCTCCAGCGGTCCCGTAACGCACCTCGATATTGACTCAGCCGCGGGTACGTCCGACTCGGACCCCGCGAGAGCTACACGTCGCGCTTCTCCAGCAGCACATAGGCGGCGATCATCGCTCCCGCCGTGACTCCGGCCAGCCCCCACAGCTGGGGCCAGCCGCTGTTCAGGCTCTCGTCGATCCGGAAGAGGGAGGCCAGCGCCTGGGGCGACGAGTACTCCTGCATCTTCTCCCCCAGTTCGCGGAGGCTGGTCGACATCATCAGGAACGCGGGAAGGATGGCCGGGAGCAGCACCACACCGAGCATCGTGGTGATCGCGCCCGCGGAGTGCCGCAGCATGCTGCCGACGGCCAGCGAGAGCAGTCCCAGCAGCGACACATAGAGCCCCGCGCCGACCGTCGCGCCCAGGAGCTGGTCACTCGTCGGCTCCTGGACACCGGGGCCACTGTGCATCCCGGCGGTGGCGAAGGCCACCAGCGCGAGTGCGAGGGTCGTGGTGGTGAACGAAAGGGTGAAGAACACCAGCGCCTTGGCGGTGAGCACCCGGGAGCGCTGCGGCGAGGCGGTGAGGGTGGTCCGGATCATTCCGGTGCCGTACTCGGAGGTGATCACGAGCACCCCGAGGGTGACGATGCACAGCTGGCCGAGCAGGGTGCCGAAGAACCCGGGGAGGGTGGTGGGGACGGTCTCGTAGTCGCTGTCGCTGGTGCTCGCCGACACCAGGAGCCCGATCCCGGCCACCAGGGCGACCATCACGCTCAGCGTCCAGATCGTGGAGCGCACCGACTTGATCTTGGTCCACTCGGAGGCGAGGGCATTGCCGAGGTGGGTCTGGCGGACCGGGATCGGGGAGGTGTACGGGCCGACACCGGCGTACGGCTGCGACGGGGGCCCGGAGAGCACCGGCTGGTGCGGGGCCGCCTGCGGGGCCGCCTGCGGCGGCATCTGCGGAGGACCACCCTGCGGCGGACCCTGCGGGGGGACGGGCGCCTGGTACTGCTGCTGGTACGGGGTCGTCATCGGGCGTCCTCGGTGTCGCTCTTGGTCAGATCGGCGGGGGCGGACGGCGCCGCGGGCGGCTGAGCCGGGGGAGTGGGGGGAGCCACGGGGGTCGCGGGGGTCGCGGGAGCCGCCGGGGTCGCGGGAGCCACGGGAGCCACGGGGGTCGCGGGAGCCGCCGGGGGAGCGGTGGGCATCGGGGCGCCCGGGGTGTGCGGGGCACCCGGGGCGTGCTGCTGTGGCGGGGCCGGGGGTTCGGCGTAGCCCGGCAGCGTGGTCCCCGGCGGGAAGCCCGTCTGCTGCCCCGGAGCACCCGGCGCATAGCCGTACGGCCCGCCCTGCGGCATCGCGCCCGCGCCCGACATCTGCTGCTGCAGGGCGGCGCGCTCGTCGACGGTCGAGCGGTAGTCCACCGCGCCCTGAGTCATCCGCATGTACGCCTCTTCCAGCGACGCCTGGTGCGGGGACAGCTCCCACAGCCGTACGTCCGCCCCGTGTGCGAGGTCGCTGATGCGCGGCAGCGGCAGCCCGGTCACCCGCAGCGCGCCGTCCTGCTCCGGCAGCACCTGGCCGCCCGCCTCGCTCAGCGCGGCGGTCAGCTTCTCGCGCTGCCCCGGGTCGCCCTCGGGGGTGCGGACGCGCGCGAAGTCCGCGGAGTTGTAGGAGATGAAGTCCTTGACGTTCATATCGGCGAGCAGTTGCCCGCGCCCGATCACGATCAGATGGTCGGCGGTGAGCGCCATCTCGCTCATCAGATGGCTGGAGACGAAGACGGTGCGGCCCTCTGCGGCCAGCTGCTTCATGAAGTTGCGGACCCAGAGGATGCCCTCGGGGTCCAGGCCGTTGACCGGCTCGTCGAAGAGCAGCACCTGCGGGTCGCCGAGGAGGGCGGCCGCGATGCCCAGCCGCTGGCCCATGCCGAGCGAGAAGCCCTTGGAGCGCTTGCGCGCCACGTTCTGGAGCCCCACCACGCCCAGCACCTCGTCCACCCGGCGGGCCGGGATGCCGGACAGCTGGGCCAGGCAGAGCAGGTGCTGGCGGGCGCTGCGGCCGCCGTGCACCGCCTTGGCGTCGAGCAGCGCGCCCACCTGGCGGGGGGCGTTGGGAAGCTTGCGGAACGGGTAGCCGCCGACCGTGACATGGCCCGCGGTGGGCTCGTCGAGGCCCAGGATCATTCGCATGGTGGTGGACTTGCCCGACCCGTTGGGCCCGAGAAAGCCGGTGACGGCGCCGGGCCTCACCTGGAAGGACAGGTTGTACACGGCCGTCTTGGCGCCGTAGCGCTTCGTCAGACCGACTGCCTCGATCATTCTCCGCCCCTCATGAGCATGGGTCGGGCGTGCTCGCCCCCGATGAGGGTTAGGAGGATAACCGCGTGTTGACGGTTCCCGTTATTCGGGAGATGAGAGCGCATCGTAACTCTTGGCGCCGCCGGGCCCGGCGTGCCGCCCGTGCCGCCCGTCCTCCGGGCAGCGGAGGAGGTCGGGCTGCGGCAGTGCCCAGCCCTCCTCCTGGAAGATTCGGGTGCCGGTTCCGCGTACGGCGGGGTCGCCGCCCGCGCGGGTGACCCAGGCACGGGGGTCCGGGCCGAGGAGTGCGCGCAGCCGTGCTGAGCCGGCGAGCAGGCGGGTGAGCAGGGCGCTCTGGTCCCCGCCGCCGGGGAGGGGGCGTTCGGTGCCGTCCGGGGACATCAGCACTCCGCGCTCGCCGACGTAGAGATACGCGCCGCGAAGCCGCTCGCCGGACGGCATGACCATCGGGTACCGGCTGCCGGGCAGCAGGACGCGGCGGTAGTTGGGGTACTCGGTGGCGTCCACGGCCGCGAGCTGTTCGGCGTCCAGCCAGCCGATGACGAGCGGGGTACGGGCGCCGGGTGCGGTGTACGGGGCGGAGGCCACGTAGCCGTACCGGCCGATGTGGGCCGAGCAGCCGACCGCGATGCCGTGTACGTCGACCGGGACCATGGGGACGGTGGCCGGGTGGCCGGGGCGGGACAGCTTGTGGTGGAGCTGGGCGGGGGAGGCGTTGGAGCCGACGGCGATGACGGGGTGACGGTGGGGGGTTGGGGGGTGGCCGAGGCGGGTGAGGACGGTGTCGAGTGGCTCGTCGGGCGCATCGTTGTGGTCGGGGCGTGAGTTGACGGTCCAGGTGCCGAGGCGGCGGCGGTCCGGGGTGGGGGTGAGGTCCCAGAGTTCGCCGGTGGTGAGGAGGGTGGGGTGGGTGATGGGGCGGCCGGGGTAGGTGAGGGGTTGTTGGGCGGGGACGTCGGCGAAGCCGAGGGTTTTGAGGGTGCGGTCGGTCACGGGGGGTTGCCTGCCCCACCCCGCCCCTCCCCGAAACCGGGCTCCGCCCCGGCCTGTGCGGGGGCTCCGCCCCCGAACCCCCGCTCCTCAATCGCCGGAGGGGCTGGATGGTTCGCCCGGAGGGGCTGGGGTGTTCGCCCGGAGGGGCTGGATGGTTCGCCCGGAGGGGCTGGGGTGTTCGCCCGGAGGGGCTGGGGTGTTGGGCGGCCGCGCCGCTACGTGGCCTTGCTGTCCGTAACATGCGCGTGCCCCGCGCCGCTTGGGCGGCGCGGGGCATCGGGCGCTCCGGTGTGACCGAGGGTCACCGGGACTGCTGGGCGGGGACGCCGCGGGTGGCGGCCTCGTCCTCGCCCGGGGCACCGGCCGCGGCCACCGCCGCGCCGGTCAGCGTGGCCAGCATCTCGCGGACGTTGGTCAGCTGGGCGTTGATGCTGTCGCGGCGGTTGGTGAGGGCCGCGAG
This sequence comes from Streptomyces rugosispiralis, assembly GCF_024505145.1. Classification (GTDB taxonomy): domain Bacteria; phylum Actinomycetota; class Actinomycetes; order Streptomycetales; family Streptomycetaceae; genus Streptomyces; species Streptomyces rugosispiralis. The sequence continues at coordinate 44,138 of NZ_JANIAA010000018.1, read as the reverse complement.
CTCGCGCTCGGATTCGCTGCGGATGCGGTCCGCCTTGGCGTTGGCGTCGGCCACGATGTCCTCGGCCTGGCGCTGCGCGGTCTCCACCGTCTGGCGGGCGCGGCGCTCGGCGTCGGTGCGCAGCTTCTCGGCCTCCAGGCGGAGCTGCTCGGCGCGGTGCTCGATCTCCGCGAGCCGCTTCTCGGCCTTGGCCTGACGCGAGGCCAGGTCGCGCTCGGACTGCTCGCGGCGCTTGGCGAGGTTGGTCTCGAAGTCGGCGGCGGCCTGCGCGGCCTTGGCGCGGGTCTCCTCGAAGAGGGAGTCCGCCTCCTCGCGCTTGGACTGCGCGTCCTTCTGCGCCTCCTGGCGCAGCGTGGCCGCCTCGCCCTTCGCCTTCTCGACGATCCGCGCGCCCTCGTCCTCGGCCTTGGCCTTGCGCTCGGCGGCGAACGACTCGGCGTCGTTGCGAACCTGCTGGGCGGCCGACTCGGCCAGCTCACGGTGCTGTTCGGCGGCGCGGCGAGCCTCCTCGCGCAGATCCTTCGCCTCTTCCTCGGCGAGACGGAGGATCTTCTCGACCCGGGCGCCGAGCCCCGCGTAGGACGGCTCCGAATCGTTGATCTGGGCCTGAGCGTTCTGCGTCTCGAGGTGCAGCTCCTCGATGCGCTTTTCCAGAGAGGTGATACGGGCCAGTGCACTGTCACGATCGGCGACGAGCTTGGAAATGCGGTCGTCCACCTGACCGCGGTCGTACCCACGCCGCACGAGCTCGAAGCCGAAGGGGGAGGAAGTGTCGCTCATGGGGTTCCTGTCGAAAGAGACCGGTGAGGTGATAGAGGGAATCCTAGGGGGCCGAACGGCGTGTCATCGAGTCAACGTCTGTTTGATCTGCAGAATGTCCAGCCTTTTGAGTGGCAGTAAGACGGAGACCTCGTCACTCGTCGGGATGATACGGACATGCAGTGATGGACGCAGCCTGACGCGAGACTTACGCGAAACCGACGCGAGACTTAAGCGAAACCTCGATAGGCACAGCTGAGACTCGTCCCCCTGGACACGGTTACCCCTCCGACCGCTTTCCACTCCTCGTCGCACCCGCACCCGCCGCTGTCTTGACTTGGCCGTTCTCCTTGCCGCCCGCGCCACCCGACGCGGGGGTCTCGAAGGATTCCAACGCCTCGAGGACGTCCTGGACACGGGAGATCTCCGCGTTGATGTCCTCGCGGCGGCGCTTGAGCAACTCCAGCTCCCGCTTGCCCTCGTCCACGATCTGCTGTGCCTCGTCCGTGGCCTGGGCCCGGAGCCGGTTCGCCTCCCGCTCGGCCTCGGACTTCTTCTGCTCGGCCTCCTTCAGCAGACTCTCGGCCTTCTTCACCGCGGAGATCCGCACCCGGCTCGCCTCGCTCTCCGCCTCCGCGACCAGCGACTTGGCCTTCTCCTCGGCCTTCATCAGCTGCGCGGTGGCCGCCGCGACCAGCTTGTCGACCCGCTCGCCGGTGGCCTTCATCTGCTCCGCGGACTCCCGGCGGGCCCGCTCGTGCAACTCCTCGACCTCGGCCTCGGTACGGGCGCGCAGCTCCTCGGCGCGCTCCCGGATGGCCGTGGCGTCGCCCCGGGCCTCGCCCAGCATGGTGTCGGAGTCCGTACGGGCCTTCTCCACCATGGCGTTGGACTCGGCCGTGGCCTCGGAGACCAGCCGGTCCGCCTCGCGGCGGGCCACGCCCACCATGGTGTCCGCCTGCTCCTCGGCCGCGGTCGCCGAGCGCAGCGCGGCCTCCCGCGCCTCCGAGGTGAGCCGCTCGGCCTCCGCCGAGGACTCGGTGATCAGCCGGTCGGCCTGCTCGGCGGCGTCCGAACGCCGCTTGTTGGCGTCCTCGCGCGCCCGGTCGACCAGCCGGTCCGCCTCGGCCTGCGCCTCGTTGCGGATCCGCTCCGCCTCGGCCGCCGCCTCGGCCTCGACCCGCTCGGCCTCGGCGCGGGTGCGCGCCGCGTGCTGCTGCGCCGAACCGACGGTCTCCGCGGCCTCGCCGCGCAGCCGCTCCGCCTCGCCGCTCGCCTCCGCGCGCAGCCGGTCGGCCTCGTTCCGGGCCTCGGTGACCAGGCGGTCCGCCTGCTCGGCCGCCTCCGAGCGGATGTTGTTGGCGTCGCCGCGGGCCTGGGCCCGGGTGCGGGCCGCGTCCTGCTCCGCGGTCGCCCGCGCGTCGGACGCCTCCGTACGCAGCACCTGCGCCCGTGTGGTGGCCTCCGAGACCAGCCGCTGGGCCTCCTCGGTGGCGCCGCTGACGAGCGTATCGGCCTGTTCGGCGGCCTCGGCGCGGGACTTGTTGGCCGAGCGCCGGGCCTCGTCGAGCGTCTCATTGGCCTCGGCGCGCAGCCGCTCGGCCTCGTGGGTGGCCTCGGTGACCAGCCGGTCCGCCTGCTCGGCGGCATCGGCGCGGCGCCTGTTCGCCTCCTCGCGGGCCTGCTCGGTCAGCCGCTCCGACTCGGCGATCGCGTCCGCGACCGTGCGCTCCGCGAGCGACTTGGCGGCCTCGGACTCCTCCGTGGCCTCCCGCCGCACCCGGGTGGCGTCCTGCGAGGCGCGCTCCAGCTCCGCGTAGGCGTCCGCGCGGACCCGGTCGGCCTCGGCCTGCGCCTCCTCGCGCACCCGCTCCGCGGCGTGCTCGGCGGTGTTGCGCAGCGCGGTGATCTCCTGCTCGGCCTGCTCGTGCAGCCCGGCGACCGAGTCCCGCACCTGCTGGGCGGTCTGCTCGGCGGCGGCCACCAGATCGGCCGAGCGCCGCTCGGCCTCCTCGACCAGCCGCTGCGCCTCGGTCTGCGCCTCGGAGACCCGGTTGCGGGCGGCGGCCAGCAGCTCCTCGCTCTGCTCCCGCGCCGCCGTACGCTCCGTCTGCGCCTCCTCGCGGGCGTCGGCGAGCAGCTCCTCGGCCTCGCGGCGGCGGCGGGCCGCCTCCTCCTGGGCGGCGGCCAGGGCCTCGGCGGCCTCGGTGCCGATCCGCTCGGCGGCGCTCGCCGCCTCCGCGCGCACCCGGTCGGCCGTCTCCTGGGCCTCCGAGCGCAGCCGCTCGGCCTCCGCGGCGGCCTCGCCGCGCAGCCGTACGGCCACCGACTCGCCCTCGGCGCGGGCGTTCGACGCGTCCGCCGCGGCCTCGTCGCGCAGCCGGGCGGCCTCGTCCTCGGCCTGCTGACGCAAGCCGTTCAGCCGCTCGGCGGACTCGGTGCGCTGCCGCTCGATCTCCTCGCCGGTCTCCTTGCGCAGCCGCTCCGCCTCTTCGCGGGCGTCCCGCAGCGCCTCGTCGGCGGAGGAGAGCCGCTGCTCGGCCTCCTGGTGCAGCCGGTTGAGCTCGCCCTCGGCCTCGGCGCGGCGGTCCTCGGCGGCCCGCTCGGCCGCCTCGCGCAGCTCCTCGGCCGCGGTGGCCGCCTCCGACTTGACCCGTTCGGCCTGCTCCTCGGCCGAGGTCACCAGCTCCTCGGCCTCGCCACGGGCCCGCTTCAGCAGCTCATCGGCCTGCCGGCGCAGCGCGTTGGCCCGCTCGATGGCCTCGGTGCGCACCCGCTCGCTCTCGGCGGTGGCACCGGAGCGGGTCTCCTCGGCGTCGGCCTTGGCCTTGGTCAGCAGGTCCTCGGCGGTGCTGGCCGCCTCCTCGATCTGCTGGACCGCCTCCCGGCGGGCCTCGGCGCGGACCCGCTCGCCCTCGGCGGCCGCCTCCGACTTCAGCTGCTCGGCCTCGCCGCGCAGCCGGCGGGCCTCCTCCTGCAGCTCGACGGTCTTGGCGCGGTACTCCTTGGTGTCGTCCTTGGCCGTGCCCTTGAGCTGCTCGGCGGTGTCATGCGCCTCGGCCCGCAGCCGGTCGGCCTCCTCCTCGGCCTCGCGCCGGATCCGCTCCGCCTCGTCGGTGGCCGCCTTGGTGGTGGACTGCGCCTTCTCCGAGGCGCGGGTCAGCACCTCCTCGGCGCTCCGGGCCGCCTTGGCCAGCTGGGCCGCGGAGTCCTCGGCGGCCCTGGCCCGAGCGTCCTCGCCCGCCTCGGCGACCATCCGCTCGGCCTCGGTGCGGGCGTCGTCGCGCAGCTGCTCGGCCTCGGCCCGCAGCCGCTCGGCCTCCTTGGTGGCCTCGCCGACCAGCCGGGCGACCTCCGCCTTGGCGGTACGGGTGCGCTGCTCGTTGTCCGACTCGGCGGCCGTGAGCCGCTTGGCCGCCGCGTCCTTGGCCTCGGCGACCACCTTCTCGGCCTCGCTGCGCGCCTCCCGCAGCGCCTGCTCGGCCTCCTGCATCCGCTGCTCGGCGGCGCGGGTCTGCTCGGCCGCGGCACGGCGGGCCTGGTCCGCCTCGCTGGCGGTGGAGGTGCGCAGCTGCTCGGCGTGGTCGGTGGCCTCCTGGGCCTGGGCGCCCGCGTTGGTCAGCAGCCGCTCGGCGTCGGCACGGGCCCGGCGCAGGATCGCCTCGGCCTCGTGGCGGGCGGCCTCGGCCTCCGACCCCAGCCGCTGGCGCGCCTGTTCGGTCATCCGCTGGGCCTCGGCGCGGGCCTCGGCCAGGGCCTGCTCGGCCTCCGTCCGGGACTCGTCCATCAGCCGGCGGGCCTGCGCCTCGGTACGGGCCCTGAGCTGCTCGGCCCAGGCCACGTTCTCGTTGACGTGCGACTCGACGGTGGCGCGGCGCTCGGCCAGCTCCTGGTCCAGCCGCTGGCGCCGGGCCACGGCCTCGGCGTGCAGTTCGGCCTCGAGCCGGGACTGCCGCTCGGCCTGCTCCTGGAGCAGCCGCTGGGTCTGGGCGCGGGTCTCGCGCAGCTCCCGCTCGGCGTTGGCGCGCAGCTGGTCCGCCTGGAGCTGCGCGTCCCGCAGCAACTGCTCAGCCTGGTAGCCGACGTTGGCGCTGTCGTAGGCGGGGCGGGCCGCCAGATTACGGCGCGCCTCATGCAGCTTGGCGCGCAGCACCTCGACTTGGTAGCCGAGGTCGTCGGCGTGCTGGACGGCCTTCTCCCGCTCGGTCTTCAGCCGCTCCATCTCGGCCTCGAACTTCGAGAGCTGATCGTCAGGCTCGTAGCGGTCGTAGCCCCGCACTGCGCGGTCCCATCCGTCCCCTGGTCGCATTGGCGGCCGGCTCCGTAACCCTCCAGGCTCCCGTGGTCCCTTGCGGTGCCCCGAGGTCCCTCGACGGTTTACCTTGCGGTACCGACCAGGCGAGGTGCGTGCCGGGTCGGACCGGAGCTGGCCCTTCCGAAGAAATGGTGTCAGATCATCGGCGAAGCCCGGGCCGGACCCCGAACCCTCTCCGTTTCCGTACCCCGGCCGATGCAGCACTCTACCGGCCGGGGAAGGGGTAGGTCAGTGGTCCGCTTCAGTGATCCTCTTCGTCCTTGTGCGCGGCGGGGTTCGCGGCGGTGACGAGCTCGGTCAGCACACCGTGACAGTCCTTGGGATGGAGGAAGGTGATCCGGGAGTCCATCGAGCCGCGGCGGGGCTGCTCGTAGAGGACCCGGACGCCCTTGTCGCGGATGGCCTCGGAGTCGGTGTCGACGTCCGCGGTGCCGAAGGCGATGTGGTGGACGCCCTCACCGTTCTTGGCCATCCACTTGCCGACCGCGGAGTCCTCCCGGATCGGCTCGAGAAGCTGCAGGTAGGAGGCCCCGCCGTCGGAGGTCTCATTGATCTTGAGCATGGCCTCGCGGACGCCCTGCTCCTCGTTGATCTCGGAGTGGAACACCTCGAAGCCGTACGTGGCACGGTAGAACTCGACAGTCTTGTCGAGGTCGAAACAGGCGATCCCGATGTGGTCGATTCTCGTCAGCATGGGAACAGTGCACCGTCGTACGGTCGGTTACGCAACGTGCGCGCGATCACACCGATGGGCCGGTGACCGCGCGGGTACTCGTCAGTACATTGACGATAACCCTCGTTAACTTCCTTCTCCTCGTGAAGGGACGCACCAATGACTGGTACGACCTCTGTGATGGTGGCGGGCGCGCGTACGCCCATGGGACGCCTGCTCGGCAGCCTGCGCTCGTTCTCCGGTGCCGACCTGGGCGGAATCGCGATCAAGGCCGCGCTGGAGCGGGCCGGGGTCGGCGCCGAGCAGGTGCAGTACGTGATCATGGGGCAGGTGCTCCAGGCGGGCACCGGGCAGATCCCCGCCCGTCAGGCGGCGGTCAAGGCCGGTATCCCGATGAGCGTGCCCGCGCTGACGATCAACAAGGTCTGCCTCTCCGGTCTTGACGCGATCGCCCTGGCCGACCAGCTGATCCGCGCCGGTGAGTTCGACATCGTGGTCGCGGGCGGCCAGGAGTCCATGACCAACGCCCCCCATCTGCTGCCCAAGTCCCGCGAGGGGTACAAGTACGGCGCGGTCGAGATGCTCGACGCGATGGCGTACGACGGGCTCACGGACGCCTTCGAGCACATCGCCATGGGCGAGTCCACCGAGAAGCACAACACCCGGCTGGGCATCCAGCGCCCCGAGCAGGACGAGTTCGCGGCCCAGTCCCACCAGCGGGCCGCCGCCGCGCAGAAGAACGGCCTCTTCGACGCCGAGATCACCCCGGTGGAGATCCCGCAGCGCAAGGGCGAGCCGGTGGTTTTCGACAAGGACGAGGGCATCCGCGGCGAGACCACGGCGGAGCTGCTGGCCCGGCTGAAGCCCGCGTTCACCAGGGACGGGACGATCACCGCGGGCACGTCGTCGCAGATCTCGGACGGTGCCGCCGCGGTCGTCGTGATGAGCAAGGCCAAGGCCGAGGAGCTCGGGCTGGAGTGGATCGCCGAGATCGGCGCCCATGGAAATGTGGCGGGCCCCGACAACTCCCTCCAGTCGCAGCCGTCCAACGCGATCGCGCACGCCCTGGGCAAGGACGGGCTGACGGTGGACGACCTCGATCTCATCGAGATCAACGAGGCGTTCGCCGCGGTCGCCGTGCAGTCAATGAAGGACCTGGGCGTATCCCCCGAAAAGGTGAATGTGAACGGGGGCGCGATCGCCCTCGGCCACCCCATCGGGATGTCCGGCGCGCGTATCGCGCTGCATCTGGCGCTTGAGCTGCGGCGGCGCGGCGGCGGCACCGGCGCGGCGGCGCTGTGCGGTGGCGGCGGGCAGGGCGACGCGCTGATCCTGCGGGTGCCGGCGGGGAAGTAGTTCCCGTGCGGGTTCCCGCCCGGGGGTTCCCGTGCGGGGTTCCCGCGCGGGGATTCGGTCTCCGTTGTGATCGAGTGACTGTGCTCAAGTAACTGTGATCAAGCGATTGTGCTCGAGCGATAAGGAGTACGGCACCCATGGCTGATGTGCCCACGCTGGTGGAGCAGGCACGGCAGGGGCGGCCGCGTGCGGTCGCCCGGCTGATCTCGCTGGTCGAGGGCGCCTCGCCGCAGCTGCGCGAGGTGATGGCCGCGCTCGCTCCGCTGGCCGGGGGCGCGTATGTGGTCGGGGTGACCGGTTCGCCGGGGGTCGGCAAGTCCACGTCGACCTCCGCGCTCGTCGCCGCGTACCGGCGGACGGGCAAGCGGGTGGGCGTGCTCGCCGTGGATCCCTCCTCGCCGTTCTCCGGCGGGGCGCTCCTCGGCGACCGGGTACGGATGTCGGAGCACGCCTCCGACCCCGGCGTCTACATCCGCTCCATGGCCACCCGCGGCCACCTCGGCGGGCTCGCCTGGGCCGCCCCGCAGGCCATCCGGGTGCTGGACGCGGCCGGCTGCGACGTGATCCTGGTGGAGACGGTGGGCGTCGGCCAGTCCGAGGTCGAGATCGCCGCCCAGGCCGACACCAGCGTGCTGCTGCTCGCGCCGGGCATGGGCGACGGGATCCAGGCGGCCAAGGCCGGGATCCTGGAGATCGGCGATGTGTACGTGGTCAACAAGGCCGACCGGGAGGGCGCCGACGCCACCGCCCGCGAGCTCAACCACATGCTGGGCCTGGGCGAGGCCCGGTCGCCGGGCGACTGGCGGCCGCCGATCGTGAAGACCGTGGCGGCGCGCGGCGAGGGGATCGACGAGGTCGTCGAGGCGCTGGAGAAGCACCGTGCGTGGATGGAGGAGCACGGTGTGCTCGCGGAGCGCCGGATGCGGCGGGCCGCGGGCGAGGTCGAGACGATCGCGGTGACCGCGCTGCGGGAGCGGATCGGCGATCTGCACGGCGACCGCCGCCTGGGCGCGCTCGCCGAGCGGGTCGTCGCGGGCGAACTGGACCCGTACACGGCGGCGGACGAGCTGGTGACGGCGGTGACCGAGCGGGGCTAGCGCTGGGCTGGTGCGTTCGTTCCGGGTGCGCCGAGGGTGCGTTTCGGGTGCGTTCCCGGTGTGCTGAGGGTGCGTTTCGGGTGCGCTGAGGGTGCGTTCCCGGTGCGGGGCCGGGGCCTCCGGGGCGGGGCCCTGGACCGTATATTTACGGCGCCGACGGCCGATGAGCGTTGTGTTGGCCGGTAATTGGCGCCACAAATACACGTAAGTGTCCAGGACCCCGCCCCTCCGACCCCGCCCCCTCCTGCCTCGTCGGCGGCTCTCCCTAGTCGTCGTCGCCGTGGTCGTCGTCTGCCGGGGCCTGGGTGACCTTGCCCGAGTGGGCGTCTACGTTCAGGTCGCGCTCCTTGTGGTGCTTCACGGTCTCGACCTCCCATGACTGGGTGCGGTCGTCGTCGAACTCCACGGAGGTCACCGTGCCCTGGGACGCGGCCTTCTGAGCCGCCTCGGTGGCCGAGACGGTGGCCTGCCGCAGGGCCTTGGCCTCGGGGTCGCTGTCGTCGTCCCGGTCCACCCGCTGGCCGGTCACCTTGCCGTTGGCGTCCAGCGTGACCTCGTGCCACCTGCCGTCCTTGCCCAGGACGTCCGCCTCCCAGCGGCCGTGGTCGCGGTCGATGGAGTCCAGCGTGCCCGGGACGGCCCTCAGCGCGGCATGGGCGGCGTCGGACAAGGACGCGCGGGCGTCGGTCGCCCGGAAGGCGGTGGACGAGGACCGTGCGCCGTCCGTCCCGTCGCCCGCCACCGCGACGGCCGTACCGCCGCCGACCAGGGCGGCTGCGGCGACAGATGCGATGATGATGCGCTTCATGTGGGTTCCTCCCCATTCGTGTTCGGACGCCAACCACCCTGGCCGACCGATGCTGAAGCCCACCTGAAGCCGCCTGAAGAGATCTTCAGGTTCGCTCTGCGACGCTGGTCGCATGCGTGTGCTGATCGTGGAGGACGAGCGGCGGCTGGCCCTGTCGCTGGCCAAGGGGCTGCGGGCGGAGGGGTTCGCCGTCGATGTGGCGCACGACGGCCTGGAGGGGCTGCACCGCGCTCAGGAGGGGGTCTACGACCTCGTCGTCCTCGACATCATGCTGCCGGGGCTGAACGGCTACCGCGTATGCGCGGCGCTCCGGGCGGCCGGGCACGAGGTGCCGATCCTGATGCTCACCGCCAAGGACGGCGAGTACGACGAGGCGGAGGGGCTCGACACCGGGGCCGACGACTATCTGACCAAGCCGTTCTCGTATGTGGTGCTGGTGGCGCGGATACGGGCGCTGCTGCGGCGGCGCGGCCCCGGGGCGTCCCCCGTGGTGCGGGTGGGGCCGCTCACCGTGGACCGGGGTGCGCGCCGGGTGGAGCGGGACGGCCGGGAGGTGCCGCTGACCGCCAAGGAGTTCTCCGTGCTGGAGCAGTTGGCGACGCGGGCGGGGGACGTTGTCTCCAAGCCGGACATCCTGGAGCATGTGTGGGACTTCGCCTACGACGGCGACCCCAATATCGTCGAGGTGTATGTGAGCGCCCTGCGCCGCAAGTTGGGCGCGGGGCTCATCGAGACCGTAAGGGGAGCGGGGTACCGGCTCCGTGCGTGAGGTGTTCGGTTCGGTGCGGGCGCGGGCCGCGCTCGGGGCGACCCTGGTGGTGGCGGTGGCCCTGGTGGCGGCGGGGATCGCGGTGCTGCAGGTGCTGCGCTCCGACCTCGGGGACCAGGCACGGCTGAAGGCCCAGGTGGACGCGCGGGAGGTGGCGTCGAAGATAGCCGCCGGGGCGGGCTACGGGTCGCTGAAGCTGGACGAGAGCGTCCCGGTGCAGGTCGTGGACGAGGACGGCCGGGTGCGGGCGGTCAGCGAGGATCTGGAGGCCGTGACGGGCACCGGGAGCGCGTCCGTGAGGCCCGTCGCGGCGGGCGTCACGGACGACGACGACACCGACGATGACGACCGCGGCGCCGGAAAGGTCTCCTCCGGGGAGGAGTACGGCGACGGCTCCGCCCGTGTCGACGGGGAGACCGCCGACTACGTCTGGGCGGCCGTGCGGGCCACCGACACCTCCGGCGAGGACGTCACCGTCTACGCGGGCGCCCCGCTGGCCACCGAGCGCGGCGCGGTCACCACGGTGCGGAACGCGATGCTGCTCGGGCTGCCGCTGCTGCTGCTGGTCGTGGCGGCCGTGACCTGGCTGGTGACCCGGCGTGCGCTGCGGCCCGTGGAGGGCATCCGGCGCGAGATGGCCGCCATCACGGCGAGCACGGACCTGTCCCGGCGGGTGCCCGAGCCGGGGTCGCACGACGAGGTGGCGCGGCTGGCCCGGACCACCAACGAGACGCTCACCGCGCTGGAGGCGTCCGTGGAGCGGCAGCGGGCCTTCGTGGCCGACGCCTCCCATGAGCTGCGCTCTCCGGTGGCCTCGCTCCGCACCCAGCTGGAGGTGGGCGCCGCCCATCCGGAGCTGCTGGACCTGGACGGCGCGGTGGCGGACGTGGTGCGGCTCCAGCGGCTCGCGGCCGATCTGCTGCTGCTGGCCCGGCTGGACGCGGGGGAGCGGCCCACCGGAGGGACGCCGGTGGCGCTGGACGCCCTGGTGCGCGAGGAACTGGCCCAGCGGGTGACGGACCGGGTGCCGGTGCGGGACGAGACGGCGCCGGTCGCGGTGCCGGGCTCGCGCGGGCAGCTCGCCCAGGTGCTGGGCAACCTGGTCGACAACGCCCAGCGGCACGCCCGGAGCGGGGTGCGGGTGGCGGTGCGCGAGGAGGGCCGGTGGGCCGTGCTCGAGGTCGCGGACGACGGCGCGGGGGTGCCCGAGGCCGAGCGGGAGCGGATCTTCGAGCGGTTCGTACGGCTCGACGACGCCCGCAGCCGCGACGACGGCGGGGCCGGGCTCGGCCTCGCCATCGCGCGGGACGTGGCGGCGCGCCACGGCGGCACCCTGGCCGTCCGGACGGCCCCCGAGGGCGGCGCACTGTTCGAGCTGCGGCTGCCGACGTAGGTCGTGGGGCCGGTGCGGCCCACGGGGGATCCGGGGGGCTTCGCCCCTAGACCCGGCCCCGCTGGGTGCGCAGATGCTCCGCGACGGGCACCAGCGATCCGTACAGCGCCTTGAGGTCCTCCGGCGCGAGCAGATCGATGAAGTGCCTGCGCACGGACGCCACATGATGGGGGGCGACCTTGCGCATGGTGTCCCAGCCCTGCTCGGTCAGCACGGCGTACAGCCCCCGCCGGTCCGATTCGCAGTTCTCGCGGCGTACCAGACCGGCGTTCTCCATCCGGGTGATCTGGTGGGACAGCCGGCTCTTGGACTGCAGGGTCGCGGACGCGAGATCGCTCATCCGCATCCGGTGGTCCTCCGACTCCGAGAGATTGACCAGGATCTCGTAGTCGTTCATGGTCAGGCCGAACGGCTGCAGGTCTTTTTCGAGCTGGTAGGTCAGCAGCCGGCTGACGTCCAGATGGGTGCGCCAGGCGCGCTGTTCCTCGTCGCTGAGCCAGCGCGCAGCCGTGCCGTTCTCGGTCTCCATGGGATGTATTCTACCTATAGAAGTTGAATTCCGAACCAATGGATGTATCGGGCTAGAGGTCACCTGTTCGACGTTACACTCCGCACCTTCGTGCTCACGAACCGGTACCCCCTGTCTCGCCGACCGATATCTCGGCGACCACCTCCTCCGTGGACTGGAGCAGTACGGTCCCCGCGCCCACGAACTCGAATTGGTGCTCCTCGCCCGATGCGCCGCCGATGCCCGTATGCGACCGGACGGCTCCGAGGAAGCCGCGCAGATACTCGTGGTCGTAGTGGTGGCACGGCGTCGGGCAGTCCGCCCAGCCGACCAGCGCCTGGGGGTCCACCCGGATCGGCGGCTCCATGAAGACCACGGGCCCGTTGGAGGCGGCCACGAACTTCCCCGTGCCGAGGAGGGTGAGGAAGCCCGGCACGATGGACTGCTTCAGGGACAGCGAGGGCTGGAAGGCGAGCAGATTGCCGGACCGGATGGAGAGGTTGCCGTCGTCGAGGTCGTAGGAGTTGACGTCGAAGGCGCGGTCCGCGAGCACCATCTTGCCCTGGCCCTCGGCCACCACCCAGTCCGCCGCGTGCAGCGGGGAGTGGAAGCTGTGCGCGATGAGGTGGTCGAGGTGGCCGAGGCCGACGCCCTGGAAGTCGATCTGCCCGTAGTAGGCGACCATCTTCCCCTTCTGCAGGAACCACTGACCGTTCAGATCCACGCTGAAGGCGTACGGATTGATGTTGTCGTCGACGGGCAGCGTCCAGACGTCATGGATGACGGGGCCGTTCACAGCTTCTCCTCCGATGCCTGGACGTAGACCATGCCGGTGCCGGACAGCTCCAGTTGGAACGCCTCCCCCGAGCCGCGGCCCACCATTTCGCGCCAGCCGATCGCCGTCGAGAGCTTATTGCGAACATCACCCCGGTGGGCGACATAGGCTTGCGGATCGACATGCACCGGACGTCCCGGGCCGATCGGCAGCTCCAGCACCCCGCCGTGCGCCATGACCGCCGCGGAGCCGTGCCCCTCCAGGGTGGTGGTGAACAGCCCCTGGCCGGTGACCTGGCCGCGCACCATGCCCATCACCCCGCCCTGGGAGCCCAGGAACATCGTGCCCTGGCGCAGCGAGCCGTCGAAGGCCAGCAGCCGGTCCGACTCCACGTAGAGGGTGTCGCCGGCCAGGTCGACCACATGGACGTGGTGGCCGCCGTGCCCGAACATCACCGTGCCCTGGCCCTCGACGGTCATCAGCGGGGTGGCCTCGTTGGTGACCCGCCGCCCGATCATTCCCCGCACCCCGCCCTGGCCGCCGGTGATGCTGGGCGTGAAGTGGACGTCCCCGCGATAGGCGAGCATCGCGCCGCGCTGGCTGAACAGGGTCTGTCCGGGCATCACCCGGGCCTCCACCATCCGCGAGGTGAGTACGTTGAACGGCATCACACCTCACCCCCGATCGTGTTGCGCTCGCTCGGCTGGACGTAGACCAGCCCGTCCCCCTCGAAGCGGATCTGGAAGGACTCCCCGCCGCTCTCGCCTATCAGCGCGCGGAAGTTCACCCCCGCCTGGAAGTGCTGCTTGAGACCGCCGGTGTGGGCGATGTACGCGCCCGGGTCGACCTGGAGCGGTGTCTGCGGGGTGACGCGCAGCACGACCGCCGCGCCGTCGGAGACGAGCGCGGCCTGGCCGGTGCCCTCGACGGTGGTGGTGAACAGCCCGTTGCCCTGCGAGGAGCCGCGCAGCCCGGTGAAGGAGGTGCCGGTGCGCAGCGCGGCGTCCGTGCACAGCAGATTGCTGGCCTCCACATAGAGCTTCTCGCCCTGCAGCGACACCAGGTTGATCTCGCTCGCCCGGTCGGCGAAGTAGCACGTGCCGTGCCCCTTCACCTCCATGACCGCCATCTGCTCACCGGTGAGCCGGCGGGTCATGATCCCGCGCAGCCCCTCCCCGCCGCCCGTCCTCTTCTTGAAGGTCATCTCCCCCTCGTAGGCGACCATCGCGCCGTTCTTTGCCTTCACGGAGTCGCCGGTCAGGTCGACCGCGAGCACCCTGCTTCCCTGGAGCCGAAACTGAGCCACGGAGCCGACGTTAGCGGTCCGGCGACGTCGCCGGACAGGGAGCACCGGGGCATGAGGTGCCCCCCGGGCGGAGATCGCCCGCGAGGCTGCGACAATGGGCGAAAGCTTGTGCATTGCTTCACAAGCTGGTCCGTGTCTCTCTCTTCACACGAAGGTGCTCTCGTGGACTTCAAGACCGCCACCGCGCTGCGCCGGCTCCGCCTGGTCTCCGCGCCCGAGGCCGTGTCGTTCCTGCTGCTGCTCATCTGCTCGGTGCTCAAGCGCACCACGGACTTCAACGCGGTGCCGGTGATGGGCATGGTGCACGGCGTCCTCTTCATCCTCTACGTGGTCTTCTGGGCGGACGCCTGGAACCGCGCCAAGTGGAAGTGGCAGACCGCGGCCCTGTACTTCGTCCTCTCCGTCCTGCCCACCGGCGGCTTCTTCGCCGAGCGCAAGCTCAAGCGGGAGACCGAGGCCGGGGTGATCGCGGCCCGCGCCCGTAAGGAGGGCGTGGTCAACGCATGATCGTCGCCTTTTCGGTGACGCCGCTGGGCGTCGGCGAGGACGTGGGGGAGTACGTGGCCGACGCGGTGCGGGTGGTCCGCGAGTCGGGGCTGCCGAACCGTACGGACGCGATGTTCACCTCGATCGAGGGCGAGTGGGACGAGGTCATGGACGTCGTCAGGCGCGCCGTCGCGGTGGTGGAGGCGCGGGCGCCCCGGGTCTCGGTGGTCCTCAAGGCCGATATCCGCCCGGGTGTCACGGACGGTCTGACCTCCAAGGTCGAGACGGTCGAGCGGCACCTTTCCGCGTGAATCCTCGGGTAGGGCGGGGCACTCAGCCCCCGCCCACCAGGGCCATGCCCAGCGGGGTGCGCTCGTACAGCACCTGATGGCCCTGGCGGCGTGAGCTGAGCAGCCCGGCGGCGCGCAGCACCGCCAGATGCGCCGAGACCGACGAGGGCGCCAGCCGGTGCCGGGCGGCCAGGGCCGTGGTGGACGCGGGCTCCTCAAGACCGGAGAGGATCGCGGCGCGGCCGGCCCCCAGAAGCCGTACGAGCGCGTCCGCCGTGACCGCGTCCGGCTCCCGCCACAGCCCGCCGACCCCGCGCGCCGGATAGATCACCGTGGGCTGCCACGGCGGGGCGAAGCCGCTGATCACATCCGGCCAGACGAAGACGCTGGGCATCAGCAGCACCCCCCGGCCGTCGAGGTCCTGCGTCTGGGCGGGCACCACGGAGTTGCGGATGGTGAGCGTACCGTCGGTCCAGCGCAGCGCCG
Organism: Streptomyces rugosispiralis; assembly: GCF_024505145.1. Lineage (GTDB taxonomy): Bacteria > Actinomycetota > Actinomycetes > Streptomycetales > Streptomycetaceae > Streptomyces > Streptomyces rugosispiralis. Next base: position 29,117 of record NZ_JANIAA010000018.1, on the reverse strand, counting down.
GGCGCAGATCCGCGAACAGCCGCTCCAGACCGCCCTCGGCCAGCTGCCGGGAGCGATAGGCGATATCGGCCTCCAGCAGGGCCCGCAGCCGGGGCCAGTCCGGTGCCACCAGGGCCCGCCAGGCGGCCTCGGTCACATCCCCCAGCCGCTGGACGGCCCGCGCCGGATCGTCCAGCATCGCCCGGCCCCGCGCGGACCCGGCCGCCCCCGGGGTGCACTCCAGCGACAGGGCCAGCTCACGGCGGGCGGCGGCGGGGTCCGTGGCCCGCAGCCGCGCCAGCTCGTCCTCGAACGGCGCGTACGGCACCTCCGGCGGCGGGCCCAGGAAGTCCGGGGTGTAGCCGCGCCCCGGCATCAGCAGCCACAGCTCCGACAGATCGAGCCCGGCCAGCGCCTCCCGCACCCGGCGCAGCCACGGCAGGTGATAGCCGTGCCGCTCGGTCCGGCGCAGCGTGCGCACCGCCTCATGGGTCTGGCACAGCGGCGAGATGGCGAACCGGCAGCGCAGCAGATCGTCGGCACCGAACTGCATATGCAGTGGCATGGCGTCACCCCCCGGGCCCGAAGATTCGGCTCAGTCCGAAACACTAGAGCGCGCCCCGCCCGCACGGGCACGCTTCCGGCATGTCAACGCCCTCCGGGCCCGGCACCACCGGCCCCCTCGAGTCGCGCCCCGGCGCGCAAGCCTCCCGACCCGAGCTCGCGTCCGGCGCCGACGAGGGGCCGCCGCGGGGCCCGGGGAGCGTTGGCTACCGCGCGGTGTTCGCGGTCCGGGAGTTCCGGGCCGTCTTCGCCGCGCATCTGGTCTCCATGCTGGGCGAGGTGGTCGGCCAGCTCGCGCTGTCCGTCCTGGTCTTCCGGCTCACCGGATCGCCGCTGCTCAGCGCCCTGACGTTCGCCACCTCGATGCTGCCGTACGTGATCGGCGGCGCCCTGCTGTCCTCCGTCGCCGACCGTTTCCCGGCCCGCCGGGTGCTGGTGGTCTGCGATCTGGTGCACGCCGCGTGCGTGGCCGCCATGGTGGTGCCGGGGATTCCGGTGGCCGTGCTGCTCGCGCTGCGCTGTGTGCCCGCCGCGATCTCCCCGGTGTTCAGCGGCACCCGGTCGGCGACGCTCGGCGACATCCTCGGCGAGGGCGACGCCTTCGTACTGGGCCGCTCGGTCATCCGGATCACCGCCCAGACCGCGCAGCTCGCCGGGTTCGGCGTCGGCGGGCTGCTGCTGGCCGCCGTCTCGCCGCGGGCCGCGCTGGCGCTCACCGCGGCGGCGCTCGTCGGCTCGGCGCTGGTGCTCCGCTTCGGCACCCGCCGCCGCCCGGCGCGGCAGGCGGCCGGGGGCGGGGCTCCCCCAGCTACCGCTGGGAGGTGCACCCTGCTCGGGGACTCGCTGAGCGGGATCCGGCGGCTGTTCGCGGACCGCCGGATCCGGGCGCTGATGCTGCTGTCGTGGGTGCCGCCGATGTTCGTGGTGATGCCCGAGGTCCTGCTGACGCCGTACTCCGATGGGCTGGGCCTCGGCTCGGTGGGTCTCGGGCTGCTGATGTGCGGGATGCCGGTGGGCGCGGTCGCCAGCGAGGCGCTGGTGGGCTCGCTGCTGGGGCCGCGCGCCCGAGCCCGGCTGACGCTGCCGGTCGGCGTCGCGGCGATGCTGCCCGCCCTGGGGTACGCCCTCCATCCGTCGTTCGGCTGGGCGCTGGCCCTCCAGGTGCTGACCGGCTGCGGTATCGCCTACAGCCTCGGCCTCGACCAGTGGTTCTTCGCCGCCGTCCCCGATGAGCTGCGCGGCCGCGCGATGACGGTGATGACGGCCGGGCTGATGACCGCGCAGGGTCTCGGCATGGCGGTCTCGGGCGCGGTCGCCGAGTTCGTACCGGTCCATGTGGTGGCCGCGACGGCGGGCGGCTGCGGGGCGCTGGGCTCGCTGCTGGTGGCGCTGGAGGTGCGGCGCACGGTCGCCGGGCCCGTGCGGCCCGAAGTGTGAGATAGGGCTGACCACGATATGACCGGCCGGTAGGGTCGGTGGTGTGCCGAAGCCGCTCAGCCTGTCGTTCGACCCCATCGCCCGCGCCGATGAGCTCTGGAAGCAGCGGTGGGGTTCCGTGCCGTCGATGGCCGCGATCACCTCGATCATGCGGGCCCACCAGATCCTGCTCAGCCAGGTCGACGCGGTCGTCAGACCCTACGGACTGACCTTCGCCCGCTATGAGGCGCTGGTGCTGCTCACCTTCTCCAAGGCCGGTGAGCTGCCCATGTCCAAGATCGGCGAGCGGCTGATGGTCCACCCGACCTCGGTCACCAATACGGTGGACCGCCTGGTCAAGTCGGGTCTGGTCGACAAGCGGCCGAACCCCAACGACGGCCGCGGCACCCTGGCCTCGATCACCGACCGGGGCCGCGAGGTGGTCGAGTCGGCCAGCCGCGATCTGATGGCGATGGAGTTCGGGCTCGGGGTCTACGACGCCGAGGACTGCGGCCGGATCTTCGAGATGCTGCGCCCGCTGAGGGTCTCGGCGGAGGACTTCGAGGACGACTGAGCGGGGCTTCGGGGGCGGCCGCCGAAGAGCCGCCGAGGAGCCGCCGAAGAACCGGGGGCGGCGAAGATCGCCCCGGAACGGGCGGTTACGCTCAGGGCATGAAACGCAGCGTGCTGACCCGCTACCGGGTCATGGCCTACATCACCGCAGTGATGCTGCTCGTGCTCTGCACCTGCATGGTGTTCAAGTACGGCTTCGACACGGGCGAGGACCTCACGCTCGTGGTCTCCCAGATCCACGGCGTGCTCTACATCGTCTACCTGGTCTTCGCCTTCGACCTCGGCTCCAAGGCCAAGTGGCCGTTCGGCAAGTTGCTGTGGGTCCTGGTGGCGGGCACCATCCCGACGGCGGCGTTCTTCGTCGAGCGTAAGGTCACCCACGATGTGGAGCCGCTGGTCAGCGGCGCCGAACCAGCGCCCGCCCAGGTCTGACCCACGGGTTCGAGGCACTCCGCGCGTCCCGTCCGGGCCCGGACGCGGCGCGCGGACGCATGTGCCGGGGTCACCCGTTCGGCCGGGTGTGGCGAGTCTCCCGTCGACAATTAGTAGGACGTCCAAGTACTTTTGAAGCATGGACGCCGAAGGCATTGAGGCGGGCCGCCGACGCTGGCAGGCCCGGTACGACGCGGCACGCAAGCATGACGCGGCCGGGGGTTTGGGGGCGAAGCCCCCAAGGGATTGGACGCGCAGCACGCTGTCGGGGGACCCCGTCGAGCCGGTCTACGGACCCGCCCCGGGCGACTCCGTGGAGGGGTTCGAGCGGATCGGCTGGCCCGGGGAGTTCCCGTTCACCCGTGGTCTCTACGCCACCGGGTACCGGGGCCGGGCCTGGACCATCCGCCAGTTCGCCGGGTTCGGCAACGCCGAGCAGACCAATGAGCGCTACAAGATGATCCTCAAGGCGGGCGGCGGCGGGCTCTCGGTCGCCTTCGACATGCCCACCCTGATGGGCCGCGACTCCGACGACCCCCGCTCGCTCGGCGAGGTCGGCCACTGCGGTGTCGCCATCGACTCCGCCGCCGACATGGAGATCCTCTTCAAGGACATCCCGCTCGGCGATGTCACCACCTCGATGACCATCAGCGGTCCGGCCGTCCCGGTCTTCTGTATGTACCTGGTCGCCGCCGAGCGCCAGGGCGTGGACATCTCACGGCTGAACGGCACGCTCCAGACGGACATCTTCAAGGAGTACATCGCCCAGAAGGAGTGGCTCTTCCCGCCGGAGCCGCATCTGAAGCTGATCGGCGACCTGATGGAGTACTGCTCCGAGGGCATCCCCGCGTACAAGCCGCTGTCCGTCTCCGGCTATCACATTCGCGAGGCCGGGGCGACGGCCGCGCAGGAACTCGCGTACACCCTCGCCGACGGCTTCGGTTACGTGGAGCTCGGCCTCTCCCGGGGCCTGGACGTCGACACCTTCGCGCCCGGCCTGTCCTTCTTCTTCGACGCGCATGTCGACTTCTTCGAGGAGATCGCCAAGTTCCGCGCCGCCCGCCGGATCTGGGCCCGCTGGATGCGCGATGTCTACGGGGCGACCACCGAGAAGGCGCAGTGGCTGCGGTTCCACACCCAGACCGCCGGGGTCTCGCTCACCGCCCAGCAGCCGTACAACAACGTGGTGCGGACCGCCGTGGAGGCCCTCGCCGCGGTCCTCGGCGGCACCAACTCGCTGCACACCAACGCCCTGGACGAGACCCTCGCCCTGCCCAGCGAGCAGGCCGCCGAGATCGCCCTGCGCACCCAGCAGGTGCTGATGGAGGAGACCGGGCTGCTCAATGTGGCCGATCCGCTGGGCGGTTCCTGGTATGTCGAGGCGCTGACCGACCGGATCGAGGCCGACGCCGAGAAGATCTTCGAGCAGATCAAGGAACGCGGCCGCCGCACGGTGCCGGACGGGCAGGAGCCGCGGTGGCCGATCACCGCGGGCATCCTCCAGGGCATCGAGGACGGCTGGTTCACCGGCGAGATCGCCGAATCCGCCTTCCGTTACCAGCGGGCCCTGGAGAAGGGCGACAAGAAGGTCGTCGGCGTCAACTGCCACGAGGGCTCGGTCACCGGCGATCTGGAGATCCTGCGGGTCAGCCACGAGGTCGAGCGCGAGCAGGTGCGGGTGCTGGGCGGCCGTAAGGCCGGGCGCGACGAGGCCGAGATCACCAAGGGGATCCGGGCGATGATCGCCGCCGCCCGCGAGGGCTCCAACATGATCGAGCCGATGCTGGCCGCGGTGCGCGCCGAGGCCACGCTCGGCGAGATCTGCGACGCCCTCCGCGACGAGTGGGGTGTCTACACGGAGCCGGCCGGCTTCTGAGCCGGGTCCGGGGCGGGTCCGGCGGCCGCCGCGCCGTCGGAGTCCGCTCCGGCCATCCCGTACAGCAGCAGATCCGTGAAGTCCCGCGCCCAGCGCGGGTCCACCGGCTCCGCGCTGACCATCAGCCGGTGGAGCACCGTCCCGGCGACCGCGTCGAAGATCAGGTCCGCGTTGCGGGCCGACGCCTCCGGGTCCTCCTCGCGCGGCAGCTCACCGCGGAGCCGGGCGCGCTCCCGGCCGATCGCCACCAGCCGCTTCTGCCGGTCCACGATCGCCGAGCGCACCCGGCGGCGCAGCGACTCGTCGTGCATGGCCTCGGCGAGGACGGCCATCAGCGCGGTGCCCGTCTCGGGGCGCTCCAGCAGCGCCCCCAGCCGGATCACCGCGGCCTCCACATCGGCGTGCAGACTGCCGTGGTCGCCCGCTTCCAGGTGTTCGTCGAAGACCGCCGCGACCGCGTCCACCACCAGTTCGCACTTGCTCGCCCAGCGGCGGTAGAGGGTCGTCTTGGCGACTCCGGCGCGTGCCGCCACATCGCCCAGGGTCAGCTTCGCCCAGCCCAGTTCCACCAGGGCGGCACGCGTGGCGCCGAGGATGGCGCGGTCGGCCTCGGCGCTGCGCGGGCGCCCGGTGCGGCGTGCGGACGGGCTCATGCGCGGCACCCTACCCGCCAGTACCGCGCATCGTCCCGGGTGAGTTACGCTACGACTCGTAGCGTAAGGGCATGCCACGGCCGGTCCATCGGCTGATGCGCTTTTCCCTTCACCGCGCTGAGAGGGGAGGATGGGACCATGCAGCCACGGAACATGTCCATGAGTGGAGTGGTCGACCTCGCCGCGGTGAAGGCGGCCGGAGAAGCGAAGCAGAAGGCGGAGCGGGCGCGGGCCGAGACGGCCCGCACCGGGGGCGCGCCGGCGCCCGGCCGTCTGATCTTCAATGTCGACGAGGCGGGTTTTCAGCAGGACGTCCTGCAGCGCTCCACCGAAGTGCCGGTCGTCATCGACTTCTGGGCCGAGTGGTGCGAGCCGTGCAAGCAGCTCGGTCCCGTCCTGGAGCGGCTGGCCACGGAGTACGCGGGGCGGTTCGTCCTCGCGAAGATCGACGTCGACGCCAACCAGATGCTCTTCCAGCAGTTCGGCGTCCAGGGCATCCCCGCGGTCTTCGCGGTGATCGCGGGCCAGCCGGTGCCGCTCTTCCAGGGCGCCGCGCCCGAGGCACAGATCCGCCAGGTGCTGGACCAGCTGATCCAGGCGGCGGAGCAGCAGTTCGGCATCGTGGGTGCACCGGTCGAACCCGGCGCCCAGGACGAGGGTGCCGAGGAGGCCGCCCCGGAGGTCCCCGAGTCGCCGCAGGACATCGCGCTCGCCGCGGCCCACCAGGCGCTGGACGCCGGTGACCTGGGCGGTGCGGTGCGGGCGTACCAGAACCTGCTCGCCGACGACCCCGCCAACAGCGAGGCCAAGCTGGGCCTGGCGCAGGCCCAGTTGCTGGAGCGCGTTCAGGGCGTGGACGCCGCGCAGGTGCGCAAGGCGGCCGCGGAGAACCCGGCGGACGCCAAGGCCCAGATCGCGGCGGCCGACCTCGACCTGGTGGGCGGTCATGTGGAGGACGCCTTCGGCCGGTTGGTGGACGTGGTGCGCCGTACGGCGGGGGAGGACCGGGACGCGGCCCGCGTTCATCTCCTGAGTCTCTTCGACGTGATCGGCGGTGAGGACCCCCGAGTGGTGGCGGCGCGCGGCGCGTTGGCGCGGGTGCTGTTCTGACCTCCGGCTCCTCAAACAAAACAGCGACCGCTCTTTGCCAAAACTTGGTAAACGCGGTCGCTGTTACTGCCAGTAAAGGCAACCCCGGACTTTGTCCGGTCTTGGAGTAAATCTCCCTCTCTTTCCGGTCACTGTCCGGCAACCGTACGTGCCCGATCTCGACCGTCCTGCCGCGGTTCGGTTATCCGTCCGTTACTCGCTAGTAACGAACCCCTTGTGCCCAAGCCGGGAATGGACCACGATCGGCCAAGCTCGGTCCATCCCCCCGTAGCTCGGCATCCGGTCGGCGCGTCGGTGTGGTTGGGTCCCCACCGGGCAGGTCGGCGGCAGTGGCGCCGACCGTGGACAGGGGGGTCTCTGCCCACAAGGCAGGGCCTGTCCAGGAGGTTGCGCGAGATTGCGTGGCCAGTGGTTGTCGCTCGGGGGTGATCGCCGGTGTTTCGGGTGCGGTGTGCGCCTGTGAGACGTGGGCGCTCTCCTTCCCGAGGACGTAGCACTTCTCCCATCCCAGGTCCGGGGCCCAGCCCCGGCCGGAGATGTACGTCCGAGAAGGAGGAAAGTCATGGAGTCCGTGGCTCGTGGCGGCACCAGATGGAAGCGGTTCGCCGTTGTCATGGTGCCGAGCGTTGCTGCCACGGCCGCGATCGGCGTCGCCCTGTCCCAGGGTGCGCTCGCGGCCTCGTTCAACGTGTCCGGTCAGCAGTTCAAGGTCTCGGTCGACCGGCTCGACGGCACCGGGTTCGCGCAGTACGGCGCGCTTGACACCCAGCACGGGGGCAAGAAGATCCCCGTCGCGGTGTCGGCGTTCAAGAGCGCGAAGCTCAAGGGCCTCTGCCAGTCGGTCGTGATCCCGGTTCCGGTCTTCGGCGATGTGTCGCTGAAGCTGACGGCCGGCAACGGCAGCAAGAAGGTTGAGGCCAAGAACCTCTTCATCGATCTCGATCAGCTCAACGCGGACGCCACGTTCCGTGGGATCGACATCGGTGTCGCGGCGGGTGACGCCCACAAGGGTCCCGGCATTCACAAGGGCGACGCTGCCGATCCCGGTTCGTTCGGCCAGCAGTCCGATTCCGCCACGCTGATCGGTGTGAAGCAGACCGCCTGGGCGACCAGCGCGGGCACGTTCAAGCTCTCCGGCCTTTCGATGAAGGTCAGCAAGGGCAAGAACGAGTGCTTCTGATCAGCTGAGCCATGGGTGGGGGGCCGCGGTGCTGCCCCTCACCCGGGCATCGACCCGCAGCGTGTATGCGCCAGGCTAGTACTCGCTGTAGAACAACCGCGATCACACCGATCGCCAGCCCCAGGGAGCTGTTTTCAATGAGTGCCGAGTCGCCGGGGGCGAGTGACCGTATCAGCCGTTGGCGGGAGTCCTTCAGGGCATGGCGCTGGCAGCGCCCGTTCTGGGCGGGGCTGTTGAGCCTGCTGGCAGGCGTACCGATCATGTACTTCCCGTACAACGACCTCAACGCCGGTGGATTCACCATCAACATGTCCACCACCGCCGGATCGGCCTCGCTGATCATCGGGGTGCTGTTGGTGGTCCTGGGCCTGACCATGTGGTTCCAGCCCATGGTGCGGGTGTTCGCCGGAGTCGCCACGATCCTGCTCGGTCTGGTGTCGATCCCCGTCTCGAACTTCGGCGGCTTCCTGATGGGATTCCTGCTCGCGCTCTTCGGCGGCGGCATGAGCATCGCCTGGGCGCCCGGGGAGGCTCCCTCCGCGCAGCCGGCCGAGGGGCCGGGAAACGTGTCGGAGGACGACGGGAACGGTGGAAGCGTGCCGGAGCCGGCCGGGGCCGGGTCCGCGCCGGACCAGGAAGCCACGAATGGGAGGCACCGTGCGGGGTGAAGACCGACCCGAGCGGCCGGAGGGAGTGAGCCCACGCCGGGTCAGAACCGGCCCACGGCACGCGGCACCGAAGAAGTCGGTCCTCACCCGCCTTCAGGTGCCAGCCGGTAAGGCCATAGCGCTGGCCGCCATGCCGACGGCCGTGCTGATGGGCATGGGGCTCACCCCGCAGCTCGCCTCGGCCAACCCCCGGCCCGAGGACCGCTACAAGCCCGGACCGTGTGTGTCCCAGCCGGACGAGACGGACAAGGACGACACCAAGGGCGGCAAGGACGCCTCGGACTCGCAGAGCGAGAACAAGGACTCCAAGGACGCCAAGGACTCCAAGGGTTCGTCCGAGAAGGGCTCCCAGGACGGCTCCAAGGGCTCTGAGGAGTCCTCGGACGGCCGGACCGGGTCCCAGGACGACAAGGCCGCTCACACGCCGTCTCCGTCCCCGTCCTCCTCCACTCCGTCCTCCGACTCCGCGGACGAGAAGGAGTCGAAGGAGCCCTCGGCCTCGCCGAGCCCCTCCAAGTCCAAGAACCCGCTGGACCCGCTGGGACTCGGGGACGTGCTGCACGACGTCCTCACGCCCGGCGACAAGAGCGGGGACGAGTCGGCCGGGCCGAGCGCCTCGCCGAGCCCGTCCGCCGGCGACAAGTCCGGTTCGTCGCCGTCTCCGTCGCCGTCCCCGTCCAAGTCCAAGTCCTCCGACAAGCCCACCGATCCGGTCAAGGACACGGTGGACAAGGTGGGCAAGGGCGTCAAGGACACGGTGGACGAGGTGGGCAAGACCGTCGACGACGCCAAGGACAAGGCGGACAAGGCGCTTCCCAAGCCCTCCGCGTCCGCCTCGAAGGACGCCGACGGCAAGGAGGCGTTCCCCTGCCCGAAGTTCGACGCCGACGCGTACGACAACGCCGAGACGGACCCGACCTCGAGCCTGCTGCCCGAGGACCCCTGGACCCTCAAGAGCACGATGCTGAGCCTGCACGGCCTGGACTACAAGGGCATCGTGGAGGTCAAGACGCAGGGGGGCCAGATCAAGAAGGTCCTGAAGTTCACCGCCTCGGGCGTGGACATCAAGGACCTCCACCAGCTCGTGGTGGGCCCGGCCGGGACCACCACGCATGTGCAGGCCCGCGAGGGGTCCACGTCGACCATTCGGGACGGCACGGTGACCATGTACACCGAGGAGCTGAAGGGGAACCTGCTGGGGCTCATCCCGATCACCTTCAGCCCCAAGAGCCCGCCGCCGGTGAACATCCCCGAGGTGTTCTTCACCGATGTCACGGTCACCCAGGCCGGCCAGTTCGGCGGCACCCTGACCGTTCCCGGTATGCACCTGTTCAAGACCGGGGAGTGATCCCGCGCCCCCACCGACCCGTTCGGGAGCCGCACACCCCTCCATGAGGAGGGAAACGCCCGTGGGCACCGCCTCCACTCGGAGACGGTGCCCACGGACGCGTTACGGGCGGGGTTCGGCGCCTACTGGTTCGCGCCGCCCAGGTGGTGCACCCGGACCATGTTGGTGGTGCCGGGGACGCCGGGGGGCGAACCGGCGGTCATGATCATGGTGTCGCCCGCGGAGTAGCGGCCCAGCTTCAGCAGTTCGGCGTCGACCAGGTCGACCATCGCGTCGGTGTGCTCGACGTACGGCACCACGAAGGACTCCACGCCCCAGCTCAGCGTGAGCTGGTTGCGGGTGGACGCGTCGGTGGTGAAGGCCACGATCGGCTGCTGGGCGCGGTAGCGGGACAGCCGGCGGGCGGTGTCACCGGACTGGGTGAAGGCCACCAGCGACTTGGCGCCCAGGAAGTCGGCGATCTCGCACGCCGCACGGGCCACCGAACCGCCCTGGGTGCGCGGCTTCTTGCCGGGCACCAGCGGCTGCAGACCGCGCGAGAGCAGCTCCTGCTCGGCGGCCTGGACGATCCGGGACATCACCTTGACGGTCTCGATCGGGTACGAGCCGACCGAGGACTCGGCGGAGAGCATCACCGCGTCGGCGCCGTCCAGGATCGCGTTGGCGACGTCGGACGCCTCGGCGCGGGTGGGCCGGGAGTTGGTGATCATCGACTCCATCATCTGGGTCGCGACGATCACCGGCTTGGCGTTGCGGCGGCAGAGCTCGATCAGCCGCTTCTGCACCATCGGGACCTTCTCCAGCGGATACTCCACCGCGAGGTCACCACGGGCCACCATCACCCCGTCGAAGGCCGCGACGACATCGGTCATGTTGGCGACCGCCTGCGGCTTCTCCACCTTGGCGATCACCGGCACCCGGCGGCCCACCTCGTCCATGATCCGGTGGACGTCCCGGACGTCGGCCGCGTCCCGGACGAAGGACAGGGCGACCATGTCGCAGCCCATCCGCAGGGCGAACTTCAGGTCCTCGATGTCCTTCTCGGACAGCGCGGGCACATTGACCGCCGCACCCGGCAGGTTGATCCCCTTGTGGTCGGAGATCACCCCGCCCTCGATGACGATGGTCCGCACCCGCGGGCCCTCGACGGCGGTGACCCGCAGCTCGACGTTGCCGTCGTTGATCAGGACCTGGTCGCCCTTGGAGACATCGCCCGGCAGCCCCTTGTAGGTGGTGCCGCAGATGGTCCGGTCACCGTCCACGTCCTCGGTGGTGATGATGAACTCATCACCGCGGACCAGCTCCACCGGTCCGTCCTTGAAGGTCTCCAGACGGATCTTGGGGCCCTGGAGGTCGGCGAGGACGCCGACCGCGTGCCCGGTCTCCTCGGAGGCCTTGCGGACGCGGTGGTACCGCTCCTCATGCTCCGGGTGGCTTCCGTGGCTCATGTTGAACCGGGCCACGTTCATCCCGGCCTCGATCAGGGACTTCAGCTGGTCGTAGGAGTCGACGGCGGGGCCCAGAGTGCAGACGATTTTGGAACGGCGCATGGGGCAGATCCTATCGGGTTTGTTTCGGAGCGGAATATTCAAGTCAAGGGGCATAGCGGAACGGAACCGGAGCCTAGGGTCCTGCTGACGGACCCTAAGCGCTGACCAGGCGATACGTCTGGCCGGCGATCTCCAGCTCCTCATCGGTGGGCACCACGGCCACCGCGACCCGGCTGGTCTCCGTGGAGATCAGCCGCGCCGTGGCGGAGCGCAGCGCGTTGCGGACGCCGTCCACCTCGATGCCGAACGCGGTGAGGCCGCGCGTCGCCGCCTCCCGTACCGCCGCGGAGTTCTCCCCCACACCGGCGGTGAACGCGATGGCGTCCACCCGTCCGAGCACCGCGGTGTACGCACCCACATACTTCCGCAGTCGGTGGATGTAGATGTCGAAGGCGAGCTGGGCGGCCTGGTCGCCCTCGCCCATCCGGCGGCCGATCTCGCGCATGTCGTTGTCCCCGCACAGCCCGGCAAGACCGCTGCGCTTGTTGAGCAGCGTGTCGATCTCATCGGTCGACATACCGCCCACCCGGGACAGATGGAAGATCGCCGCCGGGTCGATGTCCCCGGACCGGGTACCCATCACCAGGCCCTCCAACGGCGTCAGCCCCATCGAGGTCTCCACGCAGGTGCCGCCGCGCACCGCCGAGGCGCTGGCCCCGTTGCCCAGGTGCAGCACGATCGTGTTGACCTCCGCGGGCTCCTTGCCCAGCAGCTCCGCGGTGGCCCGGGAGACATACGCGTGCGAGGTGCCGTGGAAGCCGTAGCGCCGCACCCCCCAGCGGTCGGCGGTCGCCACGTCGATCGCGTAGCGCGCCGCCGCCTCCGGGATGGTGGAGTGGAACGCCGTGTCGAAGACCGCGACCTGCGGCAGGTCCGGGCGCAGCGCTCGGGCCACCTTGATCCCGGTGACATTGGCCGGGTTGTGCAGCGGGGCCAGCGGGATCAGCTTCTCGATCTCCTCGACCACCTCGTCGGTGATCAGGGTCGGCTCGGTGAACCGGGTGCCGCCGTGCACCACCCGGTGGCCGACCGCCGCCAGCTCGGGCGAGTGGAGGCCCAGGCCCTTGGCGGCCAGTTCGTCGGCCACCTGCTTCAGGGCCGCCGCGTGGTCGGTGACGGGGCCCTCGCCGATGCGCTCCACGATGCCGGAGGCCGGACGGGAGCCGTCGGCCATGTCCAGCAGCTGGTACTTCAAGGACGAGGAGCCGGAGTTGAGGACGAGGACTCGGGAGCCGTTCACGCGGACTGCGCCTTCTGTGTCGGGGACGTGGGGGAGGTGGCGGTGACCGGGGACTGGGCCTGGATGGCGGTGATCGAGACGGTGTTGACGATGTCCTGTACGAGTGCCCCGCGGGACAGGTCGTTCACCGGCTTGCGCAGGCCCTGGAGCACCGGGCCGACCGCGACGGCGCCCGCCGAGCGCTGCACGGCCTTGTAGGTGTTGTTGCCGGTGTTCAGGTCCGGGAAGATCAGCACGGTGGCCCTGCCCGCCACCTCGGACTCGGGCAGCTTGGTCGCCGCCACCGCGGCGTCCACCGCCGCGTCGTACTGGATCGGGCCCTCGACCAGCAGATCCGGGCGGCGCTCGCGGACCAGCTCGGTCGCCTTGCGGACCTTGTCCACGTCGGCGCCGGAGCCCGAGGTGCCGGTGGAGTACGACAGCATCGCGATCCTCGGCTCCACCCCGAACTTGGCGGCCGTCGTCGCCGACTGGATGGCGATGTCCGCGAGCTGCTCGGCGTCCGGGTCCGGGTTGACCGCGCAGTCGCCGTACACCAGCACCCGGTCGGCCAGGCACATGAAGAAGACCGAGGAGACGATCTGGGCGCCCGGGGCGGTCTTGATGATCTCGAAGGCGGGCCGGATGGTGGCGGCGGTGGAGTGCACCGCGCCCGAGACCATGCCGTCGGCCAGCCCCTCCTGCACCATCAGGGTGCCGAAGTACGACACATCGGCCACCACGTCGTACGCCAGCTCGTAGGAGACGCCCTTGTGGGCGCGCAGCTTCGCGTAGCCCTCCGCGAAGCGCTCCCGCAGCGGGGAGGTCTGCGGATCGATGATCTGCGCCTCGGCGAGCTGGATGCCGAGCTCGGCGGCGCGCTTGCGGATCGGCTCCTCCTCGCCCAGCAGTGTGAGATCGCACACATCGCGGCGGAGCAGTACGTCGGCGGCGCGCAGCACCCGCTCCTCCGCGCCCTCGGGCAGCACCACCCGGCGGCGGCGGGACCGGGACCGCTCGATCAGCTCGCGCTCGAACATCATCGGGGTGACCCGGCTGGAGCGGCCCACCGAGATGCGCTCGGTCAGCGCCGCGGTGTCCACATGCCGCTCGAAGAGGCCGAGCGCGGTCTCCGCCTTGCGCGGCGCGCTCGCCGTGAGCTTGCCCTCGACGGCGAACAGCTCGGCCGCGGTCGGGAAGGACCCGCCCGCCACCGACACCACCGGGGTCCCCGGGGCCAGCCGCGAGGCCAGCGCCAGGATGTCGGGACCCGGCCGCTCGTCCAGGGTGAGCAGCACCCCGGCGATCGGCGGGGCGCCCGCGCTGTGCGCGGCGAGCGCGCCGACGATCAGGTCCGCGCGGTCCCCGGGCGTCACCACCAGGCAGCCCTCGGTCAGCGCGGGCAGGAAGGTCGGCAGCATCGCGCCGCCGAAGACGAAGTCCCGTACGTCCCGGGAGAGCCCGGTGTGATCGCCGAGCAGCACCTCGGCGCCCAGGGAGCGGACGATCTGGGAGACGGTGGGCGCCGACAGCGACCCGTCCTCGGGCAGCACATAGCTGGGCACCGGTAGCTTGGCGGCCAGCCGCTCGGCGATGGCCGCGCGGTCGCCGGGCGCCACCCGGTTGACGACCACCGCGACCACCTCGCAGCCCCGCCCCTCATAGGCGCGGTAGGCGTTGTGGGCCTCGGCGCCGGCCGACTCGGCGGTCTGCTTCTGCCCGCCGACCACCGTGATCACCGAGGCGCCGAACTCATTGGCCAGCCGCGCGTTCAACCCCAGCTCGTCGGGGAGGCTGGTGGCCGCGTAGTCACTGCCCAGCACCAGGACGTAGTCATACGCGTCGGCCACCTCGTGGAAGCGGCCGACCAGCTGCGAGACCAGCTCGTCGGTGCCCCGCTCGGCCTGGAGCGTGGCCGCGGCCTCGTAGGTCATGCCGAAGACGGACTCCGGGGACTGGCCGAGCCGGTAGCGCGCCCGCAGCAGGTCGAAGAGGCGGTCGGGGTCGTCGTGCACCAGGGGGCGGAAGACGCCGACCCGGTCGACATGGCGGGTCAGGAGCTCCATGACTCCCAGCTCCACGACCTGGCGTCCGTCGCCACGCTCGACTCCGGTCACGTACACGCTGCGTGTCACGCGTGCTCTCCGTTCCTCTGGGGTTCGTCGGTGTTTTCGTTATGTGCGCCCATCGGACACAAATTGGCCACATTGACTGGCCCAGTCCTCTTGACAATACCCGCGACCGTGATTAAGGCGCTTGTCGCTCGGGGGGATACAGCACTACTCCGCCCATGAAACAATCGGACTGGCTCACATCTACCCGTAGGGAGCAGGAGACACAGCACGATGCGCATCGGAGTTCTCACCGCAGGCGGCGACTGCCCCGGTCTCAACGCTGTGATCCGGTCGGTGGTGCACCGCGCGGTCGCCGGCCACGGAGACGAGGTGATCGGTTTCGAGGACGGCTTCAAGGGGCTCCTCGACGGCCGCCACCGCAAGCTCGACCTCGACGCCGTCAGCGGCATCCTCGCCCGCGGCGGCACCATCCTCGGTTCCTCCCGCCTGGAGCGCGCCCGGCTCCGCGAGGCGTGCGAGACCTCGAAGGACCACGCCCGTGACTACGGGATAGACGTACTGATCCCGATCGGCGGCGAAGGCACCCTCACCGCGGCGCGGATGCTCTCCGACGCCGGGCTGCCGATCGTCGGCGTCCCCAAGACGATCGACAACGACATCTCCTCCACCGACCGCACCTTCGGCTTCGACACCGCCGTCGGCGTCGCCACCGAGGCCATGGACCGGCTGAAGACCACCGCCGAATCCCATCAGCGGGTGATGGTCGTCGAGGTCATGGGGCGCCACGCGGGCTGGATCGCGCTGGAGTCCGGGATGGCCGGCGGCGCCCACGGCATCTGCCTGCCGGAGCGGCCCTTCGAGGTCGACGGGCTGGTGAAGATGGTCGAGGAGCGGTTCTCGCGCGGCAAGAAGTTTGCCGTCATCTGCGTCGCCGAGGGCGCGCACCCGGCCGAGGGCTCCATGGACTACCAGAAGGGCGAGATCGACCAGTACGGCCATGAGCGGTTCACCGGCATCGGCAACCGCCTCGCGGCCGAGTTGGAGCGGCGCCTGGGCAAGGAGGCCCGCCCGGTCATCCTGGGCCATGTGCAGCGCGGCGGCACGCCCACCGCGTACGACCGCGTACTGGCCACCCGCTTCGGCTGGCACGCCGTCGAGGCGGCGCACCGGGGCGACTTCGGCATGATGACCGCGCTGCGCGGCACCGACATCACGATGGTGCCGATCGCCAACGCGGTCACCGAGCTCAAGACCGTGCCGGTGGACCGGATGGACGAGGCCGAGTCGGTCTTCTGATCCGCCTTCTGATCCGCCACGGCCGCCGGTTCGTCGCGCTTACCCGTCTTCGTCGGCCGCAGCGGTCTTGATCATCCCCCCGTTGAAGATCAAGACCGCTGCGGCCGTGTGCTGTTGGCGAGGTCCACTCTTGAACAAGTGCCTGGTGTGAACAAGGCTGTCCCGTGTCCGGGACACGTTCCGGTGGCGGTCCCGGACAGGGCCGGGACAAGGGGCGGGACACAGGGGTGGGGGAGAGAACGACAGATGACCGATGCCGACAGAGCTCCGGATCCACGGGAGGCGCGCAGCGCCCCCGAGTTCATCGCCGCGCTGCAGGCGCTCAAGGACTGGTCCCGGCTGACCTACCGGGAGCTGGCCGCGCGGGCGGACGCGCTCGGGGACGTACTGCCGCGCAGCACGGTCGCCAATATGCTCGCGCGAGCCACGCTGCCCCGCGAGGAGCTGGTCGCGGCCTTTGTACGGGCGTGTGGGGTGGGGCCCGCGGAGCTCACGGTGTGGCTGGCCGTACGGAAGGATCTCGCGACCTCGATCGAGCGGGCCGAGCGGGTCGAGTCGGCCGAGCGGGTCGAGCGGGTCGAGTCGGCCGAGCGGGCCGAGTCGATCGAGTCGGCCGAGCCCGCCGCCCGGCCGGCGGAGGCGGCCCGTCCCGCCGAGGCGGGTGCGCGGCGCTTACGGATGCCGATGCTGAGCGCCGCGCTCGGGCTGACGGTCGTCGTGGCCGCCGTCGCCGCCGTGCTCATATGGCGGACACACGACGACAGGGGAGGCGGGGGCGAAGGATCGGGCACCAAGGGCGGGCCCGTGGCCGTCTCTCCGGATGACGTGGCGCCCACGCCGCCGCCCGCCCCCGGGAATTACCGGATCCGGGCCGTCCACTCCTCGCTGTGCCTGTCCGAACGCCGGACGGACAAGACCTCCTGGGTCTATCAGGTGCCGTGCGCGGAGGTCTTCCCCTCGTTCTCGCTCAAGCGCCTGGACGACGGGCTGTGGCGGATCGCCACCCTGCACCCCGAACACGGTCCGGGCTGCTCCGGGATCATGGGCCAGAGCAAGGCCGAGGGCGCCTGGCTGGGGGACGACTACTGCGAGAGCCGGGGAGCGGGCGAGGAGTTCCGGCTGGAGGCCGTGGACCGGCCCACCGAGGGGTTCCGGCTGCGGCCCGCGCACACCGGCCAGTGTCTGGCGCTGCCCGGCGGCACCACCCGGCGCTGGGCGCATGTGGTCCAGCTGCCGTGCCGGTCCGGCGCCCCGGGGCAGGTCTTCCGCTTCGACCCGGTGGGCTCCGGGACGGAGGGCTCGCCGCCCGGCGAGTCCGGGGCGAAGGGCTCGCCGCCCGGCGCGAAGGGGTAGCCCGCGCCGCCGCCGTGGTCCCGGCCCTCTGATACTGTCCCCGCTTGATCAAGGGGGGAACTGGTCAGGGGATGTAAGGAGTTAAGGGCGGGATGCGTGGTTTATGGGGCCGTGTGTGGCAGCGCCGCACGCCTCTTGTCGTACTGATGGCGGTCGTGGGGATCGCGGGGGCCGTCCTCGTGACCCGGGACACCGACGGCGGCCATCTCGCCGCCAACCGGGCCCAGTTGAGGAAGGCATGCGACGGCACCCTGCCGTACGGGGACCTCGAACGGCTGGTGCGTGACGAGCGGCCGGGCGAACTCAGACAGCACGGCACGATGCTCGCCCCCGGCCAGGAGAGCCGCTCGTTGCTGGACTGCTCGCTGTCGTGGGGCGACGGATACGGGGTCACGGTCCACGCCGAGGCGCTGGTCTCCGATGTGCCCGAGGCCGTCGAGACCCGGGACCTCCTCGAACCGGCCGGTGGGCGTGGCACCTTCGTCGCGCCGGGCACCACCGGCCAGTACGGGAAGCGGGGCGCCTGGCTGGTGGCCGACTGCCTGGGCGGGCTCGGCGGCCGGGTCCGCCCCACGACCGACCTGTATGTGACGGCCCGGGTGACGGACGGGACCGACTCGGCGGACGAGGCCGACGAGGCGGCGGCGGGGAACGGCAAGCCGGACCGCGCCACCGCGCTGCTCGGCTTCCGTACCGCCGTACACGTGGCCAACGCCCTCACCAAGGCCCAGCACTGCGGCTCCGGCCCGCTCACGACGCCGACCGCCGTGGTGGACACGGACGAGACCCATGGCGCGCCCGGTCGGGGCCTGCGCACATGCGAGTGGATCGACGGCTCCTCGCTCCCCGGTGTCGCCTCCGGCTCCTGGACCACCCTCGGCGATCTCCAGGAGTCCACCGGTCTGAGCGCCTGCGCCGGGGAGTGGGACGCGGAGCAGAACGCCGGTGCGCGTCCGCGCCCGAAGCAGTGGCAGATCACCGAGGTCGAGGCGGCCAGCTGGTCGGGGATCCTCGGCCGGTCGGCGTACGACTCCTACGAACGCGAGGGCCATGTGCCCGGATGGGGGGCGGAGGACGGCAAGCGCCCCTCCGAGGCCGGTTCCGAGCCGGACGCGGGCGCTGACACCGGGCGGGAGGACCGCGTCTCCTCCTACGCCGGACGGCCCCAACTCGCCCTGTGGGCCCGGTCGGTGTGCGGCGGCCGCACCACCTACCACCGGGTGGCCGTCCTCCCCGAGATCCGGCTCGAGGACGGCGAGACGGCCGTCATCGGCGGCAAGGACCGCGCCAGGCTCTCCACCGTCGCGCGTACGGTCCTGGACCGCTATCTGGACGCCGGCGACGGCTGGCCCACGTCGGCGAAGTGCCGCGACACCAAGGTGCTCGGGGAGGTGGAGCAGTGGCACTGACCCGCCCCACACTCACCCGGCTCACCCAACTCACGTGGCTCACCCGGCTCACCCGGCTCCGGATCCGCGCCCTGGTGGCCGTCGCGGTGGCGCTGGCCGCCGTCACCGGGGCGTTCGTCTGGTTCGCGGGCGGCGCGGACCGGGCGCTGAAGGGGGCCTGCGACGGGGTGCTTCCGGTCGGCGAGGTCCGCGCGGTGCTCGGCGACGACACCGAACTGGACGTCACGAACCGCACCGAGGGTTCCTTCGGCAGGAAGGCCGACAGCGCCGCCAAGAGCGACAAGAACGGCGCCGGGCGGGCCAACTCCCTCTCCGTCCACTGCCGGATCACCGCCGAGGCCACCGGCCACATCGCCGTCTCCATCGCGGGCTCGCCCCGCCCCCGCGCCGAGTACGGATACGACGACCTCTACCCCGCCGTACCCGCCCGCCGCACCCTCCCCGTCCCCCTCGGCCACGGCTGGTCCGGCCTGTTCGCCACCGACACCACACGGCTGGACGACGAAGAGGACGGCACGGCCACCACCGCCGTACTGCTCGACTGCGCCCGGCGCGGCGACAGTCTGCTGATCACCGTCGAGACCGCGCTGCGCGGCGCCACCACCCTCGACGACCCCGCCGTCCGCCCCGACTTCGTCCGCACCGCCACCGCGACCGCCGAGGCGGCGAACGACCACTGGGGTTGCCACGCGCCCCTGGGCAAGCCGGTCCGTACCGTCGGCCTGCCGGTGAACGAGGACGAGTACGAACCGCTGCTCGGCGCCGAGGGCACCTGCGCGGCCGTCCCCACCGCCTCCCGCTCCGCCGTCTCCACCGCCCGCGAGACCGCCCGCGACCGCGCACCCCGCGAAGCTTGCGTCCTCGGCACCCGGGACGGCTCACCCCTCTACCGCCTGGAGGCGTATTACGGCCCCTACGCGGAGGACGCCCGCTCCCAGTACATCCGGGACTACGACTACGAGAACGTGACCCCCGCCGAGAAGCCCGCCGGGCGGCTCGGCCAGAGCGCCTACTGGGCCGGTGCCGGCTGCCCGCGCGGCGCCGAGTCCGCCCTCTACCTCATCCGCGCCGACGCCGCCGACGGCGAGACCCGCCGCCGCCCCGACCTCGCCTACGAACGCGCCGCCCTGGCGGCTTTCGCCACCGCCTCGGCCGAACACCACGGCTGCGCGGCGCCGACGCTGCCCGAGGGCTGAATCACCGGCCGGACCGGTGGCGGCGCCGTCATCCCTTGACGGCGCCGCCCAGGGCGAAGCCGCCGCCCAGGCGGCGGGAGATCAGGATGTAGAGCAGGAGCACGGGCGTGGAGTAGAGGATCGAGAAGGCGGCGAGCTGGCCGTAGACCACCTGGCCGTAGTTGCCGAAGAAGGTGAAGATCGACACGGACGCGGGGAGTTGTTCGGGGGAGAGCAGGAGCATGAAGGGGACGAAGAAGTTGCCCCACATCATGATGAAGCTGTAGATCATCACGACCGTGATGCCCGGACCCATCAGCGGCAGGATCACCCGGATCAGGCTCTGCGGCCAGGACGCGCCGTCGGTCCACGCCGCCTCCTCCAGGATCACCGGCACGCCGTCCATGAAGTTCTTCATCAGCCAGATGGCGAACGGGAGCTGGGAGGCGGCGAGGAAGAGGGCCGTGCCGTACATGGTGTCGATGAGGTTCACCTGGACGAAGAGTCCGTAGACCGGAACCATGATCGCGGTGATTGGCAGACAGGTGGTGAAGAGCACCGTCAGCAGGTACGGGCGCACGACGCGGGAGCGGAAGCGGGAGAGGGGGTAGGCGGCGAGGGCCGCGCAGGCGACGGTCAGGATGGTGGCGCCGCCGCACAGGAGCAGGCTGTTGAGCATCGGCGTGAAGGTGATCTCGTCCGTCCACACCGCGGAGAAGTTGTCCAGCGTGGGCGATCCGGGCGCCGAGACCCGCAGGGTGGCATCGTTGTCGATCGAGGCCAGGACCAGCCAGGCGAGCGGGAGCAGGAACGCGGCGGCGACGAGCAGCAGGGCGGCGTCGGCGGCCAGCCGGCGGCGCAGCCGCGGGGACCAGCGGGGGCCGCCGGTACGGCGCTTGGCGGAGCGGGGCCAGGGGTGGGCGGGGCGGGCGGAGAGCGCGGACAACCTCGGACCTCCTCGCGCGCTTGCGAGCGCAGTCGATCAGCGTCCGTCCATGAAACCGGTTGTCAGTCGCGTTGGGGAAGACGCGTGCGCGGTTCGCGCCTCAACGCTTCGCCGCCGGAGTGGGTGGGGCGAGGGCCACCGGCTGGTCGTTCCGCAACTGGTCGAAGAGGCGCCGCGCCTGCGTCTCGTCCCACTGCACGGCGCTGCCCTTGGAGGTCCGGAGGTTGGTGTTGGACACCGGGACGTTGAGCTGCTTGCCGTCGCCCGAGGTGACGCCCTTCACCGCCTCGAACATGGACATCAGGGTCGGCAGCCCCATGTCCTTGTCCACGATGAGCGTGTCCAGACCCGCGCGTACGGTCGGGAAGGCCGCGAACGGGTTGGCCAGGACGCCGGGTGTGGCCGCCTTGTCGGCGAGGGCGGCCAGGAACTTCTGCTGGTTCCGGGTGCGGCCCAGGTCGCCCTTGGCCTCCTGCTTGCGCTGGCGGACGAACGCGAGCGCCTTCGCGCCGTCGAGGGTTTGGCAGCCCTTCTTCAGGTCCAGCCCGGACTTGGGGTCCTTGATGTCGCGGTCCACGCACATCCGCACGCCGCCGACCGCGTCCACGACGCCCACGAACCCGGAGAAGCCGATCTCCGCGTAGTGGTCGATGCGCAGTCCCGTGTTGCGCTCGATGGTCGAGACGAGCAGATCGGGGCCGCCCATCGAATAGGCCGCGTTGAGCTTGTTCTGGGACGGGTCGTAGCGCCGGCCGGTCTCGGGGCGGACGAAACCGGGGATGTTCACCCAGGAGTCGCGCGGCAGGCTCATCATCGTGGTGCCGTTGGAGCCGGTGTGCAGCACCATCATCGAGTCGGTGCGGCGGCCCTCGGCCGAGCCGGTGCGCAGGCTCTTCCTGGCCTCCTCGGAGAGGCCCTCCCGGCTGTCGGAGCCCACGATGAGGTAGTTGGTGCCCTTGCCGGGCGGCGGGCGGTCCGGCGCCCGGCCGAGGTCGACCTCGCGGTTGAGCTGGGTGTCGGCCCAGACGTAGGCGCCGCCGGAGGCGAGGAGCAGCGCGGACACCGCCACGACGGCCAGCCGGACGATCCGGCGGCGCCGGCTGAGCGGCTCCTTGGGGGCGCGGCGCCGGACGGTGGGGGCGGGTACGGGCGGGGTGGGTACGGGCGGGGGTACGGGCTCGGGGGCGCGGGTCTCGTCGCCCGTCCGGTAGGGGGCCGGTTTGGTGGGCATGCCATGGGGCGCGGGGACACCCGGTGACGCGGACGGCCCCTGCGCGGGGACACCAGATGGCGCGGACGGCCCCTGCGCGGGGACGCCCTGGGGTCCCGCCGCGGGCATGCCCTGGGCCCCCTGCACGGGGATGCTCTGCGTGTCCGCCGTCGAGATCTCCCAGGCCCGCGCCGACGGCTGGTCTCCGGCGGTCCACCCGTCCAACCGATCGCTCATGGGCGGCAGTCTGCCGAGCGGCCGGAGGCGCCCGCCGTCCGTTCATAGAGGTATGACAACTTCGGGTCCGCGTTGAACGCGGCCCCGGTCGCCGTACGTCGCCCCGCCGTACGTCGCCCCGCCGTACGTCACCCCTCCGTGGGCCACCCCGCCGCACGTCACCGCGGTGTCAGGCTCCGGCGCGCGGGTGCCTCGCCGAGCGCCTGCGCGGCCGTCCCGGAGCGCTGGATGCGGTGCCACCGCAGCCGCGTCCCGAGCAGCAGGGCGACCACGGACTGGATGACCACCAGATACATGAGCTGCCGGTAGACGAAGAGCTGGAACGGCAGGGACCACAGCGCCCGCATCCGCTCCCCGTCCAGCCGCAGCGCGTACCCGGCGCAGATCACCTGGATGGCGAGGTAGCCGAACCACACCCCGGCCGCCTTCGCCGGGTCGAGGAAGAGCGCGCCGTACAGGGCGAAGAGGTCGATCACCGGCGCCAGCAGCGGCAGCAGCACCTGGAAGAGCGTGAGATAGCTGAGCCCGCGGCGGCCGAACCGCCCCACCGAGCCCAGCGAGATCACCGCGCGCCGGTGCTTCCACATGGCCTGGAGCGTGCCGTACCCCCACCGGTACCGCTGCCGCCACAGCTGGCGCAGCGAGGTGGGCACCTCGGTCCAGGCGACGGCGGTCTCCTCGTACACCACCCGCCAGCCCGCCCGCCACAGCGCCATGGTGAGGTCGGTGTCCTCGGCGAGGGTGTCCTCGCTGACCCCGCCGACGCCCATCAGCGCGTCCCGCCGGAAGGCCCCGATGGCGCCGGGCACGGTCGGCATGCACTCCAGCACCTCGAACATCCGGCGGTCGAGGTTGAACCCGAAGACGTACTCCAGGTGCTGCCACCTGCCCAGCAGACTGCGCCGGTTGCCCACCTTGGTGTTGCCGCTGACGGCGCCGATGGCCGGGTGGGCGAGCGGCTGGATGAGCTGGTGGATGGCGTCCGGTTCGAAGACGGTGTCGGCGTCGACCATCACCACGATGTCGTGCCTGGTGTGCACGAGACCGGTGTTGAGGGCGGCCGCCTTGCCCGCGTTGGGCTGGCGGACCACCAGCACCCGGCGGTCCTCGACGCTCGCGGCGATATCGGCCGTACGGTCCGTCGAGCCGTCATCGATCACGATCACCTGCAGCCGCTGATGGGTGGAGGCGAGCAGCGAGCGGATGGTGGCCTCGATGCCCGCCTCCTCGTTGTACGCGGGGATCAGCACCGTCACCGGCTCGTTCACCTCCCGCAGCCAGGGCGCGCCGGGCCGGAAGCGGGTGAGCCGCCGGACATGGGTACGGGCGAACAGCACGAGCATCAGCAGCCGCAGCACCCCCAGCGCCCCCGCGATCCCCAGCACCCAGGTCATGGTGGACACAAAGCTCCGGCCGATGGCCGCGACCCAGATCAGCGCCTTGCCCTCCCAGCGCTCCAGGCCGGAGACCGGGACGTCGACCGGGGGCACGCCGAGCCCGCCGGTCACGGTGGTGAACTTCTTGGCGCGCGGGTCCTTGAGCAGCTTCTCCGTCTCCTGGTACGCGGTGCCCGTCTGGCTGAACTGCCGGACCATCCCCTGGGAGGGCTTCGTGCCCGACCGGTCGGCGGCCACCAGCGCATAGCCCTCCGCGGCCACCCGCCGCGCCGCCTGCCACTCGTCGCCGCACAGCGTGTCCACATCGGTGGTCAGCGGCAGCCGCAGCAGCCTCGGCTGGACCCCCACGGACCCCGCCAGCGCCGATTCGGTGAGGGACAGCTCCATCCGGGACCGGCCGGCGGACGCCGTGCCCATGTCGGCGCCGGTGTAGGTGTTGGACCCGATCTCATGGCCCTCGGCGCGGATCCGGCGTACGAGGTCGGGGTACTGGGCCGCCTTGGCGCCGGAGACGAAGAACGTGGCCCGCGCGTCGTAGCGGCGCAACAGGTCCAGCAGACGCGGGGTCTGGACGGGGTCGGGCCCTCCGTCGTAGGTCAGCGCCACCGTCCCGGCGGGCATGCCCACGGTCCGCACCCGGCCCCCGTTGATCTGCACCACCGGCCCGCCGTCGGCCAGCGCCCGCGGCACCGGGCTGGTGCACGGCCGCCGCGTCTTCGCCGCGTCCACCTCGTGGTTGGTCCAGCCCTGGAACATCAGCAGGCCGAACATGGCGGGAAGGACGAGCAGAAGGAGCAGCCAGTGCGCGCGGGGATCACGGGACCGCTTGTGCCGACCTCCCCGGGGCAGGTGGTTTGGTTCCTGGCGTTTTTTCGACCGGTTGCCCTCAAACATGGTTGGTCGCACCGTAGTTGCGGGGCGCGCGGCGGATCCGGTGAAGCAGCGGGAATGGATAAGAATTCCCGGGACGCTCCCCGCCGCGTGGCCGGATCGCGTAGGGGGGAGCACGCGGAACCCCCGCCTCCGTGGGTCGGCTCTGCTTGACTGACGCGATGACCTCTTCCGTTTCCTCCGTCTTCGAGACCGCCAAGCCCGCGTCCGCCGACTACCTCACCCGCCTCGCCGCGAGTGACGCGGGGCGCGACTACAAGGGGCGGATGCAGGACGCCCTCGGCCTCCGGGCCGGGCTGACCGTTCTCGACGCGGGCTGCGGCCCCGGCACCGATCTCCCGGCCCTCGCCGAGGCGGTGGCCCCCGGCGGTACGGTCATCGGGGTCGACCGCGACCAGGAGATGCTGGACGCGGCGGCGGCGCGCACCGCCGCGCATCCGTGCGTCGAGCTGCGGCGGGCCGATGTCCACGCCCTCCCGCTGGACGATGCCGCGGTGGACCGCGCCCGCACCGACCGGGTGCTGCAGTGGGTGGACGACCCGGCCCGCGCCCTCGCCGAGTTCCACCGGGTCCTGCGGCCTGGCGGGCGGCTGGTGATGGGCGAGCCCGACTGGGACACCCTCGCCGTCGACCACCCCGACCCGGCGCTCTCCCGCGCGTACACCCGCCACGTCACCGAGCGGGTGATCCGCAACCCCGCCATCGGCCGCCAGCTCGCCCGGCTCGCCACCGACGCCGGGTTCCGGGTGCCGGACGTCATCCCGGCCACCCAGGTCTTCCGCGATGTCCGCACGGCGGACCGGGTCTTCGGATTCGAGCGCACCACCCGCCGCGCCGTCGAGGCCGGCCACCTCACCGAGGACCAGGCGGCCGAGTGGCTGGACCACCTGGCCCACGGCCCGTTCTTCGCCTCGGCGACGCTGTACGTGGTGGTGGCGGAGGCGTAGCCGGTTGGCCTCAGACGGCCCGGAACCAGGTGTTCAGCGCCTCGTGCAGACCGTCGTTCGTGGTGCCCTGCCAGGCGACGTAGGCGTCGGGCCGGAGCAGCAGGGCGGTGTCGAGGCCGGGGACGGTCGCGGTGTCGACGTGGGGTGACCAGGGGCCCGGGTCGAGGGTGCCGGTGGGGTCCAGGAGGAGGGGGCGGGCGGTGCGGGTCAGTTCGCGGAGGCCCGGGAGGTCGGGGGCCCAGTGGCCGACGAGGGGGCCGGTCGCCGGGCCCATGGCGTAGGTGATGTCCGCGCCGGAGAGCAGCCCCGCGAGGTGCCGCCGGGTCGTGGGCTGGTCGAGCAGTTCGCCGAACAGCTCGCGCAGCGCCGTCACATCGTCGCCCGGCCGGGTCAGCAGCGACTGCGCCTGGGTGTGCATGGCGACCCGCCGCGCCGCCGGGTGCCGCTCCGACTCGTACGTGTCGAGCAGCCCCTCCGCCGCGTGGCCGCGCACCTCGGCGGCCAGCTTCCAGCCGAGGTTCACCGCGTCCTGGAGGCCCAGGTTGAGCCCCGGGCCGCCGATCGCCGAGTGCACATGGGCGGCGTCGCCGAGCAGCAGGACGCGGCCCGCGCGGTACCGCTCGGCGATCCGGGTGTTGCCGCCGAACAGCCGCCGCATCAGATGCGGACCCGGACCGGTCGGCGGGTCGAGGGTGATGTCCGCGCCGAGCACCCGGCGGGCGCTGGCCCGCAGCTCGTCCAGCGATGCCTCGCCCTCGGCCGGCTGCCCCCATTCCACGGTGGTCAGCTTGTGGGCACCGTCCGGGGACGGCGCCCAGGCGATCAGCCCCTGCTCGGTCCGCAGATGCTGGTACGGCGGTATGACGCCGAAACCGGGCACGGTCAGGCCGCCATCAGCGCCGATCGCGTCCGGGGACACGCCCACATGTCCGGTGCGCGACACCGAGTCGTCCGTCGTCACGCCGGGGAAGTCGATCCCGACGAGCTTGCGGACCGCGCTGCGCCCGCCATCGGCGCCGACCACGAACTCCGCCTCGATCGGGTCCTGTTCGCGCAGCTCGACCGTCACCGACTTCTCGCCCTGCGTCAGCCCGACGACCTCGTGGCCGCGCCGGATGTCGACGCCCAGCTCGACCGCGCGCTCGGCGAGCATGCGCTCGATCCGGAGCTGCGGCACCAGGAGCGTGTAGAGCGGGTTGTCCGGCAAGTCGCTCAGGTGGAGCGGGAACGCGCCGAAGGTGAAGCGGGGCGCCGGTTCGGGGGTGGTGCCGGGCGCGGTCAGCCGCTCGTACAGTCCGCGCCGGTCGAGCATGCGGATGACCTGGCCCACGAGGCCGTTCGCGCGCTGTGTGTCGGTTGGTTCGGTGAGGCGCTCCAGGACGACCGGGCGCACACCGGACAGGGCGAGTTCGCAGGCGAGCATCAGGCCGTTGGGCCCGGCGCCTGCGATGACGACCTCGATCATGAATTCCCCTTCGGGGCAGGTTGGTTGAGTGGCCTTACGGGGTGGAAAGCCCCGCCGTGATGCGGGCGAGGGCGTCCGTGAGCAGGCGGCTCACCGGCACGGCCGCGTCGGTGCGGAGATGGTGGGCGATGGCGGTGTTGACCGCGCCCATGACCGCCGAAGCGACCAGGTGCGGATACAGGTCCTGCTCCAGGTCGTTGCCGGTACGTTCCGCGACGGCCGCCGCGATCTCGGCCTCGGCGGTGGCCCCGGCCCGCAACATCTCGCCCCGCAGGGCCGGTTCGGCGACCATCACCCGCACGCCCTCCGTCCACCGCTCCGCGTCGGCGACGGGCGGATGGGCGATCGCCTCCGCGTCCGGTGCGAACTGCCGCAGCACGGAGCCGGTGATCGCGTCCCACAGCGGCTCGCCCGACCGTTCGCGCACCTCGTCCGCGACGCGCAGACAGCGGTCGAGGTGGCGGAACGCGATCGCCTCGGCCTTGCTCGAGAAGTAGTTGTTGAACGTACGCGGCGAGACCCCTGCGGCCTCGGCGATGTCCTCCACCTTGACCTTGTCGAACCCACGCTCCACGGTCAGCCGCACGGCGGCCCAGCTGAGCGCGGCATGCGTCTGGGCCTTCTTCCGCTCTCGCAGTCCCATGCGGTGAGCGTAGCAAAACTTGCGTGCCCCGCAAATGTGCGGGGCCCGCAATTTTTTAGGGTTCGAGAGGCCAGCGATGTCGTCCGTCCGGAACGTGCCACGCGTACTGGTGACCGTCGGCTTCGCGGGCATAGCCGAAACGGTCCTGAGCGGGGCGGCCGTGGTCGTTCCACCACTGCCAGGCGGCCTCCGCCCGCCGCCACAGGTCGGCGCTTCCGCCGTACGTGACGGTGGTGGTGTGTTCATCGGCGATCGGCGCGCGTGCCCATGTGCCGTCGCGCCCCTGGAGCTGGAGCGACATGGCCCCGGTGTCGTCGTCCATGTGATACACCAGCTCGGCGCCGGGAAGGTGGAAGGCGAGCAGCAGCCGGAACGGGTAGTGGGCGCGGATGTCGGCAGCGGTGAGCGAGGCGGAACGGGCCCCGGCCAGTGGCGCGTAAGGCGCCCGCCCGGGGTGTCGGTAGGCATGCGCGTCACTGCGGGCGGCCATGAACCGGCCGGTTGTGGTGGTGAAGTGGCCCACGGCACGTCCGTCTTCGTCCACGGTCAGGCGGACCAGGCCACCCTCGATGCCCAGGGACACGTCGGCGAGGATCGCGCCGCCGGGTCGCGTCTGCTCGATCCAGGCAGCGGGGATGCGGGGGACCGAGCAGGTCGCGATGGTCCGGTCGAACGGTGCCGGGTGCCCCGGGAAGCCCTGCTGCCCGTCCCCGGCGGCGAGGTGCGGCCGGTACCCGGTGGAGGCGAGCCGGCCACGGGCGACGTCCACGAGGTCGGGGGAGACATCGACGGAGTACACGAGGCGATCACCCAGCCGGGCGCACAGGAGTGCGGCGTTGTACCCCGTGCCGGTGCCGACTTCCAGCACTCGGTGGCCGTCCGCCACGCCCAGGTCCTCCAGCATCCGCGCCATGAGGCTGGGCAGTGTGCTGGAGGATGTCGGAATACCGGTCCACGCTCGCTCGTCGACGCGTTCGGCGGTGTCGGGGTCGAGTGCCGTGACGAGGTTCTGGTCGCTGTAGACGGTGGCTTCCCGGGTATCACGGTCGGCCGCGTCATGTCGGCGCCATACGGTGATGCCCCTGCTGTCGGCCTCCTGCCCGTACCACTCGGGCACGAAGATATGGCGCGGCACCTTGGCGAACGCCCCGGCCCAGGCGGCCGAACGGATCGCTCCGGCCCGCTGCAAGTCCTCGACCAGCGAGCGCAGTCGCGGCGGCGCGCCGTCGAAGCGGGGGACACTCACGTGGGTACTCCTTTTCCCTGCGACGCGGTCAGGTCCAGCTCGGCCCAGATCTCCTTGCCGACGGTGCGTTCGCGGACGCCCCAGCGGTGGGCGAGGGCGCGGACGATGAGCAGGCCGCGGCCGTGCTTGTCGCGGGGCGACGGGCGGCGGGGCCGGGGGAGTCGCTCGCCCCGGGGGTCGGATACGGCGATCCGCAGGCGGCTTTTGGTGAGCGTGAGCTCAACGCGGAAGAGCCGCCCGGGTACGTGCCCGTGTCGTA
>NZ_JANIAA010000017.1 GCF_024505145.1 Streptomyces rugosispiralis | reverse complement strand
TGGAGCGGTGTACGCGGAAGTGGCTCTGCCGGAGGAACATCGGGTCCAGGCGGCGGGGTTCGGGCTCCACCCGGCACTCCTGGACGCCGCCATGCACACCGTGGCCTTCCACAACCGCGACGAGGCCGATGCGGAGCTCGTGCTGCCGTTCGCCTATCGAGAGGTGGCGCTGCATGCCTCGGGGGCCTCGGCACTGCGGGTACGCGTGACACCGTCCGGCCCGCACACCATGTCCCTGGAATTGGCCGATGAGAGCGGCGCCCCCGTGGCTTCGGTGGGCTCGGTGGTGTCCCGTCCGGTCGGTTCCGAGCAGTTCGGCACGGCGGCGGCGACGGCGGACCGGATGTTCCGCGTCGCATGGGAGGAACTGCCGGTTCGGCCGGACGGTACGACCGTGGAACCCGTATCGGTGGGCGACGCCGAGGACGTACACCACCTGGCCAGGACGCCGGAGACCTCCCAACCGGACGTGCTGCTGCTGGACCTCGGCGACGGTACGGCCGAGGTGCGGGAGCTGACCGGGCGGGTGCTGCGGGTCGTACAGGCGTGGCTGGCCGAGCCTTCGTTGGCGTCCAGTCGGCTGGTCGTGGTGACGCGGGGTGCCGTCGCCGTCCGGGAGGCCGATCCGGTCGAACCGGCGGCGGCCGCCGTATGGGGCCTGGTGGGGTCCGCACAAGCGGAGAACCCCGGGCGGATTCTCCTCCTCGATGTCGACCGGGCGACGATACCCACCGCGTTGCTGCCCGCACTGCTCGCCGGTGACCAGCGCCAACTGGCCCTACGCGACGGCACCTGCTTCGCCCGGCACCTCACCCGTGTCACGGATGTACCCCAAGCCGGTCCGGGTGGTTCGGGGTCCGGCGGGACGGTGTTGGTGACGGGTGGTACGGGGGCGCTGGGCGCGGTGGTGGCGCGGCATCTGGTGACCGTGCGGGGAGTGCGGAGTCTGGTGCTGGCCAGTCGGAGCGGGCCCGAGGCCGTTGGCGCCGCCGAGTTGGAGGCGGAACTGGTCGAGGCGGGTGCGCGGATACGGATCGTCGCGTGTGATGTGGCCGACCGCGACGAGGTGGCCGGGCTGCTGGACGCTGTCCCGGAGGACGCTCCGTTGTCGGCGGTGGTGCATACGGCCGGTGTTCTGGATGACGGGGTGCTGACCGCGTTGACCCCGGAACGTATGGACGCGGTGTTCCGGCCGAAGGTGGATGGTGCGCGCCATCTGCATGAGCTGACCCGGGACCTGGACCTCTCCGCCTTCGTCCTGTTCTCCTCCGCCGCCGGCACTCTGGGCAACGCGGGACAGGGCAACTACGCCGCCGCCAACGCCTACCTCGACGCGCTGGCCCATCAGCGCCGGGCCGAGGGGCTGCCCGCCGTGTCCCTGGCCTGGGGCATGTGGCAGCAGACCGCCGGAACAGGGATGACCGGCCGCCTCGGCGATGCGGACCAGCGCCGTATGACACGTGGCGGTGTCGCCCCCTTGTCCCCGGTCGAGGGCATGGAACTGTTCGACACCGCACTGCGTACGCCCGCACCCATGGTCCTCCCCATCAGGCTGGACCTCGGCGCGCTCCGTGGCCAAGCCGCCGGCGGGGCGGTCCACCCGATGCTGCGCCGGCTGGCCCCGGCGGCCCGCCGAGCCGCTGCCCCTCGGGCCACGGCCGATGAGGGCCTGGTGACCGGCCGACTGGCCGGGGCGGATCCCGAGGAGCGGGAGCGGATCCTGCTGGACATGGTGCGGCAGGAGGCCGCCCGGGTGCTGGGACACTCGGCGGCCGCCACCCTCGACCCGGACCTCCTGTTCACCGAGATCGGTCTGGACTCACTCATGGCGGTGGAACTACGCGACCGCCTGGCCAAGCGCACCGCGCTGCGGCTGCCTCCCAGCTTTGTCTTCGACCACCCGACCCTCCGGATGCTGGCCTGGCAACTGCGGGACGAGCTGGAGAAGGCGGACGCGGACGCTCCCTCTGGTGCTGCCCCCGCCCCTGGAGCCGCCCAGGAGTGACTCGGCCCCCGCACCCGGTTCAGCTGGACCAACCCCGACCGAAGCGGCAAGAAAGGGATCGCACATGTTCAGCGCGGAGACGTACCTGGCGCATCTGGGGTTCTCCCAGCCGCCCGCCCCCACCCTGCCGAACCTGCGGCAGTTGCACCGCAGCCATCTGATGACGGTCCCCTATGACACCAACCACACCCACCGCCTCAGCGCGGAGAACATGGCCGACATCGATATCGACAAGGCATTCGAGGCCATCGTGCCGACCGGCGACGGTGGCATGTGTCTGGAGCTGAACACCCTGTTCGCCCGCTTGCTCCGCGATCTGGGCTATGACTTGGACGTCATCAGCGGAGGCACGTATCTGCCCGGTGACATCTTCGCCCCCGACCCCGAACACATGCTGATGCTCGTCCGTATCGAGGGGCAGGAGTGGCTGGCCGACGTGGGACACGCCGGTCTGTGCTTCACCGAGCCGCTGCGCCTGTCCGAGGAGGAGGTGCAGTGGCAGTACGGCTGTGCGTTCCGGCTGATCCGGCGGGACGGCTTTCTCGTGCTGCAGGCCAAGACCCTGGATCACGACTGGCGCACCACCTACCGCTTCACCACCGAGCCCAGGACCTATGACGCCTGGGCCGGCGTCGGTGATGGCAATGGCCCGGCCATTCTGGCGGCGATGCGCCGGCGCAGGCGCGCCATCGACAAGGGGCAGGTCTTCCTCACCAACAACATGTTCACGATCGTGGAGGACGGCCATGAGAAGGTCACCCTCCTCGTCGATCCGGAACAGCGCGCCCAGGTGCTCGACACGTACTGGGACGGTCGCGACTGACCGAACCGGTGCCGCCATCCCCGTCCCGGCCCGTCCCAGCAAGCGGTCCCGACCGAGCCCGCCGCCGACGACCAGCAGATGAGAGTGATGATGCGCCATGAAATTCGGCTTGCTGTACGGGGCCCAGCTGCCCCGACCCTGGACCCAGGACTCCGAACACCGCCTGTTCAAGGAGATGTTGGAGGAGATCGAGCTGGCCGATCGGCTGGGCTTCGACCATGTGTGGTGCCCTGAGCACCACTTCCTGGAGGAGTACTCGCACATGTCCGCGCCGGAGGTGTTCCTCGGCGCGGTCAGCCAGCGCACCAGCCGCATCCGCATCGGCCACGCGGTCGCTCTGATGCCCCCGGGGTTCAATCCGACGGCACGGGTCGCCGAGCGGATCGCCACGCTGGATCTGCTCTCCGACGGGCGGGTGGACTTCGGCACGGGCGAGTCCACCACCCCCACCGAGCTGGGCGGATTCGGCGTGGAGCGCTCCGTCAAACGGGATCAGTGGGCGGAGGCGGTGGACGCCGTCGCCCGTATGTTCGTCGAGGAGCCCTTCGCCGGGGTCGAGGGCAAGTACGTGTCCGCTCCGGTCCGCAATGTGCTGCCCAAGCCGCGGCAGAAACCTCATCCGCCGATGTGGATGGCCTGCGGCAACCGGGACGCGATCCGCATCGCGGCCACCAAGGGCCTCGGCGCGCTGAACTTCTCCTTCTTCGGGCCGGCGGAGACCAAGAAGTGGGTCGACGCCTACTACTCGGGCATCGAGTCCGCGGACTGCGTACCCGCGGGATTCGCGGTCAATGCCCAAATCGCCGCGACCATTCCGATGTTCTGCCACCAGGACGAGACCACGGCGGTGGAACGCGCCGTCGACGGCGTCCAGTTCTTCAACTTCGGCCTCGGCTTCTACGCGGGCTTCGGCACCGCCGCACCGGGCCGCACCCGGCTGTGGGAGGAGTTCCAGCGGGACCGCGACAAGCACGGCATGGGCCGCTCCGCCTTCGGCAAGCCCGGTATGCCACTGGGCAATCCGGCCCGGGGCGCGGTGGGCAACCCGCGTCAGATACGCGACTTCCTGCGGCTGCACGAGGAGGCCGGACTGGACCAGGCGATCTTCCTCGTTCAAGGCGGTGGGACCCGGCACGAGCACATCTGCGAGTCGCTGGAGCTCTTCGCCAAGGAGGTGCTGCCCGAGTTCAAGGAGCGCGACGAGACCGCCGAACGGCTGAAGGCGGCCCGGCTCCGGCCCGCCATCGACGCCGCCATGGCCCGGCGCGAGCCGCCACGGACGGCCGACCCCGACTACATCATCCCCGCCCGGAGCCAGAGCTGACTCCGGAGCCCGGAGCTGACAGCAAAGCCGACACGGCATCGGCATCACCGAAGCAGAAGGAGAACGTGGTACCGCCATGGCTGACACCCCCGAAGAAGAACTTCGCATCCTCGACCCGCAATCCGTCGCCGAGGAGCTGCGCAAGCACGGCCCTCCGCGGCAGATCACGATGCACGGCACCACGGCATGGCTCGTCTCCCGCTACGAAGACGTCCGGGACTGTCTCGGACACCCCGGCATGAGCCCGGCCGCCGCCTACGCCGCCTCCCAGGGCCAGTCCACTCCGGTGAGCGGGCTGTTCGAGGACACGCTGCCCGGCACCAATCCACCCCAGCACACCCGCCTGCGCAGACTGCTCGCCAAGGCGTTCACCGCCCGCAGGGTGGAGAGCCTGCGGCCGCGGGTGCAGGAGATCACCGACACACTGCTGGACCGGATCGCCGTCGACGGCCGGGCCGATCTCGTCACCGCGCTGGCCATCCCGCTGCCCATGCAGGTGATCTGTGAACTCCTCGGCGTGCCCATCGCCGACCGCACCGAATTCCACCAATGGGCCGATCTGATGCTCATGCCCCCGCTGGACCCGGACACCGCCGCGCGTTCCCAGGACGCCGCCACCAAGCTGTGGACGTACATGGAGGACCTCGCCGAGGCCCGGCGGAAGGCCCCCGAGGACGACTTGATCAGCGATCTGATGTCCGCACACGAGGACGACCGGCTCAGCCACCGCGAGGTGGTCGCCACCGCCCGGATGATGCTGATCGCCGGATACGAGCTGACCGGCAGCTTCATCAGCAACGCGGTCTTCTCGCTGCTGTCCCAGCCGGACCAGATGGAGCTGCTGCGCAAGGACCCCGAGCTGGCCGGGCGCGGTCTGGAGGAGCTGCTCCGGCACGCCGGGCCGGGCATCCTCGTCGTGCGTTTCGCCAACGAGGACGTGGAGATCGGCTCCGTACCCATCCGCGCCGGCGACCAGGTGCTCCTGGACATGGACGCCGCACACTCCGACCCGGCACACTTCACCGACGGCGAGCGGCTGGACCTGACCAGGGACTCCGCCGTGCATCTCCAGTTCGGCCACGGCATCCACTACTGCATCGGCGCGCCGCTGGCCAGGGTGGAGGGGCAGATCGCCCTGGAGAGCCTGGTCCGGCGGTTCCCCGACCTGCGGCTGGGCGTTCCCGCCTCCGAGATCGGCCACAGCAAGAACCCGTTCATCCGCTCGCTGACCGCGCTCCCCGTGGAGTTCGAGGCTCAGCGGCCCGCGGGCGCGGGGTGATCGCGGGACGGCGTCGGATCGGCCAGGCCGGTGACCCGCATGGTGATGTTCAGCCGTCCGGACTTCAGTCCGGTGGCCGGGTCGCCGGTTCCCGGCAGGATCTTGGGGACGGCGTGGTACGCGTAGCGGGAGGGGCCGCCGAAGACGAACAGATCCCCGGAGGCGAGTTCGAGGTCGGTGTACGGCTTGGTGCGGGTCTCGGTGTTGCCGAAGCGGAAGACGCAGCTGTCGCCGATGGTGAGCGAGACCACCGGGGCGGATGACCGCTCGTCCTTGTCCTGGTGCATGCCGAGCTTCGCCTGGGCGTCGTAGAAGTTGATGAGCGCGGTGTCGGGGGTGTAGCCCTGGCCCGCTGTCTCGTCGTGGTACGCGTCGGCCAGGGCGCGACGGCCCAACTCGACCATCCAGTCGGGGAATTCGGCGACCCGGGCGCCGTTCACATCGTCGGCGGTGCGGGTGTACGCGTAGGGCTGCCAGTGCCAGCCGATGCACACCGTCCGCACCGACATGACGCCCCCGCGCGGCAGCCTGGTGTGCCGGATCGGGACCGGGCCGGTGGCCCAGCCCCGGCAGGCGATGACCAGCTCCCGCTGCCGCTCGAGGCTGAGCCAGCCCGGCACATGGACGGCGCCGGGGGCCACCTCGAGGCGCGGGCGGGGGATCAGGGCGTTCATACGGGGATTCTCCGCGGACGGGGACTGGCGGGCGACATCAGGTGGCGTCGTGGAAGACCAGCCCCAGCGCGTGGCGCCGCCCGGAGCGCACCGCGCTGACCCCGTGCCGCATGACCCCGGCCGACCAGCCGCGCTTGGTGGCCACGGGACGGTCACGAGTGGTGAAGATCAGGCCGCGCCCCTGCTGGAGGACGGTCGTGGTGCCCCGGGACTGGGCCCGGGGCCGCTGCTCGACCAGCAGGAACTCCCCGCCCGTGTAGTCCGTGCCGTACGCGTCCAGCCCGATCACCACCTGGAGCGGAAAGAGCATGTCGCCGAACACATCGCGGTGCAGGGCGTTCCAGTCGCCCGGACCGTATCGCAGCAGGATCTGCGCGGAGCGGTCCTGCCCGGCCTCATGGCACATGGCCAGCCACTTCTCGAGGCTGTCCGGCCACGGCGCCGGGCGGCCGAGCCGCTCCGCCCAGTCACGGGCGATGGGCAGCAGCCGCGGATAGAGCGCGGCGCGCAGCTCGGCGACCGGTTCGGGCAGGTCATGGGTGAAGTAGCGGTACTGACCTGAGCCGAAGCGATGGCGGGCCATGTCGATGGTGTTCCGGAACTGCCCGTCCCGCTCATAGAGCCCGGCGATGCGGGTGCACTCCGCGGGGGTCAGCAGCCGTGGCGTGAGCGCGCACCCGTAGGTGTCCAGCCCCTCGGCCAGTTGTGTCCAGTCGGCCGCGGCCACGCGCTGGTGGAGACGTGCGGTGTCGGTCGTGGTGCTCATCGGTGTGCTCCGGGTTCTCCGGGATCCGGGAAGGGTGCGGTGGGGGCCCGCGGTGGCTACGAGGCCCGTGGCTCAGGTCGTCCGGAGGGCGCCTTCGTGGACGAGGAGCCGCTCCTTGCGCTCCAGCCCGCCCGCATAGCCGGTCAGTGCGCCGGTGGCGCCGATGACACGGTGGCAGGGCCGGACGACCAGCAGCGGATTGCGGCCGATCGCGGTGCCGACGGAGCGGACCGCCGTACGCGGGGCGCCGATCTGCCGGGCGATGTCGCCGTAGCTGACGGTGGTGCCGTACGGAATGGCCTCCAGCGCCTGCCAGACCCTGCGCTGGAACTCCGTACCGCCCTCGACGCACTCGATGTCGAAGCGGGTGAGCTCGCCGTCGAAGTAGGAGCGCAGCTGGGAGACGATCTCGGTGAACGCCTCGGCGTCCTCGCTCCAGCCGTCCTGGACGACGGCTCCGCCCTTCTGCCCGGGCACGGACAGGGAAACGAGCGCGGTACCTCCCGTCGCGGTGGCGGACCGCTCGCCCACCAGCAGCAGCTCGCCGAGCGGGCTGTCGATCGTCGTGTGGACCGTCATGGCTGTGGTCTCTCTCTTCTTCTCGCCGTTCTGTCTTGCGCTGCTCCCAGCATGCGTCTTTCGGACACGGAAAGCTGGCGGGATTCGGACATGGCGTTTCGGGGACCAATTCCGGTGCTCCCGCCCGCCGGGTGACGTGGCGGGCCGGCCCCGCCAGCCGGTGAATCTCCCCCCTGGGGATCAGAAGACGCGGGGTTCCTGACCCGTGGACTTGCGGTTGCGGTTGGCCATCTTCTCCCAGAAGCCGTGCAGCTCCCTGACGGGGATGCTCACCCACGGAGCCGTGTGGCGGCTGACGGCAGGGGGCCGCCAGCGGAAGCGGCTGTGCAGGAGCGCCTGCTGCTGCCGGCAGAAGGGCTCCTCCATCTCCGTCTGGGTCCTGCCGCCCTTGGGAGGATAGGGGCACAGGCGGAAGTGGCACGTGGGCAGGCAGGTGGCCCCGGGCTCGTTGCCGTCCGCCCGGCCGATGCTGTGCTCGGGGTGGAGCGGGCTGCGATCATGCGTGAGACAGGGCGGAAGGGTGTCCTTGGTGGCCCTCCTCAGCCGCTCTTCGATCTCGTCGGGGTTACCGTTGCGCTCCGTGAGATTGAGCATGACGAGGATGTCGGCGACCAGGCGCTGGGCCCGCGGGTGCAAGGTGCTCCAGCCCACCGACGGGGCGATCCACAGATTGTGCTTGCGGTAGCGCTCGGGGTCGGCCGGGCTGGAGCCGACGTTGTAGATGGCCCGGTTCTCATCGATCCACAGGAAGCGCTCGGGATGTCCGGTCTCGAGGGCCAGGGTCACCAGGTCACCGGCCTCGGCGACGAATGGGTGCAGAAGTCTGTCGGCGTGGTGTTCGGGATGGGCGCTGGTGGGAGTGGGCGTGTCGTATGCGGTGCCCGCCGTGGAAAGCCAACGGGCCACCGATCGCACGGGGTCGGCCCCTTGGTTCGGTGGGACCGTGTCGCCGTTCGGGACCTGATCCGCGGACGCCGTCCGCGCCCGGCCCCGCCGGTGCCGCTCCGTCGTGTCCGGCCCGGCTGGGCGTCCGATGGCGTCGGGAAGCGACCACAGGCACAAAGCGTGCAACAGGGTGAGTTGCGCATACCAGCAGCGGCTGCACGTCAACATCTTCTCGGCCTGCTTGACGAGATAGGCGAGCGTCTCGTCACAGACGTCGGGGTGGCGTCGTCTGCGGTTGGCGGCGTTCTTGAAGCCCCGGGCAAGAGCGTTCTCCAGCGAAAGGGGCAGGTCCGGCTCTGTGTGCGGAGCATGAGGCATCACGGGGCTGCGGAGGCGGGTGGTGGGCGCGAGGTGCTGCAACCAGATTTCCAGCCGCTCCTTCGCCTCGTCGCGGTACTTCTCGGAGACGGAGCCGACCATCATGGGAAGGAGCCAGGCTCTCAGAGCGAAGTGCCGCCACCAGCCGGCCCTGTCATTCTCGTAGTCCGCCACGAATCGGGCGTGCTCCTGTTCTCGCCGTCTCGCTTCGCCGGGGTCGATGGGTTCGCGATCTCCTCTTTCCAGCCACTTTGTGTATGCGTCATTCAATTTCCGTTTGGCCTGGCGTGTCTTCCGCAGGTACTGCAGTACGGGATCGGTCCCCAAGGGGAAGTGTTTCCGCAGCGCGCTGAAGGCCGTGTCGCCGCCCGAGCTGATTTCCTGTGTGATGGCGATCCGCACCGGATGGGAGGGCTCGTGGGTTCCGATGTCGAAGAACTGGCTGTACGGCAAAGGTGGTGGCGCCCCGGGCCGGTGTGTGGAGCGCCGGTCCGACCTGCGGTGGTCCACTTCGCGGAGGGCCGCTCCGAAGTGGCGCACCAGCTTGAGCTTCGCCTCCTCGACGGTTCGCTGGTCACCTCTGATGGCCAGTCCGGGCCAGGCGGCAAGGAGTTCATCGGCGATCTCGGTCTGCTCGGATTCGGGATCCACGCTGTCGATGTCCAGGGCCGCGGCGTAGAGATCGAAGTACTTGGGATCCTGCCGACCATGGGCGGCCTTGCGGAGAATGCCGGATAGCCTTTCGCGTCTCTTCTTACGGGCGAGGGCATGGCCGCGGGCGGGACGCGGCGCGGCAGTCGGCTGGGCGCGGCCCGTCGCCGCCCGATGACGAGAAAGCAGCACCAGTGCGATCAGCAATTCGCGGGCAGGCCCTGGGCTGTGCAGGGCGGGCTCGACGACCTGATGTATCTGATCGTCGTCCATGCGATACAGCAGGCGATATCCCAGATATGCCTGGATGATGCTGTGCGGGAAACGCACCTTGTTCTCATGGGCCATCACCAGCCCGAGCAGCTGTCCATTATTCGCGAAGCGAGAAAACTCGGTCCTGCAGGCGTTCGGATGCTCCGCGGGTTTCAGCCAGTGTGCCGTGTCGTCGAACTCGTCCGCCAGAGCCTTCCAGATGGCGGCGCGCTGCCTCTCGGAGACCGGCAGACACCCATCCCTGGGCTCCTGGCCGTCCTCGTCATCCGTGCCCGTCTCGACCAACTCGTCGAACGTCACCTCAAGGCGGTCCCGGACAAGCCCCAGGCAGGCGAGGGCGGAGATCACCCGTATGGTCTGCCAGCGCTCCTGACGGCCCATCACCAGTTCGTCGAAGAGAAGCCCGTCCTCGATCGCCTTCCGGTAGGTGTCCAGGAGCCACAGCCGGAGGGTGGCGCAGTCATGGCTACGGGTGTCCAGCCGGTCCGGTTCCTCGCGCAGGGTCATGTGTTCCAGCAGACCGCGTTCCTGGAGGAGCCGGGCGATCTGCAGATAGCTCGGCGAGTCCGAGACATTGGCCGTCTCCACGATCCAGTCCAGACGGCGCTCATCGACCTCGGAGAAGTCCCTCACCAGGTACTCCAGCGCCGCCTCCTCGCTCAGCGGCTCCAGGTCGGCGATCACGGCCCGGGTGCCCTCCAGGGGCGGATGCGGGCGGGAGGCGATGACCAGCGGCAGCTTCTGCCGGGCCGCCCGGTCGATGGCCCGGCGGATGATGTTGTCGCGGTCGTCCCGGTACTCCCTGTCGAGAAGCGCCTCCTCCAGCCCGTCGGCGATGACGACGGCCTTGTCGTCGAGCCGCAATTGCCGCCAGGTCTTGTCGAACTGGCCGCTGGCCAGCACCCCTTGATCCGCCTCCTCCGCCAGCCGGCGCCGGGCCATTTTCTCGAAGTCCAGATCCCCGTCGGCGTCCATGTCACGAAGGCGTATGGGCACGGGCACGGCGGCCTGCTGGGCCAGCATGTGCGTGAGCTCGACCAGCACCGCGGTCTTGCCCACCCCCACCCCGCCGACCAGCAGATAGGGCCGCCGCGTCCTGCGGTTGCGCAGGGTCTGGGCGATGACCTGGGAGAGCTCCCGGCGCCCGACGATCCGGTCGATGAGCGTTCCCGCGGTGGGGACCAGATCGTGCGGTGCCGATCTCGCCTTGTCGACCAGCGGTTTCTTGGTCTTGTGGTACCAGTAGATCAGGAAGAGCGTCAGGACGAAGGAACCCGCGAGGAGCGGTCCGACGACGCGGGTGGCGGTGGCGAACCACGTGGTCCGCTGCATGGTGTGGATCCAGGTTCGCTCCGCGCTGACCGAGTCGTAGATGGCCGCTGCCAGCCACAGGGCGAGGAGGGCCGTCCCGGCATAGGCGTAGGCGCGCACGAGACGGCCGAAGGTGGGCCGCCATCCGCGCCAACTCCGGTTCGGGAGGATGCTGCGGCTCGCCTCCCGGTTGGTCCTGAAGGTTCGCCAGCGTCTGCCCACGCCACCGCCGATGCGGGAGAACGCCCGTCGGGGATACAGCGTGTACCAAGGAGCGTTGGGCGGACGTATCTTTCCTTCAGGGCTTCGGACGACCTTGGTCATGAGGTCCGTTCCCAGCTGATACTCGCCGTACGGATGTCTCTCATTCCATGAAACCCACCCCTGGAACAGCACGCAACGTGGCCCGGTGCGCCCCGCGCCGCGTTCGGCCCAGGTGCGGCGCATGCCTGTGCGGGCCTCGGGCTGGTCCAGGGCCGGGCAGGGCGTGGGCTGCCGCGCTCAGCGGCCGTCCAGGGGTGTCTCGGCCCAGACGACCTTGCCGTACGGGGTGTAGCGGGTGCCCCAGCGCTGGGCGAACTGGGCGACGAGGAACAGTCCGCGCCCGCCCTCGTCGGTGGTCGCGGCGCGGCGCATATGGGGTGCGGTGCTGCTGCCGTCGGATACCTCGCAGATCAGGTCGCGGCCGCGCAGCAGTCGTATGCGTACGGGAGGGGCGCCGTACCGCAGGGCGTTGGTGATCAGTTCGCTGATGAGCAGCTTGGCGGTGCACACGGTGTCCTCCAGGCCCCACGCCCGGAGCCGGCGGGCGCAGTCGGCGCGCAGCGGGGCGACCGCCGCCAGGTCGAACGGCACGTCCCACTCGGCCACGTTCTCCGGGCCGAGCAGGCGGGTGCGGGCCACCAGCAGGGCGACATCGTCGCTCGGGCGGGGTGGCAGGACGGTCTGGAGCAGGCTCCGGCAGGTCTCGGCCGGGTCGAGGTCCGGCTCGGCCGCGAGGGCGCGGCGCAGCAGGTCCAGGCCGGCGCCGGTGGTTCGGCCGTGTCCTTCGAGGAGACCGTTGGTGTACAGCACCAGGCGGCTTGCGGCGGGCAGCGAGAAGCCGACCGTCTCGAAGGGCTCGCCGCCCAGGC
Organism: Streptomyces rugosispiralis; assembly: GCF_024505145.1. Classification (GTDB taxonomy): domain Bacteria; phylum Actinomycetota; class Actinomycetes; order Streptomycetales; family Streptomycetaceae; genus Streptomyces; species Streptomyces rugosispiralis. The sequence goes on along the minus strand of NZ_JANIAA010000017.1, from coordinate 170,142 downwards.
CCAGGGGCGGGGAGACCGGCACCGCGGGGATGTCCACGGTGCCGTCGGGGAGGGCCAGGGCGAGGCCCGGATCGCCGGCCCGGGCCACGGTGCAGTCGCCCGACACCGAGTCGTGGATCGCGTACAGGCAGCCGGCGCCCGTGATGCGGGTGCCGTGCGGCTCGGCGTGGTGCTCCTGGTCGAGATGGGCGACCAGCTCGTCCAGGTGGGAGAGGAGCTCATCCGGGGGCACGTCCCGGGCCGAGAAGTTCTGCACCGCGGTGCGCAGCCGACCCATCGTGGCCGCGGCGTGCAGGCCCTGTCCGGCCACCTTCCCGACCACCAGCGCGACCCGGGCGCCGGGGAGAGGGATCACATCGAACCAGCTTCCGGCCGTCCCGCCCGGCGCGGGCAGATAGCGGGCCGCCACCCGCGCGGCGTCCTGATCGGGCAGACCGCTGGGAAGGAGGGTGCGCTGGAGGGCGGTGACCATGGCGTGTTCGCGGGCGTAGCGGCGGGCGTTGTCGACACACACGGCGGTGCGCACGGCCAGCTCCTCGGCGATCGCCAGATCCGTTTCGTCGAACGGCGCACGGTGCCGGGTCCGCCAGAAGGTGGCGAGGCCGAGGGTGACACCGCGGAACCGCAGCGGGACGGTGATCAGCGAGCGGATCCCGTGGTCGAGCAGGCGCCGGGCCTCTCCGGTCGGCCACTCGGCGAGGCGGGGTGGATCGGCTCGGGGGGCGGTTGGATCCGCCTGGAGGTCGGTCGGATCCGTTCGGAGGCCGGTTGGATCCGCTTGCAGGCCGGTCGGATCGGCCTGGAGGAGGACGGTGGATCCGGTCCGCACGGCCCGGCTCTGCGGTGTGGAGGGGGCGTAGACGACCCGCTCGCCCACGCGGAAGAGGGGGGCTTCCGCGGGTGCCCCGCCGACGGCGGTCCGGTGCGGCGACAGGGGCTCGTACGGCGGCTCGGGCTCCTCGCCGCGCAGTACGGGGTCCAACAATTCGACGGCGGCGATGTCGGCGAACCGCGGGACGGCCACGTCCACCAGCTTCTCGGCGGTACCCGTCAGCTCCAGGGTGGAACTGATCCGCACACCGGCTTCGGACAGCAGCTTCAGCCGCTCGCTCGCCTGCACCGCCCGGTCGGAGAGGACTCGCAGCGCGGTGGTGTCCCGCAGCGTCACCACGCTGCCGGCGGGGGCGCCCGCACGGCCCGTGGACCGCACGTTGACCGACAGTAGCCGCCCCCCGCGGGGGTGCACCTCGTCCGTGACGCGCCGTCCCGACGTCAGCAGCTCTGTCAGGTGGGGTTCGAGGCCGAGCGCGCCGACGTGGCGCCCCTCCGTGTCCGGAGCCAGCCCGAGCAGCTCCCGGGCCTCGTCGTTGACCAGCAGCAGCCGCTTGTCCGCCGTCAGGACCAGCACCCCTTCGCGGACCGAGTGCAACACCGCGTCATGGTGTTCGTACATCCGCGTCATCTGCTCGGTGCCCAGGCCGTGGGTCTGCCGCCGCACCCGCCTGTTGAGCAGCGTCGCCCCGCCCATGGCCAGGACCAGCGCCCCGGCGCCGCTGCCGAGCAGCATCGGCAGCCGGCGGTCCACCGCGCTGTGCACGCTCCGGATCCTGACCCCGACCGACACTCCGCCGAGGAAGGTGCCATCGGGCCCGGTGACGGGGACCGCCGAGACGACGGAGGGGCCCTGGCTGGCCCGGAAGGACTGCGTGATCGTCTTTCCGTGCAGCTCGTCCCGCACCAGTCCGGCGGGTCCGACGATCCGCTTGCCGATCAAGGGCGTCTCGGGGTGGGTGAGGCGGATGCCACGAGTGTCGAACACGACGACGCTGTCGACACCGGAGCCCTTCCGCGCCGCCTCCGCATGCGACTCCAGCGCCGATGTCGGTTTGTCGCCGCTCATGGCCCGGGAGATACCGGGAGCGTGCGCGAAGGTCTCGGCGACCGCGAGCGTTCGCCGACGGGCGTCGACCGTGCCGTGGCCCCGGGCATCCGCGGCGACGGCCGCCACCGCGGCGGCCACCAGAACCAGGATCAGCAGAAGCTGCAGGATGAACGCCTGCCCGGCGACGCTGCGCAGATGCGGCAGGGACCCCAGCCGCCTCCGGGCCGGACGAGCATGTCTGCTCATATCGGCATTTATAACATTCCCGTCGTCGTGGTCGGCGGGGAGTCCGCGACATCGCTTGATCGATCAATGTGCTGATCAAGGGTGGTCCGCGATGGTGCGGGGAGGTGGGTTACGCGTCCGCCCGGCCACGGGCACAATGAGGCGGCTGGACCAACTACCGCCCCTTTCAAGGAGGTTCGGGTGAGAACAGCACGCCGCACCAGAAGACGTGGTCGGTTCCGGTTGATCGCCGCGGTGTCCGGTCTGTTCGTCACGGCGGCCCTCGCGACGGTCGGCACGAGCGCGGCCGCGCCGTCCGTGTCCGGTGCCGCCGTATCCGGTGCCGCCGTGTCCGGTGCCGCCTCGGCCGTGGAGTCCCTGGATGTCCCCGGCACCGCCTGGACCGCGGACGAGCGCACCGGAACGCTGCGTGTCCTGGTCGGCTCCACGGTCCGGGGCGCCGACCTGGCCAGGCTCGACCGCACCGCCGAGCGCTTCGGTGGCGCCGTCACCGTCGAGCGGCTCGACGGCCCGCTGCGGACCCTCCTCTCCGGTGGCGACGGGATCTACTCCGCCACGGGCGTGCGCTGCTCAGCGGGGGTCAATGTGCAGAGCGGCGCCACGTATTACTTCGTCACCGCCGGCCACTGCACCGACGGCAATGCCACCTGGTACACCGGCTCCGGTACGAACACCCCGGTCGGCCCGACGACCGGCACCAGCTTCCCGGGCAATGACTACGGCGTCGTCCAGTACACCAACACGGCCGTTCCGCACCCCGGGACCGTGGGCACCGTCGACATCACCGGGACCGCCACCGCCCACGTCGGCCAGCAGGTCTGCCGCCGGGGTGCCACGACCGGTGTCCGGTGCGGAGTGGTCACCGCGCTCAACGCGACCATCAACTACGGCGGCGGTGACATCGTCTACGGCCTCATCCAGACCAATATCTGCGCCGAGCCGGGCGACAGCGGTGGTCCGCTCTACGCGGGCGACAAGATCATCGGCATTCTCTCGGGCGGCTCCGGGGACTGCACCTCCGGGGGCACCACCTACTACCAGCCGATCCAGGAGGTGCTGAGCGCCTACGGCCTCACCGTCTACTGACCCGGTCCGATCGGCTGTCGTGGCTCCGTGACGCGTCGCCGGGCCGGGATCGCCCGCCGGAGATCCCGGCCCGCGGGGGGCGGGAGCCGGTCCGGGTCCGCGCAGGGCCGCACACCGTACGTCACAGGCCGTGGCGGCGGTCGCCCAACACCGCTTCGCAGACCCGCGATTCCACCTCCGCGGAGAACGCGACCTCATCGCGGGCCCGGGTCGCGGCGACCGCCTGACGGGTCTCCTCGGCGATCAGATCCGCGTTGATATGGGCGGCCGCGGTCGCGCCCGCCGCCGCGGCGGCACCCACCTGGGCGGACAGATCGGTGACATTGCCCGCGACCCACACTCCGGGCACATCGGTGCGGCCGATCGCGTCGGCCGGGATGTGTTCACCGGCGCCACTCGGATGTTCCACCGGCCGCAGCCCGAGCGCCGCCAGGAAGCCGGTGCGCGCCACCATCCGGGGCGCGACGGCCAGTGCCTCGCGCTTGACCACGGTGCCATCGCGCATGCGCACACCGACGAGACGGTCCTCGACGATCTCCAGGGACGCCACCTCGCCGGCCACTACGCGGATGCCACGGGCGGCCAGCTGCTCCGCCTCCTCGCCGGTCGGCACCGGCAAGGTGTGGGGGAAGAAGGTGACGTCGTCGCTCCACTGCCGGAAGAGCGATGTCTGGTGCACCGACATCGGCCCGCTCCCCAGCACGCCGATGGCCTGGTCGCGGATCTCCCAGCCGTGGCAGTACGGACAGTGCACCACATCCCGGCCCCACCGCGACCGCAGCCCGGGGACGTCCGGCAACTCGTCGACCAGCCCGGTGGCCAGCAGCAGCCGGAGCGCGCGGACGCTCCGGCCGTCGGTCAGGGTCACCTGGAACCCGGTGTCCTCCCGGGCCACGGTGGCCACCTCGCCGGACACCACCTGACCGCCGTAGCCGCGGACCTCGGCCCGGCCCCGCTCCACCAGCTCGGCCGGGGGGATCCCGTCCCGGGCCAGCAGTCCGTGCACCCCCGGGGCCGGGGCGTTGCGCGGGGCGCCCGCGTCGATCACCACCACCGAGCGCCGCGCCCGGGCCAGCATCAGCGCCCCGCTCAGACCCGCGGCGCCACCGCCGATCACCACCACGTCGTAGGCGTTCTTCAGCTCATCGGTCACCTCGACCACCTCCATGGCCCACCTTGCGAGCCCGCCCCGAGATGAGGCAAACCGGATTGCCGCTATGGCAAACAGATGGCAATCGGTGGCTCGGACCTGCGGGCTCAGCCCCGTCGGGCCTCCGCCGCCTGGGCGGCGGACGTGGTGCCGCGCCGATGCGCGACCCCGCCCATGACGATGTCGACGGCCAGGAAGGCGGCGAGCGGGATGCCGAGAAGGGGCAGGTAGTAGCCGATCACGGCGATGGCCGCGGCCAGAGGGAGGAGGACGTACACCGGCACCCGTCGCCACGCGCCGCGCGGGATCGGGCGGCCGAACGCGGAGGCGCGGCCACGCTGCCACCACATGCGGTAGCCCCAGACGATCAGGAGGATCAGTGAGAGCGCGAGAGCGGCCAGGGCGATCTGGTTGACGAGCCCGAAGAGGTTTCCGGTGTGGAGGTCGATGCCCCAGCGGCTGAGCTTGGCGAGCACCGGATAGTCGGCGAACCGCTGGACGTCGGTCACCTCACCCGTGGCCGGGTCGATGGCCACCGAGTCCTGCTTCTCGGGCCAGCTGCGCTGGATCTGGCTGACGACATAGGCACTGCCCGGCTCGGCGGGCGGGACGATCTCGACGGGGTTGTCCAGGTCCTTGGCGCGGGCGGCCTTCAGGACGGTGTCCAGACCCACATCGGCGGTGTGCCCGGCCTTCTCGCCCGTACCGCCCATGTCCATCCCGGGCATGGAGCCGGAGCCCATATGGTGTCCGGCGTGTTCGCCGCCGCCGACGGTGGCCGAGACGGTCGGGGTAGTCTGGCCGATGGCGGTGCGCAGGTCCTCCACATTGGCCCCCGCGTAGGTGGACCAGGTCAGACCGGTGGCGGACAGGAACAGCAGCCCCAACGCCACCCACAGCCCGACCGCGCCATGGAAGGACATGGTGCGCTTCCGGCCGGTGGCGGCGCGGTCGGGCAGAGCGACGGCCCGCAGCGTGCGCCGCTTACGGCGGCGGCTGAACCAGAGCACCACACCGCCGAGCGCGATGACCCACAGCCAGCTGGCCGCGAGTTCGCTGTAGAGGCGGCCGGTCTGCCCGAGGTGCAGATCGCGGTGGAATTCATCGATCCAGGTGCGCAGCGGAAGGGCTCCGGTGGAGCCGTACTGCTCCAGCGCGCCGCGCACCTTCCCGCTGTACGGGTCGACGAAGACCGCCAGTGTGTGGTCGGAGCTGACGCCCTTGACGCCGGAGAGCAGCACCCGGGTGGTGGCGCCCTCCTCGGGGGAGGGGCGTACGGCGCTGATCTCGCCCTCCGGGTGGGCCTTGCGCGCGGCCGCCACCTGCTGGGAGATGGGCAGTTCGCGGTCGCCCACCGGGACGCGCAGCTCATGCGCGTAGACCAGCTTCTCGGCCTGGAACGATCCGGCGTACAGCAGACCGGTCACGGCCGCGACCAGCAGGAACGGCGCGACCAGTACGCCTGCGTAGAAGTGCAGCCGCAGCACCAGCGGCCGGAGGGCGGCCCATGCGGACCCACCGGACCCGGCCCCGCGCCGCCCGGAGTCACCCGGCCCGGACCCGCCGGGTCCGGTGGGTCCGGTGGGTCCGGTGGGTCCGGCGGGGGAGTGCGGCTCCTTGCCGGTGGCATCGTCCGGGGAGTCGCCCGTGGCCGGGGCGAGGGGTTCAGCGGACATGGACGACTCCTGGGTCGGGGGCAACGGCGGGAGGCGGACGCATTGCTGGCCGCGCCGATTGAGTCGTCGGTTGAACCCGCGGATGAGTTCCGGGCAGTTTTTGTGACCTGGCTCACATGGTTCGGGTGGGGGCGATTCACGGGCCACGCTTGTCATCCGCGTGATGAAGATTGAGCCACCGTCACGCACACCAGCGACGGCTGGCACCATGGCTGCCATGTCCGCCGGGCCACCCTTCCGCCTCGCACGAGCCGCCGTGTTCGCGGCGGTGTGCGTCGTGGTGACGGCGCTTGGACACACGCTGATGTCCGGCGACACCCTTCCGGTGTGGGCCGTGGCCGCCGCGTTCGCCGGGACGACGGCCGCCGCGTGGTGGGTCGCAGGGCGCGAGCGCGGAGCGCTGGTCGTGACCGGTTCGACGGTGGTCGCGCAGCTCGGCCTGCACATGGTGTTCCGGTTCGCGGAGGCGACAGGCGCCCCCGTGGTGGGAAGCGCCACGGGCGACGGGATGCCGGGGATGCGGGACATGGGCGGAGCCCCGATGGGCGGCGCCATGGGCCATATGCACCACGGCGCGGACGCGATGTCCGCCACCACGCCGTCCATGGGCCAGCTGCCGTGGCCCTGGGCGGGTCCGGGTGGGCCGGGCATGGCCACGGCCCACCTTCTCGCCGCGCTGATCTGCGGGTTGTGGCTGTGGCGCGGTGAGCGGGCCGTCTTCCGGCTCGGCCGCGCGCTCGCGGCCCTGCTGTTCGTCCCGCTCGTGCTCGCCCTGCGCGTCCTGGGCGCGGGCGCCACTCCGCTGCCCGCGTGGCCGTCCGCACCGGCCGTCGCCCGCCGGTTGCGCGGAGTTCTGCTACGGCACGTCATCCTCCGCAGAGGGCCACCGGCGCGGTTCGCCGCCTGCTGAACCGCCCGTCCTTCCCCTGCCCTGGTTCGGGGTCCCGCCCCGATCCGAGGTCCCACCTCGATCCGGGGTGAGCGCCGGTGACGGGCGGAGTACCGGCGCCCGCCCGGCGTCGGCCCCATCCGTCGGCACCGCCGGCCTCCGCGCCGCCCCGCCGCGCCCTCGCGCGGCCGGTGGCGCCTGCCGGTGTGCCGTTCACCGCCTTCCCGAAGGACGTTTGACGATGCCTTCCCCCATGCTGTCCGCCGCACCAAGAAGCGCCGTGCAGTCCGCTGCCGTGCACGGGTACGGCCTCGCCACCGCGGCGAACGACCACCAGGTCACCGAATGGGCGCTGGCCGCCCGTGACGGCGACCGCGACGCGGTCGACCACTTCATCCGCGCCACCTACCGCGATGTGCGCCGCTTCGTACTCCATCTCAGCGCCGACCCCCACGGCTGTGAGGACCTCGCCCAGGAAACGTATCTGCGGGCGCTGACCGGGCTGTCGCGCTTCGCGGGCCGCTCATCGGCCCGGACGTGGCTGCTGTCGATCGCCCGCCGGGTGGTCGTCGACCGCTACCGCATGGCCGCCGCCCGCCCCCGCACCCTGGACGCCGACGACTGGCAGGAAGTGGCCGAACGGGCGCAGCCCGTCGGGCTCCCCGGGTTCGACGAGGGGGTGGCGCTGATGGATCTGCTGGCGGCGCTCGCCCCGGCGCGCCGTGAGATGTTCCTCCTCACCAAGGTGCTCGGCCTGCCGTACGCGGACGCCGCCACCGCCACCGGCTGCCCCATCGGCACCGTACGTTCCCGTGTGGCCCGCGCCCGCGAGGACATCAGCGCACTGCTGGCCGCGGCGGAAAAGGCCGCGGAACCGGTGCGGTTGGCGGGCTGAGCCCAGGCGATGACGCGGGGCGCGGCGGGCAGCAGGCCATCAGCGGCTGCCCGCCGCGCCCCGCGTACGTCACCGTCTGCCCGGCTGGTGGCGTACGGAACGCGAGTCCGACAGAACGCGGGCCTTACAAGACGCGCGGGGTCTTCGACCTCGTCTGGGCGATGGACCCGGGCGGAGACACCGGTCGGTCGGACGGCCGGACCTACGGAACCGTCAGCGACAGCAGTTCGGACGGCTTGTGCAGGATCACATCGGGCTCGGCCGCGAGCAGGGTCTTCTCGTCGGTCTCGCCCCACATCGCGGCCACGGCGGTGATCCCGGCCCCCCGGGCGCTGGCCAGGTCGGTCACCGCGTCCCCGACCATCACGGTCCGGTCGGGGTCCGCGCCCATGATGTCCATCGCCTTCAGCACGATATCCGGCGCGGGCTTGGGCCGGGCCACCTCGTCGGAGCCGAGGATCACCTCGAACTGCCCATCGATGCCCAGGGTGTTGAGCAGCGAGCGCGCCCGCGGGCCGCTCTTCCCGGTGGCCACGGCGAGCCGCAGCCCGCGATGGCGCAGCTCCGACAGCAGCTCGGGCACACCGTCGAACATCTCCACCAGGTGGGCGAGCCGGTAGCTCTCGCGGACGAACGGGCCCTCCATCTCCAGTGGCAGACCCATGATCCGCATGATGTCGGGGAAGTAGCGGCCCAGATGGCGGTTGTACTCCTCGAAGGGCGGCTCACCGTCGCCGACGACCTCGGCGTAGGCGAGGGTGAATGCCTCGCGCATCACCGCGAAGCTGTTGACGAGGACACCGTCGAGGTCGAAGACCACCGAGGTGACCGGGGCGATACCCGCGCCGGAGAGCGGGCCGTCGTGACTGATCGGATGGCTGGTCATTGAGCACTCCCGTAGTGCGGGCACGGCCGGTACGGCGGACCGCCGGTCCGGGTCTCGGATGCGGTCCGTGGAGCGCGGACCGGGAAGGCGGTCCGTGGAGCGCGGACCGGAAGGCGGTCCGTGGAAGGAAATGACGAGGGTGAAGCCGAGGAGGCGGTGAGGTGACAGGCCGTCGGCGACGGTTCACACCGGCGCCGACTCCCGGACCTGCCTGGGGATCCGGGCCGAGGTGTAGACCCGTTCGATGGCGCCGATGGTCCGGCGGACCTCCTCGATCACCTGCCCCCGCCCCGCCGGATCGCGCAGCTGCGCGGGAAGCATGTCGAGTTGCCGGTCGTACTCGGTGCCGATCGGTTCGGTGGGCACGGCCACCGGGCGCGTCGTACCGTCGACGGTGCGGGTCAGGGTGGACCGCTCGAGACGGTTCGGGCTGAATCCGAAGGTGCAGCGCAGGGTCGCGCTGCCGCCGCTGCCGTCGATCGTCACCCGGGTGGAGTCCAGTGCCTCGTGCGAGGCCCAGCTCGCGTGCAGCACGACCGAACGGCCGTCGTCGGTGATGAGGAACCCGCGCGCGGTGTCCTCGACATCGGTGGCACCCTCGGTGGCGCCCGGGAGCGCCGGGCCACCGTCGTCGCCACGCCACGCGGCCCCCGAGGACCGCTGGGTGATGAAGTCGGAGGACACGGTGCCGATGGCATGCCGGAACGCGGCGGTGCCCAGCAGCGGAACCGCGATGTCGAACAGATGCCAGCCCAGGTCGACCAGCGCCCCGCCGCCCGCGAGCGACCGCTGGGTGAACCAGCCGCCCCGGTCGGGTACGCCGCGCGCCCGCACCCAGGCGAGTTCGACATGGCGGATCCGGCCCAGCCGGGCGGCGATCCGGTACAGCCCGCGCACATCGGCGCGGTAGCGCGCCGCGCTGCCGGCCAGCAGCACCGCGCCACCGGAGCGCTCCGCGGCGGCCAGCCGTTCCGCCTCCTCCGAGGTCAGGCACACCGGCTTCTCCAGGAACACCGGAATGCCCTTGGCCAGCAGCTCACTGGCGACCGCGCAGTGCAGATGGTTGGGGACCGCGACCACGGCCAGATCCACCTCGGCGGGATCGAGGTCATGGACCGCCGCGAGCAGCGGTAACCGGTCCGCGCCTTCCGCCTCGGCCTCCGCCACGGCCGCACGGCCGCGCTCGTCGGGATCCACCGCGGCGGTCACGGTGAAGGCGGGGTTGCGGAGCAGCCGGGGCAGCCAGATCGAGCGGGCCGCCCACCCCAGCCCCACCACGGCGGTCCGGATCGGCGTCTCGCCGATACGCGGCGCGCTCATGCGCCCGCGAGCACATCGGCGACGACGGCGGCCACTTCGTGCATCTGCTCCTCGCTGCCCAGCAGCACCCGGTGGTGCAGCCAGATGCAGTCGCTGGTGAGCGCCTCGGAGTGCGGGCAGCGGCGGGCGAGCTCGTCCACCGTCAGATCCGGCGCCGCGACCTCCCAGAAGGCGGCCGTACGGTAGACCGCGCGGAAGGCGACGAACGCGGGCACCCCGCGCTCGACGAGCATGTCGACGACCTTGGCGCGGCGCTCCTCGGTGATGCCCGGCACCCGGAACATCGCCATGTAGTGCGGGTTGCGGTCGCCGCGGTCGTCGCGCGACTGCGGTACGACACCGGGGATCTCGGCGAGCAGCCGGTTCAGCACCGGCCAGCGCTGCTCACGCGTGGTGATCTGGTCCTCCAGACGGGCGAGTTGGGCGCGCAGCACCGAGGCGGAGAACTCGTTCAGCCGGAAGTTGGAGCCCGAGGTGCGGTGGAAGTAGCCGCGGTCGGTGCGCGGACGTCCACAGCTGTGCCGGACGAAGCCCTTCTCGTACATCTCGGCGTCGGGGAAGAGCACCGCGCCGCCCTCACCGGCGGTCATCAGCTTGCCGTTCTGGAAGCTGAACGCCGCGACCGAGCCCAGTTCACCGACCCTCTTGCCGCGCCAGCGCGCCCCGTGGGCGTGGGCCGCGTCCTGGATCAGCGGCACCCCCGAGTCGGCGGACAGCTTGTCCAGCGCGTCCATGTCGCACATCTGACCCGCCATGTGCACCGGCATGATCGCGCGGGTCCTCGGGCCGATGGCCGCCTCGACCGCCGACGGATCGATGCAGTACGTGTCCGGGTCCACGTCCACCGGAACGGCCACCGCGCCCAGTCGCTGAGCGGCCTGCGAGGAGGAGATGAAGGTGAACGCGGGAACGATCACCTCGGTGCCGGCGCCGACGCCGAGCACCTCGAGGGCGAGCTCCAGCGCGTGCGTCCCGTTGGTGACCGCCAGGGCGTGTTCGCCGCCGTGGGCCGCGGCGAACTCCGCCTCGAAGGCATCGACCTCACCGCCCCCGATGCGCCACCATTGCCCCTGCTCCAGGGCCCGGATCAGCGCCTCGCGCTCCTCGTCGCCGTACTGCGGCCATGCGGGCAGCTCGGATTCCAGTCGCACATCATTGCTCATGATTTCCCTACTCCCTTAATGCGTTATGGAGGCAGGTCCGCGGCGGACGCATTAGCACGCTAACCGGACGACGGGCGAAACGTCATTCCCCCTCAGCGCCCCCCTATAGCCCCCTTAAAAACACGGCCGGTCAAACTCCCACGCCCAGGCCAGGGGTGCCGTGCTATAAATGGCACTTCCGTGATGAGCCGCTGTAATTGAGCCGACCCCACATGGTGAGGTGCGCAGTGAGCAGGCTGTTGTTGGTGAACGGACCGAATCTCGGCATCCTCGGGAAGCGTCAGCCCGAGATCTATGGCACCGATACGTTGCAGGACATCGAGCGCTGGGTCGGAGAAGAGGTCGCGGAGCGCGGCTGGAAAGTGGATTCCTACCAGTTCGACGGCGAAGCGGAGATCATCCAAACCATTCAGGGGAACTACGATACGGTCGGCGCCATCATCAATCCGGCCGCCCTCATGATGGCCGGATGGGGTCTCAGGGACGCGCTGGCCAACTATCCGCGGCCCTGGATAGAAGTGCATCTGTCGAATGTCTGGGCCCGCGAGCAGTTCCGCCATGAGTCGGTGACCGGACCGCTGGCCGCGGGCGTCATCTTCGGGCTCGGCGCGGTGGGCTATCGGCTCGCCGCACGCGCCCTGCTCGAAAAGGTGCCGGACTGAGCGCCCGCCCCGCCGCCACCCCACACCGCGACGGCTGACGAGCCGGGAGGCGACCATCAGTCATCTGGGAATCGACGTGGGCGGCACCAAAGTGGCGCTGCGCCTCGAACACGACGACCTGAGCACCCGCGAATCCTCCTTCCGCTGGGCAGAGCCGGACGGTACGGACGCGATCACGCCGGGCGGCGCCACCCGCGACCTGGAACTGCTGGCGCGGCACATCAGGGAACTGTGCGACCCCGAGCGACTCACCGGCGTCGGGGTCGCGCTGCCCGCCACCCTCGACGCCACCGGCACGGTCACCGCCTGGCCCGGCCGCCCCGGCTGGGCCGGAGTGGAGCTGCGTGGCGCGCTGTCCGCGCTCTTCGGCGACGCCGAGGTGCGCTGCGCCGACGACGGCGATCTGGCCGCCCTCGCCGAAGCACACGAGGCGGGCTGCCCCGATCTGCTCTACCTCGGCGTCGGCACCGGCATCGGCGGTGGCATCGTGCTGAACGGACAGCCCGTCCCCGGCGTGGGCCGCGGCTCCTGCGAGGTCGGCCACCTGATCGTGGACCGTGACGGCCCGCTGTGCGACTGCGGCCGGCGCGGCTGCGTCCAGGCGGCGGCATCGGGCCCGGCGACCCTGCGCCGGGCGGCGCGGCGGCGGGGCGAGGAGGTGGACTTCACCGCGCTGCGCGAGGCCGTGCGGGACGGCGAGCGGTGGGCCGTGGCGGCGCTGCGGGAGAGCGGCCGGGCCCTGGCCACGGCCGTGGCCGGTGTGTGCGAGCTGGTCCATCCCTCGCTGGTGCTGATCGGCGGAGGGTTCGGCGCGGCGATGCCGGAGCTTGTCGCGATGGTGGCCGAGCGCACGGCGGCGCTGGAGCGGCTGGGGCATCCGCTGCCACCGGTCCGGCCTGCGACACTGGGCGGGCTGTCGTCACTGCACGGCGCCGTTCTGCTGGCCAGGGGGCTGCCGGACTGATCCGGCCGCCCCTTGACCCTCACACCGTGTCAGGCGCTGAACTCGGAGCCATCATGTTCACCATCGGAGACTTCGCCCGGCACGGCCGCGTCTCGGTCCGGATGCTGCGCCACTACGACGCCACCGGACTGCTGCGCCCGGCCCATGTCGACCCCGCCACCGGATACCGCTCCTACTCGGCCGCCCAGCTCAGCCGGCTGAACCGGATCATCGCGCTGAAAGAGCTCGGCTTCACCCTCCAGCAGGTGCGGGACATCGTGGACGACAAGGTCGGCACCGAGGAGCTGCGCGGCATGCTGCGGCTGCGGCGGGCCGAGCTGGAGGCCGCGGCGGCCGCCGCGGCGGCACGGCTGGTGCAGGTCGAGGCGAGGCTCCGGTCGATCGAGAGCGAGGGACACATGCCCACGAACGACGTCGTCATCAAGACGCTCCCCGCGGTGCGGGTGGCGGAGCTGACCGCGACCGCCGCCGGTTTCGAGCCCCAGGACATCGGCCCGGTCATCACGCCCCTCTACGCCGAGCTGTTCCGGCGCCTCCACACGGCGGGCATCACCCCGGCGGGCCCCGGTGTCGCGTACTACGAGGACGCCCCGGAAGGCGGTGGCGCCGTCACCGTCCACGCCGCCGTCCAGGTCTCCGCCCCGCTCCGGGACGGTGCGGACCTGACGATCCTCGATCTGCCGCCCGTCGACCGGGCCGCGACCATCGTCCACCGCGGCTCGATGGACGCGGTGGTGCCCACGGCCCAGGCCCTGGCCCATTGGATCGACGGCAACGGCTACCGGTCGGCCGGCTACCCCCGGGAGATCAACCTGGAGTGCCCGGAGAACCGCGACGAGTGGGTCACGGAACTCCAGGCACCGGTGGTCCAGGCCTGACGGGACCGGACGAATTGGTCAGGAAGCCCGTGAGTGGTTCCTGCCGCGGGGGCGGCCCGCCCCGGGTGGTTCGGCGCGCGGGTCAACCCCCAGTTGCTTCAGCTGTTCGATATCGGCCGTGTCCATCCTCTCCAGGATCTCCAACTGCCGTGCCAGGGCATCGGTTTGGCCCTCGACATCGTCATGCCGCCGGAGCGCGGCCGCCGTGGTGATGTGGAAGCGGGCCAGGGCCACCTTCAGACTGCGGGTCTCGAGAATCATCCGGTAACGGGTCTCCTCGGCCAGCGCGTCCTGCACCGACCGGACCGGCCGGGCGAAGAACAGCGTGACGATCTGCCCCGCGCCGAGTGCCCCGAGCACGGCGGGGCTCTGCCACCCGATACGGTCCGGGAGGAAGACGCCGACGAGTGACAGCAGAAGCGCACTGGCCAGCAGGCATGTACCCAGCCCCAGCAGGAACTTGCTGGCGAACCCCACCGTGTGCTGCGCTCGCCGGAGGCGTTCGGCGGTCTGGATGCGATAGTCCCGCATCCTGGCGTCCTCGTAGGACAGGATGCCCTGCTTGTCCTGGATGTACGAGGAGTACTCCACGAACTCCGCGTCCCCGCCACGGGACAGCCGCCGGTCGTCGTCCGGCCGCGAGCCCAGGAAACGGGCCAGCTCCGCCAGACCGGTCATCACCTCGGTGTGCAGCACACGCTGGCAGAAGTCCAGCGCCGTCAGATGGCGCTCCAGGGTTCTGCTGGCGGTGAGCGCGTCCGAGACCACGAGCTGCCGCACGTCGTAGCGGGAGCGGATACCGGTCAGCAATAGCTGGACCTTGATGTCGGTGAGCACACCGATCACCACGACATGCGTGGTCTCCCGCCGTCCGTCGCCCAGCAGACCGTCCAGCAACGTCGTCAGCGGCGCCGGTTCGCTGAGCTCGGGACGTCCGCCGGAGCTGTGCTGGAAGTCGAAGAGGGTGTTGGACCGCACATGGTGGACGCGGAGTTTCCCGCCCCAGCCGTCTTCGGCGTCCGCGGGCGCACGCACATCCGGGGCCAGCAGGTCCGTGAGCCCGTCGACGTACGCCGCCCCCCAGGTGTCGGCCTCGCAGTGTGCTCCGTAGTGCCTGCGCTCCAGGTCGTACGCCTCTCCCGGAACATGCCAGTCACGGATGTTGATCAGATGCAGGACCCCGTCCCCGTGTCCGCGTGTCCGGGAGCCCACGGTGGCGTCGAGGAAGCGGGCAAGTGGCGAACGGCGCAGCTCCGCCGCGGACAGCGCCCGGCGGTGGCCCTCCGTGCGGAGGGACGCACCGCTCTCGCTGTCGAGCAGCAGTTTGGACACCGCGCCGTCCGGCAGGGACAACTGGCAGTCCAGGTTGAGGAAGAAGTCGTTCTGCAGACACTGTGTGATGAGTATGTACTGCGACGGTGCCGTCGGCTCCATCGCCACCCCCCGCGGTTCCGAGTGTGTCCTTTCGGTGTGCCGCACGCCCTCAGCGCGGCAGCAGCGGCCACTGACCGGACAGCCGCATGGCGGCCTCCGTGACCGCCGGATCGCCGGACTCCATGGCCACGCCGTCCAGGTAGGCGTGGGCCGCCGCTTCGTACAGCTCGTCGACCGCGTAGAGCCGCTCCTCATGGGCCGCGCGGCGGGCGCTCACGCGGGCGCCCACGGTGGCCTCGGCCTCCCTGGCACGCTCGGAACCGGCGAGATCCGTCTCGATGTCCCGCTCCAGCTCCCGCAGCCGCTCGGACGTGGTCCGGTACGCCGCCAGATACGGATGCTCCTCGCCCAGCCCGATCAGGAAGGCGATGCCACCGGAGAGCAGCAGCAGGGCGATGAACATCCAGGACACGCTGTGCGGGTCCAGGTGCAGGGAATCGAGGAGGCTCGGCGGGTTGCGCACGTTGTCCTCGACATCCGCGGCCACATCGGGCGGCAGCTCCAGCGGAGGCTCCTGCCGGAACGCCACCTTGGCCCGTAGATCCCCCAACGCCCAGGCGCCGTAAGCCCATATGCCCAGCAGGGCGAAGGCGGGCACGGACGACAGCCGGACCGCGCCGGTGACGGAGCGCCGCCGCAGGATCCAGCCCGCGATATGCGGGGCGAGGACCATCGCCACCGCCACGGCCACCATGAGGCTGTAGGAGAGCAGATCGGCGAACCGCCCGACACCGTGCAGATTCTCGAACACCGAGTAGTAGACGGGCAGTTCGACCACGATCAGGATGACCAGCACCCCGAACTTCATCCAGCGCGGCATACCGGGGCGCGCCGCCGCCCCCTCCCATGCCGCCCTGGTGGACAGGGCCCGCTCGGCCGCGTCCGCCTCCGCCACCGGATCGTGGTCGGACACCGCCTGCCAGCGGGCGTGGCCACCGGTGGTCTGCGGCTCGTCCTCGCTCCGCGTGGCGTTTGGCCGTTCGGGAGCGGTGGCGTCGTCGGCATCGGCGGGCATACGGGCGCGCAGCCACCGGCGCTCGAAACCGCCTCGTACGGTGTCGCGGAAGGTCTGCCACCGGTCGGCCCGCCGCGCCAGCCGGTCCAACTGGTCGGTGGTCACCGTCTGCCGCTGCTCCAGGGCGGCCCGCCGTCGGCCCGCGCGCTCCAGCCGCACTCCGGCGGCGGTGGCGGCCGCCCGGACCCGGCTCGCCTCCAGCGCGCCGTCCTCCTCGGCCCGCGCCTGCTCCTCGGCGAGCCGGTGCCGGACCTTGTTGCGCAGACTGGCCAGCTCGGCGAAGTAGGGCACCCGGTCTGGGGCGGCCAGCACCCAGGGGTCGAAGACCTTGTGCGAGGCCGCCGAGGCGCCGTGCTTGCGCGCCCGGTCCAGCAGCCAGACGCTGTCACCGGCCCGGATGACATCCGAGGCGACGGGCTCGGGCTGCGGCAGCGCCCCGTCGGGGAACCGCCGCGCGGCCGTCCGCCCGCCGCGGCGCCCGCGGTCGGCGTCGGCCCTGCGGCGGCGCAGCCTCAGCCGCCGCGGTGCCTCGTCGTCACCGGCGATAGGTGGTGTGGACATGTGCCTTCACCCTCCCCTCCAGAAGCTCCGTCCAGAAGGAGTTGAACTGCTCGTACCGGGAGGTGCCGGTGCCGTACTTCATGCCGTAGCCCACCGGGTAGATGTCGGCGCCGGACAGCTCCGGCCTGCCGTGCGACTTCAGGAAGCCGTCGATGACGGTCCGGCGGCTCGCGGCGGTGGACAGGTTCTGCCGCCCCAGCCGGAAGTCGGTGTCGCCCTGGTCGAAGTCGCTCACCACCAGGACGTCGAACGCCGCGTCGTCGCCGGACGGCTTGGACAGCCCGATGCGCGACAGCCCCCCGAGCACATCGGAGCCGGGCTCCTCCTTCTGGGCGCAGCGCAGCAGCTTCAGGGCGTTGGAGAGGGCCACCGCGCGCATGGTGGTGCGGGTCCGCTCGCGGTCGGCCGTCTTCGAGGTGTTCGGATCCAGATCCAGCGGGCTGACCTGGCACTTGGACGCCTCGGACACCTTGGTGATCGGGGCGAAGGACGTCTTGCGGCACTTCTTGTCCGCCAGGAACGTCTGGAGGGTCGCCCTGAGCTTGGCCTCCGCGTCGAAGCCGGTCCGGGAGGCGGCCGCCGAGCCGGAGCCGTCGACCACGACGCCACACGTCCGGGAGTAGCGTGACGGCTCGTCGGAGCCGCAGGCCGTGCCGCCCGCCGCCAGGGCGAGCACCAGCGCGGCGGTGAGCGCGTGCCGCCGGTTCCGGTGTCGCCGGGCGGCCGGACGCTCCGGAGCGGGGCTGTGGACGGTCTGGGCGGTCATCGCGTGGTCCTCCCGTCGACGCGGTCGGTGTTCTGCCGTTCGAGTATGTGCAGCGCCCGTGAGGTGGCCGTCCGGGCGCTGTCGTCGTCGGCCAGCAGCCAGACGTCGGGCCGGTACCAGGACCCGTCCAGCTCCACCCGGCCGGGCAGCCAGTCCCCGGGCGGACGCCGGGGGAGCCGGGAGAGCTGGGGGTGGGTCTCGCGCACCGCGTCCCAGTAGCAGGCCAGACGCTGATTGGCCTGGTCGACGACGGCCTGGGCATGCGACCGGCACCGGTCCACGCTGGTGCGCCACTGGCCCATCCAGTGGCCGTACCGCGCGAGCGCCGCGGGCCGGGGGTCCTCCCGGACGTCGTACTGGGTGACCACGCGCACCGACTCCGCGCGCAACCTGCTGAGCAGGGCGTGCTCCCGCCCGATGAGGGCGGCGCGCATCTGCTCGGTGGCCCGGCGGACGCCGGTGCGCACCTCCATCACATACGGGGTGATCAGCAGCTCGGGAGCCGGTGGCTCGATGGGCGGCGGTGGCGTCTTGCCCCGCTCCTCCTCGGGCGGCGCCGGGATCGGTACGCGGGGGACGCCGCGGGCGCCGTCGCGCCTGCCCCGCCATCGGGCCGCGAAGCGGGCGGTGCGGCCGAGCCTTCCCCGGCGCACCACCCCGTTGACACTGTCGGTTGTGATCATGGAAATGGATCCCCCGATTTCCCCGGCGCGGAAATTCCCGCTCCGGACAGCCGCATTGCGGACAGTGGAATTCCGCTTCCTCCCGCAAAGGGCTCGCAGTCGATGTGGATGACTCCGGCGCTGTCGTTGTCGATTCGATTCCCTGTCAGACCGTATCGATGAGGTCGTACCCGGGAATGCTCCCCATAGGACATGATCCTGAAAACGCCCGGAAGTCGACCGGAGAACGCCCTCGTCGACACCTGACGCCGGGTCATACTGGAACGGTTCCGGGGGAACGCCTCATTGATCATGACTCCCGGAACACGACCTCGGGGGAATGGGAGATGGGTCGGTGGAGAACGTTCCAGAGTGCGCGGAGCTTACGCTCCGGATCAGCCAGACGCACTTTCCGGTGGAGACCCTGGGCCCGGGGCGGCGCCTGGGCATCTGGTCCCAGGGGTGCGGGCTGGCCTGCGCCGGCTGTATGTCCCGGCACACCTGGGATCCGTCGGGCGGCGCCTCCCGTGCGGTGTCGTCCCTGCTCGGCCTGTGGCGCGCGGCGTTGGCCCGGGGCGCCGACGGGCTGACGGTCAGCGGCGGCGAGCCGCTCGACCAGCCCGCCGCCCTGGAGGCGCTGCTGGCCGGGGCGGTGCGGGCCCGTGCGGAGGCGGTGGCGCCGGGCGGTCCGGCGGCGGGTCGCGAGATCGACATCCTCCTGTACACGGGATACGAGGAGGAGGAAGTGGAAGCCGACGCGGCGCGCTCCGCCGCCGTCCGCCACGCCGATGCGCTGGTGACCGGGCGCTTCCGGGTGGCCGAGCCCACCGCCCTGGTGTGGCGCGGCTCGGCGAACCAGCGCATCCGGCCGCGTACGGCGCGGGGGTGGGCGCGTTACCAGGAGCATCTGGCCCGGACGGAGAGCGGGCCGCGTTTGCAGATGGTCGAGGGGGACGGCGATGTGCGGCTCTACGGAGTGCCGCGGCGCGGTGAACTGGCCGCGCTGGAGCGTCGGTTGCGGCGGGCGGGGATCGCCCTCACCGGTGCGAGCTGGCGCCCCTGAGCGGGGGCGCCGGGCCGGTCGGTACGGCGTGCGGCGGGCCGGGAGACTGTGGCCGGGGCGGCCGTGGACCCGGCCGCTGGGGTTCGGGCGCTTGTGGTGCGGGCTGCTGGGGGCCGGGCGCCTGTGGTCCGGGCTGCTGAGGGCCGGGCGGTTGTGGTGCGGGCTGCTGGGGTTCGGGCGGTTGTGGTGCGGGCCGCTGAGGGCCGAGCGGTTGTGGCCCCGGCCGCTGAGGGCCGGGCGGTTGTGGTCCGGGCGGTCCTGGCCCCCGCCGCTGGGGTCACAGCGCGCCCACGGCCTCGGCGATCTCCCGGCCGCGGACCACCAGGTGCACCCGCCAGCGGGCGTCCCGGGCGAGTTCGTCGCGGATCGCCCAGCGCAGCCAGGTCGCGCTGACCGCCGGTGCCAGTCCGCCCCGGCCCGCGCCGAGCAGCGGGAAGCAGATGGAGGAGAGGGCGGGCTCGTAGCGGTCGCGCTCCGCCCTGGCGAGCGCGAAGCACGCGCTGACCGCGCGGGCGATGCTCTCCGGGCGGACCTCGTACGTATCGTCCAGCGGTGTGGCCACCGCGGCGTGGTAGATCCGCCGGACGCCGCGCGCGGCGAGCGCTCCCGGCGAGGTGGGCACCACCGTGCCCGGCCGGATCGGCAGCCCCGGGCGGCCGTGGGCGCGCAGCCACGCGGCCAGTTCGCGGGCGAGCACATCGTCGACGATCTCCCCGGCGGGGTCGCGTACGGCGGCGGCCAGCCGCAGCGCGCCGGAGACGGTGGGGCGGAAGGTCTTGGACATCTCCAGGTAGACGTTCTCCGAGGAGACCAGCACCTCGATGTCCCGCAGCAGTTCGATGGGCGAGACATGCACGGTGAACGTGCTCTGCGCGTCCACCGGCACACTGTCGACCCGCAGCGGAGGCTCCTGACCGATCCGGCCGGTCCGGTCGCTGCGGCCGCTTCGGCCGCTCCCTTCGAGCGTGCCCTGCCCGGCCGCGCTCGGTCCGCCGGGGAGCCGCGCCCCGGGGCCCGGTCCGGGGCTCCGTCCCGTCGAGCCCGGTCCGCCGGAGAGGGCCGGCGGCTCGCGCAGGATGGTCAGCACGGCCTCCGCGAGCTGCTGGACGACCTGCGGTTCCTGGTGCTTGCGGAATCGCTCGGGGGTGACTCCGTACACTGCGGCGGCCGTCTTACGGCGGTCATGGGCGGGCGCGCCCCGGCGGTCGGGGAGCAGCCCGAAGGTGTGGGCCGCGGCCTGGCCGAGCAGATCCCGTTCGCCGAGGCGCCGCACCGCCTCCTTGAGCAGCGCCTCGATACCGGCCGGGGCGTCGTCGGAGCCATCGCAGAAGCCGCCCGCCACGGCCGCGGCGCGCAGCGCCGGACGATCGATGCCGCGCAGATCCGGCAGGCCGGGTCTGCGTATGCCCTTGAGTTCTTCCAGGAGTTGATCGTATGTGGGCAGATTTGACTCAAACGGCTCCTGACTCATGGTCACCAGGCTAGCGACCGGCCGAGAAAGAGGAAATCGGTCTCCCGGTGCCCGTTCCCTGCCGGACTTTGTACCGCCGGTAATTCACCGGTGCTGGAACAGATTTCCGATTTCCAGGGTTCCGCTTTCTTGATCCACGGCCCGGCGGCCCCCGGCCGCCGTTGTCGCCGTCATGAATCCAACAGCGCCTGCCCGTTCAGGAGGTGACCTTTGTGACCCATCCGCACCAGCAACCGCCCGCCACGGAATACGAGGACGACGAGGAGTACGGGGTTTCCGCGGAGCCCGAGGAGCGGCCGCGCGCACACGACGCCGGGCCGCCGCTCACCGAACACGAGGAGCCGCCCCCGTCGGCGGCCGCCGCATCGGCCGGGCTCACCGAGGACGAGATCCCCTCGGCGGCCTCCGCGCAGGTCGTGGACGGGGGTCGCGACCTGCGCGGGGACACCGGAACGCTGCCGGTCTCACTGCGCGGCCGGTTCCGTCTGAGGGCCGTGCTGCGCCGCCCCGACCATCCGCACCAGGCGGCCGTCTACCGCGTCGAGGACGACCGCGGCAGCCACATCCTGAAGTGGTACCACCGCGGCCACGCCCCGGACCGCCGGGTGTGGGAGCCGCTGCGGGACCGGCCGCGCCGCCACCTCACCCACTTCACCGAGACCAGCGACACCGGGGCCGACGGCCATCCGTACGACCTGGCGCCCTCCTACGGCGAGACCGATCTGGCCGGATATCTGAGGGACAATCCCGGCCCGGCCGACCCCGTGCTCATCCACAGCGTCGTACGGCAGTTGCACGAGGCCCTCACCACCCTGCACGAACTCGACATCGTGCACCGGGACCTCAGCCCCGCCAACATCGTGCTCGGCAGCCTCGACCCGGCCGCCCCGGACCTCGTCCTCGTGGACTTCGCCGTCTCCGCCCATGAGCCCGCCGAGCGCTACACCCGGGACGAGCGCTGGGTCGGCACCGCCCTCTACATGTCCCCGCAGGCCTCGCTGCGCAACCAGCTGATCCATCCGCCCGCCGACTGGTGGTCGCTCGGCATGATCGTCGCGGAGATGGCCGGTGGGCGCCACCCCATCCGGTTCACCGACAACGACTTCGTCCGGGAGGAGATCAGCTCCCGCGCCCCGGATCTGTCCCTGGTCACCGACCACCGGCTGCGGCTGCTGTGCCGGGGGCTGCTCACCCGCGACCCCGACCACCGCTGGGGCACCGACGAGGTGGCGCAGTGGCTGGTGGGCGGCGCACCGCCGGTCGCCCCCTGGGACACGGGCGCGGCCCCCGGCGCCTCGGACCCGGCGGACGACCCGGACATCGAGCCGTTCGCCTTCCTCGACGAGCGCTACACCCGGCCGAAGCAGCTGGCCCGAGCGTTCAGCGAGAACTGGCGGCCCGCCCGGCAACTCCTCTCCCGACGGCGTGGCCGTGGTGAATTCACGTCGTGGCTGAGGCAGTTCGAGGGCACCCCGGGCCGCGACGCCGAGGAACTGACCGCGCTGCTCGGCCTCCTGGAACCGCAGCACCCCGCCACGCCGCCGCGTGAGCCCAAGCCGGCCACGATGGTGCGGCTGATCTCGTGGCTCGGCCCCACCCTCGACGCCTCCTACCGCGGGGTGCCGCTGGACCACGCGGGGCTGGGCGATCTGCTGCGGGAGGCCGGGCGCGGCGATGAGTTCGCCCTCTCCGTCGTGGCGGACCTGCGGGACCACACCATCCTGCCGCTGCTGGACTCACGGCCCGGCGGCGAAGGGCTCGCCGAGGTGCAGCAGCGCTGGCTGACGGCCCGCTCCCGCTGGCAGCCCACCGTGGACGAGGCGCTGCACGCGTCGCCCCGGCTGCGCGACCGCCGCGCCGAGGTGCGCGCCGCCACCCGGCTCGACCGCTCCCGGCTCGCGGCCCTCCTCTCGCTCGCCGCGGCCCCCACCGCGCACCGGCGCAGGCTCCAGGAGCGGACCGCCCGTGTCCAGGCGGCGTTCCCGCAGCCGGTGGCCTGGTACGGCCGGTTGCTGCGCGACCCCGACGACCTGGTGCGGATGCAACTGGCCGAGTGGCTGGCCGGATTCGCCGAACAGGAGTCCACGGAGGCGCAGGGCCGGGTGAACGACGAGCGCGCCCTGCTCCGCCAGGAGCGCGACCTGGACGTGGCCACGCTGTGGGTGCGCAGACAGGACATGCTGCCCACGCTCGGCTGGGCCCTCGGCGGGGCCGTCGGCCTCGTCTTCCCGTGGATCTTCGTGATCGGTCTCGGCGATCTGACGGGATGGCCCGCCCAGCGCGCGGTGCTGACGGCGTGGATGCTGGCCGTCCCGGCGGCCGCCGCCGTCCTGGCCCTGGAGCTGTGGACGGCGTATCGCATCGGCAGCCCCGGCTACCACCCGGACCGTTCCCTGGCCGGGCTGCTGATCGACCGGGCGCGGCCGGTGGCCCGGTTCATCCGCCGCCCCGGCTCGCGCTTCCCCGTCCAGGGCCTGCTGATCCTCCCGGCCATCGCCCTGTTGTGGGCCACCGTGGCCTACGCCCCCTGGGTGTGGCCGATCGCCACGGTGGCCGTCCTTCTCTGGTGGACCTGGCACCGGACGCGGCGCTGGCGCCGCTATGTGGCGGAGCTGCGCGGCCGGGACGACCGGGTCCGCCCCGGCCGGCCGAGGGCGGCCGCCCCGCCGACGTCAGGGAGTGTCATATGAGTTCGGGCCAGGCGATCCCCATCATCGGCGATGTGATGCCGGATGTGTACTTCCCCCAGCCTCCGGCCGCCGAGACCCTCCAGCACACGTTCCAGAACACGGTCCAGGACACCGTCCAGAACACCGGGGTGCCGCACCAGACGGTCCAGGGCACCGGCCTTTCGGACCACCTCACCACCGGCGTCGGACAGCACATCGGCGACGCCGTGCAGAACGCCGGGGGCCATGCGCTGCACGCCGCCATGGACCAGGTGCACGACCTGATGATGCCCGCCCTGATCGGCCTCGGGTCGCTCAGCGGGGCGCTGCTCGTCGGCCGCGCCACCATGGCCGGGGCGCAGGTGCTCGCGGCCGCCGCCCTCCGCGCCGCCGAGTACCAGGCCGAGCTGCGGCAGCGGCAGTTGGACGCGCGGCAGGCCGCCGAGTGCTGGCGGGACGCCGCCTTCGCCGCCGTCCGGGCCAACGCCCGCCGTGACACGCTGCTCGCGCGCGTCCGGCGGGACGCCACGGCAGCCGGACCCGACGGGCCCCCGGAGCCGCCCGATCTGCCGCCGCCACTGTCCCTGACCGGCATGAGCCTGGACGAGGTGTGGCGACGGCTGGCCGACACCGACCGCCGGCTGCGCCACGCGGAGGTCGCGTACGCACGCGCCACTATGGAGGCCGCCGCCCGCCCGGTGGCCGGAGCGCACCCCGCGGACTCCGGCTGGCACGCCGCCCTGCGCGCCCGCCGCCGCAAGGCCCTGGAGGCGTACGAGGAGGCCGCCACCGAAGCCGAGGCGCGCGATGCGCTGCCGCAGCCGCCGCCCGCCGCCTCGGCGGCCCCGAGCGAGGAGGAGGTGCTGCGGCTGGGCGCGGACCTGCTGGCCACGCTGCCGCGGAATGTGGCGGTGGCCGACTACCGGCTGGTGGAGGGGAAGGTCACCGTCGCCGCGGAAGTGGCCGCCCAGCGGCCCGCCGCGGCCAAGCGTCATCTGCGGGAGGCCGCCCGCTTCGCCGAGCGGGTCACGCGCGACGCCGAGCGGCGGCAGGAGACCGAGGAGTGGGCCGCCCAGCAGCTCGCCTTCCTCCGCGCCGACCACCCCGAGACCCCCGTTCCGCTGCCCGACGCCGGGGCGGAGATCGCCGTCCTGGAGCGCTTTCTGCACCGGGGCGGGACGCTGGAGGAGGCCGAGCGCACCCGCGTCGCGGCCCGGGTGGGAGAGCGGGTCGACGCGTACCAGCGGATGTACGCCGCGGAGGTGATCCGCGCGGCGGTCCAGCGGTCGGAGCCCGAGAGCGCGGGATACGCCACCTCCGGGGCGGTGCAGTTCATCGACTGGACCCCGCCGGGCTGGGGCGATGACCACTGGCTGCGCATCAGCGTGGAAGCCGAGGGCACCGCCCGGGTCTCCACCATGCACCGCGAGCGCGACCCCGCCGAGGAGACCGACGACGATCTGGACCTGGACTGGCAGCGCTGCGTCGAGGCCCCCGACCATCTGCGGGAGCTGCGGAAGCTGGCCGAACGGGCCGGGCTCAGCGTGCCGTTCGAGTTCGATGAGCCACCCGCGCGGCCGGTCCCGCGCACGGCGGCCCGCCCCGCCCATGACCACCGCGCCGGACCCAGGGTCCGCCACCGTGACCAGGAGACGCAGTCATGACCGAGGCACCAACGTCCCCGGGCGGCCCCACGTCTCCGGGCCCCGCGTCTCCGGGCCGCGCTGACCGCACTCTCCCGGCCTTCGCCGAGGAGCTGGTCGGCACGCTCAGCGTCCACTCCCAGTACGTCCTGCACGGCAGCATCCGGGACATCCACCTCGTCCGCCACGACAAGGACCCCGACGAGGGCGGCCCCGAGCGGACGTACGACGCCCACCACACCCTCACCGAGGTGCTGTGGAACGCGCTGTGGCAGGAGGGGTACGAGGCGCTGATCCGCTTCGACATCGCCGACGGCTTCACCGTCGTCGCGGGCCCCGCGGCCAAGGAGGTCCGCGAGCTGCTGCACGGGCGGGACGCCACCAGGCCCGGGCGTGTCCGGCGCGCCGACACCCCCGTCCACCTGGCCGACGCGGAGCGGACCCTGGGTGACATCGTCACCGGCTGGAAGCAGCAGGGGCGGCAGCCGAAGACACCGGACGGACGCCCCCGCCCGGACACGGTACAGCGCCAACAGCCCTATCGGGTGGTGCTGTTGATCGACTATGCCGCCCGGATCCCCACCGATGTCACCCGGCTCAGCGATGCGGAGCGGGACTTCTTCCTCAACTGCCTGAAGCTGGCCGAGGACGCGCGGCCGATCTCCTCGCCGGGCAGCGGACGGCGGCTGTTCAACCCCGTGATCTGGCTCGCCGACGGGGAACGCGACCTGCCCACCTGGCTGGTGGCGGGCAGCGAACGGGTCCGTACCATCGGCATCCCGCTGCCCGACCTGGG
Source organism: Streptomyces rugosispiralis (assembly GCF_024505145.1). GTDB lineage: Bacteria > Actinomycetota > Actinomycetes > Streptomycetales > Streptomycetaceae > Streptomyces > Streptomyces rugosispiralis. The sequence goes on along the minus strand of NZ_JANIAA010000017.1, from coordinate 144,365 downwards.
CAGCAGACGGCGCATGGCCGAGCTGCTGGCCGTGGAGCACACCGCCGCGTCCGCGCCCGAGGACGACGGGGACGACAGGGACGACAGGGACGACGGGCCGGTGCGGCTCGACAAGCGACGGCGGCCGGACGAGCACGACCTGGACACCTTCGCCCGCGCCACCGCCGGGCTGACCCTGCGCGCGATGCGGGAGAGCGCCCGGATGGCGCTCGACCGCGGGCTGTCGTTCGCCGAGATGCGGGACGCGGTCCGGGTCTACCAGCTCGGCGTCAAGGACAACCCGTGGCGGGCGGACTACATCCGCGCGCAGATCAAGAAGGGCGAGGCGGATCTGCGGGCGCGGGTGAAGGGCCAGGAGAAGGCGGTCGGCAAGACCCTCGACATCCTCAAGCGCGCCGCGCTCGGCCTGTCCGGTGCCCAGGCGTCCCACCCCGGCAGCCGGCCGCGCGGTGTGCTGTTCTTCGCCGGGCCGACCGGCACCGGCAAGACCGAGCTGGCCAAGTCGGTGGCCAAGCTGCTGTTCGGCACCGAGGACGCCTGTCTGCGCTTCGACATGAGCGAGTTCTCCGCACCGCATTCGGTGGACCGGCTGCTCGGCGCGCCGCCGGGCTACGTGGGCTACGAGGCGGGTGGTGAGCTGACCACGGCGGTGCGCAACGACCCCTTCCGGGTGGTGCTCTTCGACGAGATCGAAAAGGCCGACAAGGGGGTGCTCGACAAGTTCCTCCAGGTGCTCGAGGACGGCCGGCTCACCGATGGTCAGGGGGTCACCACGTACTTCAGCGAATGCGTGCTGATCTTCACCTCCAACCTCGGGGTCAGGAAACGGACCGGCGAGGGCGGGCGCGAAGGGCGGGTGGCCGAGCCCGGTATGCCGTACCACCAGCTGGAGGAGATCATCCTGGCCAATGTGAAGGAACACTTCGTGGAGGGGATCGGCCGCCCGGAGCTGATGAACCGGTTCGGCGGCAATGTGGTGGTCTTCGACTACATCGACGCCAAGGTGGCCGCCGAGATCTTCGACTCCCAGGTGGGCAACATCCAGCGGGTGCTGCGCGAGGATCAGGGGGTGCATCTGCGTCTCTCCGACGAGGCGCACCAGGCGCTGTCCACGTACTGCACGGCGGATGTCGACAATGGCGGCCGGGGCATCGGCATGTTGCTGGAGACGCATCTGATCAACCCGCTGGCACGGGCGCTGTTCGACCAGGAGCAGCTGGCGGGCACCGCGGTCACCGTCACCGGTGTGCGGCCCGCCCCGGACGGGACGGTGGCGCTGGACCTGCGGGTGGTACGCACCGGGGCCGCGGGGCTCGGCTACGGCGGCGGCCGATGAGCGGTGGGGCCGCTCCGGCTGGGTGGTGGCGCGAGCCGGACGACGAGGAGGGGGAGGCACCGGCGGGACCGGCGGAAGCACCGGCGGGACCGGCGGAAGTGGCCGAACCGGCGGAGGCGGCGGGAGCCGACGCGGCGGGGAAAGCGGACGCGGAGGCCCCGGAGGCGCGACCCCGGCCCGGACCCCGGCCGGAACCCCGGCCCGGACCCCGGCCGGAACCCCGCCCCGAACCTCAGCCCGGACCCCGGTTCGCGCCGCCCCGGGCCGGGGGCGAGGTGTCCGCGCCCTGCTGGAACTGCCGTGCGCCGGTGGCTCCCCGGGACGCCCGTTGCGCGTCCTGCGACTGTGCGCGCACCCATGCGCTGCTGGTGTGCACCGAGCCCTGTCTGGAGCTCCGCCACGGCCCGGGCCCACCGCTGCGCCTGGGCCGTCACCCGGACTGGGCGCCGCGGACCGCCGCCGCGTTCACGGGCTGGAACAAGGTCTCCCGCCGTCATGCCTCGATCACGGTGGAGCCGGACGGTACCGCCTGGGTCGAGGAGCCCGAGGCGGGCAGCCGCAACGGGACGTATCTCAACGGCGCCCGGATCGCGGCGGGTGTGCGCACCCCCGTGCGCGACGGCGACCAGCTGCGGCTCGGGCTGCGGGTCAGCTTCGCCGTACGGCTGTACGGACCGGAGCCCGGCACCGGCTGAGCCGGCGCCGGGCGGGGTCGCGGGGCGGCGACCCCCGCGCCGCCCCGCGGGCTCATGTCCGCATACCGGGCGGAATGATGACCGCCCGCAGCGGTGCCAGCAGCTGGTTGGCCTCGCCCGCCCCCTCGAACGTGCCCAGGTTGTGGGCCTGGCCGGGCACCGCCTTCAGCGGCTCCTCCCCGCAGCGGTCGCCGAACAGCACCAGGGCGGGGTGCGGGCGGTGTCGCCGCGACTGCCACACCAGCCCCTGCGCGTCCGGCACCTGGCGCCGGATCTCCCGCGCCCAGGCGCGGGTCTGCGCGTACTCGTCCGTCTCCAGCAGCCAAGAGGTCTGGAACACCGCGGCCAGGTCCTCCTCCTCGATCAGCCGCACCAGGACCAGGTCCTCGGTCACCCGCACCTTGGACAGCGAACGGGTGGCCGCCAGCGCCCACGGCACCTGACGCCGCCCCTGCGGTCCGGTGAACTCCATGTCCCGCAGCATCACCTCGGCGAGGGTGGTGGTCGGTGCCACGGCCGCGTAGAGATACGGATACCGGTCCTCGGCGGTGGCGTCGAAGCGGTTGCCACCGAAGAAGGAGTGCGCGGGCTTGGGGTTGAACTCGGTGCAGCCGTAGGCGGTTTCATGACAGCGCCACAGCTCGGTGCCCGCGCTCAGGACGTACAGGTTCGGGCTCATGCGCGCACCCTCGGGGGGCGCCTGCCTCACCATCCGCCGTCTCCGATCAGCGCGGCGGCGGCCTCGGTCAGCCGGGCGTCCGGCACCCGCCCCACCAGGGCGGCGGGCGCGTCGCGCAGCCAGGTGTTGCCGCCGAGCCACCAGTCGGCGGCGCCCCACGGGTCCTGGTCCGACAGCAGCATTCTGTTGATCCGCTGCACCACCGGCCGTGGCTCACCGGTGTCCGGATCGAATTGGAAGTCCGGGTAGCGGTCGCCGCGTTCGGGATCGGACAGACGGATCAACCCGGCCCCGGCGGGATCCTCGGCGGCCGGGCCCGTGAGCTGCTCAGGACCCCGCGCGGGGGCGGTGAGCAGCCGCTGCCGTACGGACCGGGCGATCTCGGCGCTCTCGGGGTCGAGCGTCGGCCAGTCCACGGAGTCCAGCAGCCGGATCAGCTCGGCCAGCCGGTCGGTGTCCGGCAGGACGGCGGAGGGCGCCGCGCCCCCGGACCGGAACTGGTCCAGCTTTCTGCGCAGTTCCGTCTCACGGGGGAGGGGCAGCAGCGCCAGCCGCACCTGCCGCACCGCGCCGCGCACGGCCCTGGCGTCGTCTCCGGCGGCCCGCAGCCGCAGCACACTGTCCTGGAAGCCACTGAACTGCGCGGCGGTGAGCGAGGCGCGGATCTCCGGCAGATGCCGGCGCAGCAGCTCCAGGAGATCGTCGGTGGTCATGGCTGTCGTCCTTCCACGGGTGCGTGGGGAGCGGGGTTGCCCTGGTGGATGAATCCGGCCCAGGAGACGGCCCGGCCCAGGCCCCCCGCGTCGCTCTGCGTCTCGGCCAGCAGGAGCCCGGTCAGCCCGGGGACGGGATGGCGGTCGTGGTCGAGCATCCACAGCTGGGCTGCGCGCAGGGCGTCCGGCGGGGCCAGCCCGGCGACGGTCAGATGGTGGTGGAAGACCACCATCAGCGCGGCCGAGGCGCTGTCCGAGACCTTCCACCGCGAACCCACCACATCCGTGGCGCCGCGCGCCAGCAGCGCGGTGGTCGGGGTCAGCGCCTCGTCGTGGTCACGGCTGCTGAGGTCCGTCTCGCAGGCGCTGAGCACGATCAGCGGCCCGGTGGCGGGTCGTACCCCGGCGGGTACGTCGAGAATGCGCGTCACCGTCAGCCTGCCCAGGTCCGGGGTGTCCGCGGGGTCGCTCGTGGTGTCCGGGCCGGCCAGGTGGAGGGCCGAGTCGGTGGGCCGCAGCCCGGCCAGGCCGTGTACCACCAGGTGCAGCAGCGAGGCGGCGGGTACGGCCGGGTCCCCGGGGAGGTGGGAGAGCACGTCATCGGGGGTGCCCAGCGCGCTCTCGTCCGCGTCCTCGTGCCAGCCGTAGAGCAGGGCCTCGGTGTAGTACGCCGTGCGAAGGGCCGTCACCTCGTCCTGCGCCCACGTCAGATCCCCGCTGGGGTCGGCCACCAGAACCGCGCGCTCGCTCGCGGCCACCCGGCCGCGCCGGGCGGCCCGCAGGAACTCGCCGCCGGACGCGGCGTACGAGATGACGGCGTCCTCGCAGGCGTACGCGTACGGGCGCCGTCCGTCGGGCCGTGGCCCGGGGAGGCGGGCGGCGTGCCACGGAACGGCACCGAGGTTGCCGCACGGCACGAGGACCAGCCGGACCGGCGCGTCGGGTTCCGCGTGTGCTCCGGGCCCGTCCTCCGCCTGGGCGTCCAGCGCGTCCAGCACGGGCGCGAGGACGGCCGGGCCCGCCCAGTCGCACAGCCCCTCCAGCGCCGCCTCCCAGCCGCGATGGGCCTCGGCATGGGCGTCCATGCCCTGCTCGGACACGGCCGACCGCCGGGCACCCGCGTCCAGATAGCGCTCCAGCGGCTCCCGGCCGAGCGCGCCCAGCCCCGGCAGCGGCAGCGCAGTCGGCTCACCGGTGCTCCGCACCAGGACGGCCACGCCATCGGCGGTGCCCTGCCCGGGTACCAGATACACCAGGGCGTCGGAGTCGGTGGCGCGCAGCCCGTCCCGCAACTCCCCGATGCCGGGCGCGCCGAGCAGCCCGCGCAGCGGCGCCTCGCCGCTGTCCCGCCGCAGCACGTCCAGCGCGCGGCGGCGCAGCGTGCTGGGGATCTCGACGCCGGGGGCGGCCCCGGCCGGCATGACCCGCGCGAGCGCGTTCCGGACCTCCTCCGGGGTACCGCCGCCGATGCCGGGCGCGGGCCCGCCGCCGGTCGACGCGGCCCGGGGCGGGAGGTCCCGTACGGCGGTCCGCCACTGCTCGGCCAGCTCCGCCTCGCCCCGGGCGGCCAACTGCTCGGGAACCCCGGCGGCCGCGGCCGCGGCGCGCAGCACCAGGCCCCGCCCGTTCTCCAGCGACGTCACGGCCTCCTCGATCCGGCCGTCCACGGCGGCCCAGTGGGCGGCGAGCAGCCCACGGCTGGCCCCCGCCCTGGCCACCTCGAGGCCGTGCTCGGCGCCGAGTTGCAGCAGCACGTCCTCCGCCAGCACCCACAGCGAGGCATGGGCGGTGGCGACGGCCGCCTCCGTGTCATCGCGCAGCCGGTACGCCTCGGCCAGCTCCCACAGCAGCTTCTGCCGGATGTCCGGGTTGGTGCGCTCGGTGAGTTCCCGCCTGGCCTGTTCCAGCTCCCCGACCGCCTCATCCAGGTCGGCACGGTCGCCGGTCGACCTGTGGACGGCGAGCAGCGCAAGGCCGATGCCCTGCCGGATCCACACCCGCTGGTCGGGGGTCGAGGCGGGGCCGTCCAGGGCCCGGCGGGCCCTGGACACGGCCTCGGAGACCCGCGCGGGATCCGGTTCGACCATGGAGAAGAGGGCCAGCAGGGGCGCGCACTGCGCGTCCATGAGGGGCCGTGCGAACCTCGGGAGCCTCGGGTGGTTCGCCGCCTCCTCGAAGTAGGCCACGCCGGCCCGTAGCGCGGGGATCCCGCCGTCCAGCGTGGCCAGGCTCAACTGGGCCTGTCCGAGCAGGAAAAGCACCAGGAACTGCCATTCGCTGTTCTCGCCGGCCTCCTCCAGCAGGTCGAGCAGTTCGTCCAGAAGCTCCTCCAGCGTTTCGGTGTCCCGCTCGTCCAGCGCCTCGGTGAGGCGCAGTTGCAGGTGCATGCAACGGGTGCACAGCCTCAGCCCCTCCGCGCCGGGCCCGGTCGCGTGGGCGGATTCGAACACCGCGGAGGCGGGGCCGAAGAGCGCGTCGAGGCGGGCACGCGCCTGGTCGCGGTCCGTCAGATTGCCGCCCAGGATGTTGGCCGCGGCCAGCAGTCCCGGGGATATGACCCCGGCCATCCAGTCCACCCGGCCGGATCCCGCACCGGCGGCGGTGCCGATCAACTCGGCCGCCTCGGCCAGCCGGTCGGCGTCGCCCGTGCGCATGCCGTGCGCCATGCGGCTCATCGCGGCGCGCATCGCGGTCTCCGCCTCTTCACCGGCCGGTCCCTTGCTCACCTCGTTGACCAGGGCCCCCAGATCCTCGGCCCGGATGGTGCCGGGCACTTCGAGCTCCAGCAGGAGGGCGGTCTCCGCGAAGGTGAGGGCCGTCTCCTCATCGGAGGACTCCGCCATCGCCTTGACCTCATCGCCTACGGCAGCCGCACCGCCTTCGCCCGTCTCCCCGGACCCGGAGAACTCGGCGGCCAGGCCGCTCAGGGTGCGTAGCAGCTCGGAGTTGCGGCCCGGCAGCCGCTGCGCCATCTGCGCGGCCAGGTCGGCCATCTGATCGAGGTCCCGGGAGCGTACGACGGCGGGCACCCGCTCGAGGACGCCGGCCGTCCAGAGCAGGGATTCGGCGGCGTCTTCGGGGAGGGTCGGCGCCAGCTCGGTCACCAGACCCCGCAGCTCGGTCAGATCGGCGGTGAGTTCAGGGTCGCCAAGCGCCACTCGGCGCCCCAAATCGAAGGACTCCTGGAGACGGGACAGCGTGCCGTCCCATCCGGCCGTCATACCGGGCGTCAGCAGCAGTCGCACCAGGTGGAAGGCGGAGGCCCGCTCGTCCCGTGGGTCGAGCGTCTTAGGGGCGCGGGCGGCCCGCAGCACCCGCAGGCCCCTGCGCCGGTCGTCGTCCGTGGGATTGCGCCCATAGCGGTTGGCGTACAGGCCGCCGAGCCGGGCGCGTACGGTGCACAGCAGCGCGTCCCCGTCGGGCACGGCCGCCGCCAACTCGGCTTCCAGTCCGTCGAGTTCGGCGATGCGTCGGTCGAGCAATGCGGGGTCGGCGGTGGCGGGGGACCGAGTGCCGTCGGGCGCCCGCATGGCCGCCGGGCCGTCGGACGAGCCGTCCGCACCGGGGCCCTTCGAACCGGCGGGGGCGGACGAGCCCTGGGCCACCGGGTCCTCGGTGGCCGGGCTCTCGGTGGCCGGGCCCTTCGTGGCAGGGCTCTTGACGGCCGGGCTCTCGGTGGCCGGGTTCTCCGGCGGGGGCGGGGCGATCAACGCCAGCGCGTCGGCCGCGGCTCGTTCGGCGCGGTCGCGTAATGCCGCGAGATCCTCGCTGCGCATGAAACGTCCCCCTTCGTCATGCTCCTCTCATCATCCGCCCGTCCGCGTGAGCGCAGGAGTCCTTTGATCGCTCTTTCCGGAAACCGACCAGAAGACGTCCGCGAATCGCCCGCTCGGATACGCGGGTCCGGCGCCGCGTGAAAACTCCCGCGGCGCCTCCGCACTCTTCTTCGTACGGTTTCCTTAGAATCGCTCGCATGTCTGATCTGGTGACTGATGAGCTGATTGACCTGCAAAAATCCGCCGATGCAGAGCATCGCCTGATGTTCGGGCTGGACGGCGAGGAGCGCCGGGACCAGTGGGAGCGGTGGCGTGCGGCGGCGGAGCGGGTGCAGGCGGCGATCACGGAGCACGCCACGTCGGCCGGGTTGAGCAGATTCGAGGTGGAGCGAGCGGTGAAGAAAGCCGTAAGACATCCGGAGGGCTCATCCGCGGCGTAGACGCTCCGGGGCGAGGGCGGCGCGGATGGCCCCCGGGCCGCACTCGCGCCGCCCCGGGCCGCACTCGCGCCACCCCGGGTCACCCGCGCGCCGCCCCCGGGCCACCCGCGCACCGCCCCGCGGCGACCCTCGGCCGCCCCGGGCCGCCCTTGTGCCAGGCACATGCCCCCGGCACAACACCACCCATCTACGACAAAGGGGAAAACGGACATGAGGTGAATCACGTGACATCCCGTCACGCCCGGTGAGACACCTTTATCGATGCGTGACCAAATGTGTGGGTGGCGTGCTCGGCCGCGCCCTACCCTCGCCGGTGAACCAACGTTTCTGCACAGGATCCCCGCGGCGAAAAGGGTGGAGCGTACATGTACGGCACGATCGACGGGTTCAACTACGGGGCCGCCACCCCGCTGGCGGCCTACCTCATGGCCTGTCTGGGAGGAGCCCTCGGCTTACGCTGTACCGCCCGGTCCGTGCGCACCCAGCGCTCCTGGAAGGCGGGCTGGCTCGCGCTCGGCTCCGCGTCGATCGGCTCGGGCATCTGGACGATGCACTTCATCGCCATGATGGGGTTCCATGTGAAGGAGACCCCGATCGGCTTCGACGTACCGATCACCCTGCTCAGCCTTGCCGTGGCGATCGTCGTCGTCGGCATCGGCGTCTTCATGGTCGGCTACCGGGGCACCTCCCCGGGGGTGCTGCTCTCGGCCGGTGTGTTCACCGGACTCGGTGTCGCGGGCATGCACTACATCGGGATGTCCGCGATCCGCATGCAGGGGCATCTGGAGTACTCCGTGCCGACCGTCCTGCTCTCCGTCCTGATCGCGGTCGCGGCCGCGACCGCCGCCCTCTGGGCCGCCGTGACCATCCAAGGTTTCCGCGCCAGCCTGGCGTCGAGCATGGTGATGGGGGTCGCCGTGACCGGGATGCACTACACGGGCATGGCCGCGGTCAGCGTGCGGCTGGACGATGTGCTCAGCGCCTCCGTGGGCGGTGAGGCGCCCGCTTCGCTGATCCTCCCCATGCTGATCGGCCCGGTGATCTTCCTGGTGATCGCCGGGACCATCATCATGTTCGATCCACTGCTCGTCCTGGGCGAGGGGGAGTGGAACGAGAAGAAGGCGGACAGTGCGCGCAGAACCCCGCCACCACCGCCCCGGCCGGTCTGGCCGACGTGGCCGCCGGAGGAGGAGCCCGCCCGGGTCCGGACGAACCGCCCGGCCCCGCCCCATGGCCGCCACGAGTACCGCGACTGGTGAACCCACGGCCGTTCCGGGGCGGTTCCGGGGCACGACGAGGCGGCCGTGACCCGCGCGCGGAGCGGACACCGATCCGCCGCCACGGCCGCCGCGCCGCGCTCCGCACGCCCTAGTGGAACCGGTGCGTTCCCGACCAGCCGGGGTCCCCGCTCATGGCGAAGCGCACCCACGCGCCGTGCATCTCGGCGGCCAGCGACGGTGGGACGTCCGGTCCGAGCAGTCCGTTCGCCGTGCGGAGCGCGGGCAGATCGGTGGTGTCGAAGACGAACGGGAGCTCCACGGCGTGGCACGCGCCGAACGGCCCGCCCCGCCAGTCGAAGTCGTACGTGAACGCCTTGCCGTGGCGGGACACCAGCCGCTCCCGGGCGTCGCGGAAGATCGCGTCGAGGGCCGCGCTCTGTTCCGGCCGCTGGTAGAGCAGCGACTCCTGGGTGTTCGTGCCCACCAGCAGATCCACCGGATGCGGCGGCGGCGCGTCGTCGAGCCCGTCGAACACCACACCGAGCGGTGACAGCCGCGGCCCCACCCCGGGCACCTCGGCGAGCGCGGACACCAGACGCTCGTCGGGGATGTCGGCGAACGCCTCGGCCGTCGCCGCAACGCCCAGCCGGTCCGCCAGAGCGCGGGTCGTCTCCGCCGCCTCCGCGCCGGTCAGGGCGTAGAGCCCACCGCTCTGGCTGATCGCGCCCCGGAACAGCCCGGCGGCCTCGGGCATCAGCAGCAGCGCGCTGAGGATCATCCCTCCGGCCGACTGCCCGAACACCGTGACCCGGTCCGGGTCCCCGCCGTAGCCCGCGATGTGCTCACGCACCCAGCGCAGCGCCGCGAGCACGTCCAGCAGACCCCGATTGCGCGGGGCGTCCGGCAGATCGAGCCAACCCAGCGCGCCCAGGCGGTAGTTGAGGGTGACCAGGACCACGCCGTCGCGGACGAACGACGTCCCGTCGTACACCGGCGCCTGGCCGGTGCCGGAGATGAACGCGCCGCCGTGCACGAAGACCATCACCGGGGCGTTTCCGTCGGTCCGTGGCGTCCAGACGTTGAGCGTCAGATAGTCCTCGCCACGCACCCATCCCGGGCCCGTCAGCGGGCTCAGGTCCGCCGGGAACCGCCGCTCGGGTGCCGGAGCCGTCGGCCCCGGCTCGTCGGCGCCGGGTACGCCGTGTACCGGGGCCGGCGCGGCGAACCGCGCGGCGCCGGTCGGCCCGGCCGCGTACCGGATGTTCCGGAACACGCTCACCGCCATGCCGCCCACTCCTTCACCGCGAACCGCTCGCCGTCACGTCGCACTTCGACCGCGCTCGCACCGGGGAAGTGCGCGGGGAACAACAACGCGCCCTCGTCCGCGGCCTCGCCCAGCACCCGGCCCCGGGCGACCCGCGCCCGGGGCTCGTCCTCGTCGAAGCAGGGGCAGGCGTCCGGCTCCACGATCTGCAGCGGGCTGTGCATCAGATCGCCCACGAAGACCGCCCGATCCGTACCCGACCGCAGCCGCACCACGGAGGAGCCGGGGGTGTGGCCGGGGGCGGGCTCGATGCGCAGCTGGGCGTCGACGTCGTAGTGGTCGCCCTCCCACAGCACGGTCTGCCCGGCCCGGTGGACGGGGGCGACGCTGTCCTCGAACACATTCGCCATCCGGGGGCCGGAGCGGGTCCGGTTCCCGTTCTCCGGGTTCCAGTAGTCGAAGTCGGCGCGGGGGATTACGTATCGCGCGTTGGGGAAGGTCGGCCGCCACTCACCGTCCGACCATGAGGTGTTCCAGCCGACGTGGTCCCCGTGCACATGGGTGCAGATCACCAGGTCCACATCGGCCGGGCGGACCCCGGCCGCGGCCAGCTCCCCGAGATAGTTCGTATGCAAATGGTGGAAGTGCGGCATGCCCGGCCGCTCCCGGTCGTTGCCGATGCCCGTGTCGATCAGGATCGTCCGGCCCTCGCTGCGGACCAGCCAGGTCTGGATCATCGTGAGGATCTCGTCGGCGGCCGGATCCAGGAATTCGGGGGCCAGCCAGCTCTCGTGCGTGCGCCAGTGCTCCGGGGCCACGTCGGGAAAGATGAAGCCACGTGGCAGGCCCCTCGGGGCCACCTCTACCACGCGGGTGACCTCGACGTTTCCAAGCGTGATGGTATCCATGTCTCCAGCCTGCGCCTCGGCGGCCACCGGCGGTATCGGTCACATGACTGCACCACGGGCTAAAGTCGGAGGATGACCATGGTCGGGCGGGAGAGCGAGAGCGCGGCCGTACTCGGTCTGACCAGCGGTGTGCTGATCCTTACGGGTGAACCGGGCACGGGCAAGAGCACCCTGCTCGGCCTCGCGGCGGATCGCCACCGGGGCCGGGTGCTGCGGATGACGGGCAGCGAGAGCGAGGCGAACCTGACGTTCGCGGGGCTGCATCAGCTGCTGCGCCCGGTGCTGGGGGACGCCGCCCGGCTGCCGGGGCGGCAGCGGTCGGCGCTGCTGGGGGCCATGGGCTTGGCGGACGACCTCGGGGGGAGCGGCGCCGGGGACGTCGGGCTCGGCGGCACCGGCCGTGAAGCCACCGTTCCAGGGCGCGTCACGCCCGAGAACACTGGGCAGGCCGAGCTGGGCAACGCCCACCCCATCAACGCCCACCTCATCAGGTACGGCGAGCCCGGCGGCGCCCACGTCAGGGACGGCGAGCCCGGCGGCGCCCACGTCAGGGACGGCGAGCCCCGCGACGCCCACGTCAGGGAGGCCGAACCCGACGGCGGCGACACCCGGCCCGGCGGCCCGCCCGATCGCTTGTTGCTCGGGGTCGCGCTGCTCACCCTGCTCTCGGACCTCGCCCGGCAGTCGCCCCTCCTCGTGGTCGCCGACGACCTCCAGTGGATCGACGCGGGCTCGCTGGAGCTGCTCGCCTTCGCCGCCCGGCGCATCGGCGACGAACCCCTCGCCGTGCTGGCCGGGGCCAGGGACAGGGCGGACGAGGGCGCCCGGGGCGGGGCCACGGCACCGTTCTCCGGCTTTCCGCTGCTCACGCTCGACCCGCTGGACGCGACCGCCGCGGGCCTCCTGCTGGACCGGCAGCCGTATCCGCCGACCGGCAGTCGCCGGTTGCGCATCCTCGACCAGGCCGCCGGAAATCCCCTGGCGCTGATCGAGCTGGCCCGGGCGAACGACGCCTGCGGCGCGGACTCGGCCGACTCCGCCGACGCGGAGCTGCTGCCGCCCACCGACCGCCTGATGCGGGTCTTCGCCGCCGACCTCGAGACGCTGCCCGAGGCCACCCGGCAGGCGCTGCTCCTGGTCGCGGCGGACGACCGGGCGGTGGCGGGCCGGGTCGAGGCGCTGGCCCCGGCCGAGGCCGCCGGACTGCTGCGGATCACCGGCGGCGGCCGCGACGGCTGGCGGGCCCGGTTCCGGCATCCGCTGATCAGGTCCGCCATCTACCACTCCGTACCGCTGGCCGCCCGCCGTCAGGCCCACCGCGACCTCGCCACGCTGCTCGGCGCCGAGCCCGACCGCCGCGCCTGGCACCTGGCCGCCGCCGCGGAGGGGCCGGACGAGGAGATCGCCGCCGCGCTGGAGGAGTCGGCGGCCAGGGCCCGGGAGCGTGGCGGCTACACCGCCGCCACCACCGCGCTGGAGCGGGCCGCCGAGCTGAGCCCGGAGCGGCGCGACCGCGCCCGCCGCCTGGTGGCCGCGGCGGGTGCCGCGGTGTCCACCGGACAGCCGCACTGGGTGCGCCGGCTCGCCGCGCGGGCCGCCACGCTCACCGACGACCCGGAGCTGTCGGCCGAGGCATCGCTGCGCGTGGGTCAGGTGCTCACGCTGAGCACCGAGCACGACACCGCGATGTCCCTGCTGCTGCGGGCGGCGGAGGACCCCAAACTGCGCCGGGCCGCGCTCTCCTCGGCGTCGGTGGCGGGCTTCTACTCGGGCGACGAGGAATACCGCCGCACCGTACGGGCCCGGGCACATGACGACCCCTGGACGCTCGCGGTGACCGACCCCACCGCGCACCGGTCCGAGCGGGTGGCCGCGATCCCGGCGCTGGTCGAGCGGGCGGACGGCGACCCCGCCCGGCTCATCTCGCTCGGCGCCATGGCCTGGCTGCTCGACGAGACCGCACTCGCGGTACGGATCTTCGACGACGCCCTCCACCGCTGGCGGCTGGGCGGCTCCCTGCCCATCGGCCTCGGCTGCTCGGCCGGGTGGTCGTACCTGGACCACGGGCTGTGGGCGCAGGCCCGTACCGCCGCCGTGAACACCAACTCCGCGGGCGCCGGGCTGCCGCACCTCGACGCCGCCGCACGGTCGCTCGAGGCCGCCGCGCTCGCGCTGACCGGACGGACCGACGAGGCCCGCACCGCGGGTTCGGCCGCGCTGTCCCTCGTCGACCCGCACCGCAGCCGTGCCGTCGCCGTCCGTGCGCGGTGGGCGCTGGGCATGGCCGCGGTGGCCGACGGCGACCACGTCGGCGCGTACGAGCAGTTCCGCCTGCTGTTCACCGCCGACGGCGACCCCGTCCACTACGCGTGCTCCTACCCGGGGGTCGCCGAACTGGCCGCCGCGGCCGTCCGCACCGGCCACGGCGCCGAGGCCGCCGCCATCGTGGAGCGCACCGCCGACCGGCTCGCCGATGACCCCTCGCCCCGGATGCGCATCCTGATCCACCGCGCCCGCGCACTGCTCGAACCGTCCCGGGCCGAGCCGCACTTCACCGCGGCCCTCGCCGAACCCGGGGCCGGCCAATGGCCATTCGAACGCGCACAGATCCTGCTGGACCACGCCGAATGGCTGCGCCGCCGCCATCGCATCACCGAGGCCCGCCACCAGCTGAACACCGCGCTGGAGACCTTCCGCCGCCTCGGCGCCCCCTCCTGGATCGACCGCACCCAGGCCGAACTGCGCGCCGCCGGTGTCGAATCCGCCCCCGCCGGCCCCGACGCCCTCACCTCGCTGTCCCCGCAGCAGCAGCACATCATCCGCCTGGCCGCGCAGGGGCTGAGCAACCGCGAGATCGGCGAACGGCTCTTCCTCTCTCCGCGCACCGTCGGCTCGCACCTCTACCGCAGTTTCCCCAAGCTCGGCGTCACCGCCCGCTCCCAGCTGCGCGACCTGATCGAGGCGTCCGGCCGGACGTAGCCGCGGTGGCCACGTGAGCGCCCGGCGACCGCCACTCGCAGGGCAGCTCCACCGCTACGATGGCCGGCCCGCCGCGCGGGCCGGCCACCGTCACCGTTCCATCGAGCGCGGCGACACGGCGGCGTATCCCGAGCAGCCCGAGGCCACGTTCGCGGCCACCCGTCTCCCCGGTGCCGGACGTGTCCGCGTCGGATCCGTCCGCACCGGAACCGCCGGTGGCGGCCTCGGCGCCACCTCGCCCCTCGTCACGCACCGAAACGGACAACCCGCTCGGAGTGCGGGCCAGCCGGACCTCGGCCCGGTCGGAGCCGCCCTGCCCGGCGATGTTCGCGAGCGCCTCCGCCACCACGAAGTACGCGGCCGCCTCGACCGCCGCCGGTGCCCGTGCCCCGTCCTCCGGACCGTCCACTCGCACGGTGACATCGAGCCCGCCGCTCGCCGCGAGCGCCCGTACCGCCCCGGCCAGACCACGGTCGGTGAGGACCGGCGGATGCATGCCGCGCACCACCTGGCGCAGCTCCGCGAGCGCCTCGTCGGCCAGATCCTGGGCGTCGTCCAGCATCCTGCGCGCCGCCGTCGGATCCCGGTCGTACGCCCGCTTCGCCAGCCCGATCCGCAGTGACAGGGAGACCAGCCGCGCCTGGGCGCCGTCGTGCAACTCCCTCTCGATACGCCGCAGTTCGGCACCGTGTGCGGCGATGGCACCCGCCCGGGTCGCCACCAGCTCCTCCACCCGCCGGGCCAGCCGGGCCGTGGCCCGCGCCGCGTGCCGCATTCCCCTACCCATACCGACGAGGCTAGAAGACCGGCCGGACCCACGCGGGAGAGCGAGCCGCCCCTTCGACGGTGGAGCCCGCTACACCCCCGGGCCCCGGTCCGGGGGTCACCGGCATGGACGCATCAGGGTGCGGGTACGGGCCTGGGGAGTCATGGTGGAGGAACCGGTCCGCCCAGAAAGGCACCCGATGACGGATCTTCAGGAAGTGGACCGCATCGCCGCGGCCGACCACCACCTGGCGGTCGTGTCGACGACGCGCGCCGACGGCTCGGTCCAGGCGTCCGTGGTCAACGCCGGGATCGTCGGCCATCCGGTGTCCGGTGACCAGATGGTCGCCTTCGTCACCTACGGCCCCGCCAAGCTCGCCCATCTGCGGGCGCGTCCGCGGGCCACGGTGGTCTTCCGCTCCGGATGGAACTGGGCCGCGGTCGAGGGCCGCACCGAGATCGCCGGGCCCGACGACTCGTTCCCCGGGATCGCCCCGGAGCGGCTGCGCCTGCTGCTGCGCGAGATCTTCACCGCCGCGGGCGGCACCCACGACGACTGGGCGGCCTACGACCGCGTCATGGCCGAGCAGCGCCGCGCCGCGGTCTTCGTCCACCCCGAGCGCGTCTACGGCAACTGAACCCGTGGCGGCGCCGGGGCCACGGTACGCCCCCGGCGTCGTCAGAAACGGACGCGGCCGTCCCCGTCCACCCTTGTCGCGGGGGCCGGCTCCTGGGAGACCTCTTCGACCTGTCGCAGGATCCGCCGTGCCGTCGAGGCCGGGGGAATCACGGGCTCGCCGTCCGCGGTGAGCTCGACCGGGTGGAGACGCAGCCGCGGCGGGCCTTCGCCCAGGGTCACCTCGAACACCGCGCTCTCGAACCACGGCCGGTCGAACATCCGCTCCTTGTAGCGGGAGGGCGGGCGCCGGTCGGCGGGAGCCACCTCCTCGCAGGGATGGAACAGGAAGTTCCCGGTCGAGTAGAGGATGAGGCCGTCCCCGTACCGTTCGACCGGGTGGAGGCAGTGCGGATGGTGTCCGATCACCAGATCCGCCCCGGCGTCGACCAGCCGCCGCCCCAGCGGCCGCTGGTACTCGGCCAACGGCCCCTGATTGCTGGGCAGATAGCACCAGGGAACGCCCCAGTGCACCGCCACCACCACGGTGCCGGCCAGCTCCTTGGCCCGCCGGACCGCCTCCTCGGCCCGCACCACATCGGCCTCGTGCGCCCTGGTGCGGACATACGGCACGGTCCCGGGCTGCTCCTCGATCAGCACGCCGTCGAACTCGTATGCCTGCTCGACCCGCACCGGGGCGATCCCGGGCCGGTGCGAGGTGGCGTTGAAACCTGGTGGCAGGGCACAGCACAGGCTCAGAAAGGCCACCTCGGCGCGGCCCCGGCCGGTCAGCTGCACGGCGCGCAGCGCCTCGTCGAGGTTCTCCCCGGCACCGGCGTGGGCGACACCGGCCTCGTCCAGCGCCGCCCGGGTGCTGCGCAGACCGTCGATGCCGTAGTCGAGCGCGTGGTTGGTGGCCAGCGAACAGGCGTCGAAGCCGAGCCGGGCCACTTCGGGGCCCATGTCGCCGCCCACGCGGAAGGCGACCGGCTTCTCGGCCGGGTATCCGGTGTCGGTCAGCGGGACCTCGAGGTTGCCGATGGCCAGATCGGCGTCCCGCAGCAGCGGCAGCGCGGAGGTGCCCACCGAGAGGTCCCCGTCGAGGGCCACGGCC
Organism: Streptomyces rugosispiralis; assembly: GCF_024505145.1. Taxonomy (GTDB): domain Bacteria; phylum Actinomycetota; class Actinomycetes; order Streptomycetales; family Streptomycetaceae; genus Streptomyces; species Streptomyces rugosispiralis. The sequence continues at coordinate 127,860 of NZ_JANIAA010000017.1, read as the reverse complement.
GGTCTCCGGGCGACCACCACGTCCCCCACGGCGATCAGCTTCATATGCCACTCCCCCCACTCGGGCCGGTCCGCGACGGGATCAGGCTACGCGGGAGCCGGGAGCCGGGGCATCGGCCGTGGCGTCCGCCGGGCCGGTCAGCCGTCCGCGCGGAGGATCATGCAGGTCGTGGTCGCGTGGGCGATCAACTTCCCTTGTTCGTCCAGCACCTTGCCCTCGGCGGTGGCGGTGCGGCGACCGGCGTGGAGGACGGTGCCTTCGGCGATGAGGGTCTGCCCGTCGGTGCGGGCCGCGCGGATGTAGTTCACCTTGAGCTCCAGGGTGGTGTAGCCCACCCCGGCCGGGAGAGTGGTGTGAACGGCGCAGCCCATGGCCGAGTCGAGCAGGGTGGCGGCGATACCGCCGTGGACGGTGCCGAGGGGATTGGCGAAGTCGGGGCGGGTGTCGAGGGAGACGACGACGCGTCCGGGGTCCACCTCGTCGAAGCGCATGCCGAGGAGCCGACCGATGGTGGGAACGTCGGTGGGACGCTCGGACTGCACCCATCGGATGAGGTCGAGGCCGGAGAGGGTGGTGAGGTCGGGGGTGGTGGTCACAGGCGTTCCTTGCGGTCGTGGTGGTGGCCGCGCAGTTGGGGAGGGGCGCGGCGCGGGAGCCGGTGGGGCCGTCGGCCGAGGGGTTTGTCGGCCAAGTGGGTTGTCAGCCGCAGGGTTTGTCGGCCGAGGGGGTTGTCAGCCGAGGGGTTTGTCGGCCGAGGGGTTTGTCGGCCGAGGGGTTTGTCAGCCGAGGGGGTTGTCCTTCGCACGCAGTGCGGCCAGTACGGGGGCGTACATCCGGGCCTTGATGGTGCCGAGGGAGTCACCGGCCTTGCCCGCCTGCGCCGCCGCGAGCTCGACCGCGGTCGACCGGACGGCGTCCTCCGCCACCGCGTGGTCGACGATCCCGGCGGCCAGCGCGTCATGGCCGCCGTAGCGACGAGCGGTGACCATGGCCTCGTGGGCGGTGCGCGGGCTCAGCCGGGCCTGGATGAGCGCGGACATGCCCGGGGTGAAGGGGATGTTGATGTCCGCCTCGGGCAGACACCAGAAGCCACGGTCGGCGCGCATCACCCGGACGTCATGGGCCAGGGAGAACATCGCGCCCGCCGCGAAGGTGTGCCCCTGCGGCGCGGCCACGGTCACGAGCGGCAGCGACAGCATCCGGGCCAGGAGTCCGTGGACGGAGGTGACATAGTCCTGGTGCTGGTCGGCATGTGCCAACAGCCAGTCCAGGTCCAGGCCGTTGGAGTAGAACTTGCCGGTGGCGGCCGTCACCAGGGCACACGGCCCCTCGGCCTTCTCCACCTCGTCCAGGGCGCCGTCGACGGCGGCGAGCCAGTCGGGGTGGAAGCGGTTCTCGCCGTCCCCGAGGTCGAGCACGAAGACGTTGTCCTGGCGGTCCAGCGTGGGCATGGCTGCTCCTTCACACAGGGCTGGGTCGGCCGACGGGGCCGCGCACCACCTGTCCGGCGGCCCGCGGACCACGGCGGTGGTTCACCGTGGCTTCGCGGTGGTGGCGCTGTTTCACGGTGGTGGCGCGTCGCGGTCGCGGGCGGGGTCCGCCAACGAGCCGGTGGTACGCAGAGCGTGGGCCAGAAGGTCATGGATCTCGGCGGCGGCCGCCTCCAGCGGGGCGGTGCTCCGCTCGGCCCGGCACATGATGACGGCGCCCTCCACCGCGGCGATGATGAACGCGGCCAGCCGCCTTCCCCGCTCCTCCGGCAGACCGTGCCGGACGAACAGGGTGGCCAGCGCCTCCTGCCAGCGGGTGAACGCCGCGGCCGCGGAGCGGGCGAGCTGCGGGGCGTCGTCGTTGGTCTCGACGGCCACCGCCACGATGGGGCAGCCGGTCCGGAAGTCGCCTTCGACGAGCCGTCCGCGCCATAGCGTGAAGAACGCGTCGACCGCCTCCACCGGGTCATCGGCCCGCGCACCGGTCTCGATCAGCCCGGCGATGAAGTCACCGGCGAGCGCCACCGCCTCGTCGATCAACTGCGCCCGGCCGCCCGGGAAGTGGTGGTAGACCGAGCCACGCGGAGCTCCGCTGTGCGCGAGCACCCGGTCGATGCTCGTGGCGCTCGCGCCGTACTCACGCAGCAGCGCCGCGGCGCTCAGCACCATCCGCTCGCGGCTGTCGCTCTTGCGCCGGACCATGCCACCCACCACCTCCCTTACGTGTGGGTAACTTATGCTCCATGACATAGAACATGCAAGAGCCGTCGGCGAACCCGCCCGGCCACCGGCCGTCGTCCGTTCCTACGGCACCCGAGCCGTCCACTCCTCGCTGCTGTACTTGGTGCGGGCGAGTTCCTCGGCGCGTGCCATCTCCTCCTCGGTGACGTGCCCCTGAGTGAGGCCGTAGCGGGCGCGGAAGGAGCTGAGCATGCGGTCGATGATCTCTGCTCGGGGCCGGCCGGTCTGGCGGCGCAGGGGGTCGACGCGCTTCTTGGCGCTCGCGGTGCCCTTGTCGGACAGCTTCTCCTTGCCGATGCGCAGCACATCGAGCATCTTGTCCGCGTCGATGTCGTACGCCATCGTCACGTGGTGCAGCACCGCGCCGTCACCACTGGCCAGACGCTTCTGCGCGGCACCGGCGATCTTGCCCACCTCGGAGGCGATGTCGTTGAGCGGCTGGTACCAGGCCTTGACGCCCATGTCGCCGAGCGCGGTCAGAACCCAGTCGTCGAGGTAGGCGTAGGAATCGGCGAACGACAGGCCGGAGACGAGAGAGGCCGGTACCGAAAGGGAGTAGGTGATGGTGTTCTCGGCCTCGACGAACATGGCTCCGCCACCGGAGATGCGCCGCACCACGGTGACTCCGTGGCGAGCCGCGCCCGCGGGGTCCACTTCGTTGCGGAGGGACTGGAAGCTGCCGATGATGACGGCCGGGCTGCCCCACTCCCACACCCGCAGCGTGGGCGGCCGCCGTCCGGCGGCGACCTCGTCGGTCAGCACCTCGTCCAGGGCCATGTGCAGCGCCGGGTCCTGCGGCGCGTCGTGGATCAACCGCCAGTCGTAGTCCGTCCAGTCGGTGGCGCGGGCCAGTGCCCGCCGCACCGCGATGCCCACGGCCTCGGGGGAGAAGCCGAACATCACGGTGTCGGCCGGCAGTCCCGCCCTGACGCGGGCGGCGAGCGCCTGTGCGTCGGCGTCGGCGGGCGCGCCCTCCAGGGCCCGGTCGATGGCGTGCAGCGCCTCGTCCGGTTCCAGGAAGAAGTCGCCCGCCACCCGCACCCCGCGCAGCGCGCCGTCGTGGACCTCCAGATCCACCACGACCAGCTTGCCGCCCGGCACCTTGTACTCACCGTGCATAGCCTGCACCGCCTCCTGTTTCCGCCCCGGCGCTCCCGATCATTATCCCGCGTCAGTGGCCGGTTCCCGCGCAGTGACCGGCTTCGGGCCACGGCGCGGGAGATGGGGCGGGAGATGGCGCGGGAGATGGGGCGGGGTCAGGCTCCGGTGGTCGAGCCCGGACGGACGATCATGAGGATGGTCACCGTCGCCCACAGCAGGTTGAACACGCCTGTGAACATGGCCAGTTGGACGGTGTCGGACCGCTCCAGGGCCTTGCTCGCACCGAGGCTGTCGAGGAGTTCGCCCTGGCGGGGCAGGACGAAGGCGACCAGAACACCGGCGGCCGCGGCCGTCAGGGCGATGGAGGCGGTGAGCCAGCCGCTGTCGAGGACGCCCATCACGGCGGCCGTGGCGAAGCCGAAGACGGGGACGGTCAGGCCCATCGCGGCGTAGACGCGGCAGATGCGGTGGAGCAGCCGGACCGTGGACAGGTCCGGATCGCCCTCGGCGGCGGCCGTGTGGGCGTTGCGGGCCGCGGGCGGGAACATGCTGGCCGCTACGGTGACGGGGCCGATCGCGACAATGGCGGCCAGGACGTGCAGGGAGAGCAGGAACTTGGTCATCGGGTGGCGTCCGGCTCCCTTTCGAACGTGGCAGGCACCAGCGTCTCCTTCCGAGCGTGGGCGGGTGGTACCCGCCCACGCTAAGGAGCCGGGAGAAGATCTCCCAGGGGCTGAAATGACAGAAGTCAACGGATTCTCGCCATGCCGGGCCCGATGGCGGCGTCTCATCCCTCGACGTACTGCGCCACCCCGTGTCCGAACGACCAGTCGGCCGACTCGTTCTCGGTCAGGGTGATGAACACGTTCCGCGGCTCGGTCCCCGCGTACTCCTCGGCGAGCTCGGCGATCCGCCGGTACAGCGCCTGCTTCTGTGCCGGTGTGCGCCCCGAGCGCATCGTGATCGCCACGTAGACGATGCCGTCGTCGCGCGGCACACCGAGGTAGTCGTCGTAGCGCAGCATGCCGCTGGTGCCGTCATGGCTGGTCAGCACCTGGAACCGGTCGTTGGGCGGGAAGCCGATGGTGTCCACCAGGGCGTCGTGCACGGCACGGCCGAGCGCGTCGAGCCGCTCGGCGTCGGCCCGCAGCGCGTCGATGCGGACGAAGGGCATGTCGGGGCTCTCTTTCGGGCGAGGGGTGGGGGAGGGGGCTCAGCGGACATGGGCGGCGAGCAGGCCGAGCGCCCCGTCCATCGCCCGGGCGTACACCTCGGCCGAGTCGGCGGCGCGGGCCAGCACATAGCCGCCCTGCGACACCGCGACCAGCGCGGTGGCCGTGGCCACCGGGTCGAGCCCGGTGCCGAGCTCGCCGCTCGTCCGGGCCTCCGCGAGCAGCCCGGCCAGCCGGTCGGTGAGCCAGCCGAAGGTCTCCTCGACCGGGCGACGCAGCTCCGGGTCCGCCATCACATCGGGGTCCTGGGTGAGACGGCCGACCGGACACCCCTTCAGCGCGTCCCGCTCCCGCCGCAGATAGGCGGTGATCCGCTCGACCACGGTGCCCGGACCGCCGAACTCGGCCTCCGCCCTGCCCCTCAGCTCCTCCGCGCTGCGGCTGATCGCGGCGAGCGCCAGGTCGGACTTGCCGCGGAAGTGGTGGTACATGCTGCCCTGGCCCGCTCCGGAGCGCTCCTGGATCGACTTCGGGCTCGTGCCCACGTAACCGCGCTCCCACAGCAGCTCACGAGTGCTTGCGATGAGTCGTTCCCGGGTGTCCATGGATGCGACCCTACATACTAGTAGGTACAAAAGGAAACGCGCGGACCGCCCCCGGGTGAGAGGATCCCCCCGTACTGCGTGCGCTGGTTCGGACGGTGGAAGGTGACGATGTACGCGATACCCCTGGGCGAGGACGGCGCGGAGCTGCGCCCGCTGGAGCCGTGGCAGGCCGAGGAGTTCCTCGCCCACATGGACCGGGGACGGGAGTTCATCGGGCGCTATATCGCGCTGGCGGACGCCGCCGCCGACCTGGAGTCGGCCCGGGCGTTCCTCCAGGGATACGCGGACAAGGCGGCGGCCGACGCCGGGCGGATCCACGGCATCTGGACGGACGGCAAGCTGGTCGGCGGGGTCCTCTTCCGCACGATGGACGTCCAGCAGCGCACGGCGGAGGCGGGTTGCTGGCTGGAGCCGTCGGCGGTGGGCAGGGGCCTGGTGACCCGCGCCACGCGCGTGATCATCGACTGGGCCATCGAGGAGCGCGGCATCCACCGCGTGGAGTGGTGGGCCGCGGCCGCGAACGAGGCCAGCATCGCCGTGGCCCGGCGGCTGGGCATGACCAAGGACGGTGTGCTGCGGGAGGGCCGTCTGCACCGGGGCGAGCGGCATGACATGGAGATCTGGTCGGTGCTCGCGCCGGAGTGGCGGGCGGTCCGCCGGCCCTCCTGATGGGAACCCGGACCGATGATGGGAAGCTGGACCGATGCCTTCGATGTCCGGTCCGAGCCCCGAATCGCTCGACCAGCGGCTGGCCGCCATCGCCCGCCATCCGTTCCGCGCCAAGTTCCATCTGCGCGGTCGCGACCGGGCCACGGCCGAGCTGAGCGGTCCGTCGACGTTGCGCTGGCACGCCTACGACCTGATCGCCAAGCGGCTGGCCCCCGCCGAGCCGCACAAGGACGGCAAGCAGACGCCCTATCGCGGCCATCCCGTGTTCGTCGCCCAGCATGCGACCGCCACCTGCTGCCGTACCTGTCTTCAGCGCTGGCACGAGATCCCCAAAGGGCGGGAGCTGAGCCGCGCGGAGCGGGCCTATGTGGTGGATGTGATCTGCCGTTGGATCGAGCGCGAGGTGGCGGGAGCGCAGATCAGACCAGGTCCATAAGGTTTTTTGCCATCGGCGGAGCCGGACGGTAAACCTCTCCGGGTCCGATCGCGTCTAGATCGACAACGGACGCACAGCACCGGTGGCCCTGATGGCGCCGGTTTCCCGGCTCCTATACACACCGTGTATACAGGGAGTGCATACACCCCGCGTATACACTCGGTGTATAGAGGCGTGTGCTCCCAGGGACCAACAAACGGAAAGGCATCCATGTACGGCAAGGCATTCGCCCCTGAGTACCAGGGCTCTCTCACCACCCTGTCCGTGAACTCGTCCTTGGTCGAGGTGCTGGCAGCGGGCACCGAGCAGTTGCGGGCGGCCGAACGGGGCGGCTCCCCGGGCGAGGCGGCCCGCGCGGGGCTCGCGGTCGCCGAGGCGCACCGGAGGCTGGGGCAGGTGGGTGAGGCCGACCGCGAGTGGAAGGCCAGCTACCGGGCGGCCCGTGCGGCGGGGGACCTCGGCGCGATGGCATGGGCGCTGTGGAGCGGAGGCACCCTCGCCCGGCAGCGGGGCGCGCTGGCGCTGGCGTGGCGGCTGCTCGGCCTCGCGGCCGACCTCGGCGAGCGCGGCGGGGACATCGTCGTCCGTGGCTACTCACTGGCCGGGATGGCGGAGACCGGCCGTATCCAGGGCGACTACGACGCCGTGGGCGCCCTGCACGAGCAACTCCTCGCCGAGGCACGCAAACGCGGCGAGGCACGCCACACCGTCTGGGCCCTGGAGGGCATCGCCCAGATGCACCGCAACACCGGGTCGTACGACTCGGCCCACGCGATGTTCGAGGAGGCCGCGGAGATAGCCGCGAAGGCCGAGGACCGGCGCGGACACGCCTGGGCGCTGCGGGGCATGGCCGACATCGTCTCCGTACGCGACGGGGACGTGGAGCGTGCGCTGGAGCTGCTCTCCGAGGCCGAACTGACCTGCCGCGAGATGAACCTGGTGAGCGCGCTGGCGTACAACCACAAGATGCGTGGCAATGTGCTCTACCGCGCGGGCCGTTACGAGGCGGCCCGCGCGATGTACCAGCAGGCCCTTGACGAGTTCCGCGAGATGAGCGAGCCGCGCGGCGAGGGTCTCGCCCGGCTCGGGCTCATCAAGTCCCTGGCCCGGCTGGGCCGCGACCGTGCCGAAACCGCCGACGACCTCTCCGAACTGGCCGGTGTGCTGGAGCGGATCGGCCTGCGGCACGCCCGCCGGATGGTGGACCGGGCCCGCGAGGAGTTCGGCCTCACGGAGGTCCTGGAGGTGGCGCTGTGACGACGACGTTCCCCGAGCTCCTCGGAGCGGACGAGACCGCCGCCACCGCGGACCTGACCACCGCCACCGCGGGCGAAATCCTCGGCCGCTGCCGGGAGTTGGTGCGCCCGGCGCTGGCCGACACGGTCGGGCGGCTGCACCCATGGGTGGCCGAGATGGCCGCGTACTCCTTCGGCTGGTGCGATGTGGGCGGTACGCCCGCCGAGGGATCGGGCGGCAAGGGGGTGCGGCAGGCCCTGGCCGTGCTGTGCGCGGAGGCGGCCGGGGCATCCGGTGAGGCGGCGGTCGCCGGGGCGGTGGCGGTGGAGCTGGTGCACACCTTCTCGCTGCTGCACGACGACATCATGGACGGCGACCAGACCCGCCGCACCCGCCCCACCGTGTGGAAGGCGTACGGGACCGGTCCGGCCGTGCTCGCGGGTGACGCCCTGTTCGCGCTGGCGGTGGAGGCGCTGGCCACCGTGGACGGCGCCGGAGCCGCGGCCGCGGTGCGGCAGCTGAGCGTGGCGCTGGGCGACCTCGTCCGCGGCCAGGCGGACGACCTGCTCTTCGAGTCGCGCCCCTGGACGGGGCCCGAGGCGGTGGGGCCGGCGGAGTACCGCACGATGGCCGAGCACAAGACCGGCGCGCTGCTCGGCTGCGCCGCCGCCCTGGGCGCCGCGCTCGCCGGGGCGCCGGAGCACACCGTGGCCGCTTTGGACCGCGCCGGACGGCACATGGGCGTGGCGTTCCAGGTGGTGGACGACCTGCTGGGCATCTGGGGCGACCCCGCGGTCACCGGCAAACCCGTCCACCGGGATCTGCGGCAGCGCAAGAAGACCTTCCCCGTGCTCGCCGCGCTGAGCGCCCGCGGCCCCGGCGCCCCGGCCGCCGAGCGGCTGGCCACGCTGCTGGAGGTGTCCCCGGACACCCCGGACGACGCCACCACGCGCCGGGCGGCCGCCCTGATCGAGCAGGCCGGTGGCCGCTCCGCGGCCCTGGCGGAGGCCGACCGCCACATCGCGGCCGTGGAGACATGCCTGGCGAGCCTGCCGCTCGCGCCCCGGGCGAGCGCGGAGCTGCGCACCCTGCTGGGCTTCCTCGTACGGCGCGACATCTGATCCGCAGCGGGCTCACCGCCGTGTGGTCTGGTCACGCAGCGGGCTCACCGCCGCCTGGTCGGCGGCGGTCGCGCACCGCGTCCAGCCGGTCGCGCACCCACAACTCCCCATCGCCCACATGCCGGCTGGCCGCCGTGAACGCTGCCAGGCTGTCATGGGCGCGCACCGGCGAGGCCAGGGTGCGGTTGCCGGACGCGGCGACGACGTCGGCGTGGAAGGCGATGTCCTCGTGGACCAGCTCCCCGGGGTCCCGCGGATCGCGCATCCGCTCGATCCGCTCCTGGAGCCGGTCGAGAGCGGGTGTTCCAGGCCACCGTGCCGCCGACCATCCTGTCCGGCGCCCATATGGCCGGGACCATCGCGCTGATCTCCGGTTTTCGGCAACCTCGGCGGCTTCCTGGGCCCGTATCCGATGGGCGTCGCGGAGTCGGCGACCGGCTCGGGTGCCACCGGCCTCTATGCCATCGCCGCCATCGTGGCGGCCGGTGTGCGCGGCCACCACCCTCCGCTGGGTAGGAGCACCTACCACGCCGTCACGAGAGGAGAGGACGACAGATGACACGCATCGTGCGCTTCGCCGATGAGGCCGGGACGGTCCGGACCGGAGTGGCCGACGACGCCGGCGGGATCCGCGCCTTCCCCGGTGCGCCGCTCATCGCCGAGCTGCTGCGGCTGCCCACGGTGGAGCTGCGGGCCCTGGTGGAGAACACCGTCTCCGGCCCGGCGGCCGCCCATGAGCGGGACGTCCTGCCGCTGCCGCCGCTGGACGGGCTGATGGAGCTGTGGGCGGCGGGGGTGACGTATGAACGCTCGCGCGAGGCCAGGGTGGAGGAGAGCACCGAGCAGTCGGTGTACGAGCGGATCTACGACGCCGAGCGCCCGGAGCTGTTCTTCAAATCCCCACCGTGGCGAGTGGTGACCGACGGCGAGCCGATCGCCGTACGCGACGACTCCGAGCTGAACGTCCCCGAGCCCGAACTGGCGCTGGTCCTCAACCGGCACGGCGAGACCGTCGGCTATCTGGTCTGCGACGACGTCAGCTCACGGTCCATCGAGGGCGAGAATCCGCTCTACCTCCCGCAGGCCAAGATCTACGCCGGAAGCGCCGCCGTGTCCTCGGCCATCGTGCCCGCCTGGGAGATCGAGGCGCCCGACGCGCTGGGCATCACCATGGTGGTGTGGCGCGACGGCGAGGCGGCGTACCAGGGGGTCGCCTCCACCGCCGCGTTCCACCGCACCCCGCGGGGGCTGGTGGACCACCTGTGGCGCTCCCAGCCCTTCCCCGACGGCGCCGTGCTGTCCACCGGCACCGGCATCGTGCCCGCGCTCGACTTCACCCTGCGGGCCGGGGACGTGGTGGAGATCTCCATCGAGGGGGTCGGCGTCCTGCGCAACCCGGTACGGGCCCATCAGGCCGAACTGGACTGGCTGGTGGAGGCCATCGCCGAGCCGCTGACCCGCCGTGCCCACCGCAGCCGCTTCCCGGAGTGACCCGGGAAGTGACCAGGGGAAACGCGGCGCCGCGGACGGCCCGGCGGGTCAGCGCTCCAGCGAAGCCGCGTCGCCCATGACGACGATGGGCTCGCGGTCGGGGTCCAGCGCCCGGAGCAGCTCCTTCATGGCGTCCTCCGCGAGGCCGACACAGCCGCGTGTGGGGCCGCCGTGGTCGATGTGCAGCCAGATGCCACCGCCCCGGTCCGGGCCGAGGGGGCGGGCCCGGTCCAGGGGAGAGGTGCCGGGGCGGCGGTTGTAGTCGATGGCGATCACGTAGTCGAACGAGCCGGACAGGGGCTCGCCCTCGAAGCCCGTACCGCTCGCGGTGAAGCGGGCCGAGCGGTCGTAGGGCAGCCGGGTGCCGGGGTCGGGGAGTCGTCCGCCGGCGTCCGTGAGGGTGTGGACGCCGACGGGGGAGCACAGATCGCCTTCCCGGTGGTCGTCGGTCCAGCCGTGGAGCGCGTTGTGTGCCGCCCGGCTCGCCCCGGCCCGCCACCCGGCCCCGGTGTGCTCGTACAGGACCGCCGTGGACACCGGTGAATTCCGGTCGTGGCCCGTCACCACCAGCACCTGCCGGGAGCGGCGCGGCACCCCGGCCCAGGTCCTGGGCCCGAGCCCCGGTGGCCGGGAGGGTGCCGGACGCGGAGTGCGTCGCGATGTGTCATGTGGTGTGCCATGTGATGTGCGATGTGGTGTGCGCATGGTCATGGGCCGACCCCCGGCCTGGACGGAAAGCGACGCGTGCGGCCAAGTGTCGCGCGGCGGCTCGAATGATGTCGCCGTTGCCACTGTTCGGCAGCGACCGGCCGCTGACCAGCGCTGTTGTCGCCGAAGCGGCCATGGGCGCAGCCGCCTGGGTCGGCCAGTAGAACGTTTGCTCGATTACACGGGTACGCTGCACATATGGGTGCGTATCTCCAGGGCTCGCTCTTCGACCAGGCCGATGACATCGGTCTCGGCTCGCTGCGCGGGACGCGCCGGACCGAGCTCGGGTCCGGGGCCTGGATCGATCTGCTGCCCGGGTGGCTGAGAGGGGCGGATGACCTGTTCGCCCGGCTCGTCGCCGAGGTCCCCTGGAAGGCCGAGCGGCGGCATATGTACGAGCAGGTGGTGGACGTGCCACGGCTGCTCGCCTTCTACGGCGCCGAGGACCCGCTGCCGCACCCCGTCCTGGCCGAGGCCCGGGAGGCGCTCTCCGCGTACTACGCCGCCGAGCTGGGGGAGCCGTTCACCACGGCCGGGCTGTGCTACTACCGCGACGGCCGGGACAGCGTGGCCTGGCACGGCGACCGCGTCGGCCGCGGCAGGACCGAGGACACCATGGTGGCCATCCTGTCCGTGGGTGCGCCCCGGGACCTGCTGCTGCGCCCGCGTGGCGGTGGCAAGGCCGTGCGGCGGCCGCTCGGCCACGGCGATCTACTGGTGATGGGCGGCTCCTGCCAGCGAACCTGGGAACACGCGATCCCCAAATCCTCCCGCGCCACCGGTCCACGCGTCAGCGTCCAGTTCCGCCCCAGCGGCGTGAGGTGACGACTGGATTTTGGTACAGACCATTGACATATATGTTCGGGGGCGGTGTCATGGGCCCGTCAGCTCTTGAGAGCGCCTCGGGTGGATGTCGTCATCCGGGGCCGGACCTCGGAGAGTTCCCCGTGAATGGACGTCCCGTCTCAGGGGTGTCGGCCGCCGCCGTGGCCACGCCGTCGCTGGGCCGATTATGGACGGACCGGGCCGCGGAGCCCGTGTCTGGTGTGCGAGATTGTCATGATCGTGACAATTCTTCCTTCCGTGTACCCCTTCAGGGCGCGGCCGCGAAGGGCCTGAGCGGACTGAGTCCCGGTCCGCCGTGGCGGGGGCACGGCGCATGACCTCCAGTGGGTTCACCAGTTTTCCGTAGCGCCTTTCCCGTCGCGCCATCGCGCGGCACCTTCCCACGGGCCTCTCGCCCCAAGGGCGGCCGCGCGTCGCCCGTGCGTCGCCACGCCCGATGACCGCCCGGCATCGCTGTGCGTCAGCGGCGCGGTGGCATCCGAATGTTCCGCCACGAAAGAGAGATGAGACATGCCCATAAGACGTGCCCTCGTGGCCATGGCCGCGACGGCGGCGGCCGGTATATCGGCGCTCGCGCTTCCCCCTTCGGCCGCCGACGCGGCCTCCGGCAGGGCACAGGACTCGTCGGGGGTGCAGGCACAGGCCGCCGGCTTCGTGGTGAGCCGGGCCCAGTACCAGCGGATGTTCCCGAACAAGAACGCGTTCTACACCTATGACGCGCTGGTCGGCGCGATGAACCGATTCCCCGGCTTCGCCACGACCGGTACCGATACGGTCAAGAAGCAGGAGGCGGCGGCCTTTCTGGCCAATGTCAGCCATGAGACCGGTGGCCTCCGCTACATCGTGGAGCAGGACACCGCCAACTACCCGAAGTACTGCGACACGACGCGCCCCTACGGATGTCCGGCGGGGAAGGCCGCGTACTTCGGGCGCGGGCCGATCCAGCTGAGCTGGAACTTCAACTACAAGGCGGCGGGCGACGCGTTGGGCGTCAATCTGCTCAACAACCCGGGCCTGGTGCGGACGGATGCCGTCATCTCCTGGAAGACCGCGCTCTGGTACTGGACCACCCAGTCCGGGCCCGGCTCCATGCCCGCGCACAAGGCCATGACCACCGGCGCCGGATTCGGCCAGACCATACGCGCCATCAATGGCGCGTTCGAGTGCAACGGGGCCAACCCCGCCCAGATGCAGGACCGGGTCAACCTCTACAAGAAGTTCACCGGCCTCCTCGGCGTCGTCCCCGGCGCCAATCTGACCTGCTGAGCGCGGATCCCACGGAGGAGTCATGCGCAGAATTCTGATCGGCCTGGCCACCGCGGCACTGGTGGTGCTGGCGGCCCTGCTGCCGACCGCGGGGACGAGCGCGGCCACGAGCGTGGCGATGCCGACCGGCGACGCACCGGTCGCGGCCAAGACCGCTCTCGCCGCCGACCACACGGTCACCTTCGTCAATCACACCGGACGGAATGTGTGGATCGGCAGCGCGGTCAACGCCGACGGCTCCAAGCAATTCGCCAAACTGCCCATCCTGGACCCCGGACAGTCGGCGTCGGTGACGATCCCCGAGAACGCCGACCCCGGCCACTGGCGTGGAAAGTTCTTCGCCCGCCTGGGGTGCACCGGCGCCTCGGGCAGCACCTTCCACTGCCAGGTGGGGGACTGCGGCAAGTTCGCCGACCACTGTGAGCTGGGCGAGCAGCCTGTCAGCCTCGCCGAGTTCAACTTCGACACCAAGGACACGCTCGCTCCCTGGTACAACGTGAGCTACGTCAACGCGTTCTCCAACCCGATCACCATCGCCCCCAACAACCCGGCCGGTGGCGGCGGTTGCGGCACCCAGGGCTGCACAGAGAACCTGCTGCCGTTCTGCCCGGCCGCCAACCTCACCCGCTGGCCGGACGGTACGCCGATGCTGTGCACCAACCCCAGCCGGGACGTCAAGACGCCGTACAGCAACGCGATCGCCTCCCGGTGCCCCAAGGCGTACGCCTACTCCAAGCAGGACCAGGAGCCCGGCAACCAGGTGATGCAGAACTGCGGCAAGTGCAGTGGCTTCACCGTCACCTTCAACGCGGGGTCGTGACCATGAGAAGGAGAAGCGTTCTCGCCGCGCTCCTGGCGGGTCCGGCCGCGCTGACCGCGGGAGGCCGGGCGAACGCCGAGGCGTCCACCGCCGCGGTGAAGAAGAAGGGCGTCAGCGCCTGGAAGTTCAACGGGGTCACGGCGGCGATGTCCGATGCCAAGGTGGGCTGGTTCTACACCTGGGCCTCGGGCAAGCAGCAGATCCAGCCCCCGGCCGGGGTCGAATTCGTGCCCATGATCTGGGGTCCGGGCTCGGTGACCGACGCCGAACTCGACCAGGCCAAGAGCCAGGGCACGATCCTGCTCGGCTTCAACGAACCGGATATGGCGGGCCAGGCCAATATGACGGTCGCCAAGGCGCTCGAGCTGTGGCCCCGGCTGCAGTCGACCGGTATGCGGCTCGGCGCGCCCGCGGTGGCCTACGGCGGCGATGTCGCCGGTGGCTGGCTCGACCGCTTCATGAAGGGCGCCGCCGACCGGAACTACAAGGTCGATTTCATCCCGCTGCACTGGTACGGCGCCGACTTCGACGCGACCCGCGCGACCGAACAGCTGCGCGGCTATCTCCAGGCCACCCACAACCGCTACAACAAGCCGATCTGGCTCACCGAATACGCGCTGATCGACTTCTCGACCGGTACCCCGAGGTATCCGACCCCGGCCCAGCAGGCCGCGTTCGTGAAGAAGTCCACCGCCATGCTGGAGGGGCTGTCCTTCGTCCAACGGTACGCGTGGTTCACCCTCTCCGCGGACCGCGGCGGCACCGGTCTCTACAACGGCGCGACGCCCAACCAGATCGGCACCGCCTATCGCGCGGCCGGCTGAGACAGGGCCGCTCACGCCACTCACACCACACCACGACAACCGAAACGAGGTCCTCCGCCATGCGCAAGGCAACGCTGATCGGCCGACTGGCGATCGGAGCCGCCGCACTGACCGCCGTGGTGACCGTCGCCCCGACGAGCACCGCCGCCACCAGCGACACCCCACCGCCCGGGCAGAACTGCTGGGCCACCCACTACGGCTACATACCACCCGGTGCCTACACCGCCAGCGGCGAGCTCTTCGACAACAACGCGGACACCGCCGCCACCTCCCTCAGCCGCAGTCCGCAACTGCCGTTCGGGACCAGGGTGAAGGTCACCAACGTGGCCAACGGCAGATCACTGGTCGTGCGCGTCAACGACCGCGGCACCTTCGGCTGGACGCCGGCCGTGCCCAAGTGCCTGGACCTGACCGACGGCGCGTACTCCCGGCTCGGCGGGGTCCTCGATCCCGACTCCGGCCACATCGTCGTCAAGGAGGAAATCGTGAGGTGAAAGGGCGTTTGGTGAAGGATGTGGAGCGCCGGTTCCGGCGCTCCGCGTCCGCTCCCTGACGCCCCGCTCGCGCAGCGAGCCGTCGTGCGCCGGAGGCTCCCTCTTTCCGGGGGCTGTCCACCGGAAGCGCTACCCACTGACCCCGCGGGCAAGTACTCTCCGTGGCGACACTGGTACGTGACGGGTGATGAAGCGGGGTAGCGGGGGTGCGGGTGATGGCGGAGGCCGGTGACAAGGTCGCCGACCGATATCTCCTCCAGGAGCCCATCGGGAGAGGGGGGATGGGGGTCGTCTGGTTGGCCCACGATGAACTGCTGGACCGCCAGGTCGCGGTGAAGTGCGCCCGTCCGGACGACGACCGCGCGGTGGCGCGCCTGACCAATGAGGCGCGCAACGCCGCACGGCTGCACCATCCGCACATCGTCTCGGTGTTCGACTTCGTGGACGAGGGCGAGATCTGCTGGATCGTCATGGAGTACGTGTCCGGGGGCAGCCTCGCGGACATGGTGCGCGGCCGTGTCGCGCTCACTCCGGAGGAGGCGGCCGCCGTCGGCTGCCAGATCGCCGCCGCCCTGGCGAAGTCGCATGCCGAGGGCGTGGTGCACGGCGATGTCACCCCGGAGAACGTCCTGATCACCGAGGACGGGGTCGCCAAGCTGACCGACTTCGGCATCTCCCGGGCGCTGTGGACCCAGGCCACCATGACCCAGACGGGCGGGGTGCGCGGCAAACCGCCGTATCTGCCGCCCGAGGTGGCCAGGGGAGAGGCGGCCGACCGGAAGTCCGATGTCTTCGCACTGGGCGCGACCCTCTACGCGGCAGTCGAGGGCCGGTCCCCGTACGGCGAGGCATCGCATCCCATGGCCTATGTGGCGCGGGCCATCGAGGGCTATATCGAGACCCCGCACCGGGCCGGTCCGCTGGTGGACGCGCTCACCAAGCTGCTGGCCCCGGAGCCGAAGCGGCGCCCCGCCGCCGACCAGGCCGTACGGCTGCTGCGGCGGGTCGCCCCGGCGTCCCCGCGGATCGAGGGCCTCGAGGGCCCGCACGACGGGGACACGCTGGACCGCACCCCCTTCACGATGCGGCTGGTGCCGCCGTCCGTCCGTGGGGCGTGGCGCCGCCCGAGCCGGCGGGTGGTCATCACCGCGACCGCGTTGGGCACCGCCGCGGTCCTGGTGGCCTGGGCCACCCTCTTCGGCCCGTGGGGGGACGGGCGTTCCGACGAGAGCCGCGGGTCCGGGAAGGACGGTGGGCCTGGCGCGTCCGGTACGGCCGACTCGCCGGCCCGGACGGGCCCGGCCGGCACCATAGGCGACGCGCGGACCGCCGATCCCTGCACGTTGCTCAGCCCCGCCTCGCTCAGCCGCTTCGGCGAGACCGTGCTCGACCCGGATTACGGCGAGATCGATCGATGCGATGTCCTGCTGCGCGGCGAAAGCGGATCTGACATCGCCGATGTCCAGCTCAACTTCGGCACCGATCCGCCGGAGCCGGGTGGCGATGTGCCCACCAGAAGGGTCGGCAATGTCACCGTCGGCGCGTACCAGCGCGATGGGGACGAGTGTCGGCGGAACATCGGGTCCGCCGACCGCAAGCAGATCTGGATCATCACCGAGCGGCTCGGCACCCCGGCGCCCGACCCCTGCCAACTGGGCGATGCCGCCACCGACTACGTGGTCAGCGTGCTGGACCGGGGTCAGGTCCCGCGCCGCTCCGGGCAGCCGGTGGCCGGCTCCCTGCTGCGGGGACACGCATGCCGGCTGCTGGACGGTGACGAACTCGAGCGGGTCGCCGGTGTCCGGGTGGCGGAGCGCGACCCGGGCTTCGGGGACTGGCAGTGCGAGTGGACGGACGGCTCGGGCGACGCGGGGGTGAAGGTGGTGTTCAACCGGGACAACCAGTTCACCACGGACGACGGAGAGCGGGCGGCGGTCATCGCCGGGCGGCGGAGCACCGTGGCGCCGAACGAGTGGCAGGACGACTCATGCCTGGTCCGGATGTTGCACCGCTCGTACCGCAACTACCTCGGTGACGACACCGTCGAGTTCCTGTCGCTGAACGTCTACGGGCCCAGGTCCACCGAGAAGCTGTGCGAGACCGCCAAGGCGCTCGCCGCCACGGCCGCGAAGAAACTCCCGGCATCATGACCACAACCCCTCCCGGCGGCGACCGCTCTGCCACCGGTCGGGCCACCGCCGCCCGCCGCCCCGCCACCGGCCGTACCGCCGCGGGAGGCCGCCCGCTGCCCGCCGTGCACGGCAGCCTGGCCCGCGGGGTGGCCGCGCCGGTGCCGGGCACCGCCTTCGCCCTCGCGCTGACCGGTGGCATGACCCTCGGCCCCGGCGAGGGCCGTGAGCTGCTCTTCGGGCGGAACCGCCCCGAGGTGCACATCTGTGTGGGCGAGGACGACCCCCAGGTCAGCCGCTGCCAGGGCAGACTGACCCACCGCCACGGCCGCTGGTGGGTCGCCAACAGCGGCCGGCTGCCGCTCCGGTTCCCGTCCCGGCTGCTCTTCACGGGCGAGGAGCCACTGCCCCTCGAAACCGGCTACACCCCGCTGTTCGTCCGGGGCTCGCGCGACCGTGAGCATCTGCTGGAGGTCTTCGTCAGCGGCCCCGGGACCGAGCGGCCGGTGGCCCTGCCCGGGGATGTCACCCGCCCGCCGCGCGTATGGGTGCTCACCGACGAGGAGAAGCTCGCGCTCGTCGTCCTCGGCCAGCGCTATCTGCTCCACGAGCCCCGGCCGCAGCCCCTCACCTGGCGGCAGACGGCCTCCCAGCTCGCGGAGTTGTGCCCCGGTGAGGGCTGGAGCGAGAAGCGCGTGGAGCACCTGGTCAACCGGGTCCGCACGATGCTGTCCCGGGACGGAGTGCCCTGGCTGACCCGCGAGGAGGTCGGCGAACCGGTCGGCAACGCGCTCAACGACCATCTGATCCGCGCCCTGATGATGTCGACCACGCTCGTCCCCCCGGACCTGGTCCTGATCGACGCCGCCTGACCGCTCGGCGCGCCCTGGCCGTTCCGGGTGCCTCCTCGCCGTTCGGTGCGCGCCGGCCGCTCAGAGCCTGTGTCATATCCCCGGCCGGGCGTGCGACGCCTGGCACGCTCCCCCAGCTACCGCTGGGAGGTGCCCCCTGACGCCGCACGCTGATCCGACCGAGGATATGACACAGGCTCTCAGCGCGTGTCCTCGGCCGCCGCCGCGCCGGTCTCCGGGCGCTGGAAGAGCGCGTAGAGCCAGCCCAGGGACGGGATCAGCAGCAGCGCCCCGACCGCGAACACGATCAGCACGGCGGCCAGTACCGACGGCGGTGCGGCCGCCCGCGCCACGGTGAGGTCCGGGACCAGCATCAGCGGGTACTGCGCCACGCCCCAGGACCAGACGATGAGCGCCACGGCGAGGGCGGCGGCGGCCCGGGCCCAGCCCCACAGCGACCGCATGAGCAGGGCCAGCCCCGCCACACCGGTCACGGCCGACAGCACCACCAGGGGCAGGGCGCGATGGGTGAGCCCGTGGAACAGCCGTGGCGCGTCGGCGTGCAGCACGGCGATGCCCACCAGCGCCACGGCACCCGCGGCCAGCCCGCTGACCAGGGCGCGCCGCTGGAACGCCCGCACCAGTTCGGGCCCGCCGCCGCGGGCCGCGTCCGCGCACAGATAGACGGCGGCCAGATGGGCGCAGGTCACCACGGCCAGCACACCGCCGAGGAAGGACGCCGGATTGAGCCAGCTGGTGACCGTACTGCCCGCGGCGAGGCCGGGTGGCACGCGCCCGGAGGCCACGCCACCGGCGACCGTGCCCAGGAAGAAGGGCGTGACGACCGAGGAGGTGGCGAAGCAGGCCCCGAACAGCCGCTGCTGCCACAGCTGGGTGCTGGCCTTGCGGAACGCGAACGCGGCACCGCGCGCGATGATGCCGAGCGCCGCCAGGGTCAGCGGCAGATAGAGGGTGGACATCACGGCGGCGAACACCTCGGGGAAGCCGCTCCACAGCATCACCACCACGAAGATCAGCCACACGTGGTTGGCCTCCCAGACCGGCCCGATGGCGTGCTCGATCAGTGCGCGCTGCGGCCGTCCACGACGGCTGCCACCGGCCACCAGATCCCACAGCCCGGCCCCGAAATCGGCGCCGGCGAAGAGGGCGTAGCACATCAGACCCAGCCACATCACCGCCAGGACGGTGTCCGCGAGCATCAGGACCTCCAGCGGTTCACACGACCGGATAGCCGGTCACATCGGCTTCCTGCGGGGCCACCGGGACCGGGCGCTCGCCCGCGAGCCGGCGCAGCACGTAGACGGTGGCCACCGTCATCGCGGCGTACACCACGAGCACCAGCCACAGCCCGGTCATGAGGCCGGGGGCGGGATTCACCGCGTCCCGGACGCTGAGCACCCCCTGCACCACCCACGGCTGACGGCCCTCCTCGGTGACGACCCAGCCGCACTCCAGCGACACGACCGCGGCCAGGCCGCTGAAGGACGCCAGCCACAGGAAGAGGCGCGTGCCCCGGCGGGCCAGCGGGTCGCTCTCGCCCCGGCGCCGGGTGCGCCACCAGGCCAGCAGCAGCCAGACCCCGAGCCCGATCAGGAACAGCCCGCCGAGCACCATCAGGTCGAACGCCAGATGGGTGCCGGTGATCGGGGGCCGCCGCGCGGGAGGCACCTCGTTCAGCCCCTTGACGACCGTGCTGGGGCTGAACCCGACCAGCAGCGACAGACCGCTGGGGATCTCCAGACCGCCCTTGAGGCCATGGTCGCCCGCGATACCGCCCACGGTGAGCGGCACATGGCTGGAGGTGATGAAGACACCCTCCATGGCGGCGAGCTTGACCGGCTGGTAGTCGGCCACGAAGCGGGCGATCCAGTCGCCCACCACCAGCTGGACGGGCGCGACGACGGCGCCGAGGACGAACGGGATGAAGAACCCCGCGCGGTGGTAGCGGTCGGTGCGGCCGCGCAGCAGGGAGACCGCGTACACGCTCGCGGTCAGGAAGGACGCCACCATCAGCGCGGCGAGGATCATATGGACGGTCTGCGGCGGGCTGGCCGGGTTGAACATCGCGGCCAGCGGATCGACGTCCACGACCCTGCCGTGGCGGACGGTGAAGCCACGCGGCTGGTTCATCCACGCGTTGGCGCACACCACGAAGAACGCCGAGGCCACACCGGCGATGATGATGGGGATCGCGGTGAGCATATGGACGCGTGGCGGCAGCCGGTCCCATGCGTAGAGATAGATGCCGAGGAAGATGGCCTCGATGAAGAAGGCGATGCCCTCGATGGCGAACGGCAACCCGATGACCTGGCCGTAACGGCCCATCAGTCCCGGCCACAGCAGCCCCATCTCAAAGCTGAGGATGGTGCCGGAGACCGCGCCCACGGCGAACAGCACCCCCATGGCCCGCGCCCAGCGCCGGGCCAGCAGCCGGTACGAGGGGTCGCCGGTGCGCACGCCCCACCATTCGGCGATCAGGGTGAGCAGCGGGAGCCCCACGCCCAGACAGGCCACCACGATGTGCCAGGCGAGCGAGAAGCCCATCTGGGCGCGGGCCGCGGCCAGATCGCCGGGCGTGGCCGGGCCCGCCAGCCAGTCCCTCACCACGGCCGCGGCCTGCGGCCACGGGTGCTGGTCGACAGCGGGCACGGCCGCTCCTCACTCGTCGCTGAGCCCCCCTCCCGGAAAAACACCTTTACCCGCATCTGGGATGTCGCGGGGGTTTCCCGGCCGCGACACGCCGGGGTGGGGCAACGGAGGTCGCCCCACGACCGTCACTCGGTGTCCCCGCCGATGGCCTCCAGCATCGGGACGCGCGCGGCCTGCCGCCCCGGCCAGAGCGAGGCCAGCACACCGATCGCGGCACTCGCGAGGAAGAAGAGGGCCGTCCTGTCCCAGGGGATGACGAGCGGAACGGACTCCTGGCCGAGGACGGCCGCCGCGCCGATGGCCGTACCGGCGACGACCCCGAGCGCGGAGCCGAAGAGCGAGATGGTCACCGACTCCAGGCGCAGTACGGATCCGACACCACCGTGGTCCAGCCCGATGGCCCGCAGGAGCCCGATCTCCCGCACCCGCTCGAAGACGGCCATGCCCATGGTGTTGACCACCCCGAGGGCGCCGATCAGCACGGTGACGCTGAGCATGGCGTACATGATGTTCAGGAACGGCGCGCTCCGCGCGGTGGCGGCGGCCCTCGCGTCGGCGCGGTCCTGGACGAGCAGCGCCGGGTTGTCCAGGGCGCGCCGGATCTCCTCCTGGAGCGCGGCCGTGCGGCCGGCGGCGGCCTTGACCAGGACCGAGCTGATGGTCGGCCGGTCCTCGGCGCCGGCCGCACGTGGCAGGGCGCGCTCGGAGACGAGGGCGGGGGCCAGATCCTCCGGGCCGTCGTAGATCGCGACGACCGGCAGGTCGGCCTTGGCGCCCGGCGTACGGCCGCTCGCACTGGTGAAGCTTCCGGTGACCCGGGAGCCGAGCCGCCAGCCGTGGGCGGCGGCCAGTTCCTCGGTGACGGCGATGCCCTGGCCGAGGCGGTCCAGCGATCCCTCGCGGACGGTGAGCGACGCGGCGCGTTCCACCGCGGCGGGGTCCACCGCGGTGACCGAGAGGGGGGTCTTGTCGGTGAGGTCGAGGTAGGTGGGGATGACGGGGGTGACGGCCTCGGCGTCGGCGAGCCGCGCCACCCGGGCCGCCGTGCCCTCGCCGATCTCCCCGAAGTCGACGGCCTTGATGCTCAGGTCCGAGGCCATGGAGCGGTCGGCCTCCCGCTCGTCGAAGCGGTTCACGGAGGTGACGGCCACGGTGACGGCGGTGACCATCGCCAGACCCACCATCAGGGTGGTGGCCGTGGCCGCCGTACGCCGTGGATTGCGGCGGGCGTTCTCCACCGCCAGCTTGCCCCGGACGCCCGCCAGCCGGGTCAGCGGGGAGCGCAGCAGCCCGGTGACGCCGAGCGCGAGCAGCGGGGTGAGGACGATCAGGCCGACCAGCAGCAGGGGCGCGGCGCCGAAGAGCAGATCCGGCTCGCCGACGGCCGCGGCGATCAGCAGCGCGCCGCACGCGGTGGCGATCAGCCCGATGGTGTTGCGGCGGCGCAGCGAGGCGGCGGTGGACGGCTGGACGGTCCGCAGCGCCGCCACGGGCGGTACGGCCGCGGCCCGGCGGGCCGGGACGTAGGCCGCGAGGACGGTGACACCGATGCCCACGGCGAAGGCCGCGAGCAGCGGCTCGGCGGACAACGCGGGCACGGTGGCGTTCTTGGCTCCGGAGGCGTCGAACAGGCCGCCCAGCAGATGCGCGGCGCCGACGCCGAGGCCGTAGCCGATGGCCGAGGCCACCGTGCCGACCACGGCGGCCTCGGTCAGGACCATCCGCAGCAGGTAGTTCGTGGTGGCGCCGATGGCCCGCAGCAGCGCGTGTTCCCGGGCGCGGGCGGCGCTGAGCATGGTGAAGGTGTTGGCCACCAGGAAGGTGGAGACGAACAGGGCGACCCCGGCGAAGCTCAGCAGCAGTGTGGTGAGCTTGTCCGCGTCCCCGTCGGAGGCGGCACCGGACTCCAGATCGGCGCGGGTGACCGCCCGCAGCCCGGACGGCAGCGACTTCTGTGCCGTCTGGGCGAGTTGGGTATCCGATATGCCCTCGGCGGCGGTCAGTGTGATGGCCGAGTAGCCCTTCGGCGCGGGGGCGAAGTGCCGTTGCGCGGTGGCGGTGTCGAAGGCGGTGAGCGTACCGCCGGAGTCCACCCGGCTGTCCTGGGCGGTGAAGACGCCGACCAGCCGAGCGTCGCGGGCCGTGCCCGCCACGACGATACGCACCCGGGCGCCGACCCGGTACCCGGCCCGCTCGGCGGTCCGCCGGTCGACGGCGATCTCGGCGGCGCCACGGGGGCCGCGGCCCTCGGTGAGCGGATAGCGGACGTCCTTGCCGCTGCCGTCGGGCACATAGTTGACGCCCGCTGCCTGGTTCAGATCGCCCACCAGAGTGCCGTCGGAGCCGACGAGGAAGGAGCGGCCCTCCACCACACCGCGCGCCGCGGCCGCCGTCGGCAGCGCCCGCAGCCGCCGCAGCAGCGTGTTATCGAGCCAGTGCGGCACGGCGGGATCCGCCGTGATCGAGACGGACGCATCGGGCTGGGAGTTGGACTGTGCGCGGTTCACGGCCGCTCTGACGGAGTCGCCGTAGAGCAGCGAACCGGTCACGAAGGCCACGCCGAGCACGATGGCGAGGGCGGGCATCGCGAAACGGAGCCGATGGGATCGGAGGGTGCGCAGGGCGGTGCGGAACATCGACGGCCTTCGGAGGGGCTAGTGGATCAACGGTCGGAAGGGGCGTGGCGCATCGGGCTCGAGTGCGCTCCGGTCGCCCCGGATGCCATCCTTCGCGCGGACGTGGCGCGGCGGATCCACCGGAATGCCGAAGCGGTCCGCGCTGCTTCCCCGGTTACCTCGGCCGAAAGTCTGATGTGGCGACGGCGGCCGGACCGTAGCGTGACCTGCCATGATCTCCGAGTTCCGGTCCCGTTTCCGCTTCCGGCACCTCTGGCAGGGCCTGGTCGGCATCGCTCTGGTCGTCCTCGTGGTCCTGGAGGGGCTGAACGCGCCGCATCCGGCGATGGCCGCGGCGACGATGGTGTCCGGTGTGCTGTGCCTGGCCGCGCCCGCCGTGCCGGAAGGTCTCTTCGCGCGCTACGCGATCGGCGCGGCGGCCGTCTCGTGCGTGCTGACCGTGACGGAAGCGCAGTTGTCCGAGCGGCCCCCGAACACCCCGGGCCTGGTGGAGCTGGGTGCGCTGCTGCTGCTCAGCACCCGCGCCGTGCGGCGCTGCCCGCCACTGCGAGCGGCCGGGCTGGTCGCGGCGTCCTCCCTCGCCGCCGTGGTCCTTCCGCTGCGGATCGAGCTGTGGGACGACCACCTCAAGGACCTGATCACCGTCATCGCGGTCTGCGCCGTGCCGTTCATGGTGGTGGTGGGGCTGTGCCTGCGGCTGTACGACACACTGCGGGAGCGGGAGCGGGAGGCCGTCCGGCAGGCGCAACGCCTCGAGCACGCACGGGAGTTGCACGACTTCGTGGCCCACCACGTCACGGCGATCGTCACGCAGGCCAAAGCCGCGCGCTTCACCGCCGCGGCCGGACACACCCAGTCCCCGGAGGATCTGGACCGGATGCTCGCCCAGATCGAGCGGGCCGGATCCCAGGCGCTGGGGTCGATGCGCGCCATGGTCACCAGCCTGCGGGACCACGCCACCGCCTCCGCCACGACCCGGCCCACGGGCGATCCGGCGGGTTCGCGCGGGCTGCGTGATCTGCGTGCCCTCACCGAGGAGTTCTCCGAGGTGGGACCGGCCGCCGAGCTGATCCTCGCCCCGGAACTCGCCGACCGGCCACTCCTGTCCGGCATCGCCACCACGGTCCACCGTGTGGTGCAGGAGTCCCTGACCAACGTCCGCAAACACGCCACCGGGGTCAGCCGGGTGGAGGTGCGGATCAGTGTCCGGCCCGGTGATCCGGAGGGACTGGAGGTGTCGGTCGTCGACGACGGGGAGGGCGGCGCCTCGCCCGCCGCCGAGCGCTCGGCCAAGGGGAGCGGCTACGGCCTGGTGGGGCTCGCCGAGCGGGTCGAGGGGGTCAACGGGCGCATCACATCAGGGCCACGGGACGGCGGCGGCTGGCGCGTCCTGGCGGTCCTGCCGCTGGACAGGACGGCCGTCGAGGAGACGATCGCCTGCGATCATGCGTGACATGACGATCCGGGTACTCATCGCCGACGACCAGGAGATGGTCCGCGCCGCCTTCCGCATGATTCTCGACTCCCAGCCGGACATGCGGGTCGTCGCGCAGGCGGCGAACGGCGTCGAGGCGGTCGAGCGGGCCCGCCACCTGCGGCCCGACGTCTGCCTCCTGGACATCCGCATGCCCGAGCTGGACGGTCTGGAGGCCACCCGGCTCCTCGCCGGACCCGATGCGCCCGACCCCCTCAACGTCCTCATCGCCACCACCTTCGACCTCGATGAATACGTCTACCGGGCGCTGCGCAACGGCGCGTGCGGCTTTCTGCTCAAGGACGGCGCACCCGGCCTGCTCACCGAGGCGGTACGGGCCGCGGCGTCGGGCAACTCGTTGATCTCCCCGTCGGTGACCGTCCGCCTGCTCGCGCACATGGCCCCCCACCGCGGTCGGCCCACCCCCTCCGAGACCCGTCCGGGCCGCCGGGGGAGGATCGGGCCGAAGGATCTGATCGAGCCGCTGACCCAGCGCGAGGTCGAGGTGGTCGGGCGGGTCGCCCGTGGCCGTACCAATGAGGAGGTGGCCGCGGACCTCCATGTCACCCTGTCCACCGTCAAGACCCACCTGGGCAACGTCCAGCGCAAGCTGGCCGCCCGCAACCGTGTCGAGATCGCGGCCTGGGCCTGGGAACACGGCATGGTGGACGACTCCGCGCCGGACGGCGGAGCCTGACCCGCCCGCGCGTGTCTCCGCCGCGTGCGCGCTACCAGGTGCGTGCGGCGCGCTGAAGCCGCTCCCGGACCCGGGCGACGTCCGGGTTGGCGTCGGCCCCCGGCCGCTGTACGAGGAAGAGCGTGTTGAGCGGCGGCTCTTCGGGCTCATGCAGCAGGACGAGTCCACCGGAGGCGAGTTCGTCCTGGCACAGGTAACGGGGGAGCACGCTGTAACCCGCGCCCGCGGCGACGGCCGACACGGCCCCGCGCAGATCCGGCACGGTCACCGCGGCCTGGGCGGTGAGTCGCTTGCCGAAGACATTGCGCCAGTACCGGCGGGCGATCGGGAGGTCCTCGGCGTAGGTGATCAGCGGTACGTCACGGACGGCGGCACACGGGCCGTCGGCCGCCAGACGCTCCCCGATGCGCCGGGCCCAGCCGGGCGAGGCGACCAGCACATAGTCCTCGTCCGCCAGCGGGCGCGAGGTCAGCGCGCGGCCGCCGGGGCGTCTGGTGGCGCTCCTGCAGGACCGGCTGACCGAGGCGGGTCTGACGGTGCGGGTCGGCGACCCCTTCGCACCGCATGTGGAAGTCGACCGCAATGTCATCACCGGCCAGAACCCGGCCTCCTCCGGCCCGCTCGCCGAAGAACTGCTCAAGAAGCTCGGCTGACCTCTCGGCCCTCCCCTCGCGCCTCAGCCGGGTTCGGCCGTGGTGCCCCGGACGACGAGACGGGGGGCGACCACGGCCTCCCCGTCGGGCATCTTCTCTCCCTCCAGCCGGGCGATGGCCCGGCCGACGGCGAGTTCGGTGAGCCGGGGGATGTCCTGGCCGACGGTGGTCAGGTTGATATGGGCCAGGCGTGCCAAGTGGCTGTCGTCGAAGCCGATGACGGAGATCCCGCCGGGGACGGGAACCCGGGCGCGGAGGAGGGTGTCCAGGACGCCGGTGGCGGAGCGGTCGTTGAAGGCGAGGACGGCCGTGGGCCGGGAAGTGGCCTCGAGGAGGGCGCGGGCGCCCGCGGCGCCGTCCTCCTCGGTGAGGCCGCCGGGCAGGACGCGGACGCGGTCGGCCAGGCCGTGGCGGCTCATCGCGGTGCGATAGCCGCGGCGCCGGTCGGCGGCGCCGGGCGCCCGGCCGCCGTCGATATGGGCGATGTCGCGGTGGCCGAGGGCCACCAGGTGGTCCACCGCCTGGCGGGCGCCCTCGTCATCGGCGGTCCGCACCACCTCCACACCCGGGGCGGACCCGCGCAGCCGCCGGGCCACGGAGACCACCGGGAGCTGTGCGGCGAGTTCCGCCAGCCGCGCGGCCGGGGCCTGCGGGCCGAGCAGGATCAGGGCCTCGCAGCGGTCGGCGAGCAGAGTGTCGGTGGCCCGCTGCTCCCCACGCCCGGCGGCCACGGCGCTCAGCGCGATCTGGTACCCGGCGGGCTCGGCCACCGCGTAGATGCCCTCCAGCAGATCGGAGTGGAACGGGTGCTGAAGGCCGAACTGCACTCCGAGGAGATGGGACCGGTGGCTGCGCAGCAGCCGGGCCCTGGCGTCCGGCCGGTAGCCGATCTCCTGTGCCGCCCGGAGGACCCGCTCACGGGTGGCGGCACCGGCGCCCTTGGCGTCCCGCATCACGATGGAGACCAGCGCCGTGGACACGCCTGCCCGCGCCGCCACGTCCGCGAGCGTCGGGCGCTTCCCATGAGGGACGGCCGGCGTCGGTGGCACCACTGGTCTCCCTTGGTCTCGTCGGCCGAGGTGTCGTCTCCGGCCGGGGTTTCGCTTACGGGCGCGACGATCGTAGCCCAGGGCCCGACCGAGCGCGCCCCGCTTCTATAACGTTCTAGTGATTCCGTCGTCCGCCCTTGACAGGCGTGGTCGGTGACTGGCGTACTGCTGCTCGTTCCTAGAACGTTCTAGTGATGACTGCGACGTTCTATTCGCTTTGTTGCCGGGGTCGTCGGAGAGAGGGCGAGCAGTGGCGATGTACACATTGGCGGTCTGTGCCGAGATGGTCTTCCGGGATCTGCCGGTCCAGGAACGGGCGCGGCGCATCCACGACGCCGGTTTCCAGGTCGAGATCTGGGACTGGAGCCGACACGATCTGGCCGCCCTCGAGCGGACCGGTGTGGTGTTCTCCTCCATGACCGGCTACCTCCGCGGTGGCCTGACGGACGAGGACGGGGCGGCCGAACTCCTGCGCACCGCCGAGGAGTCGGTCAAGGTGGCCGAGCGGCTCGGCTGCCCCCGGCTCAATCTGCACGGCACCGGGCTGGACGGCGCCGGCCTGCCGGTGGCGCCGGTGACGGGCGAGGCCACCGGCCCGATGTGGATCGCCGCCCACCGCACCCTCACCCGCCTCGCCGAGCTGGGCGAGCGCACCGGGGTCACCTTCACCCTGGAGAACCTCAACACCGCCGTGGACCACCCCGGTGTGCCGTTCGCCAAGGCCGCCGACACCCTGGCCCTGGTCGAGGCCGTGGACCGGCCGGGGCTGCGGATGAACCTGGACCTGTACCACGCGCAGATCGGCGAGGGAAACCTGATCGAGCTGGTTCGCCGGGCCCACGGCCGGGGCCTGATCGGCGAGATCCAGGTGGCCGACGTACCCGGCCGCTGCGAGCCCGGAACGGGAGAGATCAACTACCCGGCCCTCGCCCGGACCCTCACCGACCTCGGCTACGAGGGCACCGTCGCCATGGAGGCATGGGCCTCCGGCGACAGCGACCGCGCCCTGGAGCGCTTCCGCTCCGCCTTCACCGGCTGAAGCGCGCGGCCGCGCGGCCGTCCGGCCCTGATCGCTCGCATCCGCCACCACCCCCGGAACCACGGACCCCACGGAGCATCCGCATGACCACACCACACTCCCTCCCCATCGGCCTCATCGGCGCCGGACGCATGGGCTCCTTCCACGCCGAGACCCTGGCCCGGCGCCTCCCCGGCGTCCGTCTCGCCGCCATCGCCGACCCGGCCCCCGGCGCCGCGCAGGGGGTCGGCGACCGGCTGGGCGGCACCACGGCGTACACCGAGATAGCCGAGCTGCTCGCCGACCCCGGGGTCGAGGCGGTGGTCATCGCCACCCCGGCCCGCACCCACGCCGGGCTGGTCGAGGCCGCGGCGCGGGCGGGCAAGGCCGTCTACTGCGAGAAGCCCATGGCCGTCACGCTCGAGGAGGCCGACCGCGCCATCGCGGCCGTGGCCGACGCCGGTGTCCCCCTCCAGGTGGGCTTCAACCGCCGCTATGACACCGGCTTCCACGCCGCCCACGAGAAGGTCCGCGCGGGCGCCATCGGCACCCCGCAGCTGCTGCGCTCGCTCACCCGCGACCCCAAGCTGGCCGACCCGGGCCGTATCCCGCCGTGGACGATCTTCCTGGAGACCCTCATCCACGACTTCGACACCCTGCGCTACCTCAACCCCGGCGCCACGCCGGTCGAGGTCTTCGCGTTCGCCGACGCCCTGGTACGCCCCGACTTCAAGGACCGTGGACTGCTCGACACCGCCGTGGTCACCATCCGCTTCGACAACGGCGCCCTCGCCACCGCCGAGGCGAACTTCCAGGCGGTGTACGGGTACGACGTGCGCGGCGAGGTCTTCGGCTCGGCGGGGATGCTCACCATGGGCGACATCCGCCGCGGCCATCTGACCGCCTACGGCCCGGACGGCACCGCCGCCGAATGCGTCACCTACGACCAGGATCTCTTCCACGACGCCTACGTGGCCGAACTCGCCGACTTCGCCGAGTGCGTGCGCACCGGCCGCGCCCCCTCCGTCACCGGACAGGACGCCCGCGCCGCCCTGTCCGTCGCGCTCGCGGCCATCCAGTCGGTCACCACCGGCGGCCCGGTCCGCGTCGACGACATCGCGTAGCGGTACGGCCCTTCGGCTCTCGGTGACGGCGTCCGGCGACGTACCCCGACGACCACGTACGGGCGGCGGGTTCGTTTCCGGAGAGGCGTTATATTCGGGCTATGCAGGACGCGGCCGGTCTGCGATCCGCACGGCACCGGGCTCCCGAGGACGATGACAGGTGACGCCATGGGTGTGGATGAACAGCACCCGGACAATGCGGACACCCGGATCACTCGGTCGGCGCGGACACGGCTTCGGCTGATGGGTTCCGCGGGTGGCCAGCTGAGTGGCACCGGGCCGGTGAGGCTCGCCCTCGGACAGGCGGTCGCCGAACTCGGCGCCCTGGGCGGCATGATCCATGTGTGTGATCCCCGCCAGGGGGCGATGCGCCTGGTGGCCAGCGTGGGGCTGCCGGACAACCTGGTCGCGGGGTGGGAGACCCTCACGGACGAGGACAGCGCGGCCCCCGTGTCATGCGTCCGCTACGGCACCCACGTCTGGACGCCGCCACCGCCCGATGTGCCGCACGGCGCGCCCATCCCGTCGTCCGGCCGCTCCTCCCACGAGAACCTCCCTCCCGGTTCCGGTTCCCACGGGGACTTCCCTCCCGGCGCCGGGTCGCTTCCGCCCGGAAGCGGGGTGGCGTCGGTGCCCGTGATCACGGCTGACGGGGAGCCGGTGGGCGCGCTGTCCGCCCTGGTGGAGGCGCCGGATGAGCTGGACGACGCGCAATGCGCATTCCTGCGGCTGGTCGCCGACTGGGTCGCCGAGTATCTGCGGCCCGCCCGCCCCGCCGCCGCGGACGTCGAGCACGAGCGGCACCCCCTCGGCGGCGACGCCGTCAGCAGTGCCGTATGGCGGATGAACGACGGCCTCCTCGCCCTCGACAACCAGGCTCGGCTGACCTTCGCCAACCCCGCGGCCCTGGAGTTGCTGGGTTCTTCCGCCCAGGAGGCGCTGGGGACGGTGCTGTGGGACCACCCGGTGGTCCGGGACACCGGGATGGCCGCCTGCCACGGGCGGGTCGTGACCACTCACGCACCGGCCGGATGCGACACCCGGTGGCCCGGCAGACCGGGCTGGTACCACGTGCGCGTCGACCCCGTCCCCGACGGACTGGTCATCCACATCTCGGACATCACCGAACGCCGGGCGGAGGAGGCCGAGCAGTCCGCGGCCCAGCGCGCCGCGGCCGAGCGGGTCATGCGCATGGGAGAGCTGACCTCGGCGCTCGCCGAGGCGCTGACCGTCCAGGACGTGGTGAAGGCGGTCGCCGACCGGGTGCTTCCGCCGTTCGGCGCGACCGGCCTCATCTGCCAGGTGCTCGAGAACGGGCGGCTGCGGATGGTCGGTTCGGCCGGGTATCCGGAGGAGTTCCTGGAGACCGTCCAGAAGCTGATGGTCTCGGACATGTCCGCCATCGTCCAGGTGCTCAGCTCCCGCTCCCCGACCTTCCTGTCCACACCGGCGGAGTACGCCGAACAGCATCCGGACGCCGCCTACTACCTCTACCGCAGCGGGATGAAGGCGTGGGCGTTCCTCCCGCTGATCGCCTCCGACCAGCAGATCGGCTACTGCGTGGTCAGCTTCTCGCGGCCGCGCCACTTCTCCGAGGAGGACCGCTCCCTGCTCATCGCGCTGAGCGGACTGGTCGCCCAGGCGCTGGAGCGGGCGCGGCTGTACGACGCCGAGCACACCCGCGCCCAGGAGCTCCAGCGCGGGCTGCTGCCCCGTACGCTGCCCGTCGTACCGGCCGTCGCCGCCGAGGCCCGCTATCTGCCCGCCACCGAGGGCGTGCAGGTCGGCGGCGACTGGTACGACCTCATCCCGCTGTCCGGGGAGCGGGTCGCCCTCGTCATCGGCGATGTCATGGGCCACGGACTGTCCGAGGCCGCGACGATGGGGCGGCTGCGCACGGCCGTGCACACCCTCGCCGATCTCGAGCTCCCGCCCGACGAGCTGCTCACCCATCTCAACGATCTGGTCGGCGACCTCGGCGATGACTTCTACGCCACCTGTCTGTACACGGTGTACGACCCGGTCACCAATCGCTATGCCTTCGCGAGCGCCGGGCATCCGCCGCTCGCCATCGTCCGCCCCGACGGCACGGCCTACTTCCCGCATGTCGACGCCGATCCGCCGCTCGGCGCCGCCAGCCCGCCCTTCGAGACCCATGAGGTCCAGGTGCCCGAGGGCAGCCATCTGGTGCTGTACACCGACGGCCTGGTCGAGTCGTCGACGGTCGACATCGACGAGGGCATGGCCCGTCTCGCCCAGGCCCTCACCAGGGCCGCCGCGCCCCCTACCGATCCGCCGGGGACCGCGTCCGCCCCCACCACGCTGAACGATCCCGGCCGGCTGTGCGACGCCGTCATCAGCGCGCTGGTGCCGGAGCAGGCCGAGACCCACGACGACGCCGCGCTGCTGATCGCCCGGACGCGGTCGATGTCCCCGGAGCGGGTGGTGTCCTGGGCGCTGCCGGACGGCCCCATCGCCGCGGCCGAAGCCCGCCACCATGTCACCGAGCAACTGTCCACGTGGCATCTCGACGAGCTGACGATGACGACGGAACTCCTGGTCAGCGAGCTGGTCGGCAACGTCGTACGGCATGCCAAGGGCCCGCCGCGGCTGCGCCTGCTCTACGGCCGGACGCTGATCTGCGAGGTCTCCGACGGCAGCCTCACCACCCCGCGGATCCGCCGCGCCGCCGAGACCGACGAGGGCGGGCGCGGGCTGCAACTGGTCGCGGCGCTGTCCGATCGCTGGGGCATGCGGTTCTCGGCGACGGGCAAGTGCATCTGGACGGAGCAGGCGCTGCCCCCGCCCGCCCACCCGGCCGCCGCCTGAATGAGGGCGTGGGGCCGCTTGATGGGCACGGGGCCGCCTGGTGGGCGCGGGATCGCCTGATGGGTGCGGGGTCCGCCGCCCAGGGGACGGGCCCGCCGTGTGCCCGGCGGTGCGGCCCGCTGCCGGCACGCTCTAGGATCGGTCGGTGACCGCCGTGAAACAGCAGACCACCAGGGATCAAGCGGCACCGGGGCGGAAGCGCTCGGACGGTGCCGGCCGGAGCGCCACCGTCAAGGACGTGGCGACGCTCGCCGGGGTCTCCCCGAAGACCGTGTCGAATGTGATCAACGGCTTTGTGCATGTGTCCCCGGCGACCCGGGAGCG
Source organism: Streptomyces rugosispiralis (assembly GCF_024505145.1). Lineage (GTDB taxonomy): Bacteria > Actinomycetota > Actinomycetes > Streptomycetales > Streptomycetaceae > Streptomyces > Streptomyces rugosispiralis. The sequence goes on along the minus strand of NZ_JANIAA010000017.1, from coordinate 95,386 downwards.
GGTCCAGCGGGCCATCCGGGAGCTCGGCTACCGTCCCAACCGGGTGGCCCGCAACCTCCGCCGGGGCAGCACCGGCATGATCGGTCTTGTCCTGCCCGAGCTGGACGTCCCGTACTTCGCCGAGTTGGGACGCCACTTCCTCACCACGGCCGAGGAACACGGCCGCACCCTGCTGATCGAGCAGACCCTCGGCGACCGCGAGCGGGAGGCGGCGGTGATCCACGGCCTCGGCGACCAGGTCGTGGACGGCATGGTGGTGAGCCCGCTCGCCCTGCATGGCAGCGCGCTGGCGAACCACCTCGGCACCGTGCCGCTGGTGCTCATCGGCGAACGCCCCAGCGGCGGCCTCGCCGACCATGTGGTGATCGACAACGTGGCCGCCGCCAAGGAGGCCGTGGCCCATCTGGTGGCCGGTGGGCGCCGCCGGATCGCCGCCATCGGCGTCCAGCCCGAGCCGTACATCGGCACACCGCTGCTCCGCAGAACCGGCTACCGCCAGGCCCTGGAGGAGGCCGGGCTGCCGCCGGACCCCCTCCTGGAGCGCGAGACACCCCGCTACCACATGGGCGAGGGCGCCCGTGCGATGGCGGCGCTGCTGGACCGGCCGGCACCGCCGGACGCCGTGTTCTGCTTCAACGACGCGCTCGCCCTCGGCGCGCTGCGGACGCTGTACGAGCGCGGACTGCGGGTGCCGGACGACATGGCCGTGATGGGCTTCGACGACATCGAGGCCGCGCGCTACAGCACACCGAGCCTGAGCAGCGTGGCACCGGACAAGAACGCCATCGCCCGGCACGCCGTCGATCTGCTGCTGGAGCGGATCGAGACACCGGACCGTCCGGCCCAGGAGGTCGTCGTCGGGCACACCCTCCACACCCGCGAGTCCACCGAGGGCGGCATCCCCGCCACCGCTCACTGACCTCCCAGACCCGTGGTGGCCACCGACTTCACGATCTGACGCTGGAACATCATGAAGACGATGAGCAGCGGGATGGAGCCGAGGATCGAGGCGGCCGACTCCTGGGCGTTCCGGAGCCCGGTGGAGTCCTTCACGGTCGACAGCCCCACCGGCAGCGTCATCAGCTGGGGATCGCTCGTGCTGATGAACGGCCAGAGGAAGTTGTTCCAGGTGTTGATGAAGACGAAGATGGCCACGGCCGCGAGGATCGGCCGGGACAGCGGCAGCACCACACTCCAGAACACCCGGAAGCTGCCCGCCCCGTCGATCCGGGCCGCCTCCTCCAGCTCCCGCGGAATGCCGTCGAAGAACTTCTTCAGGATGAACACCATCGCGGGCGCCACCACCTGCGGCAGGATCACCGCCGCGTAGGTGTCGACGAGGTTCATCGCGAGCATCTGCCGGAACAGCGGCACGATCAGGATCTGCGGCGGCACCATGATCGAGGCGACGGTGACGGCGAAGAGCACCCGGCGGCCGCGGAAGAGCGTGCGCGAGAAGGCGTACGCCGCCATCGCCGAGATGGCCACGGTGATGGCCGTGACGCACACGGCGATCACCACGCTGTTCACCGCCCACACCGGCAGATTGCCCTGGCCGAAGATGGTCCGGTAGGCGTCGAGGGTGAAGCCCGCCTTGGGGATCCAGTCGACGCCCGACGCGCTCGCGTCGACCTCCGACTTGAACGAGGTGTCCACCCCCCAGCCGAACGGCACCAGCCAGACCACCGTCAGCAGCGCGAGCGCCAGCAGGGTCAGCACACGGGGGAGCGGGCCCGTCCCGAGCGAGGGGTGCCAGACGGGGCCGCCGTAGCGGCGCCGCCGGACCACCTCCCGGGGCATGGTCGAGCGGGGCTTTCCGGGGGTACGGGGGGAAAGTGTCTCGGTGGTCATGGCGCGATCAGTCCTCCCTGCGCGAGAAGATCTTCAGCTGTGCGATCGAGAGGATGATGATGAGCCCGAAGAAGACGTACGACACCGCCGAGGCATAGCCGAGCCGGTAGTTGGTGAAGCCGGTGTCGTAGATGTACTCCAGGATCGGCCGGGTGGACCCGTTCGGGCCGCCCTTGGTCAGCAGATAGATCTGGTCGAACACCTTCAGCGACGCCATCACCTGCAACACCGCGATCAGCCCGGTGGTCCGGCGCAACTGCGGCAGGGTGACCGACCACAGCCGGCGCCACGCCCCGGCGCCGTCCAGCGCGGCCGCCTCGTAGAGGTGGTCGGGTATCGCCTGCAGCGCGGCCAGGTAGAGCAGGAAGTTGAATCCCACGGTCCACCACAGGGTCACCAGCGCGATGGACCACATCGCGTACTTCTCGTCCGTCAGCCAGCCGATGCCGTCGATCCCGAAGATCTTCAGCAGGCCGTTGAGCATCCCCCGGTCCGGCTGGAACAGCATGCTCCAGATCTGGTAGACCACCGCGACCGGCAGCAGATGCGAGGCGAAGAAGGCCAGCCGCCACAGCCACTGCCCCGGCATCCCCGTGTACACCAGCAGGGCCATCGCCAGGGCGACGAGCACGAGGGGGACGGTGGTCAGGACCGTGAACCAGACCGTGTTGCCGAGGGTCTGCCACACCTGGCTGTCGCCGAACGCCTCGGAGTAGTTGTCCAGGCCGACGAGGGCGTTGTCACCGTGCCCGGTCAGGCTGGCGTCGGTGAAGCTCATCCACAGGCCGATGCCGATCGGCACGATGAGGAAGAGCGTGAAGAACACCAGGAAGGGGGTGGCGAAGAGCCACCCGGCACCGCCCGACCGACGTCGGTCCGTGGCGGCGGCCCGCCGGAATCCGGCGCGCCGGGATCCGGCCGCGGCCCGCCGCGCGGGCGTGGAGACGGAAGCCATGACATCGCTCCTTTCCATTGCGACTCCGTCGCGATCAGGCCGGATTCGGCTGGGCCAGCAGGGTGTTGATCTGGGAGACCATCGTGCGCACCGCGCTCTGCGCGGACGACGAGCCGCCGAGCGCGGGATCGAGCGCCTGGCACATCCGGGTCTGGAAGTCCGAGCCGGAGCCGGCGAACCACACCGGCGGGTCGAGCACGAGCTGTTTCGCGGCGCCCGCGTACTCGGACTGCGGGCGCAGCTTCGCGTACTGCGGGGACGAGACGGCCGGTGTGTACGCGGGGATGTGGCCCGCCGTCGCCCAGGTCAGCCCGGACCGGACCAGCTCGGCCACGAACCGGTGGGCGCGCCGCCTGCGCTCCGGATCCGGGTTGTCCTGGTGCGGCAGCACCAGGGCGTGGCTGTCCGAGGCCCCGGCCGGTCGGTCGTAGAAGGTGGGGATGGGGGAGCCGCCCAGCTTGTCCTTCAGGGCCGACTTGTAGGTGGCCATGTCCCACTCACCCGAGAAGATCATCGGCGAACGGCCGTTGGCGAAGGCGGCGATGGCCGTCTGGACGTCCATGGTGCGGCTGTCGCGGCTCAGGTCGGCCATGAAGCGCACCACCTCGACGGCGGTGTCCTCGTCGATCTCGGCCCGCTTCCCGGTGAGGTCGAAGGTGGCGCCGGTCTGGCTGAACAGCGTCCAGAACATCCGCCAGCCCATCGCCGCGTCGTTGGCGTGGCCGAAGACCGGCCCCAGCTTGCCGCCGTCCTTGCGGAGCTTGTCCATCAGTTCCAGGGCGTGTTTCGGCGATTCGAAGGGCACCAGTTGCCCGTCACCGGTGAGCAGCCCCGCCTTGTCCATGACGTCCCGGTCGAAGAACACGACGAACGGGTGGGTGTCCAGCGGAACGGCGTACGGGTCGTCCTGGTACAGACTCCGCTTGACGAGCGTCTTGTTGAGGTCCTCCTGCTTCAGGCCGAACTCGGCCAGCAGATCCAGGTCCCACGGGTCGAGCAGACCACCGGGGGCATAGCCCGCCAGCCGGGTCAGGTGCATGATCGCCACATCCGGCGAACGGCCACCGGCGGAGGCCATCGCCAGCTTGGTGTAGTACGGCGGGCCCCAGTCCAGCACCGTCGTCCTGACCTTGAGACCCGGGACGCGCTTCTCCACGTTCCGCGTCATGGTCTTCATCAGTTCGCCGTCGGGGCCGGTGAACAGCGTCCAGTACTCGATCTCGTCGGCGCTCCGCACGCTTCCGGCGAGCGAACCGCAGCCGCTGAGCGCGGACGCCGACACGGCGGCCCCCGCCCCGTACACCGCGCCTCTCAGCAGACCGCGCCGGGTCAGACCGCTCATCGCCCCTCCTCACCGGCCGGGCGCTCGAAGGCGGCGGGGCGCTGCTGCGCCGCGCGCAGCCGCTCCACGTCCAGCTTGTGGCTCCGGTCGAAGCGGTAGACGCCGTTCTGCTCCTGGAACACGTCGGTGAGCTGGGTGTAGCAGTAGCCGAACATCAGGGGGTCGTCGAGCAGTGCCCCGGTCAGCCCCGCGAAGCGGGCCTGGAACTCCTCCTCGGTCCGCGGCCGCTGCCCGTACCCCCAGGACACGTCGCGGTCGTCACCGGCCGCGGCGTCCGCCTCCTCGGGGTTCCACCAGATGCCGCCGAACTCGCTGCAGAAGTAGGGCTGGCCGCGGTACGGCAGCGACCACACCGCGTCGGTGTCCTTCTTGCCGGGGTTCCCCCGGTTGTCGGGGTTGAGATACGGGTCGTCCTTGTCCAGTCCCGCCATCTGGCGGCGGAACGCCTCCGGGTCCTGCTCGTAGCTGTGCGAGTCGTACACATCGGTCTCGGCCACGCGGTGGGAGTAGCCGGAGGCGTCCAGGATCGGACGGGAGGTGTCGGCGGCCTTCGTGGCCAGGAACATGCCCCGGGTGACATCGTCCAGGACGGTCTGCCGGTCGTGGAGTTCCTGGTGTGTCTCGTTGAGCGGGCACCAGCCCACGATCGACGGATGGGAGTAGTCGCGCTCCACGGCCTCCAGCCACTGGGCGATGAATCCGGCGGTGGGCTGCTGGTTGTCCCCCGTGGTGCGGCCGGTACTGGCTCCCCAGTCGCCGAACTCGCCCCAGACGAGATAGCCGAGCCGGTCCGCGTGGTGCAGGAACCGCTCCTCGAAAACCTTCTGGTGCAGCCGTGCCCCGTTGAACCCCGCGGCCAGCGACAGCTCGATGTCCCGTACCAGGGCGGCGTCGTCGGGCGCGGTCATCAGCCCGTCCGGGTACCAGCCCTGGTCCAGGACGAGCCGCTGGAAGACCGGGCGGCCGTTGAGCAGCAGCCGCTTGCCGTCGATGGCCACCGACCGCAGCCCGGCGGTGCACTCGGCCCGGTCCACGGTCTCTTCGGCGCCGTCCAGCAGCTCGATCCGCACCCGGTACAGATGGGGATCCTCCGGAGCCCACGGCCGGCGCCGGTCCTCGGGCAGCGCGAGCACCATTCGGGGGGCCAGATCCAGGTCGGCCCGCACGCTCGCGTCGGCCACCGGCCGTCCGTCCGCGTCGCTCACCCGGGCCGTGATCCGGTGGCCCGGGCGGTTGGCGCTCAGCGGCAGTTCGAGGTGGAAGGCCCCGGACGCGAGGTCGGGGGTGATCCGCGGCCTGCGCAGATGGACCTCGGGCACCGGCTCCGCCCACACCGTCTGCCAGATACCGGTGGTGCGGGTGTAGTGGCAGTCGCTGTTGGCGTAGTCGGTGGCCTGCTTGCCACGCGCCTGAGTGCCGTGGCGGGCGTCCCGGGCCCGTACGACGATCACGACTTCCGCGTCGCCGCCGGCCGCCCCCGCCACCACGCCGAGGTCGGCGGTGAAGGAGGTGAAGCCGCCACTGTGCCGGGCCACCTCGCGGCCGTCGGCCCATACGGTGGCATCGTGGTCGACGGCCCCGAAGTGCAGCAGCACCCGCCGGCCGGCCCAGCCCGCCGGTATCCGGACCGTGCGCCGGTACCAGACCGCGGGGTGGAAGTCGGTGTCCCCGATCCCCGACAGCTCGGACTCGGGGCAGAACGGGACCAGGATCCGCCCGTCCAGCTCCTGGTGCACCAGGCCGCGCTCGAGTCCGCTGTCGCCGGGGTCGAAGGCGAACTGCCAGGTGCCGTTGAGATTGAGCCAGTCCTCACGGACGAAACTGGGCCGGGGATATTCGGGTCGTGGAACGCCGTTCGAGACTTCGGGCGAGGTGATGTCCGAGTGAGCCATGGGATCTCCGGGAAGGCGGGGGATTTGACCGGGCAGGGGTATGCCATCACCCGTTTACATCGATGTAAAGATCCCGCGCAGCAACTTTTGCCACGACCTCGGGCGTCCGCCGGTGAGCCTGGCTAGATCTCGCCCTTCTTCACCTTGTACAGCTCGATGTCCTGGTTGGCGAAAAGGTGCACATAGCCACAGTTCCAGCAGATCAGCCCGGTGGCCGATTCATTGGCCCAGCCGAACTTGAACAGCTCCATGCCGGTGCTGTTGAGCTTCACCTCGCGATCCCGGAAGAGGTCGCCCTTGCAGAACACACATGTGATCCACATGTCCCCGATAGCCGCACGTACAGGCTTGGCCACGCTCTCTCACCTTCTCCGGCCACCGAAGCGGCCCCCGCCTCGCGTCAACAACGTTGATCAGCATAGGACGGGGGCCACCCGGCAGGTCAGCCGCGATAGGTGTGCAGGTAGTCGAACCGCGCGACCGCGCCCGCGGTGTTCTGCGCGACCAGCCCGATTCTGAGTTTGCTCACGGTCGGCAGGGACCAGACGCCGGTGTGGACCCAGTGCACCCCGTCCGTGCTGGTGGCGGCGCGCACCTCGGTCTCGTCCCGCGCGGTGTCGGCGTGGTACGACAGCCGCATCCACAGCGTGTCCGCGGGCGGGCCGCCGAACATCGGCCCGTAGGCCACCGGGGTCGGCGGTGTGGTGGTGGGACGCTCGCCCTCCTTCGCGAACTCGGTGACATGCGTGGTCTTCCCGTCCGCGTGGCTCACCGGGAGCACCGCGTGCACCAGCTTGTATTGACTTCCGCTCACTCCCCTAAAGGGAGGTGATTCCTACCACGGTTGGCTGACCGTCTCGGTGGGTTCCTGCTTCACCGCGCTGTGCCGGTACGGGTACCGGTCTTACCTGCGCTCGACAGGCTGTCACCGCCAGTCCGGCGGCCCGGCCGATGTTCACGGCCGCATTGATGTCCCGGTCCAGGACGGTCCCGCAAGTCTGACACGTCCATTCGCGGACGTGCAGGGGTTTGGGGCCGTCCTTGACGCCGCAGGCCGAGCAGACCTGTGAGGTGGGCTCGAAGCGTCCGATGCGCACGAGGGTGCGCCCGTACCGGCTGGCTTTGTACTCCAGCATCGTGACGAACGCCGACCATCCGGCATCGTGGACGGACTTGGCCAGGCGTGTGCGGGCGAGTCCCTTGACTGCCAGATCTTCCACCGCGATGGCTTGGTTTTCGCGGATCAGCTTGGTGGAGAGCTGGTGGTGGAACTCTCGCCGCGCATCGGCCACCCGCGCATGGGTGCGGGCGACGTGAAGCCTGGCCTTTTCCTTGTTCTTCGACCCCTTTGCCTTCCGGCTCAGGGCCTGCTGTACGCGCTTGAGGCGCTTCTCAGCCCGGCGCAGGAAGCGCGGGCTGTCGATCTTCGTGCCATCGGAGAGGACCGCGAAGTGTCCCAGGCCCAGGTCTATGCCGACCTCCGGTGCGACCGGCGGGAGGGTTCCAGGAGCGGTCTCCACGACGAACGAGCAGAAGTACCGCCCGGCCGCGTCCTTGAGTACCGTCACGGTGGCTGGAGTGGACGGCAGGGTCCGCGACCACTTCACGCGCACCTCGCCGATCTTCGGCAGGCGCAGATCACCGCCGGCCGTGATGGACCAGCGGGCGTTGGCGGTGAACCGTACCGACTGCCGTTGGTCCCGCTTGGACTTGAAGCGCGGTTCGGCGATCGAAACATCCGAACTGGTCGCCACTGCGCGTTCGTCCTGCGCGCGTATTTGGTTTTCGTGATGAAGAACCGGCACAAGGTGTTTGCCGACCGGCACTACTGGCGGGCGAACAAGTTGTGGTCCGGCGCCTACTTCGCCGAATCGGTCGCGCCGCTTGTCTGTCTGTCGTCCGCCAGACATCGAGCAGCACAATCGGCTGACCTGAAGGCCCGTCATGAGCGCCGGTCAACAGTGCAGACCCGTGCACACGGCTGAGGTCAGAGCGGGCCGCCTCGCGGGGCGTCGTGGGGGTGGGCCGCGCCGGTGCCTCGCGGGCCGGGCGTGCGGCGGCCGTCGCCCGAGCCGCGGGCAACAGCCCGGCCAGCAGCGTGCACAGCGGCGCGGCGACGAGAGTGCCGGGGCCGCGTCGAGGGCTCCGGCTGCGGCTTCGTCTCATCTACGCGGTCCCTTCCGGCTCGAAGGAGCTCAGGCTCGGGTCGTAGTCCAGGTCACCGATGTCGAACATCGGGGTCATCCAGTGGTAGAAGTTGTCACCGCGCTCCCGCAGCAGGTCGTACAGGCGGCGCATCAGACGGCGGCGCACGGGCAGCAGTTCGGGGTGCTCATAGCGGTTGGTCAGCTCATGGGGGTCGGCGTCCAGGTCGTAGAGCTCGTTGACCGACTCCGGGTTGACGATGAGCTTGTGGCGCTCGTCGCGGATCATCCGCTGTGGATACGGGAAGTGGTGGCCGTGGAACTCGGCCAGCAGCTCGGCGGGCCACCGCGGATGCTCACCCCGCACCAGCGGCACCAGGCTGCGGCTGTCCACGGCGGGTGAGGTGTCACAGCCCGCGAGGTCCAGGATGGTGGCGGTGCAGTCGGTGAGGCTGACGAACTCCTGGCGCACCTGCGGGGCTTCCCCGGGGACGCGGATGATGCCGGGGATGCGGTAGATGTCCTCGTACATCGCCGGGCCCTTGTCGTGCAGCCGGTGGGCGCCGGTGAACTCGCCGTGGTCGGCGGTGAAGAACACCGAGGTGTCATCGGCAAGACCGAGCTCGTCGAGGCGGGTGAGGATGCGCCCGATCTGCTCGTCGACCAGCGTGACATAGCCCCAGTAGACCGCGATCAGCTTGCGGGTGACCTCGATGGGGATGGTGTCGAAGGTCCAGTGGGCGCTGTAGTTGCGCTGTACCGGTGGCTTTCCCTCGAAGGTCTCGGCGATCGAGGCGGGCAGCTCCACCAGATCGGGGTCGTAGCGGTCGAAGTACGCGTCGGGCAGCAGATACGGCAGATGCGGCCCGAAGAAGTGGGTGGCCAGGAAGAACGGCCGCCCGTCCGCGGCGTAGCGGTCGAGCTGCTCGATGGCGCGGGTGGCCAGATAGTGCTCGAAGGTGGCCTCCACCGGCTGGTGGAGCCGCGCCGCCAGCAGATTGCCCGGATTGCCGTTGGGCGTGGTGCCGCGGATCGGATCGGATATCCGGTACGGCGGCAGGCCCCGCTCCTTCAGATACGCCGCGTAGTCCGGGTGGTCCACGGGGTTGTGCCAGCCGGGCAGATCGGGTCCGTCGAAACCGTACGAGGCGGCGTTGCGGTGGGTGCCGACATGCCATTTGCCGACCAGTCCGAGCTGGTAGCCGCGCTCGGCCAGGGCGCCGGGGAAGGTGAACGCGTCCTCGCGCAGATCCTCCAGATAGCCGACGTTGCGCTCGTAGTTGGCCAGCAGCCGGTGGCGGAAGGGCGCCTGGCCGGTGAGCAGACTGGCGCGGGCCGGGGTGCAGATGGCGGTGGGGGTGTAGAAGCGGTCGAAGCGGGTGCCGGTCGCCGCCAGCCGGTCGAGGTTGGGCGTGGCCACATGGGGATTGCCGTAACAGCCGAGGGTGTCGACGCGGTGCTGATCGGTCATCAGGAACAGCAGGTTCATCGGGCGGCCGCCTTCGTGTAGAGGTCACCGGCGTAGAACGTGGACGGGTCGGGAGCCTTCGGCAGTTGCCCGGTCCGGACGAAGAAGTGGCTCATGCCGTCCAGCCACTTCCCGACGGTGCCGTCCTTGGTTCTGGCCACCAGCTCGGCGGTCGTCATCGTCTTCACATGCTTCGCGTCCGCCGCGACCTTCGCCTCATCGGCCTTGAGCAGCTTCGCGGCCAGCGCGATGGACTCCTTCGCGTGCGCGGCCCGCCAGTCGTTGGCCTCCTGGAGCACCTTCACGACCTTCCGGTCGCGCTCCGGCTTCGCCTTGGCGGCCGAGACGAACGCGGTGGGGAAGGAGGAGCCGGGGAGGTCCTCGGTGCTCGCCACCTCCTTCATCCCCGGCACCTTCTCCTTGATGGTGTCGATGAGCGGATACCAGATCCCGGCGCCGTCGATCTGGCCGGAGGAGAACGCGGAGACCACGGTGGGCGCGTCCATCACCACCTTCGAGATGTCCTTCATGGTCATCCCGGCCTTCTGCAGCGCCAGATTGAGCGCCATCTCACCGGAAGTGCCCTCGGGGACGCCGACCTTCTTCCCTCTCAGGCCCTGGATCGAGTCGATACCGGGCCTGGCGATGACCCGGTCGGCGTAGGTGAGGGTGTCGATGGCCACGATGGTGGCCTTGCCGGAGGCGGGCAGCCACAGGGCGCCGGGACCGATGTAGCCGTAGTCCAGATTGCCGGTGCGCAGGGCCTGGATCTGGACCGGGCCGTTGACGAACACCTTGGGCTCGGCGGTCAGGCCGTGTTTCTTCCACAGGCCCCGCTCCTCGGCGATGGCCAGCAGACTCGCGCCGTTGTAGTCGGCGATGTAGCCGAACCTGACCGCGGAGCCGCCGCTGCCGGAGGACGAACACGCGGCCACCGAAAGTGCCGCTCCGGTCGCGGAGAGTGAGATCATGAAGTCGCGTCGGCTCATCCTCATCGCGGGTGAGTCCCTTCGAAAGAAGTGCGGTTGGGGAGTGCGGTCAGGCGGCGGAGCCGGCCGGTGACTGGTGGTAGACGTGGGTCCAGACGTCGTTACGGATGCGCGCGAACTCCGCGGAGAGCCGGATCTCCTCGGTCCGCGGATAGGGGAGGTCCACATCGATGACCCGGTGGATCCGGCCGGGCCTCGCGGCCATCACGACCACCCGCCCGGCCAGATACACCGCCTCGTCGACGTCATGGGTGATGAACAGGACGGTGCGCCGCTCCTGAGTCCAGGTGTCCAGCAACTGGTCCTGCAACTGCACCCGGGTGAGCGCGTCCAGCGCCCCGAACGGCTCGTCCATCAGCAGGACTTCGGGGTCCACGGCGTAGGCTCGGGCGATGGCGCAGCGCTGCTTCATCCCCCCGGAGAGGGTTTTGGGCAGGGCGTCGGCGAAGTCGGCGAGCCCGACCAGCTCGATGGCGTGATCGGCGCGCCGCCGGCGCTCCGCGGCCGGGACGTGTGCCAGCTTCAGCCCGAACTCGACGTTCCCGCGCACCGTCAGCCACGGGAACAGCGCGTACTGCTGGAAGATCACCCCACGGTCCGGCCCCGGCCCGGTGACCGGCGCGCCGTCCACCGTGACCGTGCCGGAGGTGGGCTCCACCAGTCCGGCCACCATGGACAGCAGGGTGGACTTGCCGCAGCCGGACGGGCCGACGACCGCGACGAACTCCCGGTCCCCGATGTCCAGGGAGACCTGGCCGAGGGCGGTGAAGGTGGTGCTCTTCAGCGGGTAGGTCTTGACCACGTCCCGGAAAGAGATCTTGGGGCTCATCGGCGCTCCTGCCACGCGGTGAGACGGCGTTCGGCCAACAGCAACAACCGGTCCATGACCAGGCCGATGACACCGATGCTGATCAGACCCACGAAGATCGTGGGAACGTCGTAGTAGGTCTGGGCGTGGACCATCTCGAAGCCGAGACCCTTCTGGGCGCCGATCATCTCGGCCGCCACCACGGTCGCCCAGGCCGCCCCGAGCCCGATGCGCATGCCGACCAGGATGAACGGCGTGGACGCCGGGATGACCACCTTGAGGAAGACGGTCCGGTCCGAGGCGCCGAGCACCCGCGCCGCGTCGATCAGCGTCCGGTCCACTCCGGTCACCCCCTGGAAGGCGGCCACCACACAGGACATGAACGCCGCCAGGAAGATGACGAAGATCTTCGGTGTCTCGCCGATGCCCATCAACACGATCACCAGCGGGATCAGCGCGAGTGGCGGGATCGTACGGAAGAACTGGACGTACGGCTCCAGCAGGCCCCGGGCCACCGGATACCAGCCCATCAGGAAGCCCACGGGCACGGCGACCAGGGTGCCGAGCGCGAACCCCAGGAGCACCCGCTGGAGGCTGGCCAGCGCGTCCTCGGTGAGGGTTCCGTCGGAGAGCAGTTCCCGCGCTCGCGAGCTCACGGAGAGCGGTCCTGGGATGTCCGCGAGCCCCGCCGCGGCGGTCAGCGCCCAGACGGCGATGGCCAGGACGAGGGCGATCAGATTGAACACGAGGGGGTGGACGGTGCGTCGTGCGCCGCGTGGCGCCTGTGGTGTCGTGGGGGTCTTCTCGGGCGCGGTGACCACCGTCATGGACGCCTCGCGGGGTACATGGGTCCTCCTCTTCGGCCCGGGACCGGGCCGGGTCAGCCCGGACCGGCCGGGTAATGACTGAGCAGCGGGGATTCACGCAGGACAAGGGCGATACCGCCCAGGGCGCCACCGGCCTCGCCGAGCGCCGCCGGTCTCAGGTCCACACGGTCCCGTGAGATCGGCATGATGTGTGCGCGCAGCGCCCGTTCGACCGGCTCGAAGAGCGGGGGGCCGGCCGCGGCGAGCTCGCCACCGAGCACGATCACCCCGGGGCCGATCGCGTTGCACACGGCGGCCAGCACGGTGCCGATGTGGGCGGCGGCCGCCTCCAGTGTGCGCAGCGCCACCGGATCGCGGGCCTCCAGCGCCCCGAGGAGCGCGGCCAGGCCGTCCGCGTGGCCGCCCGCGCGACGGTAGGCGGCGAGCACGGCGCCCACCGAGGCCACCGTCTCCAGGCAGCCGGTGGCGCCGCACGAACATCGTCCGTCGCCCGACTCGACCGCGATATGCCCGAACTCGCCGGACAGGCCGTACGCCCCGCGGTGCAGGGAGCCGGCCACCACCAGCCCGCCGCCCACACCGTGCGACAGCCGCAGATACAGGACGTCCTGACCGCCCGCCGCGGCGCCCCAGGTGGCCTCGGCGAGCGCGGCGAGCCGGGTGTTGTTGTCCACCAGCACCGGGGCCTCGAAACGCTTGCGCAGCAGGGCGGGCAGCTCGGCGGACGGGCACGGTTGCGCGGGCCCCGCGTCGGGGTCCTCGACCGGGCCGACCACACCCACCCCGATGGCGTTCAGCGCGCCCAGCCGCAGGGCGCCGTCGGCTAGCGTGCCGACCAGCCGCTCGGCCAGGGCGATCCGCTCCTCCCAGGGCAGCCCCGGGTCGTGCGGTTCACTGGCCGAGCCGATCACCTCGTGGGCGACGTTGACCGCGGAGACATGCACCGCCCGGCGGGCGAAGTCGATGCCGATGGCCTGGCCCGCGCTGGGGTTGAGCGTCAGCGCCTCCACCGGCCGTCCCCGCCTGCGCGGGGCCGTTCCGGGCGCCGTGGCGACCACGGCGCCGCTCTCGATCAGCTCGGTGACGATATCGCTGAGGGTGGTCCGGGAGAGCCCGCTGTGCTGCCCCAGTCCGGCCCGGCTGAGCGGGCCGTGTTTGCGCAACAGATCCAGTACCAAGTCTTCGTGTCCCCGCCGCAGCCGGGCCAGCGGGCCGTCCTGATGGGGGTGCATGCCGAACAGCATGCGCACGCCAATCTATTTCGTCAACACCCCGGAATAAAAGAAGGCTCAGGCGTCGCGGACGCAGCGGAAGCCGAGGTTGCCGGTGGAGCTGTCGGGGGTGTTGGAGGTGCGGGCGGCCACGCGGTAGCGGTTGCAGTACGACTGATGGCACAGGTAGGAGCCGCCGCGCATCACCTTGGCGGTGCCCGTGGCCGGGCCGCCGGGATCGGTGCGCGGCCGGTCGGTGTGGTCGGTGGACCACCAGTCGGCGCACCACTCCCACACGTTCCCCGACACGTTGTACAGACCGAACCCGTTGGGCTCGAAGGCGTCCACCGGGGCCGTCCCCCGATAGCCGTCCTCCGCCGTGTTCTTGACGGGGAAGCGCCCCTGCCAGATGTTGCAGCGGTGCACACCGCCGGGGGTCAGCTCGTCCCCCCAGGGGTACCGGCGCCCCGCCGCCCCGCCACGGGCGGCGTACTCCCACTCGGCCTCGGTGGGCAGCCGGGCCCCGGCCCACCGGCAGTACGCCACCGCGTCGTTCCAGGAGACATGGACCACCGGGTGGCGGTCCCGATCGCCGATCCCACTGCCAGGACCCTCCGGCGCCCGCCACGAGGCCCCCTCGACCCCGCACCACCACGGCGTCCCCTCGGGGCGCGGCGCGCCCCGGCGCAGCGCGGCGGGCAGGAACCCGGCGAACACATAGGACCAGCCGAACCGTTCGGCCTCGGTCACATGGTCGGTCTCGCGTACGAAGCGGGCGAACCGCTCGTTGGTCACCGCGTGCACATCGATCCGGAACGCGGCGACGGTCACCTCCCGGATCGGCCCCTCGCCGTCGGCGGGGAAACCCTCCGCGTCCTCGGCGCCCATCAGGAAGGCCCCGCCCGGCAGCGGCGCCATGTCCGCGTCGTGGCGGCCGGTCCCGGCCGTGGCCACGGGGGCGGTGGCGGCCGTGGCCGTGGGGGCGGTGACGTCCGCGCCGCCGCGCGATGGGGCACAACAGCTGGTAGGGCCTGCCTGGCTACGGTCCATGCGATCCTCTCCCGGGCCTGCGAGACGGTGACGGGCGGGACGCCCTGCGGAAACGCTGCCCGCGGCGTGTGCCGAGTATTTCACCGGAAATCGTCCCCGGGCCCGCCACCTCCCGCGCACCCCCCGTATCCCGCCCCAGCGCACGTGCTATAGCTGTTGGCTGACTCTTCATCACGGCGACATCTCCCGCCGCCGCTCAAGGAATGCGATCATGCTGACCTGAGCATGCCAACCCCCCACCCTCCCGGTGTGCAGTCACGCCGAGGTCGTTCAGGAGGACGCAGTGAAGAAGAGTTCGCGGATCGGCAGAGTGTCCGCCATCCTCGGCAGCGCCATCGCGCTGGTCGTGGCCTTCCCGGGCAGTGCGCTCGCGGACCCGCCCAAGGCCCTGCCCGCCAACGCGGACGGCACGGAGCAGACGTTCCAGCCGGCGTTCGACTACGACACCGACGGCTGCTACCCCACGCCCGCCATCGGCCCCGACGGGACGATCGCGGGTGGGCTCAACCCCAGCGGCGCCCTCAACGGCCAGTGCCGCGACTCCTGGGACCTGGACAACACCAACAGCTACTCCCGCGCCAAGTGCAACAACGGCTGGTGCGCGATCATCTACGGCCTGTACTTCGAGAAGGACCAGGCCGTGGCCGGTAGCGGTCTCGGCGGCCACCGCCACGACTGGGAGCACGTCGTGGTGTGGGTGCAGAACAACGAGGCCAAGTACGTCGCCACCTCGGCCCACGGCAACTTCGACATCTACAACCGGGACCAGATCCGCTGGGACGGCACCCACCCCAAGGTCGTGTACCACAAGGACGGTCTGAGCACCCACTGCTTCCGTCCGGCGAACTCCAACGACGAGCCGCCGGAGAACCACTACCACACCTGGCAGTACCCCGCGCTGGTCGGCTGGAACGGCTACCCCGCCGGGCTGCGCGACAAGCTGAGCCAGGCCGACTTCGGCAGCGCCACCCTCGGCCTGAAGGACAGCACGCTCAACTCCCACCTCGCGAAGGCCAAGCCGGCCGACATCCCCTTCGACCCCAACGCGTGAGTGACACCGCCCCGGGAGGCGACGTGGCGTCAGCCGCCGCCTCCCGGGGCCGGGCGCGGCCCACCGGCCCGGTCGGCGGCCCGGTCAGCGCCGGTGAGGCCCGGCCGGCGGCGGCTCGACCTCGAGATAGCGGTGGCGGCGCGGCCCCCGGTACTCCAGCGTGTCCCAGCCCAGCCGCCGCAGTACGTCCGCGCAGTTCCGCAGCGCATCCTCCGCCGCGTACCCGGCGCCACTTCCCGGCGGCCCCAGCCACTCGACCCGTACCACCCCGGCCCGCTCCGCCGCGCCGAGGCAGTATCCGGTCGCCGTACGACGGCCCTCCGCGTCGACGGCCGACGGCGGAACACCGGCCGCCTCCAGCGCCAGGGCCACGGCCCGCACCGGTTGACGCCGTTCCCACTCGGCGGGCACCCCTTCCGGGTCGGCGGCGTCGGCGTTCATCAGCCGGCGGATCTGCAGCAGCCCCTCGAACGCGGTCCGCACCGCGGCCTCGCGGCCCCGGTCGTCGTCGCCGGGGAGCGCCGCGGCGCCGGTGGCCACCTCGAACTCCGCCATCCCTTGTCCCCCTCGGCCCCGGCCCTCCGTGGCCTCCCGTGGTCCGGCCGCGCCGCTCAGCGCCGTCGCAGACGGTCGGCCTCGAGCACGGCGGCGGCGAAGGCCTCCGGAGCCTCCTGGGGCACATTGTGACCGATGCCCTTCAGTGTCCGGTGGGCGTACGGCCCCGAGAACTTGTCGCGGTACGCGGCCCCGCCCCCGGGCGGGGTGAAGGGATCGCGCCCGCCGTCCAGGGTGACCGTGGGGACGCCGATGACGGGACCCTTGGCCAGGCGCCGCTCCAGACCGTCGTACCGGGGATCGCCCGCCGCGAGCCCCAGCCGCCACCGGTAATTGTTTATCACGATGCGCACATAGTCCGGATTCCTGAAGGCGGCGGCGGTGCGTGCGAAGGTGGCATCGTCGAAATGCCAGGTCGGGGAGTTGAACCGCCACACGAGCAGCGCCAGTTGGCGTCGGTAGTCGGGGTTCTCCAGCCCGAGCACCCCCCTCTCGGTGGCAAAGTAGTACTGATACCACCAGGCCCATTCGACCTTCGGCGGCTGTGGCCGCTGGTTCGCCTTCCGGTTGCTGATCAGGTAGCCGGTGACGGAGACCAGGGCCTTGCAGCGCTCCGGCCACAGCGCCGCGACGATGTCGGCCGTTCGCGAGCCCCAGTCGAATCCGGCGAGGGTCGCCCGCTCGATCCCGAGGGCGTCCATCAAGGCGATGAGATCGACGGCGAACACCGACTGCTGGCCGTCGCGGAACGTCCGGGGCGACAGAAAGCGCGTCGTCCCGTAGCCGCGCAGATACGGGACGATCACCCGATAGCCCTTGGCGGCCAGCAGGGGCGCCACATCGGCATAGCTGTGGATGTCATAGGGCCAGCCGTGCAGCAGGATCACCGCGGGGCCGTGGGCCGGACCCGCCTCGGCGTAGCCGACGTTCAGCAACCCGGCCCTGATCTGCCGCGGGGCGGCGAAGGACGGATGCGGCCGCGCGGCCGACACCCCCTGCTCCTCCGGGTCCGAAAGCACCCCCGAGGCATCCGCCGAGCCGGTGGCGGCCCTTGCGGCGAGCGGTGCCCCGATCGCACTCGCACCCACGATCTTCCAGAAGCTGCGCCTGCTGAACATCCGCACCCACCCTCCACCAGTGCGAACCGCTGCCCGGCCCTGGCATCCACCATGGCGCACGCGGCTGCACCCCGCACGCCGTGCGTCACCTGCCGGAGAGGTGATAGGAGGGGTGGAGTGGGTCTCTACTCGGATGGACGGTCTCCACTCGGGCGGATGGCGCTCTACTCGTAGAGCTCCTCCTCCTCGGCGAGGTCACGCTCCGCCGTCACCGCCATCCTGCGCTTGATCACCGCGACCGCCGCCAGCGCGCTCGCGGTGAACGCCGTCGCGATCAGCCACGGCCGGTCCAGCACATGGCAGGTGAGGTGGTCGAGGGAGTAGCGGCCGGGCCCCGAGATCCCGAGCGCCGCCGCCGAGCAACCCAGCAGAGCCGGGAACTCATAGCCTCCGGACTGGGCGAAGAACCCGGCCGGCGCGTTCACCGACACCGCCCCCGCCATCGTCCCCGCGGCCGCCGCGCCGGCGGCGGGAGTGGCGAGCCCGAGCGCGAGCAGCAGCCCGCCGCCCGCCTCGCCCAGCCCGGCCACCACGGCGCAGGCCCGCCCCGGCCGGAAGCCCATCGCCTCCATGGCCTGGGCGGTACGGGCCAGGCCGTCGCCCCCGCCCCAGCCGAAGAGCTTCTGCGTGCCGTGTGCGGCCAGCACCCCGCCCACGCCGAGGCGCAGGGTGAGCAGCCCGAGATCCTTGCGGTGGGGCATGAGGTCTCCTCCGCTCCGGGGCATGGTGTCTCCTCCGTTCCCGTACGGGCACACCACGGGCGGCCGCCCGGCGTCTCACCCAGTCTCGGCACGTCTCCCGGGCCCCGCCGTCGTTACTACGCCATCGGAGTGCATGCCGATGTCCCGGTGAGTCCTGGTGCTCGTCCAGCCAGGTGCCGGGCGAGGACGGTTGACACGGGCCCCGGCGCGCTCGGCCTCGGACAGCAGCGAGCGGGCGAGATCCGCGCCGCCCTGGCCGTGGAAGGCGAGGGCCACCGCGCCCCGGTCCGAGGCCGCCCCGGAGGAGAGCGTCTCGGTGGGATGGCCGACCGGGCCCGTCGGCACGCATGGCACGCTGGGCCTTTGCATGTTCGTGTACCACCGAGGAGACGAGCGACCGTGTCGGAGAACCACCCACCGGAGTCCGGCGCCGCGCCGGCGGTGCTCGCCGAGGAGCGACGACTCCACAAGGACCTCGGATTCTGGGCCCTGACCGCGATCGGGTTCTCCAACATCCTGGGGTCCGGGTGGCTGTTCGCGGCCCTGTACGCCGCCCAGACCGCCGGCCCCGCCGCCCTGCTGTCCTGGATCGCGGCGGGTGTGCTGTGCGCCCTGATCGCGCTGGTCATGGTGGAGCTCGGCGCCACCCGCCCGGAGGGCGGCGGCACCGTCCGCTGGCCGCTGTACGCCAGCGGACGGCTGGTCGGCACGATGATCGGCTGGTCGGTGCTGCTCTCGGTGGGTGGCACGGCGGCCGAGATCAGCGCGATCATGCAGTACGCCGCCCACTATCTGCCGGGGCTCTACAACGGCGGCAGCCTCAGCGCCTCCGGACTCGCCGTGGCCGTCGCGCTGAGTGTCGTGCTGACGGCCTTCAACTGGTTCGCCGTGCGGATATTCGCCCGGCTGAACAACCTGATCTCGGTGTTCAAGGTCGTCGTCCCCATCCTCACCATCGTGGCGCTGTTCCTGTCCGGCACCCACTCCGGGCGTCTCACCGATCACGGCGGTTTCGCCCCGTACGGCTACGCGGCCTGCCTGACCGCGCTCGCCGGCGGTGGCATCGTGTACTCCGTCAACGGCTTCCAGGCCCCGCTCGACTTCTCCGGTGAGGCCCGCAACCCGCGCCGTACCGTACCGGCCGCGGTGCTCACCGGCATCGGTCTCGCCGTGCTGGTCTACCTCGGACTCCAGCTGGCGTTCCTGTACACGGTGCCCGAGTCGCTGCTGGGCCACGGCTGGAAGGGAGTCGACTTCGAGTCGCCCTTCGGGCAGCTCGCCCTGGTGCTCAATCTCCACTGGCTGGCCACGCTGCTCTACGCGGACGCGGTGATCTCACCGGGCGGGTCGGCCTATGTGGGCGTGGCGATCGACGCTCGCCATACGTACGCCCTGGCCAAGAACGGTCTGCTGCCCCGCTTCTTCATGCGCATCCACCCCTGGTCCGGGGTGGCGCGCCGGGCGCTGCTGCTCAACCTCGCGGTCATCGTCGTCTTCATGCTGCCGTTCGGCGGCTGGCAGGACATCGTGAGCGTGATGGGGGACATGTATCTGCTGATCTACGCCGCCTCGGCGGTGGCCGTCGCGGCGTTCCGGGCACATGACCGCGAGCGCGGAGTGGCCCGGACCGAGGGCCAGGTGCCCGGGGTGCGCTGGATCGCACCGGTGAGCTTCGTGGTGGCCAGCGAGTTCGTCTACTGGTCCGGCTGGCACGATCTGCGCCTCGCGCTGCCCTTCGTACTGCTCGGCGCCGGGTTGTTCCTGCTGCAGCGCCGTGAGGACGGAGGCGCGTCGCTGGGGGAGGAATTGCGGCGCGGCGCCTGGCTGGTCTTCCACCTCGCCGCGCTGACCGTGCTGTCGTGGCTGGGCACCTTCGGTGGTTCCGGCCGCCTCCCGGCGCCGTACGACACCGTGACGGTGGGCGTTCTCGCGCTCGCCGTGTTCGGGTGGGCGGTCCGCGAGGGCGCCCAGCACCTGCGCACCGCGCAGCTCAGCGCAGCGTCGCCGTGAAGCTCCGGCCGTAGGCGTGGCGGGTGGTGACGACGATCCGGGTGCCGCCGGGGACCCGGCCCACCCGGACACCGTCGTCCGCCGCCACGGCCCGCATCCTCCGGCCCCGGATGACGAGAGAGACCGTGTCGCGCTCGGTGGTCGGGTCGGACACCGCGACCGCCACGCCGCCGTCATGGGTTTCCCGCAGGATCACCGAGCCGGGCCCGCGCACCGACAGCCGCCCGGCGTGGTGGTTGCCGGGGGCGAAGGCGTTGAGCGCGGTGATCCGCAGGCCCTGGTGGACCACGGCCTGGAGCCGGGTGGTGTTGGCCAGGACGGCGAGCGGGCGCCGGGCGTAGCCGTCCAGTTGGCGTTCGGTGGCATTCGGGACGAGGGCGTAAGCCATCGAGGTGTGCGGCGCGCCCGCCGCCCGCTCCACCGTGATGGCGAAGAGCTGTTTGGTCACCGGGGTGTCGGGGTTGGCCAGGCGGACCGCGCGGCGGCTGCGGGTGACGGTGTCCAGTGTGACGGTGGGCGGTGGCCCGTCCAGGAAGACGTACCCGACCGAGCCGGCCCGGGTGGCATTGGCGTGGCGCAGCCATGCGAGCGGGGCCGTGCCGGTGCCGGACCAGGGCGCACCGCCGCGGAGCCGCCCGGTGAGGACGAGGGTGTCCGAGGGCGCGGCGATCCGGGTGTCGAGAGTCGTGGTCACCGCGCGGCCGGTGGCATCGCCGACCCCCGCGGCCAGCACCACGATCTCGTCGTCGAACAGGAACCACGACTTGGTGGCATCGGCGTTGCGGTACACCACGAAGTCCCCGGGCAGGTCGCCCGCCTGCTTCGCGTCGTACGCGACGTCGTCGGACTGGACGAGTCCCGTCACGCCGTACGGGCCCAGGGCGGCGCCACCGGAGAACGGGTGGGTGCTCCGGGGGAAGTAGACATAGGTGTTCTGCGCCTCCGACGAGGAGGTGAAGCCACGCTCGGGGTTGTCGTACCAGAGCGTGCCGTACAGCTCGGGGACGGTGCGGCGGGTCTCCACGGGGGCGGTGACACCGGCGAGGCGGTACGGCGGGACGGTGGTGAGGTAGTCGATGCCGAACGCCTGGGTCTGGTCCTGGCCGGACAGATACAGATGGTGGGCGCCGTCCCCCTGGAACCAGGGCATCAGGTTCTCCCCGCTCATGTACTCGTATCTGCTGATCCTGGACGAGCTCCGGGCCAGGGCGAAGGCGTAGCCGGGGCGCCGGTGGACGGTTCTGTCCATCGCGTTGAACGCCACATGGCGCGCGGCGGGCCCGAGGTCGCCCGCCGGGACCGAGGAGTCGGCGAGGATGTCGGCGTAGGCCGCGATGCTCACCGGGGAGACGAACCCCGAAGGGTCGAGCGTGGCCTTCGAGGTCTGCCGCAGATACGCCACATAGCCCTTGAGCGCCGTGGCGTCGGCGCCGGTGGCATGGGCGGAGAGGCCCACCACGGCCTCCACCACCTCGGCCGCGTCGGCGTACCCCGTGGCCGGCCGGGACACCCCGCGCCCCTTGACGATCTCCATCAGCCAGCCCTCGAAGATCAGTGGCGCGAAGCCGTCCACCACCCACCCCTGGACGACGCGGACCAGTTGGTCGCCGGTCGTGTAGCCGGTGCCGTCGAGCATCTTGACGGTCTGCACGACACGGGTGAGCAGGCCCTTGCCGTAGGAGCCCGTGTAGGCCACGGACGCGTGCTGGATGAAGGAGCCGTCGGCGTAGAAGCCGTCGGTGACACCGTGCCGCAGCTCGTACGGGTCGATGGTGGCCAGGATGGTGAGCTGGTCGGCGAGGGCCTTGGTGATCCGGGCCTCGTCGCCGAGTACGGCGCCCTGGAGGACGCGGTTGGTGGTGATGTCGGCGAGGTTGGCGCCGGTGTGGAAGCGTGAGTCGAGGTCGACGTCGCCGCCCTCGCCGTTGCGCAGATACGCGTCCATCGAGGCGACGTAGGTGGCGGCGAGGCCGGGCCGGTAGGCGGCGAGTTCGTCCGCGAGCAGCGCCAGCGTCTTGCTGACGTGGGTGGAGATGCCGATCTCCCAGGTGAACCAGTTGCCGTAGTAGCCCTTGGACTGGTCGCCGTAGTAGTGCTCGTGGAGCCATATCAGGCCGTCGATGACGCGCCGCTGGACACCGGTGTCGCCGTGGAGACCGGACGGGCCGGACGGTGTGCCGCCGTCCGGGGTGCGGGTGGCGAGGGCGATCTCGTAGAGGTACTGGAACGAGGTGTTCAGGTTGGGGTCGCTGGTGCCCAGCGCGAGGCCCTGGAAGAGCTCGCCCTGCCCGGCGCGGTCCATCGCGGTGAGCCGGGAGCGGGCGGTCGTGGCGATGGCGGCGAGTTTGGCGCGCACCTCGGGGCGGGCGTTGGTCTCCCGCGTCCCGGCGAAGACGGCCACGGTGTTGTCGATCAGCCGGGTGTGAGCGGCCCCGGTCGTTTCACCGGCCGCCGCTGGGTGTCCCGCGGCCCGTGCGCGCAGTGGCAGGGCCATGGCCGTCAGTGCGGCGGCCGGGAGCGTGGAGACGAGAGCACGACGCGAGAGAGGCACGGGCACGCTCCAACGGTCGACGGGGTCCGATGGGGAACCGACGGACCATTGAAGCAACCCCGGCTTTCCCTGTCACGGGGCCGGACTGGGCCGGACTGGGCAGGAATGGGCCCGGACTGGGCCGGAATGGGGCCGGAATCAGGGGTGCGTGGGCCGATTCGTGTCGCCAATATGGGCAACGAAATCGTTGACAATCTTGTTGGCCTAGATTTACCTTCGACAGGCACTCACTCAGGGAGGGCACGATGCCGAAGGAAGCCCGTCCAGGCACCGGAGAGCAGGCCAAGCAGCATGCGTTGGAGCAGCTGAGGCAGGCGATTTCGCGCGGGGAGATGGCGCCGGCCCAGCGGCTGGTGGAGAACGAACTCGCCGAGCAATTCGGTGTGACCCGGGCGAGCATTCGCGCGGCGCTGATCGAGCTGGCCTCCGAGGGTCTGGTCGAGCGGATCCGCAACCGTGGCTCACGGGTGCGGGTGGTGAGCGTGGAGGAGGCCGTGGCCATCACGGAATGCCGCATGGTCCTGGAGGGGCTGTGCGCCGCCAAGGCGGCCGTCGAGGCCGACGAGGAGCAGCTGACCGAACTGGCCGACCTGGGCACGGCGATGTCCAAGGCGGTCGCCGACGGCGAACCGCTGACCTACTCCGACCTCAACCACCAACTCCACGCCCGCATCCGGGAGTTCTCCGGTCAGCGGGTGGCGGTGGAGCTGCTGGAGCGGCTCAACGCACAGCTGGTGCGCCATCGGTTTCAGCTCGCGCTGCGGCCGGGACGTGCCCAGCGGTCCCTGGGTGAACACCTGGCCGTGATCGAGGCGATCAGGGCCAGGGACCCACAGGCGGCCGAAGCGGCCGTCCGTGCCCACCTCGCCAGTGTGATCGACGCCTTGAGCGAATGACGCGGGGCGCGAGCCACGGGGTGGGCCACCGACCTGTCCAGCAAGGAGATATCAGCAATGACGCACGGTAGCGCGGGCGACGCGCCCGCCGCCGCACGGCCGAGCGGTGTGATCGTCACCGACCCGCCTCGCGCCGAGGCCGAGCATGTGGCGGCCCTGCGGGGGTACGGCGTGGCCACGGTGCACGAGGCCATGGGCCGCACCGGATCCCTCGGCCCCGGGCTGCGCCCCGTCCAGCAGGACGTGCGCATCGCGGGCACCGCGGTCACGGCGCTGTGCCGGCCCGGCGACAACCTGATGATCCACGCCGCGGTCGAGCAGTGCGCCGAGGGCGACGTCCTCGTCGTCACCACCACATCGCCGTCCACGGACGGCATGTTCGGCGAGCTCTTCGCCACCGCACTCCAGTACCGCGGCGTCCGCGGCCTGGTCATCGACGCCGGGGTGCGCGACACCGCCGAGCTGCGCGCGATGGGCTTCCCCGTGTGGTCGGCCGCCGTGTGCGCGCAGGGCACCGTCAAGGCCACGGCCGGATCCGTCAATTTGCCCGTGGTGGTGGGCGGGCAGTGCATACGCCCCGGCGATGTGATTCTCGCCGACGACGACGGGGTGATGTGCGTACCCCGCCGGTCGGCCGCCACGGCCGTCGAGGCGGCCGTGGCGCGCACCGCGAAGGAGGCGGCGACCCGGGCCGCCTTCGCCGAGGGCCAACTGGGCCTGGACCGCTACGGGTTGCGGGAGACCCTGGCCCGGCTCGGGGTGCGGTACCAGCCGTACGCCGAGTATGCCGAGGACGTCCGTGCCGAGGACGTCCGTGCCGAGGCCGTCCGTGCCGAGGCCGTCCGTGTCGAGGACGTCCGTGGCGGGACCGTCTCATGAGCGGGCCGGAGGGGGTGCGCTGCATGCTGATGCGCGGCGGCACCTCCAAGGGCGCCTACTTCCTCGCGGAGGACCTGCCCTCCGACCCCAGCGCCCGGGACGATCTGCTGCTGCGGATCATGGGCAGTCCCGATCCACGCCAGATCGACGGCCTCGGCGGGGCACACCCCCTCACCAGCAAGGTGGCCGTGGTCTCCGCCGCCCGGGGCCCGGACGCCGATGTCGACTATCTCTTCCTGCAGCTCGGCGTGGACAAGGCCGAGGTCTCCGACCGGCAGAACTGCGGCAACCTCCTGGCCGGGGTCGGCCCCTTCGCCGTGGAACGGGGCCTGGTCGCCGCCCGGGACGGGCGGACACCGGTACGGATCAGGATGGTCAACAGCGGTGACCACGCCACCGTGGCCGTTCCCACCCCGGACCGGCGCGTCGACTACACCGGCTCGGCCGAGATCTCGGGCGTCCCGGGCTCCGCCGCCCCGGTGGTGATCGGCTTCGAGCGGGGCAGCGGCCCGCTGCTGCCCACCGGCCACGCCCGCGACCTCATCGACGGTACCCCGGTGACCTGCGTGGACAACGGCATGCCGACCGTGCTCATCGCCGCGTCCGCCCTGGATGCAACCGGCTATGAGGACCCCGGGGAACTGGAGGCGAACGCGGCACTCGGCGCCCGGCTCCAGGAGATCCGGCGGGAGGCGGGCCGGCTGATGGGCCTGGGCGATGTGAGTGCCACGACCGTGCCCAAGCTCAGTCTGCTGGCCCCGCCCGCACACGGTGGCACCGTGATGACCCGGACCTTCATCCCGGTCCGCTGCCATACGGCGATCGGCGTCCTGGGAGCCGCCAGTGTCGCCGCCGGGCTGTGCGTCGAGGGAAACGTCGGCGAGGACGTGGCCCGGCTCCCGGCGACGGGGGAGCGGCTGCGCATCGAACACCCCACCGGCTTCCTGGACATCGACACGTCCGTGGACAACGGCGCCACTCCGGCGGCGCGGGGCACGGCCGTCGTGCGCACCGCACGGAAGATCTTCGACGGCACGGTCTTTCCCCGGCCCGCCTGATCCACCGCCCATCGGGCGGGCGGCATGCCGGTGGCGTTGCCGGGCCCGTGGCCGGTGGAGCCGTTCGGCCGGCGCTCCGTCTTCTGGGTCGGGCCGGTGCCGCTGGTCGCCCGGATCCGCCCTGCCCGGCCACGCCGCACAGCGGGCCCACAGGAACGCCTCATGTCCGTCAAAGGTTCGCCCGCTAGCCTCCGGGCATGTCGATGACGCGCTCCACGGATGAGGCACTGGCACGGGCCGCCGTGCTCGCCCTGATCGCCCAGGCGGAGCTGACGCCGAAACCGGGCCTCGCCGACACTCGCGATCTCCAGGCCCGTGCCACCGGCGCGGATCTGCTCGCGCTGCGCTGGTCGGCCAAGGCGCTGACGCCCGGGTTCGCGGCCATGGCCGCCGCCGCCCGTCGTCCCGGTGAGCCGACCCGGGCGCTGCGCGAGGAACTGGGGGCCATCGGCCGCTGCGCCGAGTGGACGATGGCACGGGCCGGTGGCGGCGCGGCCGCCGGCCCTCTCCACCACGGCGCGCTGTGGGTGATGGGCCTCCTGGTGGCGGCCGCCGCGCTGCGCCCCGGCGCCGGGCCCGACGAGGTGACCGCCATCGCCAAACGGATCGCGGATCACCCCGACCGTGGCGCGCCGCGCCGGCCCTCGCCGGGCTCACATGTCTCCGCCACCTATGGGGCGCCGGGCGTGCGCGGCGAGGCACGGGCCGCCTTTCCCCATGTGCGCCGCGCTCTCGATGCCCTGTCCCGGGCGCGTGCGGCGGGCGCCACCGAGACCCAGGCGCGGCTGGACGCGCTGCTCACCGTGATGAGCACCCTCCAGGACACCGGCCCGCTGTACCGGGCGGGCCCGCCCGCGCTCAGACGGGTCAAGGAGGGCGCGTACGCCGTGCTCGCGGCGGGCGGCACCGCCACGTCCGAGGGCGCCGCCGCCCTGGCCGCGCTGGACGCGGAGCTGCGGGAGCGGGGCGTCGCGCCGCGCGGAAGCGCCGCGTTGCTCGCGGGCGCCCTGTTCCTGGACGGCCTCCCGGCGCCGTCCGCCACCGCACCGGCCGTCACCGCACCGGCCGTCACGGCGCCGTCCGGGCGGTGACCGCCCTCGGACTTTCCGGGTGTTCAGTCCTTCGCCGGTGCCGTCAGCCCGTGGCGGTGGAGGAAGGCGTCGACGAGCCGGTCGGTGAACTCCTGGCCGACGGGTTCGCCGGTCACCAGCACCCGGTAGTAGACGGGGCCCATGAGCTGGTCGGTCTCGGCCGCCAGATCCAGGCCGGGCGGCAACTCCCCGCGCTCCATGGCCCGTTCCAGCGGAAGGCGGTCGCGGCCGCGCTGGTCGTCGAGGTACCGGGATCGGAAGTCCGCGGCGAACGCCGGATCGTGCTGCGCCTGGGCGACCAGGGCCTTGAAGACGGCACCGGAGTCGGACGCGCTGAGGAACCAGGCCAGCTCGCGCAGATACGTGCGCAGGTCCCGGGCGAGGTCACCGTGGTCGCGCACGGTCAGGTCCTCGGCCACGTCCTGGAGGAACGCGTCCATGAGGACGTCGGTCTTGGTGCTCCACCAGCGGTAGATGGTCTGTTTGGCGACACCGGCCCGGGTGGCGATGCCCTCCATGGTGACGCCCGCGAAGCCCTTCTCGACCAGCAGGTCGTCGGCCGCGTTCAGCACCGCCAGCCGGGCCTGCTCGCTGCGTCCGTGCCGGTTGCCGTGGTGACGTGCCGCCGGTCGGCCGGTATCGGGCGTCCCGGTGGTCTGTGTCGCGCGTGCCATCTCGCCTCCCCGGGTCAGGATAGCGACCCGCCGGGGCCGCTCCCCCCGGGAGACCCCCGCCGTGGAGTCGGCATGACACATCGGCCGTCGCGTCCGAGCCACCTGGCCGGGCCCGCCCGCCGGTGGGAGATCACCGGCTCGCGGGCCCGGATGCCGAGAGGGGAGTGGCTAGTCCCGTTCCCCTTCGGCCTGTGAAGGAGTCGTCCTCTGTACGTCGGGGTGGCCGGTGTCCATCTCGTCGTCGCGCTCGCCCTCGGCCTGCGAGGGAGTCGTCCACGGCACGTCCGGGTGGCCGGTTTCCCGTTTGTGTTCGGTGCGGGAGGGGGCTGCCTCGGTCATCTGATGCCTCCGCTCCTCGTGCCCTCCTGGTGCGGACGCTGCCGATTTTACGCCCGAAAGCCCACGTCGGCGTGGTGGCGATCACGAGGGCCGGAGCGAGGCCGGGAGCTGCCGGTTCACCAGCGCGGCGTACCGGCCCCCGGCGAGCATGAGGTCGTCATGGACACCACGCTCCGTGAAACGGCTGTCTTCCAGCACGACGATCTCGTCCGCATCCATGATCGTGCTGATCCGGTGCGCGACGACGATCCTGGTACAGCCCAGCGCGGACAGCTCACCGGCCACCTCCGCCTCGGTCACGGCGTCCAGGTGACTCGTGGCCTCGTCCAGCACCAGCAGCGCGGGGTCGGCCAGGAGCGCGCGGGCGATCGCCAGACGCTGGCGCTGGCCCCCGGACAGCGCGCTCCCGCCCTCCGAGACATGTGTCTCCAGCCCCATGGGCATTCGCCGCACATCGGTGAGCAGCCCGGCCCGGCCCAGCGCCTCGAAGAGGGCCGTGTCGGGCAGGCCGTCCCGGCCGAGCCGCAGATTCGATCCGATGGTGCCGCCGAAGACATGGGGTTCCTGCGTGACGACGCCGAAGCGGCGGCGCAGACTGTCCGCGTCGTACTCCTCGATGGCGCGCCCGTCGAGCAGCACCGTGCCCTCGGTCGGCCGCAACAGCCCGGCGAGCAGGCGGATCATCGTCGTCTTCCCGGAGCCACTGGTCCCGACGACGGCGAGTTTCGCGCCCGCGGGAACGCGCAGGGTCAGGTCGCGCAGGATCCACGGCCCCTGCCCGTAGCGGAAGCCCACCCCGCGTAGCTCGATCTCGCCCCGCACCACGGCCGGGGCGATGCCACCCGGCCGTGGGACCTCCGGCCGCTCGTCCAGCACATCGTGCACCCGCTCCAGATGGGCACCGATGGTCTGGAGGTAGCGCATGCTCGTGGCCAGCCCGGCGATCGGGGTGAGCAGCCCGGCCGCGACCGCGTTGAGCGCGATCATCGAGCCGATGGTCAGGGCGCCCGAGCGCACCTGCGCGATGCCCAGCAGCAACAACACCAGCGGGGACGCCACCTGCAACAGCAGAGTGAGGGAGTCGGTGAGGGCGTCGAGGCGGCGTCGGCGGAGCGCCGCCCGCAGATAGTCGCCCATCGACCCACGCCAACGGTCGAGCACGCTGCCGACCAGCCCCGCGCTCTTCACGAATTCCGCGCCCCGCAACGCGTCCACCGCCACCGACTGTGTGGCGGCCTCGGCGCTCAGCTCCCGTTTCGCCAAGGCGTTGGCCGGTCGCAGGGTGGCCAGCACGATGGCGATCTGCGCCACGCCCAGCCCCGCTGCCAGGAGCGCGTACCAGGGACTGACGGCGCACAGCAGCACCAGATAGCCGACCACGAAGACACTGTCGATGACCAAGGTGACCATGCGCGAGGTCAGCAGGTCCCTGATCACGGTGTTGCTGTTGAGGCGGGCCAGCAGATCCCCGCTGCTCCGTGCCTGGAAATAGCCGAACGGCAGACGGAACAGATGGGTCATAAACCGGTCGCCGAGTGCGCCGTCGAGCCGGTGTTGCAGCACCAGCAGGGCCCCGGCCCGCCCCAGCCCGATCAGTGCGTACACCGATACGAAACCGGCGATGCTCAGGGAGAAACCCGAAAGCGTCCCGGCCCGTTCACCGATGAGCGAGTCGATGCCGTACTTGGTGAGAAACGCCGACCCCAGGGCGAGTAACTGCACCATCCCGGAGAGCAGGACCGCGAGGACGGCCCACCGCGGTGCCATCCGCATCATGTCGCGCATCAGCCGCAGCGGCCAGGAATCCCGGGACCCGCGCCGCTCGGTGAACGACGGGCCGGGGGCGAACTCCAGCAGGGTGCCCGAACTCCGCGCGCGGAACTCCTCATGCGAGACGGTGGCGCGTCCCTCGCCCGGGTCGAGCACTCGCACCCCCTTGCGCCCGACATCTCGCACCACCACGAAATGGTGGTCGTCCCAGTGGGCGATGGCGGGCTTGCGCACCGCGCCGAGTGCGTCCGGCCGTATCCTCAGCCCCCGGGCCTCGAGCCCGTGGGCGTGCGCGACCTCCAGGATCCGGCGGGCGCTCGCGCCGTCGCGGCTCATCCCGAACTCCGCGCGCAGCTCCCGCAGGGGGACCCTGCGGCGGTACGCCCCGAGCACCATGGCCAGACAGGCGGGACCGCACTCGACCTCGCTCATCTGGGCCACGAACGGCACCCGCGCCCCCACCTGCCCGCCGCTCATACGTGTCTCCTCCCGCGCCGCGTTCTCTGCCGCAGCAGCGTGCGGCACACCGGTTCGGTCCCGGTTCACCGCCGGTTCATTCCGCCGCCGGCGGGTGCGGATGGCAACGCGGGAGGCGGCGGCACAAGGTTTCCGCAAGGTTCCCCGCCAACTCGCTCGCCCAGTTTTGGTGGTGTCACACCGGGCCGACCGGAGTGACGTCCATGAACGAACCGACGAGAGCACGTCGAACGGAGGAACCATGAACCGGACCACCAAGGCATGGAAGGACCCGGTCTTCCGCGCCGGGCTGAGCTCCGAGGAGCTCAGCGCACTGCCCGCCCACCCGGCGGGTGCGATCGAGCTGACCGACCAGCGGCTGGACAACGTCGTGGGCGGAGGGCTCACCGACACCTGGGTGACGTGCGGTCACAAGACCTGCCGCACCTGCTTCACCTGTGACTGGCTCTGTGGCTGACCCGGTGCGTCCCCGGACGCGGTGACCCATGAGCCATTCCGGCGCGGGCCCCACGGGGTCCGCGCCGGACCGCAAGGGCCTCTTCGCACGGCGACAGGGCCATAGAGGGCGACGCGGCCATCAAAAGAGGGGGAGAGATGAGGAATCGGCAGCAGGACATCCTGGACTCGACGACGTGGTGGCGAGGCGTGCCCCTGCACGACCGGCGGCCGGGCGCTCCGGCGGCGGCCACCGCGGAGCAGCGTGCACAAGGGCTGCGCCGCCTGGAGCTGTGGCGCGGTGGCATTCTCTTCTCCGCCGGGAAGCCCACCACCGGCGTGGACCCGCTGGAGCGCTGGACGGCCACGGGCGTCACCGAGGAGGAGCTGATCACCCTGCTGGGCGAGCCCGCGGACTCGCTCGCCGGGAGGCTGCCCGCACCGGAGTGGCTGAAGACGATCGCCGAGGCATGGCGTCATCACACCTCGGACGGCGACGACGACGTCCGGGGACATGTCCATGCGGCGGCCCACGGTCACGGCCATGACCACGGTCCCCGGTCCGGGCTGGGCCCGGCCGAACTGGCCCTCCCGCTGCTGCGCTGGGCCCGCGGGGAACTACGGCGCCGGGTGCCGGGGCTCCATCCGGACCACCCCCTCCTTCTCCCCGCCCTGGACACGATCTCCGGCATGGTGTCCCGCGTCCTGGTTCTGGAGCTCAACGTGGCCAGGGTGACCGGGGAGCTGGCCGGCGCCACCCCCGAGGAGCGGTTCGCCTCGTTCATGGCCACGGTCCGCACCCCCGGGCGGGCGCTGGAGATCCTGTCCGAATACCCCGTACTGGCCCGTGAACTGGTGGCTTCGCTGCGTCACTGGATCGACGTGAGACAGGAGTTCGCCGAGCGTTTCCTGGCCGATCTGCCCCGGCTGCGCGCGGTGTTCGGCGGCCCCTGGCGTGGTCTGGGCGATGTGACGGACATCGGCTTCGGCGCCGGTGACACCCACAACGGCGGCCGGTCGGTCGCGCTGTTCACCCTCTCCGACGGTACGAAGCTGGTCTACAAACCGCGGTCGGTCGCCGTCGAACGCCACTTCAACGACCTGCTCGGCCGGCTCAACGACCGGGGGCTGCGCCATCCGCTGCGTACCGTGGAGGTACTGTCCCGCCCCGGGTACGGATGGGTGGAGCACGTGGCCTCCGGGACGTGCGCCGACGAAGCCGGGGCCGACCGGTTCTTCTGGCGCCAGGGCGCCCAGCTGGCGCTGTTCCACGCCATCTGCGGTGCGGATCTGCATCTGCAGAACCTGATCGCGGCGGGGGAGCACCCGGTCTTCGTCGACTTGGAGGCCACCTTCCTCGGGCGGTCCCGAGCGGTGGCCGACCCTGTGCTGCGGATCGCCGGGGCGGTGCCCGATGTCCTCAACGACTCCGTCCTGGGCATCGGGCTGCTGCCGGAGCGGATCATCGAGGTGGATGACTCGGGCTGGCGCGACGCGGAGATCAGCGGGCTCGCGGGCGGCGGCGACCAGCTCTCACCGAGCGTGCTGCCGACCTACGCCGGCCAGGGCACCGACGAGATGAGGCTGGTGCGCGAGCGGATGCCCATCGCCGGCGCGGCGAACCGAGCCTCCGTGGGCGGAACGTCCGTCGATCCGCTGCGGTACCGCCGGTCCCTGGTGGAGGGCTTCGAGTCCACCTACCGGCTCATCGAACGGGAACGGGACGAACTGCTCGCCGAGGACGGCCCGATCGCCGCCTTCGCCGAGGACGCCGTGCGCTATGTGCCCCGCCCGACCTCGGTCTACAGCCGCATCCTCGCCGAGTCGATGCACCCGGACGTCCTGCGCGACTCGCTGGACTGGGAGTATGTGCTCGAAGCCGGCCTCGCCGACGGGCATCGGGGCGTCGAGGGCAGAGTCGAGCTGCTGACCAGCGAACAGCGCCAACTGGCCGGGCTCGATGTGCCGACCTTTCACACCACGCCGTCCGCCACCGACCTGTGCGACGCGGGCGGTGTCGTCGTCCCCGGCTTCCTGGCCAGTTCCGGGATGGAGGCGGTGCGCGCCAAGATCCGCCGCATGGGCCCCGTCGATCTGCGCCGCCAGAAGTGGTGCGTCGACGCGTCACTGACGGGCCTCACCTTCGGCACACAGGGGAGGCCCGTCCCCCGGCCGGAGGAGCTGCCGGACCGCCCCCTCGACACCCGGCTCGCCCTGCGGGCCGCGACCGCCCTCGCGGACGAACTGCTCGACACCGCGGTGCACGGCACCGACGACCAGCCCCCGCACTGGCTGTCGCTCAATGTCGTGGGGGAGCGCTACTGGCGCGCGGGACCCGCCGGGATCAGCCTCTACGACGGGGTGAGCGGTATCGCCCTGTTCCTCGCGCACCTCGGCTCGATGACGGGGGACCAGCGGTACCGGAACGTGGCCGAACGCGTCGTGGAATCGCTCGCGGCCGCGCTGACCAGCCCCGACCGTGGCCGCCACCTTCGTTTCACGCTGAGCATCGGCGGATTCGGCGAACTGGGCGGCGCCGTCTACACGCTCACCCACCTGGCCGCACTGTGGGACGCGCCCGAACTGCTGGACGCGGCCGTCGCGCTGGTTCCCGAGCTGGCCGGGCGGTTCGAGGGCGACCGGGAGCTGGATGTGGTGCAGGGAACGGCCGGGGCGGCGCTGGCCCTGGCCGCGCTCCACCGGACGCGTCCGGACGAGCGCATCGCGGACGCGCTGCGGCTCGCCACCGCCACACTCGCCAAGGCGGCGACCGAGGTGACCGGCGGAGTGGCCTGGCGGACGGCGGTCGACCCCGACCGGCCGCTGCTGGGAATGTCCCACGGGGCGAGCGGCTTCGCCCTCGCCCTGGCCCGCGCGGCCGAGCTGACCGGCGAGGATCACCACTACCGGCTGTGCGAGGAGGCGCTCCGGTTCGAACGCCACGGTCTGGACCCCGAGCGAGGCAACTGGCCGGATCTGCGCAGCATCGTGCCACGGGGATCCTTCATGGACGCCTGGTGCCACGGTGCCGCCGGTATCGGGCTGGTCCGGGCGGCACTGCTCGGTGTCGAGGGGCTCGCCGATGCCCACCGGCTCCTCGCGGAGGACCTGCGCATCGCCGCGGCCACCGTCCGCGACGACCTGCTGCGGGACGGCGCCCGCACGGGCCTGGGCAACGACTCGCTGTGCCACGGCGATCTGGGGCTGGTGGCGACGTTGCTCGCGGCCGGTCCCGCGCTGGGGGAGACCGACGACCTCGGCCCCCGCGTGGCGCGCCTGGTGGCCGACCGGGTGCTGGCCGGGGACGTCCGTCCCGGCGTCCCGATGGGAGTGACCACCCCCGGACTGATGACCGGATCGGCCGGGATCGGATACGGACTGCTGCGTGTGGTCGCACCGGACCGGGTGCCCGATGTCCTCACCCTCGCCGCCCCCGGAGCCGGCGGCGGATGCGGTGGACGCCGATGACCCCGGCACCGGTGCGCTACTGCATCCTCGGGCCACTGGAATTCCGGGGGCCGGACGGCGCTTTCCGCATGGTCAGCCAGGCCAAGTGCCGTGCGCTGCTGGCCGTACTGCTCGTCAACGCGGGCCGTACGGTGCCGGCCGGGGAACTGCTGGAGCAGCTCTGGCCGGGCGGGGCGCCGAAGTCCGCCCCCAAGCTGGTCCAGCAGTACGTCCACCGGCTCAGGCGTGCGCTTCCCGCGGCCCCGCCGGAGCGATGCCCGGCGGGGCGGGGCGGAAGCCGGCTGCTCACCAGCCCGCCCGGCTACCGGCTGGCGGTGGACTCCGGTGAGCTGGACGCCGACCGCTTCACGGCGCTCGCCCGTGCGGCGC
The DNA here is from genome assembly GCF_024505145.1 of Streptomyces rugosispiralis. Taxonomy (GTDB): domain Bacteria; phylum Actinomycetota; class Actinomycetes; order Streptomycetales; family Streptomycetaceae; genus Streptomyces; species Streptomyces rugosispiralis. The sequence continues at coordinate 61,407 of NZ_JANIAA010000017.1, read as the reverse complement.
GCGGGTTCCTGGCCGAGGGGAGGACCGGGCAGGCGGCGGAGGGGCTGCGGCGGGCCCTGGACATGTGGCGCGGGCCCCTGCTCGCCGATGTCCCGGACATCCCAGCGATCACGGCCGAACTCGTACGGCTGGAGGAGGCGCGGCTCGCGGCCACCGAGGCATGGGTGTGGGCCGAACTGCACCGGGGGCACGCCCAGGACGTCGTACCGGAACTGGAGATCCTGGTCGCGGCCCACCCGCTGCGCGAGTCCTTCCGCCATCAGCTCATGATCGCGCTGTGTCTGTCCGGGCGCCGTGCGGACGCGCTCGGTGCGGCCCGGCAGTTGCGGCACGTACTGGCCGAGGAACTGGGCATCAGGCCGGGAGCGGAGGTCCTCGCCATGGAACAGGCGATCATCCGGGACTCCCTCGCGGATCTGCCGGGCCTGGTGTCGAAGGCGATCGGCGCACCGCCGGCCGCCCGGGGCGTATGAAGGACGCACCCGGGCGACCGGCGGTGACCCACTCCGAGCCCGGTTCGCGTTCCCCGTCGTGATGTCCCTTCCATACCGGGAAGTCCTCCCCGTACCTTGGGGAGTTGTTGACTCGGTATTGCGCCGACTGTCATACACAGGTGGTCGGTGCGGGGGCTACGACACAACGGGGGAAACGCATGGGGGCGCGATTCGGCGTGCTCGGTGCCATAACGGTGTGGCGGGACGGGACGCCGGTGGACGTGGGGCACGCACGGCAGCGGCTGGTGCTCGCGGCACTGGCCGTGGACACGGGACGGGTGGTGCCCACGGGGCCACTGGTGGACCGGGTGTGGGGGGTGAGGGTGCCCCGGCGCGGCCGGGAGGCGCTGTACGCGTATGTGTCCCGGTTGCGGCAGGCGCTGGCGGGCACGGGAGCGGAGCTGGTGCGCGAGCAGGGCGGCTACCGGCTGGCGGCGGAGACGGACGCGGTGGACGTGCTGCGGTTCCATGAGACGGTCGGCCGGGCCCGTGCGGCCGGCCGTGGGGAGGAGGCGGCGGCGCTGTGGGAGACCGCCCTGGGGCTGTGGCGGGGTGAGGCGTTCGCCGGGGCGGACACGCCCTGGTTCAACGCTCAGCGTTCGGTGCTCGAGGCCGAGCGGTTCACCGGGCAACTGGATCTGATGGACGTGCGGTTGCGGCTGGGACAGCACAGTCGGGCACTGCCCGAGCTGGCCGCCCGCGCCGAGGCGCATCCGCTGGACGAGCGGGTGGCCGGGCAACTGATGCTGGCCCTGTACCGGTGCGGGCGCCAGACCGAGGCGCTGGAGCACCATGAGCGCATCCGGCGCCGGCTGGCCGAGGAGACGGGGCTCGATCCCAGCCCGCCGCTGGAGCGCCTGCGCCAGCGGATCCTCACCGCGGACCCGGCGCTCGACCTCGCCCCGGCCGCGGCGGTCATGACGCCGCGGCGGCGGCCGCAGCCGGTGCCTCAGCAACTCCCCGCACCGCCGGTCACGTTCGTCGGCCGTGAGCGGGAACTCGCCGCGCTCGACGAGCTGTGCGAGGCCGCCGACGGGGAAGGCACCCACGTCATCGCGGCGATCAGCGGTGTCGGCGGAGTGGGCAAGACCTGGCTCGCGCTGCGCTGGGTCCATCGCAACCTCCCGCGCTTCCCGGACGGGCAACTGTATGTGAACCTGCGCGGGTTCGCTCCCGCCGCCGGCCCCGTGCCCGCGGCGGCGGCCGTACGCGGCTTCCTCGACGCCCTGGGCGTGGATCCGCAGGAGATGCCCGCCGATCCGGAGGCGCAGGCCGGGCTGTACCGGTCGCTGGTCGCCGACCGCCGGATGCTGATCATGCTGGACAACGCCCGCGACGCCGACCAGGTGCGGCCGCTGCTGCCCGGCATGGGCGGCTGTGTGGTGCTGGTGACGAGCCGTGACCGGCTGACCGGACTGGTCGCCGCCAACGGGGCACGACCCTGCGCGGTGGACCCGCTCACCGACGGCGAGGCGTGGCTGCTTCTGGAGCGGCACCTCCGGCGGGTCCGGCGGAGGGACGACCCGAAGGCGTTCGACGCGATCGCCGCGGCGTGCGCGGGGCTGCCGCTGGCGCTGGCGGTCGTGGCCGCGAGGGTCGCGGTGACCCCGCGGTTTCCCCTGCGGACGCTCGCTACGGAGCTGCACGACACCCAGCTCGGCCTGGACGTCTTCAGCGGGGGCGATACCGCGACCGACGTACGGGCGGTGTTCTCCTGGTCGTACCACGCGCTCGGCACGGACGCCGCACGGCTGTTCCGGCTGCTCGGCCTCCATCCCGGACCGGACCTCTCTCTCCCGGCCATGGCGGGCCTGGCCGGTCTCCCGGTTCCCCGGGTGCGCCCCCCGCTCGCCGAGCTGGCCCGGGTGCATCTGGTCGACGAGGTCACACCTGGCCGGTACACGCTGCACGACCTGCTTCGCGCCTACGCGGCCGAACTGGCCCACACCGTGGACTCCGAGGCCGATCGGAGCGCCGCCCGGCACCGTGTCGTCGAGCACTATCTGCACACCGCCGATCGCGCGGCCGGGCTGCTGGACCCGCACCGGGACCGCGTCCCCCTGCCTCCCGCCGTCTCGGGTGCCGGTCCGCAGGAGCCGGCGGACCGGGCCGCGGCGCTGGGCTGGTTCACGGCCGAGCACGCCGTATTGCTGGGCGTGGTCGACCTGGCGACCGATGCCGGTCTCGACGCGGGCGCCTGGCGGCTGGCCAGGAACCTGGAGACCTATTTCGACTACCGCGGACACTGGCACGACTGGGCCGCCGTCCAGCGCATCGCCCTCGGTGCGGCCCGGCGGCTCGGCGATCCGGCGTGGCAGGCCGGCGCCCACCGCGGCCTCGGCAACTGCCACACCCAGATGGGCCGCCTCGACGAGGGACACCGCCACTTCCGTCACGCCCTCGACCTCTACGAGCGGGTGGGCGATCCCGTCCGTCAGGCACATGTTCACCGTGGCCTGGGCTGGGTCTGCGGCCGGCTGGGTCGCCACCGGGACGCGCTCGGTCACAACGAACGGGCGCTGACGCTCTACCGGCAGGCGGGCCACCGGGCCGGGGAGGCCCTGGCGCTCAACAACGTCGGGTGGGTGCACGCCGTACTGGGCGACTACCGGCAGACGCTGGACTACTGCGCCCAGGCGGTGTCCGTGAACCAGGAGATCGAGGACCGGCATGCCGAGGCCGGGGCGTGGGACAGTCTCGGTTACGCCCATCACCACCTGGCCGAGTACCCCGCCGCCGTGACGTGCTACGACCGGGCCCTGCGCCTGGTGCGCGGCTTCGGCGACCGGTACAACGAGACCGAGATCCTGAACCATCTCGGCGACACCCAGCTGGCCGCGGGCGACCTGGACGCGGCCCGTGGCGCCCGGTGCCAGGCCCTGGAGATCGCCCTCGAGATCGGCCATCCGGACACCGACGAGCTGCGTGCCAAGCGGGACGACCTCGACCCGGCAGGCGCCCGTGAGCTCGGGGCTCTCCACCCGGCCGGGCGCTGATGCCGGCCCGTGAGTATGTCTAGACCAGTGTCATGTTCGCTGCCATGATGACCTCGCACCCCCCCGCACCCCGGCTTCACCAGCACTCCTCATTTCCCCCACTGACGCGGCCCATCGGCCGTGCGAGAGGTGACGTATGTCCAGACGCGTCTCCACCCGATTCCGGACCCTGCCCTGCTGGGCGTCGGCCTTACTCCTGGCCCTCGGCATGACCGCACTGGCCCCCGAGGCGTCCGCCCGGCCGGCCGTGCCGAGCACGATCCCGCTGAAGTTCACCAACAACTCCGGGCGCGGCGACCAGATCTACGTCTATACGCTCGGCACCCTGCTCTCGACCGGGCAGCAGGGCTGGGCCGACGCCTCCGGGACCTTCCACCCCTGGCCCGCCGGTGGCAACCCGCCCACCCCCGCTCCCGACGCGTCGATCGCCGGACCGGCCAACGGCCAGTCCCTGACGATCCGCATCCCGAAGCTCTCCGGCCGGGTCTACTTCTCCTACGGCCAGAAGATCGACTTCAGGCTCACCACCGGCGGTCTGGTGCAGCCCGCCGTGCAGAACCCCTCCGACCCCAATCGGAACATCCTGTTCAACTGGAGTGAGTTCACCCTCGACGACTCCGGGCTGTACATCAACAGCACCCAGGTCGACATGTTCTCCGCGCCGTACGCGGTGGGCGTGCAGGGCGCCGACGGCAGCACGAAGACCGCCGGGCACCTCAAGGCCGGCGGCTACAACGGCGTCCTCAACGCGCTGCGGGCACAGGGCGGCGGCTGGGGCAAGCTCATCCAGACCCGTCCGGACGGCACCGTGCTGCGGGCCCTGTCACCCGGGCACGGCATCGAGGCGGGCGCCCTGCCCGCCAACGCGATGGACGACTACATCAACCGTGTGTGGCAGAAGTACGCCGGTTCCACTCTCACGGTCACGCCCTTCGCCGACCGGCCGAACGTCAAGTACTTCGGGCGGGTCTCCGGCGACGTCATGAACTTCACCAATGGTTCGGGAGCCGTGGTCACCAGCTTCCAGAAGCCGGACTCCGACTCCGTCTTCGGCTGCTACAAGCGCCTCGACGCACCCAACGACCAGGTACGCGGCCCGATTTCGCGGACCCTGTGCGCGGGCTACAACCGCACCACGCTGCTCACCAACCCCAACCAGCCGGACACCAGTGACTCCGGGTTCTACAGGGACGGCGTGACCAACCACTACGCCCGCGCCATCCACGGCCAGATGGCCGACGGAAAGGCGTACGCCTTCGCCTTCGACGACGTCGGCCGGCACGAGTCGCTCGTCCACGACGGCAATCCGCAGCAGGCGTCCATCACCCTGGACCCCTTCAACTAGGCCGGGAGGAGGCACGGCATGAGACGCAAGAGACCGCTGCGCACCCGCCTGGCCGCACTCGCCACCGGAGCACTCGCCCTGCTGGCTCCCCAGCTCCTCCCGGCCACGGCCCAAGCGGCGCCCTCCGCCACCGTGTGCAACAAGTACTGCGACGCCCGCGATCCGGCGCTCGCCCCGCAGACCCGCACCCCCGTCACGGCCACCCTCTTCTCCCGCTCCATCGCCCTGCACTTCGACGACACCGATGCGATGGGCTGGGCCTCCATCGACAACGGCAGCCCCGGTGACGAGGTGTGGCTGGACCGCTCGTTCGACGGCGGCCGGACCTGGTCCTCGGGCAGCCGCCTCGGCAACACCGCCATCCCCGCCGGGCAGCGCGGCTGGCGTACCCTGATGTACAACGTGGACGACTGGGGCGCCCAGGGCATCGGCGCGCTGCGGGCCTGCGGCAAGGCCGGTGACCGCGCCGACATCGCGTGCACGCCCTGGGCCCGTACGACCTGGAACGCATGGGACCGCCGTACGGCCGCGGCCACCGCCCAGATGGCGTTCTACTCGTACGGCACCGGGCTGTTCTCCACCACCGGCTGGTGGAACTCGGCCAACGCCCTCACGGCCGTCATCGACAACATCCGCGTCACGGGCATGCGCAGCTACGAGTACGCGATCGCCCGCACCTACGACCTCAACCTCGGCGCGCAGGGCGGGCAGTTCCGCAACGACTACATCGACGACACCGGCTGGTGGGGGCTGGCCTGGGTGGCCGCCTACGACCTCACCGGGGACTCCCGCTATCTCGCCACCGCCCGCGCCGACGCCGACTACATGGCCTCCTACTGGGACTCCACCTGTGGCGGCGGGGTGTGGTGGAGCACGGCGAAGACGTACAAGAACGCCATCGCCAACTCCCTCTACCTCCAGCTCAACGCCGCCCTGCACAACCGGATCCCCGGCGACACCGCCTATCTCCAGCGCGCGAAGGCGGAGTGGAGCTGGTTCCAGGGCACCGGCATGGTGAACTCCTCGAACCTGGTCAACGACGGCATCGACCTGGGCACCTGCAAGAACAACGGCAGCGCGGTCTGGTCCTACAACCAGGGTGTGCTGCTCGGCGGCCTCACCGAGCTGTACCGGGCGACCGGTGACGGTTCCGTGCTCGACACGGCCCGTCGCATCGGCACGGCCGCCACCACGTCGTCCCAGCTCAACACGGCCGACGGCATCCTCAGAGACCCCTGTGAGACCGGCGACTGCGGGGCCGACGGCCCGTCGTTCAAGGGCGCCCATGTGCGGGGGCTGGCCAAGCTCAACACGGCCCTGCCCGACCACCCCTACACGGCCTACCTCAAACGGCAGGCCGACCGCGCCTACGCCGCCGATCGCAACGCCCTGGACCAGTACGGACTGCGCTGGCCGGGACCGCTGGACAAGACCGACGCGGCACGACAGCACAGCGCACTGGACCTGATGAACGCGGCCTCCTAGGCGACGCCTGCGGCCACGACAGCGGCCGCGGCCGCGGCGGCGCTCATCAGGGCCGCAGGATGAGCTTGCCGCGGCTGTGGCCGGTCTCGCTCCGCTCATGGGCCTCGGCGGCGTCGGCGAGCGGGAAGCTCCGCACCACGGGCACCCGCAGCCGGCCCTCCGCGGCGAGCCGGGCGTAGTCGGCGATGGCTTCCACGGGGCGGTCGCCGCCACCCCCGGAGAAGGTGACACCGAGATCGGCGGCCGCGGGGTCGGCGATGGTGACGACGCGGTCGGTCGTGCCGCCCCGCAGCTCGATCGACACGGGCAGGGCGCCCTGGCCGGCCGCGTCGTAGACGGCGTCGACACCCTTCGGCGCCACGGCGCGCACCCGGTCGGCCAGGCCCTCGCCGTAGGCCACCGGGATCGCGCCGAGCGAGCGCAGATAGTCGTGGTTGGCGGGCGACGCGGTGCCGATGACGGTGGCGCCACGGGCCACCGCGAGCTGGACACCCACTCCGCCGACCGCTCCGGCGGCCCCGTGCAGCAGCAGGGTCTCGCCCTCCTTCAGCCCCAGCAGGTCCAGGACGCGGGCCGAGGTCTCGGTGGCCACGGGCAGCGCCGCGGCCGTCTCCCAGTCGAGTCCGGCCGGCTTGGGGGCGACATCGGTGGCCAGCGCGTACGTGGCGTAGGCCCCGGTGTCCGTCCAGCCCAGCACCTCATCGCCCACCGACACACCGGTGACCCCGGCACCGACCTCGTCCACCACCCCGGCCGCCTCCGAACCCGGGATCGCGGGGAACGCGGAGGGGCCCATCTGCGGCATCCAGCCACGGCGGATCTTGTAGTCGAGGGGGTTCACGGCGGCGGCCTCGACCTTCAGCCGCACCTGCCCGGGACCCGGATGGGGCTCCTCCGTCTCCTTCAGCCGCAGCACCTCGGGGCCGCCGTACTCCTCGTAGACGATCGCCTTCATCTCACTCACTCCCGTCAGCCCTGTGGAGGGGGCATGTTTGTATCGACAACGCCATCGTCGGCCGGGACATGCCCCGCCCCGGCCGTTCCTTCGGCCAGTTCCACCTGGCCGGAGGGACAGCCGGGGCCGCGGGACGGGCCCATTACGCTGACGGACATGGACCTCACGGCCGCAGTCGATGTGATCCGGGCGCCCCTGGGCGAGATCCTGCCGCGCCTGTCCGCCGCGCTCTCCGAGGCGATCGGGCACCAGGCGATGGCCGAGCTCTCCGGCAACTGCCCGCACTCACCGTTCAAGGCCCATGGCGACCCGCCCGGCGACCCCGGAACCGCCATCACCTCCGCCGAGCTGGCCGCCGTCGCCCCGGTGGCACGCGCCGAGGGAACGTGGCAGGGCCGGGCGTGGATGGCCGGGGCCGAGGTGCCCGTGCTGGCCGTGCACAGCGACGCCACCGCACGGGGCGCGCTGCTCGTCCTCGTACGGACCGAGGAGACCCCCGTCCCGGCCGAGGACCTGGCGGCCGCCCGCGCCCTGTGGGACCTGGTGACCGCCCACCGCGACCGGATGGCCTTCGAGGCGGTGCCCGGGGCGCTGGGCCAGTCGCGGGCCGCCGCCGCGGCGCGGGCCACGGCCATCGCCGAACTGGCCGACGCCCACGGCGCCGCCCTGTCCGCCCTGCTCGGCGTGTTGCGCGGCCGCGATCTGGACGACCGGACCGCCCGGGCCCGCGCGGTGGACCTCGCCGTCGGCGCCCTGGCCGAGCTGCGCGCCCGGACCGACCGCGATCAGGCGCTGGTGGAGGAACCGGCCGGTGACGCCTTCGCCCGGCTCGCCGAATCGCTCCGCCCGGAGCTGCGCGGCCTGTCGGTACGGCTGGACCTCGGTCCGCCCGGCACCGAGGAGGGCGCGGACCGGCTGCTCGCCGCTGATGTGGCCAATACGGCCCGCGCGGTGGTGCGGGCCGTGGTGCACGCCATGCTGGACGAGCAGGGACCGGGCCGGGCCGGCGCGCCGCGCCCGGTGCACCGCGTGCACATCGGCTGGAAGGTCGGCGAGGGCGAGCTGCGCGCCACCGTACGGGACGACGGCCCCGGCGTCCTGCGGCGGACCGCCCTGGACGCCCGCCGGGTCGGGGAGCGGCTGGCCGCGCTGGGCGGACGGCTGGACGTGGACGCGGTCCCGGAGTGGGGCACCACGGTGACGGCCACCGTGCCGCTCGGCCCGCCGCAGCCGGCCCGCGCGGATCCGCTGGACGTCCTGGGGGCGCGCGAGCTGGAGGTGCTGGCGCGGCTGGCCCGCGGACGGCGCAACCGGCAGATCGCCCAGGAGCTTCACATCAGCGAGTCGACGGTGAAGTTCCATGTGGCGAACATCCTGGAGAAGCTCGGTGTCACCTCGCGGGGCGAGGCGGCCGCGCTGGCCCACACCTGGGGGGCCACCGGCTCCTGAGCGGCCGCTGACATGGCGTACCGGCAGGCACGTCGGCGGACAGCCTCGGGCTTCGGAACGTATCGTTGGCGAGGAACGGCGAGCGGAGCGTTTGATGACCACACCGCGGGACCTGCTGATCGTCACCCTGGACGTGGCACCCATCCGCCCCCTGGAGCGGGGCGACCTGTCGCTCGCGCTCGCGGGAGCCGAGCTGATCGACCTCCTCGGCACCGAGGCGCTCACGATCGAGGACGAGCGGATCGTGCCGGGGCTCTGCCCGCCGACCGGGGATCGCCTGCTGGACGAGGCCGCGGCGTCCCTCGTGCGCCGGCCGCCCCACGAGCCGGTCGGCGACTGGCTGTGGCGCAGGGGCCGCGGTCTGTCCTCCGCCTATCTGGACGCCCTGGAGGAGGCGGGACAGATCACCCGGCGGCGCCACGGCTGGCTGCCGCTCCGCGCCGGTCAGGCGGTGCCGGTCGACTCGCCCGCCCGCCGCCACGCGATGGACCGCTGGGCCTCGGACGAGCCGGTCCTCGCGAACCTCGCGGCGGCCATCGGCATCCGTGAGGACCCCGCGGAAGACTCCGCGGGCACGGCAGGCGACGCGACCGTGACCGTGCTCGCCGCCGTCAACGACGCCGTGATGGAGCTGGAGGCCGAGCGGCAGCGGCGGGCCATCGAGGAAGCGGCCTACGACAACATCTGGCGCGGCCAATGACCGTGTGACGGTGACGGGGGAGCGGCGGACGCCGCCGGGGGTGGCGCGGCGATCGCGGGCGGCGGCGGCCGGGCCGCCGCCGCCCGCGGCGGCGGGTCTACTCCTTCGTCACCAGGTCAGGGGCAGTTCGTAGACGTCTGTCACCAGGCCACGGGGAGTTCGTAGACGCCGTAGACCGATCCGTCGTGTTTGAACGGGATCCGCTCCAGCTCGGTGGCCGGGCGCAGGGTGGGGATACGGCGGTAGAGGGTGCCGTAGACGACCTGGAGCTCCATCCGGGCCAGCGGCTGGCCCAGGCACTGGTGCACCCCGAAGCCGAAGGCCACATGGCGGCGGGCGTCCCGCCGGAGGTCCAGCCGGTCGGGCTCGGCGAACATCCCGGGGTCGCGGTTGGCGATGTCATTGGCGAGGATCAGCCCCTCGCCCGCGCGGATGACCTCCCCGCCGATCTCGATGTCCGCCACCGCCACCCGGCGCCGCCCGCTGTGGGTGATGTGCAGATAGCGCAGCAGCTCCTCCACCGCCGAGGCGATCAGCCGGCGGTCGTCGGTGTCGCGCAGCAGCGCGAGCTGTTCGGGGTGCTCGAACAGGGCGAGAGTGCCGAGCGCGATCATGTTCGCGGTGGTCTCGTGACCCGCGATCAGCAGCAGCACACCCATCTGCGCCGCCTCGTTGCGGGACAGCTCGCCCGCCGTGACCCGCTCGGCGAGACCGGACAGCAGATCCTCCACGGGATGGGCCATCTTCTCGCCCATCAGGCCGTCCAGATACTCGATCAGGTTGCCATGGGCGGCCGAGCGCTGCTCGGGGGTGACATCCCGGTTGATGATGACCTTGCTGTTGTCCTGGAAGAAGTCGTGGTCGGCGTAGGGCACTCCGAGCAGCTGACAGATGACCAGCGAGGGCACCGGCAGGGCGAACGCCTCCACCAGGTCCACCGGGTTCGGACCGGCCAGCAGCTCGTCGATCAGATCGTCCACGATCCTCTGCACACCGGGCCGCATGGCCTCCACCCGCTTGATGGCGAACGGCGCCGTCACCATCCGCCGCAGCTGGGCGTGCTCCGGGTCGTCCTTGAGGATGAAGCTGACCCCTATACCTCCGGGCGGCATGGGGGCCTGGCGGGGGTAGCCGGGCCGGTAGATGTCGGCGCTGACCCTCGGGTCGCCCAGCAGCGCCCGCTGATCGGCGTACCGGGTCACCAGCCACGGGGTGCTGCCGTCCCAGAGGCGGACCTTCGCCAGCGGGCCCTCCCGCTGCAGGTCCCGCAGCGCCGGGGGCGGGTCGAACGGGCAGCCCGCCGCCCTGGCCATCGGAAACTCCGGGGCCCGCGCGGCGCGCTCGTCCACCGGGTTCACTGTGCTGGTCATCGCTCCCTCAATTCGTTTGAGGCGTGTGGTGGAACCCCCGTTGTCCCCCGTCAGCGGGTGACGGGCGCCAGCCACAGCCCGACGATCCCGTCGATCAGGCCGGTGGCGGCGTCGTGCCAGCTGGACCGGGGCGTGGCGGTGTTCTCGGCGAGTGCGCGTTCCCGCTCGGCGCATATGTGCAGGATCAGCTGGCGCGCCATGGCCCCGCGCTCGATGTGCACCTCGAGCGGCAGCTCGGGGAGACACCGGTTGAACCCCTCGACGGTCCGCTGGAGCGCCGGAGAGGCCAGGGACTCATCGGTCATGATCTCGTGGAGCGCCGGGTCGGTCATCACCTGGGCGCAGAACCGCGCGTACCAGGTCGGGCTGGGCAGCTCCGCCAGATGCTCGAGAACCGGACGCACCAGACAGGCCACCCAGTCCCGTACGTCGGTGGAGTCGCCGATCTCGCCCAGAATCCGCAGGCGCAACCGCTCGACCTGCTCGGCGTGTGGCCGGGCGATCGCCCGCACCAGGTCGGCCTTGGTGCCGAAGTGGTAGCCGACCGCCGCGTTGTTGCCCTGCCCGGCGGCCTCGCTGACCTGGCGGTTGGAGACCGCGTACACCCCGCGCTCGGCGAACAGCCGCTCCGCGGCGGCGAGGATCGCCCCACGCGTGGCATCGGCCCGCTCGTGCCGTACGGCCCGGTCCGCCATGGTCACCACCGCACCGGAAGGCAGCAGGGCCCGCCCACGGCCAGGCCCTCGGGCCCGGCGACCGGCAGTGCCCGGCCGGTGGTCACCGGCTTCGCGTCGGACATCCCGTCCGACTCGCTGTCCGGCACGCGGGCCGCGTCTGCGGCGTTCGGCAGCCGGGTGAACCGCGGGCCGGACGGCACCTGTAACCGCTCGCCATCTCCTGAAGTCACGACGCTCTCCCTCGCTCCGGGGCCGGGCGGTCATCGACAAGATCAGGCAACCCCATGGGGCACGCTTAAGTCAAGCGACTGAATTAAATTACCCCTCATCGTTCACATTGTCGTGATGGTCGTCCTCGGCCTGGCGGTGGGCGCGCCGGGCGGTGCGCTCGGCGGTCGAAGCCGCGGATGAGACCGCGGCCGGCGACCGACCGGGTCACCGGCCGCGAGCCCGCCTCACTTCCGCGTGGCGATCCGCATGAAGGTGATGGAGTTGGCCGGGAAGGTGTAGTCGAAGGTGGTGCCCACACCGTCGAATGTGGAACTGCTCGGCTTGATGGGCTGATCGGTGGCGGTGTTCACCGCGTCCGGGTCGCCCTGGAGCGTGGTCAGCCGTGCGGTCCGCCGGACCTTGACCCCCCGGCCGAGGTCGATCCGGGTACGGGCGGCCGCGTCCTGGGCGTTGACCACCTTGACGATGAGCTCACCGGTGGCCTTGTCGCGGGTCACCACCTGGCGGAACGGCTCGGCCACCTGGTCGTCGGTGAACGAACCCCACTTCTTCCCGTCCAGGTACAGCGTCACCTGGCGGCCGCGGACCTCGATCCGCACGTCGTACGACCGGCCCGTCTCGATCTTCGTGCCGTCCTCGGCCATCGTCTGCTTGGCGCCGTCCGTGGCCTTCTCCACGGCGGACCGGGTGTTGCCCCAGCCGCCGAGGTTCCACCAGTAGTAGTTGCCGGTGTCCTTGACCCCGAAGGCGATGAGGAAGCCCTCGCTGCCCGCGCGCTTGGTGGCCCTCAGCTTCAGGTCGTAGTTCTGCCAGCCGCTGTCGCCCGCGGTGACCATGGTGTTCTCGGCGGCGGTGTCGGACTGGACGTACGCGCCGTCCCGCACCTGCCAGGAGCCGGTCCCGGTGGCCTTGGTCCACTTGCCGTCGCCGCCGGAGAAGTCGTCGCTGAGCAGGGTGGCCCCGTCCGCCGAGGTGACCTGGACGTCGTCGTACGCGGCGCTGGTGGCCCAGGTGGACAGGCCGACGGCGCCGGTGATCGGGCCGGAGGGGAGGGACGGGGTGGCGGACGCCCGGCTCGGCACCACCTGGTCCCCGACGTTGTTCATGAACAGCTTCTGGGTCTCATAGCTGGTCGAGCCCCAGGCGGCGGCGTTGTCGAACCAGATCAGATCCGGCCGCCACTGGACGTAGTCCTCGTTGGCCAGCAGCGGGGCGTAGGAGGCCATCTCGACCACGTCGGCGTTGCGCTCCAGGCCGGTCATGTACGCGGCCTCGGCGAGGGAGTTGGAGAAGCGGTTGTCCTGCGAGGCGTATTCGCCGAGGAACACCTTCGGGCCCTGGCGGTCGTAGGAGTCGTAGCGGTTGTTGTTCTCCAGGAACCACCGCGGGCTGTTGTAGTAGTGCTCGTCGACCATCTTCACCTTGGCCGCGCGGTTCAGCTCCCACGCGCGGTCGAAGGTGACACCGCTGTCGTCGGGTCCGGAGTTGCTGATCACCGTGATCTCCGGGTGCTTGGCCTCGATGGCCTCGCGGAACTCGGTGAACCGCTCGAAGAAGGCGTCGGGGAGGTTCTCCTCGTTGCCCACCTCCAGCCGGTCCAGGCCGAAGGGGGTCGGATGGCCCATCTGAGCCCGTTTCTTGCCCCAGGTGGAGGTCACCGGCCCATTGGCGAACTCGATCAGATCGAGGGTGTCCTGGATGTGGCGCTTGAGCAGTTCGGGGTCGTCGGTGGCCTTGTTCTGGCCGCAGCCGGTGACGAGCGCGGGCACCACGGGCAGCGGTCTGGCGCCGATGTCCTCGGCGAACTGGAAGTACTCGTAGTAGCCGAGGCCGTAGGACTGGTTGTAGCCCCAGAAGTTGGCGTTGGTGGGCCGCTCCTCGACCGGGCCGACGGTGTCCTTCCACTGGTAGGACCGCTTGCGCTCCCAGCCCGGCGCCTCGTACGCCTCATGGCTTCCGGTGTTCACCAGACAGCCGCCCGGGAAGCGCAGGAAGCCCGGCTTCAGCCCGGCGATCTTTTCCGCGAGGTCCTTGCGCAGCCCGTTCGGGTGGCCCTTGTAGGTGTCGCGGGGGAAGAGGGAGACCATGTCGAGCCGGACGGTGCCGCCACCGCCCGCGGTCACCGCGAGCCGTCCGGTGGCGTCCGTGGCTCGCGCGGTGAGGGTCCCGGTGTACTTCGTCCAGCGGTCCCCGCGCACGGTGGCGCGCAGCGGGGTGGCGAGCGCGGTGGCGCCCGAGGCGGTGTGCAGACCGATCGTCAGCGGGGTGCCCGAGGGGTTGTCGGTGCGGGCCCAGACCGAGAAGTCGTACTTCTTTCCGGCCCGGACGGCGATGCCGGTGTTGTAGCCGGAGTTGGTGACGCCGTATCCCCCCCCGGCGCCGCCGCCGTCCCCGCGGAGGTCAAGCCGCAGATAGGCGCGGTTGTTCTCATTGAGCCGGGCCGCGTCGTTCACCACGCGCGCCGTGCCGGTGGCGCCACCGGTCGCCGTCTCGGTCCACGAGGTGAGCGGGGTGTACGAGGCGTTGTCGGCGGTGTCGTACTCGAAGGACCGGTTCTGGACGAGCTCGGCGTACAGCCCGCCGTCCGCCGCGCGGTTGATGTCCTCGTAGAAGACGCCGTACATCGCGTCGTCGATCTCCGGGCCCGCGCGGTCCTGATCGACGGTGATCGAGTAGTCGGTCACGGCCGCGGAGGAGGCCCCGGCGGCCGTGGGGTCGGTGAGCAACGCGGCGGCGAGCGAGGTGGTGAGCAGGGCGCTCACGGTGAGGCCGGGGCCCCGTCTGATACGTCCCGTTGTTCGCATGGCGACTCCTGTACCGCAGAATGTTCGAAATATCGGACACTGCTCAGTACTTCGAACGGACGATAGGCAGGGGACCTACGGGGCGTCAATGGCCGGTGCGCGACGGGGATATGGCACCGGCTCTCAGTCCGCCGAACGCGGCGGCGCCGTCGTGCCGCGGACCTCCAGCACCGGGGCGGTGAGGGCCACCTCGCCGGGGCGCGCGGGGTCGGCGATCCGGTCGAGCAGCCGGCGCGCGGCGCGGCGGCCGATGTCATGACCGGCGTTGTCCACGGTGGTGAGCCACAGATGGCGCAGCCGCGCGAGATAGGTGTTGTCGTAGCCGACGAGGGCGAGGTCGCCCGGCACCCGCAGGCCGAGCTCCTCGGCGGCCGACAGGGCGCCGACCCCGGCCATGTCGTTGAACGCGAAGACGGCGGTGGGCCGGTGCGGCGCGCCCAGCAGCCGGACCGTGGCCCGGTAGCCGCCCTCCTCGGTCAGATCGCCCTGCTCCACGGTCGCCGACGCGGACAGGCCGTGCTCGCGCATGACCGCCTCGAAGCCACGGCGGCGCAGTGCGCCCACCACGCCCTGCCCGGCGATATGGGCGATGTGCCGGTGGCCCAGGCCGATGAGGTGCTCGGTGGCCAGCCGGGCGCCCAGCTCGTCGTCGCCCGCGACGATGTCCACATGGGGCAGCACGGGCTCGCGGGTGCCCGCGACCACTGTGGGCACCCGCGCGGCCGCCGTGCGCACCGCCGCCGGGTCCGGGAGGGTGCCCACGGCGATCAGGCCGTCCACCCGCAGCTCGGTGAAGGTGTGGGTGAGGTCCTCGCCGAGCCGCCGGTTGAGCCGGCCGTCGGCCAGCAGGGTGCGCAGACCGCTCGCGTACAGCTCGGAGTTGAGGCCGTCGAGCAGTTCCACGAACCAGGGGTTGCGCAGATCGTTCAGGAGCACTCCGACGGTCCGGGTGCGCCGCTCGCTGAGGCTGCGCGCGGCGGCGTTGGGCCGGTAGCCGAGCTCCTCGACGGCGGCCAGGACGGCCCGCCGCTTCTCGGGGCGCACCTGCTGGGAGCCGCGCAGCACCAGGGAGACCAGCGACTTCGACACTCCGGCCCGTTCGGCGACATCGCGGATCGTCGGTGGTCTCATGGTCTGGACCGTTCCACAGGGTGGATGCGGTTGTCAAAGGGGGTTGACACCTGCGGGGATGGCTTTCAGTGTGGGTCGGGAAAGATCTGGAACGGTCCAAAGAAGGGCAGTCATGGTGAGCACGCTCGGGGTCGCCGTCGTGGGATTCGGCTGGATGGGACGGGTGCACACCCAGGCGTACGTCCGGCTGCCGCACCACTTCCCGCAACTGGCCGTACGGCCCGAACTGGTCGCCGTCGCCGACGAGGTGCCCGGCCGCGCCGAGGAGGCCGCCGGGCGGTACGGCTTCGCCACCGCCGCCCGGGACTGGCAGGAGGTGGCCGCCGACCCCCGGGTCCAGGCGGTGAGCATCGCCGCGCCGAACTTCCTGCACCGCGAGATCGGCGTCGCCATGGCCCGTGCGGGCAAGCACATCTGGATCGAGAAGCCGGTCGGGCTCACCGCCGACGACGCCCGCGCGGTCGCCGGGGCCGTGGCCGAGGCCGGGGTCCAGGGCGCGGTCGGCTTCAACTACCGCAACGCACCCGCTGTCCAGACCGCCCGCGCGCTGATCGCCGCCGGGGAGATCGGCACCGTCACCCACGCCCGCGTCCGCCTCTTCAGCGACTACGCCGCCCACCCCGAAGGGGCCCTGACCTGGCGGTACGAACGTGCGCGGGGCGGCAGCGGAGTGCTGGGCGACCTCGCCTCCCACGGGGTGGACCTGGCCCGCTTCCTGCTCGGCGAGATCGACGCGCTGACCGCCGACACCGCCGTGTTCGTACCCGAACGGGCCCGGCCCACCGGCGCCACCGCCGGTCACACCCGGGCCACCGGCGGCGAGCTGGGCCCGGTGGAGAACGAGGACTACGTCTCGTGTCTGCTGCGCTTCGCCTCCGGTGCCCGCGGGGTGCTGGAGGCGTGCCGGGTCTCGGTCGGCGAACAGAACACCTACGGCTTCGAGATCCACGGCACCGAGGGCGCGGTGTTCTGGGACTTCCGGCGCATGGGCGAACTCGGCGTCAGCCGCGGCACCGCGTACCAGGACCAGCCCGTGTCCACCGTGTACGTCGGCCCCGGGCACGGTGAGTACGCCGCCTTCCAGCCCGGCTCGGCCAACGGTATGGGCTATGACGATCTGAAGGTGATCGAGGCGTACCACTTCCTGCGCTCCATCGCCGAGGGCACGGCCCACGGCGCCACCCTGGACGACGCCGTGCACAGCGCCACCGTGCTGGACGCCATGACCCGCTCCGCCGACCTGGGCACGTGGGTGAGCCTGGGCTGAGCCGAGCGGCGGACGACTTCCGGTTCATGGCGGCCGCGGTGAGCACACGGGGCCGAACCGGCGTACTGGAGGGGGCGGGGAACCGCGCCACACACCCTCGACGCCGGAGGTACCTCACCCGTGACCACCACGACCGAAGCGGCCCCGACCGCGGCCGATCGCCGCGACGCGGGCGATCCGCGGGGCGGGCGGTTCGATTCCTCCCTCGGCCTCATCATGCTGCTGCTCGTGGTGGTCGTCGCACAGGGGCCGGTCCGCCGGGCGCTGTCGGCCCCGGTGGCACAGAGCTGGATGACCGTGTTCACCGCGGTGGTCCTCCAGGCCCTGCCCTTCCTCGTGCTCGGGGTGCTGCTGTCGGCGCTCATCGCGGTGTTCGTCCCGCCGTCGTTCTTCGCCCGCGCGCTGCCGCGGCGTCCCGCCGTCGCGGTGCCGGTGGCGGGCGTGGCCGGGGCGGTGCTGCCCGGCTGTGAATGCGCCTCCGTCCCGGTGGCCGGGGCGCTGGTGCGCAGGGGCGTCACCCCCGCGGCGGCGCTGGCGTTCCTGCTGTCCGCCCCGGCGATCAACCCGATCGTGCTGACCGCCACCGCCGTCGCGTTCCCCCGCCAGCCGCAGATGGTGCTCGCCCGGTTCGTGGCGAGTCTGTTCGTGGCGTGTGCGATGGGCTGGCTGTGGCAGCGGCTGGGGCGGGCCGACTGGCTGCGCCCACCGGCCCGCCCCGCCTTCCACGGCCACGGCAAGGGCGCCGCGTTCTGGGCGTCCGTGCGCCACGATGTGATGCACGCCGGTGGCTTCCTCGTCGTCGGCGCGATGGCCGCCGCCACCCTCAAGGCCGTGGTCCCGGCGAGCTGGCTGCGCGGGGCCGCCGATGACCCGGTCGTGTCGATCCTGGCCCTGGCCGTGCTCGCGGTGCTGCTGTCGATCTGCTCGGAGGCCGACGCCTTCGTGGCCGCGTCCCTGTCGCAATTCTCGCTCACCGCACGGCTGGCGTTCCTCGTCGTCGGGCCGATGATCGACCTGAAGCTGTTCGCCATGCAGACCGGTACCTTCGGCCGCGGCTTCGCGCTGCGGTTCGCGCCCGCCACCTTCGTTCTCGCCGTCCTGGTGTCGACCCTGGTCGGGGCGGTGCTGCTGTGAACCGGAAGGCTCAGGCGATCGTGTTGTTCCTGGTCGGCGGGGCGGTGCTGCGGGCCGGATCGACCGACCTCTATCTGCGCTATGTGAAGGCGGGGCTGCGCCCGTTGCTCCTCGCGGCCGGTGTCGTCCTGATGGCGGCCGCCGTCGCCACCGTCTGGTACGAGCGGCGGACGCGCACGGCCGGTGAGGACGCGGGGGAGGGCGAAGGCGGCCACGCGCACCGGGAACCACGTGTCTCCTGGCTCCTGGTGCTCCCGCTGTTCGCCCTCATCCTGGTGGCGCCGCCCGCGCTCGGCTCGTACACGGCCATGCACACCGGCACGGCGCTGCAACGCCCTTGGGGCTTCCCCGCCCTCCCCGCCGGGGACCCGCTGCCGCTCAATGTGGCCGACTACGCCGGGCGCGCGGTGTACGACCACGGTCGCTCCCTGGAGCACCGGAGGGTCAAGATCACCGGCTTTGTCGCGCTCGACGGCCACGGCGCCCCCTACCTCGTCCGGATGGCGCTCAACTGCTGTGCCGCCGACGCCCAGCCCGTCAAGATCGGCCTGACCGGACGGATGCCGACGGTGCTGCAGCCCGACACCTGGCTCCAGGTCATCGGCACCTACACCCGCAAGCGGACCAAGGACCCGGTGGGCGGTGGCGCCATTCCGTACCTCGAGGTCAGCCGGTCCACGCCGGTCCCGGCCCCGCGCGATCCGTACGACGAGAGCTGGAACGGCTGACCGACGGGGGCTGGAACGGCAGCGGGCTGACCGGGGGTCAGGCCGCCCCGGCCGCCTCGCCACCCGGCCGGATACAATCCGCCGCGTGGCTGCTGATCTTGAGGCAATGGGCGGCCGACCATTGGAGTTCTTCCTGCCACCCCCCTGGGAGCCGACCATGGAGCACACCTCGCCCGAACGGACGGCCACGGCGCCGCTCGGACCACCGCCGCCGTTCGACCCGGAACTCACCTCGGCGCTCGCGGCCATCCATGAGCTCGTGCCGCCCGGCGGATCCGGGGCCGATCCGGGTGCGACGCCCCCCGAGGACGTGCCCGGACTGGCACCGGTGACGAACGAGGCCCTGGAGCGCGACGGGGTCTTCCGGGTCGAGGAGCGGTCCGTCCCCGGCCCGGCGGGCGCGCCGGACGTCTCCCTGCTGATCTGCCGTTTGGCGGACGCGGCCACTCCGGTGCCCGCGCTCTACCACATCCACGGGGGCGGCATGACGGTCGGTGACAACCGTACCGGCATGCCGGAGATGCTCGACCTCGCCCAGGAGCTGGGACTCTCCGTGGTCTCCGTGGAGTACCGCCTGGCGCCCGGGACCCAGCACCCGGGGCCGGTCGAGGACTGCTACGCCGGTCTGGTCTGGACGGCCGAACACGCCGCCGAGCTGGGCATCGACCCGGGGCGCGTCATTGTCGCCGGGGGCAGCGCGGGCGGTGGCCTCGGCGCGGCCGTCGCCCTGCTGGCCCGGGACCGCGGCGGCCCCGCCCTGTTCGGGCAGCTGCTGATGTGCCCCATGCTGGACGACCGCAACGACACGCCCTCCGCCCGGCAGCTGACCGGCGTCGGGGTGTGGGACAGGGCCGCCAACGAGGCCGGGTGGACGGCGCTGCTGGGCGCCGCGCGCGGGGGTGACGATGTCTCGCCGTACGCCGCACCGGCCCGTGCGGCGGATCTGTCCGGTCTGCCGCCCGCGTTCATCGACGTGGCGTCCGCCGAGACCTTCCGCGACGAGGACGTCGACTACGCCTGCCGCATCTGGCTGGCCGGGGGACAGGCCGAACTGCACGTCTGGGCCGGCGGCTTCCACGGATTCGACAGCATGGCACCGCAGGCGGCCATCTCGCGGGACGCCCGGGAGGCGCGGCTGCGGTGGCTGCGCAGGCTCCTGGCCGACTGACGGCGGGCCGCGCGGTGACCGTGGGGACGGTCATGTGGTGATCCGTGGGGATGGCCGCGTGGTGACCGGGACGGCCGCGTGGTGACCGTACGGACGGCCGCGTGGTGACCGTACGGACGGCCGCGTGGTGATCCGTGGGCGGACCACCACACGACCGTGAGAGTCAGTGGTCGGCGGTCAGTGGGACTCTCGGGGCACCGGATGTCCGCTGCCGCCGACCAGGAAGTCCAGGTCAAGGCCCTGGTCCGCCTGCAGCACATGCTCGGTGTACAGCCTGCTCCAGCCCCGGTCGGCGACCGGCGGCGGGGGCTCCCAGGCGGCCCGTCGGCGCTCCAGCTCCTCCTCGCCCACGTCCAGGGTCAGCGTACGCGCCGGGACGTCCAGCGTGATCCAGTCGCCGTCGCGCACCAGCGCGAGCGGGCCGCCGACGGCGGATTCGGGGGACACATGGAGCACCACGGTGCCGAAGCCGGTGCCGGACATCCGGCCGTCACAGATGCGCACCATGTCCTCGACGCCCCTGCGCAGCAACTTGGGCGGCAGCACCACATTGGACACCTCGGGCATGCCCGGATAGCCGCGCGGGCCGCTGCCCCGGATCACCAGCACGGTGTTCTCGTCCACCGGCAGATCCTCGTCGGCGTGCACGGCGAGGTAGTCCTCCGGGGTGTCGAACACCAGGGCCTGGCCACGGTGGGTGAGCAGACGGCGCGATGCGGCGGACTGTTTGATCACCGCGCCGTTCGGCGCGAGATTGCCGCGCAGTACGGCGGTGCCGGTGCCGGCCTCCTGGAACGGGTCGTCCAGCGTCCGGATCACCTCGCGGTTCCAGCACTCGGCGTCGGCGACGTTCTCCGCCACCGTACGGCCGGTCACCGTGGTCGGCTCCGGGTGCAGCAGCGCGCCCAGCTCGCGCATCACCACCGGCAGCCCACCGGCGTAGCAGAAGTCCTCCATCAGGAACCGTCCGGAGGGCTGCAGATCGACCAGCGTGGGCACCTCCCGGGCCAGCGCGTCGAAGTCGTCGAGAGCCAGCGGCACCCCCAGCCGTCCCGCGATGGCCAGCAGATGGATCACCGCGTTGGTGGAGCCGCCGATGGCCGCGTTGACCCGGATCGCGTTCTCGAACGCCTCCCGGGTCATGATCTGAGACGGCCGCAGATCCTCCTCCACCATGGCCACGATCCGCTGCCCGGCGCGCTGCGCCGTCTCGTACCGCCGCGAGTCCACCGCCGGCCAGCTCGCCGAATAGGGGAGCTGCATACCGAGCGCCTCGGCCATCGACGCCATGGTGGACGCGGTGCCCATGGTCATGCAGTGCCCGTTGGACCGGGCCATACAGCCCTCGGCGAAGAAGCACTCCTCCTGGGTCATCCGCCCGGCCGCCAACTCGGCCTCGAACCGCCACACCTGGGTGCCCGAGCCCACATCCCCGCCCCGGTACTTGCCGTTGAGCATCGGGCCGCCGGTGACCATGATGGCCGGCAGATCGACGCTGGAGGCGGCCATCAGCAGCCCCGGGGTGGTCTTGTCACAGCCGGACAGCAGCACCACACCGTCCAGCGGATTGGCCCGTATCAGCTCCTCGGCCTCCATGGCCAGCAGATTGCGGTAGAGCATCGCGGTGGGTCGCATCAGCGTCTCGCCCAGCGCCATCGCGGGGAACTCCAGCGGAAAGCCACCGGCCTGCCACACCCCGCGCTTCACCGACTCGGCCACCCGCCGCAGATGGCTGTTGCAGGGCGCCAGCTCCGACCACGTCGTGGCGATGCCGATCACCGGACGGCCGTCGAACACCTCACTGGTATAGCCCTGGTTGCGCATCCAGGACCGATAGACCATCCCGGACCGGCCCTCCGCACCGAACCAGGCCGCGCTGCGCCGACGGCCGTGTGTTCCCGTGTCAGTCATTTCCGCACTCCCTCTGGCGATCCTTGTCAGCGAAGGGTGATGACGTTTCCGGTGATGAGCGCGGCCTCGTCCGAGGCGAGGAAGACGATGGTCCTCGCGACGTCGGCCGGATCGGCGACATGGAAATGGGTGGGGCTCGCGGCGACGAACCGCCGGACCTCGTCCGTGACCCACCCGGTGTCGGTCACGGGCGGCCGCACCACATTGGCCGTGATGCCGAGGCCGGCCAACTCCGCGGCCGCCGACAGCGTGTAGTCGGTCTGGGCGGCCTTCGCGGCGCCGTAGGACACCTCTCCGGGGAAACCGAGCTCCCCTCCCGACGTCAGGCCCACGATCCGCCCCCAGTCGGCACCGCGCGCCCGGTGGCGGCGGGCCAGCTCGCCGATCAGCAGCGCGGGCGCCATCGCGTCCACCGAGAACTGCCGGGACCAGGTCTCCGCGGTGACGGGGCGCAGCGGCCGGTCGAACCGGTCGGCCGAATCGGGGGTGAAGGTGTCCTGGATCCACCCCGAGGCGTTGTTGACCAGGATGTCGACCGGGCCCAGGCGGTCCTCGGCGAGGTCGAAGAGCCGCTCCGGAACCGCCGGGTCGCCGAGGTCCGCCTCAAAAGCCTCGGCGCGCCCTCCGGCCCGGCGGATCTCGGCCGCGACCTCTTCACCGTCGGTGGATCGCGCGGCGTGGTACGGATCCGGGGCGTCCCCCTCGCCGGTGCCGGATGGCGGTCGCAGATAGGTGCAGAGCACCGCGACACCGCGGGCCGCCAGCGCTCGTGCCGTCGCGGCCCCGATTCCCTGGTTCGCCCCCGTCACCAGGGCGACATGGCTGGTTGACGATGTTTCCCGCATCCCCGCAGTACAGCAAAGACGAGCGCCACGCGGAAGATCGTGTCTCCGTTCAGCCCTCGGGGCGGCGAGCCGTACGGCCCGGTGGGGGTGGGTGCGGTAAGCATCCGGTGCGTGTGGTGTGGATCGGTGTCCGGCCTACGGTGAGGAGTGTCCGTATGAGGGGTGAGCTGTCCGGTGCCACGGCCCTGGTCACCGGCGCCACGGCGGGGATCGGCCGGGCCGTGGCGCTGCGGCTGGGCGCGCTGGGGGCCGAGGTCGTCGTCCACGGCCGGGACGCGCGCCGGGGCGCGGAGGTGGTCGAGGAGGTGTCCGCGGCGGGGGCCACGGCCAGGTTCGCGGCGGCGGATCTGGCCGAGGCCGACGATGTGCGGCGGCTGGCCGCCGAGGCGGGGGACGTGGACATCCTGGTCAACAACGCGGGCGTCTACCGGTTCGCGGACACCGCCGGGACCTCGTCCGAGATGTTCGACGTCCATATGGCCATCAACGCCCGCGCACCGCTTCTGCTGGTCGGGCGGCTCGCGCCGGGTATGGCCGCCCGGGGCCACGGGGCCATCGTCAACCTCAGCACCATCGCCGCCGGTGCCCCCGCCCGCGACGCCGGGGCGTACGGCGCCTCGAAGGCCGCGCTGGAACTGCTGACCCGGGTGTGGGCCGATGAGTTCGGCGGCCGGGGAGTCCGGGTCAACGCCGTCCGTTCGGGCCCGGTCCGCACCCCGGGCACCTCCGAGATGGGGGAGGAGGCCCTGCGGACCGTGGTGCGGGCCACGGTCCTGGACCGGCCCGCGGTGCCCGAGGAGATCGCCGAGGCCGTGCTCTTCCTCGTCTCCGCGCGGGCGAGCTACATCACCGGCGCCATCCTGGAGGCCCGGGGCGGCGAGCCGGCCATCGGCTGACGCACGCCGGCCCCTGGGGCGGCCTCATCAGGACGCTGCGCCGGTCCACGCGATGGGCTGCTCCGTCCAGATGCACTTGCCCTCGGCGGTGTAACGGGTCCCCCAGCGCTGCGACAGCGCGGAGACCAACTGCAGCCCCCGGCCTCCCTCGTCCGTCTCGGCGGCCCGGCGGATCCGGGGAGTGGTGGCGCTGGCGTCCGAGACCTCGCAGATCAGCGATCCGCCGCGGATCAGCCGGAGCCGGGTCGGCCCCCTGGCGTGCCGGACGACATTGGCGACCAGCTCGCTGGCCAGTAGTTCGGTGGTCATGACCAGCTCGTCGAGACCCCATGCCTGGAGCTGTTCGCGCACATGGGCGCGGGCGAGACCGGCGGCCACCGGGTCCGCCGGCAGTGGCCACCCGGCGGTGTTCCCGGACGCCAGCCCGTGCAGCCGGGCGATCAGCAGGGCGGTGTCGTCGGCGGTCAGCCGCTTCGTGGGCAGCATGGCCCCGACCAGGAGGTCGCAGAGCCGGTCGAGCCGGTCGTGGTCCGTCCCGTGCGGGCCGCCCGCCCCGCGGCCGCTCATCCGGGGGCGGGGCGGAGGACAGGTGAGGAGACGGCCGTACTCGCTGGTCAGCACCTGGGTGCACTCGGCGATACCGGTGTCGATGTCGCGCGCCGCGGACTCCACCAGGCCGTCGGTGTACATCACCAGCAGACTCCCGTCGGGCAATCGCAGATCCACCGTGGAGAACGGGGGCTCCCCGGCGCCCAGCGGCGGATCGGGCGTCGGCCCCAGGCACTCCACGCTGCCGTCGGGGCGCACGATCAGGGGCGGGGGATGACCGGCGCGGGCGAGGGAGCAGTGCCCCGTGATGGGGTCGTACACCGCGTACAGACAGGTGGCGAAGGAGTCGTCGCCCAGATCGCTGACGACCTCGTTCAGATGGGCCAGGACCTCCTCGGGGGGCAGCTCGAGGTTGGCGAGCGTGTGCACGGCGGTGCGCAGCCGCCCCATGGTGGCGGCCTCGGCCAGACCGTGGCCCATCACATCGCCGATGACGAGGGCCACCCGTTCAGCGGACAGCGGGATCACGTCGTACCAGTCGCCACCGATGTCCGTACCGCTGCTGGCGGGCAGATAGCGGACGGCGGGGGTGAGGGTGGCCGGTGAGGGCAGGACCCGGGGCAGCAGACCGCGCTGGAGGGCTTGGGCGCGGGCGTGCTCGGTGTCGTAGAGCCGGGCCCGGGCCAGCGCCTGGGCGACCATTCCGCTGAGTGCGGTGAGCAGGGTGCGCTCATCGGCGGACAGGTGCCGGGGCTCGTCGAAGGAGACGCTGCAGGTGCCGATGGCGTTGCCGGAGGCGATCAGCGGAAGCACGGCCCAGGCGTTCTTCCGTGCGATGGCGGGGTTGCCGGTGAGATCGGGGAACAACCGCTCGTACTCCTCGGTCGAGGCGATGAAGCGCGGCCGGCGCGAGCCGAGCACTTCGTTGAGCAGCCGGTAGCCCCCGAACGCCGGGACCCCGTCGACCCTGCTGAGGAAGGCCCGGGGATAGCCCACGGACCCCACCACGTTCAGCCGGCCGCCCTCCAGACACAGCATCAGCAGACCCGAGGCGCCGAACGGCGGCAGCACATGGGCGGCCACGACCTGGACGACGTCCTGGGTGGTCACCGCGTCGGCGAGCGCGTTGCCCAACTCGCCGATGCGGGCGGCCTGTTCGGCGCCGACACGCTCGGCCTCCGCGCGCCGCGCGGCCTGGGTGCGCCGTTCGGTGACATCGGTGAGATAGGCCGTCAGCCCATCGGGCACCGAGACCAGCCGGATGTGGTACCAGCGGCCGTCGGTGGGCCACTGGATGTCGAACCCGGTCGGCCTGCCGTCGGAGGCGGCGCGCCGGCAGCGGTCCTCCAACTCGGGGACCGTGCCCGCGGGGCCCTCCCAGAGCGGCCGGCCGAGCACCTCTCCGGCCGGGCCGACCAGGCGCTCGGCCTCGACATTGAGGAAGGTGATCCGCCAGTCCCGGTTCACCGCGAAGAACGCGTCGCTCATGTAGCGCAGCGCCTGCCCCACCGACTCCCGCGCCATCCGGCTCTCGGTGGTGTCCCAGACCTTCCCGAGCATGCGGACCGGCTCGCCGTTCGCGTCGAGCTCGAGATGGGCGCGGCTCTGCACCCAGCCGGTGGTGCCGTCGGGGCGGCGGACCCGGTACTCGGCCTCGTAGCCGCTCCGCTCGCGCAGCGACTTCTCGGTGGCGGCCATCACCCGCGGCATGTCCTCCGGGTGGATCAGGTCGAGCCAGCTCTCGATCCGCCGCTCGTAGCCACCTGGGAGGCCGAGAAGCGTCAGCCCCGCCCGGTCCCAGCGCATCTCACCGGTGTGGATGCCCCATTCCCAGGAGCCGGCCTTGACCGCGTCCAGGGACTGCTGGAGCACCGAGCCGCCCGGCCGCTGCTGCCACCAGGGGTGCTCGTCGCAGTCGTCGACCGCGGCTCCCGAGCGTGCGAGGCGGCGCTCCGCCCAGCGTCCCACCGCCTCGAGGAAGGCGGCCTGCTCAGGGGCCGGCTCCCGCGGGCCGGTGAGGACGGACAGCGCGCCCACCGGCCCGTCCGGCCCGCTCAGCGGAACGGACGCCACCGTGGTCGCCGCCGGGAGGCTCCCGGCGGCGGCGCGGGCGGCCTCAGCGGGCCCGGCGGCTTCCCCGGGCCCGGCGGTCTCTCCGACCCCGGCGGTCTCTCCGACCCCGACGGCCTCGCCGGACGCCGCCGGCAGCCATACGAAGCGGCCGTCCCGTACCGCGCGGGCGGGGGCGAGCGGGGCATCGTCCTGGCGGATCTCCTCCCAGCCGCCCAGGGCGGGCAGCGGCAGCCCGCTGGCGAGGACCAGGCGCAGCGTACGGCTCCCGGCCGGGCCGCAGGACCAGTGCACCAGGCCCGCCAGGCCGCCCAGCTCGGAGACCGCCTGGTCCAGGGCGTGCTGCAGCACCTCGCGGTCGGTGAGCGCCGTGCCGACCGCCGAGAGGAGGGATAGCCGTTCATCGCCCCATGAGTGGGAGCGCCCCACCGCGTCTGTTCCGCGCCGCTCCACCATTCCAGGACCTCACTCACGGAATAGGGCGTTCTCGGACAAACGTAGCACTGGCATATGCCGCACATCACTTGGTGGACGTCCACCGCCAAGTTCCCTATTTTCCCTACTGGAAAAATAGGGAATGATGGAGTCCGGCCGAATGGAGGGGAGCGGGCGTGACGGTGGTGGATGCGGCGGCCGAAGCGCCCGACCGCGCGTGGTGGCTGCAGATCGCCGGAGAGGCGGCGGACGACCTCGCCACGGACGCGGTCGTTCGCGATCAGGCAGGTAAGACGCCGTACGACGAGATCGCGCGGCTCCGCGAGGCGGGGCTGCTGGCGCTGCTGATCCCCGTCGAGCACGGCGGCGGGGGAGCGGGCTGGTCCACGGCCTGCGCCGTCGTACGGAAGATCGCAGCGGCCGATGGCGCGATCGGCCAGGTGCTCGGCTGTCACTACCTGCTGTCCTTCAGCGCCCGCTTCTTCGGCGGGGCCGAGCTCGCGGCCCGGGTGGAGCGCGAGTCGGCGGCCGGGCAGTGGTGCTGGGGCGGCGGTCTGGCCCCCCGCGAGCCACGGCTGACGCTCACCTCCGGGCGGGACGGCCGGCTGGTGAACGGACGCCAGGGGTACGCCACCGGCGTCCTGGTCGCCGACCGGCTGGCCGTCCGCGCCACCCACGCCGACACCGGCGAACCGCTGGCCGTGCTCGTCGACACCGCCCACCCCGGTGTGGTGTGCGGCGGCGACGACGGGGACACCTTCGGACAGCGGCTGGCGGCCGGCGGCAGCGTGGAGTTCGACGCGGTGCCGGTCGGGGACGACGCGGTGCTCGGCACGCTCTCCTGGGACGAGGACACCCTCTCGCCGTTCAGCGGCCTGGCCGCGCCGACCGGCCGACTGGTCTCGGCGCAGATATGTCTCGGGATCGCGCAGGGGGTGCTCGCCGAGGCCCGCGAGTACACCAGGGCGGTGCACGCTCCCTGGCCGCACACCTCCCCGCGCGATCCGCACGCGCTGACCACCTACGGGGAGCTGACCGTCGCCACCTTCTCCGCCGCCGCCCTCGCCGACCAGGCGCTGGAGGCCCTGGACGGCGGGCTGGCGCGCGGCGAGGACCTGACCGACGACGAATGCGCCGAGATCACCGTGCTCGCCGCCGCGGCCGAGGCCGCCGCCTCCCGGGCCGCCCACGACGCCACCGCCCGCGCCCTGGACGTCGTCGGCGCCCGCTCCGCCTCCTCCGCCTACGGATTCGACCGCTTCTGGCGCAACGCACGCACCCACACCCTCTACGACCCCGTCGCCCACCGGCTCCACGAGGTCGGGGACTACTTCCTCAACGGCGAGCACCCCCCGTTCACCCTGCCCTTCTGACGGCCCGGCGTTCAGGTGGCGGATAATCGGCGCATGCGGATCTCGGCGAAGGCGGACTATGCGGTGCGGGCGGCGTTGGAACTGGCCGTGGCGGGGGAGGACACCTCCGTCAAGGCCGAGGCGATCGCCGCCGCGCAGGGCATCCCGCACAAGTTCCTGGAGGGGATCCTGGGCGATCTGCGCCGGGGCGGCCTGGTGGCCAGCCAGCGCGGCGGCAAGGGCGGCTACCGGCTGGCCCGCCCGGCGGACGCCATCAGCATCGCCGAGGTGATCCGGGTGGTCGACGGCCCGCTGGTGTCGGTGCGCGGAGTGCGCCCGCCCGAGCTGTCGTACTGCGGCCCCGCGGAGTCGCTGCTGCCGCTGTGGATCGCGGTACGGGCCAACGTACGCAAGATCCTCGGCGAGGTGACCCTCGCGGAGGTGGCCGCGGCCAAGCTGCCCGGCGACGTCCTGGGTCTCGCCGAGGACCCGGAGGCGTGGACCAACCCCTAGGCCTCCCCTAGGCCTCCCCTGGACCTTCTTACGAGCCCGCGTCCAGGCCGTCGACCATGCGGTCGAGCAGCCGGGCGAACGTGGCGTCGGGGGTGAGCGGGCGTACCGGGGCGGAGAGGGCCTCGGCCAGCTCCGGATGGTGGCCGTCGGCGGCCACCGCGGCGAGATAGCGGGCTTCGGCGGCGGCTTGCCCGGGGGAGGCGGAGAGGGCGGCCTGGGCGATCTCGTCGGCGACGAGTCTGGCGGCGAAACCCGTGATCAGGCTGAACACCTCCAGCTTCGCGCCGCCGTCCAGCGCGGTGGGCCGCAGGGCGGCGAGCGCGTGTTCCAGGAAGGCCAGGGTGTTGGGCCCGAGGGACCAGCGGCGGTTGAACAGCGCGGCGGGCAGCCAGGGGTGGCGGAGCATCAGGGCGCGCTGGGCATGGGCGATGGCCTTTAGATCGGCACGCCAGTCGCCGGTCAGCGGGTCCGGCGGTGACAGCTCGCCGCTCACATGGTCGACCATCAGCTGCAGCAGCGTCTCCTTGTCGGGGGCGTAGCTGTACAGCGACATCACCCCGGCGCCGACTTGCGAGGCCACCCGCCGCATGGTGACCGCGTCGATTCCCTCCGCGTCCGCGAGAGCGACCGCCGCGGCGGTGATCGCCGTACGGCTGAAGGCGGGTTTGCGCCCCTTGCGGGGGCGGTCGGAGTTCAGCCACAGCTGTTGGGGGTCGACGCCTCCGGCGCCGGACCCGTCACCGCGCACCACGACCTGATCGCTCCTTCCCCGCCACGGCGACTTGCCCCGCCATGGCGACTTGCCCCGCCATGGCGACTTGCCCCGCCACGGCGACTTGCCCCGCCACGGCGACTTGCGGAATCCATCCAAGCATCTACTATTCTCGTACGTGGTACGAGATTAGCGGAGGGGAACGCGGGATGACGTCACACACACGCGATGGAGTGTCCGGAGCCACCGGCGGCGGGGCCGGAACCACCTGGGTCGCGCCCTCTGCCAAGCCGCCGCTGTCCGCACGGATGATGCGGGCGACCTGGCGCGGCCTTCCGGCCAAGCGGTACGAGGCGGGATGGGAGCCGGGCCTGGAGGTCCCGGCCGCCGACGGCAGCCTCCTCCGCACGGACCACTACTTCCCGCGCGCGGACGGCGACTTCCCCACCCTGCTGGTGCGCTCGCCCTACGGCAGGGGAGTGCCCTGGTCACCCATGTACGGCGTGCTCTTCGCCGAGCAGGGCTTCCACGTCGTGCTGCAGAGCTGCCGCGGCACCGGTGGCTCGGGCGGCGAGTTCCACTTCTGGCGGAACGAGGCCGCCGACGGCCTGGCCACCGTGCGCTGGTTGCGCGACCAGCCCTGGTTCAACGGCGCGCTGGGCACCCTCGGCCCGAGCTACCTCGGCTATGTGCAGTGGGCGCTCGCCCTGGACCCGCCGCCGGAGCTGCGGGCGATGGTGGTGCAGGTCGGCCTGCACGATCCGTATGCCCTGTTCCACCGCGACGGTGCCCTGCGACTGGAGAACGCGCTGCTCGTGGGCTCCGGTATGACCTCCCAGCACCGGGGGTTCGGCCCCTTCCTCCGGGCCACGCTGCGGCTGCGGCGCCACCTCGCGGAGATGACCCGGGCGCTGCCGCTGCGCGGCTCGTACGTCCGCGGACTCGGGGGCGAAGTGCCCTGGCTGGACGAGGTGATGTCGCACCCGGACGCCGACGACCCGTTCTGGGAGGGCGCGTCCACGGGTGGCGCCGCGGCCACCTCGCCCATCCCCACCTGTCTGATCAGCGGGTGGCATGACGCGCTGGTGGACCAGACCTTCGAGCAGTACGCCCGGCTGCGCCGGGCGGGCTGCGAGACCTCCCTGCTCGTCGGCCCCTGGACCCACACCTCCGCGCTTCAGGCGGGCTGGCCGGAGGTCTTCGCCGAAAGCCTCGCCTGGCTGCGTGCCCATCTGTGCGACGACCCCTCGGGGCTGCGCCCGGCCGGGGTGCGGGTGCACATCGGTGGTCAGGGGCACTGGCGGGACCTCGCCGAGTGGCCGCCGTCCCCGGCCGTCGGCCAGTGGTTCGCCGCGGGGGACGGGCGGCTCCTCCGGCAGCCGCCCGAGACGTCCGTCCCGCTCGCCGCCTTCCGCTACGACCCGGCCGATCCCACCCCGTCCATCGGCGGGCCACTGCTCTCGCCAGCCGCCGGGAGCCGTGACAACGGCGACCTCGAGGGGCGCCCCGATGTGCTGACGTTCACCAGTGAGCCGCTGAACGAGCCCATGGATGTCCTGGGCCCGGTGGCCGCACGGCTGCGGATCTCCACGGACACCGGGTACGCCGATGTCTTCGCCCGGCTCTGCGACGTCGACGAAAAGGGCCGCTCCTTCAATGTGTGCGACGGGCTGGTGCGGCTGCCCACCACACCGGCGCACCCCCTGGAGATCACCGTGCCGATGAGCTCCACCGCCCACCGCTTCGTCCCCGGCCACCGGATCCGTCTGCAGATCAGCGGTGGCGCCCACCCACGGTTCGCCCGTAACACCGGAAGCGGCGAGCCGGTGCTCGACGCGACCACCCTCACGCCCGTGCGCGTCACCGTGCACGGGGGCTCGGCCCTGGAACTGCCCCAGGTCCGCGCCGAACGATGAAACGGTCGCCGGCGCGCGGGGGGCGTCAGCGGCCGTTTCATCCGTTCACGGCGTATCGGCCGTCTCATCCGGTTCGCCCAGGTCGGCGCGCCAGTCCGTGACCTCGCCCGCGGTGTGCGGGGAGACGATGACACCCGGCATCTCCCACAGGGGCGAGTCCACCGGCAGCGGCTCATGGGTGAAGGCGTCCAGCGCGGCCCCGGCCGGCCTGCCCTGGGCCAGGGCGTCCACGAGGGCCTGTTCGTCGACGAGCGGGCCACGCCCGACGTCGACCAGCCGCGCGCCCCGCTTCATCGCCGCCAGTACGGGCGCGTCCACCATGCCACGGGTGGCGGGGGTGAGCGGGGCGGCCGGGACCACATAGTCCGCCTCGCCCAGCGCTTCGCGCAGACCCGCCGGGCCGTGCACCACGCCGAAGTCCGGGTCGGCGGCCCGTGGTGTGCGGCCGGCGCCACTGACCCGCCTGCCGACCGCGCGCAGCAGCCCGGCGACGGCCCGCCCGATGGAACCGGTGCCCCAGACCAGGACCGTACGGTTGCCGATGCGCTCGCTGTCCGAGGGGGCCGCCACTCCCGGCGGCGCTGATGCTCCCAGGTGCCGGGGAAGTCCTTGGCGAGGGAGACGACGCTGACCACTTGCTGGACGACAACCCGGCCCTGTGGTTCCTGTGGGACGACAGCCAGGCTCACCGGTTCTGCCGTCCCCGGTGGTGCGAAACGGATGCGCCGCAAGGAGACTTCGCGTGCACGCTGTACCTGGAGCATCCCGGCGAGCACTCATGGGCGTTCGTTGACCCGGTGGTGGAAGCGTTTCGGAACCAGATCGAACGCGCCCTGGACACGCTGACGGCGGCCGGCGCGGGAGGATGGGGCACATGACATCCGAGACCGGCTATCTGCTGGACAACCGGCAGCGCGAGGCCGGCCGGCGCTTCGAGGCGCTGGCCGAGCTGTTCGACCCCTGGACCCTGGACCACCTCGACCAGCTCGGCCTGGCCGCCGGATGGCGCTGCTGGGAGGTGGGAGCGGGCGGGCCCTCGGTGCCCACCGCCCTCGCCGAGCGTGCCGGGCCCACCGGGCGGGTGCTGGTGACCGACATCGACACCTCCTGGCTCACCGAGCTGTCCGGCCCGGCCACCGGACCGATCGAGGTACGGCGCCATGACGTGGCCCGCGACGAGCCACCGGGCGACGGCTTCGACCTCGTCCACGTCCGGCTGGTGCTGGTGCATCTGCCCGACCGGGCCGAGGCGCTGCGGCGGATGGCCGGGGCGGTGCGGCCGGGCGGATGGCTGGTGGTGGAGGACGCCGACCCGGCGCTCCAGCCCCTGGCCTGCCCCGAGGAACGCGGCCCGGCCGAGGAGCTGGCCAACCGGATCCGCCGCGGATTCCGCGCGCTGCTCGCCGAGCGCGGTGTGGACCTCGCCTTCGGCCGCACCCTGCCCGCCCTGCTGCGCGGCGCCGGGCTGCACGACGTCCGCGCCGAGGGCTGCTTCCCGCTGACCTCCCCGGCCTGCCGGGAGCTGGAGGCGGCCACCGTGCGCCAGCTGCGCGGGCAGCTGGTGGCGGGCGGCCTGGCCACCGAGGAGGAGATCGAGCGCCACCTGGACCATCTGCGCGGCGAGGGCATGGACGTCACCACCGCCCCGCTCATCACCTGCTGGGGCCGACGCCCGCACTGAGCGCCGAACGCACCGAGGAGCCACATTCGGCCCCGAGCAGAGACACTCAGCCCCGAGGAGCCACACTCGGCCCCGAGCAGAGACACTCAGTCGAGCAGGCCGAGCTGCCCCGCCGCCCGGATCGCCAGCCAGACCTCGGCGAACGCGCCGGTGGTGGACAGATCGCGGCCGGTCAGCTCGCTGAAGCGGCGCAGCCGGTAGGCGAGCGTATTGGGGTGCACATGGAGCGCCGCGGCCGCCTCGTCCGTACGGCGGTCGCGCTCCATCCAGGTGCGCACCGACGTCAGCAGCCGTGAGCCGTGACCGGTGTCGTAGCGCAGCGCCTCGCCCAGCACATGCTCGACCAGATCGGTCAGCGCGGCCGGGTCGTCGGGCAGCCAGCGGCCGGTGACATCGTCGCCGTACCGCACGAGGGCGCGGCCGGACGCGACGGCGTGCGAGGCCGCCCACAGCGCCTCGCGCTGGGCGATCCGCAGCGGTGAGCCGGGGCTGAACGGGCGGCTCATCCCGGCGGCCACCCCCGGCAGGGACTCGACCGCCTCACCCAGGTCGGGCGAGCCGAGCAGATAGCGGTCCTCACCGCGCTTGAGCAGCAGACACGGCTGGTCCTCCAGCGCCCGCAGCACGGCGTCCTCGGTGACGCCCCTGACCACCGCCAGCACCGTCTCGCCCTCGATGGAGTGGCGCAGCAGATGGCGCCGCGCCACCGCGGGTTCGAGCGCGCCCTGGAGCAGCTCGGCGAGGGTCTCCGCGCCCTCGCGGCGCAGCGTCTCCCGCTCGGTGCGGACCATGGCGAGCTGGAGGGCGGCCACCGTGGCGATATGCTGCACCACGGCGAGCCCCGCCGGGCGTGCGCCCTCCCGCTCGAAGGCGATGAGGAAGCCCGCCGGGCCACCGGGGGAGGGGACCGGGAGGGCGAAGCCACCGGGGATGGTCGGCGGGGCGTCCGCCGAGCCGGGGATCACCGACGCGTCGGGCGCGGGCACCCCCGGCAGCAGCGGCCGGCCCTGCGTGGTGCACAGATAGATGTCGTAGCCGGACAGCTTCTCCAGCCGGCCGAACAGCGTCGCGGTGTCCAGATTCTCCGAGGTCAGCCAGCGCAGCGCGCCGAACACCTGAAGCTGGGCGCCCAGCCGGTGCCGGGCGTCCTCCTGGACGGCGGCGGCCACCTCCTGCGCCACCGCCATGAACGGCACCGCCAGCGGAATCTCCAGGACCGGCATCCCCCGCTCCTCGGCGGCGTCGAAGAACGCCCGGCGCAGCGGGGGCATCCGCAGCTGGGCGGAGACCGCCAGGGCGGCCACCCCGGCGTCGTCCAGCCGCTCCAGATAGGCGCGCTGCCCGGCCGCCGAGCGGGGCATCGCTATCCCCGTCGTCATGATCATTTCGGAGCCGAGCAGCCAGGGCGTGGGGTCGTCCAGCTCGCTCACATGCGCCCATGACACCGAGCGGTGCAGCCCCGCGCCACCCGCGATCAACCGCAGTTGCAGGGCCGGATACGACAGCAGATCCTCGACCGTCACACCCTGCTCTTTGTTGTTCACCACAAATCGAGCCTAACTCTTTGGCTCAGCAACGATTGTCGCGCGGTTCCTCCGCTGTGCAGACTCGCTCGACCGGACCCCACCGGCGCACGTCAAGAAGGGACCGCAACACCATGACCGAACCCCGAGGACCCGTCGACTCCTCCCGGGTCCCGCGCTTCGCCGGCCCGGCCACCTTCGCCAGGCTGCCCCGCCTCGACGAGGTCGCGGGGGCCGACGTGGCGGTGGTGGGCGTCCCGTTCGACGGCGGTGTCTCCTACCGCCCCGGCGCCCGCTTCGGGCCCGCCGCGGTCCGCGAGGCCAGCCGGCTGCTGCGCCCCTACCACCCGGGCCTGGACGTGTCCCCGTTCGCCACCCAGCAGGTGGCCGACGCCGGGGACATCGCCGTCAACCCCTTCGACATCGGCGAGGCCATCGAGACCATCCAGGACGCCGCGGGCAGCCTCCAGGCCGAGGGAACCCGCCTGGTCACCATCGGTGGCGACCACACCATCGCGCTTCCGCTGCTGCGCGCCGCCGCACGGCGCCACGGCCCGGTCGCGGTGCTCCACTTCGACGCCCACCTGGACACCTGGGACACCTACTTCGGCGCCGAGCACACCCATGGCACCCCGTTCCGCCGGGCCGTGGAAGAGGGCATCGTCGACACCTCCGCCCTCTCGCACGTCGGCACCCGCGGCCCGCTGTACGGCAAGCAGGACCTCACCGAGGACGAGAAGCTGGGCTTCGGCATCGTCACCTCCGCCGATGTCTACCGGCGCGGCGCCGACGAGGTGGCCGACCAGCTGCGGCAGCGCATCGGCGACCGGCCGCTGTACATCTCCATCGACATCGACTGCCTGGACCCGGCCCACGCCCCCGGCACCGGCACCCCCGAGGCGGGCGGCCTGACCTCGCGCGAACTCCTGGAGATCCTGCGCGGACTGGCCGGATGCCGGCTGATCGGCGCGGACGTGGTGGAGGTGGCGCCCGCCTACGACCACGCCGAGATCACCTCGGTCGCGGCCTCCCACGTCGCCTACGACCTGATCAGCCTGCTCGCACTGGGGGGGAAGCGGGAGAAGACGGATGAGTGAATCCCCGGCGCTGACCGAGGTCGAGAGCTACGGGGTCGAGCGCATCCCCGACGCGGACCGCAGCGCGACCCCCTTCGACCTGTTCCGCGTCGCGTTCGGTGGCGCCAACACCTTCGCCACCTGTGTGCTCGGCGCCTTTCCGATCCTCTTCGGGCTCTCCTTCTGGCAGGGCCTGGCGGCCACGTTGCTCGGCGTGGTCGGCGGCTCCCTGATCCTCGCCCCGCTCGCGGTGTTCGGCCCGTGCAACGGCACCAACAACGCGGTCTCGTCCTCGGCGCACCTGGGGGTGCACGGGCGGATCGTCGGCTCGTTCCTCTCGCTGCTCACCGCCATCGCGTTCTTCTCCATCTCGGTGTGGTCCTCCGGTGACGCGCTGGTCGGCGGCGCCCACCGGCTGCTGGGCGTGCCACAGAACGACGGGGTGTTCGCGCTCGCCTACGGCGTCTTCGCGCTGCTGGTGCTGACGGTGTGCGTGTACGGCTTCCGGTTCATGCTCTTCGTCAACAAGATCGCGGTGGTGGCGGCCTCGACGCTGTTCGTCCTCGGCTTCTTCGCCTTCGCGGGGGACTTCGACCCCGGCTACCAGGGGATGTTCCCCTCGGCGTCCACGGCCGGGTTCTGGCCCGCGTTCATCGGCTCGGCGCTGATCGTGCTGTCCAACCCGGTGTCCTTCGGCGCCTTCCTCGGCGACTGGGCGCGCTACATCCCCGCCGACACCGCGCGCCGCAAGGTGGTCACGGCGGCCTTCGCCTCGCAGCTCGCCACCGTCCTGCCGTTCTTCTTCGGCCTGGCCACCGCCTCGATCATCGCCAAGAAGGCCGCGCCGTACATGGACGCGGGCGCGCCGAACTACGTCGGCGGACTGCTGGCCATCTCGCCCGGCTGGTACTTCCTGCCGGTGTGTCTGCTCGCCCTCATCGGCGGCATGTCCACCGGCACCACCTCGCTCTACGGCACCGGCCTGGACTTCTCCAGCGTGTTCACCCGGTTCAGCCGGGTGCAGGCCACCCTGCTCGTCGGGGTGATGTCGATCGGGTTCATCTTCCTCGGCCGCTTCGCCGCCAATCTGTCCCAGTCCATCTCCACCTTCGCCACGCTGATCATCACCTGTACCGCCCCCTGGATGGTCATCATGGTGCTCGGCTATGTGACCCGGCGTGGCTGGTACGACCCCGATTCGCTCCAGGTGTTCAACCGGCGCCAGCGCGGCGGCCGCTACTGGTTCCACCACGGCTGGAACTGGCGTGGCATGGGCGCCTGGCTGACCGCGGCGGTGCTCGCCCTGCTCTTCGTCAACGTCCCCGGCCAGTTCGTCGGGCCGTGTGGCGATCTGGCCGACGGCGCGGACATCTCGCTGCCGGTGGGCCTCGCCACCGCGTCCCTCCTCTATCTGGCGCTGTTGTGGCTCTTCCCCGAGCCGCGCGAGGTGTACGGGCCCGAGGGGCCGCGGCTGGTCCGCGCCTCGGACGCGCCCGTACCGCCGATCACCACGGAGGCCGGTACGCCCGTGCCCGCGGTGGCGGAAGGGGTGTGAGGCCGGCGTGCGCCTCATCGACCTCTCCGTACCCGTGGCCACGGGCATGCCGGTCTACCCCGGCGATCCGCGGGTGGCCATCGCCCCCGCGCTGAGCGTCGCCGCCGACGGGGTGAACGTCCTGCACCTGGACATCGGGTCGCAGTCCGGCACCCATGTCGACGCGCCGTTCCACATCGACGACGCGCTGCCCACCCTCGACCGGCTGCCCCTGGAGCGCTTCTGGGGCCGGGCGGTGGTGGTGGACGCCCGTGGCGCGGGGCCCCGGACACCGCTCGGGCCGTCCCTGTTCGAAGGCCGGCTGCGGGCCGGGGCCATCGTGCTGGTGGCCACCGGCTGGTCGCGGCACTGGGGTCACGACGACTACCTCGCCCATCCGTATCTCACTCCGGAGGCCGCCGAACTCCTGGTGGAGGCCGGGATCCGCACCGTCGGCATCGACGCGCTGAGCGTCGATGCCACTCCCGCCGACGACCTCCCCGCCCACCGGATCCTGTGCGGCGCCCACGCCGTTATCGCCGAGAACCTCACCGGTCTCGACCCCCTGCTCGACGCGCAGACGGCGGGAGAGCCCATCGAGGTCTCCCTGCTGCCGCTGCGGCTTCCCGCCGCCGACGGCGCCCCGGTACGGGCCGTGGCCCGCGTCGGCTGAACCACCCACGCATGGCACACAAGGCACGCATGGCACGCAAGGAGCACCACCCCATGAACGACGAGGTTCTGCGGGCCGCCGACGCCCTGGTGGCGGCTTTCGGCGAAGGCCGTCTCGACGACTACTTCGCGGCGTTCGCGCCCGACGCCACATTCGTCTTCCACACCACCTCCGAACGCCTCGGCTCCACCGCGGACTACCGGGCACTGTGGGACCGCTGGGTCGCGGAGGACGACTTCCGCGTCCTGTCCTGCGCCTCCACCGACCGGCTGGTCCAACACCTCGCGGACACGGCGGTGTTCACCCACCGGGTGGAGACCACCGTGAGCACCACGTCCGGTGCGGAGACCACCCACGAGCGCGAGACCATCGTCTTCCGCCGTCAGACCCACGGCCACTGGCTGGCCGTGCACGAACACCTCTCGGCAGCGCCCGGCACGACGACGGCCACGGCCACCGCCACGACGACGGCCACGGCCCCTCCCACGACGACGGCCACGGCCACTCCCACGACGACGGCCACGAGCACGGAAACGGAACGATGAGCGAGCTTCTCGTACTGCGCAACCACATCGACGGCGAGTACACCGACGCGGCCGACGGCGGCCATCTGGAGGTCACCGACCCCGTCACCGGCGAGGTGTACGCCACCTCGCCCCGGTCCGGCGCCGCCGACGTCGACGCCGCGATGGCAGCCGCCGCGGCGGCCTTCCCCACCTGGCGCGACGCCACCCCGTCCACCCGGCAGAAGCTGCTGCTGAAGATCGCGGACGCGGTCGAGGCGCGAGCGGAGGAGATCGCGGACGCGGAGTGCCGCAACACCGGAAAGCCGCGCGCCCTCACCCTCACCGAGGAGATCGCCCCGATCGTCGACCAGATCCGGTTCTTCGCCGGAGCCGCGCGTCTGCTGGAGGGCCGGTCCGCGGGCGAGTACATGGAGGGCCTGACCTCGATCGTCCGGCGGGAGCCGATCGGGGTGTGCGCCCAGGTCGCGCCCTGGAACTACCCGCTGATGATGGGCGTGTGGAAGTTCGCCCCGGCCCTCGCCGCGGGCAACACCGTCGTCCTCAAGCCGTCGGACACCACCCCCGCCTCCACCGTGCTGCTCGCGGGCATCATCGGCGACATCCTCAAGGAGATGGGCCTTCCGGCCGGCATCTTCAACGTGGTGTGCGGCGACCGCGAGACCGGCCGGCTGATGGTCGAGCACCCCACCCCGGCGATGGCGGCCATCACCGGCTCGGTGCGGGCGGGCATGCAGGTCGCGGCGTCGGCGGCGAAGGACATCAAGCGGGTCCACCTCGAACTGGGCGGCAAGGCCCCGGCGGTGGTCTTCGAGGACGCCGATATCGCGGCGGCCGTCGAGGGCATCTCCCTCGCCGGATTCTTCAACGCCGGACAGGACTGCACCGCGGCCACGCGCGTCCTGGTCCACGAGTCCATCCACGACGCGTTCGTGAGCGCGCTCGCCAAGGCCGCGGCCGAGATCAGGACGGGTGGTGGCATCGACGACGAGGACGTGCTGTACGGGCCGTTGAACAACGCCGACCAGCTGGCCCAGGTCACCGGCTTCATCGACCGGCTCCCGGCGCACGCCACCGTCGAGACGGGTGGCCACCGGGTCGGCGACAAGGGCTTCTTCTACGCGCCGACCGTGGTCTCCGGGCTCAGGCAGGACGACGAGATCGTCCAGAACGAGGTCTTCGGCCCCGTCATCACCGTGCAGTCCTTCCGCGACGAGGCCGAGGCCGTCGCGTACGCCAACGGCGTGGAGTACGCGCTGGCCTCGTCGGTGTGGACCAAGGACCACGCCCGCGCGATGCGGATGTCCAAGGCCCTGGACTTCGGCTGCGTCTGGATCAACACCCATATGATCCTCGCCGCCGAGATGCCGCACGGCGGCTACAAGAAGTCCGGCTACGGCAAGGACCTCTCCGCGTACGGCTTCGAGGACTACACCCGCGTCAAGCACGTCATGACGGCCCTCTGAGATCCACCGCCCTCCCGCCTGTCATCACCGCGCCGCTCGACCCGGCGCGGTGATGGCACACCCGGTGCCGTACGTGCGTAGCCTGGTGCGCCATGAGCGAGATGATATTGCGCCGGGCCCAAGTCTCCGACCACGGGACGATCGTCGAGTGCGTCCGGGAGTGGTGGGGCGACTCACGCACCCCCGGCCAGGCGCGTGAGCTTTCCATGCTGCTGCCCAGACTGTTTCTGCAGTTCTTCTCCACCACCAGTCTGGTGCTGGAGGACGGCGACGGCATAAAGGCGTTCCTCGTGGGTTTCCACGCCGCGGACAACGACCACGAGGCGTACATCCACTTCGTCGGGGTGGCGCCCGAGCTGCGCGGGCAGGGCGTGGGCCGCAGGCTCTACACGGCGTTCTTCCAGCGCGCCGCCGAGGCGGGCCGCCGCGAGGTGCACGCCATCACCTCGCCCCTGAACACCGGGTCGGTGGCCTTCCACCGGGCCATGGGGTTCATGCTCGAGGAGGGCGACCGTGAGGTCAACGGCCTTCCCGTGCACGGCGATTACGACGGCCCCGGGCAGCACCGGGTGTGTTTCCGCCGGCAGATCGCCGTTCATCGCTGACTGGGGACGAGAGGGCTTGACGGTGGTGGTGCGCTGCTCTACACCAGTATGGGAGCGCTCCCATGGCTCCCGTGATGTGTTCCACGACCAGGGCGTCCGTATCCGTTCCGCGGCCGCCCACGGACCGAACCTCATGGACCGCCGAAAGGAAAGCGCATGACACGCGCCAGACATCCGCTCACCGCCCTGATCCCCTTACTCGCGTTCCTCGCCGTTCTCGTCCCGCTCGGCGCCGGCACGGCGCACGCCGAGTCCAACGGCGGGGTGAAGGTCATGCCGCTGGGCGACTCGATCACCGACGGGTTCAACGTCCCGGGCGGCTACCGCACCGGCCTGTGGCAGAAGCTCACGGCGGGCCGTTACAAAGTCGACTTCGTCGGCTCGCTCTTCAACGGCCCGTCAGGCCTCGGCGATCACGACCACGAGGGCCACTCCGGCTGGACGATCCAGCAGATCGACGACAACGTCGTGAACTGGCTGCGCACCCAGAACCCGCACACCATCCTGCTGCACATCGGGACCAACGACATCTATGGCAGCAACCCCGCCGGGGCGCCGGCCAGGCTCTCCACCCTCATCGACCACATCACCGCCCAGGCGCCGAACGCGGAACTCTTCGTCGCCACCATCACCCCGCTGGGCTTCATGGACTCGACCGTACGGGCGTACAACGCGGCGATTCCCGGCATTGTGCAGAGCAAGGTCAACGCGGGCAAACGCGTCCATCTGGTTGACATGTACAGCGCATTGACGCCCGCGGACCTGGCCGACGGAGTGCACCCCAACGCCGGTGGCTACGACAAGATGGCCGACATCTGGTGGCGGGCGCTGCGGTCGGTGCCGGGCAGCATCGGCAACCCCTCTCTCGCCGCCACGCGGTCCGGGGCGCACGGTAGCGGGTCGGCCGCACGGGCGGCATGAGCCGCCCCCTCACCGTCACAGCCCAGGAAGGACCGTCATATGAACCACACCCCCGCCCCCGCGGAAACCACCCGCACGCCCGGCCGCCGCCGAAGGACACCGAGGTCGATGGCCGCGGCGTTACTCGGCGGCGTACTGCCGCTGCTCGCCGCGCTGTTCCTGCTGGCACCGCCACCCGCGGCGGCCGCCTCGCTCACCGAGGTCACGGGCTTCGGCAACAACCCGAGCAACCTCCGCATGTACGAGTACGTGCCGAACAACGTCGCGGCACGGCCCGCCGTCGTCGTGGCGGTGCACTACTGCACCGGCTCGGGGCCCGCGTTCTACTCAGGCACCGAGTTCGCCTCCCTGGCCGACCGGTACGGCTTCATCGTCATCTACCCCTCCGCCACCAGAAGCGGCGCCTGCTTCGACGTCTCCTCCCCACAGGCGCTGCGGCACGACGGCGGCAGCGACCCGGTGGGCATCGTCTCGATGGTCCGCTACGCCCAGCAGCGCCACAACGCCGACCCCAACCGGGTGTACGTCACCGGCGCCTCGTCGGGCGCCATGATGACCAACGTCCTGCTGGGCGACTACCCGGATGTGTTCAAGGCGGGCGCGGCCTTCGCCGGCGTGCCCTTCGGCTGCTTCGCCACCACCGACGGATCCGGCTGGAACACCGCCTGCGCCAACGGCACCATCACCAAGACACCGCAGGCGTGGGGCGACCTCGCGCGCGGGGCCTACCCCGGATACCAGGGCGCCCGGCCGAGGATGCAGTTGTGGCACGGCACCGCGGACGGCACCCTGCGCTATCCGAACTTCGGCGAGGAGATCAAGCAGTGGACCAATGTGCTCGGGGTGAGCCAGACCCCCGTCTTCACGGACCATCCGCAGTCCTCCTGGACCCGCACCCGCTACGGCGCCACGGGCAACCAGGCCCCCGTTGAGGCGATCAGCGTTCAGGGCACCGGACACTCCCTCCCGATTTCCGGAATGGCCGCACGGGCCATCACCTTCTTCGGCCTGGACGCCGGATGACCCGCTGACGGGCCGACCACACGAAGAACGGGCCGACACGGTGAACCGGCCGACACGACGATGAGAAAGGCGCCTCGGGGCCGCCGAAACCGGCCCCTTGGCGGCCTTCCGCGGGTACGTGGGCGGCCGGTGCCCGCAGCCGCGGACAACTCCTCCGCTACCTCGCCCCCGGCCCCGCCGACGCCCGTCCGCGCCCTTGCCGCATACCCTCTGAGCTGGTCTTTCTCCAGACCCGTGGCTATGTTTCACCCCTCGGGAAAGGGGAGGACGTGGACCGGAACATACGCACGGTGGACGACGTCTTGAGGCTCCTGGACGGCCTCTTCGCACCGGAGGCCGACCGCTGGACGGCCGACGGTGCCTCGTGGTGGGACGGTTTCTACGCGGACCGCTCCAAGGCCGTGCCGTTCTTCGTGGCGAAGCCCGACGAGCATCTGGTGTCATACCTCGACCGTGGCCTGATCACCCCGGGCCGGGCCCTCGACCTCGGGTGCGGCCCCGGCCGTAACGCCCTCCACCTCGCCTCCCAGGGCTGCACGGTGGACGCCGTCGACCTCTCGCCCACGGCCATCTCCTGGGCCGAGGAACGCGCCCGTGCGACCGGGGCCGAGATCCGTTTCCACCGCGGCGACGCCTTCGCACTCACCGTCGGCGAGTTGGCCGGGCCGTACGACCTGATCTGCGACTCCGGCTGCTTCCACCATCTGCCGCCGCACCGCCGGATCAGCTACCTGGCGCTCCTCGAGCGCGCCCTGGCCCCCGGTGGCCATCTCGCCCTCACCTGCTTCGCGGCGGGCGCGATGGGCTCCGAACTCCCCGACGTGGCCTGCTACCGGCAGTCCGGGCTCCACGGTGGCCTCGCCTACACACCGGATTCCCTGCGCTGGATCTTCTCCGAGTTGACCGAGATCGAGC
Organism: Streptomyces rugosispiralis; assembly: GCF_024505145.1. Taxonomy (GTDB): domain Bacteria; phylum Actinomycetota; class Actinomycetes; order Streptomycetales; family Streptomycetaceae; genus Streptomyces; species Streptomyces rugosispiralis. The sequence continues at coordinate 18,333 of NZ_JANIAA010000017.1, read as the reverse complement.
TGCGCCGGATGCGCGACGAGCCGTCCGGCTCCCCGCTCTTCGGGGAGCCGTTCCTGTGGACGGCCCTCTTCCGTCGCCCGACCGGCGCGGGAAGCACGGCGGACTGAGGGCGCCGCCGGTGGTCAGCGGGGTGGAGCGGGGCCCGACACCGACACATCGGCCGAGGCGTCCCCGAGACCGGCGTTCCACCGCTGGTCGTCGCGGTCCTCGGCCGAGCGCAGCTCGACCTCGCTGCCGGGGTCGTCACCGTCCGGGGTGACCGCGAAGTCGGGTGCGATATGAGGGCGGATCACCCCGTCGCGGTCGACCGCGAACCGCAGGTTCTCGCCGTTGTCGCCGTCGGCGGAGGAGCACGGCCAGATGCCGACACCCCGGTCGGTGTCCCCGCGCGAGTCCAGACAGAAGTCGGGGTCGGCCTCGGTGTGCAGCAGCCCCTGGGAGTCCAGCCGCCACCGCTGGGTGTCGCTCCCGCCGCACCGGGCCAGGATGGCGTCCGTGCGCTTCTCCAACCGCTGGTCGCGGATGTCCAGACAGAGCCCGGAGCCGCCGTTGATCACCGCCGTGAAGCTGTCGTCCGGAATCGGGGCGGCGGGCGCCGGGGCGGTGCTCGGGGGAGTGGTGGCGGGGGCGGTGGTCGGCGGTTCGGTCATGCCGCCGGGGTTCGGCGGGCGTTGTGGCCCCTTCGTCGGGGGCGGGGAATCCGCCGTCGGGTCCGACGACGGAGCCGCCGGGGTGGCCGTGGGCGCAGGGGTGTTCGCACGGCCGGCCGGGGCCATGTCGTCCCCGTCGGACACCAGGAGGGCGACGGTGAGGGCCACCGCCGCCACGGCCGCCACCGCGACCAGCGCGGCCGTCGCGGGCTGCCGGGACCCCGTCCAGGCCCATCGGCGCCGACGGGCCACGGAGCCACCGTCCATCGGCACATACGCCCCGGCTCCCGCGACACCGGTGGACCCCACCGGCGGATACGGCGGCGGGGGAGCCGGGGCCGGGGGAGGCTCCGGCCCCGGCGGCTGCGCGGGCGACGGTGCCGCCGACCCCGCAGACGGCACACCGCCGACCGGTTCCGCCGTGACATAGGCCGTCCCACCCCACCCCAGGAGCCCATCGGCGATCACGGGCCGGGGGTCCTCGTCCATCCGTATCAGGTCGCCGTACACCCCGGCACACGAAGGGCAGCCGGACAGATGGCGGTCCAGGTCGTCGCAGCGCCGGGGGTTGTCCGGCCGTACGGCCGCCTCGATGAGGCCCCGGAACCCCCGGCAGGTCTGCTCGCCGCCGCGCTCCAGATGGGTCCGCAGCCATGCCTCGCGCAGCGCGCCCTGTGCCGTCTCCCGGAGCGTGGGCACGGTGTGCGGCGCCACCCCCGCGAAGGTGGCCACCACCGTGTCGGGCTCCTCCTCCATCACGCTGTACCACAGGACGTCGCGGGTGCGCGCCGAGAGGCTGAGGAAGCCGCCGAGCATGGCCGAACGCTCCCTCGGCCCCGGGAGTCCGGCCGTACCGCCCGTGGCGGTACCGGAGTTGTGGAGCCACTCGGCGAACGCGGGGTCCAGCCGCTCCTCCCGGCTGCCCTCCGCCCAGGTGGCGGCCACCCGCTGGACGAGCAGCAGCAGATGGTGGCGCCACGGCCCCCAGGGGTCGATACCCCGGCAGGTCTCCTGGGCGGCGAGGCCGAAGGAGAGGTCGGCGAGCTGGTCGGCGTCGGCCTGGGCCCTGCCGCAGAGCCGGGCGTAGGACAGCACCGCCGGAAGGTGGCGCTCCCTCAGTTCCTGGGTGGCGGGGAGGGCGGTGGGCGCCCCGGAGCGGATCCGCTCGGTGAGCTCCGTGTCGGACAGTCGGGCGTACGACAGCTGTCCGGTGGTGGCATCGGGTTCGGTTCCGTGCGGGTCGGTCACCCTCACCACTCCTCGCGTCACCGACAGTGAGACGAGTGCCCATAGTGGTGGAGGGCGCGGGTGCGGGTAAAGGTATCCGCCAGGAACTCCCCTGAGACGACAAATCTTTACCGGTCGGTTTCGGCTACCGGCCGGTGGTGAAGCGGCCGACGAGTTCGCGTTTGAGCACCTTGCCGCTGGGGCCCAGGGGGAAGGCGTCGATGAACTCCACGCGGCGGGGGTACTTGTGCCCGGCGAGCCGCTCCCTGGCCCACGCCACGATCCCGGAGCCGAGTGCCGCGTCCGGAGCCGTTCCGGGGCGTGGCCGCACCACGGCGCACACCTCCTCGCCGTACACCTCGTCGGGCAGTCCGATGACGGCCACCTGGGCGATGGCCGGGTGGTGCATCAGCACGTCCTCGACCTCGCGCGGATACACGTTGTAGCCGCCGCGCACCACCAGGTCCTTCTTGCGGTCCACGAGGGTGAGATAGCCCTCCGCGTCCTTGGTGCCGAGGTCGCCCGAGCGGAACCAGCCGTCGACCAGCACCTCGGCCGTGGCCTCCGGACGGTTGAGGTAACCGGCCATCACATTGTGGCCACGGATGACGATCTCACCGACCGCGCCCGTCGGCAGCAGCTCGACGCGGTCCTCCACATCGGCCGCGGCGATCTCCGCCTCGACGCCCCAGATCGGGCGCCCCACCGTCCCCGGTCTGCGCGGCCACGCCTTCTGGTTGTAGGCGACCACCGGTGATGCCTCGGTCAGCCCGTACCCCTCGTAGATCGGGCAGCCGAAGACCGCCTGGAAGTCCTCGAGCACCTTCACCGGAAGCGCTGAGCCCCCGGAGAAGGCGCGGTCGAGGGCGGGGCGGCGGGGGTCCTCGGCGGCGGCGTCGAGCAGGGCCAGATACATGGTGGGCACGCCCATGAAGACGGTGCACCCCTCGGTGACCATCAGGTCCAGCGCGCGGGGGCCGTCGAACCGGTCCATCAGCACCATCGTGCCGCCCGCCAGGAATGTGGTGCTCATTCCGCAGGTCTGCCCGAAGGTGTGGAACAGGGGCAGACAGCCGAGCAGCACATCGTCGGGGCCGAGATCGAACGGCGAGCGCATCGTGGTGCTCACGTTCATCACCAGGTTGAAGTGGGTGATCATCGCACCCTTGGGACGGCCGGTGGTGCCCGAGGTGTACAGGACCACGGCGAGGTCGCCGGGTTCGCGCGGAACACACCGCTCGATGGGCTCGGTGCCTTCGGCGAGGGTGTCCAGGCGCGGCCGGCCGCCGTCCTGCTCCTCCAGCACGGTGACCACCGGAACCCCGGCCACCTCCGCTCCCTTGGCGCCCTCGGTGAGCATCGGCGCCCCGCACACCAGCACCTTCGACTCCGAGTCACGCAGCACATGGACGATCTCGTCGGCGCGCAGCAGACCGTGCACCGGGACGGCCACGGCGCCGAGCGCCAGCACCCCGTAGTACACCATCGGGAAGTGCGGGGTGTTCGGCAGCAGCAGCGCCACCCGGTCGCCGGGGCGGATGCCCTGGTCGCGCAGTACGGCGGCGTACCGCCGGGTGGCGTCCCACAGCTCGCGGTAGGTGATGCGCCGCGAGCCGAAGACGAGCGCGGGGTGGTCGGGGCGCCGCAGCGCGGACTCGGCGAGCACCGCCGCCGCGGTGAGCGTCATGCCCCGGCCCGCTGGGCGGCCAGCCGCTGCTTGTCCGGCTTGCCCGCACCGGTCAGCGGAAGGTCGTCGTGGAAGGTGATGGCGGCCGGCACATGCTTGGGCGAGAGCTCACCGGACACATGGTCGAGCAGCGAGGTGAAGTCGGCGGCGCCACCGGGCCGGAGCACCACGGCGGCGTGAATGTGCTCCACCCGGTCCCCGTCGGCCACTCCGTACACCGCGGCCTGGGCCACCTCGGGGTGGGTCAGCAGCGCGTTCTCGACGGCGGTGGGATGGACCTTGATCCCGTTGGTCTTCATCACCTCGCCCACCCGGCCGTGCAGTCGCACATAGCCGCGCTCGTCGAGGGCGCCCAGGTCGCCGGTGTACACCCAGCCGTCGCGTACGGACTCCGCGGTCAGCTCCGGCTCGCGCCAGTAGCCGAGCATGTTGAACGGCGACCGTACGCAGATCTCACCGATCTCGCCCACCGGCAGATCGCGCTGGTCGTCCACGTCGCGGATGCGCACCTCGGCGGTCAGCCGGCCGGCGGTGGACCGCAGTTCGGGGTCGAAGTGGTCCGGCGGGGCGAGCACGCTGATCCCGCTGGTCTCGGTGGTGCCGTAGAACTGCAGCAACACCGGGCCGAACACCTCGACCGCCTCGGCCAGCCGGGCCGGGGCGGCGGGGCAGCCGCCGTAGGAGATGATCTGGATGCTCGACAGATCGGTGTCCTTGATGGCCGGGTGGTCCACCAGCATGTACAGCTGCGGAGGGGTGAGGGTGAGCGCGGACACCCGGTGGCGCTCCACCGCGTCGAGCACCGCGCTCGCGTCGAAGCCGTCGTGCAGCACCACCGTGCCACCGGAGGCGAGGGCGAGGTCGGCGCCCGAGCCGTTGGAGTGGCTCACCGGCAGCGTGGACAGATAGGTGATCGGGCCCGGAGCGTCAAGTCCCGCCCGCAGATAGAGAGTTCGGACGCGGAAGGGGAGGGTCACCCCCTTCGGGGTGCCGCTGGTGCCACTGGTGAACAGGACCACGGCCGGGCGCTCGGGGTCGGTCTCCACGACCGTCAGATCGAAGGCGTCCGCGTCGCCCGTGGTCAGGTCCAGCACATCGGGGCCGAGGGAGCCCAGCGCGGCGAGCCGGGGTGGCTCCGGCAGACGCTCGCACAGCTCCCGGGCCAGGCCCAGGTTCTCCTCGTCCACGGCGAGGAAGGTGGCGCCCGTCTTCTTCAGGATCTCGTGCCGCTCGCGGGTGGCCAGCTGATCGGTGGGGTCCACCGCGTTGGTGGAGTGCAGATGGACCACCGTGGCACCGATGAGGTTCGCCGCATAGCGCAGAATGATGGTGGCCGGGGTGTTGGCGACCGTCAGTACGGCCACGACCGGAATTTCTTCCTCCGCTATCTGGCGGCGCAGCAATTCCGCCGCGGTGACCACGGCATGGGCGAACTCACCGGCGGTGCACCGCTCATCGTCGCGGAGCAGGGCAACCCGCTCCGAATCGGCCGATAGAGCCTCGAGGACCCGTCGGACGTAATTGTCGGTCGGAGACATCGAAACTCCAGTTCGCCGTGTGCCGATGAGTTCAAGGTGCCGTTTCCCGCTGCAGGATGACACCCGGTCCCCGTCATGGCAACCTTCTCCCATCCACCCGTCAGTTTCTTGCCGTGAAACCGGGTCGGAGGTGCGGAAGTTGCCTTTCGGCATACCGATTGACGGCCGACCGCATGTAGATTGGCGCCGACGGGGGGTCGTTACGGCTCATCCCGCTTTCTGCGCGATCCCCAAGTAGCCTAAAAGCGAAGTGAGTGGACGTGACGACCCAATATCTGGACCTGTTTTCGCGCCTCACCGAGGGTTCTGACGGTGGAAAGCGAGAGTTCCTGGAGATCGGACGGCTCGCTGGTCAGTTCCCCGCCGCCAGCGTCAGCGGCGTCGAGGACACCTCCCGGATCAGCGTCTGGTGCAGCAACGACTACCTCGGCATGGGCCAGCACCCCGCCGTCCTGGAGGCCATGAAGGAAGCCGTCGACCAGTACGGGGCGGGCGCCGGCGGCTCGCGCAACATCGGCGGCACCAACCACTACCACGTATCTCTGGAGAAGGAACTCAGCGCGCTCCACGGCAAGGACGACGCGCTGCTGTTCACCTCCGGCTACACCGCCAACGACGGCGCGCTGTCCGTCATCGCGGGCCGCATGGAGGGCTGCGTCGTCTTCTCCGACGCGCTGAACCACGCCTCCATCATCGACGGCCTGCGCCACAGCGGTGCCCAGAAGCGGATCTTCCGCCACAACGACACCGCGCACCTCGAGGAGCTGCTCGCCGCCGCCGACCCCGACGCGCCCAAGCTGATCGTCGCCGAGTCGGTCTACTCGATGAACGGCGACATCGCGCCACTCGCCGAGATCGCCGACATCGCCAAGCGCCATGGTGCCATGACCTTCCTCGACGAGGTGCACGCGGTGGGCATGTACGGCCCGCAGGGCGCGGGCATCGCGGCGCGCGAGGGGCTGGCCGACCGGTTCACCGTCATCATGGGCACGCTGGCCAAGGGTTTTGGCACCAACGGCGGGTACATCGTGGGCCCGGCGGAGGTGATCGAGGCGGTGCGGATGTTCTCCCGCTCCTTCATCTTCACCACCGCGCTGCCGCCCGCCGTGGCCGCCGCCGCCCTCGCCGCCGTGCGCCATCTGCGCTCCTCGGAGGCCGAAAGGGAACGGCTGTGGGCAAACGCACAGTTGATGCACCGGCTGCTGAAGGAGCGCCGGATCCCCTTCATCTCCGATCTCACCCACATCGTGTCCGTGCTGGTGCGGAACGAGGCCCTGTGCAAGCGGATGTCCACGGCCCTGCTGGAGCGGCACGGCATCTATGTGCAGGCGATCAACGCCCCCAGCGTACGGGCCGGCGAGGAGATCCTGCGGGTGGCACCCGGAGCCGTGCATTCCATCTCCGCGGTGGAGATGTTCGTCAAGGCCCTTGACCAGGTCTGGGAGGAGCTCGGCGGCCCCCGCGAGGACGTCGAAATACGGTTGCGCAATGGGGTCGACCGGGGTTAGGCAAAAGTGGCGCACAGCATGTGGATCTTGCTTGACACGCCTTGGCGGCGAGAGGTTTGATGAGCCCACGCGAACAGCTGGGTGATTCTTGAGACCCGCTAGCGGAACGGGGATCTCGGGGGAGCACTTCATGGGGTGCCGCGGCGATGCGGCACGCTTTGGCCCGGTGCGAACGGGCGGAAACGGGGGTTTCGGGGTGACGCTTGCGTATGTCCTCGACGGTGGTATGAACGATCAGCCGGGAGCCGGCGCAGAGCTGTATGAACTCTTTCCGAGTGTGCAGCACACCTATCAACGAATCGCCGGGTGGACGGGTATCGAAGTCCAGCGGATATTCGAAGAAGAACGGCAACCCGGACAAGAGCATCGACAAGGGATCGGCGCCATTCGTCAGGCCGCGGCCGTATTAGGAATTGCGGATGTTCTCGCCGAGGAATACGGCATAACACCGGCCGCCGTATGCGGACTGAGTTTCGGCGCACTGGTCGGCGCGACACTCGCCGGAGCCGTCGGGCGTGAGGACCTCTTCACCCTGCTGATGCGATTGCGGGAAGTACCCCCGCCGGCCACGGACAGCGGCCCGCAGGCCGTCGCCATGCTGCGGATCCCGTACGACACCGCCCCCGACGACCTGCTCGCCGACGTCCCCGATGTGTATCTCTCCGCCGACCTCGGCAAGGTCGGCACGGGACAGGAGCGCATGGTGCTGCTGGGCGGCTACCGCTCCGCGCTCCAGGAGTTCGGCACGGGGTTCCCGGCCGGCGCGCTGCATGTGTCCGACGACCACGGCGCGGCCTTCCACTCGCCGCTCCAGCAGCACATCAGCGACTTCCTCGAGCCCACGCTCGAGGCCATGACCTTCCATGACCCACGGGTGCCCGTGCACTCCTGCATGGAGCGCAAGGCCCTCACCACCGCCGAGGAGATCCGCGATCTCTTCCGGCGCAACCCCACCGCCCCCGTGAGCGTCCCGCACATGATCGGCGGGCTGGAGGACGGTGGCACCGAACTCGGTCTGGTGCTCGGCCCCGCCGCGTTCGGCACCTTCCAGACCGCGGCCTTCCCCGTGGTCCACGTGGAATCCCCGGACCATGTCTTCGAGGCGATGACCGCGGTCTACGACTTCGGCATCGAACTCCCCTCCACGGAAGCCGGGGTGACGCGGTGAAGGACGTGACCGAGCAGATCGACCAGTGGCTGTCGCAGGACATCGACGCCTGGACCCGCCGGGTCGTCCGCCGCCACTTCGACCCCGACACCGGCACCCCGTACTGGCTCAAGCGCGCCGCCGAACTCGCCATCGACCCACGGGACATCACCCGCCACGACGAGCTGACCGCGTTCGGCCCGATGCCCCTGGGCGACCTGCGCACCCTGGACCCCGCCGAACTCGTGCCCCAGGCCGTGCCCCGGCCCCTGACCGGCCGGATCTGGGACTCCGGAGGCACCACCGGCAACCCGTGCCGCGTGTACTACACCGAGCCGATGCTCGAGCACCGCGCCGCGTGGCGCCGCTGGGTGATCGAGCGCGAGGGATTCGAGCCCGGCCGCACCTGGCTCCAGGCCACCCCCACCGGACCACACCTCATCGGACACGGCGCCGTGGACCTGGCCGACCTCTACGACGGCCGGGTGTACGGCATCGACTTCGACCCCCGCTGGGTCAAGCGGCTGCTCCGCGACGGCAGACTCAAGGACGCGCAGGAGTACACGGCCCACATCACCGAGCAGATCGCCGCGGTCCTGGAGCACCAGCCGGTCGACTACCTCGTCACCACCCCGGCCCTGCTGCAGGCCCTGATCAAGGCGAGGCCCGAGCTGGTGGCGCGGCTGAAGGGCGTACGGCTCAGCGGGACACACGCCACCCCCGCCATGCGCAAATCCTTCCACCGGGCCCTGGGCGGCGGACTGGTGGTCGTCACCTACGCCAACACCTTCGGCAACACCGTGGGCCTGCCCGCGGAGGACGACGGCGCCCTCATGCCGTACCTGCCGAACTACCCGCAGGTGACCATGGCGGTCGTCGACAAGGACGACTGGTCCGAGGTGGTCGGATACGGCGAGCAGGGCCAGGTCCGGCTGACCGTCCTGCACGACGACCTCTTCCTGCCCAATGTGCTGGAGCGCGACCTCGCGGTGCGGTACGACACGGGCCCGGAGTGGCCGTGTGACGGGGTCGCCAACGTCAAGCCACTGCAGGTCGTGCGATCGGCGCCGGAAGGCATCTACTAGCCCCCGGCCAGACCCACAAGACATCCACGAAGCCACGGGAACACGGATCGCGGACCAGGGCCACGGGCCAGGGTCACGGTCCACCGGCCGTGGGACATGAGCGCCCCGCGTGGCATCCGCCACGCGGGAGGGCACCGCCCGCCCATGTCCCGTCCGTTCCCGCCCGCTTCGCCATCTCGTTCTCCTGTCCCGCTGTCCTACCCGGGCGCGGCGCAGACCTTCGCGTTGCGCTGGTGTGCGCCCGGCGCCCCACGTTCCTGGATCCAGGGAGTCACGCTCATGAAGGGTTCCGCCGGCACCTCGCCGAGCACGACGGACGCGCCGATCGCGGTCGTCGGACTGTCCTGCCGCCTCCCCGGAGCACCCGACCCCGCCACCTTCCGGCAACTGCTCCGCGACGGCGCCGACGCCATCACGGAGGCCCCCGAGGGACGAGGGGACGGGGGCAGCGATGCCCCCCGGCGGGGCGGATTCCTGGACCGGGACCGGATCGACCACTTCGACGCCGCCTTCTTCGGCATCTCGCCGCGCGAGGCCGCGGCCATGGACCCCCAGCAGCGCCTGACCCTGGAACTGGCCTGGGAGGCACTCGAAGACGCCGGAATCGTTCCGGACCGGCTCCGCGACAGCCGCACCGGCGTGTACATCGGTGTGATCGCGGACGACTACGCCACCTTGGTCCGGCGGGGTGGCCCGGACGCCATCGACCGGCACAGCTTCACCGGACTCCACCGCGGCATCATCGCCAACCGCGTCTCCTACCACCTCGGCCTGCGCGGCCCCAGCCTCACCCTCGACGCCGGACAGGCGTCCTCGCTGGCGGCCATCCACCTGGCCTGCGAAGGCATCCGCCGCGGCGAGACATCCATCGCCATCGCCGGCGGCGTCCACCTCAACCTCGCCCCCGAAAGCGGCGTCAGCGCCGCCCGGTTCGGCGGGCTGTCACCGGACGGCGTCACCTACACCTTCGACGCCCGCGCCAACGGTTTCGTACGCGGCGAGGGCGGCGGCGCCGTCGTCCTCAAGCCCCTCGCGGACGCCCTCGCCGACGGTGACTCCGTGTACTGCGTCATCCGCGGCAGCGCACTCAACAACGACGGTGGCGGGGACCACCTCACCACCCCCCACCAGGAGGCCCAGGAGGACCTCCTGCGCCGTGCCTACCGGCAGGCCGGAGTCGACCCGGCCGGTGTTCAGTACGTGGAACTCCACGGCACCGGCACGAGGGTCGGCGACCCCGTCGAGGCGGCGGCGCTGGGCGCGGTCCTGGGCGCGGCTCGGCGGCCCGCCGACGCCCCGCTGCTGGTGGGGTCGGCCAAGACCAACGTGGGTCATCTGGAGGGCGCGGCCGGTGTCGTCGGCTTCATCAAGACGGCCCTGGGGCTCAAGCACGGCGAACTCTTCCCCAGCCTCAACTTCCGGACGCCCAACCCGGATATTCCGCTGGACCGGCTGAGGCTGCGGGTGCAGACGGCATCCGAGCCGTGGCTCGCGGATGCCGCGGGGACGCGGGAGGCGCTGACCGCCGGGGTCAGCTCGTTCGGAGTGGGCGGGACCAATTGCCACGTGGTGCTGTCCGGTGCTCCGGAGCTTGCGGGTGCCCGGGACGTGACGGGAGCCGATGGGAAGGGCGCTCCGGGCCGGATCCCGTGGGTGGTGTCGGCCCGCTCCGAGGCGGCGTTGCGGGCGCAGGCGGGTCGGCTGGCGTCGTATGTGGCGGGGCGGGTGGAGCTGTCGGCCGGGGACGTCGGGTGGTCGCTGGCGACGACGCGCAGTGCGTTCGAGCACCGTGCGGTGGTGTGGGGGTCCGACCGTGCGGCTTTGGCCGAGGGCTTGGGCGCGGTGGCTGAGGGGGGCGGTGCTCCGGGGCTGGTGCGGGGCGTGGCCGCGGGTGGTGATGGCCGTGCGGTGTTGGTGTTTCCGGGGCAGGGGTCGCAGTGGGTGGGGATGGCTGCGGGGCTGCTGGATTCCTCGCCGGTGTTCGCGCGGCGGATCGGGGAGTGCGCGGCGGCTCTGGCGCCGTATGTGGACTGGTCGCTGGTGGATGTGCTCGGCGATCCCGTGGCGCTGGAGCGGGTGGATGTGGTGCAGCCTGCGCTGTTCGCGGTGATGGTGTCGCTGGCGGAGCTGTGGCGTTCGTACGGTGTGGAACCTGCCGCGGTCATCGGCCACTCGCAGGGTGAGATCGCGGCGGCGTGTGTGGCGGGTGCGTTGTCGCTGGAGGATGCGGCGCGTGTGGTGGCGTTGCGGAGCAAGGCGCTGCGGGTGTTGTCCGGGCGTGGTGGCATGGTGTCGGTGTCGCTACCGGTGGAGGCGGTGCGGGAGCGGCTCGCGGCGTGGGGCGAGCGGCTGTCGGTGGCGGCGGTGAACGGGCCCTCGGCGGTCGTGGTCTCCGGTGACGCCGACGCGCTGGACGAGCTGCTGGCCGCGTGCGAGGCGGAGGAGATCCGGGCCCGCCGCGTTCCCGTGGACTACGCCTCGCACTGTTCCCATGTCGAGTCCATCGAGGGTGAGTTGGCGCGGGAGCTGGCGGGCATCGCTCCTCGCGCGTCGTCGGTGCCGTTCTACTCGACGGTGACCGGCGGAGTACTCGATACGACCGGCCTGGACGCCGGGTACTGGTACCGGAATGTGCGGCAGACCGTGTGCTTCGAGGAGACCGTACGCGCCCTGCTGGCGGCTGGCTTCCAGGTGTTCATCGAGGCCAGCGCCCATCCCGTACTCACGGTGGGGGTGGAGCAGACCGCCGAGCAGCATGGCTCTGCGGTGGCGGCCATCGGGTCGCTGCGCCGCGACGAGGGCGGCCTGGATCGCTTCCTGACCTCCGTGGCCGAGGCGTATGTGGGCGGGGCCCCCGTCGACTGGGCGGGAATGTTCGCGGGGACGGGCGCGCGACGGGTCGAACTGCCCACGTACGCCTTCCAGCGCAAGCGGTACTGGCTGGACGTCCAGGCCCTGCCGCAGCCGGGCCCGCTCGTCGACGCCGACGCGGCCGATCCCGAGGGCGGCGCGGACCACACGTCGGCGACCGATGCGGCGTCGCTCCTGCGCGCACGTCTGGCCCCGCTGGACGACGCCCAGCGAGCGGAGCTGCTGGCGGACCTGGTACGTGACCAGGTCGCCACCGCACTGGGGTACGAAGGACCGGGAGCCGTCGAGCTGGGTCGGACCTTCAAGGAACTGGGCTTCGATTCGCTCGGCGCCGTGGATTTCCGCAACTGCCTGAACACCACGACCGGACTGCGACTGTCGACCACGCTGCTGTTCGACCACCCCACCCCCCGGGCCCTGGTACGCCATCTGCGGGACAGGCTCCTGGGTGACGACGGGCCCGAGGAGACCGCGTCGGCACCGGTCGGCGTGGCCCCCGACGAGCCGATCGCGATCGTGGGCATGAGCTGCCGCTACCCCGGTGGCGTGCGGTCGCCCGAGGAGCTGTGGCAGCTGATCGCCTCCGGTGGCGACGCCATCGGGGCGTTTCCGGCGGACCGGGGCTGGGATCTGTCCGGGCTGTATGACGCCGACCCCGGACGAGCCGGGACGACGTACACCCGGGAAGGCGGATTCCTCTACGACGCCGGGGACTTCGACGCCCCCTTCTTCGGGATCTCGCCGCGCGAGGCGCTGGCGATGGATCCGCAGCAGCGGCTGCTGCTGGAGACCTCTTGGGAGGTCTTCGAACGCGCGGGGATCGACCCGGCCGGGCGGGAGAGGAGCCGAACCGGTGTCTTCGTGGGCGCGATGTCCCAGGACTACGGTCCCCGGATGCACGACGCCTCCGACGAGCTGCAGGGGTACCTGCTGACCGGCAACACCGTCAGCGCCGCTTCCGGCCGTATCTCCTACACCATGGGCTTCGAGGGCCCGGCGATGACGGTGGACACCGCCTGCTCGTCCTCCCTGGTGGCCCTGCATCTGGCGGTCCAGTCGCTGCGCCAGGGCGAATGCGCGCTCGCGCTCGCCGGTGGTGTGACGGTGATGCCGACCCCGGGGCTGTTCGTGGAGTTCAGCAGGCAGCAGGGGCTGGCCCCGGACGGCCGGTGCAAGCCGTTCGCGTCGGCGGCGGACGGCACGGGCTGGGCCGAGGGCGCCGGGATGCTGCTGCTGGAGCGGCTGTCGGACGCGCGGCGGAACGGTCACCAGGTGCTCGCGGTGGTGCGGGGCAGCGCCATCAACCAGGACGGTGCGTCAAACGGCCTGACCGCGCCGAACGGACCCTCCCAACAGCGCGTGATCCGGGCGGCGTTGGCGAACGCCGGACTGTCGCCCGCCGAGGTGGACGCGGTCGAGGCGCATGGCACGGGCACGGCCCTGGGCGATCCGATCGAGGCCGAGGCGCTGCTGGCGACCTATGGGCGGGAGCGCGGCGCCGAGGACCGGCCGCTGTGGCTGGGTTCGGTGAAGTCGAACATCGGTCATACACAGGCGGCCGCGGGTGTCGCGGGCGTGATGAAGATGGTGCTGGCGATGCGGCATGGGGTGCTGCCCAAGTCGCTGCACGTCGATGAGCCGTCGCCGCATGTGGACTGGTCGGCGGGTGCGGTGGAGCTGCTGACGGATGCGGTGGAGTGGCCGGACACGGGCCGGTCCTGGCGTGCGGGTGTGTCGTCGTTCGGCATCAGCGGGACGAATGCCCATGTCATCGTGGAGCAGGCCCCCGCAGAGGTGGGCGTTGCCGAGCCGGCGGATGAGGGGCGGGGGGCCCCGGAGTCGGTGCCGTGGGTGGTGTCGGCGAAGTCCGAGGGTGCGTTGCGGGCGCAGGCGGAACGGTTGCTCTCGGCGGTACGTGGCGGCATGGATGCTGAGGCGTCGGTTGAGGACGTGGCCTCGTCGCTGGTGACCACGCGGTCAGCGTTCGAGCACCGGGCGGTGGTGCTGGCGGGCGACGGTGAGGGGTTTGCGGCCGGGCTGGAAGCGCTGGTGGAGGGCGTTCCGGCGGCGGGGGTGGTGCGGGGCTCTGTGGTGCCGGGGAAGTTGGCGGTGTTGTTCTCGGGTCAGGGCAGTCAGCGGGTCGGTATGGGGCGGGGGCTGTATGAGGCGTTCCCGGTGTTCGCGGATGCGTTTGATGAGGTGTGCGCGCTGTTCGATGGGGTGTTGGCGCGTCCGCTGCGGGATGTGGTGTTCGGCGATGCGTCGGGTCTGGATGAGACTGGGTTTACGCAGTGTGGGTTGTTTGCGGTGGAGGTGGCGCTGTTCCGGTTGGTGGAGTCGTGGGGTGTGCGGCCGGATTTCGTGGCGGGGCATTCGATTGGTGAGTTGGTGGCGGCGTATGTGGCGGGTGTGTTGTCGCTGCGGGATGCGTGTGTGTTGGTGGCGGCTCGTGGGCGGTTGATGCAGGCGTTGCCGTCGGGTGGGGTGATGGTGTCGGTGCAGGCCGCCGAGGCGGATGTGGTGCCGTTGCTGGCTGGTCGTGAGGCTGAGGTGAGTGTGGCGGCGGTCAACGGTCCGCGTTCGACCGTGATTTCCGGTGCGGAAGATGCCGTGGTGGAGGTCGCCGGGCTGCTGGAGGCCGGGGGTGTCAAGACCAAGCGGTTGCGGGTGTCGCATGCGTTCCACTCGCCCCTGATGGAGCCGATGCTGGCGGAGTTCCGCCGGGTGGCCGAGGGGTTGTCGTACGCGAGCCCCCGCATCCCCGTCGTATCGAACGTGACGGGTCTGGTGGCGGACGCCGAGACGCTGTGCTCCGCCGACTACTGGGTACGGCACGTCCGCGAGACCGTGCGCTTCGCCGATGGCGTGAAGAGTCTGGTGGACCAGGGCGCCACGACCCATCTGGAGCTGGGCCCGGACGGTGTGCTGTCCGGGATGGGCCAGGAGTGCGCTCCCGACGCCACCTTCGCCCCCGCCCTGCGCACCGGTCGTGATGAGGCCGCCTCGCTGCTCGAAGCGCTGGCTCATATCCATGTCCAGGGTCGATTCGTGGACTGGGCGGCACTGCTCGCACCGGCGCGCCCCCGGACCGTCGAGCTGCCCACGTACGCCTTCCAGCGGGAGCGCTACTGGCTGGAGTCGGCCGCGGTCACGGCGGATGTGGCCTCGGCGGGGCTCGGTTCCGCGGAGCATCCGCTGCTTGGTGCCGCGGTGACGCTGCCCGACTCGGACGGCTGCCTGTTCACCGGTCGGCTGTCCGCGCGTACGCACGCCTGGCTGGCCGACCATGAGGTGCTGGGGGCGGTGATGCTGCCGGGGACGGCGTTCGTCGAGCTGGCGCTGCACGCGGGCGACCGCGTCGGATGCCCCCGGCTGGAGGAGCTGACGCTCGAGGCACCGCTGGTTCTGCCCGAGCACGGTGGCGTACAGGTGCGGGTGACGGTCTCCGATGGCGACGACTCGGGGCGCCGGACGCTGACCGTGCACTCACGCGATGACGGCGGGGAAGGGCCGTGGCTTCGACACGCCACGGGCAGTCTCGCGCCCGAGCCGTCCACTTCCGCTCCGCCCGCCCTCCCCGCCTCCGTATGGCCGCCGAGGGACGCCGAACCCGTGGCGCTGGACGGGCATTACGAGCGGCTTGCCGAAACGGGGCTGCGGTACGGACCGGTGTTCCAGGGGCTGCGTGCCGTGTGGCGGCGCGGGACCGAGGTGTTCGCCGAGGTCGCGCTGCCCGACGAGGTGGAGCAGGACCCGCGCCGCTTCGGCCTGCACCCGGCCTTGCTGGACGCCGCCCTGCACGCCGTGGGAGCCGCGGCCACCGGAACGTCGCGGGCCACCGGCGTCCCTGAGAAGATCCGGCTGCCGTTCTCATGGAGCGGGGTGTCGGTGTACGCGGCGGGCGCCGCCATGCTGCGCGTACGCCTCACCCCGACGGGCCCCGATGGCATGGCGCTGTCGATGGAGGTGACCGACGCGACCGGTGCGCCGGTGGCCACGGTGGACTCGCTGGTGACGCGCCCCGTCTCCCCGGAGCAGGTCAACGCGGCGCGCGGGGCGGCGCATCAGTCCCTCTTCCAGCTGAACTGGAGCGTTCTGCCTGGCGCCGAGACACCCGCGAACTGTGCCGAGGTGGCGCCGCTGGACGGCGTCGACTGGCACGGCATGGCGGCATTCGGGGAGGCGATCGGCGCCGAAGGGGCCGTGCCGCCGGCGGTGGTGTGTGTGGTCCCGCCGGGGCCCGCCGCCGAGGGCGATGGGCCGACCGAGGCCGACGCGATACGGGACGTGATCCATCGGGCGCTGGAGCTGGTGCGCGGATGGCTGGCCGAGGAGCGGTTCGCCGGATCGCGCCTGGTGATCGCCACGCATGGCGCGGTGACCGTCGAGGACGATGCGAGCAGCCAGAACGACAGGGCGGTGCTGGATCTCGCGGCGGCCGCCGTATGGGGCCTGGTGCGGACCGCGCAGACCGAGCACCCGGATCGGTTCGTCCTGGTCGACCTGGACGGTGGGGCTCGGGAATCGGAGCACGAGTTCGGGCGCAGGCCACTGACCCCCGAGGCCCTCTCCCAGCTGTCCGCGGCGGTGGCGAGTGGCGAACCCCAGGTGGCCGTGCGCGGCGGGCGGCTGCTGGCGCCCCGCCTGGGCCGGGTACGTACCACAGGTACGACCCCGACGACCCCGACCGCCCCGACGACCCCGACCGCCCCGACGACCCCGACCGCCGAAGCCGCGACACCCTCGGCGACGCCCTCGGCGGTGTGGGATGCGGAGGGCACGGTCCTGGTGACCGGCGCCACCGGCACGCTCGGCGGGCTGGTCGCCCGCCACCTCGTGGCCGAGCGCGGCGTACGCCATCTGCTGATGGTGAGCCGTCGCGGCGCGGGCGCCCCCGGCGCCCGCGCGCTGGCGGCCGAGCTGGTGGCGGCGGGCGCGTCGGTCAGCTGGGCCGCCTGCGACGTGGCCGACCGGGACGCCCTGACCGCCGCCGTGAAGGGCGTCTCCGAAGCACATCCGCTGCGCGGAGTGGTCCACACGGCCGGAGTGCTCGACGACGGCGTCATCGCGTCGCTGACATCGGAGCGCGTGGACGCGGTGCTGCGCCCGAAGATGGACGCGGCCATCACCCTGCACGAGCTGACCGAGGCGATGGACCTGTCGGCGTTCGTCGTGTTCTCCTCGGCCGCCGGGACCTTCGGCACGGCCGGACAGGCCAACTACGCGGCCGCCAACGCCTTCCTCGATGCCCTGATACGGCGCCGCCGGGCCTCGGGGCTGCCCGGTCTGTCCCTCGCCTGGGGCTTGTGGGACGAGGCCGACGGAATGGCCGGTGGACTTGCCGAGGCGGATCTGCGGCGCATGGGCCGGGCCGGAGTGGACGGTCTGTCGCCGGAGGAGGGCCTGGCCCTGTTCGACGCGGGATGTGCCGGGGAACTGCCCGTGGTCATCCCGATGCGGCTGGACCCGGCAAAGGCGCGTGACGCCGACGGCGAAGTGCCGTACATCATGCGGGACTTGGTGCGGCCCATGGCGCGCCGGGCCGCGGCGGAGGGCACCGGTGCCGCAGGTGACCTGCGGGAACGGCTTGCCACGGCGTCATCGGATGAGGACGGCGAACGCCTGGTACTGGACCTGGTGCGGCGGTGCGTGGCCACGGTGCTCGGACACGGTGGGGCGGCCGCGGTGGAGCCGGGCCGCGCCTTCAAGGACTTCGGCTTCGACTCGCTGACGGCGGTGGAACTGCGCAACCGCCTGGGCACGGCCACCGGGCTGCGCCTCACGGCCACGCTGGTGTTCGACTATCCGAACCCGATCGCCCTGGCCCGCCATCTCCACCAGGAGCTGACCGGCGGGGACGACGGCGTACGTACCGCCCGGCCCACCCTGCCCACCGGCAAGGCGGACACCGATGACGACCTGGTGGCGATCGTCGGCATGGCCTGCCGTTTCCCCGGTGGCGCCCGGTCCCCGGAGGAGTTGTGGCGGCTGCTCGCGGCGGGTGACGAGGCCATTTCCGGCTTCCCCGTCAACCGTGGCTGGGATGTGGCGGGGCTTTACGACCCCGACCCGGAGGCGGACGGCAAGAGCTATGCGCGGGAGGGCGGCTTCCTGCACACCGCCGGCGAGTTCGACCCGGCCTTCTTCGGCATCTCGCCGCGTGAGGCCCTGGCGATGGACCCGCAGCAGCGGCTGCTGCTGGAGACGTCATGGGAGGCGTTCGAGCGGGCCGGAATCGACGCGACGACCCTTCGGGGCAGTGCGACCGGTGTCTTCGCTGGACTGATGTACCACGACTACGGCTCGCAGCTCCGGAGCATCCCCGAGGGCGCCGAGGGCTACCTCGCCACGGGTGGGTCCGGAAGCATCGCATCGGGACGGGTCGCCTACACCTTCGGTCTCGAGGGCCCGGCCGTGACCATCGACACCGCGTGCTCGTCGTCGCTGGTGGCGCTGCATCTGGCCGCGCAGGCGCTGCGGCAGGGCGAGTGCTCCCTGGCGCTGGCGGGCGGAGTGGCGGTGATGTCCACCCCCGCCACCTTCGTGGAGTTCAGCCGTCAGCGAGGCCTGGCGCCGGACGGTCGCTGCAAGCCGTTCGCGGCGGCCGCCGATGGGACGGG
>NZ_JANIAA010000016.1 GCF_024505145.1 Streptomyces rugosispiralis | reverse complement strand
ACGCGGCAACACCACACCCACAAACGACTCCGGCCCCACCCCCTGCCCCACCAACCACCGAGCCACCCGGTTCGACCACGCATCCAACTCCCCATACGACAAACCACGGTCCCCGGCGACAACAGCCTCCGCGTCCGGCGTCCGCGCCACCTGCTCCCCGAAGAGCACGGGCAACGACACACCCCGCACACCCCGCAACTCACCATTCCACCCAACCAGCACCCGCTCCCGCTCCACCCCGGACAGCAACTCCACATCACCGATACGACGATCGGGCTGCCCCACGACCGACTCCAGCACCCGCACCAGCCGTTGCTGGTGGGCGGCGATCTCTCGTTCGTCGTAGAGGTCCGGGTCGGCGTCGAACTCCACGCGGATGCCTCTGCCAGAGGCCGCCGTGCCATAGAAGTTGATCTTCAGATCGTTGACGGGTCCGGTGGACAGCGGGTGGGGGGTGGCAGGACTGTCGCCGAACTGGAGCTCGTCGACGTAGGCCACCACGTTGACTGTCGGGCCGAGGCGGGCCTGACGGCCTCCCGAGAGCCCGAGCTGCCTGACGAGTTCCTCGCCCCGGAACCGCTGGTGCCTGATGACATCGGCCAGCGAGCGCGACACCGACGCGACCAGCTCCGTGAACGTGGTCTCCGGGGTGGCGGTCACCCGGATGGGCAGGACGTTCACCATCGCGCTCGGCGTGGCCAGGGACACCCGGCTGGTGCGGCCCGCCAGGGGCATCGAGAAGGTGAGGTCCGTGCGGCCGGTCATGCGGTGGTAGAGGACGGCTGTGGCCGCGATGGCGACGGCCGGCCACTGCGCCCGGAGCCGGTCGCTCAGCGCGGTGAGCCGATCGGCCAGGGCGGTCGGCAGGGTCAGGATGCGCCGCAGACTGCTGTGGGTGCTGCCGGCCGAGCGGCCCGCGAGCGCCACCGGGTCGGGCACTTCCTCGAACAGGTCGAGCCAGTGGGCCCGGTCCCGGGCATGGCGGCGCGAGCCCGGATAGCCGGTCTCCTCGGCGATCACCCGGTCGAGGGTGGCGAAGCCGGACGCGGACGGCTCGGTGCCGGTGAGCAGGGCGGTGTAGAGGGCCGCGACCCGCGCGCCGTACACGGTCTGTCCGAACGCGTCGAGCACGGCATGGTGGTAGCGGTGGAAGTAGAAGGACCGGTCGTCGGCCAGGAGCAGCAAGGTCTGATCGCTCAGGGGTCCGCGGCCGAGGTCGAAGGGCTTGCGCATCTCCGCGTTCATCCACCGGTGCGCCGCGGCCTCCGGGTCCGCCGCGTCGCGCAGGTCGCGCACGCGCAGCGACGTCGGCTCGGCGGGTACGACGAGCTGCCACAGCCGGGGGTCATCAGTGCGCTCGGTGTCCTCGGCGGAATCGGTGGAATCGCCGGAATCGGTGGGATCGGTGTCCTCCGTGAAGTACGACCGCAGCGCCTCGGTCTCCTCCACGGCCCGCCGTACCGCCTCGCCGAGGACGCCGGTGTCGACCGGGCCGTCGATCTCCAGATAGGCGCCGCAGTTGTAGAGGGGACTGTCCGGGTCCAGCTGCTGGGCGACCCACACGCCCAACTGGGCGGCACTTACCGGTCGACGGAGCGTACGGGCGGCGTCGGACATGGCGGAGCGGTCCTCTCGGTTCTGCGAAGTGGCGGACGGCGCGGGGTGGGATCCCGTGGCGGATGTGATGCGGGGTGCCCGTCAGGCGTACTGGGCCAGTTCCTTGGCGAGGGCCTCGCTGAGCGCGTCGATGGTCGGGTTGTCCCACAGGAGCGTCGGGTCGAGGGAGATGTCGAGGTGGTCCTCGAGCTCTCCGGCGACGGACAGGACGTACAGCGAGTCGAGTCCGTAGTCGGAGAGCCGCGCGCTGGTGTCGATGGTTTCGGCGGGCCGCTCCAGGTGGGAGGCGACGCAGTTGGTCAGCCATTCCCGCAGGCTGTCGAGGGTGTGCGGCTCGGCGTGGGGGTCGGACATGGGTGTCTCCTTCGCTGAGGTGGCGGGTGTCCGGGCGCGGCTAGGGGCGGTCCGGGAGGGGGCGTCCGGCCAGGTCGAACGAGCGGCCGGTGTCATAGCGGTGGTCGAGTTCCGTGGACAGGCGCTCCAGCGCGGGGCCCGACGGCTGCGCTGTCCGTCGCGCACGCGTGAGGAGTGCGCGGCCGGGCGCCGCGACGAGCAGTTCGGGGTCGCACAGTGCGGTGACGGCCGGTGCCGTGGTGAGGTCCGCGCCGGTCATGCCGCTGAGCGGAGCGGCATGACCGGCGGGCTCCGGCGGCCGGGCCGGGCGGCTCGCCCGGCCCGGCTGCCCGTCCGGTGGCCCTTCGGCCGCGAAGAGGGCGTGCTGCATCTCGTTCAGCAGCAGGTGGAAGGCGGCGTGTTCGGTCTCCCTGATGTAGAAGCGCGACCCCAGGGCCATCGAGAGGCGGTCCATCGCGCCCTGGAGCACGCGCGGTACGAGGATCCGGACCACGCTGTCGTGGGCGTCCGGCCGGGCGGGGAAGGCATCGGTGCCCCGGACCGCGAGTGTCGTCAACGTGTCGCACAGCAGCAGGTCGGCGTAGGCTCCCGCGAGCACCGCGCGCAACTGGGGGATGTCGATGGCCGCCGCGCCGTACAGGCGCCGGGCCCGCAGATGGCGCAGCGTCATGCGCAGGCCGGAGTCGAGTGTGCCGACGGCGGTCGCGCCGACCGTCACGGCGCCGTTCCCCCGCTGGGTCCCACCGCCGGACCGGGTCAGCGTGGGCGATCTGCGGTAACCGGCGCGCAGGGCGTGCATCAGCGACTCCGGGTCCGCGTGGCCGCCTTCGGCGCCGTTCACGCCGGCCGCGCGGAAGGGCTCACCGGCCGGCGGCTGTCCGGCTTCCCGTGCGGCGAGGATCGCCTGGAAGCCGTTGGGGTTCGTGGTGTCGTAGGGGTCTCCGAGGCGCTGCTCCACGGTGGTGGCGAGGGCGAAGGGACCAGTGGTGGTGTTCACGAGGCGGCCCCCTGCTGGGAGCCGGTCGGCTCCACATGGTCGAGGAGCGAGTGGAGGGGGGTGGGCGGGCGGGAGAGGACCGCTTCTGCGAGTTCGTCGAAGGCGGTGCGGTCGGCGCCGTCGACGGGCTCCTCCAGGTCGGTGAGCGCCTTGACGAGACAGGCGAGCAGCGCGGCCTCCGGGATGGGGCCCCGGGCGCGGGCGGCGGCGCCCAGCCAGAGGTGGAGCGCCGAAGCCGCCGCGAAGCACGACTCGAACCGCTCGGCGAGCCGGAACGCGTGGCCGGGGACGGCGCGGGGCGGGAACCGGATCGCCGCCATGTCCTGGTGGAGCCGGTCGGACACGTCCAGGAGCCGTCCGGCCAGGGTGGTGAGCGCCGTGGAGGCGTGGCCGCGTGCGGCCAGGTCGCGCAGTTCGCCGACGGCCGCCGGCAGACCGGCCAGGACGGAGCAGCCGCCGCTGGAGACCAGGCTGAGCTCGCCGGGCCGCAGCGGGCGCAGCGGGGCGTGCGGATTCGTGGCCTCGGCGAGGCCCTCCGCGTCCCACCGGCCCTTCGCGTAGCCGCGGGCGATGCGGGGGAACTGCTCGATGAGGGCGCTGCGGTTGACCAGGCTGCTGCCGTCGAAAATGCCGATGATGCGGTGGTCGCGTTCCACCTTGGCGAATCCGGTGTGCGGCTCGTCGGGGCGGAGCAGTCCGTACGGGCCGAGGAGGTGCAGCAGGCGCGCGATGAGGTCGTCGACCTCGGTGGGCACATATGCCTTCGCGGCAGCGGAGACGACGCTCATCTCACCGGCGAGCGCGTGCGGGGAGCGCGCGGCCACCAGGCCGGTGGCGTCGGCGAGCAGCAGGCCCGCGGCGGCCTCGCCCAGTTCCCGCCGCACGTACGGGTCCAGCGCGAGCCGTCCGCCGTCGGCGTCCTGAGCCAGGAACTCGGCGGCCAGGGCGAGCGCGTGGTCTCCCGCGCCCAGCGACATCGCGACGCAGCCGGTCCGGCTGAAGTGCAGCGCCTTGACGATGATCTCGATGCCCTCGCCGACCCGCCCGATGAGCGCCTCCTCGGGCAGGGGCGCGTCGTGGAAGGCGATGCCGCTGATGTCCGCGCCCCGGATGCCGTAGGTGGGCACTTTGGGCAGGTGGGTGAATCGTTCCGGGGCGAGACGGGACTTGTCCACGAGGAAGAGGCTGAAGCCGCGGGGACCGCCGCTTTCGTCGGTGCGGGCCAGGACGGTGACCAGGCCACCCCGGGTGGCGAGGTTGATCAGCCACTTCTCGCCGGACAGCAGCCAGCCGCCGCCGGGGGCGGGCCTGGCGGTCACCTCACCGGCCATCAGATCGCTGCCGTGGTGGCGCTCGGTCAGGGCGCACGAGACGGGTGTCCCGTCCGCTATCCGCCGTCCCAGCCGGCGGGCGGCCTCCGGCTCTCCCGCGATCCAGGTGGCGGCGGCCCCGAGATAGGTCTTCCCGTGCGAGAGGGCCACGGTCAGGTCGATCCGGGACACGGCCCGCAGCAGCCGCATGACGACGTCGAAGCTCTCCAGTGCGCCGCCGTGTTCGGCCGGTACGTAGAAGCGCCGCAGTCCGAACGCGTCGAGCGCCCGGCATGCCTCGGTGGGAAACGCCTCCGTCCGGTCGAGTTCGGCGAGCGCCTCGGGTGAGAAGGGCTGCCCCGGTCCGGAGAGCTCGCCGAGCAGGCGGGTGAGCCGATCGAGGGGCGTGGTGGAGGGGTCTTGGGTCCGGGTGGTCGGGGAGGCGGTGGTCATACGGCGGCCTCCTGGGGCTCGGGTAAGGGGCGCAGCAGGCTCTGCTCGTAGACGGCGTAGGTGGGCCGCAACGCGCCGGCGCGGAACAGGTCGCGCATCGCCGACCGCTGGATCTTGCCGCTGGTGGTGCGGCGTACCCCGCCGGGGCGCAGCAGCAGGACCGCGCCGACCGGGGCGCCGAATTCGCGGGCGACGGTGAGCCGCATCTCGGCGGCGAGTTCGCCCAGCCGTTCCTCGTCCTTGATGCCGCGCACCTCGTGGGTGACCACGAGCACGTCGTCGCCCTGGGGTCCCTCGCCCGGTACGGCGAAGCACGCTCCGACGAGGTTGCCCAGTTCCGGCCACTGGGTGCGCAGCTCGTCCTCGATGTCCTGCGGATAGAGGTTGCGGCCGCGCAGGTTGAGGACGTCCTTGATGCGGCCGGTGATGTGGAGTTCGCCCTGGTAAAGGACTCCGAGGTCACCGGTGCGCAGCCAGCCGGCGTCGCCGTCGGCCGTCGTGGCGCGGAACTCGGCCTCGTTGGTGGCCTCGCGGTTCCAGTAGCCCTGGCCGACGATGTCACCGCGTACCCAGATCTCGCCGACGCCCCCCTCGGGCAGGACGTGCCGGGTGTCCGGTTCGACGATGCGCACCTGGGCGCCGAGCGGCGGGCCGCAGCCGACGACGGCGCGGGCGGGCTCGTCCGGGGCCGCGGGCCGGAACTCGTGGTGCTCCAGCAGTTCGGCGGAGACGTGCCGCACCCGGGGGGCGGTGCGGGCGGCCCCGGAGATGAAGAGGGTCGCCTCGGCCATGCCGTAGCAGGGGGTCAGGGCGTCGGCGCGCAGGCCGTGGCCGGCGAAGCGCCGCTGGAATCGTTCGAGCACGGCGGCGCGTACGGGTTCGGAGCCGTCCAGCGCATGCCGCCAGCGGGACAGGTCCAGGCCCTCGCTCTGGGCGTCGGTGACCCGTCGGCTGCACAGGTCGTACGCGAAGTCCGGCGCCGCGGACGCCTCGATGCCATAGCGGTCGATCATGTGCAGCCACAGGTGGGGGCGTTTGAGGAAGGTGGTGGGGCTCATCAGGACGGTGGTCGCGCCGAGCAGCAGCGGCGGGAGTATCGAGCCCATCAGCCCCATGTCGTGGAAGTGCGGAATCCACCCGCCGATGGGGGTGGTGTCGTCCAGTTCCAGGGAGTCGGCCAGATTGGCGGTGTTGTGCAGCACATTGCCATGGCTGATCATGACGCCCTTCGGATCCCCGGTGGAGCCGGAGGTGTACTGGAGCACGGCGAGCGTGTCGTGTCCGGCGGGCGTCATGGTCCATGCGTGGGGATCGGGGGCGTCGCCGTCGTCGGTGACCAGGAGGGGAAGTGTGTCGAGTCCCTCCTCGGCGGCCCACACCTCGATGTCGGCACGGGTGGCGGTATCGGTGAGGATCGCCACGGCGCCCGCGTCGTCCGCGATGCGCCTGACCCGGTAGCGCTCATGCCGGTACCGGCCGGGCAGGGACGAGGGGACCGCGACGGCGCCCGCGTACAGGCAGCCGAGGAAGGCGGTGACGAAGGCCAGCCCGGCGGGGTACAGCAGGACGACGCGGCCGCCCGGTGGGACGTGGGTGCGGAGCCGTACGGCCACGCTCCTGGCTTGCGCGTCGAGTTCCGCATAGGTGAGTCGTTGCGCTCCGTCCGTGCGCAACGGGTCCGTCACGAATACGGCCGCCGTCTTTTCCGGACGGTTTTCCGCATACTCCCGGAGCACTGCGTCAACGCTGGGGGCGGTGACGATTCCCGCCATATCCGAGGCCCTGCCCTTCGTGTCCGCGAACTGAGTTTCCATACGCCGATCCGGCACTGTCGTGCATTTCTACCGAGGGACCGCAATGAGGGAAAGGCACTGACAACAAATTGCACAGTGCACCCCACCCCCTCGACGCAAAATCCCTCATATCGCCCATATCGCACCGCGATTCCGGTGCGCTCCGGCCAGTACTGGCCAGGAGACGTCCGGGCGGGCCCATTTCCACGCGATAGAGTCGAAGTGGTTTCGTTCCACATGGACGTACCCAGCTATCCGATACATCCGCGCTCGGTCATCGCGTAGCCGGTCATGGCGGCGGATTCTTTGATCCTGCCTTTTCGATTACCGCTCCAGGAATTTGGCGCACTGTGCCGCGCACCGGCGGGCGCACGACTCCCGGAGGAATTTCATGACCCCTGGTCCGTCGTTACCGGACGCCGGCGCCTTCGCCCCCGCCTGGTACGGCAGCAGCCCCTGGGCACAACTGCTGATCCTCACCCAGCGGTCGCTCAAGGCCCATCTCCGGCACCGCCGGACCCTGGTCCTCGCCATGCTGCAACCGGTCTTCATGCTGCTTCTGCTGAGCGAGGTCTTCGGCAGCATCGTCGACCTCGACCACCTGCCCGACGGCGTCTCCTACCTGGACTATCTGCTGCCCGCGCTGCTGGTGACCACGGGCATAGGTCCCGCGATCGCCTCCGGTATCGGCCTGGTCCGGGACATGGACAACGGTGCGGTGGCACGGCTGCGCACCCTGCCCATCCACGCGCCGCTGCTGCTGTTCGCCCGCAGCTTCGCCGATCTGCTGCGCACCACCGCGCAGCTGGCGATCCTGCTCGTGGTGGCCGTGGTGTTCATGGGCGCCGACCCGGCCGGCGGCGGCGTGGGGCTGGTGGCCGCGCTGCTGCTGACCTGTGTCGTGGTGTGGGCGATGACCTGGATCTTCCTGGCACTGGCTGCCTGGCTGCGCAGCGCGGAGGCGATGCAGAGCGCCGCCTATCTGGTGACGTTCCCGCTGATGTTCGCCTCCAGCGCTTTCGTCCCCGTGGACCGTATGCCGGGCTGGCTGGAGGTCCTGGCGATCCTCAATCCGCTGTCGTACGCGATGGACGCCTCGCGCGCACTCTGCCTCGACCAGCCGCTGGGCGCCCAGGTGTGGTCCGCTCTGGGCGCGAGCGCCCTCGTCGCGCTGCTCGGATCGAGCGCGGCGGTGTGGGCGTTCCGGCGACCGCTGGTCTGAGCCCATCCCCTTCCCGCGCCCTCCCCCCTCATCAGACGAACTTCCCGCACCCTCCCCCTCATCAGACGAAACGGAGAGCCCCCATGCCCGAGCAGCGAGATGCCCTGCGGCGGCTGGACGCCGCCCCCGGGCCCGGCACCGACGCCGCGACCTGGGTCACCGAACACCGCGAGGAGATCCGGGCCCTGGTCGCCCGGCACGGTGCCCTGCTGGTCCGCGGGCTGGACCTGGACGGCTACGAACACGCCGCCTCCGTGGTCCGCGCGATCATCGGCGAAGGCATGGCCGAGCGCGAGGCGTTCGCTCCCCGCGACGAGTTCGGACCGGGCCTGTACTCCTCCTCGCACTGGCCGGCCGACCAGCCCATGTGCATGCACCATGAGCTCAGCTACGCGGCCGAGGCACCCCGGCTGATGGTCTTCGCCTGTGTCACCCCGCCGTCCACCGGCGGTGTCACGGCCGTCGCCGACGCCCGTGCGGTGCTGCGTGACCTGCCGGAGGAGCTCGTCGAGCGCTTCGAACGCCACGGCTGGGTGCTGACCCGCCACTACAACCCGTTCGTCGGGATCGGCTGGGAGGACGCGTTCGGCGCCAAGAACCCCGACGAGGTGGAGCGTTACTGCGCCGACCACGGCATCGAGGCGCGCTGGGACGCCGATGGCGGGCTGCGCACCCGGCAGACCCGCCCGGCCGTCATAGCGGATCCCGAGTCCGGCGAACGGTACTGGTTCAACCAGATCGCGTTCCTGAACGAGTGGACGATGGCTCCCGAGGTGCGCGAGTTCCTCACCGCGGAGTTCGGCCCCGACGGGCTGCCGTTCAACACCTTCTACGGCGACGGCTCGCCCCTGGACAGCGCCACCGTCGACCTCATCAACGCGGCCTACGAGAAGCACACGGTGCGCGAGCCCTGGCGGCGCGGCGACCTCATGGTCATCGACAACGTCCGCATGGCGCACAGCCGCGAGCCCTACCGGGGCGACCGCGAGATCGTCGTCGGCCTCGGCGAACCGTTCCGCCCCTAGGCGCACCGTCCGCCGGTCGGGTGCCGGGACCGGCGGGCCACGGATGAGGGGGCGTACCCGGGCGGACCCGGGTACGCCCCTTCGTCATCGGTCCCGCGGCGCGGCCGGCAGACAGCCGGACCGCACCAGCGCGGCGGTCTCCGCCGGCCGGGTGCGGACGAAGTAGTGGCCGCCCCGCTCCAGTTCGTGAAGGGTGATCCGGTCGGAGATCGCCTTCCACCCGCCGTACTCCTCGGTGAAGGAGGACGTGGCGGTGTCGTCCTGTGCGACCACCACCTCCAGCGGAACGTCGAGCCGGTACGTCTCCGGGTCCTCGCGGACCGCGCGCAGGTGCCGACCGGCGGTCAGCACGTCGTGCTGGTAGGCACCGGCCACCACATCGGCACGTTCCGCGCCCAGCTCCTCCAGCTCCGTGTACACCTCTCCGGCCCGCAGCCGGGACAGCAGGCTCTCTTCGTCCGCCGTGGCCGCCTGGGCCATCTCGGCGGCGAGCGTGTCGGTGTCCCCCATCAGCAGGGCGCCGATGTAGACGCGCTCGACGGGCCGACCCGCCTCCGCCAGCAGTCGCGCCGTCTCCAAGGCGGCGGCCACACCGGTGGAGTGTCCCCAGACCGACAGCGGCGTGGTGACGTGCGCGACGATCTCGTCCCGTACCCACCGGGCCAGGACGGAGACGTCCTCCATCGGCTCACCGTCACCGGCGAAGTCATGGCCGGGCGGTTCCACGCCGAGCACCGCGATGCCGTCGCCCTGGAGCTCGGTGGCCAGGGGCCGGAAGTTGACTGCGTTGCCCCCCGCGAAGGGGAAGCACACGAGGGTGTGGTGCGGATCCCGCACGGCGGCCAGCGGCTGGAGCAGCCGGGTCACCACCGGGCGGGCGAAGGCTCCGGCGCTGCGCGGCTCGAGCACCGCCGCGCAGTCGGCGAGCACCGGATGGGCGGCCAGGTCCTTCAGCGACAGGGCCCGGTCGAGCCGGACCAGGAGCCGCACCGCGGCCAGCGAGGTGCCGCCGAGCTCGAAGAAGTCGTCGGACCGGCCGATGCGCTCCAGCGGAACGCCGAGGACGTCGGCCCACAGCTCGGCGAGGCGCCGTTCGGCGGGGGTGGCGGGCGGGATGTGGGCGGGGCGTCCGGCGGTCTCCGCGGCGGGCCGCGCCAGCGCCTTTTTGTCGATCTTCCCGTTCTCGGTGAGCGGCAGCCGGTCCACCCGGTGGACATGAGTGGGCACCATGTAGTCGGGCAGGACGGTGCCGAGGAAGTCGCGGACGCGCTCCGGGGTCACCTGCTCCGAACCGCTGAAGAAGGCGACGAGGACGCGCTGTTCACTGGTGTCGCCCTCGGTGACCACTGCCGCCTCGCGGACCCCCTCCATGGCCAGCAGCTTGTTCTCGATCTCGCCGATCTCGATGCGGAAGCCGCGGATCTTGACCTGCGCGTCGCGGCGCCCCAGGAATTCGAGGCGGTCCTCGGGCAGCCACCGGCCGAAGTCACCGGTCCGGTACATCCGGCTGCCCGGCCGGAACGGGTCCGGGACGAACGCCTCCCGGGTGCGCTCCTCGTCGTTGATGTAGCCACGGCCCACGCACACCCCGGAGAACGCGATCTCGCCGGGCGTGCCCAGCGGCACCAGCGCCAGGTTCTCGTCGAGCACATAGGTGTTGACGTTGCGCAGCGCGCGGCCGACGGACACGAAGTCGCGCTCCGGGACGCCGTGCAGCACCTCGTGCATCGGGTCGTCCGACGTCTCGGTGGCGCCGTAGGCGTTGACCAGCTGGACATCGGGGTAGGCGGCGAACCAGCGCTGCACCAGTTCGTAGGTGAGCGCCTCACCCGTCACCGACACCGAGCGCAGGGCGCCGAGCGGGCGTGGGTGCTGCTCCAGGTGGGTGAGGAGCACTTCCAGATACGACGGGACGACCTGCATCACGGTGACCCGGCCCTCGACGATCTCCTCGACGAAGGCGGCGACGTCGAGCTGGGTACGGGTGTCCACGATCCGCACGCTGCCGCCGATCAGCAGCGGCGCGGCGAACTGCCACAGGGAGATGTCGAAGCACTGCGACGCGATCTGGGTGGCCACGTCCTCGCCACCGGCCGTCATCCCGGTGTCCTCGATCTTCGCGTAGAGGTGGTTGAGGAAGCCGGCGTGCTCGCACAGGGCCCCCTTGGGGCTTCCGGTGGAGCCCGAGGTGAAGTAGATGTAGGCGGCCTGTCCGGGCGTCACCTTCACACGCGGCGGCTCCGCGTGGCCGCCGCGCGCCAGGACGCGCGTCACGGGCAGCGCCGTGAGCGGGGCGGCCAGCCGGGCGGAGGAGGCACGCACCAGCGCCTCACTGCCCGGATCGGTCAGCGCGACGGCGCAGCCACTGCGCTCCAGCTGGGCGACCACGCGTTCGACCGGGAAGTCCGGCCTCACCGGCAGGTAGACACCGCCCGCCGTGAAGACGCCGAGGGCGGCCGCGATCCACTCCGGGGTGCGGTCCATCACGACGGCGACCACGTCCTCGGTTCCCACCCCGGCCTCGACCAGCGCGTGCGCGATCCGGTTGACCCGCCGCTCCAGCTCCCGGTAGGTCCACCGGACCGTGCCGTGCTCGACCGCGATGGCGTCGGGGCAGCCGCGGGCCCGCTCCCGGAACAGGTCGACGAAGGTGCGGTCGGGCAGTTCGACGGTGGGGCCCGCGAGCCCGTACAGCTGTTTCTCGGTCTCCTGGGGGGACAGCAGGCTCCCGGACTCGTGCCTCCCGTGCGGGTCGGCCACGAGAAGCCGCAGCGCGGCGAGGTGGTATCCGGCGAGGCGCCGCGCGTAGCCGCCGTCGATCGCGGCACGGTCGTGCAGCACCCGCAGCGAGATGCCGTGCTCGTCGCGCGACCAGGCCACCCGGAGCACCACGCCGTCGTCCAGGGCGGCGGGTGGGCCGTCGCCGTGGGCCTGGGCCGGAGCGTCCTCGCGCCCCGCCAGCCCGGACAGGTCCAGCACCGCCTCGGGCCGTGCGCCGGCCGTGGGTCCCAGGTCGTTCAGCGCCCCGCCCGCGAGTGCCGCCAGCTCGGCCCAGGTGGAGTCGGCGACGGACAGGCCCAGTGACCGCGCGGGGCCCGGCCCGTCCTGCGGCACACAGCCGAGGAGCAGGTCGCGCTCGGCGGCGACGGTCGCCAGGACCCGGGCGTGTCCGGCGAGCAGCAGGGCCGCCAGGGGGGTTTCGCATTCCCCGGCGGCGCGTTCCAACGCCTCCGTGAGCTCCGCGTCCAGCCGTATGCCGTGGACCCCCGTGCCCGCGTCCGTCGCGGACGGCGGGGTCCACCGGGGAACGCGGGTGAACGCCAGGGGCTTCGCGCCGTCTCTCATCAGCCTGCCACTCCTTCATCCGGCAGCGCCGGCTCCTCCAGCTCGATCCTGATCAGGCGCGCGGCGGCCGCCGCGCGGTGTCCGGCCTGCTCCCCGTCCGTCCCGGTGGCGACCACGCAGCCCAGGCGGTCCTGGAACGTGTTCGTCACCCGCACGGTCCGTCCGGGGGCGGTGCCGATCGCGACGGCCACCACGCCGGGGGCCTCCTGGGCCGCCTCGACTCCGCCGATGCCGGTGACCAGCCCCTCGCGCTCGTTGCGCAGGAAGCGGACCGCGGCGTGGAGCCGGCCGGGCCGCGCGGGTGTCCGGCTCTCGCCCGCCGCGCGGGCGATCACGGCGTCGACGAGATCGATGCCGAGGGCGGCCCGTACCGCGACGGGGATCATGCCGCCCGCCAGCCGCGGGTTGACCTCGATGACGACGGGGCCGTGGGCGGACATCCGCAGTTCGGTGTGGGCGGCTCCCCAGCCGAGGCCGAGCGCGGCGAGCGCCCGCAGGGCGGTGTCGCCGAGCGCGGCGGCGGTGGCGTCGGGCACAGGTGCGGGCACCTCGTGTCCGGTCTCCACGAAGTACGGCCGGGGCCCGATGTGCTTGGCGACGACGGTGACGACAGCGTTGTCGAAGGTCTCGACGGAGAACTCCGGCCCTTCGACGGCCTCCTGGACCAGGATCCGGGTCGGCACCGGGTTGCCGCGTTCGTCGATGGACCGGCTCAGCAGTTCATCCGCCCACCGCCGGGTCTCGTCGCGGTCCCGGCACAGCCGGACGCCGACCGAGCCCGATCCGAGGACCGGTTTCAGCACGACCGGATGGCCGATCGCGTCGGCGGCGCGCACCGCGTCGGCCACCTCGCCGACGGCCGTGGAGGCGGGTACCGGGACGCCGGCGGCCGCCAGTGCGGCAACCTGCGTCTCCTTGTCCCGGCACCGGGCGATGGCGTCCCCGTCCGCCGCGGGCAGGCCGAGCTTGGCGGCCGCGCGGGCGGCGGTGGACACGAAGTACTCGGAGCTGGAGGCGACTCCGGCGAGCCCCCCGTCCAGTACGAGCCCGGCGCAGCAGTCCACCACCGCGGCCAGGTCACCGGTGTCCAGCAGCCTGGTCTCGATGCCGTCCTGCTCGACGTACACATAGCGGCCCGGGTCCCGGGTCAGCAGCACGGGCCGCAGTCCCCGCGCCCGCGCCGCCGCGCAGAACTCCCGCCCCGTTCCCGTGGTGTTGCTCTCCACGAACGCGAGCCACCGCCCGCTCGTCCTCGCGTGCCCGGTCATCGTTCTCCTTCCCTTCCGGCCGCGGATCCGTGGCCCGCCAGGAGCGCGCCGACCGCGTCCTCGAGCCGCCGCCGGGCGTCCCGCGTCCGGTCGCGGTGGTCGGCGAGCCGTCGTCCATGGGCGGTGAGCCGCTCCCGCAGGACGCCCACGGCCGCGTCGCACTCGCCGGGGCCGCCGCCCCGTTCGTGTGCCTCGACGACCTCACGCAGGGAGGGCAGTTCGGCGACCGTGCCACCGGGGGTCCCATCGGGTAGGTCGATCTTGGTGAGTTCCGTGGCCCCGCTCTCGATGGCCTCGCGGACGGCGGCGCCCACGATGTGGTGGGCCGTGCGGAACGGAACCCCCTGTGCGACCAGTCTGTTGGCGATCACGGTGGCGGTCACGAAGCTTTCCGCCGTACGCCGCTCCATCCGCTCCACCATCGGACGGGCACCGCTGACGAGCACCTGGGCGAGGAGGACGGAGTCGCGTATGGCGGCCAGCGCGGGCCAGGCCGGAGCCACCGCCTCGGTGCCGACCTCGATGGAGTTCGTGAACGGCGCCGACTTCATGGCGGAGGCGGAGGCCGTCCAGGCGCCGATGGCCGCGCCCGCCTTGGCCTTGACGTGTTCCAGCAGGAACGCGTTGCGCTTCTGGGGCATGGCCGAGCTGCCGCCGACGAGCCGTTCGGGGAACTCGATCAGCCCGAACTCCTGAGTGCTCCACAGCTGGAGGTCGGTGGCGAGCCGGCTCAGCGTCACCCCGGCCGAGGAGGCGACGGCGAGGGCGCGCAGCAGCGTGTCCCGTGCGGCCACCGCGTCGATCGCGTGCAGCGGTGGCCCGGCGAACCCCAGCAGGGAGGCGGTGCGGGCCGGTTCGATGGGCAGGTCCGTCCCGGACACCGCCCCGGCGCCCAGGGGACAGCGGTCCAGCTCGTCCAGCGTCTGGCGCAGCGCGGTGATGTCGCGGTCCAGCGCGGTGGCGATCCCGCACAGGTAGTAGCCGTAACTGACCGGCATGGCCGGCTGGAAGTGGGTGTAGATGGGCATCACCACGTCGCGGTGGGCGCGGGCCCGGGAGAGCAGGACCGCCTGAAGCCTCAGCACCTCGCCGAGCACATCGGTCAGTTCGGCGCGCAGCCGCATCGCGGTGACGGTCGCCTTGATGTCGTTGCGGGAGCGTCCGGTGTGCAGCTTTCCGCCCACGTCGGCGCCGAGTTCGGCCACGAGATGGCCTTCGTACATCAAGTACAGGCCGCGCGGTGCCGGCAGCCCGTGCAGACTGCCGAAGCCTTCCGCGCGCAGCCGTGTGATGCGCTCCAGGAGCGCGGTGGCCGTGTCGGCGGGCAGCAGCCCGCACTCGGTGAGCATGACCACATGCGCCATGTCGATGGTGCTGATGGGCTCCAGTTCCCCGCGTATGGCACCGGGATCCGGTTCCCCGTAGACGACGCGGCGGGTGCGCGGGCCGAGGATGCGGGTGAGCCGTCCGGTGGAGCTCACGACAGGGCCCGCTCGGCGAGGGGGTGGGTCACCCTGGGCACGACGCCGGGCACCTCCTCGTAGGAGCGGCGGCCCCAGACGAGCCGGGTCCAGCGGTCACCGGCCTCGGCGGGGGACGCGACGGTCACCGGCTCGGTGGGACGCTCGGGGAGCAGTTGGCCGTTCGCGGCGAGCCACGCGTCGTCGTAGACGGTGGCCTGGTAGCGGTACCCCTCGTCGGGCAGCATCACCACACAGAGCCCGTCCGGGTTCTTCGCCGCCCACCACTGGGCGACCAGGTGTGCGGCGCCGCTGGTCGGGCCCTGGAAGAGGGCGGATTCGGCGTGCAGGGCCCGGGTCTGGGCGTATGCCTCGGCCGCGTTGCACCAGTGGATCTCGTCGAAGAGGGTGTGGTCGAGGTTGGCGGGCCACAGGCTGTTGCCGAGGCCGCGCAGCGAGCGGGGTCCGTCGGGCTGGCCGAACAGCACGCTGCGGTGGCTGTCGACGCCGATGACCTGGGTCTGCGGGCTGTATTCGCGCAGGCCGCCCCCGGTGCCACACATCGATCCGGCGGTGCCGACGGTGCCGACCAGGCAGTCGACGGTGCCGAAGGTGCGCACGAGCTGTTCGGCCACCACGTGGTACGAGCGGGCGTTGTCCGGGTTGTTGTACTGCTCGGGGCAGAAGGTGGAGGGCAGCGAGGCGCGGATCTCCGCGACCTTGGCCAGCCGGGCTCCCTGATATCCGCCGACCGGCGCGGGCTCCAGGCACATCTCCACCTTGGCGCCGAGGTCGGTCAGTCTTCGGTAGAGGTTGTCGTCGATCGCGGGGTCGCTCACCAGGACCAGGTCACGCTCCATCAGCGCCGCCTGCATCGCGAGGGCGAGTCCGAAGGTGCCCGAGGTGGTTTCGACGATCACGGTGTCCTCGGTCAGCTCACCGCGCTGTAACGCGCGACGCAGGATGTACTGGGCGGGCACCAGTTTCATCAGGGTGAAGACCGCGCCGTACAGATTGGGGCCGAGCCGGATGAGGCGTGGCAGCATCTGGGCCTCGGTGATGGAGCGGTAGGTCAATGTGGACAGCGGCATGGAGACTCCTCGGGGTCCGGGGGCGGACCATGGATCCGGGATCCGGTGGACGCCCCGCGGGGTTCGGTGGGGGCATGGCCTGTCGGCCGGGGCACGGGGTCGGAATCAGGAGAGGACCGGCAGGTCGGTCAGCCCCTCGGCAAGGGCCACGTAGACGTCGTCGAGGGTCGGCTCGGACAGCGAGATCCCGGTGATCACCACTCCCGCGTCATCCAGGGCACGTACGACGGCGGCGAGGGCGGCGGACTCGCGCACGGGGACGCAGACCGTGCCCGCGGGCTCACCGGGTTGCGGCTCGAGACCCGCGTGGCGCAGCGCCGCCCATGCGGCCGGTACGGCCGCCGGTTCGGCGAGGGTGGCGCGGACCGAGCTGACGCCGAGTTGTGCCTTGAGCTGTGCCACCGAGCCGTCGGCGATGGTCCGGCCACGGCCCAGCACGATGACCCGGTCCGCGAGTTGTTCGGCCTCTTCGAGGTACTGAGTGGTCAGCAGCACGGTGGCGCCGCCCGTCACCGCCGACCGGACCGAGTCCCACAGCGCGCCGCGGCTGACCGGGTCGAGGCCGGTGGTGGGCTCGTCGAGGAACAGCACCTGGGGGCGGCCGACGAAGCTGCTGGCGAGGTCGAGCCGGCGGCGCATGCCTCCCGAGTACGTCGCGGCCGCGCGGTCGGCCGCGCCGGTCAGCGCGAAGGTCTCCAAGAGCTCATCCGCCCTCGTCCGGGCCTGGGCGCGGCTCGCGCCGAGCAGGCGGGCCACCAGGATGAGGTTGTCCCTGCCGGAGAGGTTCTCGTCCACCGCGGCGAACTGTCCCGTCAGGCCGATGCGCCGGCGTACCTCACGGGCCTCGCGCACCACGTCGTATCCGGCCACCCGCGCGGTGCCCCGGCTGGGCGGCAGCGCGGTGGCGAGGATGCTCACCAGAGTGCTCTTGCCCGCGCCATTGTGACCCAGCAGGCACAGAACCTCGCCTTCCCCGATGCGGAAGCTGACACCGTCCAGCGCCCGTGTGCTGCCGAAGGACCGGCTTATGTCCATCACATCAATCATCGCGCTATTCACCGGATATCATTCCTCGCAGGGAGCGGGTCGGGCAATGCAGTGAGAGGCTGGGAAGTTCCTACATTCGCCGCTCGCGCCCCTGCAAGGCCCATACAACAAGTTGCCAGACGATGCCGGGGCGTTCAGGAGAGTTGACTTCTCCTGACAGGTTCTGACCACGGTCCGGTGATTACGCGGGCTGCGAGTCCTCATCATCGGCGGCGTCCACATAGGGCAGCAGACCCAGCTCCACCGCACGGGCGCCGGCCTGAAAGCGTGAATGCGCGCCGAGTTCACGCGTTATTTCGGCCACGTTCCTTCGATAGGTGCGGACCGACATACCGATTTCCCGTGCGGCGGCCTCGTCCGTACGCCCCGAACTCAGCGCCATGAGTATCCGCCGGGCCATGACGCTGCGCGTCCGGCCGCTGAGCCGGCGATGGTCCTCGAGCGCCGCGCTGCCGTTCCAGGAGATCATGAACAGGGTGCGCAGATTGCGCAGCACGGCCGGCGCCCGCACCAGCATCGCCTCGCGCGAGAGTTTGTCCGAACCGGACCACACCACACTCACCGAGCCATCGGCGAGCACCATTTCGTGCAGGGGTGCCCCGACGAGTCTCACGTCGACTCCTGACGCGTGCTTGTCCAGGCACTTCAGGAGGTATCGCTCGTCCATCAGCCCCACCCGCCCCAGCAGACGGACGTCGACCCCCCGGGCGACGGCCCTGCCCAGCCGCGTGACCAGCCTGGCGGCCCGCTGGTCGTTGCCGCCGGCGAAAACCACGGAGAGGCTCTGCTGCGCCGACTCGATGACGTGCTCGGCGGCGTCCACGCCTTCCTCCGGCTCCATCGCGGTCAGGAGCCGTTCCTCGCTGCGATGGCGGTCGGCGGCCGACTTGACGAGCCGACCGGCCTCCAGAAGCATGCGTTCTATCTCTCCACTGAAGACTCCGCTGCTCGATCTTAACGGTGTGATATCAGCGTCTGGTCCGGAATCCGGACCGATGGAATTGTCGGCGATGATGAACACGTCGTTGCAAGAGCTTGGCACAGTTCCCCCTGAAGCCTGGGATTACGTCCATGACCCGGCATTGATCGTCGAAGGAAGGGTAGCGATCCACGAGTGCGCCATGGGATCAGGACAGCTCAAGGAGAAAAGCGGGCTCCCTGTTCGCCCACACCGTCCGCGTTCGGAACGTGCTCGCCTTCCCCATGAGCACCTCGCCGCCAGGGGACAAAGACGTAGCGAACGCACCTTGACCGTCCATAGCGCTGGACTATACCTACCCGCTCCAGCAGGGAGAATGGTCGAATCACTAAAGACAATGGGGGAAACCTCATTGCAAGGTGCGGATTCACGCCCCTCATCAGGCGACGGGGAAGCCGCATCCGGAACGCCACCCGGGGGGCCGGTGGCAGGGCCATGGGCCGACGAGTTCCGGCGGCTCCCTCCGGGCAGCCGCCGGAACTCATTATTCCGATTCAGGACAACTGGCCGTCGTAGTCAGGCAGTTTGAACGTGCGCTCGGCGTGCCCGCCAACAAGATCACTTTCATTGTTCCCGATGTTGGCGATGATGGTGTAGCCGAGGGACTCGATCTCCGCCCGCTTCGCCGTCTTGTACTCGGCCGGATCACCGAGGATGTCGCCCAGTGACCGCTGGTACAGGCCGGTGATGGGGTAGCCGACGTGCACCAGGTTGCCCCGGGTCACCTGGTCGAGGAGGTCCGGGCGCGCGGTGATGAAGAAGATGCCCACTCCGCGCTCGCTCGCGTAGCGGGTGAGCTCCAGGACCCGCTCGACGGCGGGGGTCGGCGGGAACCACTGGAAGTAGGTCTCCAGCGAGGTGTTGTCGATGTCGAGGACGATCGCCTGCTTCTGTCCCCCGCCGTTCTGGATGCGCTGCTGGATGTAGGGAAGGGCCTGGTCGATCACCTTGTCGACATCGCTCTTCCACGTCTGGTAGTCGACGGCCGCGGCGGCGCTGGGGGCCCCGACCGCCGTGGTACGCGCCCGGTCCGTGCCGAGGGCCTGGGCGTCCACCGTGCCCGCCAGCCCCAGCAGAGCCGCCGTGGCGACAACCGCTCCTGCCCGCGCCCTCCGTAAGCCCGCTCTCATGGTTGCTTCCTCCATTGCGTCAGCCGTGGCCGGCGGCCACGATTCGGCTCGAAGCTAAGGCCGCCACCGACGCTTCGGCGAGCCCCTGGCCACAACCGGAGCGAGGCGCTCTGACCGCACAGGGGAGCCACGGACGCAACCGCGCGCTTCGCGCCGGACCGGCCGAAATCATGGCAAGTAGCTGCCACCGGGCATGAGCCGCGGAGGTGGGATTAGAGTAGAAAATGTCATCGCGCGGTTGTCCGTCAAGGTTGATGAACGGATCGATGCCATGGCCAGAACGACCAAGACAACCCCTCCCACCAGCGCATCCTCCCGGGCGCCGGCTCCGGCCAGGAAGCGGCCGCGCGGCCCCCGCGCCGCGGCCGAGGTCGTGTCCGCGCACCATTCGGTGACCGTCCAGTTCGATGGGCGGCGGGTGGAGCTGCCGTCGCGGGAGCAGCTCTGCTTCCTCGCCGGGCTCGGCGTCATCGCCGCCGCCGGGATCATCGAATGGCCGGTGGCGGCCGCCATAGCGGTCGGGCACGGGCTGGCCCACAGCCAGCACGGGAAGGCGCTGCGCGAGTTCGGAGAGGCCCTGGAAGAGGCATGACGGAACACACCCCGGACTACCCCGCGATGATCGTTCCGGTCGGACATGTGGAACCCGTGCCGCGCCGCATCCGTGGCTTCGTGGCCGGACGTCCCGTCTTCGACACCGTGCGGGCGCGCTATGTGTGGCTCTGGCCCGGCTATCCGCAGTACTGCGTGCCCCGCGACGACATCGTCGAGGGCGCGCTCGTCGACGAGGGGCGGGACCTGGCGCTGAAGGTCGGCGGAGCGCGCCGCCAGACCCTCCGGGTGGGCTCGGTCGGCCGCCCGGGTGCGGCCTGGGAGTGGGGCGAGGACGCGCCCTCCGGCATCGTGGGCCATGTCACCTTCCGGTGGGAGGCCGTCGACGCCTGGTTCGAGGAGGACGAGCAGGTGTTCGTCCACCCCAGGAGCCCGTACACCCGCGTCGACGCGCTCCGGTCGGGCCGCGCGGTGCGCGTCGAGCTGGACGGCGCCGTGCTCGCCGACGCCCCCAGCTCGGTGATGGTGGTGGAGACGGGGCTCCCGACGCGCTACTACCTGGACCGGGTGTATCTGGACTGGACGCGCATGGAGCCCACCGAGACCGTCACCAGCTGCCCGTACAAGGGCATGACGAGCGGCTACTGGTCCGTCCGGACCGACACCGCCACCCACCCGGACCTCGCGTGGGCCTACGACTTCCCGACCCGCCAGGTGTCCCCCATCGCGGGGCTGATCGCCTTCTACAACGAGAAGGTCGACCTCTACCTGGACGGCCGGCCACTCCCCCGGCCCGCCCCGGTCTCCAGGGCGAACTGGGAGAAGGAACACCGATAGGCGGTAACACCTCCTCGCCCGGAAGGGCCCCGGGCCTCGGCCCGGGGCCCAGGTGCGCGCCCCACGGCTAGGATTGACGCTCCGTCAGTTCAGCCCGCAGAACGCGCACCCACACCAGGCCCACGAGAGGAGAACCGCCATGCGAGCGCACCGCGGCACCAGATGGCTCACGCTGCCCACCGCACTCCTGCTCGCCCTGCTCCCCACCAGCGTCTCCGCGTACCCCAACCCCGGCCGGGTGACGGGCGACACCGTCGTCCACGACCCGTCGATGATCCGCGCCACCGACGGCACCTATCTGCTCTACTCCACCCACGGCGGTCTGGAGGCCCGCACCTCCACCGACCGGATCGCCTTCAGCCGCTCGGGCAGCGCCTTCCCCACCCCGCCCTCCTGGTGGCGGACGTACTCCGCCGAGAACGACCCCTGGGCGCCGGACATCTCGTACCAGGGTGGCGGCTATCTGATGTACTACGCCGTCTCGTCCTTCGGCTCCAGCAACTCCGCCATCGGCCTCGCCACCTCCTCCAGTGGCAGGGCCGGGACCTGGACCGACCGCGGCATCGTGCACTCCACCACCGGCGGCGGCGACTACAACGCCATCGACCCCAACCTCTTCGTCGACAGCGACGGAAAGTGGTGGCTGTCCTTCGGCTCATGGTGGTCGGGGCTGAAGATGATCCGCCTGGACCCCGCCACCGGCAAGCAGTACGCGGGCGACAGAACCGTCTACGCCATCGCCTCCCGGCCCACCGGCACCAAGGCGATCGAGGGCCCGTCGGTCGTCAAGCGCAACGGCTACTACTACCTGTTCGCGTCGTACGACACCTGCTGCGCGGGCACCGGCTCCACGTACAAGATCAAGGTCGGCCGCGCCACCAGCCCCACCGGTCCGTACTACGACAAGAACGGGGTGAACATGATGAACAACGGCGGCACCCCGGTCCTCGAATCCCACGGCCGCTACATCGGCCCCGGCGGGCAGTCGGTGATGAGCGACGTCGACGGCGATCTGCTCGTCTACCACTACTACGACGGCCAGGACAACGGCACCCCGAAGCTGGGCGTCAACCTGCTGAGCTGGTCCGGCGGCTGGCCGACCGCGTACTGACCGCCCCCTCGGCGGAGTCCCGAGCACATGGTGGTCACCATGTGCTCGGGAAGGGTCATTTGACGCCGATGTGCGCTCCGGGGCCGAGCGGCAGGTCCAGGCCGTAGAAGATGCCGAGGATCGCCAGCCACACCACCAGGAACGGCACCACGAAGATGGCGAGCCGGGAGATGAGGGTTCCCAGGCGGGCCTCCGGTTCGTATTCCCGGACCATGGCCAGGACCAGGAGGAGATACGGGTTCATCGGGGTGATGGCGCCGGTCGCCGAGTCGCCGATGCGGAAGGCCGCCTGGCTGAGCGCCGGGCTCATGTCCATGAGCATGAAGGCCGGGATGAAGACGGGGCCGACCAGGGACCACAGGGCGGATCCGGAGAGGATCACCAGATTGAGGCAGGAGGCCAGCAGGACGAACGCGATGATCGCCCAGAAGCCGGTCACGCCGATGGAGTTGAACAGCGCGGCCGCCTTCACCGCGAGCAGCACCCCGAGGTTGGACCAGGTGAAGACCGCGATGACCTGGGCGGCGAAGAACATCATCACGATGTAGCCGGACATGTTCTTCACCGAGTCGGTCATGGCGGTGACCACGTCCTCGGTGCCGGTGAGCTGCTTGACCGTGAAGCCGTAGGCGAGCCCGGCGAGCAGAAACGCGCCGAAGAGCACCGGGACGACACCGGTCAGCACCGGCGAGGGCACGAAGGCGCCGCCCTCCCCGCGCAGCGGGGCGCCCGGCGGCAGCCACAGCGCGAGGACCGCCGCCAGATACAGACCGACGACCGCGCAGGTGACCGCGAGCCCC
This sequence comes from Streptomyces rugosispiralis, assembly GCF_024505145.1. Lineage (GTDB taxonomy): Bacteria > Actinomycetota > Actinomycetes > Streptomycetales > Streptomycetaceae > Streptomyces > Streptomyces rugosispiralis. The sequence continues at coordinate 161,500 of NZ_JANIAA010000016.1, read as the reverse complement.
TTGCGCTGCACCGGGGTGAGCGTCAGGTCCTCCCCCGGGTCCTCGCCGTCCGCCGCCTGGTAGGTGCCCAGGCGTGGTTCGAGGACACGGCTGATGAGGAATCCGCCGAGCAGCCCCAGGACGACACTGCTGGCGGCGGTGAAGAAGTAGTTGATGAGCACATGGATATGGAGGCCCTCGGCGGCCGGGAGCACCGAGGCCGCCTGCTGGGTGATGCCCACGTACAGCGCGTCCAGCGAGCCGATGGTGAATCCCGCGGCGTAGCCCGCGGTGACACAGGCGAATCCGCCGATGAGGCCCGCGACGGGATGGCGTCCGGCGCTCTTGAACACCAGGGCCGCCAGCGGCGGCAACACGATGGCGCCGACGTCACTCATCATGTGTGCCTGGCTGGCGACGATCGCCACCGCGTACGGCAGCACGGCACGCGGCACCCGGGCCAGCGTGGCCCGCATCGCGGTCTCCAGCAGACCGGTCTTCTCCGCGAGCCCGACCACCATCATCAGCACCAGCACGGCGCCGATCGGCGGGAAGGTGGCGAAGTTGGGGATCAGGTTCTCCAGCAGCCAGCGCAGCCCCTCACCGGTGAGCAGCCCGCCGATGGACTTGGTGTCATCGGTGCCGGGGACGGTGACGGAGACACCGGCGAGGGCGAGGACGGTGGAGACGACGGCCAGCAGTGCGAAGAGCCCGGCGAACAGGACGATGGGGTTGGGCAGGGCGTTTCCGGCGCGTTCGATGACGGAGAGGACACGGTCGAGTCCGCCACGCCGCTCCTTGTCCGGCGAGGTCCCTCCGGGGGCGGGGAGCCCGGTCACCGCGGGCATCAGGGCCGCACTCCGGCTGGCGTGGCCGACGGCAGGAGGCCCTTGGTGTCCTTGCGGACGTGTCCGTCCTGCACGACGCACACCACGTTGGCGGGATCGCCGAGCACACCGATGTCCGCGAGCGGATCGCCCTCGCAGACGACGAGGTCGGCGACGCGGCCGGGGGCCAGCGTACCCAGCCGGTCGGCGACGCCGAGGAGTTCGGCGGCGGTCCGGGTGCCGGCCACGATGGCGTCCATGGGGTCCATGCCCAGGTCCACGAGGTAGGAGAGTTCCATCAGGTTCCGTCCGTGCGGGCAGACGGCGGCGTCGGTGCCGAGCGCGATCCTCGCGCCCTGCTCGATGGCGCGGGAGATGTTCTCCTTGGTGATGCCGGACCAGCGCACCTTCTTCTCGTAGTGATAGGGCTCCATCGTGGCCTTGTCGATGCCCGCGTAGACGGTGGAGAGGGTCGGGACGACGAACACGCCACGCTCCCCCGCCATCTCCAGGGCCCGGTCGTCCAGGCCGTAGCCGTGCTCGATGCTGGTGACCCCGCCGCGGATGGCGTTGAGGATGCCCGCGTTGCCCTGGGCGTGGGCGGCCACCGGCTTGCCGCCGTGGCGCCGGCACTCGTCGACCACGGCGCGGATCTCCTCCTCCAGGAGCCCCTCGTCGTCCGGCTGGTCGTAGGGGCTGCCCATGCCACCGGTGGCGCAGATCTTGACCAGGTCGGCCCCCGCGCGCAGCACCTTGCGCACGGCCAGCCGCGCCTCGTCCTCGGTGTCGGCGAGCTCGGACATCTCACCGCCGCTGAGGTCGGTGCCGTCGGGCAGGCGCACATCGGCGTGGCCACCGGTGTGGCTGATGATCCGTACGGCGGTGTGCAGCCGGGGACCCTCGATCCGCCCGGACTCGACGGCGGTCCGGTACCCGGTGGCCAGGCCGCCCAGGTCGCGGGCGGTGGTGATGCCCGCGTCGAGGGTCTGCCGCATGCGGGTGGCGGTGTCGAAGGTGACCAGGACCGGGTCGAGTTCACCGCGGCGGCCGGGCGGGCTGGCATGGGCGTAGGCGAGGTGGGTGTGACAGTCGAAGAAACCCGGCAGCACGGTGCGGCCGCCCGCGTCGATGACACGGCCGGTGAAGGCGTCGCCGGAGGCCGGGGCGGTCGCCGCCGGGCCCGCGTAGCTGATGGTTCCTTCGGCGTCGGCGATGACGACGGCGTCCGCGATCGGGGCCGCCCCGGTACCGTCGATCAACGTGGCGTTCTCCACGCGCAGAGCGGTCCTGGTGATCTCGGACGTGGTGGGTTCCGTCATGAGCTCGATCTCACTCCTCGTTGAGGGAACTGGTGGGGAGGAGTGTCGATCCATCGCGTGTTTCGGGTGTTATCATGCAGCATTCCATCGAGATTCACATGCGATACGCAGAAAAGCGCCGCCCATGCACACGCAGGATTTCGCCGCGCATGACCTGGACGATCTGGATCGCGGCCTCATACACGCACTGCAGATCCACCCCAGGGCCCCATGGACTCTCGTCGGTGACGTTCTCGGGGTGAACCCGGTGACGGCCGCGCGCCGCTGGCACCGGCTCCAGGAGGCGGGGCTGGCCTGGGTGACCGCCTACCCCCAGCTGTCGGACTCCCGGATCGTGGTGACCGGCATCGTCGAGGTGGACGCCGAGCCCGGGGTCGGCGAGGACGTGGCCGAGGCCCTGGCGGCCGAGCCCTCGGTGGCGAACGTCAAGCTCACGGCCGGAAGCCGGGATCTGGTGATCGCGCTGCAGGCTTCCGACCTGGGTGAGCTCTCCCAGCTCACCACCGTCCTCTTCCGCGGCGCGCCGGGGGTACGGGCGACACGAACCCATGTGGCCACGGCCCTGCCCTCCGAGGGCAGCCGGTGGCGGTTGCGCGCCCTGGACGCCGCGCAGTGCGCCCGGCTCGAGGAGGCGCTCCCGCCGGTCGAGCCGCTCCCCCCGGGGGCGACCGGCTGGGACCCCCTGGACATCCGGCTCCTGGAACTGCTGAGTGCGGACGGCCGGATGGCGATCAGCGATCTGGCGGAGCACGCCGACGCGCCGCTGACCACGGTCCGCCGAAGGCTGCGGTCGCTGCTCGGCTCACGGGTGTGTCTGCGCTGCGACCTGGCCCGGCCGCTGTCCGGATGGCCGCTGTCCGCGGTGTACTTCGCGTCCGTACCGGCCGAGCGCCTGGAGGAGACCAGCCGGGCGCTGGCCGGGGTGCGGGAGGTGCGGTCGTGTGCGATCACGGCGGGCCCGCACAACCTCGTGATCGACGTCTGGCTGCGCGCGTCCGGCGATGTGCACGCCTTCGAGGCCCATCTGTCGAGGCGGCTGCCGCGGCTGACCATCGAGGACCGCTCGGTGGTGCTGCGCACCGTCAAGCACATGGGACGGCTGCTGGACCGCGACGGCCACAGCGTGGGCATCGTCCCGCTGCGTCCCTTCGCCGCCCCCGCCGCCGGGAGCGCCACCGCCACCTGATGCGCGGGCACCCGGTCCCGCGTCGCGGCCACTTCGTCCGAACCGGCCGGCGCGGCGCACCGGACGTGAAGGCGGTGTCCACTGTTCGTGTGGGTGCCATCTGCCGGTACCCGCCGCCGGACACGCTGGGGCGCCATGGCACCTGTGCGCGCGACAGTCCAAGCCGTTCCGCTGGTGGCTACGGCCATCGTCATGCTCGACGCGGCCACCGACTTCTTCCCGGACGCCCCGCTGGTCGGCGTCATCACACCGGTGCGCCTCGCCGTGCTGGCGGGGCTGGTCGCGACGGTGGTGACGGCCCCGCGACTCGCCACGTTCCGCACCCGGCTCGACCTCGCCATCGCGCTGCTCCTGCTCAGTGCCGTCGCCACCACCTACGTCGGCGGACACCCCGACGCGCCGCTGCGTGCCCTGATGACCGCTCTCGCCACCTTCTATCTGCTGGTCGGGGTGCGGCGGTCGCAGCCCGAATCATGGCGGGCGGTGGCGCTGCTCGCGCTGGTCTGCGTGGCGGCCGCGGCCACTTCGGCGTTCGCCCAGGTGACCAATGAGGTGCCGACCGGCTTCTGCCGCACCGGACTCTTCAGCGATGTCGACTGCGACAGCGGCGGGGCCGGTGCGATGATCCGCGCCACGGGCACCTTCGCCAACCCCAATCTGCTCGCCGCGTTCCTGGTGCTGCTCACCCCGATCGCCCTGCTGACGGCGGTGACGGTCGCCGAGCGCACGGCCCGGGTCGCCGTCGTGACCGTGGGCCTCCTCGCGTATGGCGCGGTGCTGACCACCTTCTCCCGGGCGGGGTGTGTCGCGGCCGCGGCGGGTCTGCTGGTGCTCGGTGGCGCGTACTGGCTCGCCCCGCGCCTCGGCCGGTGGGGGGTGCGGACGCTGACGGCCGTGGGGCTGGCCGGGCTGGCGGCGGTGACGGTGGCGCTGTGGGTGGTGTCGCGGGCCGGTGACGCGCTCGGGGTCCGGGGCCAGGCGTGGAAGGCGGCCGTGGATCTGGCCGTGGACAATCCGCTCGGGGTCGGTCTCGGGCGGGCCGGCGACGCCGTCTCCGCCGCCGTGCCCGGCGGCAGGACGTTCGTCCACGCGCACAACATGTGGCTGAACTGGCTGGCCGAGACGGGCGTGGCCGGGCTGCTCGGCATCCTGCTGGTGACCGTGATCGCCATCGCCTCGGCGGTCCGCGCCGCCCGGGAGAAGTCGGTGGCCGGTGTCGTCGGGCTAGCCGCCCTGACCGGGTTCTTCCTCGCGGCCACGGTGGACCACCCGGCCAACCTGGACCGGATCGCCATGCTCTTCTGGCTGGTCCTCGGCCTCGTCATGGCCGAGGTCCCGGGCGGGTGGCGGGAGTCCGGTACCCTCGCGCGGGCCACCGGCCGGTCGGGGCGCCGGGCGCGGCGCTAAGGGGTCCTTGCACTATGCCCGCCCGGGTCGCGAGGCCTGGCACCGCACCTCGCCGCGTTGCCGAGCGGACTTCGCCCGACCCGCTGAGCGAGCCGCCTTCGTCCCCTGCGGACGCCGTGGTCGCCCGGGGTCCGGACAGCGGACCGTTCGCCTGGTCCCGCCCGCTCGGCGGCGACGAGAGTGGGGAGGCGGTTTCGCGTCAACCGGAAGGTGGGGCACAGCGATGGCGGACACGGTGCGGCGGGGCTATGCGCCCAGCCCCTTCGGGCAGTTGCACTACGCGGAGTGCGGGTCCGGTGAGGCGGTGCTGCTGCTGCACCAGACGCCGCGGTCCTGGACCGAGTACGCCGATGTGCTGCCCCTCGTGGGCCGGGCGCACCGGGCGATCGCCATGGACACCGTGGGGTTCGGCGCCTCGGCCAAGCCCGAGGGGCCGCATTCGATCGAGCGGTTCGCCGACGGGGTGGAGGCGCTGGCCGACGCGCTCGGGCTGGACGCGTTCCACCTGGTGGGCCATCACACGGGCGGTGTGGTGGCCGTGGAGGCGGCCGCCCGGCTGGGCGACCGCGTCGGCAGTCTGCTGCTCTCGGCCACGGCCTTCGTGGACGAGGCCAAGCGCGCGGCGGCTCCCGCGCGCCCGCCGGTCGACCACGTCGACCCCAAGCCGGACGGCTCGCATCTGGTGGAGGTGTGGAACCGGCGCCGTGGCTTCTACCGGGCGGGCGAGGAGGCCGCGCTGCACCGCTATGTGATCGACGCGCTGACCGTGCTGGACCGGGTGGAGGAGGGGCACGAGGCGGTGTACCGGTACCGGATGGAGGACCGGCTGGCGCACATCACCGCCCCCGTACTCGCCGTGTGCGCGCCGGAGGACCACTACTCGCTGCCCGCGCTGGAGAGGTTCGCGGCGGCGCTCGGCTGCGAGACCGCGGTCCTGTCCGGCGGCCATGTACCGGCGCCCGAGCAGTTGCCCGGGGAGTTCGCCGATGTCGTCACCGCGTGGGTGGACCGGCACCGGCGGTGACCCGGTCCCACGTCGTCTCCGTGACGCCCCGCCGCCGCAGCACCGCCTTGCGCACCTTGCCGGTCTCGGTGAGCGGGAGTTCGCGCAGGACGTCCACATAGCGGGGGACGGCGAACGGGGGCAGTTCGCGCTCGCAGTGGCGGATCACATCGGCCAGGTCGAGCGGGCCGCCCGCGCGGGGCACCACCGCGACCATCACCTCGTCCTCCGCCAGTTCGGACGGCACGGGGAAGACGGCCGCGTCGGCAACCTCGGGATGGCCCCGGACGACCGTCTCGACCTCGCACGAGGAGATGTTCTCGCCACGGCGGCGGATCACGTCCTTGATGCGGTCCACGAACCGGAACCAGCCGTCGGGTTCGCGGACCACCCGGTCCCCCGTATGCCGCCACGCGTCCACCGGCTCCGCCGGCTCGCCCAGGTAGCCGGTGGCGAACGCGTACGGCCGGTGGCTGCGCACGACCAGCTCACCCGGGGTGCCGTCGGGGACGGGCGTGAGCAGTTCGTCCACCACGCGGGCGTCGAAACCCTCGCGCAGGGTGCCCATATAGCCGGGCCGCTGCTCCTCGGGGGTCGTGCCGATGACCAGGTTGGTCTCCGTGGAGCCGAATCCGTCGACCAGGGTGACGCCGAACCGCTCACGGAACGGCCCCCAGGTGTGGGCCGGTGTCGCCGGGGAGAGTCCGCGCACGGCCCGGTGCGCCCGGTCGTGCGGGCCCGGGGGCTGGGCCAGCAGCATCGGCACCATGGCGCCCAGCAGATAGACCACGGTCGCCCCGGCCTCGGCCGCCTCGGTCCAGTACCGGGAGGCCGAGAAGCGCGCGGCGAGGCTGATCGACGCCCCCACGGTCATCGCCTGTGCCAGCGCGTTCAGCGCGTTGGTGTGGAACAGCGGGAGGCAGGTGTGGAGGACGTCGTCCGCGGTGAGGTGCAGCGCGTCGGAGACATTGCGCCCCCACCAGACGAACTGGGCGTGGGGGCAGCGCACCCCGCGTGAGGTGCCGGTGGTCCCGGAGGTGAACAGGACGCACGCGGTGTCCTCCGGGCGGACGGGGGCGGCCGGGAACGCCGGGCCGCCGCCCGGCCGGGGTGTGCCGTCCGCGCCCGCGCGCCACAGCGTCCCCCGGTACCCGGCCGCCCGCACGCGCTCGGCCGTCTCGTCCTCCGCGAGCAGATGGGCGGGGCGGGCCTGGTCCAGAACGTGTCGCAGCCCGCCGCCGCGCAGCCCGGTGTTCAGGGGAACCACCTCGGCGCCGAGCCAGGCGGCGCCGAGGAACAGATCCACGAGTTCGATCCGGTTGCCCGCCATCGCCGCGATGCGCTCGCCCGGGCGGCAGCCCTGGACCGCGAGGGCCCCCGCCATGGTGGCGGCGGCCTCCCGCGTCTCGCGATAGGTGCGGACCGTGGTCCCGATCCGCAGGAAGGGTCGGTCCCCGTGGTCCCGGGCCGCGGCCTGGAGCAGCCCGGGAATCGTCAGCGAGGTCACCGCAGCACCTCACGTTCCCGCAGTGCGCGGATCCGCTCCGGTGACAGGCCCGCGACCTCGCGCAGGACATCGTCGGTGTCGGCGCCGAGCACGGGTGCCGCCTTGCGGATGCCACCGGGTGTGCGGGCGAGCCGGATGGGCGGCCCCTCGTGCAGGAAGGCCCCGGCCACCGGGTGTTCCGCGCGGACGTAGAAGCCCCTGGCCCGCAGCTGCGGATCGTGCTCCACGAGGTCGCGGCCGTCCCGCACCGGACCCGCGGGTATGCCGTGCTCCTGGAGGAGTTCGGCGGCGGCGTCGGCCGGGAGGGGCCTGGCCCAGGTGGCGAGGGCGTCGTCGACCAGTCCGGTGTGGTGTGCGCGGTCGGCCGCCGTGCGGGTGCGTTCGTCGGTGGCGAGGTCGGGGCGCCCGATCAGCCCGCACATCGCCGCCCATTCGGTGTCGTCGCGGACGCTGACGGCCAGCCAGCGGTCGGCACCGAGGCAGCGGTACACGCCCTGCGGGCTCCACCGCGGATCGGTGTTCCCGGCGGGCTCGGTGGGGTGCAGCAGACTGGTGCCCATGTGGGAGGCGATCGCCTCGAGCTGGGACAGGTCGATGTGCTGTCCGCGCCCGGTCTCCTCCCGGTGCTCCAGGGCGGCGACGGTGGCGAGCGCGGCCTGCAGCCCCGCGACGATGTCGCCGTGGCCGTAGATCACCCCGACCACGTCGTCCGGGCCCCATCCGGTGAGGCCGGTGAGCCCCGAACTGGCGGACACGGTGTCCGCGTACGACACCCAGCCGCTGCGCGGGCCGGTGTGCCCCATGCCGGACATGCTGATGTACACCAGCCGGGGGTTGATCTCGCGCAGGGTGTCGTAGCCGAGGCCGAGTTTGGTCATGACGGTGGCGCTGAAGTTCTCCACCAGGACGTCGCAGGAGGCGATGAGGTCGCGCAGTACGGCGACGCCGTCCTCGGTGCGGGTGTCGAGGGCCAGGCTGCGCTTGTTGCGGTTGACCTCGTTGAAGTAGCCGTTGGTGTTCGGATCGGTGTGCGGGCCGCGCGAGAGGTGCATGAAGGGCGCGAACCGGGTGGGGTCGGGACGGCCCAGGGACTCGACCTTGATGACATCGGCGCCGTGGTCGGCGAGCACCTTGGTGCAGTACGGCCCGGCGAGCACCCAGGTCAGATCCAGGACGCGGACGCCGTGCAGGGCGGGCCGCGCGGGTTCCGCGAAGGTCGCGGACACCCGCGGGGCCGGGCGGTGCTCGTGCAGCAGCCGCTGGTCCGCGCCCCGTTCCGGGACGTCCAGCTCCTTGGTCCGGTGGCCTTCGGGGAACGCGAAGGGGAAGCCCAGATCGGTGCGGTCCCCGGCGCGGAGGAAGAAGTCACGGGCGGCGAGCTGCGGGTTGCCGGGCAGTTCGTGCGGCTGGTCGACCGCCGCCCACGGCAGCTTCCTGGACTGGGCGAGCTCGGCGAACTCGGCCTTCGGCCACCGGCCCGCGAACTCCTGCACCACCGCGAAGACATGCTCCTGGTGCTTCTTGCGCTCCACCGGGTCCTGCCAGCGCGGCTCGGCGAGGTCGGCCTCGGCGCCCTCCTCCCGCAGCCAGGCCAGCAGCGCGTCCCACATCCGGGGGCTGCCGCCGAGGCCACCGCCGAGATGGCCGTCGGCGGCCCGGAACAGCCCGTGCGGCACCAGCGGATGCACCCGGCCGGGGCGCGCGGGCACCCGGTCCTCGTGCAGATAGGCGAGGGCGCCCGCCTCCAGGGCGGCGGCCGCGCACGCCTGGGCGGACACGTCGGCGAGCTGGCCCGGCCCCGTGCGCCTGGCCCGCAGCCCGAGCAGCGCGGCGATCGCGGCGTGCACCCCGGCGAGCTGCTCCGCCTGGTTCGCCGGCAGCCGCAGGGGCGGCCCGTCCGGGTCGCCGACCTGCGCGAGCATGCCGCCGAGCGCGGCGACCACCAGATCGGTGCCCTGCCAGTGGCCGCGGGGGCCCACGGTCCCGAACGGGGTGACGCGGACGTGGACGAGGTGGCCGAGTCCCGCTACGGCCTCCGGCGCGCCGTCCGGTGTCCCGTCGAGGAGGACGTCGGCCCCCGCCACCAGGCGCCGCAGCTCCTCCGGGGACGCGGGGGTCACGGACCGCTTGCCGGCGTGCCAGTGGACGAAGGCGTCGCCGTTCAGTTCACGCCGTGTCGGATCGCCCTCCTCGGGCTCGACCAGGACGACCTCGTGTCCGAGGCCGACCAGGAGCCGGCCCGCGAACCGGGTGAAGGGGCTGGGCAGTTCGACGACGCGTACGGCCGGGTTGCTCACATCTCCTCCGCGGGATGCTCAGTCGTGCTGCTGGTTCAGGAAGCCGGTGACCGCGGTGTAGTAGGCGTGCGGCCGCTCCTCCTGGGGGTGGTGGGAGGTGTGGTGCATGATGTGCAGATTGCCCTTGGGGACCATGCGGGCGAGCATCAGCGGATAGTCCGGGGTGAGGAACGCGTCGTACATGCCCCAGAGGAAGAGGGTGGGCGCCTGGATGGCACCGAGCTCCGCGGTGAGGTCCTGCCAGTCGCCGCGCGGGTTGTCGGAGGCTCCGGCGAGGGCGGTCTCCTCCGGGTCCAGACTCTGCTCGTGGCGCAGGGTGACGGTGCCGTCGGGGATGGCGTCGGGGTCGTACCACTCCAGGCGGGCGATCAGCTGCCGCATCTTCTCCCAGGAGGGTCCGGTGCCGCCGTAGTACACATCGCGGGCGTTGCGGCCGCGCCGGCCGCCCTCCGGGAGCGGGGCCAGCGGGCCGTGGAACACGGGCATGCTGCCGGTGATGGTCAGCGACCGGGCCCGCTCGGGGTACTTCGCGGCCAGGTTCAGCGCGATGGTCCCGCCCCACGAGTTGCACACGAAGTCGGCGCGCTCGATGCCCAGGGTGTCGAGCAGGGCGACCGTCTTGGCGGCGTGGTAGTCCCACATCGGGCCTTCGATGACGGGCTTCGCGGACTTGCCGTACTGGAGGATGTCCACGAGGTAGCAGTGGCGGTCCTCGGCGAACAGCGGTGCCACCTGCCCGAAGTCGGACCAGCCCGTGCACCCGGGGCCGCCGCCGTGCAGGAAGACCGTCGGCCTGCCCGTCGTGCCCAGTTCGACGTAGTGGTACGTGACGCCGTCCGCTTCCGCGTAGGCGCCCTCCGGCGGCTTCTGAATGGTCATGAGGTCCATGTCCCGATGGTGTGCGGCCGGTGATCTCCGCCCAAGCGGACCGGTCCGCTGAGCGGGCCGGTCCCGTGGTGAGGGCCTCGGGGCGGTGGCTAGCCTCCCGGCTCATCGAGTCTCCGATGAGCCGAGTCCCGATGATTCGTGGGCCCGATGATCCGTGGGCCCCGATGATTCGTGTCCGCAGAGAGGCAGCACATGTCCGCATGGGAAGTGGCCGAGGAACGGGCCAGGGCGGTGATCGGCCGCCCGGAACACCGGGACCTGGGAGTCGTACGGGCCGAGGACGCGGCGGAGTTCGCACGCGCGGCCGGGGAGACGAGCCCGCGGCTGACCGACCCCGACGACCCCGGATTCACCGTCCATCCGCTGTACGTGGTGAGTCTGCTGCGGGGCGCGGGCGGCGCCGGTCGGGGCGAGTTCCGGCCGGACGGGATGTACCGCGACGAGGTCCCCGGCACCGACGGCCTGGACGTACGGCTGATGGCGGGTGGCCAGGAGGTCCGGTTCACCGGCGAGGTGCGGGCGGGCGACCGGATCGCGGTCCGCCGGGTCCTCACGGACGTCGAACGCAAGGGCAGCGGTGCCCAGTTCCTGCTGCTGACCGTCGAGAAGACGTACACGGCGGAGCGGGGCACGCTCGCCCGGGTGCGGGAGAGGTTCATCGTCCGATGAGGGTGCGCACGGGACAGCCCGTACCGCCGGTGGAGTTCACCCCGGACGCCGTCGCGCTGCTGCGGTTCGGGTCGGTCACCCGCAACGCCCACCGCATCCACTACGACACCGGGTTCGCGGGGTCCGAGGGGCTGGACGGCCCGGTCGTCATGGCGCAGTTGCACGGCTGTCTGATGCACCGCGCCGCCATGTCGTTCGCGGGTCCGGGCGGACGGGTCCTGGAGGTCGAATGGCAGAACCGCGCACCGGCCCTGGCCGGGGAGCGGCTCGTGGTGAGCGGCACGGTCGGCGCCGTCGATCCGGCGACGGGGCGGGTCACCCTGGATCTGGTCGAGCACGGTGGGCGGGGCGATGTGGTGTGCTGCCGGGGCCGGGCCGTGGTCCGGATGGGGTGAGCGGCCGTCATCCTGATGGGGTGAGCGGCCGTGGCCCTGATGGGGTGAGCGGGCCCGCCCCGGCGCGGGGCCGCTCAGCCGAGGTCGAGGACCACCTTGCCCACCGCCTCCCCGGACCGCAGGCGCGCCACGGCCTCCGCCAGACCGTCGATGCGATGGCGCTCGACGGGCAGGGTCAGCTCACCGGAGGTGAGGTCGTCGAGCAGCCGCCTGGTGTCGGCGGCCACTTCCTTCCCCCGGGTCATCAGGTTCACGGGCAGCAGCGACACATCGGCGAGCAGGAAGTCGGCCAGGTCCACGGTGAACTCACGGCCCGCGGTGTAACCGACGAGGGCCACCCGGCCGCGCGGGCGCACCAGCGGCAGGGAGTCGCGCAGGACCGGCCCGCCCACGGTGTCCACGACGACGTCCACCGGGCCGCCGATCGCGTCGGCGGACAGATCGGCGGCGAGCAGCGCCTTGGCGGGGGCCGGGACGTGCGGCAGTTTGGCGGGGCGGCCCACCACACCGATCACCTCGGCACCGGCCCGGACCGCGATCTGCACGGTGAGGGCTCCGACCGCGCCGGCCGCCCCGGTCACCAGGACCCGCTCCCCGGGCTGGACGTCCGCCACGGCGTGCACCGAGGCCCACGCCGTGCCCGCGGGGGAGAAGAAGCTGCAGGCCAGAGCGGGGTCCGTGCCCTCGGGCACGGCCTCCACCGCGGCGTCCGGGACCAGTGCGTGGTCGCCCCAGGTGCCGTCGCGGCGCAGTCCGAGCGCCTTGCCGCTGAGGCGGACGAGGCTCCCCTCGGGGTGGGCGTCGGAGGCGAGGACGATTCCGCTGCCCGCGGTTCCGGGCACCGCGGGCAGGTCGGGGAGGATGCCGAACTTGCCGTCGATGACGTTCAGGTCGAGGTGGCTGACGGCGGCCGCCTTCATCCGCACCAGGGTGTGGCCGGGGCGTGGCTCGGGCACCGGCCGCTCGACGAGCCGCGGCAGGGTGCCGAACTCCTCCAGCACCAGGGACTGTGACGTCGGGTGGCTCACGTTTTCGCTCCGTATCCACGGGCTCACGGCCCTGTTCGGTGAGGGGGCGGACCCGGCGCACGCTAGACCGCGCCGCCCGGTCCGCGCACCGGGCGGGGTCCGCTCAGCGGGACGCGCCGCCGCGGCCGCCGTACGGATGTCCGCCGCCCGGACATCCGGCGCCGTCCGGACGCCCGTGTCCGGTCGCCCGCTCCGGACGCCCGCCGTCCGGCCACCCGCCGTCCAGCCGCCCGCCGTCCAGCCGCGCGCCGGGGCGAGGGGCGGTCTGCTCAGCGGACCGGATCCCTTGGGTGGATCCGCGCCGGGCCGGATGCTCGGGTCCACCGAACACCGGCAGCAGGAGGACACGCACGATGACGGTCGAGGACTCTCCCGACACGGCCACCCCCGTCCGGAGCCGCCGCAGAAAACCGGCCGAACCCGGCCGCCAGGACTGGTCGTCCTGGCCCCACTACGACGGTGCGGCCGCGGGCTTCCGGGGCTACTGGTACCCGGTCACCTGGTCCAGCCAGATCACCGGCAAGCCGCTGCCGTTCACCATCTGTGGCGAGCGGATCGCGCTGATCCGCGACAACGGCACCGCGTACGCCCTGCACAACCGTTGCCCGCACCGCGGTGTGCCGCTGTCGGAGGGCAACCAGCAGTTTCCGGGCACGGTCAGCTGCCCGTACCACGGCTGGACCTTCGACCTGCCCACCGGGCGGCTGGCCGCGGTCATCACCGACGGCCCCGGGTGCCGGCTGACCGGGAAGCTGGGCGTGCGCACCTATCCGGTCGAGGAGCGCCTCGGCATGGTGTGGGTGTACATCCCGATCGCCGACGAGGAGCCGCATCCGATCGACTCCCAGCTTCCGGAGGAGCTGGTCGGCAACGCGTTCGTGATGGGCGGCCGGATCGAGCCGCGCGGTGGCAACTGGCGGTTCGCCTGCGAGAACGGCTTCGACGAGGGCCACGCCAAGTATCTGCACCGCACGGCCCTGTGGCGGCTGTTCAAGCCCATGCCGACCTGGAACATCACCCGGATCGTGCCGCGTGGCCGCTGGATCTTCCGGGTGCAGGACGAGGTCCACTGGGACGCCGAGTTCCCCGGCGTGGGCCGCTGGACCAACAAGCGGTGGTGGAAGATGCAGCCGCCGAAGGAGACCTTCAACATCGGCAACACCGGCAAGGCCGACCAAATCGACCCGACGATCGAGGCCCAGGAATTCCCCGGTTTCGCCTCCCTGTCGATGCCGGGCGTGCTGCGCATCGCCTACCCCAAGTTCATCCACTACGAGTTCTACGTCCCGGTGGACGAAGGCAATCACCGCTATGTCGGGGTGATGGTCAACTTCACCGAGGGCTGGGACACCGTGCGCTTCTACGCCAAGTACCTGGGGGCGATCCGCTGGCTGTTCCACGGCCAGTTCTCCGGTCAGGACGCGTGGATGGTCGATGTCACCGACGCGCCGCCGGAGAAGCTCTACCGGCCCGACATCTCGCTCACCGCCTGGCGGAACCTCAGCGAGGAGGAGTACGGGAAGAAGCTGGCCGCGGTCGACGGCGCATCCACATCCACATCCGCACCCGCACCCGCACCCGCACCCGCACCCGCACCCGAGAAGAAGGCATGACATGTTCCGTACCCTGTTCACCCTGTTGCTGGGCGCGGCGATCGCCGTCGGGATCCCGCTGGCCACGAAGCGCGTCGCGCGGACCACGATGACCCAGGTCCACAGGATCAACCAGTGAGCGCCGACGGCCTGGCGGGCCTGGACGAGCGGCGGCGCTCCTGGGCGCTCGACGCCGCCCGCCACATCAGCGCCGACCGGCTCCGCGAACTGATCACGGGCCTGGTGGACATTCCCAGCCCCACCGGCGACGAGGGCCCGCTGGCCACGCATATCGCCGACACTCTGCGCGCCACCGGCTGCCACGCGGCCGTCCAGCCCCTCGACGACCGGCAGGCCAACGCCTGGGGGCGGCTGACCGGTGACGGCACCGGCCCCGACCTCATGCTCTACGCCCCCATCGACACCCTGACGGTGGGCGAGGAGAGCGAGGACGTGCCGTGGATCGGCCCGGAGCTGCGCGAGGACATGCGGCCCGCCGCCACCGTCCACGGCGACCTGGTGACCGGGCTCGGCGCCTCCAACCCCAAGGGGCACGCGGCATGCGTGATGATGGCCGTCGAGGCGATCTCCCGGGCCGGTGTCCCGCTCACCGGTGACCTGGTGGCGGCCTTCGGCGCGGGCGGGATGCCCACCAACGCCCGGCCGGTGGGGACGCGCCACAACACCGGCCAGGGCGCGGGGTGTTCGTTCCTTTTGGAGCAGGGCGTGTGGACCGACTACGCGGTCATCGCCAAGCCCGGCTGGACCGTCTCGTGGGACGAGGTCGGGCTGGTCTGGTTCGAGGTGACGGTCGGCGGCACCCACACCTACGCGGGCTCCCGGCACCGGCTCCCGTACGACAACGCCATCGCCCGCGCCGGGGAGGTGACCGCGTATCTGGAGAAGTGGTTCGAGGAGTACGCCGAGCGGCACACCTCGGGCACGGTGGCGCCGCAGGGCATCGTCTCCTCGATCCGTGGCGGCTGGCCGCGGATGGCGGCGGTCACCCCCGCGGTGTGCACCTTGATGGTGGACCTGCGGATCAGCCCGGACATCACCCCGATGCGGGCCAAGCGGGAGTTCATGGCCGCGCTGGCCGCCCTGCGGGCCGCCTCGCCCGGTCTCGACGTCCGGGCGGAGATGGTGCTGGCGATCCCCGGCACCCGCACCCCGCGCGGGTCGTGGATCCACCGCAGTGCCACGGCCGCCTGGGAGGCCCTGGAGGGGCGCGCACACGAGGTGATCGCCGGGAACAGCGGTGCCACCGACGCCAACATCCTGCGCGGCCGTGGCATCCCCACGGTGCGGATCGGCATGCCCAAGGTGGCGGAGGCCCCGTTCGAGATCGACTTCGCCCGCGGCATGAACACGGTGTCCCTCCCGGCCATGGAGAGGCTCACCCGCCATCTGATCCGCACCGCCGTGGACACCGTCACCCGGTCCCGTGCCGAGGTGGCCGAGGCGGAGGAAGGAGCTGTGGCATGACCGAGATCGTGCTGGGGGTCGGGGCGTCGCACAGCACGCTGATGAACACCCACTGGGAGGAGACGTACCACAAGGACCGCGCCGAGCGGTTCCGGGACGCGCTCGGCGAGGCGCGCGACGCGCTGGCCGCGGCACGCCCCGACACGGTGGTCCTCATCGGCTCCAACCACTTCCGGGGGTTCTGGCTCGACCTGATCCCGAGCTTCACCATCGGGGTGGACGAGTGTCTTGCCAGCGGTGAGTCCGGCACCCCGAAGGGCCCGCAGCCGGTGGACCGGGAGCTGGCCCGGTACCTGGCCGGCGCGCTGGTGGAGCGGTCCGGTTTCGATGTGGCGTTCTCCGCCCGGCTGCAGATCGACCACGGCCAGTCGCACGCCGTCCAGTATCTGCTCGACGGGCTCGACGTCGACCTCGTACCGCTGGTGGTGAACGTCTTCGCGCCCCCGCTGCCCACGCTCGACCGCTGCGAGCGGCTGGGCCGGGCGATCCGCGAGGCGGTCCTGACGTTCCCCGGCGACCGCCGGGTGGCGGTCATCGGCTCCGGCGGGCTCTCCCACCGGCTGCCCTGGCCGGACTGGCGCGACCCGCACGGCGAGGACGAGGAGTTCATGGTCGGCGCCTGGCTCAACGGCCGGGAGAACTGGCAGGACTACGACGCGCGGCGGCGCGAGATCATCCGGGCCGCCGAGGCGGCGCTCAACCCGGAGTTCGACGAGGAGTTCCTGTCCTGGCTGGAACGCGGACAGGCCCACCGCCTCACCGAGTACACCACCGCGGACCTGGAGAAGGTGGCCGGCAACGGCGCCCAGGAGCTGCGCACCTGGCTGCTGATGGCCGCGCTGCTCGACCACGCCCCGGGCCGGCGTCTGGCCTACGAGCCGATGCCCGAGTGGCTCACCGGCATGGGGGTCGCCGTGCTCGACCCCGCACAGCCCCCCGCACAGAACAGCGAAAGGCAGTCATGAGCATCTGGACCGAACTGTCGGGCATCGATTACCGGCACGCCTATGTGGAGACCGGCGACATCACGACCCGCGCGCTGCAGGCCGGCCCGGAGGACGGCGAGCACGTGGTGTTCCTGCACGGCACCACCGGCCATCTGGAGGCGTTCGTACGGAACATCCCGGCACACGCCGAGCGGTACCGCTGCCACTCCATCGACATGCTGGGCCACGGCTACACGGGCAAGCCCGACCGTCCGGGCGAGATCCCGGCGTATGTCGAGCATCTGATCGCCTATCTGGACGCGGTCGGCGCCGAGCGCGCCCATCTGGTCGGCGAGTCGCTGGGCGGCTGGGTGGCGTCGTGGGCCGCGAGCGAGCACCCGGACCGGGTCGCCTCCCTCCAACTGCTCTGCATGGGCGGCACCAAGGTCAATCCGGCCGTGATGGAGCGGCTGAAGAAGTCCACCCGCAGCGCCTCGCTGGAGGACGACATCTCCTTCACCCGGGACCGGCTGCGGCTGCTGTGGGCCGACTGGGACGAGGAGCTGGGCGAGGAGCTGACGCGGATCCGCTACGAGATCTACCACCACCCCGACTTCCAGCGGAACCTGCACAATCTGCTGGCGCTCCAGGAGACGGAGACCCGCGAGCGCAATCTGCTGCGGCCCGACCGCATGGCCCGGATCAAGGCGCCGACGCTGGTGGTCTGGGGCAACAAGAACCCGTTCGGGGACGTACCGGAGGCCGAGGCGATCGCCACCGCGATCCCCGGCGCCCGGCTGGAGATCTTCAACGAGTGCGGCCACTGGCCGCAGCACGAGAAGGCGGATCTCTACAACCCGCTCAGCCTGGAGTTCCTCGCCGCCTCCTCCACCACCTGATCGTGAGGTGCCTGCCATGACCGTCGTCCCCATCGACCACGCCACCAGAGCCTGTCCCGACTCGATGAACTCCGTCCTCGGCAAGGTCCGGTCCATCCTCGAGGCGTTCTCGGCCGACGACGACTCGCTGTCGCTCGCCGATGTGGTGCGCCGTTCGGGCGTGGCGAAGGCCACCGTCCACCGGCTGTCCCAGGAGCTGGTCGCATGGGGGCTGCTGGAGCGGGCGGGCTGCAACTACCGGCTGGGGCTGCGGCTGTTCGAGATCGGGCAGCGGGTGCACCGGCAGCGGATCCTGCGGGAGGTGGCGCAGCCGTACATGGAGGATCTGCTGCTGGCCACGCGGGAGACCATCCACTTCGCCATCCACGACGGGCTGGACGTGGTGTACCTGGAGAAGATCCTGCCCCACCGGGGGCTGAGCGAGGAGTCGCGGGTGGCGGGGCGGCTTCCGCTGTACTGCACGGCCACCGGCAAGGCGATCCTCGCCCACTCCCCCGGCACCCTGTTCGCCGAGGTGGTCAAGAGCGGCCTCAAGCCGTTCACCCGCCACACCATCACCTCGCCGGGCCGGCTGCGCGGCCAGCTGGACCGCGTCCGCGAGCAGGGCATCGCCACCGAGGCGGAGGAGGTGCGGCTCGGCTATATGAGCATGGCGGTACCGGTCTTCGGGCGGCAGAATACCCTCGCCGGGGCCCTGTCGATCACGGCGCCGACTTACCGTGTGGACGCCATCGCCCACGCCAGCGCGCTGCGTACGGCGGGCCTCGGCATCAGCCGTTCGCTGAGGTCGGCGCTGTGACGGCGCCCGCCGTGTCCTCCCCCGCTCTGGAAGAGGTGCTGGCACGGGCGCGGGAGCTGATCGACCGGTGGCGGGACGAGGACTGCGGCACTCCTACGGTCAAGGACTTCTGCCGTTACGCGGCCGCCCTCAACGACGGCGGGTACATCCGCCGGGCCCGCGCCCTGGAGGCGGACGGCCGGCCCGTCGAGGCGCCCGCCCTGTTCCTCGCGGCCACCATGAGCTGGGAGGACGGCCCGCCGGAGGACGAACTGCGGCCGGATGGCCTGGCGCGGCGGGAGTCGCCGTGCACCGAGGGCCTGCCGGTGCGCCAGGTGCACGGCGGCCAGTCGGTGCGCCTGGTCCGGCCTCCGGTGGCCGGGACGCGGATCACGGCGGCCCGTGCGGTCGTCTCCGCACGGCACAAGCGCGGGCGGTCGGGCGAGTTCGTCCTGCTGGGTGTCCGCACCCGGTTCCGGTCCCCGGACGGGAGCGAGCTGGCGGCCGTGGACGAGACGATGGTGGTGCTCGACGCCACCGGAGGTGACCGATGACGGCGCCCGTGGCCGGGGCGGAGTGTCCACCGCGCCGGTACGCCCACACCAGTGTGCAGCTGTTCCGCTTCAGCGCCGTGTCGTGGAACGCCCACCGGATCCATTACGACGCCGCGTACGCGGCCACGGAGGGGTTTCCCGACGCGGTCGTGCAGTCCACGCTGCACGGCGAGATGCTCAGCCGGTACGCCCTGGAGTGGGCCGGGCCGGGCGCCCGGCTGGAGTCGGTGGCGTGGCGCAACGTCGCGACGGCGGTGGCCGGTGAGCGGCTGACCTGGGCCGCGACGGTGTCGTCGGTCGAGGGCGCGCGGGTACGGCTCGACGCGCGCATCCTCAAGGCCGACGGCTCGGAGTGCGTGACGGGGACGGTGGAGGTGACGCGCGCCGGATGACGGCCCGGCGCGTCCGGGCGCGGGAGCGGTGGCACTCAGGGCTGTGGGGGCCTTGGGTTCCACCGCTTCGGCGTGTCCGGGGACGGTGTCCGAACGGTTCCGCGGCGCCGTCCCGGCAGGCGGACCGATTCCATTGGCCCGTGATCGCGGCCTGCCTACGCTCCTCGGCCATGAGCGTTCTCAACGATGAGCCGGTCGCCGCGGCGGACGCGGCGGTGGTCGAGACGGACGCGGCGGTGATCGAGACGGACATCCTGATCATCGGCGCCGGACCGTCGGGCCTGTACGGCGCGTACTGCGCGGGCTTCCGGGGCTTGCGCGTGGCCGTGATGGACGTGCTGCCCCAGCGGGGCGGCCAGATCAGCGCGATGTATCCGGAGAAGCCCATCTTCGACATCGCCGGATTCGCCTCGGTGCGCGGCCGCGACCTGGTGGACAGCCTGGTGGCGCAGGCCGAGACACACGGCACCCGCTACCTCCTCGGCCACCGCGCGGTGGCGCTGGACTACGACGGCGACGGACTGCCCGTGGTCCACAGCGACCGGGGGACGGCGGTACGGGCCGGGGCCGTCGTGATCACCGGAGGGGTGGGGACCTTCACCCCCCGCCCGCTCCCGGCCGGGGAGGACTTCCTCGGCCGCGGTCAGGTGTACTTCGTGCCCGACCCGACCGCCCACGCCGGTCATGACGTGGTGGTCGTCGGCGGCGGCGACAGCGCCTTCGACTGGGCGGCCCTGCTGGCCCCCGTGGCGCGCTCGGTCCGCCTGGTGCACCGCACCGCCCGGTTCCGCGCCCATCGCGCGTCGGTGGAGAAGGTGCGGGCGCTCGGCATCGACCTGCTCACCGACTCCGAGGTCAGCGGCCTGTACGGCGCCGCACACCTCGAGGAGGTCGAGATCCGCCACCGGACCACCAAGGACATCACGCGCCTCCCGGCCCAGACCGTGGTGGCGGCCCTCGGCTTCATCGCGGACCTCGGCCCGCTGCGGGAGTGGGGCCTGACCCTCCAGGCGCGCCGGATCGCCGTGGACACCCGGATGGCCACCAACCTGCCCCGTGTCTTCGCGGCCGGCGACATCACCGACTACCCGGGCAAGGTGCGCCTGATCTCCGTCGGCTTCGGCGAGGCCGCGACGGCCGTCAACAACGCCGCCACGGTCATCGACCCGGAGGCGGCGCTGTTCCCCGGGCATTCCACCGAGAAGGAGAACTGACATGGCCTACGTCATCGGCGCGTCCTGCGTGGACATCATGGACCGGTCCTGCATGGAGGAGTGCCCGGTCGACTGCATCTACGAGGGCGAGCGCAAGCTGTACATCAACCCGGTGGAGTGCATCGACTGTGGCGCCTGCGAGGTGGCCTGCCCGGAGCAGGCGATCACCGTGGACCGGAAGGCGGACCCCGAGTACCGCGCCGACAACCGGCGGTTCTTCGAGGAGGTCCTGCCCGGCCGGGACGCCCCGCTGGGCACCCCCGGGGGCGCCGGGGCGGTCGGCCCGCTGGGGGTGGACACGGCCCTGGTGGGCGGCCGGTGAGCGGACCTCCGTTCGCGGGATCGGGCGGGCCCCCGCCGAATTTCGACCCCTCACACCATTCCTACCAGGCAAAAAGCTCTCTATATTGGCCATCCTCAGCACTCATGGCGGCCTCGGTCGAGGCGCACCGGCGGGCGAGGAGGGCATGTCGTGACGACTGCTGCGGTGCCTCGTGGCAATGGCGAGGAAGCCGAGGCGGATGGGCCGTCCCCCAAATCCGTCCTCGGCAAGGTCGGGCTGATCCTGTCCGCCTTCGGCGACGGCGACCTCTCCCTCAGCCTCACGGAGCTCACGACGCGCACCGGGGTGGCCAAGGCCACGGTGCACCGGCTGTGCCAGGACCTCGTGGCCTGCGAGCTGCTGGAGCGGGAGGGCTCCCACTACCGGCTGGGCCTGCTGCTGTACGCGATCGGCCTGCGCGCACCCCGGCAGCGCACCCTGCGCCATGCCGCGCGGCCGGTGATGGAGAATCTCGCGCAGGCCCTCGACAGCCCCGTCAGCCTGTCCGTGCCGAACGGCACCGACCTGCTGTGCATCGACAACGCCGGCCGCCACCGCAACCGGGCCGGTGCCTCGGTCGGCGGACGGCTGCTCCAGCTGCACAGCACGGCCCCGGGAAAGCTCACCCTGGCCCTGCTGCCCGACCAGTACCCGCTGGCGCGGCTGGCCCCCCATATGCGCCGGATGACCGCCCGTACCCTCACCGCCGACCGGCTCCCGGGCGAACTGGCCCGCATCCAGGAGCAGGGCTACGCCACCGACTCCGAGGAACACCGGCTCGGCTACTCCGCCGTGGCCGTGCCCGTACGCGGGCCACGGGACGGCGCCTACCTGGGCGCGCTGTCGGTCGTCGCCGCCACTTCACGCCACAACGCCCCCCGTACGCTGGCCGCGCTGCGGACCGCCGCGGAGGCGGTCACCACCCGTCTCGCGGTGATCGAGGCGTACCGGACCGAGCCGTAGCCCTCAGTCGAAGAGCAGCCGGGCTATCCCCCGTTCGCTGAAGACGTCCCCGGTGGCGAGGGCCACCGCCCCGTGCACGGCTGAGGCGGCGCCGCGCCGTGTGGTGGTGATGGTCAGGTTCCGGGTGGCCAGCGGCAGGGCGCGCTGGTACACCACGGCGCGCACCCCGGAGAGCAGGTCGTCGCGCAGGTCGCTGAGCGGGCCGCCGAGGATCAGGGTGCGGGGGTTGTACATGTAGACGAGCATGGCGGCGAGTTCGCCGATCTCGGTGGCCGCCTGGCGCAGGACCCGGACGGCGGGCGGGTCGTTGTTCGCGACGCGCTCCGCGAGCTGGTGAACCCCGTGCAGCGGATCCTCCTCGGTGGACTCGGGGATGTCCAGGCTCCCCAGGACGGCGCGGTGCGAGGCGATGGCGCGCACACAGCCGACGTTGCCGCAGGTGCACAGGGCGGTGCCGCCGCCGAGGGACCGGATGTGGCCGACGTCGCCGGCCGCGCCGTCCGCGCCGCGCTAGATCCGGCCCTCCGCGGTGATGAGCCCGGCTCCGATCCCGTTGGCGATCTTGAGGCAGAGCACCGGGGTTTCGGCGCGGGCATGAACGGCCTCGCCGAGGGCCATGAGGTTGGCGTCATTGTCCACCTGGGCGGGGGCCCGGAACCGTGCGCGCAGCCGTTCGGCGACCGGGTAGCCGTCCCAGCCCGGCATGCCGTTGGGCCTGAGCGGGCAACCGCGCTCCCGGTCCACGGGAGCCGGCAACCCCATCACCACCTGACGCACCTGGTCCGGATCGCGCCCCGACCGCTCCAACAGGGCGTGCAGCCGGTCGCACACCACCTCCAGGACCGCTTCCGGCCCCGTGTCGATGCGCACGGTCACCGTGTCCTGGGCGATGAGACGTCCGCCGAGGTCGGCGATGGCGATCCTGGCGTCCAGGGTGTCCACGTCGGCGACGGCGATGGTCCCCGCGTGCGGGCTGAGGGTCAGCAGCCGAGGCGGCCGCCCGCGCACCGATTCACCGGACTCCAGCTCCTCCAGGATGTCGCGGCCGAGGAGTTGGTCCACCTGCTGGCCGACGGTGGAGCGGGCCAGACCACTGCGCCGGGCGATCTCGGCCCGGTTGGTCGCCTCACCGGCCAACACGAGGTCCAGCACCCTGCGCAGGTGCGGGCACACGCCGACAGCCTCGAGGGCCTCTACATCTGGGACCGCACCGGCAGGATCGTGCCCGCCCTGGGCAAGATGAAGGTGCGTCAGGCCCTGAACCACGCCTTCGCGGATGGCGACCGCGGGCAGCACCTGGTACCAGAAGTCCCTCGAGAGCGACTACGCCTACGACCCGGCCAAGGCCAGGAAGCTGCTCGCCGAGGCGGGTTATCCACACGGCTTCACCGTCACCATGCCCGACGTCTCCTCCGTCGCGCCGAGCCAGCAGGTCGTCATGGCGCGGGACCCCTATACGCGACGGCTCATGCTCGCCGCCCCCGTACCGGACCCGGAACGCCAGCGGGCACGCCGTGAGCGGCGTCGGAGCCTCATGACCACGGCGGCGGAATGACGAGCATGCACAACGCATACGGATTCACGGCCTACCGCGGCCCGGAAGTGGAGCGCTTCCTGGACCTTCCGCTCCCCTCCCCCGGTCCGGGGGAGCTGCTGGTCGAGGTGCGGGCGGCAGGTGTCAATCCGGTCGACTGGAAGGTGCGCGAGGAGATGCACCGGTCGTTCCTGCCGCTCGGCCTCCCGGCGGTGTTCGGGCGCGAGGCGGCCGGGGTGGTGGTGGGCCTGGGCCCCGGGGCCGAGGGGTTCGCGGTGGGTGACGCGGTGTTCGGCAGCAGTGCGCGCGGCTGCGGCGGCTACGCCCACCACGCCGTCCTGACCGCCGACTGCACGATCGTTAAGCCGGACGGGCTGTCGTACACCGACGCGGCGGCCCTCCCCGTGGCGGCGGTCCAACTCGCCGCGTCGGAGGGGGTGTCGGTGGTCGGCACCGCGTCCGGTGCGCAGCGGGAGTTCGTGTCGTCCCTGGGCGCCACCGCCGTTCCGTACGACAGTGGCGACACCGCGGACCGGCTGGCCGCCGCGCTCCCGAACGGTGCCGACGCCGTACTGGACCTGGTGGGCGGCGAGGCCCTGGACACGGTCTCCGGCGTGCTGTCCCCCGGCTGCCGGGTCCTCACGGTCGCCGCCCCGGACACAGCGGCTCGCTTCGGCGCCCGGCCGCTGTCCCGTGGCAACCGGGCGGAGGCCCTCGGCGAACTCGCCCGCCGGGTCCGGGACCGCCGGCTCGACCCCCACGTCCGGGAGGTCTTCCCCTTCGCCGAGGCCCCGGCCGCCCTCCGCGCGGTCGAGTCCGGCCACCCGTGGGGAAAGGTGGTGCTGGTCCCGGCGAAACCGTGCTCGTAGAGGGCGTCCACCACGGCGTCCCAGTCGACCTGGCCCCGGCCGGGTACGCGGTAGCGCCACCAGCCGGTGTCCCACGGTCCTCATCAGGACCGTCGCCACGTCCTCGGTGCGCGCCCGCGCCCGTGGTGCCGGGTGTCGTGGCGAGTGTCAGACCACCGGGGCCGGGTAGGTCGGGTACTCCACCCCGGAGACGTGCTGGACGACGCGGATGACCTGGCAGGAGTAGCCGAACTCGTTGTCGTACCAGAGGTAGAGGATCGCGTTGTCGCCCTCGACCTTGGTGGCGCCCGCGTCGACGATCGAGGCGTGGCGCGAGCCGATGAAGTCGTTGGAGACCGCGTCGGGGGCGCTGATGAAGTCGATCTGACGCTTGAGCGGCGAGGTCAGGGAGACATCGCGGAGGTAGTCCAGAACCTTCTCGCGGGTGGTCTCGCGCGCGAGTTGCAGATTGAGGATCGCGATCGAGACGTCCGGCACCGGGACGCGGATCGAGCTGCCGGTGATCTTCGCCTTGAGGTCGGGCAGGGCCTTCGCGACGGCGGAGGCGGCACCGGTCTCGGTGATGACCATGTTGAGCGGCGCGGAGCGGCCACGGCGGTCGGACTTGTGGTAGTTGTCCAGCAGGTTCTGGTCGTTGGTGAACGAGTGGACGGTCTCCACATGGCCGCGCAGCACACCGTACTCGTCCGCCATCGCCTTCAGCGGCGGGACGATCGCGTTGGTGGTGCACGAGGCGCAGGACAGGATCTGCTCGTCCGGCTTGATCGTGTCGTGGTTGACGCCATGGACGATGTTGGGGACATCGCCCTTGCCCGGCGCGGTCAGCACCACCTTGTCGATACCGGGGCGCAGATGCTTGGACAGCCCTTCGCGGTCACGCCACTTGCCGGTGTTGTCGATGAGGATGGCGTCCTTGATGCCGTACGCCGTGTAGTCCACCGACGTCGGGTCGTCGGCGTAGATCACCTTGATCTCGTTGCCATTGGCGATGATCTTGCCGTTCGCCTCGTCCACGGTGATCGTGCCCTGGAACTGGCCGTGGATGGAGTCGCGGCGCAGCAGCGAGGCCCGCTTGACGATGTCCTCACCGGCCCGCCCGCCGCTCCCGCGGACGACGATGGCGCGCAGCCGCAGACCGTTGCCGGACCCGGCCTTCTCGATGAGCAGACGGGCGACCAGCCGCCCGATCCGTCCGAACCCGTAGAGGACGACATCGCGTCCCTCACGGCACTCGATCTTGTTGGCCCCGGTGGCGCCGGCGACGGCCTCGGCGGTGAACTCCGCCACGGAGAGACCGCGGTCATCCGCCCGGTGCGTCTCGGCGAGCATGCCGATGTCGATCTGGGAGGGGCCGAGGTCCAGCGCGGTGAGCGCCTGCAGGAACGGCAGGGTGTCGGTGACCGAGAGCTCGGCACCGGCGATCTGACGGGCGAATCGGTGGGTCTTCAGGATGCTGACGACCGACTTGTTCACCAAGGAGCGGCTGTGGAGCAGGACCGTGACGTCCCGCTCCCGATGCAGCTTCCCGATGAGCGGGATCATCGACTCCGCGATCTCCTCGCGGTGCTTCCAGTTGGTGAACGAGTCCTCGTTGAGAGTCACAAGTTTATCTTTCGAGCTAGGTGGCGCTCATATGGTAGCTCCCCAGGTCATGGCGCTCGTCGGCACCCCCAACCAGCCATCCCACGCGGACTCTCGGCCCTACCCCCACGCATATGGCGAACGACACGCGAGCCCGAGGGCCCCCGCCACCGCCCATCGCGCCGCGGCCCATCACGGAGCACCGAGGCCGCCACGCGGCCGGGCCTTCTCTTTCGTATACGGCTGGTCATTCCTTGATGAATTACGACGTGGATATCAGCCGTAAAATAGCGACTTAGTGGGCGTCGTTTTTCGGACAGCGCGCATGCCGAAACTTACCATTAACAGGAATTTACCAGTGAGAAATACCACCCCCCGAAAGATCAGCGCCCGGTAGCGATCCCCCTCCGGAGAGGTAGATGGTTCTCACAGGCAACCATCTCACCCTGAGTGAAAGGGATGATCACTGTGTGCGGCATCACCGGTTGGGTCTCCTACCGCCGCGATCTGACCTCCCACCGCCAGGTTCTCGACACCATGACGGAGACAATGGCCTGCCGGGGCCCGGACGCGGCCGGAGCGTGGGTGACCGGCAGGGCGGCGCTCGGGCACCGCAGGCTGGCCGTCATCGACCTGCCCGGCGGGGCGCAGCCCATGGCCGTCGACACGGCCGACGGCCCCGTGAGCATGGTCTACTCCGGTGAGGCGTACAACTTCACCGAGCTGCGCGACGAACTGCGCCGCAGGGGCCACAGCTTCACCACCGACTCCGACACCGAGGTCGTTCTGCGCGGCTATGTGGAGTGGGGCGAATCCCTCACCGAGAAGCTGAACGGGATGTACGCCTTCGCCATCTGGGACTCCCGCACCGAGAAGCTGGTGATGATCCGGGACCGGATGGGCATCAAGCCGTTCTACTACTACGAGACCGACGACGGCGTCCTCTTCGGATCCGAGCCCAAGGCCATCCTCGCCAACCCGCTCGCCGCCCCCGAGGTCGGCCTCGACGGGCTGCGGGAGATCTTCGCCTTCGCCAAGACACCGGGCCATGCGATCTGGAAGGGCATGAAGGAGCTGCGTCCCGGTCATATCGCCGTCGTGGACCGCAATGGGCTCCGCGAGCAGGCGTACTGGCGTCTGGAGGTCTCCGAGCACACCGATGACCAGGAGGCGACCGTCGCCCATGTGCGGGAGCTGCTGGAGGACATCATCGCCCGGCAGCTCGTCGCCGACGTGCCCCGCTGCACCTTGCTCTCCGGAGGACTCGACTCCTCGGCGATGACCTCGCTCGCCGCCCGCAAGCTCGGCGAGCACGGCGAGACCGTCCGCAGCTTCGCCGTGGACTTCCCCGGGCAGGCGGAGAACTTCCGCGCGATCGACGTGGTGCCCAGCGTCGACACCCCGTATGTGCACGCCGTGGCCGAGCATGTGAAGAGCGACCACCGGGACATCGTGCTCGACGGCTCCGCCCTGTCCGACCCGGCCGTCAGGCGGGCGGCCATCGCGGCGAGGGATCTGCCCACCGGGCTCGGCGACCGGGACAACTCGCTCTACCTGCTGTTCAAAGCCGTTCGCGAACAGTCGACCGTGGCCCTGTCGGGCGAGTCGGCCGATGAGGTCTTCGGCGGCTACCCGTGGTTCCATGACGAGCGGCGCGAGGCCGACACCTTCCCGTGGCTCGCCGGAGGACTGACGCTCGGCGACACCAAGAGCCTGCTGTCCCAGGACCTCACCGAGAAGCTCGACCTGGACACCTACCTCCACGACCACTACCTCTCGGCCCTGGACGAAGTGCCGCTCAAGGACGGTGAGACCGGCCTGGAGAAGCGCATGCGGCAGGTGTGCTATCTGCATCTCACCCGCATGGTCAACACGCTGCTCGACCGCAAGGACCGGATGAGCATGGCCGTCGGTCTGGAGGTCAGGGTGCCGTTCTGCGACCACCGCCTGGTCTCCTATGTCTTCAACACCCCCTGGTCGCTGAAGACGTTCGACGGGCGGGAGAAGAGCATCCTGCGCGAGGCCACCCGCGATGTGCTGCCCGAGTCCGTGGCCAACCGCAAGAAGAGCGGTTACCCGGGCAGCTTCGACCCCGCCTATCTCGCCGCCATCAAGCGGCAGGCGGGCGATCTCATCACCTCGGGACACCAGGCCATGGAGCTGTGCCGGGTCGAGACGCTGAAGGAGGCGCTCGCCGCACCGGCGGAGGCCATCACCAATCAGCAGCGCGCCACCATCGAACGCGCCCTCGACCTGGCGACCTGGTTCGACCTGCGCAAGCCCGTCATCACGATCGACTGACGCCCGCCGCGGGCGTAAGACATCACGAGGGACGGGCACCCGGGCCACCGGGTGCCCGTCCCTCGTCCCGCGGCCGCTCAGCCCCGCCGGCCCCGCCGGCCCCGCCCGGCACGGCCGTGACATAGCGGGTGAGCATCGCGACGAGTTCGTTCTCCAGCCGGGTGGTGTCGATGGAGCCGGGCGCCGCGATGAGCTGGTGGACGACGAGCTCGACCGTGGAGACGACGAGCCGGGCGGCGACATGGGTGTCCTCGACCCGGACCTCGGGATGGCGCTCGAGCAACTCCTGGGTGTAGGCGACCCGTTCCCGCTCGTGCCGGGTGACCTTCTCGAGCAACTCGGGAGACCGCGGCCCGTGTTCCATCATGACGCGGAGCAACTGCGGGTCGTCGAGGTGATTCTCGATCACGGCGCGCACGAAACCGCGGATGATCCCTTCAAAGGAGTCGGGCTGCTCCTCGTCCTGGCGGCTCCTGATGGCGTCGCCCCCCGCGTCGAGGTGACGGGTCAGCAGCTCGGCCAGGATCGCGTCCTTGTTCGGGTAGTACTGGTACAGCGAGCCGATCGAGATCCGCGCCCGCTCGGCGATGCGATTGGTGGTCCCGGCGGCGTACCCGTACTCGGCGAAAACGTGAGCAGCGGCGGTGAGGATGCGCTGCCGGGTGAGCTCGGCGCGGGCCTGGCGTGGCTGTTTACGTGGCTGAAGTCCGCGACGGCCGGTCGTCATGACACCTCCTGCGCAGCGCCTCGAAAGCGAGTGGCGCGAGACCTGAGTAATTGCTCACAATAGTGCCATGAACTGCGGCGGAGCGGTGAGCCACCGTCGTCGGCAGGGGTTCGGGAGGCGACCGGCACGGGCCCCGCGCCCTCCGCTCCGCCCCTCCCGGAAGGAGTCCTCATGACGCAGACCAGCACCCGCCCCCGGCGGTTGTCGCCGGCCGAGGTCCACGCCCTGCTCGGGGAGCCCGAAGACATGGTCAAGGCCAAGGTCCAGGACCATATCGACGAATACTTCCGCCTCTTCATCGCGCACTCCCCCTTCCTGTCCATGGCCACGGCGGACGCGGAGGGGCGCGCCGACTGCTCCCCCCGTGGCGACTACCCGGGGTTCGTGAAGGTCCTCGACGACCACACGCTCGCGATTCCCGACCGCCCCGGCAACAAGATCGCCGACTCCTTCCGCAACCTCGCCGAGAACGACGGGGTCGGGCTGCTCTTCCTCATCCCCGGGCTGCGGGAGACCCTGCGGGTCAACGGCCGCGCCTACCCCACCGACGACCCCGATGTGCTCGCCCGGATGCGGACCGAGGCCAAGGACCCGGTGCTGGCGATCGTCGTCGAGGTGGCGGAGGCGTACTTCCACTGTGGTCGCGCGCTCATCCGCTCCCGGCTGTGGGATCCCGCGAGCCAGGCCCTCGCCGACGAGATCCCGTCGGTGGGCGAGATCGCCGCCGCCCAATTCGGGATGGACATCGACCCGATGGCGCTCACCCACGTCCTCGAAGAGGGCTACCGGAAACTCTACTGACCACGGCACAAGGTGAATCAACGATGCAACAGACCGTCGTCGACCACATCGAGCGGATCGCCGAAGACGTCGTCTCCCTCGTTCTGCGGGGCGCCACCGGCCCGCTGGCGCCCTGGGAGCCGGGCGCCCATGTCGACCTGGCGCTGCCGAACTGGCTGACCCGGCAGTACTCGCTGTGCGGAGACCCGGCGGACCGGGAGTCCTATCGCGTCGCGGTACGGCACGACCGCCTCAGCCGGGGCGGTTCGGAGTACATCCACCGGTTCCTGCGCCAGGGCCGCGCCCTCGAGGTGTCGCTGCCGCGGAACCACTTTCCGCTGCGCCCCGCGCCGGAGTATCTCTTCCTCGCCGGCGGGATCGGCATCACCCCGATCCTGCCGATGCTGCGGGCGGCGGCCGCGTCGGACGTCCCGGCGTCGCTCGTGTACCTGGGGCAGTCGGTGGAATCCATGCCCTTCGTCGACGACCTGCGCTCCTCCTACGGCGATCGGGTGCGGATCGTCGCCACGCGACAGCAGGGCAGGCCGGACTTCGCGGCCCTGGCCTCCGCGCTGAGCCCCGGTGCCGTGGTCTACGCCTGCGGTCCGGGACCGATGCTCGCCGCGGCGGAGGCCGCGTTCCCCTCGGGGCGGCTGCACGCGGAGCGGTTCCGCCCGGCGCCCAGGTCGTTCGCGCCCAACACGGCGTTCGAGGCGGTGTGCGCCCGGTCGGGGCGGACGGTCCGGGTGCCCGACGACGAGTCGCTGCTGGACGCCCTGAACCACGCCGGATTCCCCGTGGCGTCCGGCTGCCGCGAAGGTGTCTGCGGCAGCTGCGAAGTGGCCGTGCTCGACGGTGACCCCGAGCACCGGGACGACATCGGCGCCCCCGCGGGCCGGATGTACGCCTGTGTGTCCCGCGCCCTGTCCCCGCGGCTCGTCGTGGACCTCTGACCAGGCGGCGAGCGATCCCCAACTCAACGCGAGGAACGACATGTTGCCCAGGACACGCACGCCCGAATCACGGCAAATGATCACACTGGAGGTGCGCCGGAACACATCGCTGACCCCCGCCTTCTCGACCATCACACTCGGCGGACCCGAACTGGAGCGTCTGAAGCCCATGGGCTTCGACCAGCTGGTGCGGCTGTTCTTCCCCCGCGAAGGGCAGGACGGGCTGAGGATGCCGAAGCTCTCCGGAGACCGGCGGGCATCTTCGACATGGGCATGAGCTATCGAGGACTCCCCCGCGTCGCTGGTGGCGGAGGTCTTCCTGGAGGTGCCCGGGACCGCCGACATCCGCACGGACATCACCGCGCCCGAGGGCGTACGGGTGCGGTGGCTGGCCCGGGAGGGTGCGGACACCCTGCCCGGCGGACCGGCCCTCGACGCGGTCCGGACGTCGTCCCTGCGGCCGGGCCGGTTCTACACCTGGGTCGCCGGGGAGGCCCGACTGGCCACCGGGCTGCGCCGCCATCTGGTGCGCGACCGCGGTGTGCCGAAGCCGGACATCGCGTTCTTCGGCTACTGGCGGCACGGCCGCTCCAGCCCCGGCTGAGGCCGGTCCAGCCCCGGCTGAGCTCACACCGGTGGCCGCGGGTCGTACTGGATGCCACGCCGCACCTGACGTGCGCGCTCCGGCGAGGCCAGCCTGGCGACCAGGTGGAGGGCCATGTCGATACCGGCCGAGACCCCCGCGGAGGTGATCAGGTCACCGTCGTCGACGAATCGCTCATCGGGCCGTACGTCGACCGTCGGGTCGAGCTCGGCGAGCCGGTCCAGCGACGCCCAGTGCGTGGTCGCGGGCCGCCCGGCCAGCAGCCCGGCCGCCGCGTAGACCAGTGAGCCCGTGCACACGCTCGTCATCAGGGGAACGGATCGCCGCTGGGCCCGGACCCACTCCAGGTGCCGGTCGTCCACGAGCTGGGGCCGGGTCCCCTGGCCGCCCGGGTGCAGCAGCACATCCAGTGCGGGCAGGTCGGCCATCGCGTGATGGGCCTGGACGGTGAGCCCCTTCGCGCAGGTCACGGGGTTTCCATCGGCGGAGAAGCAGAACACCTGCCACCCGTCCTCCGCGAAATTGCGGGTCCAGTAGGACAGCACCTCCCACGGACCGATGGCGTCGAGTTCTTCCACGTCCGGGAACAGCAGGATCCCGATCTTCCGCGTGTCTTCCTGGGCCATGCCGCGATCCAATCAGACCCTCCCCCGCCCGGCCACGGGTTTCACCGGGGCGAGGCCGCCGACCGACGTCGGCGGCCTCGCGCGACGGCGAAGTGGCCGCCCGTCAGTACGCGACCGGACGGTTCTCCCGCGCCCAGAGCTGTTCGGCCTCGCTGCGCGCGGGAGGGGGCCACATCCCGTCGATCATCCAGAGATCCCGGGGCGTCTCGTCGACGTGGAACTCGCAGTGCAGCCCGCGGTCCCGGGTGTGCGGGGCCAGCAGGCGGTCGAGCCCCTCGGCGCTCTTCTTCCTCACCTCGGGGTCCGTCAGGTGGCGGGCGATGTGCTCGACCACGACCCGGACGGTGTTGTCCGCCGGCTCCCCGCCGACCAGGAACGAGGACTCGGGGACCTCGTGGAAGAGGGTGACGACGTAGAACTTCGGCAGACCGACCCGGGTGTAGTACGCCGTGACGTCCGCGGCGAACTGCCGCTTCTGCTCCGCGGAGTAGGCGTCGACCGGATGGTGGACGTGCCACAGGGGCATTGCTCTCTCCTTCAGGACGGGTGAAGCCGAACGGTGGTGACGAGCGGTCGTTCGCGGCGGGCGGTCAGCGTCCGAGGAGCAGGGTGAGGCCCTCCACCGGCCCGGCGAGCGCCGCCTTCATCTGCCGGGTCACGTCGTCCACGAGCACCTCGTCGCCACCGCTCTCGACGCCGTCCAGAACCGCCTCCACGACCTCGGCCGGGGAGATCTTCCGACTCGGTATCCCGGCGACCATCTCGGTGTCGGCGAGCCCGAGGTGCACCCCGACCACCTGGGTCCCCTGCTCCGCCAGCTCGATGCGGAGGGAGTTCGTGATCGACCACAGGGCGGCCTTCGAGGCGCCGTAGGCGGCCGCGCCCGCGCCCCAGGAGAGCACGGAGTGCATGTCGACCAGCGCGCCGCCACCCCGCGCGGCGAGGACCGGGGCGAACGCGCGGGCCACCCGGAGGGGCCCGAAGACGTTCGTCTCGAACGTGGCCATCACATCGGCCATGTCCGCGGTCAGCAGCGGCGAGGGCAGGAGCACTCCCGCGTTGTTGATGACGATGTTCACGTCCGTGGCCCGGTCGGCGAGAGCGGCGACCGCGTCCGCGTCGTTGACATCGAGGGACACGGCCTCCACCCGCGGGTCCTCGCTGGGGCCGGGCTTCCGCGCCGTCGCGTAGACCTTCGCCGCTCCGCGCCGGAGCAGAGCCTCCACATACGCCTTGCCGATGCCACGTCGACCTCCGGTCACCAGCACCACGGAACCATCGATCGCGACCATGTCGGACCTCCCTGTCGAACGTCGAATCGCCAAAATAGATTATTAGCATCATCTAAAATGGGCCGCAAATATCATCGACGCGGTACCGGCATCCGGTACCCCCGTCCGGCACCACACGCAGAAGGAAGTACCGACCATGCCCCGAGCATCCCGAGCCGAGGCCGAGCGCCACCGCGAGCAGGTGATCGCGGCCACCGCGAAGCTGGTGCGCACCCACGGCGCCGACAAGGTGAGCGTGGAGCAGGCGATGGCGGCGGCAGGTCTGACCCACGGCGGCTTCTACCGCCACTTCGCCTCGAAGGACGACCTGGTCGCCCAGGCGTGCTCGGCCGCCTTCGCCGAACGCCTCGCCGCCATGGAGGAGCCCCCCGAGGGCGAGGACACGAGCGGTGCTCGGGCCGCCTTCCTGGCCGCCTATCTGTCCGCCCGGCACCGCGACAACCCCGGTCTGGGGTGCGCCGCGGCGGCGCTGGCGGTGGACGCCGCGCACGCGGAGCCCGGTGACCCGCTCAAGGGGGCGTACATCGAGGGTGTGCGCAATCTGATCGGCGGCATGCAGCGCAACGCGAGGACGTCCGGCGACACCGCGCCCGACGAGGAGTCCGTTCTCGTCGAACTGTCCACCATGGTCGGGGCGTTGGTGCTGGCACGGGCCTGCGCGGGCGACGATCTGTCGGACCGCGTCCTGACCGCGGTGCGCGACCACGTCCTGAGCGCATACGAGCACACCCCTGACGGGAAGGACGCGTCCGAAGCCGCCGAGTGAAGCGTCCTCCCCGTCAGGGGTCAGTCTCGCCCGGTGGGCACCGGGCGCGGGCTACCGCCCGAGCGCCGAGGACAGCCGCGCCGCGAGCGGCTCGCCGTCGAGGAGGTCCAGCAGTTCGCCGACGGTCGGCCCGGTGGCGGGGCCGTGCCGGGTGACCGCGAAGGCGGCCGCCGCGTTGGCACCCCTTACGGCGCTGCTCAGGTCCAGCCCGTGGCCGAGGAGGGCCAGGAACGCGCCCGTATGGGCGTCGCCCGCGCCGTTGCTGTCGACCGCGGTCACCCGGCGGCCGGGGATGTGCGCGGGCTCTTCGCCGGGCGGGACCAGCCAGCAGCCGTCCGCGTCGGCCCGCAGCAGCACCCCGGTGCGCGGGCCCAGCCGGGCGGCGAGCGCGGCCGCGGCCTCCCGGGCGTCCTCCCGGCCGGTCAGCAGCCGCCCCTCGCGCTGGTTGCAGCTGACCCAGTCGCAGCGTGCCAGAACGGGCTCCAGCACCGCCTCCGGGATCTGGTCGGCCAGCGGGCCCGGGTCGAGGAAGACCCGGGTGTGCTCCGGCAGCCGTGCCACGAGCGAGGCCAGGACCGGGCCGTTCACCGGGTAGGCGAGCCCGTATCCGGAGATCTGCACCAGGTCGCCGGGGCGCACCGCGGCGAGCACGGCCGTCGCGTGGGCCTCGGTCAGCCGGGCCTCCGCGCCGAGGCTGGTGGCGAAGGTGCGCTCGCCACCGCCGTCGACGAAGGCCACGCAGAATCCGGTGTCCTCCTCCGTGATCGGGGGCAGTGGCACCTCGATGCCTTCGCGGGCGAGGTCCGCCCGCACCCGGTCGCCGAACGGCCCGGTGCCATGGGCGCCCGCGTACACGGCCGGCAGCCCCAGGCGGCGGGCGGCGGTGAGGACGTTGAATCCGCCGCCCGTGGTGAGGGCGGTGTCCTGGGAGATGATGTCGCCGCCGCGTTCGGGCAGTGCGGGCACCCGCATCACCAGGTCGACGATGGCGTTGCCGAGCAGCACCAGCCGGCCGCCCGTGGCCTCGCCGGGGGCGCCGGGGACGCCGTCGTGGCCGCTCATGAGAGCTCCCGCGCGGCCGGGGCGGGCAGCACCTGCTGCTGGGGCGGTTGCGCGGACGCCTCCTCGCGGACGGTGCCGTCGAGCCGGCGCAACAGGGCGTAGACGGCGGCCGCGAGCACCAGGGTCACCACCCAGCCCAGCCCGTTGGACCCGATCCAGCTGTGGGCGAGCGGCCCGGAGAACCACACGTCGGTGGCGCTGGTGCCGGCCTCGGTGAACAGCAGGCCCACCACGATGGCCGCCGCCCAGGCGATCATCGCGGCCCAGGCGACCCCGCCCCGGAACCAGTAGCGGCTGGAGCGGCCGACGTCCATCAGGGCCGCGCCGTCGTAGGACCGGCGGAGTATCAGGTCGACCGCGAAGACGCCCACCCAGGCGTTGATGGGGACGGCGAGAAGGGTGAGGAAGGTGATGAACGGGCCGTAGAAGTCCTTGGCGATCAGGATGAAGTAGATCCCGCCCGCGAAGGTGACGACCACGTCCAGGCCGACGGCGAGGGTGCGCCGGACCCGTATCCCCAGGGTGATCATGGTGAGCCCGGCCGAGTAGACGGACAGGTGGTTGGAGAGCAGCAGCCCGCCGAACGCGGCGATCAGATACGGGATGGACATCCACGTGGGCAGCATCGTGTTGATCGCCGAGACGGGGTCGGAGGCGGAGGCCAGATCGGGTTCACCCGCCGCGAGGAGCGAGCCCAGCGAGATCAGCACCACCAGCGGGATACCGGCGCCGAAGGCGGAGGCGGCCACCAGCCTGCCGCCGGGGACCCGGCGGGGCAGGTATCGGGCGTAGTCGGCACCGGCGTTGGCCCAGCCGATCCCGGTACCGGCGGCGATCACACCGACGCCCACCACCATCGAACTCACCGAGCCGACCGGGGCGTGGAAGACCTTGTTCCAGTCCACGGTGGTGGCGAGGAAGCCGATCACGACCAGGTTGAGCAGTCCGAAGACATAGCTGGCCCACCTGTTGATCCACATGATGGTGGCGTGGCCCAGGCCGCTGATCAGCAGCGTGCAGCCGATGAAGACCAGCAGACACACCACGGTGAGGACGGTGTTCCGCCGGATGCCGAAGGCGGCGTCGAGCAGCGCCAGCAGGGCGAAGGCGGCCGTGGTGGTGTTGATGGTCTCCCAGCCGAGCCGGCTCATCCAGGTGACCAGCGTGGGCCCCGCGTTGCC
Source organism: Streptomyces rugosispiralis (assembly GCF_024505145.1). Lineage (GTDB taxonomy): Bacteria > Actinomycetota > Actinomycetes > Streptomycetales > Streptomycetaceae > Streptomyces > Streptomyces rugosispiralis. Next base: position 125,594 of record NZ_JANIAA010000016.1, on the reverse strand, counting down.
ACGGACACCGAACACCGCGCGGGAGAGGGTGAGGGCGGGCGCTCCGCCCCGCTTCCCGGCGATGCTGAGGGCGCCCACCAGGGCGAACGAGCCGAAGGACCCGAGAATGGCCACGACGGCCGCCTGCCAGATGTTCAGGCCGCGGAAGCTGACCAGCGCCGCGCCGAGCGGCAGGCCGAGGATGCTGATGTTCGCGGCGAACCAGGTCCAGAACATCTGGCTCGCGTGGCCGTGGCGCTCGGCGTCGGGAACCGGCTCGATGCCTCTTGTCTCGACGGAGCCGACGCGGTCGTTCTCTGAAGCCGCCATGGTGGTACCTGTCTTTCTGTCCGGGGGCGCTCCGGTGCGGATGTGGGGGCGGGGGGGTGTGTCATTCGGCCGTGCCGGCGCGCAGCGCGAGCAGGGCCTTGGCCAGCGGTTCCAGGTCGAGGTCGTTGACCGAGCGCAGGGTGGCGAGGGCGTTGTCGGGCAGGGCGGAGGCTCCGCTGACGGCACCGGCTATGGCACCGGCGATGGCGCCGATGGTGTCGCAGTCGCCGCCGAGGTTGGCCGCCAGCAGGCAGGCCCGCCATGGCTCGCCCTCGGCGAGGGCCAGCACGGCGAAGGCGGCGGGGACCGACTCCTGGCTGGCGACGCTGGTGCCGACCAGGTCGCAGACGCGGTCCAGGGCCTGCCGCTCGGGCAGTCCGCGGACCAGGTCCACGGCCCAGCGGATGCGGGCGGCGATATCGGCCCCGGCGACCCAGTGGCCGCGCTCGGCGCCGGCCGCGGCCGCCGCGATCGCCGCGCCGAAGGCGTCCTCCAGGTCGCCGCCGTCGATGCCACGGCTCACCGCGGCGGCCACGGCGGCGGCGGAGGCGATGCCGATGGAGGTGTCATGGGTGACCTGACATGCCTCGGCGACCCGGTCGAGGAAGGGCTCCAGGGGTGTGCCGGGGAAGGCGACACCGACGGGGGTGATCCGCATCGCCGCGCCGTTGGTGGCACCGGACTTGCCCGCCTCCTCGGGCGGTACGCCACGGGACACGGCCTCCAGGGCGGCCTTGGTGGAGGGGCCGAGCAGGTCGAAGGAGCCCTTGGCCTTCATGGCGCGCTCCCACTCCAGGAGCTCGTGGGCGAGCCGCAGCGGCTCGATCCGGCCGCCGGACCCGGTCAGCAGCCGGCCGACGATGACGGCCTGATCGGTGTCGTCGGTGACCGAACCGGCGGGCATTCCGGCGCTCACCGGGTTGTCCTCGGGGCCGGGTTCGAAATCGGTGACGGTGCCGAACCGGGCGACGATGGACCGCCGGGACATGATCTGGGTGGGCATACCGAGGGCGTCGCCCATCGCCAGGCCGTAGAGGGCGCCGAGCGCGCGGTCGTGCTGGTGGTTCATTGGGACTTCCTGTCGGTCTTCCGGTCAGTGCGCGAAGGCGGTACGCGGGGCGGGTGCGGGTTGCCCGCCGCGGGGCGCGGTGTGGGGTCTCATCGGGGCCGCTTCCTCGCGGCCGCCGCATCGCCGCTGCCCAGGGCCGTCTCGTCCGGGCTCTCGCCGAAGCCGAGGTGCAGTTGGAAGCGGGCGGGGTCCAGGAGGCTGGTCACCTGCTCGACGATCCGGCCGTCGGCCCCGCGGCTGACCCGGCGGGTGTTGAGCCAGACCTCGCCCACCTGGCGGCGGAGCACGGTCGCCTCGTCGGCGGCCAGTTGGCGTACGGACGCCCACTCGTCCCCGTGCGTGGCCCGGATGCCGACCGCGGCGAGGGTCTTGGTCAGCGAGCCGTCGAGGAGCCCGCCGAGCGGGACCTCGGCCAGGGCCGGGACCATCGGAACCCGGCTGCGCTCCAGCGCGACCGGAGTGCCCTCCGGCAGCACCCGCAGCCGGTCGAGCGCCATGAACTCGACACCCTCGATGCCGAGTTCCCCGGCCAGCCGGGCGTCGCGCACCGCTTCGAGACGGAGCACCTCGGTGGTGACCCGGGCCCCCTGGTCGGCCAGCGCCCTGGTCCACCCCAGCCGGTTGTCCAGCACGCCGCCGTCGAAGGTGACGAACGAGCCGACGCCCGCGTGGGTGGAGATCAGCCCCTGCTTGCTGAGCTCGTCCAGCGCCTGGCGGACGGTGGCCCTGCTGACCGCGAAGCGCCGGGTGAGCGCGTGTTCGCCGGGCAGCCTGCTGCCCGGCTCCAGGGCGCCGCTGTGGATCTCACGGGCCAGGACGCGGGCGATGCGCTGATGCTTGAGGACCTGTTTAGGCATGTCCGGACGTTAGCCATACATGTTCAGTCCTGTCTAGAGTCGCAAGCACTCGAATCGGGAACTGATCACTCTTGATCCGGGGAGGCTCAGACGCTAGAAGTGATACCGGACAGGATCCGCCCGGTATTCGGGAATACTTGATCGGTATGAACCGGCCGACCGCCCGCGTGCTCGCGCTGCTGGAGATCCTCCAGGCCGGTGGCACCCGTACCGTCGCCGATCTGGCCGACCGGCTCGGCGTGGACGAGCGCACGGTCCGCCGCTATGCCGGCCACCTGATCGACCTGGACGTCCCGGTCCGGTCGGCGCGCGGCCGCTACGGCGGCTACCGGCTCGCGCCCGGCTACCGGATGCCGGATGCCGGATGCCGGATGCCGGATGCCGGATGCCGCCGCTGATGCTCACCGACGAGGAGGCGCTGGCCGTGTTGCTCGGGCTGGTCGCCGGCCGCCGGGCCGGTTTGGTCACCACGTCCGTCGCGGCGGCGGAGAGCGCCGCGGCCAAGGTGCGCCGGGTGCTGCCCGAGGCGCTCGGCCGCCGGCTGGACTCGGACAGCGGCGAGGTGCGGACGTTCCGGCTGGACCGGATCGAGACGGCCTCGGTGCTACCGGGGTCGTTCGAGGTGCCCGAGGGATTCGACCCGGCCGCCCGGGTGCTGTCCGGGCTGGCCGGGGTGCCGTATCCGCACGAGGTGTCGCTCCGGGTCCGGGGCACGGTCGAGCAGGTCCGCCACCGGCTTCCGCCCGGACTAGCCCGCCAACTCGCCACGTGCGCGGACGCGGACGCGGACGCGATCACCGATGCCACGGATGCCGCCGATGTCGCCGATGTCGCCGAGGGAGCGGAGTCCCGCGCGGAGTGACGCCGGGTCGTTCAAGCGGGTCGTGCCGGTGCGGCGCTCAGCCGCGGGGCCACCGTACGGCGGTGTCGGCCACGGCGGAACGCGCCTGCTCCAGTGTCTCGGTGTGCCCGAACAGGCCCGGCAGTCCGCCCGTGTGCACGAAGACCGTGCGCTGTCCGGGGCGCACCTGGCCGTCGCGAACGGCGGCGATGAGACCGGCCAGGGCACGGCCGGTGTAGATGGGGTCGAGGACGATGCCTTCGGTGCGGGCCGCCGTGGCGAGGGCGTCCATGACCGGTTCGGTGAGCGCGGAGTAGCCGGGCCCGACCTGGTCCAGGCGCAGCCGCAGGGAGGTGGCCGCGGGCTGTCCGGCCAGCCCCTCGACCAGGTGGCGGACGGTGTGCTCGGGGTCGGCGACGGCTCCGCAGTGCACCCCCAGCACTCGCTCGGCTCCGAGGGTGTGGACGAGCCCGGCCATGGTGCCGCCCGATCCGACCGCCACCACCGCCGTGGTCAGGTCCGGGTCCTGCACCAGGAGTTCCGTCCCCGCCGCCGCATAGCCCTGTGCGCCCAGCACACTGGATCCGCCGAAGGGGATCACCGCGGGCCGTGCGCCCCGCTCACGCAGTTCGCGGGCCACATCCTCCACGGCCGCCGCGAGTTCCGCCTCGCTCACCGGGCCCGTCCATACGACGCGGGCGCCGAAGAGACCATCGAGCGCGATGTTGCCGGTCATCCCCTCGGTCGGGGCACCGGCGAGGACGAGGACCACGTCCATGCCCAGCCGGGCCCCGGCCGCGGCCGTCAGACGCGCGTGGTTGCTCTGGGCCGCCCCGCTGGTCACCAGCGTGGTGGCGCCCTCGGCGCGGGCGGCACCGGCCGTCCACTCCAGCTTGCGGACCTTGTTGCCCCCGCCGCCAAGGCCGATCAGATCGTCACGCTTGATCCACAGGTCATCGGGCTCCAGTCCGATGGCGCGGGCCAGGCGTGGCGCGGCCTCCAGCGGTGTGGGCCGACTCATCAACTCGGCCCGCGTGGTGTCCTGGCCCCGCGTGGCATCCTGCCCCGGTGTGCTGCCCTGACCCTGCGTGCCGCCCTGACGCTCTTCTGACACGATCGCCGCCTTCGCCTCACATTTCGGGGCCGGGCTCGGCGTGAAGGGGGTGCGACAAGGCGGCCTTGGCCTGCCTGGTCTCCTCATCGGCGAGCACTTCCAGCCAGTCGTTCGCCAAGGCTTCCATGGTCGGCTCGGCCACGTCGACCGCGCTGATCTTCGGTGCGTCCACCCAGGCGCTGAGGTCCGTGGCCACGAAACCGGCATGGACGCCGATCACGAGAGTGCGCTGTTCCCGCAGCGCCCGGCGCAGCGCGTCCGTCGGCGGCCACTGCGCCGCCTTGGAGGCCGCGTACCCGGGGAAGCCCGGCCGTCCGACCCAGGAGGCCAGTGACAGCATGTTCACCAGCGCCCGGGTCAGTCGCCCGGCCTCGGTTCGACCACGAAGGCCACATCGGCGCAGGGCACCTCGCGGCCTCCCTCGTCCACGAACCCGACGTTCACGGCCTCGCCCGTGGAGCGCGTCCGCCGGAGCGCCGAGGGACCCGACGGGCGGGGGCGGTGGCGATCGCCCCACTGCTGGAGCGCGGCGAGCACGATCCGCAATTCCTCCCCGGCCCGCGTCAGGTGGTAGCTCCGCCGATGCCTGCTGCCGGGCCCCTGATACGTCCGCGTACCCAGCACCCCGGCCTCGACCAGCAGCTTCAGCCGGGCGCTGAGCAGATTGGGCGCCACCCCGAGGGACGCCTGGATCTCGGCGAACCGATGCCTGTCCGCGAAGACCTCGCGCAGCACCAGCAGCGCCCGCCGCTCACCCGGAATCTGCTACGAGCACAGGGGCTACGTATCGTTCCGCTACTCAGATACGGATGAGCCGGGCGCGGGTCGCCGGCGCTCGAGTTCGGTGTAGCGGGCGCGCATCGCCTCGCTCGCGGCCGGGCCCGCGGTGAACACGTACATCTCGCTGTCGTCGAGGCTCCGACCGGTGCGCGCGTCCACCACTACGGGCTCGGCCTCCTCGCCGGTCCGGGCGTCGACCAGGATCATGGCGCGCTCCTCGGGCGCGAGGTGCCGATTGCCCCAGGCGGCCAGCGCGACGACCACCGGCCGCAGCGAACGGCCGCGCTCGGTCAGCACGTACTCATGGCGCACCGGGTTGGTCTGGTAGGGGCGCCGCTCCAGGAGGCCGTCCGCCACCAGGGTCTTCAGCCGCGTGGTGAGCATGCTGGTGGAGATGTTCAGGCTCTGCTGGAACTGGTCGAAGCGCGTATAGCCGTCGAAGGCGTCATGGAGGATCAGCAGCGTCCACCACTCCCCCACATGCTGAACCGTGGTCGACAGCGGGCACTCACGGTCCTCCAGCCTGATCCGGCTTGCCATTGCGACACCCTCCCGAGTTACTGCTAATATGAAAGTCACTTGCTTCTATTTTAGCAGTCGCAAGGGGTGCGCCCTGCGCGCATTCCGGAACGGACAAGCCTTGCCCACACCCCCCAATGACTCTCTCTCCGGCCGTCGCGCCCTCGTCACCGGTGGCACCAAGGGCAGCGGAGCGGCGATCGCGGCCCGGCTGCGGACGGCCGGTGCGACCGTACTGGTCACCGCCCGCTCCAAGCCCGAGGACGTACCCGACGACGACTTCGTCGGCGCCGATCTGACCACCCCGGAAGGCGCCGAACACATCGCGCGGGAGGCGCGGCGGCGGCTGGGCGGCACGGACATCCTGGTCCATACGCTCGGCGGCTCGGCCGCCCCCGCCGGTGGCTTCGAGGCGATGTCCGAGGAGATCTGGCAGCAGGAGCTCAACCACAATCTGCTCGGCGCCGTCCGCCTGGACCGCGCCCTGATCCCGGGCATGATCGAACGGGGCGGGGGCGCGGTGGTCCATGTCTCCTCGATCCAGCGGCGGATGCCACTGTGGAACGGCACGCTGGCCTACGCCGCCGCCAAGGCCGCGCTCACCACCTACAGCAAGGGCCTGGCCAACCAGGTGGCGCCGCTCGGGGTGCGGGTGAACACGGTGTCCCCCGGGTTCATCCAGACCAGCGCGGCCGACGCGCTCATCGACCGCATCGCCGAGCGGACCGGTGACCGGGAGTCCGCTCTGGCGTCGCTCATGGACTCCCTCGGCGGCATCCCCCTCGGGCGTCCCAACCGGCCCGAAGAGGTCGCCGAACTCGTCGCCTTCCTCGTCTCCGACCGGGCCTCCGCCATCGTCGGCGCCGAGCACGTCATCGACGGCGGCACGGTACCCGCCGTCTGAGCGGCGCCCCCACCGGGAACCGGCCGAGAATCCCCATCCGACGGACCCTCAGCGAGTCCGGCAGACCATCAGCGAGGCAGCCATGACCGACCACACCACGCCCCTCGACGCCACCGATCTGCCCGGCGCCGTCAAGCGGTATCTGAAGGCACACAACGAGCACGACGTGTCCGCGGCCTCAACCGCGCCGGCACCGGACGCGACGGTCGTCGACGACGGCGAAACCTACGAGGGAATCCCGGCCATCGAGCGGTGGCTGGGCCGCGCCACCTCCGAGTTCACCTACACCACCACATTCCTCGGGGCCGAGCACGAGGGCCCGGACCGCCGCACCGTCACCCAGCGGCTCGAGGGCGACTTCCCCGGCGGCACCGTCGACCTCCGCTATCGCTTCACGCTCCATCAGGGCCTGATCAGCCACCTCACCATCGCCCCCTGAGCCGCCTCAGACGCTCTCCACCGCGGGGCCTTCGGACACGGCCCGCACCCGGCCGGCGCGCACCACGTTGCCGAGCGGGCTCCCCGCCGCCAGGCGGTTGATGTTCGCCGCGATATCGGTGGCCCGGGCGGCGAACGTCTCCTCCGTGTGGCCCGAGTTGTGCGGTGTCATCACCACATTGGGCAGGGTGTGGAACGGCAGCCGGCTCGGCGCGTGGGGCGGGGCGGCCCACCACACATCGAGGGCGGCCCCGGCGATGGTGCCGGCCGACAGCGCCTCGTACAGCGCCTCCTCCTGTACGACCGGGCCACGGGCGACGTTGACGAGGAGGGCCCGAGGGCCCATCGCGGCGAGTTCGGCCGGACCGATCAGTCCGCGGGTGGCGGGGCTCAGCGGCACGGTCACCACGACGATGTCGGAGTCCGCCAGCAGTTCCGGGAGCCGGTCCGTGCCGCCCACCCAGTCGGGGCGCAGATCGTCCGGCAGCGGGGCCGACGGGTCGCGGCGCACGGCCCGTACGCCCATGCCGACCGCCTGGCACAGCCGGCCGATCTCGCGCCCCGTCCCGCCGAAGCCGATGACGCCGACCCGGCGGCCCCGCAGGGTGTCCCCGAAGGGGAGCGTGGCATCGACGGCCACGTTCCGCCACCGTCCGGCCCGCAGCTCCCGGTCGGCCGTGAGCACCCGCCGGGACAGCATCAGCACGCACATCAGGACGTGTTCGGCGATCGACGCGCCGTGGTGAAAGGTGTTCGCCACGGTCACATCGGGCCCCAGCGCCTCCAGCGGGATGCCGTCGTAGCCCGCGCCGACGACATGGACGAGGCGGAGGCGCTGGGCCCGGCGCGCATGGTCCTCGCCGAGTTGTGAGCCCACGTACACATCGACGGAGGCGATGGCATCGGCGATCCGTGCCGCGTCCCAGTCGCAGACGTCCAGCCAATCGTGCCGGTCCTCGGTCCGCGCCCGCAGCCGCTCGCCGAACCTGCTCAGGATCCGGTGGTTGAGCATGATGCGCATCCCCCGGTCACCACCGGGGGCAGCCGTCCTGGCCATGACCACCGTCCTCATATATAGGCGCTGTCTTCATTTGTGCATGTGCCGTATGAGGCTGTCAATGATCGGGAGTCATCGGCCAAGGACCGCCTCACCTGGGCCTGTTGTCAGATCTCTTGACGCCCCGGCACCTCCGGTTTAGCTTCGGCGTCCACAAATGCAGACCGGGTACGTAAGTGTAGACAGGCCATGTCGACTGTCGTTCTCGGGCGGCAACCCGCCAGCACCCTCGGAGATACGCTGACGATGAAGTCCTCCGTACCCTCCAGCCCGCGCCGGGAACGGGGCCGGGCCCATCCAGTTCTCGCCCTCCTCACGACCGGCACGATGCTGCTGACCAGCGCGTGCGCCGTGGCGAACAGTGACGCGGGGGACGCCGGCAGCGCGGACGGCCGCACCCTGCGGGTGGTCCTCACCCAGGAGCCCCCGACGCTGGAGCCCTGCGAGTCATCGCTGACCGCGACCGGTGTCGTCGTCCGCTCCAACATCACCGAGCCGCTGGTGGAACGCGAGCCCACCTCGGGGAAGCTGGATCCGCTGCTGGCCACCGGGTGGCGGCATACGAGCCCCAGGACCTGGACCTTCGACATCCGCTCCGGTGTGACCTTCCAGAACGGGCAGCCGTTCACGGCGGAGGACGCCGCCTTCTCCATCGACCGCGCCGTCAACTCCGATCTCGCCTGCAACGTGGACGGCTACGTCTTCGGCGACGAGAAGCTCGAAGTGGACGCCGTCAGCCCCACCCGGCTGACCGTCACCACCGAGAAGACCGACCCCATCCTCCCCCTGCGGCTCAGCTTCGTCGAGATCGTGCCGCGCACCACCAGCACCGAGGCCAAGGTGCGGATACCGATCGGGACCGGCCCCTACGCCGTCACCTCCTGGCAGACCGGTGTCTCCATCTCCCTCGCCCGCAACGCGAACTACTGGGGGAAGGCGCCCGCCTACCCCCGGGCCCGGTACGTCTGGCGCAGCGACGCCGGCGTCCGCGCCGCGATGATCGACAAGGGCGAGGCCGACATCGCGACGGCGCTGGACCACACCAGCGCCGACACCGGCAACACCGTGGCCTACCCCAACAACGAGACCACCGCCCTGCGGCTGGACGGCCGCGAGGCGCCGCTCGACGACATCCGGGTACGCAAGGCGATCGGCATGGCCGTCGACCGTAAGGGCATCATCGACGCCCTGCTCGGCGGGCTGGCCAAGCCCGCCGCACAACTCGTCCCACCCGGTGTGGTGGGCCACAACGACGACCTGGCCCCCGCCCCGTACCGAGTGGCCGCCGCCCGCGCGCTGGTGAAACAGGCCGCCGACGACGGCGTCCCCGTGCACCGGCAGATCACCCTCGTGGCGCGCAACGGCATGTTCGCCGGGATCTCGGAAGTGGCCGAGGCCCTGCAGTACGAGATGGCACGGGTGGGGCTGAACGTGCGGATTCGCATGGCGGACACCGCCACCCACCTTCAGTACCAGCTCCGTCCGCTGCCCCGTGACGTCGGCCCGGTGGCACTGCTGATCATGCACGGCAACCAGGCCGGGGACGCGGCCTTCACCACGAGTCAGTACCTGGTGAGCGACGGCCCGCAGTCCACCTTCGGCACCAAGGAGCTCGACCGGCGCATCGCCGCGGCGGACGCGTTGTCCGGCAAGGCCCGCGAGAAGGCGTTCGCCGGGGTGCTCGGCTACCAGAACGAGACGGTCGCGCAGTACGCCTATGTGGCCCATATGCGCGGGCTGCTGGGGCTGTCGCCGAAGGTGCGGTACCGGCCGGACTCCGCCACCGGGGACGAGATGCGGCTGGCCGAGGTCGGCCCCGCGAAGGCGGGGAGGCGCTGAGATGACGTCCTTCCTGCGCAAGCGCGTCATCTCCAGCGCGATCCCCCTGGTGTTCGTGGTGCTGGGTGTGTTCTGCCTGGCCCGTCTGACCGGCAACCCCGTCGATCTGTACCTTCCGCTGAGCGCCACCCCGCAGCAACGAGCGGAGTTCTCCGCCGCCCACGGCTTCGACGACTCCATTCCGGTGCAGCTGTGGGACTACCTCACCAACGCCGCGCGACTCGACTTCGGGACCTCGCTGCGCACCGGGGAGTCGGCCGGGTCGATGGTGCTCAAGGCGTTTCCCGTCACCCTCCAACTGGCCGGGATGACGATGCTCCTGGCGATCCTCGGGGCGCTGCTGGTCGGCAGCCTCGCCGCGTACCGGCCCAACTCGCTCATCGACCGGATCGCCGGTCTGCTGTCGATGACGGCGGCCAGCATCCCCGACTTCTGGTTCGCGATCGTGGGGGTGCTGGTCTTCGGGGTGGGCCTCGACTGGCTGCCGACCTCCGGCACCCTGGGCGGTCCGGAGATCTGGGTGCTGCCCATCGCCACTCTGCTGATCCGCCCGTTCGGGGTGCTGGTGCAGGTGGTCCGCGGCAGCATGGTCGGCGCGCTGTCCGCGCCGTATGTGAAGGTCGCGCGCAGCAAGGGGGCCGACCCCAAGCGCGTGGTGTTCGGACACGCGCTGCGCAACTCCATCACGCCCGTGCTGACCGTGGCCGGGGACCTCACCGTCGGCCTGGTCAACGGCGCGGTGGTGGTGGAGACGATCTTCGGCTGGCCCGGGATCGGCAAGCTCATGATCGACTCGATTCTGCAGCGCGACTTCGCGGTGTTGCAGGCCGCCGTCCTGCTCACGGCGGTGACGATCTTCGCGCTGAACATCCTCGTCGACGTCTGCCACGCCCTGATCGACCCCCGAGTGCGCCAGGCGGTGCCGGCGTGAGCGAAGGAGCCACCATGACCGACCCCGCCGACCGCCCCGCTGGGGTGACCGCCCCGTCGCGCCAACGCCCGCCCCGCTGGTGGCTGCTGCTCGGCCGGGACCGGGCCGCGGCCGTCGCGGCCGTCATCCTGGCCGGGGTGTTCCTCGTCGCGCTGTTCGGCCGGCTGTTCATCGGGGACCGAGCCGTACGGCAGGATCTGCGCGCCTCGCTGCGCCCGCCCTCCCTCGACCACGGCTTCTACGGGCTGCTCGGCACCGATGTGCTGGGGCGCAGCGTGCTGGCCCGGCTGGTGGACGCCGCCGGGACGACGCTGTCCGTCGCGGTGCCCGCGGTGCTGTGCTCGCTGCTGATCGGCTCGGCGCTGGGGCTGTGGGCCGGGTACCACGGAGGCATGCGGGAGAACGTCGCGATGCGGGTCGCCGATGTCATCCTCAGCTTCCCATCGCTGCTGATCGCGGTGGTCGTGCTGTATGTCTTCGCGCCCAGCGCGATGAACATCGTGCTGATCCTCGCCATCGCGCGGGTCCCGGTCTATCTGCGCACCGCCCGCGCGGAGTCGGCCGAGCTGAGGAGCCGTCTGTTCGTGGACGCGGCCCGGACCTTCGGCACACCGAGCCGGAACATCATCCACCGGCACATTCTGCCGATCGCGCTGCCCACGCTGCTGACCGTGGCCACGCTCGACTTCTGTTTCGTGATGCTGACCGAGTCCAGCCTGAGCTTCCTCGGCATCGGCATCCAGCCCCCCGATGTGAGCTGGGGGCTGATGGTGGCGCAGGGGCGCCAGTACCTCCAGACGGCCTGGTGGATCGCCGTGCTGCCGGGTGTCGCGATCGTGCTCACCACGGTGTCGGCCACGGTGCTCGCCGCCTGGGTCCGCCTGGCCACCGACCCCGCCCAGCGCTGGCGTCTGACGTTGCCCAGGAAGCGGCGCGGCAACCGGGCCGCTGTTCCCTCGGAGATGATCGCGTGACCCCCTCCACCCTGCCCGCGCCCGCCGGGACCGGCCACCCCGCGCTCGAAGTCGAGGGGCTCTGCGTCGACTTGCGCACCCCCTCCGGCACCGTCCGGGCGGTGAACGGCGTCGGCTTCCAGGTGCGCAAGGGGCGCACACTGGCGCTGCTGGGCGAGTCCGGCTGCGGGAAGTCGATGACCGCGCTGTCCATCGCCGGGCTGCTCGACCCGACGGCCGAGGTGACGGGCGGCTCCGTGAAGGTGTCCGGCACCGATGTGCTGCGGCTGGGCCGGTCGGGGCGCAGAAAGCTCGCCGGTCCCGTGTTGTCCATCGTCTTCCAGGACGCGCTGACCGCGCTCAACCCCGTACAGCCGGTCGGCAGACAGCTCGCCGAGCCGTTCCGCATCCATCGCGGGATGTCGCGCCGCGCTGCCCGGGAGAAGGCGGTCGAGCTGATGACCCGCGTCGGCATCCCCGAGCCCCGGCTGCGGGCCCGCGCGTATCCGCATCAGTTCTCCGGCGGTATGCGCCAGCGGCTGCTGATCGCGATGGCCGTCGCGCTGGACCCCGATGTGCTCATCGCCGACGAACCCACGACCGCGCTGGATGTCACCGTGCAGGCGCAGATCATGCGGCTGCTGCGGGATCTGCAGACCGAGCGGGACATGGCGCTGGTGCTGATCACCCACGATCTGGCGGTGGTGGCGCAGCGCGCGGACGATGTCGTGGTGATGTACGCGGGCAATGTGGTGGAGACCGGCCCGGTGGCGGAGGTGTTCTCCCGCCCCCGCCACCCCTACACCAAGGGGTTGCTCGACTCGGTGCCCGAACACGCCGTCAGGGGCCGCCCGTTGCCCGCCGTACCGGGGAGCCCGCCCGAGCTCAGCGCGGTGCCGGCCGGCTGTGTCTTCCAGGCCAGATGTCCGCTGGCCCAGGAGCGCTGCGCCCAGGAGCGCCCCCGCCTCACATCCGTCGGGGCCTCGCGTTCGGCCGCCTGCCACTTCTCCGAGGAGCTCGACCGTGCCTGAGACGCCCCTCACCGACGCCACCGCCACCGGGCCGCGGGCCGATGGCCCGGCCACTCCCCCGCCGCTGCTCGAGGTACGCGGCGTGACCAAGTCGTTCGGCCAGGGCCGCCGGCGCCTGACCGCGCTCGACGGCGTCGATGTGCGGGTCGAGCGCGGGCAGACGCTCGGGCTGGTGGGCGAGTCCGGATGTGGCAAGTCGACCCTGGCCAGGGTGGTGCTCGGGCTGGAGCGGCCGGACTCGGGCACCGTGCGCTTCGACGGCATTGATCCGTTCACTCTCAGGGGCAAGGAGCTGCTGGCCTGGCGGCGCCGGGTGCAGATGGTGTTCCAGGACCCCTTCGCCTCGCTCAACGCCCGGATGTCCGCGGCCGACCTCATCGGCGAGCCGTGGCGCACCCACCGCGACATCGTGCCCACGGCACAGGCGCGGGAGCGGCGGGTGCGTGAGCTGCTGTCCCTCGTCGGACTGCGGGAGAGCGACGCCCACCGGTATCCGAACGAGTTCTCCGGCGGGCAGCGGCAGCGCATCGGCATCGCCCGCGCGCTGGCGCTCGACCCCGACCTCATCGTGTGCGACGAGCCGGTGTCCGCGCTCGATCTGTCGGTGCAGGCCCAAGTGCTCAATGTGCTCTCCGAGTTGCGGGAGCGGCTGGGTGTCTCCTACGTCTTCATCTCCCATGACCTCTCCGTGGTCAGGCATGTCTCCGACCGGGTGACGGTGATGTACCTGGGCAAGGTCATCGAGCAGGGCCCCACCGAGGACGTCTTCGACCGGCCCGTGCATCCCTACACCGCCGCCCTGATGTCCGCCGCGCCCACCCTCGACGTCTCCGGGCAGGCCCAGGACGACGAGATCCAGCTGCGCGGGGAGATCCCGTCCCCGTACGACATCCCGTCGGGCTGCCGGTTCCGCACCCGCTGCTGGAAGAGCGAGGCCCGGTGTGCCGAACTCGCTCCGCCTGTCGTGATCCGCGACGGCACGGCGGACACCGGGCCGGAGCCGCATGCGGGCCTGTGCCACTTCCCGCTGGCCGCCGGGCCGGCGGAAGCATGAGCTCGCCGGAGTTCACCCTGCTCTTCATCACGGTGGCGGTCGGGGCGCTGCTCCAGGTCGCCATCGGCTTCGGGCTCGGCCTGCTGGCCGCCCCGGTGATCGCGATCTTCGACCCGTCGCTCACCCCGGTGGTGGTCCTGCTGCTCGCCACCGGGGTCACGGCCGCGGTGCTGGTGCTGGAGGGCGGCCATCTGGACCTGCGGGGCGCGGGGTGGGCGCTGGTCGGCCGGGTACCGGGGGTGCTGGGCGGCGCGGCGCTGGTGGCCGTGTTGCCCGCCCGGTATCTCGCCCTCCTCGTGGCGGCGGTCGTCCTCACGGGCGTGGCGGTGAGCCTGCGCGGCTTCGTGCCCGCGCCGAGGCGGCGGTCGGTGCTGCTGGCCGGTCTGATGTCGGGGCTGATGGGCACGGCGACCGCCATCGGGGGGCCGCCGATGGCCATGGTCTGGCAGCGGCTGAGCGGACCGCGGCTGCGCGCCACGATGAGCGGGTTCTTCCTGGCCGGTTCGGTGATGAGCCTGGCCACCCTGGCGGCGACGGGGGCGGTGCACACGTACAGCCTGTGGCACACCGCCCTGCTGGCCCCGGCCGCGGCGATCGGGGTGCTGCTGGCCCGCCCGCTGTCGAGCCGGCTGGACATGCGGCGCACCAGGGCCGTCGCCATGGTGCTCGCGGTGGCGGGCGCGACCGTGCTGGTGGTCCAGCAGTTCGTCTGACATGAAGTGATCGATGGGCGATATGCCGACCCAGACGGTCTCGCGATTGCCGCCCGAACGAGCGAACGCGCCGCGCGAACACCTCGCGGTGCGCCGCCGGCCGGGGAACGCGTGAGGGAACCGGGTCATCGGCCCGGTTCCCTCACAGGCGCGTTCGGTCAGCTCTCCGCTGCCACGGGGACGGTGCGGCGCTGTCCGGTGACCTTGGAGGAGGGCAGTCGCCCGGCCTTGGAGGTGCCGGTCATCGTCTCGCCCTCGACGGTCATCGTGAACGCGAGGTTCAGCCGCATCGGCTTGGTGATGGCCTGCCGCCAGGTGAGCCGGTCGCCGTCGAGCGCCACATCGGCCAGTGGGACCTCCTCTCCCGCACCGTGGGCCGTACCGGTCAGGGCGCCGCCCTCGTCGCGGAGTTCGACCACGGCCTTGATCCGGCCGATGGGTGTGGAGATGGTCAGGTCCCAGGTGCCTTCGACGGAGTCCGCAACGGACATGGTGGTGTGCTTCCTCACGGTGGGTTGGGGCGGATGGCGGTGGGGCGGTGTGGTCACAGGGCGACGGGCGACGGGCCGTGGTGGCGCCAGGGGGTGCCACGGCGCTCGTAGGCGAACAGTTCCTCGACGGCGTGGGCGATCCGCGGCCCCAGTTCGCGCTCCAGCAGGTACAGGCCCAGATCGAGTCCGGAGGTGACACCGGCGCCGGTGACGAGGTCGCCGTCGTCGACGACCCGGGCCCTGATCACGTTGACGCCGGTGGCGTCCAGCATGTCCAGGCCCATGTGGTGGGTGGTGGCGTAGCGGCCCTCCAGCAGACCGGCCATGGCCAACACGAGCGAGCCGCCGCACACCGTGGCGACGGTCACCTCCGGGCGGTCCATGGCGGCCTTCAGCAGCCCCGGCAGGCCGGTGTTCAGGGTGCGGCCCAGCAGGACGGGGATGAGTTCGTCCTCCCGCCACTCGCCCGCGTCCGCGTCCGCGTCGCGGTCGGGGACCTCGCCGGGCTCGCCGACACGGCCGGCGGCACCGGGGACCACCACCAGGTCCGCCCTCGTCGGATCCAGGGCGGCCGTGGCGCGCAGCGGTACGCCGCCGACCCCGCTCACCACCTCACGTGGCCCCTCGGCGGACACCAGCTCCGCGCGCAGCGCTCCTCCGGAAGCCATGCCACCGGCGTGCAGCACTTCGAAGGGGGCGAGCACGTCGAGGAGGTCGAAGCCGTCGAACAGAACGATCTGGGCGAGCATGAGAATGTTCCCTCATATGCGGTGATGGCCAGTCCGTCTGGCCCTTCTCCGACGCTATGCGAGGGCGGAAACGGCTCCCAGTGGCACGAGTGACATGGTTCAACGGGATCTCGCCAAGGAGGCCGGAGAGTGCCGACGGGTGCCGGGAAGGTGCCGCGATCAGGCGTCTCGGACGGCGTCGGGCGGCATGTTGTACGGCGTGACGACCTGGATGGGCGAGGGCAGGGAGGGGCCGTCGTCGGGGAGGGCTCCGTGCGCCCGCATGATGATCTGGCAGGCGCGGCGCATGTCCTGGCGCAGGTCGTGGTGGAGCACCGCGGACAGCCGCCGCTCGCGCAGCAGCCGGGTGTTGTCGTGGTCGAGGTCGTGGGCGATGAACACCTCGTAGCCTCGGCCGAGTTCCTCGAAGGCCTGGATCGTCGCGGTGTTGCCGCCGCCCATCGAGTAGACCGCCCGGATGTCCGGATCGCGTCGCAGCGCCCGCAGGACCAGGTCGCGCTGGGTGGCGTCCAGACCGTCGCTGTCGGTGACCTCGACGAGCGTGCGCCCGGGGTGTGCGTTGCGCAGGGCGCCGCGGAAGCCCATCTCGCGCTCCTCCTCACCCCGGAAGAACCCCCGGCTGATGGTGGTGAGCACATTGCCGGGGCGGTCGCCGAGCCACTGGCCCATGAGGTACGCGGCGGTGGCTCCGGCGGCGCGGTTGTCGATGCCGACGTAGGACCGGCGGGCGCTGCTGGGCAGGTCGGTCACCAGGGTCACGACCGGTATGCCAACGGCCGCCAGGCGGCCGACGGCCGCCGTGACCTCGGGTACGTCGGGCGCCTTCAGGACGATCCCCTGGCAGCCGCCGCGCTGGGCGATGCGGTCCAGCGCGGCGATCAGCTCCTCCACCGGACCGGTCTCGCGGAAGTGGAAGCGCGACCGCATCACCGCCGGGCGCAGCGAGGGCAGCTCCGCCTCCAGGGCGGCGCGGACCGCCGAGGAGAAGCGCTCGGGGGCCCGCATCACGATGTCGATCATGAAGGTGCGGCCGCCGATGCGGACCTGGGTGCGCTGCCGGTCCAGGTCCTTGACGGCCTGGTGGACCTCCCGGGCGGTGCTTTCGCGCACCCCGCCCCGGTCGTTCAGCACCCGGTCGACGGTGGCCTCGCTCAGACCGGCCTGTCTGGCGATCTCCCGGATGGGATACGGATGGGCCATCGGCGCGCCTCCCTTGAGGGGTTTTTGATGGGCTGCTGAGGATTGCCCGATGCTCGGCCGATCACAACACTGACAGAAAGCCGCAGCCCACGGGAAGGATCGGATGGCAATGCCGCTCATCGCTCCGAGGTCTCATGCCTGGCTCAGTGAGGCCGACTGCTCCCTCGACGCCTTCCGCGCCCTGGTCGAGCGGACCACCGACCCCGCCGACCACCCCGGTGCCGACGCCGTGGAGCAACATGTCCCCGTCTACGACGGGGACCGCCTGCGGGCCCGGGCCGCCACGGTGTCCGGCCGCCGGGAGGCGCAGGCGGAACTGGTCCACGCCCTGCTGGACGGCCCCGGCATCGTGGTGTTCAAGGGCGCCTTCCCCGACGTGTCGGTCCTGGACCGGGCCACCGAGGCGTTCACGGCGCTGATCGAGCGGGAACGGGCGGCGGGCGCCGCCCGCGGTGACCACTTCGCCAAGCCCGGCGCCAACGACCGGGTGTGGAACGCGCTGGAGAAGCTGGCCCTGAGCGCACCGGAGGTCTTCGCCGACTACTACGCCAACGACCTCATCGCCCTCGTGGCCACCGCCTGGCTCGGCCCCGGCTACCAGGTCACCTCACAGATCAACCAGGTCAACCCGGGTGGCGCGGCCCAGAGCGTGCACCGCGACTACCACCTCGGCTTCCTCTCCGAGGCGCGGGCCGCGGCCTATCCCGCCCATGTCCACCGGCTCTCCCCCGCGCTGACCCTCCAGGGCGCGGTCGCCCACTGCGCCATGCCGGTCGAGTCAGGCCCGACGCTCTATCTGCCGTACTCGCAAGCGTACGAGCCCGGCTATCTGGCCTGGCGCCGCCCGGAGTTCATGGCCTACTTCGCCGAGCACCACGTCCAGTTGCCGCTGGAGGCGGGCGACGCGGTCTTCTTCAACCCCGCGCTCTTCCACGCCGCCGGACACAACCGGTCCACGGACATCCGGCGGATGGCGAACCTGCTGCAGATCTCCTCCGCCTTCGGCCGCGCCATGGAGACCGTCGACCGCGAGGCGGTGGCCAACGCCGTCTTCCCCGTACTGCGGCGGCGCAAGGCCGAAGGCGCCACCGAGCACTGGCTGCACAACGTCGTCGCGGCCTGCGCCGAGGGCTACCCCTTCCCCACCAACCTCGACCTCGACCCGCCGGTCGGCGGCCTCGCCCCGGACTCCCAGGCCGACACCCTCTGGCGCGCCCTGGAGCGGGACTGGACGCCGGAGACCCTGCGTACGGAACTGCGGGCCGGCGCCGAGCGCCGCCAGAGCTGAAGGAGACGGACCGCTGATGGGACTGTCGCAGGACAAGTTGGGACTGTCGCAGGACAAGACGGGACTGTTGCAGGACAAGATCGTCCTGGTCAACGGGGGCAGCCAGGGAATCGGCGCGGGCATCGTCCGCGCCGCCGCCCGCGAAGGGGCCACGGTGGCCTTCACCGGACGCCGCCCCGACGCCGGTGAGTCGCTGGCCGGGGAGCTCGCCGCCCAGGGAGCCAGCGCCGCCTTCCTCCGCGCCGACCTGGCCGATCCCGCGCAGGCGCGCGGCAGCGTGGAACAGGTGGTGGCGGCCCATGGCAGGATCGACTGCCTGGTCAACTCCGCCGGGCTCACCTCGCGCGGGACGCTGCTTGACACCACGCCCGAACTCTTCGACGCGCATGTCGCGATCAATCTGCGCGCCCCGTTCTTCGCCATGCAGGCCGCCGTCGCCGACATGGTCGCCAGGAAGGCCCCGGGCACCATCGTCAACATCATCTCCAACTGCGCACACGGCGGATATCCGTTCCTGGCGCCGTACTCCGCCGCGAAGGCCGGGCTCGCGGGCCTGACCCGCAACGCCGCCCACGCCCACCGCTGGGACCGCGTCCGCGTCAACGGCCTGAACCTGGGCTGGACCGACACCGAGGGCGAGGACGCCATCCAGCGCGCCTTCCACGGCGCGGGCGACGACTGGCGCGAGGAGGCGGCCCGCGCCCAGCCGATGGGCAAGCTGGGGCAGGTGGACGAGATCGCCGATTTCGTCGTCCTCCTCCTGTCCGATCGCAGCGGGGTCGTCACCGGCTCGGTCATCGACTGGGACCAGATCGTGCTCGGCGGGCTCGGCTGACCCACCGCATCGCCAGAAGGAACACCGCCCTGAAGCCACACCGCCCTGAAGAAACTCCGCCCTCAAGCCACGCCCCTCAAGCCACACCGCCCTCGAGCCACACCGTCAGCACCCGCACCATCAGAAAGGGAACGACTCCCCATGCGTATCGGCATCATGGGCCTGGGCCGGATCGGCGGCTTCCACGCCGAGACCCTGTCCACGCTCGACGCGGTGGACTCCCTCGTGGTCACCGACCCGGTCGCCGCGGCCGCCACCGCCGCCGCCGAGCGCTTCGGCGCCCAAGCGGTCGACTCGCCGGAGGCCGTACTCGCCACCGGGGTGGACGGTGTCGTGATCGCCGCGGCCACCGACGCCCACCCCGAGCTCATCCTCGCCGCCGTGCGGGCGGGCGTGCCGGTCTTCTGCGAGAAGCCCGTGGCGCGCACGATCGGGGAGAGCCTCGATGTCCTCCGCGCCGTGGAGGGCAGTGGGGTGGCGGTCCAGATCGGCTACAACCGGCGCTTCGACCCCGGTTACCTGGCCGCGCGGGCGGCGGTGGTCGGCGGTGAACTCGGGCCGTTGCACACCGTCCGGTCCACCACCCTGGACCCCGAGCCGCCCCCGGCCGCCTATGTGGCCGTCTCCGGTGGCATCTTCCGCGACTGCGCCGTGCACGACTTCGACACCGTCCGCTGGATCACCGGCCGCGAGGTCACCGAGGTCTACGCGACCGGCTCACGGGGCGAGGCGACGGCCATGAACTTCGTCCAGCCCCATCTGGACGACCGGATCGTGGTGCGTACGCCCGCGGGCGAGCGGACCGAGGAGCTGGGCAGGCGCTCCTCGTACACGTACCAACTGGACGCGTACGCCGCGCACCTGCGGCACGGCACACCGCTTCCGCTGGACGCGGAGGACGCGCTGACCGCCATGTCCCTGATCGACGCGTGCTACCGCGCCGCCGGGTTCCCGCCCCGGCCGCGTACCGCGCTGCCGGTCTCGGGCTGATCCGCGAGACAACCCGCGCCACGGAGGCCCCCGCCCGCCGACGGGCGGGGGCCTCCGGCCGGGCCCGGCCCGTCGGCTCGGCCACCGTCCCCGGCCGGGCTCAGCTCGCCCCGTCGGCCGCCGTCCCCGGCCCGGCCGTCCCGGGCGCGCCCGTGCGCAGCCCGTCCATGACCAGGTCCAGAAGCCGCCGGGCACGCGCCTGCCCGTTCTGGCCGGGGCCGATCTGCCACAGACCGGCGATGGCGAGCAGGAAGTCGTCGGTGGTGACGTCCGGGCGGATGGTGCCGACCTCCTCGTTGGCCCGCAGCAGGAGCGCCACGGCCTCGGTCATCTGGCCGTGCCCCGGTTTCTCCTGGCCGCAGGAGGCGCTGATGGCCTTGTGCAGCGCGTCGGCGAGACCGGCCTTGGTCATGGCGAACCGGGCGAGGTGCCCCATCCACTCCCGCAGCGCCTGATCCGGCGCGCGGGTGCGCAGCAGCTCGGCCGCGATGTCCGCCACCTGCCGCATCTCATGGCGGTAGATCTCCAGAACGAGGGCCTCGCGGCTGGGGAAGTTGCGGTACAGGGTGCCCTGCCCGACGCCCGCCTTCTTCGCGATGGCGCTCAGCGGGACGTCCGCCGAGCGCGTCAGCTCCGCCAGCGCCACTTCCAGGATGCGCTCGCGGTTCGCAGCCGCGTCCGAGCGCAGACGTGCGTCCCTCTCTGCCCGCACGCGTCCTCCTTCCGGACCTCGCCGAAGCGCCGACCTTGCTCACCGGACAGCTGTCCGCTAGGTTTTCTGCATAGCGGACAGCTGTCCGCTCAGGCCCACCTTACCGGCTGAAACGGCCAGTGTGGATGGCCGAAACCGAGCGCCGACCGGTATGGTCCCGCATCCCGTATCCCCGGGACTCCCTCCCTGGGCCCCGGGCGCCCTCCATCGGACGACTTCACCGCGCACCACACCCGCGAAAGAAGGCTGATCATGGCCCCATCGACGTCCAGCGTCATCACGCTGACCATCAACGGCGAGAAACACACGCTGCCCGTCGACCACCGCACCACCCTGCTCGACGCCCTGCGGGAGCAGCTCGACCTCACCGGCACCAAGAAGGGCTGCGACCAGGGTCAGTGCGGTGCCTGCACGGTGCTGGTCGACGGACGCCGGGCCGTCTCCTGCCTCCAGCTCGCGGTGGCGGCCGAGGGCCGTGAGGTCACCACGATCGAGGGCGTGGCCGAGGGCGACGAGCTGCACCCGGTGCAGCAGGCGTTCCTCGACCTCGACGGCTACCAGTGCGGTTACTGCACCCCGGGGCAGATCTGTTCCGCCCTCGCCGTGATCGAGGAGCACGCGGCGGGCTGGCCGAGCGCCGCCACCGCCGACGTCCGCCCCGAAGCGGGACCCCCGCCCCTCAGCCCGGACGAGATCCGGGAGCGGATGAGCGGCAACCTGTGCCGCTGCGGCGCCTATGTGTCGATCGTGCAGGCGGTCGCGCGGGCCGCCGAGGCGCGCACGGCCGGGACCGAGGAGGCCCTCGCATGAAGGAGTTCGGCTACCAGCGAGTGCTCGAGGTCTCCGAGGCGATCTCCGTGCTCGGCGCGGACCCCGACGCGCGTTTCCTCGGCGGCGGCACCAATCTGGTCGATCTGATGAAGACCGGCGTCGAGCGGCCCGGACGCCTTGTCGACGTACGCGAACTGCCCCTGGGCCACGTCGAGTTGACGTCGGACGGTGGCCTGCGCATCGGCGCCACCGTCACCAACAGCGATCTCGCCGCCCACCCCGAGGTGCGGCGGCGCTACCCGGCCCTCGCCCAGGCCGTCCTGGCCGGTGCGTCCGGGCAGTTGCGCAACATGGCCACCGTCGGCGGCAACCTCCTGCAGCGCACCCGCTGCGGCTACTTCACCGATGTGGCCGGGCCCTGCAACAAGCGCCTCCCCGGCAGCGGTTGCCCGGCCATCGAGGGTGAGCACCACAACCACGCGATCTTCGGCGCCTCCGAGCACTGCGTGGCCACCCACCCCTCGGACATGGGGGTCGCGCTCGCCGCCTTCGACGCCGTCGTACGGTACGAAACCGCCGACGGGCCGGGCGAGTTGCCGCTCGCGGACTTCTATCTGCCCGTGGGCGACACCCCGCACCTGGAGACCGCGCTGCCGTCCGGCGCGCTGATCACCGGTATCACCCTGCCCCCGGCCCCGGTGGCCGCCCACTCCCGCTACCGCAAGGTCCGCGAGCGCGCGTCCTACGCCTTCGCGATCGGCTCGATCGCCGCCGCCCTCGACGTCCGGGACGGGGTCGTCCAGGAGGTCCGTCTCGCCTTCGGGGCGGTCGCCTCCCGGCCGTGGCGGGCCCTGGCGGCCGAGCGGGCGCTGACCGGGGGCCCCGCGACCGCCGAGGCGTTCGCCGCCGCCGCGGACGCGGAGCTGGCCGCCGCCGAGGCGCTGCCCCACAACGGATACAAGGTGCCGCTGATGCGCAACCTCGTCGTGGCCCTGCTGACCGAACTCACCGAGGAGGCCGCCCGATGACCACGACGACCGGAACCACCACGACGACGGGCGCCTTCGGCACCGCGCGCACCCGCCTGGAGGGCCGGGAGAAGGTCACCGGAGCGGCCCGCTACGCGGGCGACATCCCCCTGCCCGACCTCGCCCATGGCTGGATGGTGCTGTCCACCGTGGCCCGCGGCCGCGTCAGCGCGGTCGAGTCCGAGCCGGTCCTCGCCATGCCCGGTGTCCTCGCGGTCGTCCACCACGAGAACGCCCCGCGGGTCAACCTGGACTACATGGGCATGATCGGGAAGCCCGACCCGATCCTCGGGGTCTTCCAGAACGACCGCGTCCCCTTCATGGGCTGGCCGGTGGCGCTGGTCATCGCCGAGCGGCCCGAGCAGGCCAGGGAGGCCGCGGAAGCGCTGGTCGTCCGGTACGACCAGGAGCCGCACGACATCGGCTTCACCGCCGGACACCCCGACATGTACACCCCCGCGGACTCGCCCTTCGGTCCGGCGGTGGCGACGAAGGGGGACGTCGAGGCCGAACTCGCCGCGTCCACCTTCGTCGTGGACTCCGAGTACACCACCCCGGAAGAGCACCACAACCCCATGGAGCCGCACGCGGCGACGGCCCACTGGGACGGCGGCCGGCTCGAGGTCTTCGACTCCAACCAGGGCAGCACGATGGTGGCCGCCGAGCTCGCGCAGATCTTCTCCCTCGACGCGGAGTCGGTGCGGGTGCGCTCCGAGCACGTCGGCGGCGGCTTCGGCTCCAAGACCACCCGCCCGCACCAGGTGGCCGCCGTCATGGCCGCCACCCTCCTCCAGCGCCCGGTGCGCGTCGTCATGACCCGCCGCCAGATGTTCTCGACGATCGGCTACCGCAGCCCCACCGCGCAGCGGGTCAGGCTCGGCACCGACGAGTCGGGGCGGCTGCGGGTGCTCGACCACCGGTCCGAGTGCGTCACGTCGACCGTCCACGAGTTCATCGAGCGGAGCGCCACGGTGAGCCGCGTGATGTACGACGCCGACGCGCACTACACCAGCGACCGGGTCGTACGGCTCGATGTGCCGAGCCCGACCTTCATGCGCGCCCCGGGCGAGGCACCGGGCTCGTTCGCGCTGGAGTGCGCCATGGACGAGCTCGCCGAGAAGTCCGGCATCGACCCGATCGAGCTGCGTGTCCGCAACGAGCCCGACCGGGGCCCGGTCTCGGGCCTGCCGTTCAGCAGCCGCAATCTGGTCGCCTGCTACGAGGAGGGCTCCCGCAGGTTCGGCTGGGCCGACCGGGATCCCCGTCCGGGGCTGCGCCGCGAGGGGCGCTGGCTGCTCGGGACCGGTATGGCGGCGGCCAGCTTCCACTCCGGCGCCGGACCGTCCACGGCGGGGGTGACGGCGGAGGCGGACGGCACCTTCACCGTGCGCATCAACGCGGCGGACATCGGCACCGGCGCCCGGACCGCCATCAACCTGGTCGCCGCGGACGCGCTGGCGGTGGATCCGGAGCGGGTCCGGGTGGTCATGGCGGACAGCGACCTCGGCCCGGCGATGCTCGCCGGTGGGTCGATGGGCACGCGCTCCTGGGCGTGGGCGGTGGGGATCGCGGTGAGCGAACTGCGCGAGCGGCTGGCCCTGGGCGGCGACATCCCGCCCGAGGGAATCACCGCACGCTCCGACACCACCGAGGCCATCGGCGCCCTGGCCAGTAAGGAACGGCACTCCTTCGGCGCGCAGTTCGCCGAGGTGGCCGTGGACGTCACCAGCGGAGAGGTCCGGGTGCGCCGGATGCTCGGCATCTTCGCGGCGGGCCGGATCGTCAACCCGCTGACCGCGCGCAACCAGCTCGTCGGCGGGATGATCTGGGGCATCTCCATGGCCCTGCACGAGGAGGCGGTCAGGGACCGGGCCTCGGGCGGCCTCGTCAGCCCCGACCTCGCGGGCTACCACTTCGCCGCCAACGCCGATGTGCCGATCGTCGAGGCCGACTGGGTGGACGACCCGGATCCGGACGACCCGGTCGGCATCAAGGGCGTCGGTGAGATCGGCATCGTGGGGGCCGCGGCGGCGATCTCCAACGCGGTGTGGCACGCCACCGGCGTCCGCCACCGCAACCTGCCGATCCGCCCGGACCGGGTCCTGTCGGCGGGGACGAACGTGCCGGAGCCAGGGCACGCGGGCTGACACCTCCACCGTCGAATGTTCGGCGCCGGCCAAGTTTCCCGCCTGGCCGGCGCCGAAGTCGTACGTGGTGTGGCCTGGTGGGGCGAGTCCGCTCGACCATGCGGGCGGGATGAAGGGTCCGGCCCGCCCAGGTGATCGGGTGGCACGCCACCGACAACGGCATGGCCACTCGCCCCGATCCCCCGCACGGCCCCGGGACGCCGCACGGCCCCGGGACGCCGCACCGGCGCCGGATACCGCCGATCGGCTGGCGCTGTGCGGCGATCCAGTCATCTTCCCGCTCCGCCCGCTCCCCTCCGGGCCCCGTCGGGAACACTCGCCCAAGCCGAGGAGAGCAGAGAGGGCACCGATGAGCGACGACTTCGTGCTGGACGTGACCAGGATCCGCGACGACGCCCGCCGGAAGATGGCGGCGGGCCCGGTGACGGACACCTACGGTCTGGACAAGAACCGGGTCATCGGCATCCTCAACGACGTCATCGCGACCGAGGTGGTGTGCTGGCTGCGCTACACCCGCCACGCCATCTCGGCCAGCGGGATCGACCGCGCCCAGGTGTCCTCGGAGTTCACCGAGCACGCCAAGGAGGAGATGCAGCACGCGCTGCGCGCCGCCGAACGCGTCTCGCAGCTCGGCGGCGACCCCGACTTCGATCCCGCCTCGCTGACCCAGCGCTCCCACACCGACTACACCACCCCGGCCGGCAACGACCTCAAGGCCATGCTGGAGCACAATCTGCTCGCCGAGCGCATCGTGATCGCCAGCTATCAGGAGATCATCCGCTGGCTGGGCGAACACGACCCGACCACCCGCCGGCTGATGGAGTCGATCCTGGAGGAAGAGGAGGAGCACGCCGACGATCTGGTGGATCTGATCGGCGTCTGACATCCATGGTGCGTCGGCCCATGACCACGCGGTGGCCCCGCTCGCTCACCTGCCTCATCGTGACCGCCCTGTCCGCGGCCCTGCTCGCCGGGTGCGGGGAGGGCGGCAACCATGGCCGGAGCTGTTCCGGCCGCACGGGCAAGGATCTCTCCAGCCGCACCGTGGCCGGTGGCGATCTGTGGCAGAAGAAGCTGCGGTGCGTGAATCTCGAACGGTCCACCCTGACCGGGCTGGTGTCCGAGGCCAATCTGCGGCGCGGCAATCTCTATCAAGCGCGGCTGGCGGCGGTGTCGCTGGAGAACGTCGATCTGCGGGGCGCCGACCTCCGGCGGGCGGACCTCACCTCCGCCACCCTCTCCCAGGTCGATCTGCGCGGCGCCGATCTCAGCGGCGCCAGGCTCGGCAGGGGTCTGCTCACCGACGTCAGTTTCGAGGGCGCGCGGCTGGCCGGCGTATATCTGCGGGCGGCGTCCCTCACCCATGTCGGCCTCAACGGAGCGGATCTGAGCGGCGCCGATCTGGGCGGAGCCGCGGTGTCCGACTCCGATCTCCGCGGCGCGCGGCTGCGGGATGCCGATATTTCGACGACGAGCTGGGAGAACGTCCTCTGCCCGGACGGCTCCCGGTCGAGCGCACGGGTCTCCTGCGCCGACCATCTGGACCGGGCGGCGAACCGGGCCTCGGATCAGCTCCCCCCGCCGTCGGCCCCCTTGTCGGTCTCCCCCTGAGAGGTCTTCCGGGCGGCCCGATGCGCCTGCTCGAGACCCTTCATATAGGCGTCCAGGTAGTCGGCGTCCGACAGCCGGGCGCAGGGCGCGGGGACGGGGTGGGAGCGGACCGCTCCGCCCTTGTGGGCGGCGGCCCGGTCGGCGATGGCATCGACGCAGGCCCGGGTGGTCTCGGCCTTCTCGGCGGCGGCCGGGGTGCCGCTCGGTGTGCTCTTGTCGCGCACGTCACCGCCGTTGGAGCAGCCGGTCAGGAGCAGGGTGACGGCGATGACCGCCGCGGCCTGGACGGTGCGGGTGCCCATATGTCTCCCAGGTGCGTGGATGGTGGGGTGCATCATCCGGCGCGGGCACGGCGAAGTGGGAGAGCCGTGTATGCGTTGTGATGAAACGGTGACCGAACGGGCGTACAGCTGAACACCCACGCCGGAAATCGGGCAAGGCGACGGCCGTGGCGGTCCGGTGGCGCGCCGGCATACCCGACCGGACCGGGCACAGGATGTCGGGTCCGGCAGAGTGCCGGCTTCCTAACGTGATCAGCGTCAAGGAAGGAGACCTAGGTGCTGGAGCGGCTGAACGAGGCCCTGGACCACATCGAGTCGCGGCTGGATCAGCGGATCGAGGTGGCCGAACTGGCGCGGATCGCGATGACGTCGGAGTACCACTTCCGGCGGCTGTTCTCCGCGCTGGCGGGGATCTCGCTGTCGGAGTACGTCCGGCGCAGACGGCTCACTCTCGCGGGGGCCGAGGTGCTCGCCGGGGAGCGGACACTGCTGGAGATCGCGGTGCGCTACGGCTACGGCTCGGGGGAGGCGTTCGCGCGGGCGTTCCGGGCCATGCACGGTGTGGGCCCGGGTGAGGCCCGGCGGGCGGGTGCCCCGCTGAGCTCCCAGCCGCGGATGTCCTTCCGCCTCATCGTCGAAGGGAGCAGCACCATGCGATACCGCGTCGTGGAGAAGGAACGGTTCCAGGTGGTCGGCAAGAAGGTCCGGGTACCGCTCGTGCACGAGGGGGTGAATCCGGCGATCGCGGAGTTCATCCGGGGGATCGGCCAGGAGACGATACGGCGGATCGCCGCCCTGTCCGACCAGGAGCCGGAGGGGATCCTGGGAGTGAGCGACAACCTCGACCCGAGCCGGGCGGAGGGAACCGAACTCGACTACTACCACGGGGTGGTGACCGGGGCCGCCGCGCCGGAGGACCTGGACACGCTCACCGTCCCCGCGGGGACATGGGCCGTCTTCGAGAACTCCGGGCCGTTCCCGCAGGCGCTCCAGTACCTGTGGCGGGACGTCTTCACCCAGTGGTTCCCGTCCAACCCGTACCAGAGCAGGCCGGGTCCGGAGATCCTGCGCACCCGGCTGTCGGAGGACGGCGCGCGGGCGGACGCGGAGCTGTGGATCCCCGTGGAGCGGACGGCGGTCTGACGCTCCGTGGCCGTGGCCCGGTCCGGCCGCCCGCGCCTCGCCGGGCGGCCGGACCGGGCGCTTCTCACCCCCGCCCCCGCGCGCCGCGATCCCCTCGGACCAGGCCCGCGACGAAGGCGAGGAAGGGGATGACGCCGAGGACGGCGCTCGCGCCCACACCGACGCCGGTGACGAGGGTGAAGTTGGAGAACACCAGCCACAGCGCGGTCAGCAGTCCGGCCACGGCGAGCACCGGCGCGATCCGGGTCTGCCAGACCTTGCCCGAGGCGAGCCGGGCGTTGCGCGCGAAGAAGGCGACCACGGCGATGGACGTGATGAGCATGAGCAGGATCATGCCGACGGTCGCCACCCCCGCCATGGAGCCGAAGACGCTCACCAGTGGATCCAGTCCGGCGACGGCGCAGCACACGACCAGGACCAGCGCGGTGACGGTCTGGACGACCGAGGAGACCGACGGCGAGTGGTGGCGCGGATGGACGACGCCCAGCCGCGCCGGGAGGAGGTCCTTACGGGCGAGGGTGAAGGTGTAGCGGGCGATGACGTTGTGAAAGGAGAGCACACAGGCGAAGAGGCTGCTGAGCAGCAGCACCTGCATGACGTCCCGCAGCGCGGTGCCGACGTAGGCCTGGGCGGTGTCCATCAGCATGTTGCCCTGGCCGTCCAGGGTCTTCTGGGCCACGGCCGGGGCGTCCTCGGTGCCCGCCGCCAGGACCAGCGCCCAGCAGGACAGCGTGTAGAACCCGCCGATGATCAGGACGGCGAGATAGGTGGCCCGGGGGATGGTCCGCTCCGGGTCGCGGGCCTCGTCCCGGAAGACGGCGGTGGCCTCGAAACCGATGAACCCGGTGACGGCGAAGAGCACGGCCACGCCCAGCGGTCCGGAGAACGCCGCATGCGGGGTGAACGACTCGACGTCGACACCGTGGGCGCCGCCCCGGGCGAAGATCCCGGCGTCCAGGACGAGCACCACCGCGATCTCCAGGACCAGTGCCACACCGAGGACCTTGGAGCTGAGGTCGATATGGCGGTAGCCGAGGAGGGCCACGACGCCGAGCGCCGCGAGCGCCCACACCCACCAGGGCAGGGACGGCCCGCCGAAGGTGTGGAGGACGTCGTTCACGGCCCATCCCAGATAGCCGTAGACGCCGACCTGGACCGCCGTGTACGCGACGAGCGCGACGGCGGCCGTGCCCACGCCGACCCGGTCCCCCAGGCCACGGGTGGCGTACGCGTAGAAGGCCCCGGCCTGTGGAACGTGGGGTGTCATGGTGACGAAGCCGACCGCGAACACCAGCAGGACCAGCGAGGCGAGGGCGAAGCCGACGGGGGCTCCGGCGCCTGGGCCGCCGGCGATGGCGAGCGGGACGTTGCCGCCGACCACCGTGAGGGGCGCGGCGGCGGCGATCACCATGAAGACGATGGCACCGGTGCCGAGCCGCCCCGAGAGATTCGTCTTGCCCTGTTGCGGGGTGGTTGCGTGCACTTCGGGGTCGGTCAGCATGACGGGTCCTTGGTGGCGCGGGCGGACGGGGTGAAGAGGTCTGGCCGGAGGTCGGCCAGATACGGATTGGCCTTGCGCGCTTCCCGGACCGTGTGCGGTTGCACGGTGGCGAGGAGCAGCCGGTTGCCGTGTTCGACGCTGTCCAGCACGGTCGCCGACGGGCTCACGATGGAGCTGCGGCCGACGTAGCGCAGTGAACCCTCGTCGCCGTCATGGTTGACGTAGGCGATGTAGATCTGGTTTTCCCAGGCACGCACCCTCAGCAGGTGCTCGGCGATGAACTCGTACGGTTGCATCTGGGCGGTCGGGACCGCGACGAGGTCCGCCCCGGCGAGGGCGGCGGCCCGTACGTTCTCGGGGAACTCCACGTCGTAGCAGATCAGCATGGCGATCCGGAGGCCCGCGTAGTCGATGACGGAAGGGGTCCGGTCGCCCGGTGTGAAGTACCTGCGGTCGAGATCGCCGAAGAGATGGGTCTTGCGGTGGCGGCCGAGGATCGCTCCGGCCGGGTCGATGAAGAAGGCGCTGTTGTAGTAGGCGCCGTCGTCGTACTCGGGGGCTCCGAGGACGAGCGCGATGCCGTGGGCGGCGGCGATCTCCTGGGCCGGGGGGAGCAGATCGGTGCGGGCCAGGTCCCGGACGGTGTCGCCGATGTCGTAGCCGGTGACGAACAGCTCGGTGGTGATCAGGAGTTCGGCGCCTTCGGCACGGGCCCGGCGGCACGCCGCGTCCAGTTCGCGGAGGTTGGCGTCGACGTCGCCGGGCGTTCCCGCCGTCTGCAGTCCGGAGATCTTCATCAGTGCCTTCGACAGTGGGCGTCCAGGGGCGAATGCGAGCCATGAAAACATGCTCACTTTGATCAGGTAAACCCCCGGAGGTCACGGTTCCGCAAAGCGGCGGCCCCCGTACGAGGACCGCGGGGAGGCCGCGGGGCGGGGTGCCTAGGCTGAGGGAATGGCGACCCAGGAACCGTCCGGCGCACCGAGCGCCCTGACCAGCAGCGCCCTCGCCGCGATCCGCCGCACCAGCGCCGTCGACACCGTACGGGCCCGGATCTCGCTGGCGGTGGACCTGGGCCTGCTGGCGCCCGGCGAGCGGCTGCCCAACGTCCAGGCCACGGCGGCGGCGCTCGGGGTCGGCGAGATCACCGTCCGCCGGGCCCTCGGCACCCTGGAGCGCGAGGGCGTCGTCCAGCGCCGCCCTGGGCGTACGGGCGGCACCTTCATCGCGGAGCGGCCGCGCCGCCGCACCGTGGCGCAGGTGGCCGCGTACCGGGAGGACAGCGAACGGGTGCACCGGCTGATCGACGAGCGCATCGTACTGGAGGCCGGGTTCGCGCAGCTGGCCGCCGAGCGGCTGGACCAGCCGGGACTCGACCGGCTGGACGAGTGCGTCCGGGAGATGGACGCGGCCGGGAGCTGGGCCGAGTTCCACGCCGGCGACAAGCGGTTCCACCTGGCCCTCGCCGAGGGCGCCGGGCTGCCCTCGGCGCTGGGGATGTACGAGCGGGTCACCGGGGAGCTGTACGCGTACTTCCTGCCGTATCCGCTGGACTACCTCCGCGGCAGCAACGAGCAGCACAAGGCCATCAGGGCCGCGCTCGCCGCGCGGGACGCCACATCGGCGGCCACCCTCCTCCGGGACCATGTGGCGGAGCTGCACCACTCGATGTACGTCGGCCTCGCGGACACCGCCGAGCGGGGCGAGGACGGCTGACCCGAGGCGCCCTCCGCGTCTGTGGCCGACTCCACAGCCCGCATGGTGAGACCGGGGTCCACTTCTTGAAACCCGGACCATATCCTGGAACGCATGTCCGCACCCGCCCGTCTGCTCTGTCTCGCGCTGTTCGCGAGCTCGGCGTGGTGCGTCGACGACGGCCTCTGTCGCCGCTGAGCCGGGACCAGCCGGTTTCCCCCACCGCGCGCCGCCGCCTTGGCGCCGCGCCGCCCGGCCGGGCCCTCCCGCTCAGCGTCATCCCCTCTCCCACCTCTCCGGAGTCCGCACGTGACCACCGCCCCGCCCGCCGAGGCGCCGAAGACCGCCTCATTGCTGTCCCCCTCCCCCACCTCCGTGCCGCGGCCGGAGGCGCCCGCCGCGCCGCCGGTGCGGCCGGTGCCGCTCGCCGTGTCCGGGCTGCTCGCCGCGGCGCTGACCGCGTACGTATGGTCCGCCCACGGGGCCAAGCCCGGCGTCCTGCTGCTGCTCGGCCTCGCCTTGGGCGTCGCCCTCTTCCACTCCCGGTTCGGCTTCACCTCCGCCTGGCGGCAGCTCGTGGCAGTCGGCAACGGCACCGGGCTGCGCGCCCACACCCTGCTGCTCTCCACCACGGCCACGCTGTTCGCCCTGCTCATCGGCACCAAGACCGGGCTGTTCGGGTCCGTACCGGCGCCCTCGGCCGGGCCGCTGGGGCTCGGGTTGCTGATCGGCTCGTTCCTCTTCGCCGTCGGCATGCAGCTCGGTGGCGCCTGCGCCTCCGGCACCCTCTTCGCGGTCGGCGCGGGACAGACGTCGATCGTGCTCACGCTCGGCGGCTTCATCGGCGGCGCCACCCTGGCCGCCTGGCAGTTCGACCTGTGGAAGGACCTGCCCTCGCTGGAGCCGGTCGTCATGGCGGACCACATCGGCTGGTTCGGCTCCTGGGCGGTGACCATCCTCGTGCTCGCCGCCATCGTCCTGGTCAGCCGGCGCGTCCAGGCCCGCCGCAACCCGCCGCCGATCGGTCCGGTGCCCTCCGCGCGCGGTGCCGCCGCCCGGGTGCTGCGCGGCTCCTGGCCGCTGGCGGTCGGCGCGCTGGCGCTGGCCGTGCTGGGCGCGGGTGTGCTGCTCGTCTCCGGTGGCGCGTGGGGCGTCACCAGTGCCTTCAGCCTGTGGGGTTCGGAGCTGGTACGCGCGCTCGGCGGCCACCCGGAGAGCTGGAGCTGGTGGCAGCAGCCCGGGAACAAGGAGATGCTCGCGGGGCCCGTGCTCGCCGACAAGACCAGCCTCACCGACATCGGCATCATGATCGGCGCGGCGGTCGCCGCGGCGCTCGGCGGCACCTGGACCCTGCACCGCGGCGTGCCGTGGCGTACCGCGACCGCGGCGGTGCTCGGCGGGGTGCTGATGGGCATCGGTGCCCGGCTGGCGGGCGGCTGCAACATCGGCGCCTACCTCGCGGGCATCGCCTCCGGCAGCCTGCACGGCTGGGTCTGGGGTGCCTTCGCCCTCCTCGGCACCTGGGCCGGGCTGAAGGTGCGGCCGTTCTTCGGGCTCGGGAACCCCAAGCCGGGCGACGGGGTCTGCTGACGGCGGTGGACCCGTGGGCCGGGCGACGGGGTCTGCTGACGGCGACGGGCCCGTGGGCCGGGAGTCGCGGGAGTCCACGGGCCGTGAGCGGTTCATGTTCGATGATCGTTCATGCTCAGGCCATGTAGATGATCCATCGTCAGGGCGGTGTGCCGGTCCGCCGACCGGCCCCGCAGCCGACGAAGGGTACTCACCATGGTCCCGTCCCATGCCGCTCCCCCGCGCCGTACCCGCCGGGTCCTCCCCGCCGCCGCGCTGGCGCTCGTGGCCGGCGCCGTGACGCTGTCCGCGCTCCCGGGCTCCGCGATGGCCGGGAGCGCGGGCTACGGCACGCCGACCATCAAGCTCACCACCTCGTACCTGTCCGGCGCCGTCGGCGCCACCGGCGACCCGACGGTGACCGTGAAGGTCGGCCAGAGCGGCGCCGACGCGGGCGCGCTGACCGTGTCCACCACCGCCACCACCCACGGCTCGGTCGCCCGGACCGGGGACGTCACGGTGAGCGGCACCGGCGCCACCCGCGAGGTGGCCGTACAGGCGCGCGGCAAGGGCTACACCGACCTCACCCTCAAGGTGACCGGCCTCGGCGGCAAGAGCGCCACCACCACCCTGCACTACGCGGCCTCCGGCTCAGTCCAGAACGCCGCGGACACCCGCTACCTGACCGGCTCCAGCGACTCCTCCGCCGCCGTGGACGTCGGCGGCGGCTACATGGTCGTCGCCGACGACGAGTCCAACGTGCTGCGCCTGTACCGGCGCGACGCGTCCGGCGCGCCGGTGCGCACCTGGGACGTCGGCTCCGACCTGGACGCCGGCAAGGAGATCGACATCGAGGGCGCGGCCCGCGTCGGCGACACCATCTACTGGACCGGCTCGCTGGGCAACAACAAGGACGGTGAGCCGAAGGAGGATCGCTTCACCCTCTTCACCACCACCGTCTCCGGTTCGGGCGCCGACACCGACCTCGAGGTCGACGGTTCGTACCAGGGCCTGCGCGACGACCTGGTGGACTGGGACAAGGCCAACGGCGACCGGCTCGGCTTCGCCAAGGGCACCGCGGACGGCCAGGCGCCCAAGCAGATCGACGGATTCAACGTGGAGGGCCTGGAGTTCGCGCCCGGCTCGGGATCCACCGCGTACATCGGCTTCCGGGCGCCGCTGGTGCCGCCCGCCGACGGCGGCAAGGCGCTGCTGGTCCCGGTCACCAACGCCGACGAGCTGGCCCGGTCCGTGGGCGACAAGGACACCCACGCCACCTTCGGCGACCCGATCACCCTCGACCTCGGGGGCCTGAGCGTCCGCGACATCCGCCGCAACGACAAGGGCCAGTACCTGATCGTGGCCGGTTCCTGGGCGGCCGAGGACAACAGCGCCCCGTACGCGCTCTACTCCTGGGACGGCGTCGCCGGACACCAGCCGGTCAAGCGGCTCGACCTGCCGACGGCCGACCCGGGCGGCTGGGAGATCGTGGTGGACGTGCCCGACCTCGCGGCGCCCGGCGCCCGCGCCCAGCTCATCACCGACGCGGGCTCGGCCGACCTGTACGGCGACGGCACCGAGGCCAAGGACCTGGAGCACGACGAGTGGAAGAAGTCCCGGTCGGTCGGCTTCCCCCTGAACCCCTGATCCGGCCGGGAGCCCCGGCCCCCCTCCTGACGGGTCTTCAGCAGCCGATACGCGTGGTGCCCACGGCCACGTCGTCGTACCAGAGGGTGTCGTCGCCCTCGCCGTAGCTCTCCCAGCCCAGCCGCAGATCGGCCGGGGCGGGCCGCCACCCGCCCCGGTTCAGCCACTGCTGGTCGACGTCCTGGGTCGGGGTGCCGTCGACCACCAGGCCGGTGACGAGCCCGCCGTTCACCCAGGTGTCCAGGCGGCCCGCGGTGCGGTCGAGGCGGAACTCCAGACAGGTCCAGGTGTTGACGGGCAGCGGGGTGCTGAGCGCGACGCCCGCCGGGCTCTGGGCGGGGAGGGTCGCGTCGTCCGACTCGCGGTTCCACTGGAGCGCCTTGTTCTGGCCGCCCATGCGCAGGTCCTTGCCGCTGTCGTTGGTGTCGCGCAGGGCGGCGAACGTGACGTGCTGGGCGGGCAGCGCGGTGGTGTGGCGGACCCAGAAACGGGTGTAGAGGTCGCCGCCGGACGGCAGGCCGGACAGCGAGGTGCCGGCGAAGGCGTGGTTGCAGTACCCCGCCTTGCCGGTGATCCGTACCGACTTGGTGCCGCCGTGCGCCGTCGTGGTGTCCACGGTGGCGGTGCCGGTGCCCGAGCAGTTGGCGACGGCCGTGGTCCAGCGGCCCGCGGGGGTGGTCCCGGTCTGGGACTCGAAGTCCTCGCAGAAGCCGTTGGCGGCGCAGGCCGCCGGTCGTGCCGAGGCCCGTGGCGCGACCGGGGCGGTCAGCGCCACCGCCACGGCCACCGCGGCGACGGCCAGGGCGCGGTGTGGTGTGGGGGTCATGGGAGATCCTTCGGCTGGTCGGGAGGATCGGGAGCGCCTGGAGCTTGGGAGCGCTCCCACGCATTTCCCGCACTGTAGCCCGTACATGACAAGCCCGGAAGGCCGGACGTCCGCGCAACAGCTACGCGAGCCACTTCACCCCGTCGGTCACCAAAAGGTTCCTCGGTCACCGAAAAGTGCGTTCTTCCATGTCAGAGTTCGCTCTCCTACGGTTTCCGAGTAACCACAAGAGAGCGCGAGCCCATGCGCTCCCATGACGAGAAGGCAGGCAGTATGGCCATCACCCTGGTAAACCCCAGCGGATTGCCGGAGATCGACGCATACCGGCAGGTGTCGATCGCGACCGGGTCGAGGCTGATCCACATCGCCGGGCAGGTGGCCTGGGACGCCGCTGGGGTCACGGTCGGCGAAGGCGATCTCGCCGCTCAGGTCGAGCGGTGCTACCTCAACATCGCCACCGCTCTGGCCGGGGTCGGCGGCTCCTTCGACGATGTGGCGAAGCTGACCGTCTACGTCGTCGACTGGACCCCCGACAAGATGCCCCAGTTCCTGGAGGGGGCCGCGCGGGCGGCCGCGAAGCTGGGGGTCACCCCGGTCCCGCCGGGCACGCTGCTGGGCGTCGCGGCCCTGGACGTGCCCGAGCATCTGGTCGAGATCGAGGCCACCGCGGTCCTCGACTGAGCGTGGCCGCGCGGTGGCCCGACCCCCGGTGCGGCCACCGCGCGGTTCGGCGAGTGCTCCGCTCGTTCAGGCGTCGAAGCGGCGGCGGGATTCCTCGATATGACCGAGGTAGGTGTGCGTCCAGCCGCACATTCCGTCGACCGTCGCCCGCAGGCCCCGGCCCGCTTCGGTGAGGGTGTACTCGACCCGTGGCGGCACGGTGGGGTGCACCTTCCGCTCCACCAGGCCGTTGCGCTCCAGCATGCGCAGGTTCTGGGTGAGCATCTTGTGGCTGATGCCCTCGACCTCGTTCCGCAACTCGCTGAAGCGCAGGGTGCGTTCACCGAGGAACTCGATGATCAGGAACGCCCACTTGTTGGCGACATCCGCGAAGATCTCCCGCGCCAACGAGTCCGCGCGCATCAGATCGGCGTCCTCGGGCGAGCCCGTGTACTGCTTGGTCCCCATGGGGCCACTCTCCTACAGCTCCCGAGTCACCACAAGAGAGCACGGGGTCGGGGAAGGGCCTCGGATCACGCGAGCCGGTCGTTCAGGAACCTCAGCAGCACATCGGCCATCTCGTCGGGCACCTCCTCGGCGAGGTCGTGTCCGGCCTCGAAGACATGGCCGGTGACATCATGGGCGAGGAGCCGCATCTGGGCCTCGTTCCGGTCGCCGATGAACGCGTCGCCGCCGAGCGCCAGCACCGGGATGTCCAGTTTCGTCCGCGCCGCCTCCCGGTTCTGCCCGGCGTCGACGAGCATCGCCCGATAGATCGCCAGCATCGAGCGGATACCGCCGGGCATCGAGTAGCAGCGCACGTATTCCTCGATCGCGTCCGCGGTGGCGGTATCGGGGTAGCCGCGCTCCTCCTTCAGCATGTACGTGATGAGCTCACGCTCATGCCCGGCGATCAGCATCTCGGGCACGTCCGGCTGGAAGTAGAAGCCCAGATGCCACAGGAACATCCCGCCCGAGACGTTCTCGTGGGTCAGGGCGGTGTGGTCCTCGAAGCCGAAGCCGGGCAGCAATGCCTCGGCGAACACCAGCGCCTCGACGCGATCGCGGTGCCGGGCGGCGAGCTGGTAGCCGACCACCGCTCCCCAGTCCTCCCCCATCACGGTGTAGGACTCGTGGCCGAGGTGGGCCATCAGCGCGGCGATGTCGTCGCTCATCGTGGCGCAGTCGAACCCGTCCGCGGGGCGGGCGGAGTCGCCCAGACCGCGGAGGTCCGGCACGACGACGGTGTGCCGTGCCGACAGCTTCGGGACCAGGTGCCGCCAGTGATAGCCGGTCTTGGGCACGCCGTGCAGGAGTACCACCACCGGGCCTGAGCCGGCCGTTCGGTAATGCAGCTTGGTCCCGTTGACGGCGGCACGGCCGGTGCGGACAGGTGCTCCACGATGGTCGGTGATCATTGCTTCTCCATGTTCGATCTCAACGGGTTCGGGACTGAGTAGTCTCGAATAAGGGCAGGCATGACCCACTGGCGGCCACAGATGTTCTGCGCGCCCCCGCGGCCGCGGGTCGCCGCCGTCAGTCGGTGACGGCGGCCGCCGGCGGGGTCAGCATCGCCATGACGGCGTCGACGGAGGTGGTGATGCGGTCGCGCTGCTCCGCGCCCGCGCACGACAGCACCTTCAGGCCGCTGTTGAGCGAGGCCAGCATCGTCGCCGCCGATCGCGGATCGACGCCGGGGGCCAGCTCGCCCTCCGCGTGGGCCCTCAGCAGCGCGCCGTAGAGCGCGGTCTCGAGGCGGCTTCGGTTGCCCTCGAGGCGCCGCGCGATCTCGGGGTCGGAATCCCCGTGCTCCACCGTGGCGTTGACCGCGAAGCAGCCCTGGGGTGTGTCCGGTTCCGGGGCCGCCGCGCTGGTCTCCAGGAGGTCCCGGACGGCGTCCAGGGCCGATGTGCGCGACGCCAGGATGTCGGCCGGGCTCGGGCCCGCGCCTCCGGAGAGGAAGCGGTCGAGCGCGGCCAGATACAGTCCGCGCTTGGATCCGAAGGTCCCGTACAGACTTGCCCGTGCGATGCCCAGCTCGTCCACCAGATCGCTGGTGGACGTCCCCTCGTAGCCATTGCGCCAGAACAGCCGCATCGCGGCGTCCAGGGCGACCTCCGGATCGAATTCCTTCCTCCGTGCCATACCGGCACACTAATCATTTTGAGATCGATCAGTCAATTACGTGGAGGCGCTGCCCGCGGGCAGCGCCTCCCTCACCGCCTCGCCCGGCGGGCACTCCTCTGCCGGACCCGCGGGCGCATCGCCTTGCGGGCGTCGATGGCCACGACCTCGAAGTTGTCCACGGTGCGGTTCACCCTGCCGAAGAGGTTGTCCGGACCCGCTATGCAGATCTTGGTGATGCCCTGCTCCCGCATCGTGTCCACCATGTCCGGCCAGCGGATCGGGCGGTTGAAGGTGTCGAGCAGCATGGTGCGCACACCGTCCGCGTCGGTCAGCAGCGCGCCGTTCTGGTCGGCGACGACCGGGAGCTTGGGGTCGGCCACCTCGAAGCCGCCGAGGACCTCCTCCTCCGCCTTGCGGCGCAGCGCGCCGAACGCCGGGGCGTGCACCGGCGGCCACATCGTGTACATGTTGTATCCGCCGAGCTCACCGATCCGCTTCTTGAACCGGTCGAGCACGGGCTCGCGCAGGGACACGAGGTAGAAGCCCTGGTCGATGTAGCCGGAGACGTCGTGCCACTCCCCCTCGGCGTCCAGTTCGGCCAGCGCCTCCTGGAGCCGCTCCTCGGGGGTGTGGATCACGCAGTGGGTGACCGCCTCACGGTGCTCCTGCCGGAAGTACTCCTCCTCGCAGCGCGCCAGCTCGGCGGTGAGCCGCACGGTCTCCTCGAACGGCAGGGCCCCCGCGTAGGTCACCGCGGCCCGCTGGCCGAAGCTCGGTCCGGCGCACAGCTCGGGCCGCTCGCCCAGTGTCTCCTCGGCCCAGTCGGCGAGGGAGAGACAGATGGCCAGGAAGGCGATCTGGGTGTGCTCGGCGTACTGCGCCTCCTCGTCGGCGTCCGACTGGCGGTACCGGTCGAACACCGAGTACCCCACGACCTCGTCGGCGATCGCCAGCCGGCGCCGGGCGTGCGGGTTGGTCAGCAGGAACTCGCCCACGTCGGTGAAGCGGAAGGGCCCCATCCCGGGGAAGACCATCGCCGTGCGGCCGGTCTGCTCCCCTGCCGTCTGCGGCTCGGCGGTCTCGGCCTGTGGCCCGGCGGTCTGTGGCTCGGTGGTCCGCTGCTCTGTCATGCCTTCGCTCCCGGCACCAGGTCGAGAGCCAGCTGCTCGAGCTGTCGTTTGTCGGGCTTGCCGTTGCGGTTCAGGGGGAATCGCTCCAGGACGTGGATGCGGTTGGGGTGCTCGAAGTCGGGCAGCAGGGAGGTGATCGGCTCCCGCCAGTGCCGCGGCTCGCGCTGCTGCTCGTCCTCGACGAAGAAGAGGAGCTGGCAGCCGCGCTGTTCGTCGGGGACGGGGACGACCTTGACGAGGCAGCCGCCCGCGGCCAGCTTGTGCTCGATGATCTCGGGGTAGAGCGTATGGCCGTTGCGGTGCACCGCGGCCTTCCTGCCGAGCACGAAGAGGTTGTCCCCGCCGTCCAGATAGCCGAAGTCGCCGGTGGGGTACCAGTCGGTCCTGGTGGGGTCGACGGGGGCGACCGTGCCGTCCTCCGCCAGGTAGCCCTCCATCAGGTCGGGCGAGTGGACCTGGATCTCCCCGACCTCGCCGGAGGTGAGCACGGCGCCCTCGTCGTCGACGATCCGCAGCTTCAGGCCCTCGACGGCCCGCCCGCAGGCGACCACGTTGTCCTCGGTCGCGAAGGCCACGTTTCCGGCCTCGGTGCTGCCGTAGCTGTCCAGCAGGGGCAGTCCGAACCGCTTGACGTAGTCGGCGACCAGGCCGGGGTCCAGCGGGGCCGCCCCGCTGCAGAACATCCGGACACCGGAGAGCTCGTCCGCCAGGCCGGGCTTGCGGCCGATCATGTTGAGCATGCTGCGGTAGCTGGCCGGGGTGGCGTCCACCACCGTGGCCCCGCAGGTGCCCGCCATCGTCATCGCCCGGTCCAGCCGCCGGTAGGGCGCTATGACCAGCGAGCACTTGACCAGCCAGGCGATCAGCACCATGGACAGCCCGTACTGGTGGGAGAAGGGCAGCAGCGGCAGCAGGACGTCATCGGGGCGGTGGCCCACCTGCTGGGCGTTGCGCTCCAGGTTCTTCAGGAACTTCGCCCCGGTCTTGACGACGCCCTTGGGCTCCCCGGTGGACCCGGAGGACCACATGATCAGGCCGTCGGGCAGCTCGCGCCAGGTGTCGAGGGACAGCCGCCGCTCGGCGGGGGTCTGCTCCATGGCCGCCACGAGCAGTTCGTAGATGGTGACGCGGGCCGGGCCGCTCTCGGGCATCGGGGTGTCGTCGTCGACCACGCAGATCTTGACACCGGCCCGGTCACAGATGCGCTGGGTCGCCTCCGCCCGCTCCTGGTGGTCGACCATGACGATCGACGCGCCGGTGTGCATCAGGGCGAGGAGGGCCCCGACGTAGCCGGCGGAGTTGCCCGCCTTCAGCATGACCCGGGTGCCGTCGCTGACGCCGCGCTCGCGGAGCGCCTCGGCCATGGCCAGGGCCCTCTGCTCGAACTCGGGAAGCGAATACACCGCCTCCGTCGCAAAGACCTTTGCGGTCATCGGGTTTCACTGTGCCTTTCTTCTTCTTGAAGCCTCTTGGGGTGAGAAACACCCGCGCCGCCGGGGCCCTTCGAGACGTGGCCCGGGAGTGCGAGTCCCCCCGGAGTTCTCCGGGGGGACTCGGCCTTCGTCAGTTGTCGAGATCCTCGAGCATCATGTCGATCAGGTCGTCGTCGTCCATCGCGTCGATGGAGTCCGTCTCCTTCTCCTCGGTGTCCTTCTCGCCCTGGTCCTTGCCGCTCGCCAGCTCGGTGAGCGTGTCGAGCAGACCGGCGCGGCGCAGCCGCTCCAGCGGGATCGACGTCAGAAGGGCACGGATCCTGGCCTCTTCCGGATCGACGTCCGGCCCGGCCGGGCTGTCCGTCGCCACCCGGCCGCGCAGATACTCGGCGAGCGCCGCGGGCGTGGGGTTGTCGAAGATCAGCGTGGAGGGGAGGCGGAGCCCGGTGGCCGAGTTCAGCCGGTTACGGAACTCCACGCCCGCCAGTGAGTCGAAGCCGAGGTTCTGGAAGGAGCGGTCGGGCTCGATGGACTGGGCGCCGCTGTGCCCGAGCACCATCGCCGCGCTGCCGCGCACCAGGTCGAGCAGCGCCCGGTCGAGCTCGGCGCCGGACAGACCGGCCAGTTGCACCTTGGCCGATTCCGGAGCGGCCGCCTTCCCGTCGGCCGCCGCCTTGCTCCGCACCCGGACCACACCGCG
This sequence comes from Streptomyces rugosispiralis, assembly GCF_024505145.1. GTDB lineage: Bacteria > Actinomycetota > Actinomycetes > Streptomycetales > Streptomycetaceae > Streptomyces > Streptomyces rugosispiralis. The sequence goes on along the minus strand of NZ_JANIAA010000016.1, from coordinate 84,651 downwards.
CAGCAGGGTGGGGATGTCGGTCTGGCCGCTGAGCGCCGAGGTCTCCAGCCGCATCGGGACGAGCAGGGCGTCCTCGCTGCTGGCGCCGGCGTCCAGCAGACGCAGACCGCCCGCCATGGACAGGGCCGCCATGCCCTCGCGTGCCATGCGCACCATGTCCGCCTGGCTGAGGGTGCCGGTCATGCCACCGGCCTGCTCCCACGGGCCCCAGGCCAGCGAGACCGCCGGGAGGCCGAGGCCGCGCCGGTGTGCGGCGAGCGCGTCCAGGAACGAGTTGGCGGCGGCGTAGTTGCCCTGGCCCGGACTGCCGAACACACCGGCGACGGACGAGAACATCACGAACTCCGCTAGGTCCAACTCCCGCGTCAGCTCGTGCAGGTTCCACGCCGCGTCGACCTTCGGCTCGAAGACCGCGTCGATCCGCTTCGGCGACAGGGTGTCGATGACACCGTCGTCGAGTACGCCCGCCGCGTGCACGACCGCGGTCAGCGGGTGGTCGGCGGGTATGCCGGACAGCACCCGCTCCAGCGAGGCACGGTCGGCCACATCGCAGGCCGCCAGCGTCACCGACGCGCCCGCCTCGGTCAGTTCGGCCTTCAGGTCGGCGGCGCCCTCCGCGTCCGGCCCGCGCCGGGAGACCAGCACCAGGTTGCGCACTCCGCGCTCGGCCACCAGGTGGCGCGCCACCTCGCGGCCCAGGCCGCCGGTGCCACCGGTCACCAGCACCGAACCCTCGGGGTTCAGGGCGTGGGGCATGGTGAACACGTTCTTGCCGATGTGCCGGGCCTGGCTGATGTACCGCACCGCGTCCGGGCCCCGGCGCACGTCCCACGCCGTCACCGGGAGGGGGTTCAGCGCACCGCTGTCGAAGAGCTCGACGAGTTCGACCAGCATCCGCTGGACCCAGTCGTAGTCGGCCACGACCAGGTCGTACGCCGTGTACTTCACTCCGGGGTGGTCCTGGGCGACGACCTCGGGGTCGCGCACGTCGATCTTGCCCATCTCCAGGAACCGCCCGCCCCTGGGCATCAGCCGCAGGGAGGCGTCGACGAACTCGCGGGCCAGCGAGTCCAGCACCATGTCCATGCCCCGGCCGCCGGTCGCCTCCAGGAAGCGCGGCTCGAACTCCAGGTCACGGGAGGAGGCGATGTGCTTCTCGTCGAATCCCATCGCCCGCAGGGTGTCCCACTTGCCGGGGCTGGCCGTGGCGTACACCTCGGCGCCGAGGTGGCGTGCGAGCTGCACGGCCGCCATGCCCACGCCGCCGGTGGCGGTGTGCACCAGGATGGACTCGCCCGGCTGCAGCTTGCCGAGTTCCACCAGCCCGATGTAGGCGGTCAGGAAGACCACCGGCACCGAGGCACCCTGTGCGAACGTCCAGCCGCGCGGCATGCGGACGATCTGCCGCCGGTCGGCGATCGCGATGGGCCCGAACGAGGCGTTGATCATGCCCATGACCCGGTCACCGGGGGCCAGATCGGTCACGCCCGGTCCGACCTCCAGAACCACACCGGCGCCCTCGCCGCCCATGGTGGCGTGGTCGTCGGGGTACATGCCGATGGCGATCAGCGCGTCACGGAAGTTCAGACCGGCGGCGCGCACCGCGATCCGCACGTATCCGGGGGCCAGTGGCGCCTCCGCCGACGGATCGGGCAGCAGCGAGAGGTTGTCGAGGGTGCCCCCGCCCGAGGTGCCGAGCTTCCACGCCGCGGTACCGGCGGGGGCCTCGAGCACCCGCCCGGCGGCGTTCCTGGCGAGCCGGGGAATCAGCCCCTGGCCCACGCGCAGCGCCACCTCGCGCTCGCCCGCCGCGATCGCGGCCGTCACCACGCCGACGGCCGCGGTGGCCGACTCGGCGTGGCGGTCGATGTCCACCAACTGGATCCGGCCCGGGTTCTCCGTGGCCGCCGAGCGCAGCAGTCCCCAGACGGCGGCGTCGGACAGTCCGGCGACGGTCTCGCCCGGGCCCGTCGCGACCGCGTCGCTGGTGACCACGACCAGCCGGGCCCCGTCGAACCGGTCCTCCGCGAGCCAGGACTGCACCAGGGCCAGCGCCCGGTGGGTCGCCTTCCGGGCGGCGTCGGCGAGGTTGCCGGCGTCCCGTTCGGCGCCGCACCACGCCCAGACCACGTCCGGCACCGCGGCGCCCTCGTCGACGGCGGCTATGAGCGCGTCCATTCCGGTGTACTCGGTGTGCTCGACGCCGGAGGCGGTGAGCAGTTCGGCCACCCGCGCCCGGTCGGCGCCGATCACGGCCGTGGCGGCGCCGTCCACGGTGTGGTTGCCGCCGCGCGCGGCGAACACGTCCCAGTTGGCCCGGAACAGCGTTCCGTCGCCACCGTTGCCGCGCGGCCCCGAGGCGAACCGCTCGGCCGCCACCTCGCGCACCACCAGCGACTCCACCGAGGCGACGGGAGCGCCCGTGGCGTCGGTCACCAGCAGCGCGACGGTGTCCTTGCCCTGCGGGCGCAGCCGTACCCGCACCCGTCCGGCGCCCACCGCGTGGAGGGTCACCCCGGTGAAGGAGAACGGCAGCGTCACGCGCCCGCTCTCGCCGCCGAAGTCGCCCATCTCCATCGCGTGCAGAGCGGCGTCGAGCAGCGCGGGGTGCAGACCGAACCGTCCGGCCTCCTGGGCCGCCGAGTCCGGCAACGCCACCTCGGCGTAGACATCGCCGTCCAGCCGCCAGACCGACTCCAGCCCCTGGAAGACCGGCCCGTATCCGTAACCGACCTGGGCCAGGCCCTCGTAGAAGCCCTCCATCGGCACCGGCTCGGCGCCCGGGACGGGCCACTGCAGGAGGCTGTCGGTGGCCGCGGCGCCGCTGTCGGACTCGAGGACACCCTGGGCGTGCCGCACCCACTCCTCCCCCGGCTCGTCGCTGTCGGAGCGCGAGTACACGCCCAGCGGCCGTACGCCGGACTCGTCGGTGGGGCCGACCACGAGCTGGACGCGGACACCGCCCTGCTCCGGCAGGAGCAGCGGGGTCTCGAGGGTGAGTTCGCCGAGCCGTCCGGCCCCGGTCTCGGTGCCGGCGAGCAGGCCCAGTTCCACGAATCCGGTGCCCGGGAAGAGCACTCCGCCGGCCACGGCGTGGTCGGCGAGCCACGGGTGGGTCTGCAGCGACAGGCGCCCGGTCAGCACCGTGCGGTCGCCCTCGGCCAGTTCGTTGAGGCCGCCGAGCAGCGGGTGGTCCACCCTGCCGAGGCCCACGCTCCGGGCGTCGCCGGCCACGGCGCCGCCCGACTCGAGCCAGTACCGCTTGTGCTGAAAGGCGTAGGTCGGCAGGGCGACGCGGCGGGCGCCGCGCCCGGAGTACACCGCGTCCCAGTCCACGCCGACGCCGTTCGCGTACAGGGTGGCGACCGCCTCCGCCAGCGTCTGGGCCTCGGCGCGCCCGGCGCGGGCCAGGGGCACGAAGGCCGCGTCGGTGTCGATGGCGTCCAGGCAGTCCTGGCCCATCGCGGTCAGCACGGCGTCGGGGCCCAGCTCCACACAGGTCGTCACGCCCTGCTCGGCGAGCTGCCGCATGCCGTCGTCGAAGCGGACCGCCTCCCGGACGTGGCGGACCCAGTACTCGGAGGTGGCCAGTTCGGCGCCCGCGACCTGGCCGCTGACGTTGGAGATGACCGGGATCGCCGGGGCCGAGTACTCCAGGCAGGCGGCGATCTGGCCGAACTCCTCCAGCATGGCGTCCATCCGGGGGGAGTGGAACGCGTGGCTCACCCGCAGCCGCTTGGTCTTGCGGCCCTGGGCCTCCCAGTGGCCGGCGAGTTCGAGCACCGCGTCCTCGTCGCCCGAGAGCACCACCGAGGTGGGGCCGTTGAGCGCCGCGAGCGACACCTGGTCCTCGCGGCCCTCCAGGCTCTCGGCCACCTCCTGCTCCGACGCCTGGACGGCCACCATCGCGCCGCCCTCGGGCAGTTCCTGCATCAGCCGCCCGCGGGCCGCCACCAGGGCGCAGGCGTCCTCCAGGGACAGCACCCCGGCGACGTGTGCCGCCGCGATCTCGCCCACCGAGTGCCCCATCAGGAAGTCGGGGCGCACACCCCAGGACTCCAGCAGGCGGAACATGGCCACCTCGAAGGCGAACAGCCCGGCCTGGGTGAACATCGTCTGGCTGAGCTCGTCACCGGTCGCGGCCGCGTCGTCGTCCTCGGGGCCGAAGACCACGTCGAGCACGGAGGTGCCGAGGCGTACCTCGAGATAGTCACACGCCTCGTCGAATACGTCGGCGAACAGCGGGTAGGTCTCGTAGAGTTCCCGGCCCATGCCCAGCCGCTGGGCGCCCTGGCCGGTGAACAGGAACGCCACCCGCTGCGCCATGGACCGGCCCAGCACCAGACCCGGCGAATCGGTGTCCTCGGCGAGCGCGGCGAGTCCGCGCAGCAGCGCCTCACGGTCGGACGCCACCACCACGCCACGGTGCTCCAGTGCGGCACGCGTCACGGCGGAGGACCATCCGACGTCGACCGGCAGCGCCTCGGGGTGGCGCACCACATGCTCGCGCAGCCGCGCGGCCTGCGCCCGCAGCGCCTCCTCGCTCCTGGCGGACACCAGCCACGACACGGGCTGGGACGCCGTGTCCTCGTCGGCGTCGTCCGCCACGGGGGCGGGCTCCAGCGGCGGGGCCTGCTCGATGATGGCGTGGGCGTTGGTGCCGCTCATGCCGAACGAGGAGACACCGGCCCGGCGCGGCCGCCCGGTCTCCGGCCAGGCGCGCTGCTCGGCGAGCAGTGCCACGCCGCCCGAGGACCAGTCCACGTGCGGGGTCGGCACCTCCACGTGCAGCGTCTTGGGCAGCATGCCGTGGCGCATGGCCATCACCATCTTGATGACGGCACCCGCACCGGCCGCCGCCTGGGTGTGGCCGATGTTCGACTTGAGGGACCCCAGCCAGACCGGATCCCCCTCCGGGCGGCTCTCGCCGTAGGTGGCGATCAGCGCCTGTGCCTCGATGGGGTCGCCGAGCGAGGTTCCGGTGCCGTGCGCCTCGATCACGTCGATCTGGTCCGCGGTCAGCTCGGCGTTGGCCAGCGCCTGCCGGATGACACGCTGCTGGGAGCGGCCGTTGGGGGCCGTCAGACCGTTGCTCGCGCCGTCCTGGTTGACGGCGGAGCCGCGCACGATCGCCAGCACCTCGTGGCCGTTGCGCCGGGCGTCCGAGAGCCGCTCCACCAGGAGGACACCGACACCCTCGGCCCATGACGTGCCGTCGGCCTCGGCGCCGAACGCCTTGCAGCGCCCGTTGGAGGAGAGTCCGCGCTGACGGCTGAAGAGGATGAAGTCACCCGGGGTGGGCATCGTGGCGACACCGGTGGCGAGCGCCAGATCGCACTCCCCCTGGCGCAGCGAGTGGGCCGCCTGGTGCAGGGAGACCAGCGACGAGGAGCACGCGGTGTCCACGGTCCACGCCGGGCCCTCGAAGCCGAAGGTGTAGGCGATGCGCCCGGAGGCGACGCTGCCCGCGATGCCGGTCAGCGCGTAGCCCTCGAGGCCGCTCTTGGTGCTCTGCAGGTGGGGTCCGTAGTCGTGGTGCTCCGCGCCGGTGAAGACGGCGGTCCTGCTCCCCCGCAGCTTGGTCACGTCGATGCCGGCCCGCTCGAAGACCTCCCAGCTGGTCTCCAGCAGCAGCCGCTGCTGCGGGTCCATGGCGAGCGCCTCGCGCGGCGAGATGCCGAAGAACTCCGCGTCGAACTCGGGGGCGTCGTGGATGAACCCGCCCTCGGTCGCGTAGCTGGTGCCGGGCTGGTCCGGGTCCGGGCTGTAGAGCGCCTCCAGGTCCCAGCCCCGGTCGGTGGGGAACGGGGTGATGGCGTCCACGCCCTCGGAGACGACCTTCCACAGGTCCTCGGGGCTGTTGACGCCGCCGGGGAAGCGGCAGCTCATCCCGACGATCGCGATGGGGTCGTCCGAGCCCACGACGGCACGCGCGGGAGCGGTGTCGTCCGCGGCGACGGGGAAGATCTGCCGGTGGAGGTGGTCCACCAGCTCGCTGGGCGTCGGGTAGTCGTAGGCGAGCGACACCTCGAGCGTGAGCCCGGTGGCCGCCACCAGTCCGCGGTGCAGATTGACCGCCGCGAGCGAGTCAAGACCCAGGTCGAGGAACGAGCTCTCCGCGTCGAGCGTGCGCGGCGACTCCGACCGCAGCGCCGCGGCGACGTGTGCGCGTACCAGGTCGAACAGGACCCTGCGCTGTTCGAGATCCGGCAGTTCCCGGAAATCCGGTGTGAGTGAAGGAAGTTCGCCTTGGCTCTCGCCGCAATCCGGCCCAGCCTGGATTCCGGACTCGCCTGAGTCGCTGGACCCGCGCAACATGCTGCTCACCTATCTCCTGCTTCGTGGAAAAACCTTGTGGCAAAGCTGTGTGCCGCGCCGAACGCGGCATCGGCGTGGGCGCCCGCCCGGCACTCGTCGGTGCCGGGCGGGCGCGTGGCCGTTAGAGGTTGGCCACCCAGTCCTCGACGGCCTGGGCGGTGGAGTCCGCGTGCTTCTCCATCATGGTGAAGTGATTTCCGGGCACGTCGGCGACGGAGTCGGCGGGCCAGTCCGCCTGCCAGCTCCGCTCCGAGGAGTCCGGGTCCGTCTGCACCACCTTCTCGGTCGCACGGACGTGGAGACTTGGGACCGAGATCTCCGGCGGCTTCCACCCCTCCATCAGATACGCGTACCAGCCCATGGCGGACATTCGGACACCCTCCAGGGCGACGATCTCGTCCCGCTCGTACATTTCGTCCATCCAGGAGTCCGCGACATCGACGAGCCTCGTGGTGTCCGGAAGGTAGGTGTCCAGCAGCACGACTCCGGCGGCCGGTGTGCCCTGGTTCTCCAGAGCGGCGGCCACCGAGTGGGCGAGAATTCCTCCGGCCGAGGAGCCGCACAGCACGACCGGGGCGCCCTCGGCGTACTCGGCAACGGCCCGCGCCTGCAAGCGGAACAGCGTGTCCAGGTTGGCCGGAAGGCTCTCACCCTCGACAGACCCGACGGTGTGAAGGGCCGCCACGTCCCGATTGCCACGGAACAGCCCGGCAAACCGTGCGTACTGGTGAACGCCGCCCAGAGCGACGTGGGTGGAGAAGCACATCAGCCGGGGACGCCCAGGGCCCCGGGAGAGCCGCGCGGGCCTGATGTTCCCCTCGAAGTCTGCCGGGTCCTCGAAGGTCGGACGGAGCTTTGCCGCGCTCACCAGCAGCTCCATGCCGATCTGGGGCTTGCCCTGCTGCGCCGCCAGCCGGTAGAGGGAGCCGAGGGTGTCGGGCGCGTCCGCCTGCGGCGCCGGGGAAACGGGCTCGGTCACGGGCGCGGGCGCGGCGACCGGAGCGGCCGGGCCGGTCCGCTCCTGGACCTGGCGGCCGGCGGGGCTGGACGCGACCTCGGCCGCCAGCCGGGGTCGCAGATGGGCCGCCATCTCGCCCGGACTCGGGTAGTCGAAGACGACAGTGCTGTTCAGCCGGAGGCCGGTGATGGCGGCGACCTGGTTACGGAATTCGAGCGCGGTGAGGGAGTTGAAGCCCATCTCCATGAACTCGAGGCCGGTGTCGATGTCCTCGTGCGATGCGAACCCGAGCACCGCGGCGGCGACGGTACGCACCAGTTCGAGAAGCACCTCGTCCGTCTCGGCCTCCGACAGCCCGGCCAGCCGCTGCCGCAACTGGGCGGCCTGGTCCACCTCGGACTCCGCCGTCCGAGCCGCACGGCGGGCGGGGGCGTCCGGGACGACCGAACGGAACACGGCGGGCATCGCGGCGCCCTGGGCGCGCAGCGCAGCCACGTCCAGCCGGGCGGGAATCACCACGGCCGTGTCGGAGACGACGCCCGCGTCGAAGAGCTCCAGACCCTCCTCGGAGGAGAGTGGTGCCAGACCGTGCGGTGTCACGGCGTCGTCCTGGGCCCACCGGCCCCACGCCAGCGAGACACCCGGCAGTCCTTGGGCGCGACGCCACGACGCGAGGCCGTCCAGGAACACATTCGCCGCGGCGTAGTTGCCCCGCCCGGCCGCGCCGAGCAGACCCGCGGTCGATGAGAACAGCACAAACGCCGACAGGTCCATGCCCGCGGTCAGCTCATGCAGATTCCAGGCCGCGTCCGCCTTCGCCCGCAGCACCGCGGTCGTCCGCTCGCGTGTCAGCGATGCGAACGGCCCGTCATCGAGCACCTCGTCCGCATGTACCACGGCGCTCAACGCGAACTCCTCGGGCAGTCCCGCCAACACCGCGGCAAGCGCCTCACGGTCCGCGGCGTCACAAGCCGTGACCATCACCTCGGCGCCCGCGGCCTCCAGTTCGGCCCGCAATTCGGCGGCAACGTCCGCCTCCGCACCACGGCGGGACAGCAGCAGGAGCTTCTTGACACCGTGCCGGGCCACCAGATGCCGGGCCACCAAACCGCCCAGAGCCCCCGTGCCCTCCGTCACCAGCACGGTGCCGGAACCGAACACCTCCGACCCGGGAGCGTCACCGGCGGGAGCTGAGCGGGCCAGACGCGGCAGGCGGACCTCGCCCGAACGCACCACCACCTGCTCCTCACGAGTGGCTACCACCCCCGCGAGCAGTGCCACCGCGCGCTCGACATCATCCGTGTCGACGAGCACCAGCCGTCCCGGGTGCTCCGCCTGCGCCGACCGCACCAAACCCCATGCGGCCGCGCCCGCCAGATCCGTCACACCGTCGCCGGTGTCGACGGCGCCCCGTGTCAGCACCACCAGCGGGGTGTTCGCGAACCGGTCGTCCGCCAGCCACGGCTGAACGGTCGCCAGCACCTCAGCGACCCGGGTGTGTACCTCGTCCACCGTGGCGGAGTCGGCCGAAGCCACCGGCAGGACCACCATTCCGGGCATGCTCGTGCCCGTCGCCAAGGTGTCGCTCAGCGCCTCGGAGTCCGGGTACACATCGGCGGGGAAGAAGCCCGCCGCCTCCAGGGCGTCGCCCACGCCGAGGCAGTCGTCGACCAGCGCCGCCCACCAGCCGGGTGCCACGCCCTCCGCGGGCTTCGCCGAGGGCGCCGTCCACTCCATGCGGAACAACGCCTCACCGGCCGTCCGGCCCGCGTGCCGCAACGCGGCGGCCTGCATGGGCCGGAGGACGAGGGAGTCGACGGAGGCCACCGGGCGGCCGGACGTGTCGGCGATGGCCAGCGACACGGCCTGCCGGCCGTCCGGGATGATCCGGGCGCGCAGCGTGTGGGCACCGACCGTCTCCAGGGAGAATCCCCGCCACGAGAACGGCATCAGATTCCCCGCGCTCGGCGCGTTGTCACCTCCGCGCAACGCGTTGTTCGCGCCGATCGCCTGGAGGGCCGCGTCGAACAGGGCCGGGTGCAGACCGAAGTACTTCGCGATGCCGCGCTGATCCTCGGGCAGCTCGATATCGGCGAACACCGCGTCACCGCGCTTCCAGGCGCGCCGCAACCCGCGGTACGCGGGACCGTAGTGCAGCCCATACTCCTCGGCGTGCTCGTAGCCGCCGGAGACGTCGACGGGCTTGGACCCGGACGGCGGCCATTTCGCGAAGTCGAAGGAGGCGGCCGGGACGGGCGGCGTGAGCACACCGTGCGCGTTCCGCACCCACGGCTGCTCGAGGTCTGCCTCGTCGTCGGCCGACTCCGTCCGTGAGTACACGCTGACCTCGCGATGGCCCGCGGCGTCGGCCTCCCCCACCTCGACCTGGATCCGCACCCCTTCGCGCTCGGGTATCGCCAAGGGCGCCTCCAGCACCAGCTCTTCGACGCGGCCGCATCCGACCTGGCTCCCCGCCTGTGCGGCCATCTCCGGGAAGGCCGTCCCGGGTACCAGCGCCACGCCCTGCACCGCGTGGTCGGCGAGCCAGGGGTGCGTGGCCAGCGACAGCCGCCCGCTGAACAGCACTCCGCCGCCGCCGGCCAGCGAGACCGCGGCGTTCAGCAGGGGGTGCGCCACCGCCGTGAGGCCCACCGAGCCCACATCGCCGACGGCCGCCTCCGAGTCCAGCCAGTAGCGCTGGCGCTGGAAGGCGTAGGTCGGCACATCGACCCGGCGGGCACCGTGGCCTTCGAACACCTTCCGCCAGTCGACACCGACGCCGCCGACGTGCAGCTCGGCGGCGGAGGTCAGGAACCGCTCCGGCCCGCCCTCATCCTTCCGCAGTGTCTCCACGACCACCGCCCGCGCCTCGGCGGCCTCCACCGTCCGCCGCACCGGCCGGGCCAGCACCGGATGCGGGCTCACCTCGATGAACACGGTGTGCCCCGCATCGAGCAAACGGCGAGTGGTGGCCTCCAGCTCCACGGTCTGCCGCAGGTTGCGGTACCAGTACTCGGCGTCCAGACCGGCCGTGTCCACCACTGCACCGGAGACCGTCGAGTAGAACGGCACCGTCGAGGAGCGCGGCTCGATGTCGGCCAGGGCCTTCAGCAACTCCTCGCGGATCTCCTCCACGTGGGCGGAGTGCGAGGCGTGGTCCACCGGGACCCGGTGGACCACGATCTCCTCGCCCTCCAGCCGCGCGGCCATCTCATCCAGCGCGCCCGGGTCACCGGAGACCACGACGGAACCGGGGCCGTCGACCGCGGCGATGGAGATCGCGCCGTCCCAGGCGGCGATACGGTCCTTGACCTGGTCGGCCGGCAGCTCGACCGACACCATGCCACCACGGCCCGCGAGATTCCTCGCGATCGCCTGCGACCGCAGGGCCACCACCTTCGCGGCGTCCTCCAGCGACAGCGCGCCCGCCACGCAGGCCGCGGCGATCTCACCCTGGCCGTGCCCCATCACGGCATCCGGCCCGACACCCACCGAACGCCACAGCTTCGCCAGCGACACCATCACCGCGAACAGCGCCGGCTGCACCACATCCACCCGGTCGAAACCGGGCGCGCCCCCGACACCGCGCAGCACATCCGCCAGCGACCAGTCCACATGCGCCGACAGAGCCTTCTCACACTCGGCCACCGACTCGGCGAACACCGGCGAGGACTCCAGCAGCCCCACCGCCATACCCGCCCACTGCGCCCCCTGGTCCGGGAACACGAAGGCCGTCCTGTGCGCCTTGGCCGCCCGCCCGCCGACCACGCCCTGGGCCACCTCGCCCCGGGCCACGGCCCGCAGGCCGCGCAGCAGGCTCTCGCGGTCCTCGCCGATCACCGCGGCGCGGTGGTCGAACGCCGAGCGGGACACCGCCAAGGAGTAGCCGATGTCGGCTACGGACGCCGCCGTGGAATCGTCACCCTCGACAGGGCCCCCGGCCGTCAGATGGGCGTACAGCCGCTCGGCCTGCGCCCGCAGCGCGGCCTCGCCCTTGCCGGAGATCAGCCATGGCACGGCGGAGGAGGCGAGGGGGCGGGGAGCCTCGGCCCCGGAACCGGCCGGCTCCGCCTCCTCGGCTTCGGTGGCCTGCTCGATGATGGTGTGCGCGTTGGTGCCGCTGATGCCGAAGGAGGAGATCCCCGCCCGGCGGGGCCGGTCCGTCTCCGGCCAGGGCCGGGCCTCGGTCAGCAGTTCCACGGCCCCCGACGACCAGTCCACATGCGGGGTCGGCTCGTCCACGTGCAGCGTCTTGGGCAGGACGCCGTACCGCATGGCCATCACCATCTTGATGACGCCCGCGACACCGGCGGCCGCCTGCGAGTGGCCGATGTTGGACTTGATGGAACCCAGCCACAGCGGCCGGCCCTCCGGCCGGTCCTGGCCGTAGGTCGCGATCAGGGCCTCCGCCTCGATCGGGTCGCCAAGTGAGGTGCCCGTGCCGAACGCCTCCACCACGTCGACCTCGTCCGGGGTGACTCCCGCGTTGTCGAGCGCCTGACGGATCACCCTGCGCTGCGAGGTGCCGTTGGGGGCGGTGAGGCCGTTGCTGGCACCGTCCTGGTTCACCGCGGAACCGCGCACCACCGCCAGCACCTGGTGGCCGTTGCGGCGGGCGTCGGACAGCCGCTCCACGAGCAGCACACCGACGCCCTCGGACCAGTTGGTGCCGTCCGCGGCCGCCGCGAAGGGCTTGCAGCGGCCGTCGGACGCGAGTCCGCCCTGACGGCTGAACTCGGTGAACGCTCCGGGGCTGGCCATCACGGTGATGCCGCCGGCCAGGGCGAAGTCGCATTCGCCCTGGCGCAGCGCCTGCGCGGCCAGGTGCAGCGTCACCAGGGACGACGAGCACGCCGTGTCCACCGTCACCGCGGGACCCTCGAGGCCGAGGACGTAGGCGACCCGGCCGGAGGTGACGGCGGTGTTCCCGCCCGTCACCAGATAGCCCTCGACCTCTTCCGCCTCGATCGGGCCGACCGTGCCGTATCCCTGGAAGGCAGCGCCCATGAACACGCCGCCGGTGGTGCCCTTGACGGACAGCGGGTCGATGCCCGCCCGCTCCAGGACCTCCCAGGACGCCTCCAGCAGCAGCCGCTGCTGGGGGTCCATCGCCAGGGCCTCGCGCGGGGAGATCCCGAAGAACACGGGGTCGAACATCGCGGCGTCGTGGACGAACCCGCCCTCGTTCACCGAGCTCGTGCCGTGGCTGTCGGGGTCGGGGTTGTACAGCTCCTGGTGCCAGCCCCGGTCCTTCGGGAACGGTGAGAGCCCGTCGACGCCATCGGCGACGATACGCCACAGCTCCTCCGGGGAGGTGACGCCGCCAGGAAAGCGACAGCTCATCGCGACGATCGCGATCGGCTCCCGGTTCTTCTCCTCCACCTCCCGAAGGCGCAGACGGGTGCGGTGCAGATCGGTCGTCACCTTGTTGAGGTAGTCGCGGAGCTTCGTCTCGCTCACGGTTGTCGTCTCTTTCTTTACAGTCAGGGTCGGAGGGCGCCGATCGACGGTTCAGGACAGTCCGAGCTCGTTGTCGATGAAGTCGAACAGCTCGTCGTTGGAGGACGATCCGATCCGTTCGGCCACCTCGACGGTGGAGTCGGCGTCATCGGAACCCTCGCCCAGCTTCTCCAGGAGCTCCTTCAGCCGCCCGGCCACCTTCGTGCGGGCCTCGCCGTCGTCCATCACGTGGGAGAGCAGCGGCTCCAGCTTGGCCAGCTCGGCGAAGACCACGGGCTCCCCCGCACCGCCGTCCGGCAGCAGTCCCTCCCGCAGGTGCTCGACCAGCGCCGTGGGGGTCGGGTGGTCGAAGACCAGCACGGCCGACAGCCGCAGCCCGGTCTCCGCGTTGAGCCGGTTCCGCAGTTCCACCGTGGTCAGGGAGTCGAAGCCCATGTCCTTGAAGGCCATGTCGGGATCCACCGCATCCGGCGAACCATGGCCGAGGACCGTCGCCACCTGCACCCGCACCAGGTCCAGCAGGGCCCGGTACTGATCGGCCCCGGAGAGGCCGGCCAGGCGGTCCCGCAGCGATCCGGCGCCCGACCCCGCGCTGCCCGACGCCACGGTCCGGCGCCGGGGGACGCGCACCAGGCCGCGCAGGAGAGCGGGCACCTCGCCGGTGCGGGCCTGGACGCGCAGGGCGGCGAGGTCCAGATGGGTCGGCACCAGCACGGCCTGGTCGGCGCCGAGCGCCTCGTCGAACAGCGCGAGGCCCTCCTCCGAGCTGAGCGCGGTCAACCCGGCCCGTGCCATGCGCTGGAGATCGGCCTCGCCCAGATCCCCGGTCATCGCGCTCCGCTGCTCCCACATGCCCCACGCCAGGGAGACCGCGGGGAGGCCGAGCCCGCGGCGCTGGTGGGCCAGGGCGTCCAGGAAGGCATTGGCCGCCGCGTAGTTGGCCTGGCCGCCGCCACCGAAGTTCGCGGCGGCCGAGGAGAACACCACGAAGGCGGAGAGGTCGAGGTCGCGGGTCAGCTCGTGCAGGTGCAGCGCGGCGTCCACCTTCGGACGCAGCACCTTGTCCACCCGCTCCGGCGTCAGCGACTCCACCACACCGTCATCCAGCACACCCGCCGCATGCACCACGGCCGACAGCGGATGCTCCGACCCGATCCCCGCCAGCAGCTCCGCCACCGCGGCCCGGTCGGCGACATCACACGCCGCCACCCGCGCCTCGGCGCCCAGCCCGGCCAGCTCCGCCACCAACTCCGCCGCACCCGGCGCCTCCACGCCACGACGGCTCGTCAGCACCAGACGCTCGACCTTGTGCTCCACCACCAGATGACGGGCCAGCAACGCGCCCAGACCACCCGTACCACCCGTGATCAGCACCGTGCCACGGCCGTCGAACGGCTTGGTCTCCGGTTCGGGCCGGTCCTCCACCAGGGCCACCCGGGCGAGCCGGGCCGCGAGCACCTGTCCGTCCCGCACGGCCACCTGCGGCTCCTCGGCGGCCAGCGCCGCCCGGAGTTCCGAGGCCGTGTCGCCGTGCTGCCCCGGGTCCAGGTCCACCAGGAGGAACTTGCCGGGGTGCTCGGACTGCGCGGAGCGCAGCAGACCCCACACGGCGGCTTCGGCCGGGGTGCGCACCTCGTCGGAGGACCGGGCACCCATCGCGCCGCGCGTCACGAACACCAGGAAGGAGTCGGCGAGCCGCTCGTCGGTGACCCAGGACCGCACCAGGTCCAGTGCGCGGTGGGTGGCACCGCGCACCTGCCCGGCGAGGTCCGCGCCGTCGTCGAGGCCGACCGCCTCCGCGGTGCCCGCCACCATGACGACGTCCGGTGGCGTGGCGCCCGAACCGAGCGCTTCGTACAGCGCGGCCAGATCCGCGTACGACGCGACGTCGGCACCCGCCGCCTCCAGACCGGAGCGCACCCCCAGGCCGTCCGTGCCCAGTACGGCCCAGGTCCCCTCGGAGGCCGGCCGCGGTGTGTCGTGGAGAACGGGGGTCCAGTCCAGCCGGAAGAGCGAGTCGTGTCCGGCCGCTTGGGAACCGGCCGACTGGATCTGCCCCTCCGCGACGGCCCGCATCATCAGGGAGTCGATCGAAGCCACCGGACGGCCGCTTCCGTCGGCCATCCACAGGCCGATGGAGTCGGGCCCGACCGAGCTGAGGCGCACCCTCAGCTCCGAGGCGCCCGAGGCCCGCAGCGAGGCGCCGGTCCAGGAGAACGGAAGCCGGGCAAGACCGGACTCCTCCTGCGGCACGAACATGACGGCCTGGACCGCCGCGTCCAGCAGGGCCGGGTGCAGACCGAACTCCTCGGCGTCCGAGGCGTTCTCCTCGGGCAGACGCACCTCGGCGAAGACCTCGTCACCACGGATCCACACCGAGCGCAGCCCCTGGAAGACCGGGCCGTGGACGACGCCGCCCGCGGCCATCCGGTCGTAGACGTCCTCGGTGCCGATCGGCTCCGCGCCCTCCGGGGGCCATACGGTGAGGTCGGCCGGTCCGGAGTCGTCCCATGCGCCGCTCGGGGACAGCAGACCGGAGGCGTGCTGTGTCCACGGCTGTTCCAGGGTCTCGTCCTCCGGCCGGGAGTACACGTTCAGCGAACGCGTACCGTTCTCGTCCGGCCTGCCCACCGCGAGCTGGAGGTGTACCGCGCCCCGTTCGGGCAGCACCATGGGCGCCATGAGGGTCAGTTCCTCGACCCGGTCACATCCCACCTGGTCGGCGGCGTGCAACGCCAGCTCGAGGAAGCCGGTGCCGGGCAGGATGATGGTGTCCTGGACCGCGTGGTCGACGAGCCACGGATGCGTCTGCGGCGAAAGGCGGCCGGTGAACAGGAAGCCGTCCGCGTCGGGCAGTTCGACGGCGGCGCCCAGCAGCGGGTGCACCGGCGGGGTGAGCCCCACGGCGGTGACATCGCTGGCGAACGCGAGGGCCTCCAGCCAGTAGCGCTCCCGCTGGAAGGCGTAGGTGGGCAGTCCGACCTTGCGGGCGCCGCCTCCGGCGAAGGCCCGCTCCCAGTCCACCCGCGCGCCGCTGACGTGGAGTTCGGCCAGCGCCGTCGTCAGCGTCCGCGTCTCGGGGCGGTCCTTGCGCAGCACCGGCACCATGACCGGCGTGGCGGTGCCTTCGGGGCGGTCCTCCACACAGTCCCGCGCCATCGCGGTGAGCACGCCGTCGGGGCCGACCTCGAGGAACCTGGTCACGCCCCGCGCCTCGAGCGTCCGTACGCCGTCCGCGAACCGGACCGCCTCTCGCACGTGCCGCACCCAGTACTCCGGCGAGCACACTTCCTCCGCGCCCGTGGCCTCGCCCGTGACGTTGGAGACCAGGGCGATGGCCGGCGGGGCGAACGACACCCCTTCGACGACCTTGCGGAAGTCGTCCAGCATGGCGTCCATGCGGGGCGAGTGGAACGCGTGGCTGACCTTCAGCCGACGGGTCTTACGACCCTGCTCCGCCCACTGGGCGGCGATCTCCAGCGCCGCTCCCTCGTCACCGGCGATGACCACGGAGGCCGGGCCGTTGACCGCCGCGATGCTCACCTCGGCCTCGCGCCCGGCGAGTGAGGTGGCGATCTCCTCCTCGGTCGCCTGGACGGCCACCATGGCGCCGCCCTCGGGCAGCGCCTGCATCAGCCGGCCACGGGCCGCCACCAGCGAGCACGCGTCCTCCAGCGAGAACACCCCCGCCACATGCGCGGCGGCGACCTCACCGATCGAATGCCCGATCAGCACATCCGGAGTGACACCCCAGTGCTCCAGCAACCGGAACAGCGCCACCTCGACCGCGAACAGCGCGGGCTGGGTGAACGCAGTCTGATCCAGCAACTCGGCGTCCGCGCTCCCCTCCGTCGCGAACACCACCTCCCGCAGCGGACGCTCCAGCAGCGGGTCGAGGTGCGCACACACCTCGTCGAACGCCTCGGCGTACGTCTCGAACGCGTCGTACAGCTCCCGCCCCATGCCGAGCCGCTGGGCGCCCTGCCCGGTGAACAGGGCGGCGAGCCCGCCTCCCCTGCGGGTGGCGCCGGTGACGGCTGCCGGGGAGGTCTCGCCCGCGGCGACGGCGGTGAGGCCGGCGGCCAGCTCCTCCAGGTCCGCGCCGAGGACGACCGCGCGGTGCTCGAACAGTGACCGGGTGGTGGCGAGGGAGTAGCCGAGATCGCGGACGTCGGGGTCGGTCCCGGCGTCGAGGTGGCCGAGCAGGCGCCGCGCCTGGCCCTGTACGGCGTCGGCGGTCTTGCCGCTGAGCACCCACGGCACCACCGGGATCTCCCCGGACGCCCGGGGCCGCTCCTGCTCGGGGGCGGCCGGGGGCTCTTCGAGGATGGCGTGCGCGTTGGTGCCGCTGATGCCGAAGGAGGAGACACCGGCGCGGCGGACCCGCTTCCCGGTGGCGGGCCACTCGCGCGCCTCGGTCAGCAGCCGGACGTTGCCCTCCGTCCAGTCCACATGGGTGGAGGGCTGGTCGACGTGCAGCGTCTTGGGCAGCGCCTCGTGCTGAAGGGCGAGCACCATCTTCATGACCCCGGCGACACCGGCGGCGGCCTGGGTGTGCCCGATGTTGGACTTGACGGCGCCCAGCCACAGCGGCCGGTCCTCCGGGCGGTCCTGTCCGTAGGTGGCGAGCAGGGCCTGCGCCTCGATGGGGTCACCGAGGGTGGTGCCGGTGCCGTGCGCCTCGACCGCGTCGACCTCGGCCGCTGTGAGCCCGCCGCTGGCCAGCGCCTGCCGGATGACCCGCTGCTGCGAGGGGCCGTTGGGGGCGGTGAGCCCGTTGGACGCGCCGTCCTGGTTGATCGCGGAGCCGCGCAGGACCGCGAGGACCGGGTGCCCGTTGCGCCGGGCGTCGGACAGCCGCTCCACCAGGAGCATGCCCGCGCCCTCGCCGAATCCGGTGCCGTCGGTGCCGTCGGCGAACGCCTTGCACCTGCCGTCCGGGGCGAGGCCGCGCTGGCGGCTGAAGTCGAGGAAGAGCCCCGGCGTCGACATCAGGGTGACGCCGCCGGCCAGCGCCAGGTCGCACTCCCCCGCGCGCAGCGCCTGGGCGGCCAGGTGCAGGGCGACGAGCGATGACGAGCACGCGGTGTCGACCGTCACCGCGGGTCCTTCGAGTCCGAAGGTGTACGAGACACGGCCGGACATCACGCTGGCGTTGTTGCCGGTGCCGAGGTGGGCCTCGGCACCGTCCCTGACGGCGAGCGGGCGGCCGGCGTAGTCCTGCTGGTTGGTGCCGGCGAAGACGCCGGTGCGGCTGCCGCGCAGCGTCTCCGGGGCGATCCCGGCGCGTTCGAACGCCTCCCACGAGGTCTCCAGGAGCATCCGCTGCTGCGGGTCCATGGCCAGGGCCTCGCGGGGCGAGATGCCGAAGAACGCCGGGTCGAAGTCGGCGAGGCGGTCCACGAATCCACCGTGGCGGGTGTAGCTCTTGCCGGACAGTCCGGGCTCGGGGTCGTAGAGGCCGTCGGTGTCCCAGCCGCGGTCGGTCGGCCAGGGGACGATGGCGTCGCGGCCCTCGGAGAGCAGCTTCCAGAACGCCTCGGGCGTGTCGACGCCCGCGGGGAACCGGCAGCTCATCGCCACGATGGCCACCGGGTCGTCGTCGCCGGCCGGCCCCGGTGCGGGAGCGGCCGGTGCCGTGACCGTGCCGTCGCGCGGGGCGAATTCGGTGTCGAGGTAGTCGGCGAGGGCGGCCGGCGTGGGGTAGTCGAAGACCAGGGTGGCCGGGAGACGCTTGCCGGTGGTGGCACTGAGCTGGTTGCGCAGCTCGACGGCGGTGAGCGAGTCGAAGCCCAGCTCGCGGAACGCCTGTCCCGGCTCGACGTCGTCCGGGCTCGGGTGGTTGAGCACATGGGCGATGTGCGCACGCACCAATTCGAGGCACGCCTTGCTCCGCTCGTCCGCGGGGAGGGCGGCGATCTGCTCGGCGATGCCGGCCTCGGCGCTGTCGGCCGTCGTACCGGTCTCGGTGGTGGCACGCGCCCGCGCGAGGAGGGTCTGCACATCGGCCAGGTCGTCGAAGACGGGGCGCGGGCGTCCCGCGACGAGACCGGCGCCGAACACCTCCCAGTCGATGTCGCTGATGGCCACGGTGGCGTCGTCGTGGTCGAGCGCCTGCTGCAGGGCGGCGGTGGCGAGTTCGGGGTCCATGAGGCGGACACCGTGCCTGTGCAGCCGCTCCCCCACGGTGCCCTCGGCCATGCCTCCGTGGGCCCAGCCGCCCCAGGCGACCGAGGTGGCGGGCAGCCCGCGGGACCTGCGGTCCTGGGCGATGGCGTCCAGGAAGGCGTTGCCCGGGGCGTAGTTGGCGTGGCCGGGGCCACCGAGGGTGCCGGAGGTGGAGGAGAAGAGGACGAACGCGGACAGGTCGCGGCCGGCGGTCAGCGCGTCGAGGTTGCGGGCGCCCTCCACCTTGACGTCGAGCACCCTGGCGAGGCGTTCGGGGGTCATCGACGTGATGACGCCGTCGTCGAGGACGGCCGCCGTGTGGACGACGGCGGTGAGCGGGCGCTCCGCGGGGATGGAGTCGAGGAGGGCGGCGAGCGCGTCCCGGTCGGCGATGTCGCAGGCGGCGGTCTCCACCCGCGCGCCGAGTCCGGTCAGTTCGGCCTCCAGCTCGGCCGCCCCGGACGCGTCCTTACCCTTGCGGCTGACGAGAAGCAGGTGGTCGGCGCCGCTCTTGGCGAGCCAGCGGCCGACGTGCCCGCCGAGGGCACCCGTTCCGCCGGTGACCAGGACGGTGCCCGAGGGCTTCCAGGGGCGTCCGGGATCGAGGGCACCGGTGGCGGCGCGCACGAAGCGGCGGCCGACAATGCCGTTCGGCCTGATCGCCACCTGGTCCTCGTAGCCGATCCCGGCGAGCACGGCGACAAGCCGCCTGGCCGCGGCGGTGTCCAGCACGCCCGGCAGGTCGACGAGGCCGCCCCAGCGCGCCGGCTGCTCCACGGACACGACACGTCCGAAGCCCCACACCAGGGACTGCTTGGGCGCGTCCACCGGCGTCCGGCGGGAGGGCTCGGTCCATACGGCGCCCCGGGTGGCGAACCACACCGGGATGGTGAGGCCCAGATCCTCCAGGGCCTGGATGAGCGTGATGGTGCCCGCGTACCCGCGCGGCAGGCTCGGGTGGGAGGAGTGGGGCTCCTCATCGATACCGAGCAGCGACAAGACCCGGTGGGCACCCTCGCGCCCGGTCTCCTCGGCCGCGGCGGCGAGCGCGTCGCCGATCGCCCCGGCGAAGACAGTGCGGTCGGCTTCGGGGTCGACCGGCACCAGCACGGTGTGCGCCCCGGCGCGGGCGAGGGCGTCGCGCACCCCGGTCACCAGCTCGCTGCCGGTGTGCTCCTCGGCGACGAGGATGGGCCAGGTGCCGGTGAGCGACGCGGTGGTGCCGGCGGTCACCGGCTTCCACACGACGCGGTAGCGCCAGTTGTCGATGGTGGCCCCGGCGACGTTGCGCCTGCGGTAGTCCGACAGGGCGGGCAGCAGTGTGCCGAGGGTGTCGGCGTCCAGGTGCAGGGCGGAGGTGAGCGTGTCGACGTCGCCGCTCTCGACGGCCTGCCAGAACGGGGCGTCGGCGGCACCCGTCGCGGGTCCCGCCTCCGGGACGGCGGTCAGGTCGGGCCAGTAGCGGCGGCGCTGGAAGGCGTAGGTCGGCAGCTCGACGCGGCGGGCGCCACGACCCTCCAGCGTGGCGGCCCAGTCCACCGTGGCGCCGGGCACGAACACCTCGGCGACGGAGGTCAGGAAGCGCTCCAGGCCGCCCTCGTCACGCCGCAGCGTGCCGACGACCACCGCCCGCGCCTCGGTGGACTCCACCGTCTGCTGAACGGGAAGTGCCAGTACGGGATGCGGGCTCGCCTCGATGAACACGCCGTGCCCGTCGGCGAGCAGGGTGCGGGTGGTGGCCTCCAGCTCGACGGTCTGCCGCAGGTTGCGGTACCAGTACTCGGCGTCCAGACCGGCCGTGTCGATCAGTTCGCCGGACACCGTGGAGTAGAACGGCACCTGCGACGAACGCGGCTCGATGCCGGCCAGGACCCGCAACAGCTCCTGATGGATTTCCTCGACGTGTGCGGAGTGCGAGGCGTAGTCCACCGGAACCCGGCGAACGCGGATCTCCTCGCCCTCCAGCTGGGCGACCATCTCGTCCAGCGCACCCGGGTCACCGGAGACCACGACGGAACCCGGGCCGTTGACCGCGGCGACCGAGATCGCGCCATCCCACTGGGCGATGCGCTCCCGCACCTGGTCGACCGGCAGCCCGACCGACACCATGCCACCACGGCCGGCGAGACCCGCCGCGATCGCCTGCGACCGCAGGGCCACCACCTTCGCGGCGTCCTCAAGCGACAGCGCGCCCGCCACACACGCGGCCGCGATCTCGCCCTGGCTGTGGCCCATCACCGCGCCCGGCTCGACACCCACCGAACGCCACAGCTTCGCCAGCGACACCATCACCGCGAACAGCGCGGGCTGCACCACATCCACCCGGTCATAGCCGGGCGCGCCCTCGACACCGCGCAGCACATCGGTCAGCGACCAGTCCACATGGGCCGACAGAGCCTTCTCACACTCGGCCACCGACTCGGCGAACACCGGCGAGGACTCCAACAGCCCCACCGCCATACCCGCCCACTGCGCCCCCTGCCCCGGGAACACGAAAACCGAACGGCCAGGGTCGGTCGTCCGGCCCCGCACCACTCCGGTCGCCCCGGTGGTGTCCTCGGCGACCGACTCCAGGCGCTGGAGGAGTTCCGCACGGCCGGCGCCGGTCACCACGGCCCGGTGCTCGAACGCGGACCTGGTCGTCGCCAGCGAGAGCGCCACGTCCGCGTCGCTCAACTCCGGGCGCTCCGCGACGAACTCCCGCAGCCGCTCGGCCTGCGCCCGCAGCCCCCGTGCGCTGCGGCCGGACACCACCCACGACACCGGACCGGCCGCACCGCCACCGGCCTCCGCACGCTCCTCGGGCTCCTCGGACTCCGGAGCCTGCTCCAGGATGGTGTGCGCGTTGGTGCCGCTCATACCGAACGACGACACGGCGGCGCGCCGCGGGTGGTCCCGGTCCGGCCACGGGGCCGAGTCGTGCAGCAGGGAGACGGCGCCGCCGGTCCAGTCGATGTGCGGCGAGGGCTCGTCCGCGTGGAGCGTCTTCGGCAGCACGCCCGCCCGCATGGCCATCACCATCTTGATGACCCCGGCGACACCGGCGGCGGCCTGGGTGTGCCCGATGTTCGACTTGATGCCGCCCAGCCACAGCGGCTGGTCCGCGGGCCGGTCCTGCCCGTACGTCGCCATCAGCGCCTGCGCCTCGATCGGGTCACCCAGTGTGGTGCCCGTACCGTGCGCCTCCACCACGTCCACCTCGGCGGCCGAGAGCCGGGCGCTGGTCAGCGCCTGCCGGATGACCCGCTGCTGCGATATGCCGTTGGGCGCCGTCAGACCGTTGGAGGCGCCGTCCTGGTTGATCGCCGAACCCTTGACGATGGCCAGCACCTGGTGGCCGTTGCGCTGGGCGTCGGACAGCCGCTCCACGAGCAGCATGCCGACGCCCTCGCCCCAGCCGGTGCCGTCGGCCGCGGCGCCGAACGGCTTGCACCGGCCGTCCGCCGCCAGCCCGCGCTGCCTGCTGAACTGGACGAACGCCGTCGGGGTGGACATCACGGTGATACCACCGGCCAGCGCGAGCGTGCACTCGCGCTGGCGCAGCGCCTGAACGGCGAGGTGCAGGGCCACGAGGGACGACGAGCACGCCGTGTCCACGGAGAGCGCGGGGCCCTCGAGGCCCATGGTGTAGGAGATCCGGCCCGAGACGATGCTCGCCGCGTTGCCGGTGCCCGAGTGGCCCTCCACATCCTCCGCGGTCTCGTCCACCCCGAGCATGAGCATGGAGTAGTCCTGGCCGTTGGTTCCCACGAACACACCGGTCCTGCTGCCCCGCAGGGACATCGGATCGATGCCCGCCCGCTCGACCGCCTCCCACGACGTCTCCAGCAGCAGCCGCTGCTGCGGGTCCATCGACAGCGCCTCACGCGGCGAGATCCTGAAGAAACCCGGATCGAACTGGTCGGCGTTCTCCAGGAAACCGCCCTGGGTCGTATAGCTGGTGCCGGGGCGGTCCGGGTCCTCGTCGTAGAGGGCGTCGATGTCCCAACCTCGGTCCATGGGGAATTCCGAGATCGCGTCGGTGCCCTCCGCCACCAGGCGCCACAGGTCTTCGGGAGAGTTCACCCCTCCGGGGAACCGGCAGCTCATGGCGACGATCGCGATCGGTTCCTGGTCCGCTGACTCGGCCTCGAGCAGGCGCTGGCGAGTCTGCTGGAGATCCGCGGTCACCCGCTTGAGATAGTCGAGAAGCTTCTCTTCGTTCATTGTTATGTCACCCATGGAAGTAGTAAGGAACGACCCTCGGGAACCGACCGCGCCAGCTCAGGAGATCCCGAGCTCCTTGTCGATGAAGTCGAAGATCTCGTCCGACGTCGCCGACTGAATCTTGTCCGGAACCGCCTTCTTGCCCGGGGTGCGCGAATCCTGTTCCGCCTCTCCCCACTTCAGAAGGAGCGTCTGCAAGCGCGTCGTGATCCTCGGCCGGTCCACGTCGTCGGCGGAGATCGCGGCCATCGCCGCTTCGATCCGGTCCAGCTCACCGAGGATCGGTGCGGCCGCCGAGACCCCGTCCTGGACGACGTCGGTACGCAGCCGGCGGGCGAGCGCCACGGGCGTCGGGTGGTCGAAGACGATCGTCGCGGGCAGCCGCAGGCCCGTCGCCGCGTCAAGCCGGTTGCGCAGTTCGACGGCGGTCAGCGAGTCGAAGCCGAGTTCCCGGAACGCCCGCTGGGACTCGACCGACTCCACCGACGGGAAGCCCAGCACCATCGCCACCTGCGTGGTGACGAGGTCGAGCAGTGCTCGTTCCTGCTCCGCCTCCGACATTCCGGCGAGCCGCTCACGCAGTTCGGAGCCACCGGTCTCGAACTGTGCCGCGGTGCCACCGCCGATCGCGGCTTCCAGGATCCGGCGCGCCTCGGGCACCTCGTCCAGCAGCCGGCTGGCCCGGACGGCGACGTAGGAGGGTACGAATCGCTCCCAGTCGAGGTCGGCGATGGCCAGATGGGTCTCCTGCAGGTCGAGGGCCTGCTGGAGGGCCTTGACCGCCAGCTCCGGGGTCATCGCGGCCATGCCACCACGCCGCAGCCGCTCCTCCAGCGCCCCGTCGACCGCCATGCCGCCCTCGGCCCACGGGCCCCAGGCGACCGAGGTGGCCGCCAGGCCCTGGGCCCGGCGCTGCTGCGCCAGGGCGTCGAGATAGGCGTTGGCCGCCGCGTAACTGCCCTGCCCGGCACCGCCGATGGCTCCGGCGAGCGAGGAGAACAGCACGAACGCGGACAGGTCGAGGCCCTCGGTCAGCTCGTGCAGATTGCGGGCCCCGTCCACCTTGGGACGCAGCACACCCGCGACCCGCTCCACCGACATCGAGTCCAGGACACCGTCGTCCAGAACACCCGCCGCGTGCACGACGGCGCTCAGCGGATACCGCTCCGGGATGGCGGCCAGTACGGCGGCCAGGGCGTCGCGGTCGGCGGCGTCACATGCCGCGATGGTCACCTCGGTGCCCAACGCGGTGAGTTCGTCACGCAGTTCGGCGGCCCCGTCGGCCTCCGGGCCACGGCGGCTGGTCAGCACCAGGTGCTCGGCGCCGGCGTTCGCCAGCCACCGGGCCACCTGGCTGCCCACTCCCCCGGTGCCGCCGGTCACCAGCACCGAGCCCCGCGCGCTCCACGGCCGGGCCGTGGTCTGCGGCGCGTTCGCTCGCACCAGGCGCCGGGTGAACACGCCGGACGTGCGCACCGCCACCTGGTCCTCGAACTCGCCCGCGCCACCGCCCAGCACACCGGACAGCCGGTTCGCGGCCCGCTCGTCCAACGTCTCCGGGAGGTCGACCAGACCACCCCACAACCGGGGATGCTCCAGACCGGCGACCCGGCCGAGGCCCCACATCTGCGCCTGGGCGGCGCTGCGCAGGGTGTCGGACCCGGTCACCGACACGGCGCCTCGCGTCGCCACCCACAGCGGGGCCTCGACACCGGCGTCCACGAGTGCCTGCAACGCGACGAGGTTCAGCGCGAGCCCCTGCGGCACGACCGCGTGCCCGGGGCTGGCGCTCTCGTCCAGGGCCAGCAGGGAGAGGACCCCGCCGACGGCCCCGTCCGGCGCGCCCTCGGCCGCCGTGCGCAGCCGCTCGGCGACCGCCGCGCGGTCGCTGTCCGGTCCGCCGTCGAGCACGATCCGCGCCACGTCCACGCCCTGCCGCTCCAGCATGGTCACCGCGGCGGTGACCAGCTCGTCGTCGGCGTGCGACTGGGGAACCACGACCAGCCACGTTCCGGTCAGCGCCCGCTCCGACAGCTCGGACACCGGGGTCCACGCGATCTGGTAGCGCCAGCCGTCCACCGTCGAGCGCTCACGGTGGCCCTTGCGGTAGGACGACAGGGCGGGCAGCAACTCGGTGAGCGAGGCGTCTCCGTCCACGTGCAGCGCGGTGGTCAGCGCCTCCAGGTCCGCACGCTCGACGGCGTCCCAGAACCGGGCGTCGGCCGAGTCCACGGATACGGCGTCGGCGGTGGCATCGCCCTCGGGGACGTCCAGCCAGTAGCGCTGCCGCTGGAACGCGTACGTCGGCAGCTCGACCCGCCGGACGTCCTGACCGGCGAACAGAGCCGCCCAGTCCACGGTGACGCCGTGGACGTGGAGTTCGGCCAAAGCCGTCGTCAGCGCCTGGGCCTCCGGGCGGTCCTTGCGCAGCGCGGGCACCACGACGGGGGGCGAAGTCTCCTCCACCGTCAGGCACTCGCGTGCCATCGCCGAGAGCACACCGTCGGGGCCCACCTCGAAGAACCGGGTCGCGCCCGCGTTCTCCAGGGAGCGCATCCCGTCCGCGAAGCGCACCGCCTCGCGGACGTGGCGCACCCAGTACTCCGGCGAGCACACCTCGTCGGCGCCCGCCGACTTGCCCGTCACATTGGACACCAGCGCGATCGAGGGCGGTGCGAAGGACAGCCCCTCGACGACCTTGCGGAAGTCGTCCAGCATGGCGTCCATGCGGGGCGAGTGGAACGCGTGGCTGACCCGCAGGCGACGGGTCTTACGCCCCTGCTCCGCCCACTGCCCGGCGATCTCCAGCGCCGCTCCCTCGTCACCGGCGATGACCACGGAGGTGTGGCTGTTGACGGCGGCGATGCTCACCTCGGCCGCACGACCGGCCAGCGACGGCGCGATCTCCTCCTCAGACGCCTCGATGGCGATCATGGCGCCGCCCTCGGGCAGCGCCTGCATCAGCCGGCCACGAGCGGCCACCAGTGCGCACGCGTCCTCCAGCGAGAACACCCCCGCCACATGCGCGGCGGCGATCTCACCGATGGAGTGACCGATCACCACATCCGGGGACACGCCCCACGCCGACAGCAGCCGGAACAGCGCCACCTCGACCGCGAACAGCGCGGGCTGGGTGAACGCCGTCTGATCCAGCAGCCCGGCATCCGCACTGCCCTCCGCCGCGAACATCACGTCCTTCAGCGGACGGTCCAGCAGCACATCCAGATGCGCGCACACCTCGTCCAGCGCACGGGCGAACACCGGGAACGCCTCGTACAACTCCCGCCCCATACCAAGGCGCTGCGCACCCTGACCCGAGAACAGGAAGGCGGTGATTCCCGTCGGAGTGGCGACCGAGCGCACGACCCCGGGGGTCTCCTCGCCGGTGGCGACGGCCTCGAGCCCGCGCAGCAGCTCCGCACGGTCCGCGCCCGTCAGCACGGCACGGTGTTCGAACACCGACCGGGTGGCGACCAGGGAGTAGCCCACGTCCTTCAGGCTCAGTCCGGGCTGCGCGGTCAGATGTGCCCGCAGCCGCCGCGCCTGGGCGCGCAGCCCGTCCGCGCTCCGGGCGGAGAGCGTCCAGGGAGCCGCGCCGCGGTCGTCGGGAGCGGTCACCTCGGCCGGTCGCGTGTCCTGGTCGTCCGACGGTGCCTGCTCGATGATGGCGTGTGCGTTGGTGCCGCTGACGCCGAACGCGGAGACACCGGCCCGGCGCGGCTGACCCGTCTCCGGCCACTCGGTGGCCTCGGTCAGCAGCCGCACCTCGCCCGCCGACCAGTCCACCTGCGGCGAGGGCTCGTCCACGTGCAGCATCTTCGGCAGCACACCGTGCCGCATCGCCATCACCATTTTGATGACACCGGCGAGTCCGGACGCGGCCTGGGTGTGTCCGATGTTGGACTTCAGCGCGCCCAGCCACAGCGGGCGGCCCTCCGCACGCTCCTTGCCGTAGGTGGCCAGCAGCGCCTGTGCCTCGATGGGGTCGCCCAGCGAGGTGCCCGTGCCGTGCGCCTCCACCGCGTCCACCTCGGCGGCCGACACCCCGGCGTTGGCGAGGGCCTGGCGGATCACCCGCTGCTGCGAGGGGCCGTTCGGCGCCGTCAGACCGTTCGAAGCGCCGTCCTGGTTCACGGCCGAACCCCGCACGATGCCCAGCACCTGGTGGCCGTTGCGCCGGGCGTCCGACAGCCGCTCCACCAGGAGCACATCGGCGCCCTCGCTCCAGCCCGTACCGTCCGCCGCGGCCGCGAACGGCTTGCACCGGCCGTCAGGCGCGAGCCCGCCCTGCCTGCTGAACTCGACGAACGCCATCGGAGTGGCCATCACCGCCACACCGCCCACCAGCGCCATGGTGCATTCGCCCTGACGCAGCGACTGGCAGGCCAGATGCAGGGCCACCAGTGACGACGAGCAGGCCGTGTCCACCGTGACGGCGGGGCCCTCCAGGCCGTAGGTGTAGGCGAGGCGGCCGGAGACGACACTGCCGGCGTTTCCGGTCAGCAGATGGCCCTCGACGTCCTCGGGCACCGACTCCAGGTTGCTGCCGTATCCGGAGCCCGAGAAGCCGACGAACACACCGACTTGGCTGCCCCGCACCGACGCGGGGTTGATGCCCGCCCGCTCGAACGCCTCCCACGAGGTCTCCAGCAGCAGCCGCTGCTGGGGGTCGGTGGCCAGCGCCTCACGCGGCGAGATCCCGAAGAAGCCGGGGTCGAACTCGCCCGCGTCGTAGAGGAATCCGCCTTCGCGGGCGTAGAACGTGCCCGGCCGGTCCGGGTCCGGGTCGTACATGCCGGACAGGTCCCAGCCGCGGTCCGACGGGAAGGACGAGATGGCGTCGCCGCCGCCGTCGACCAACTGCCACAGGTCCTCCGGGCTCCGCACCCCACCGGGGAAGCGGCAGCTCATGGACACGATCGCGATGGGATCGTCGTCCGCGCCGACCCCGGCGGGGGCACCGGACCCGGTGGCCACCGCCGGGGACGAGGTGCCCAGCACCTCGGTGCGCAGCAGCGCCGCGAGCGTGGTGGCGCTGGGGTAGTCGAAGACCAGCGTGGCCGGCAGGCTGAGACCGGTCTCGGCGGCCAGCCGGTTGCGCAGGTCGACCGCGGTCAGCGAGTCGAAGCCCAGATCGCGGAAGGCCCGGTTCGGCTCGACCATCTCCGGGGAGGCGTAGCCGAGCACGGAGGCCGCGTGCTTGCGCACCAGATCGAGCAGCGCCCGGTCGCGCTCGCCCTCGGTGAGGGGCTTCAGCCGCTCGCGGAGCTGCGCCCCGGCGGCGTCGGCGCTCTCGCCACCGTCGCCCTTCGTCTCCAGCGCCCGGACCTCGTCGAGGTCGCTCAGGAGCGGGCTGGGGCGGACCGCGGTGAACGAGGGCGCGAACCGCTCCCAGTCCACGTCCACGACCGTCACCACACCCTCGTCACCGGCCACCGCACGCTCCAGGGCTGCGATCGCCAACTCGGGTGCCATCGCGGGCAGTCCGCGCCGCGCAAGCTGCTCCCCCGCGTCATCCCGGGTCGCCATGCCGCCCTCGGCCCACGGGCCCCAGGAGACGGCGGTGCCCGCGAGGCCCCGCGCCCGGCGCTGCTCCACCAGCGCGTCCAGGAAGGCGTTGCCTGAGCCGTAGACGCCCTGGCTGCCGCCGCCCCAGATACCGGAGATGGACGAGAAGACCACGAACGCGTCGAGCTCACGGTCGCCCAGCAGCTCGTCCAGGTTGACGGCGCCCGCGACCTTGCCCGACACCACCCGGGCCGCGTCCGCGAGCTCCGTCTCCAGCAGGGAGGCCGCGATCGTGACACCCGCCGCGTGCACCACTCCGGTGAGCGGCCGGTGCTCCGGCACGGCGTCCAGGACGGCGGCGAGCGCGTCGCGGTCCGCCGCGTCGCACGCGGCCACCGTCACCTCGGCGCCCATGGCCTCCAGCTCCGCCTTCAACTCGGCGGCGCCTTCGGCCTCGAGACCGCGGCGGCTGGTCAGCACCAGGTGCTCGGCACCGCTACGGACCAGCCAGCGGGCCACCTGGCCGCCGAGCCCGCCCGTGCCACCGGTCACCAGCACCGTGCCACGCGCCCGCCACGTCGTCTCCTCGCCGACGGCCGGGGCGGAGCGCACCAGACGGCGTACGAAGACACCGGAGCCGCGCACCGCGACCTGGTCCTCGCCGCCCTCGACGGACAGCACACCGGTCAGCCGCTCCGCACCGCGCCCGTCCAGCGACTCGGGCAGATCGACCAGACCGCCCCACAGCGGCGCCAGCTCAAGACCGGCCACCCGGCCCAGCGCCCAGATCATCGCCTGCGCCGGGCTGGTGAGCCGGTCCGAACGCCCCACGGACACGGCGCCGCGCGTACCGCACCACAGCCGGGCCGGGATCTCGGCCTCGACCATGGCCCGCACCAGCACCAGGGTCAGCGCATAGCCGCCCGACAGCGCCGGATACCCCGGGCAGGGCTCCTCGTCCAGGGCGAGCAGCGACAGCACACCGCCCAGCTCGGGCGTCTCCGCGGCCACCTCGCGCAGCCGCTCCGCCAGCGTGTCCGCGTCGAGGTCCCGCTCGTCCAACGTGACCGGGACCACGCCCGCGCCGTGTCGCTCGAGCCCGGCGACAACGCCCGAGACCAGCTCGTCCTCGGCACGGGACGCCGGAACCACCACCAGCCACGTCCCCGACAGCGAGCCGTCGGCGACGTCGGAGAACGGCTTCCACGACACCCGATAGCGCCAGCCGTCGATCGTGGACTGGTCGCGGTTGTTGCGGTGATACGCGGACAGGGCGGGCAGCACCGCGCTCAGCGGCGCCTCGCTGTCGACCGCCAGCGTCCCCGCCAGCGACTCCAGGTCCTGGCGCTCCACCACGTCCCAGAACCGCGCGTCGACGGAGCCGGTGACATCGGCCGCGCTCCCACCGGGCGGCAGGCCGAAGCCGTCCAGCCAGTAGCGCTCGCGCTGGAAGGCGTAGGTCGGCAGCTCGACACGGCGGGCGCCACGGCCCTCCAGTGTGGTGAGCCAATCGACCTTCTTGCCACGCGAGAAGACCTCGGCGGCTGAGGTCAGGAACCGCTCCAGGCCGCCCTCGTCACGCCGCAGCGTGCCGACGACCACGGCCTGGGCCGCGGCGGACTCCACGGTCTGCTGAACCGGAAGGGTGAGGACCGGATGCGGGCTCACCTCGATGAAGGTCGCGTGTCCCTTGCCGAGGAGTGCGCGGGTGGTGGCCTCCAGCTCGACGGTCTGCCGCAGGTTGCGGTACCAGTACTCCGCGTCCAGGCCGGCGGTGTCCACCAGCTCACCGGTCACCGTCGAGTAGAACGGCACCTCCGACGAACGCGGCTCCAAATCCGCCAGAACCTTCAGCAGCTCCTCGTGAATCGCCTCCACATGCGCCGAGTGCGAGGCGTAGTCCACCGGAACCCGGCGAACCCGCACCTCCTCGCCCTCCAACTGGGCGACCATCTCATCCAGCGCACCCGGGTCACCCGACACCACAACAGAACCCGGACCGTTCACCGCGGCGACGGATATCGCACCGTCCCAGGCGGCGATACGCTCCCTGGCCGCCTCCGCCGACAGGCCGACCGACACCATGCCACCACGGCCGGCAAGACCCGCCGCGATCGCCTGCGACCGCAAGGTCACCACCTTCGCGGCATCCTCCAGCGACAACGCACCCGCCACGCAGGCCGCCGCGATCTCACCCTGGCTATGACCCATCACCGCATCCGGCTCCACACCCACCGAACGCCACAACTTCGCCAGCGACACCATCACCGCGAACAACACCGGCTGCACCACATCCACCCGGTCAAAACCGGGAGCACCCTCAACCCCGCGCAGCACATCCGTCAACGACCAGTCCACGTAAGCGGACAGGGCCGACTCACACTCGCCGACCGCCTCCGCGAACACCGGCGAGGACTCCAGCAAGCCCACCGCCATACCCACCCACTGCGCCCCCTGACCCGGGAACACGAACACCGAGCGGCCGCGTACGTCCGCCACACCACGCGTCACACCCGAGGCGATCTCGTCCCCGGCCAACGCGCCCAGCCGCGCCAGGAGTTCCTCGCGGTCGGCTCCCGTCACCACCCCACGGTGCTCGAACACCGACCGCGTCCCCACCAGGGAGAACGCCACATCGGCGGCGCCCAGCTCGGGACGCTCGGCCACGAACTCCCGCAGCCTGCCCGCCTGGGCCCGCAGACCCGCCGCGCTCCGGCCGGACACCACCCAGGCCACCGGGCCATCGGCGGCCTCGGCCTCGACGTCCTCTGCCGCCTCGGCCTCCGGGGCCTGCTCCAGGATCGCGTGGGCGTTCGTCCCGCTGATGCCGAACGAGGACACGCCCGCCCGCCGAGGCTGCTCCGACTCGGGCCAGGGGGTGGACTCGTTCAGCAGCCGGATATCGCCCTCCGACCAGTCCACCTGGGCGGACGGCTCGTCGGCGTGGAGCGTCTTGGGCAGAACGCCGTTCCGTATGGCCATCACCATCTTGATGACCCCGCCGACACCGGCGGCGGCCTGGGAGTGGCCGAGGTTGGACTTCAGCGAGCCCAGCCACAGCGGCCGCCCCTCCGGCCGCTCCTTGCCGTAGGTGGCCATCAGCGCCTGGGCCTCGATCGGGTCACCCAGCGACGTACCCGTGCCGTGTGCCTCCACCGCGTCCACATCGGCGGGCGTCAGGCCCGCGTTCTTGAGCGCCTGGCGGATCACCCGCCGCTGCGAGGGGCCGTTGGGCGCCGTGAGTCCGTTGCTCGCACCGTCCTGGTTGATGGCCGAGCCACGGATGACGGCCAGCACCGGGTGCCCGTTGCGCCGGGCGTCCGAGAGCCGCTCCAGGAGGAGCAGGCCCACGCCCTCGGCCCAGCCGGTGCCGTCGGCGCCCGCGCCGAACGCCTTGCACCGCCCGTCGGGAGCGAGCCCGCCCTGCCGGCTGAACTCGACGAACATGCTGGGGGTGAACATGACGGCGACGCCGCCCGCCAGGGCGAGTGAGCACTCCTCCTGACGGAGCGCCTGGCAGGCCCAGTGCAGGGCCACCAGCGACGACGAGCACGCGGTGTCCACCGTGACGGCGGGCCCCTCGAGGCCCAGGGTGTAGGCCACCCGCCCGGACACCACGGAGGTGGCGTTGCCCGCGAGCATCAACCCCTCCACGTCCGCGGGCATCTCGCTCACTCCGGCGCCGTAGCCGGAGGGCGAGGCGCCGACGAACACACCGGCCTGGCTGCCCCGCACCGACGCCGGGTCGATTCCGGCGCGCTCGAACGCCTCCCAGGCGGTTTCCAGCAGCAGCCGCTGCTGGGGGTCGGTGGCGAGCGCCTCCCGCGGGCTCATGGAGAAGAAGCCGGGGTCGAAGTCGCCGGGGGTCTCCAGGAACCCGCCCTCACGGACGGAGAAGGTGCCGGAACGCTCCGAGTCCGGGTCGAAGAAGCCATCGACGTCCCAGCCCCGGTCCGGAGGGAACTCGGTGATGGCATCGCCGCCTTCGGCGACGAGCCGCCACAGCTCCTCCGGAGTCTTCACACCCCCCGGGTACCGGCAGCTCATCGCCACGATGGCGATGGGCTCCCGGTCCCGCTCCTCCACCTGTCGAAGTCGCCGACGAGCCTGACGCAGGTCAGCCGTCACCTTCTTGAGGTAGTCAAGGAGTTTTTCGTCTTCCGCCACTATCCCCAGCCCCTTGAAACACTCTGTGAGTTCCAGCTCACCACGTCAGGAATTTCCGAATTCGTCGTCGATGAGTTTGAAGATCTCGTCGGCGGTTGCCGATTCGATCTCGCTGTCGTCGTCCATGTCGTCGTCCAGGGCCGTCGCGGTGCCGGACACCTGCCCGGTACCGCCGGCGGACCACTTGGCCACCAGCCCCTGGAGCCGCGCCATGATCTGGGCGTGCGTCTCGCTGTCGGATTCGAGCGCCGACAAGGTGGATTCCAGCCGGTCGAGTTCTCCGAAGACGGGCTCGGTCGCGGGCCCGTCCGCCGGGGTGACCTCGTCCCGCAGGAATCGCCCGAGCGACGCCGGGGTCGGGTAGTCGAACACCAGGGTCGCCGGCAGGCGCGTTCCGGTGATCGCGTTGAGCCGGTTGCGCAGCTCGACGGCCGACAGGGAGTCGAAGCCCAGGTCCTTGAAGGCGTGTCCGGGTTCGATCGCCTGTCCCGACGCGTAGCCCAGGACGACGGCCACCTGGTCGCACACCAGGTCCACCAGGATGCGCTCGCGCTCCGTCTCGGACTTCCCGGCCAGGTGCTGCTTGAGCTCGGCGGCCGGGTCGGCCGTGGTGCTCGCGGCGCCCGCCTCCGCGGCCCGGCGCGCGGGTGCCCGCACCAGCCCGCGCAGCAGCGCGGGTACGTGCTCGCCCACCGACGCCATGTCCATCGTCATGGGCACCAGGACGGCACCGTCGAGATCGCGGGTCGCGTCGAACAGCGCGAGCCCGGCCTCGGGGGTGAGGGCGACCATACCGGTCCTGGTCATGCGGCTGACGTCGGCGTCGGCCAGCTCGGTGGTCATGCCGCCGTCCTGCGTCCACGGCCCCCAGACGAGCGAGGCCGCGGGGAGACCCTCGGCCCTGCGGTGCTGGGCCAGGGCGTCCATGAACGCGTTGCCCGCCGCGTAGTTGGCCTGGCCCGAGCCGCCGAAGGTACCGGAGACGGAGGAGTACAGGATGAAGGCCGCGAGGTCGAGGTCGCGGGTCAGCTCGTGCAGGTGCAGCGCGGCGTCCACCTTCGGACGCAGCACCTTGTCCACCCGCTCCGGCGTCAGCGACTCCACCACACCGTCATCCAGCACACCCGCCGCATGCACCACGGCCGACAGCGGATGCTCCGACCCGATTCCGGTCAGCAGGCTCTCCACCGACGCCCGGTCGGTGACATCACACGCCACGACCTGTGCCTCGGCGCCCAGCCCGGCCAGCTCCGCCGCCAACTCCGCGGCACCCGGCGCCTCCAGGCCACGACGACTCGTCAGCACCAGACGCTCGACCTTGTGCTCCACCACCAGATGACGGGCCAGCAACGCGCCCAGACCACCCGTACCACCCGTGATCAGCACCGTCCCCGGGCCATCGAGCGTCCTCGGGATGGTCAGCGCCACCTTGCCGGTGTGCCGGGCCTGGCCGATGAAGCGGAAGGCATCGGGCGCCCTGCGGACGTCCCAGGTGCGCACCGGCAGCGGCCGCAGCACTCCGCTCTCGAACAGGGAGATCAGCTCGCCCCACATCTCATGGATGCGATCGGGTCCCGCCTCCATGAGATCGAACGCCTGGTAGGAGACACCGCTGTATTCGGCGGCCACCTCCTCCGGCACCCTGATGTCGGTCTTGCCCATCTCCAGGAACCGGCCGCCGCGCGGCAGCAGACGCAGACCCGCGTCCACGAACTCCCGCGCCAGCGAGTCGAGCACCACGTCCATACCGCGCCCGCCGGTCACATCGAAGAAGCGCTTCTCGAAGTCCAGCGTCCGGGACGACGCGATGTGCTCGTCATCCAGACCCAGCGACCGCAGCGTGTCCCACTTGCCCTCGCTCGCGGTACCGAACACCTCGGCGCCGAGGTGTCGTGCCAGCTGGAGCGTGGCCATGCCCACACCACCGGCCGCCGAGTGCACCAGCACCGACTGGCCGGCCTGGAGATCTCCCAGGTCCACCATGGCGTAGTAGGCCGTCAGGAACACGATGGGCGTGGAGGCCGCCTGCTCGAACGTCCAGTCGTCCGGAATCCGGGCGACGACGCGCCGGTCGGTGATGGCGACCGGGCCGAACGACCCGCCGAAGATGCCCATCACCCGGTCGCCGGGCGCCAGGTCCGTCACTCCGGGGCCGACCTCGGTCACGGTACCGGCGCCCTCGCCACCGAGCGGCCCGGCCTCTCCGGGGTACATCCCCAGGGCGTTGAGCACATCGCGGAAGTTCACACCCGCCGCGCGCATCTCGACCCTGATCTCGTTCTCGCGCAGGGCTTCGGCGGCATCGGGGCAGGGCAGCAGCGCCAGGTTCTCCAGGGTTCCCTTGGCGTGCATGTCCAGGCGCCACTCCCGTATCCCGGCGGGCGGCAGCAGCGCGGTACCCGAGGAGACCCGGGCCATGCGCTGGCCGAGCACCGTCCCCTCGCGGACCACGGCCTGCGGCTCGTCGGTGGCGAGCACGGCGGGCAGTGCCGCCTTGGACGCCTCGGCGGGCTCCCGCGGGTCCAGGTCCACCAGGACGAAGCAGTTCGGGTTCTCCGACTGCGCGGACCGCACCATGCCCCAGAGGGGGGCGTGGATCATGTCCGGAGTCTCCTCGCGGTCTTCGGGCGCCATCGCGCCCGACGTCACGAAGACCAGTCGGGAGGAGTCGAACCGGCGGTCGCCGAGCCAGCCCTGGATCATGCCGAGCGTGTGGTGCGTCACCGCGTGGATGGCGCCCGCGGGCTCCAGGCCCCGCTTGGCCCTGCCCTTGCTCTTGCCCTTGCCCTTCGCCTTGCTCTTGGGCTTGCCCTGAGCCGCCTCGTCGTCGAGGCCCGGTGCGTAGGAGACCAGTACGGCCTCCGGGGCAGCGGCGCCACCGTCGATCGCGGCGCCCAACGCGTCGAGATCGGCGTAGGCGGTCACCTCGGCTCCGGCGATCGCGCCGGCGGCCAGTCCGTAGTGGTCGGTGCCCACCACGGCCCACTTGGCCGCTGCCGCCTCGGCGGGAGCGGTGGCCGGGACGGGGGTCCAGTCCAGCGTGAACAGCGAGTCGCGGAACGCCGACGTCCTGGCCGACTCGATCTGTTCCACCGACACC
This sequence comes from Streptomyces rugosispiralis, assembly GCF_024505145.1. Lineage (GTDB taxonomy): Bacteria > Actinomycetota > Actinomycetes > Streptomycetales > Streptomycetaceae > Streptomyces > Streptomyces rugosispiralis. Next base: position 48,766 of record NZ_JANIAA010000016.1, on the reverse strand, counting down.
GGGCGCAGCACGAGGGATTCGATCGACGCCACCGGGCGGCCGGTTCCGTCGGCCACCGCGAGGGAGATGGAATCCGGTCCGAGCTGGCTGAGCCGCACCCGCAGGGTGGACGCGCCACCGGCGTGGAGCGACACCCCGCTCCAGGAGAACGGGAGCCGGGAGAGCCCGACGTCCTCCAGGGCGACGAAGGTCACCGCCTGCACGGCGGCGTCCAGCAGGGCGGGGTGGAGGCCGAAGTCGGCCGCGTCCGACGCGTGCTTCTCACCGAGGCTGACCTCGACGTAGACGTCGTCGCCGGAGCGCCAGGCGGCCTGCAGGCCCTGGAACACCGGGCCGTAGGCGAAGCCGGTGGCGGCGAAGCGCTCGTAGAAGTCGCTGATGTCCAGGGCTTCCGCGTTCGCCGGGGGCCATGCGCTCAGGTCGAACGACGGCTCGGGGCCGGCCGGGGCGAGCGCACCGGCCGCGTGCTGTGTCCACGGCTCGTCCGAGGACGCGTTGGCCGAGCGGGAGTACAGGCTGAGCGAGCGGTAGCCCGTCTCGTCCGTGTCACCCACCCAGAGCTGTACCTGGACCGGTTCGTTCTCGGGCAGGACCATCGGGGTGGCCAGGGTGACCTCCTCGACCCGGCCGCTGCCGACCTGGTCGGCGGCGCGGATGGCCAGTTCGAGGAATCCGGTCCCCGGGAACAGTGCCATGCCGCCGATCGCGTGGTCGGCGAGCCACGGCTGGCTCTGCACCGACAGCCTGCTGGTGAACAGGAATCCATCGCTGCCCGCCAGCTCGACTCCGGCACCCAGCAGCGGGTGGTTGGGAGAGCTGAGCCCGGCGGAGGCGACGTCCCCGGTCATCGGGCCGGGTGCCTTCGGCCAGTAGCGCTGACGCTGGAAGGCGTAGGTGGGCAGTTCCACCTGCCGCACATCGCGTCCGGCGAACGCCGTCGACCAGTTCACGGTGGTGCCGTGGACATGGAGTTCGGCCAGCGCCGTCGTCAGCGCCTGGGCCTCGGGGCGGTTCTTGCGCAGGGCGGGGACGAGGGTGAGATCGCCTCCGGCCTCGTCGGTCACGAGGCAGTCCTGGGCCATCGCGGTGAGCACACCATCGGGGCCCACCTCCAGGAACGAGGTCACCCCGAGCTTCTCCAGGGCCCGTACCCCGTCCGCGAACCGCACCGCTTCCCGCACGTGCCGCACCCAGTACTCCGGCGCGCACACCTCGGCCGCTCCGGCGGACGCACCGGTGAGGTTGGAGACCAGGGAGATCGACGGTGCCTGGAAGGACAGGCCGGAGACGACATCACGGAAGTCGTCCAGCATCGCGTCCATGCGCGGCGAGTGGAAGGCGTGGCTGACCTTCAGCCGGCGGGTCTTGCGGCCCTCCTGCTCCCACTGTCCGGCGATCTCCAGTGCCGCGGCCTCATCTCCCGCGATCACCACGGCCGTCGGGCCGTTGACCGCGGCGATGCTCACCTCGGTCTCACGACCGGCCAGCGATACCGCGATCTCCTCCTCGGATGCCTGGATGGCCACCATCGCGCCGCCCTCCGGCAGCGCCTGCATCAGGCGGCCACGCGCCGCGATGAGCGCGCACGCGTCCTCCAGGGAGAGCACCCCGGCCACATGGGCCGCGGCGACCTCGCCCACCGAGTGGCCGATCAGTACGTCCGCGGTGACGCCCCAGCGCTCCAGCAGCCGGAACAGCGCCACCTCGATGGCGAAGAGCGCCGGCTGGGTGAACGCCGTCTGGTTGAGCAGCTCGGCATCCGCGCTGCCCTCGACCGCGAACATCACCTCCTGCAGCGGCCGGTCGAGCAGCACATCGAGATGCGCGCACACCTCGTCCAGGGCGCGGGCGAACACCGGGAAGGCGTCGTACAGCTCCCGTCCCATGCCCGGACGCTGCGCGCCCTGGCCCGAGAACAGGAACGCCGTCTTGCCGGCCGTGCCCACGGATCCCTGGATCACTCCGGGGGCCGTGGCACCCGAGGCGATGGCCTCGAGACCGCTCAGCAGGCCGTCCCGGTCGCCGCTCAGGAGCACGGCGCGGTGGTCGAAGACGGACCGGGTGGTCGCCAGCGCGTAGCCCACGTCGTTCAGGTCGAGCTCGGGGTGGGCCGTCACATGGTCGTGCAGGTTCCTCGCCTGGGCGCGCAGCGCCTCGGCGCCCTTGCCGGTGACCGGCCACGGAAGTGCTTCCGCGTCGGTCGAGGGGGCGTCGTCCGTACGGACCCGCTCCACCGCCTCCGGCTCCGGGGCCTGCTCGATGATGGTGTGGGCGTTGGTGCCGCTGATGCCGAACGAGGAGATGCCCGCCCGGCGCGGCTCGCCGTTCTCCGGCCACGCGGTCGGCGCGGTCAGCAGCCGGACCTCGCCCGCCGTCCAGTCCACATGCGGCGTCGGCTCATCGACGTGGAGCGTCTTCGGCAGCACGCCCGCACGCATGGCCATCACCATCTTGATGATCCCGGCCACGCCCGCGGCCGCCTGCGTGTGTCCGAGGTTCGACTTGATGGAGCCCAGCCACAGCGGCTGGTCCTCCGGCCGCCCCTGGCCGTAGGTGGCCAGCAGCGCCTGCGCCTCGATCGGGTCACCGAGCCTGGTGCCGGTGCCGTGCGCCTCGACCGCCTGTATCTGGTGGGCGGCGAGGTCGGCGCTGGCCAGCGCCTGGCGGATGACTCGCTGCTGCGACGGGCCGTTGGGCGCCGTGATGCCGTTGGACGCACCGTCCTGGTTGATCGCGGAGCCGCGCACGATCGCCATCACCGGGTGACCGTTGCGCCGCGCGTCCGACAGCCGCTCCAGCAGCAGCACGCCGACACCCTCGGACCAGCCGGTACCGTCCGCCGACGCGGCGAACGCCTTGCACCGCCCGTCCGACGACAGCCCCTTCTGGCGGCTGAAGTCCACGAACGACCCCGGGCTGGACATGATCGTGACACCGCCGGCCAGCGCGAGGGAGCACTCGCCCTGGCGCAGCGACTGCACGGCCATGTGCAGCGCCACCAGCGACGACGAGCACGCCGTGTCCACCGTGACGGCCGGTCCTTCGAGACCGAAGGTGTAGGAGATACGGCCCGATACGACGCTGGCCGCGTTACCCGTTCCGAGGTAGCCCTCGGGGCCGCCCGGGGCGGTCAGCAGCAGGCCGATGTAGTCCTGGCCGTTGCTTCCCGCGAAGACACCCGTCCGGCTTCCCTTGAGCGACGTGGGGTCGATACCCGCCCGCTCGAACACCTCCCAGGAGGTCTCCAGCAGCAGCCGCTGCTGCGGGTCGATGGTCAGCGCCTCGCGCGGAGCGATCCCGAAGAACTGCGGATCGAACTCGTCGGCGTCGTAGACGAAGCCGCCGCCGCTCGAATAGCTGGTGCCCGAGTTCTCCGGGTCCGGGTCGTAGAGCTCGTCGAGGTCCCAGCCACGGTTGGTCGGGTAGGCGCTGATCACGTCGCTGCCCTCGGAGACCAGTCGCCACAGATCCTCCGGAGTGCGTACCCCACCGGGGAAGCGGCAGCTCATCGACACGATCACGATCGGATCGTCGTCCACGACCGTGCCCGTCACCACCGGCAGGTCATCGACCGGCGCGGGGGCGGTGCCCAGCACCTCACCGAGGAGGAACTCGGCGAGCGCCGTGGGCGTCGGGTAGTCGAAGGCCACGGTGATCGGCAGGTTCACACCGGACGCCATGCCGAGGCCGTTGCGCAGCTCCACGGCGGTCAGCGAGTCGAACCCGATGTCCCTGAAGGCCCGGTCCGGCTCAACCGAGTCGGCACTCGGATATCCGATCGCCTCGGCGGCGTGCGACCTGACGAGGTCGAGCACCTCCGCCGTGCGTTCGGCGGCCGACAGCCCTTGCAGGCGCGCGGCCAGCCCGGCGGAGGCCGCGCCGAGCTCGGCCTCGGCCTCCTCCAGCGCCTGTCGCACCTCGGGCAGTTCGTTCAGGAGGGGACGCGGCCGGGCCGCGGCGAACCCGGGGGCGTAGCGCTCCCAGTCCACGTCGGCGACGGTGATGTCGGCCTCTTCGTGGTCGAGCGCCTGCTGAAGGGCGTCGACGGCGAGTTCGGGCGCCAGCGCCGGCATACCTTGCCGCTTCAGCTGGGCCGCGGTGGCGTCGTTGACCAGACCACCGCCGCCCCAGGCACCCCACGCCACCGAGGTGGCCGCCAGCCCCTGGGCCCGGCGCTGCTGCGCCAGGGCGTCGAGGAAGGCGTTCGCGGCGGCGTAGCTGCCCTGACCGGTACCACCGACGGTTCCGGCGTAGGAGGAGAAGAGGATGAACGCGGACAGGTCCAGGTCCTGGGTCAGCTCGTGGAGGTTCACCACGGCGTCCACCTTGGGCCGGAAGACCCCCTGCGTCCTGGGGACGGTGAGGGTGTCGATCAGGCCGTCGTCCAGCACACCGGCCGCGTGCACCACCGCGGTCAGCGGGTACTCGGCGGGCAGCCCGTCGAGCAGCTCACGCAGTGCGCCGCGGTCGGCGGCGTCACAGGCCGCGATGGTGACCCGTGCGCCGAGAGCGGTCAGTTCGTCCCTCAGCTCGGCCGCGCCGGGGGCGTCCAGGCCACGGCGGCTGGTCAGCACCAGGTGCTCGGCACCGCCACGGACCAGCCAGCGGGCGAGGCGGCCACCGATGGCACCGGTACCACCGGTGATCAGGACGCTGCCGCGAGGCTGCCAGGTACGGGCCGGCCGGGTGTCGCCCAGGGGCGCCCGGACCAGCCGTCGGCCGAAGACCCCGGTGGCGCGCACCGCGACCTGGTCCTCGTCACCGGAGCGCCCGATCAGGCCGACCAGACGGTTCAGCGCCCGCTCGTCGATCGCGTCCGGCGACTCGGGGAGGTCGACGAGACCGCCCCAGCGCTGTGCGTACTCCAGGCCGACCACCCGGCCCAGCCCCCATACCAGGGACTGCTTGACGCTGCCGACCCGGTCGGAGCGGCCCACGGACACGGCTCCGGTGGTGGCGAGCCACAGCGGCACATCGATGTCGATGTCGCTCAGCGCCTGGACCAGGGCCACGGTGGCGGCGAAGCCACGCGGCACACCTGAGTGTTCGGCGAGCGCCGCCTCGTCCAGCGCGAGCAGGGAGAGCACTCCGTCGATCGCGGGCTTCCCCTGCTGCCCGGATCCGTCCGCGGCGGGTGTGCCGGGGGCCGCGGCCCGGATGAGCTCGACCAGCGACGACCGCTCCGGCTCCGCCTCGTCCAGGTCGATCCGGACCATGCGGGCCCCGTGGCGCTCCACGTCCCGGGCGATGCGTTCGGCCAGTTCACGGGCGGTGTCGACCGGCGGGACCACGACCACCCAGGTACCGGTGATCGGGGCGCCCCGCTCCTCGTCGGAGCCGGACGACGGCTGGTCGATGAGGGGCTTCCAGTTGATCCGGTAGCGCCAGTTGTCGACCGTCGAGCGGTCACGCCTGCCCCGTCGGTAGGACGACAGGGCGGGCAGCACCGCGCTCAGCGGCGCCTCCCCGTCAAGCTCCAGCGTCTGCGCCAGTCCCTCGAGGTCCTCGCGCTCGACGGCCTCCCAGAACCGGGCATCCACCGAGTCGGCCTCGGACACGGGTGCGTTGCCGAACGTGGCGTCCTCGGCCGGCCGCGGCCAGTACCGCTGCCGCTGGAAGGCGTAGGTCGGCAGGTCGATCTGGCGGGCGCCGTGTCCGGCGAACACCTTCCGCCAGTCGACGTCGGCCCCGTTGACATGGAGCTCGGCGATCGAGGTCAGGAACCGCTCCGGGCCGCCCTCGTCGCGCCGCAGCGTGCCGACGACCACGGCCTGCGCCGCGGCGGACTCGACCGTCTGCTGAACGGGAAGAGTGAGGACCGGATGCGGGCTCACCTCGATGAACACGCCGTGGCCAGTGCCGAGCAGGGTACGCGTGGTGGCTTCCAGCTCGACGGTCTGCCGCAGGTTGCGGTACCAGTACTCCGCGTCCAGGCCGGCGGTGTCCACCAGTTCGCCGGTCACCGTCGAGTAGAACGGCACCTCCGACGAACGCGGCTCCAAGTCCGCCAGAACCTTCAGCAGTTCCTCGTGAATCGCCTCCACGTGGGCGGAGTGCGAGGCGTAGTCCACCGGAACCCGGCGGACACGGACCTCCTCACCCTCCAACTGGGCGACCATCTCATCCAGCGCGCCCGGGTCACCCGACACCACGACCGAACCGGGACCGTTCACCGCGGCGACGGATATCGCACCGTCCCAGGCGGCGATACGCTCCCTGGCCGCGTCCGCCGACAGGCCGACCGACACCATGCCACCACGGCCGGCAAGACCCGCCGCGATCGCCTGCGACCGCAAGGTCACCACCTTCGCGGCGTCCTCCAGCGACAGCGCACCCGCCACGCAGGCCGCCGCGATCTCGCCCTGGCTGTGGCCCATCACGGCATCCGGCTCGACACCGACCGAACGCCACAGCTTCGCCAGCGACACCATCACCGCGAACAGCACCGGCTGAACGACATCCACCCGGTCGAAGCCGGGAGCACCCTCGACACCGCGCAGTACCTCGGTCAACGACCAGTCCACGTAAGCGGACAGGGCCGTCTCACACTCGCCGATCGCCGCCGCGAACACCGGCGAGGACTCCAGCAAGCCCACCGCCATGCCCATCCACTGCGCCCCCTGGCCGGGGAAGACGAACACCGAACGGCCCGGTGCCTCGACGGCGCTCGCCCGGACCACACCCGGTGCCTTGGCACCCTGGGCCACCGCCGCCAGACGCTCGAGGAGTTCCTCCCGGCCGGTCCCGGTCACCGCGGCCCGGTACTGGAACGCGGACCTGGTCGTCGCGAGGGAGTGCGCCACATCGGCGGCACGCAGCTCCGGGCGCTCGGCCACGAACTCCCGCAGGCGCTCGGCCTGGGCCAGCACCGCGTCGTTGCTCTTGCCCGCCACGACCCATGTCACCGGGCCATCGGCGATCTCGACCTCGGCGACCTCGGCCGCCTCGACCTCGGGAGCCTGCTCCAGGATGGTGTGCACATTGGTGCCGCTCATGCCGAACGCCGACACGCCCGCACGGCGCGGACGCCCGGTCTCGGGCCACGGCCTGGCCTCGGCCAGCAGTTCGACGTCGCCCTCCGTCCAGTCCACGTGCGGCGAGGGCTCATCGAGGTGCAGCGTCTTCGGCAGCACACCGTGCCGCATCGCCATCACCATCTTGATGACGCCGCCCACGCCCGCGGCCGCCTGCGAGTGGCCGATGTTCGACTTGATGGCGCCCAGCAGCAGCGGCTCGCCCTCGGGGCGTTCCTGGCCGTAGGTGGCCAGCAGTGCCTGGGCCTCGATCGGGTCACCCAGCGTGGTACCCGTACCGTGCGCCTCCACCGCGTCGACCTCGGCGGCCGACAGGCGGGCGTTCGCCAGCGCCTGCCGGATGACCCGCTGCTGCGAGGGACCGTTGGGGGCCGTCAGGCCGTTGCTCGCACCGTCCTGGTTCACCGCGCTGCCCCGCACCACGGCGAGCACCTCGTGCCCGTTGCGGCGAGCGTCCGACAGCCGTTCGAGGACGAGCATGCCGACGCCCTCGGCCCAGCTCGCACCGTCCGCGGCAGCCGAGAACGGCTTGCTCCGACCGTCGGAGGCGAGGGCGCGCTGCCGGCTGAACTCGATCAGCGACATCGGGGTGGACATCACCGTCACACCACCGGCCAGCGCCAGCGAGCACTCGCCCTGGCGCAGTGCCTGCCACGCGAGGTGCAGGGCGACCAGCGACGAGGAGCACGCGGTGTCCACCGTCAGCGCGGGCCCTTCGAGGCCGAGGGCGTAGGAGATACGGCCCGAGAGCACGCTCGGCGAGACACCGGTACCGACGAGGCCCTCGACGCTCTCCTGAGAACCGACGAGGAGACCGCCGTAGTCCTGGTAGGTCACGCCGGCGAAGACGCCGGTCTGGCTGCCCTTCGCGGAGACCGGGTCGATACCGGCCCGCTCCAGCGCCTCCCATGAGGTTTCCAGCAGCAGCCGCTGCTGCGGGTCCATCGCGAGCGCCTCACGCGGCGAGATCCCGAAGAACGCCGGGTCGAACTGGCTGGCGTTGTGCAGGAAGCCACCTTCCTGCGTGTAGCACTTGCCCGGCTCGTCCGGGTCCGGGTCGTAGAGGTTCTCCACGTCCCAGCCGCGGTCCGTCGGGAAGGGCGAGATGCCGTCCCGGCCCTGGGCGACGAGATCCCACAGACCCTCGGGGGTGGTCACCCCTCCGGGATAGCGGCAGCTCATCCCCACGATCACGATCGGATCGTCGTTGGCCGCCACCGCGACCGGTACCGGCCGGCGGGCCCCGGTCAGGGTGCCGAGGACCTCGGCACGGGTGAACTTCGCCAGTTCGGCGGGGGTCGGGTAGTCGAACACGGCCGTCGCCGGGAGGCGCAGGCCCGTGGCCTTGCTCACCCGGTTACGGAACTCGACGGCGGTCAGCGAGCTGAAGCCGAGGTCCTTGAACGCCTGCGACCCCTGGACCGCGTCGGCGGAGGCGTGTCCGAGCACCGCCGCGACGTGGGTGCGGATCACATCGAGCAGCACACGGTCCTGCTCGGGCTCGGAGAGCCCGGTCAGCCGCTCCCGCAGCGCGGCGAGCGGTCCGGATTCCGATCCGGCGCCCCGCTTGGCGGTGCGTCGTGTGGTCTTGCGCCGACGGGAAGGCTTGGCGGAGGTCTGCTCGACGGGGACGGTCTCCTCGACGGGGGCGGACTCCTCGACGGGGAGGGTCTCCTCGACGGGCGCGGTCACCTCGGGAGAGGTGCCGGTCCCGGCCGTATCCGGCGCCGTGGTCTCCGGCTGCTCCGTGGCGATCTGCCGCAGCGTCAGCGCGTCGGCGGAGAGCACGGCCTCACCGGCTCCGTCGACGGCCGCCAGGGAGAGGGTCTCCGGGCCCGTCCGGGCGAGCCGGACACGCAGCGCGGCGGCACCGGCCGCGTACAGCGACACCCCGGCCAGGCTGAACAGCATGCGGCCGCGCCCCACACCGTCCAGCACTCCGAGGCCGAGCGGCTGCAGCGCCGCGTCCAGAAGCGCGGGGTGCAACCCGAACCGCTGGGCGTCCGCGACGGACTCCTCGGCCAGGCTGACCTCCGCGAACACCTCGTCCTCGCGCTGCCACACGGCTCGCAGCCCACGGAACGAGGGACCGTAGCCGAGGCCGTCGTCGGCGAGGCGGTCATACAGGCCGTCCACATCGACGCGCTCGGCGCCGGGCGGGGGCCATGTCGTGGAGTCGAAGCGCGCCGCCCCTTCGGCGGTCGCGGCATCGTCCGGCTCCGGGGCGAGCACACCGCTGGCGTGGCAGATCCACTCGTCCTCGCCGTCCGGCTCGGCCATCCGCGAGTACATCTCCAGCGAACGGGTGCCGGACTCGTCCTCCTCGCCGAGGACGAGCTGGATCTGGACGCCGCCCCCTCGGGGGAGGACCAGCGGCGCCTGGATGACCAGCTCTTCCACCTGGCCGAGGCCGACCTCGTCACCGGCGCGAATGGCCAGTTCGACGAGGGCCGCGGTGGCCAGGACCGCCTCGCCGCGCAGGACGTGGTCGGCCAGCCAGGGCTGGGTGCGCAGCGAGAGCGTTCCGGTGAACACCAGGCCGTCGGCGCCCGCGAGGGGGACGGCTCCGCCCAGCAGCGGGTGATCGGCGGGGTCGAGGCCGAAGGCAGCGGCGTCTCCCGCCGCGGTGCCGGACTCCAGCCAGTAGCGCTGGTGCTGGAACGCGTAGGTCGGAAGGTCGACGCGGCGGGCGCCGCGTCCGGCGAAGAACGGCCGCCAGTCGACGGTTTCGCCGTGGACGTGCATCTCGGCGAGGGCCGCGACGAGCGCTTGGGTCTCGGGGCGGTCCTTGCGCAGCACCGGAACCAGCAGGGGGGCCGGTGTGTCCTCGGCCGCGATGTCGTCGGCCGGTTCGGTCAGGCAGTCCTGGGCCATCGCGGACAGTACGCCGTCGGGGCCCACCTCGATGTACGCGGTGACACCCTGCGCTTCGAGCGCCCGCACCCCGTTGCGGAAGCGGACGGTCTCCCGTACGTGCCGCGCCCAGTACTCCGGCGAGCACACCTCCTCGGCACCGGCCTGCTCACCCGTGACATTCGAGATGAGGGCGATGGACGGCGCCTGGAAGGTCAGACCGGAGACGACGGTGCGGAACTCGTCCAGCATCGCGTCCATGTGCGGGGAGTGGAAGGCGTGGCTGACGCGCAGGCGGCGGGTCTTGCGACCCCGCTCCGCCCACTGGGCGGCGATCTCCAGCGCCGCTCCCTCGTCACCGGCGATGACCACCGCGGTGGGGCCGTTGACGGCGGCGATGCTCAGCTCGGCCGCACGACCGGCCAGCGAGGCCGCGATCTCCTCCTCCGACGCCTCGATGGCGACCATGGCGCCACCGGCCGGCAGGGCCTGCATCAGCCGGCCGCGAGCGGCCACCAGCGTGCAGGCGTCCTCCAGCGAGAACACCCCGGCCACGTGGGCGGCGGCGATCTCACCGATGGAGTGGCCGATCAGCACATCCGGGGCGATGCCCCAGTGCTCCAGCAGCCGGAACAGCGCCACCTCGACCGCGAACAGCGCGGGCTGGGTGAACGCCGTCTGATCCAGCAGCTCGGCGTCCGCGCTGCCCTCGGCCGCGAACATCACCTCGCGCAGCGGCCGGTCGAGCACCATGTCCAGCCGCGCGCACACCTCGTCCAGGGCGCGGGCGAACACCGGGAAGGCGTCGTACAACTCCCGGCCCATGCCGAGGCGCTGTGCGCCCTGGCCGGTGAACAGGAACGCGGTCTTTCCGGCCGTGGCCGCCTGCCCCTGGACGACGCCGGGGGCGTCGTCGCCCGCGGCGACGGTCTCCAGGCCGCGCAGCAGCGTGTCGTGGTCGGTGCCCAGCAGCACCGCGCGGTGCTCGAACACCGATCGCGTGGCGACCAGCGATTCGGCGATGTCCAGAACGCCGGACCCGGCCCCTTCGGAGAGGTGGGCGCGCAGCCGCTCGGCCTGGGCGCGCAGGGCTTCCGGGCTCCGGGCGGAGAGCACCCAGGGGGCCATGCCGTGGTCGTCGGCGGGAGCCGCCGGGGCGGGCTCCGCCTCGTCGTGCACCGGGGCCTGTTCGATGATGGTGTGCGCGTTGGTGCCGCTCACGCCGAAGGCGGAGATTCCGGCCCGGCGCGGCTGCTCGGTCTCGGGCCATGCGGCGGCCTCGGTCAGCAGGCGCACCTCGCCCGCGGACCAGTCCACCTCGCTCGACGGCTGATCCACGTGCAGCGTCCGCGGCAGCACTCCGTGCCGCATCGCCATCACCATCTTGATGACACCGGCGACACCGGCGGCGGCCTGGGTGTGGCCGATGTTCGACTTGATCGAGCCCAGCCAGAGCGGCAGGTCCTCCGGGCGCTCCTGGCCGTACGTCGCGAGCAGCGCCTGCGCCTCGATCGGGTCGCCCAGCGTCGTACCGGTGCCGTGCGCCTCGATCACCTGGACGTCTGCGGGCGACAGCTGGGCGTTGGCGAGAGCCTGCCGGATCACCCGCTGCTGGGACGGGCCGTTGGGCGCCGTCAGGCCGTTGCTCGCACCGTCCTGGTTCACGGCGGAGCCGCGCACGACCGCCAGCACCTGGTGGCCGTTGCGCCGGGCGTCGGACAGCCGCTCCACGAGGAGCATGCCCACACCCTCGGACCAGCCCGTGCCGTCGGCCGCGTCCGCGAACGGCTTGCACCGTCCGTCGGGGGCGAGCCCACGCTGCCGGCTGAACTCCACGAAGGCGGCCGGGCTGGTCATCACGGTGACGCCACCGGCGAGCGCCATGGAGCACTCGCCCTGACGCACCGCCTGCGCGGCCTGGTGCAGCGCGACCAGCGACGACGAGCACGCCGTGTCCACCGTCAGCGCGGGCCCCTCCAGACCCAGGGTGTAGGAGATGCGGCCCGATACGACGGAGGTGGCGCTGCCGGTCAGCAGCTGCCCTTCGAGCCCCTCGGGGATCTCGTTCAGCCCCATGCCGTAGCCGGAGGTCGCGGCTCCCACGTAGACGCCGATCTGGCTGCCGCGCAGGGACGCCGGGTCGATACCGGCCCGCTCGAACGCCTCCCACGAGGTCTCCAGCAGCAGCCGCTGCTGCGGGTCCATCGCCAGCGCCTCACGCGGCGAGATCCCGAAGAACGCCGCGTCGAACTCGCCCACCCCGTCGAGGAACCCGCCCTCACGGGCGTAGAAGGTGCCCAAGCTCTCCGGGTCGGGGTCGTACATCCCGTCGACGTCCCACCCACGGTCGGAGGGGAAGTCCGTGATGGCGTCCGTACCGGCCGCGACGAGGTTCCACAGCTCCTCCGGGCTGCGCACACCACCGGGGAAGCGGCAGCTCATCCCGACGATCGCGATCGGGTCGTCATCGACCGGGGCCAGCACCGCCGACGGCGTGGCCACCGCCCCCCGCGTGCCCAGCACCTCGGCGCGCAGATGGTCGGCCAGCACCGTGGCGCTCGGGTAGTCGAAGACCAGCGTGGCCGGCAGCACCAGCCCGGTCTCCGCGTTCAGCCGGTTACGGAACTCCACCGCCGTCAGCGAGTCGAAGCCCAGCTCCTTGAACGCACGCGCGGGCTCGACCGCCTCCGCACCGGAGAAGCCGAGGACCGCGGCGGCGTGGGCGCGCACCAGGTCGAGCAGGGTCCGGTCGATCTCGGCCTCGGTGAGCCCCGTCAGGCGCTCCCGCAGTGCCGAGCCGGTGCCGGTGCCTTCGGTGTTTCCGGCGTTCGCCAGCGCCTGCTGGACCTCGGGCAGATCGCCGAGGAGCGGGCTGGGCCGTCCGATCGTGAACGCGGGGGCGAACCGCTCCCAGTCCACATCGGCGACCGTCACCACACCGTCGTCACCCGCGACCGCCCCCCGCAGCGCGGCGATCGCCAGACCGGGCGCCATCGCGGACAGACCGCGGCGGGCCAAGCCGTCGTCGCCGGCCGCCATACCGCCCTCGGCCCAGGGACCCCAGGCCACCGCCGTACCGGCGAGACCACGGGCACGGCGCTCCTCCACCAGCGCGTCCAGATACGCGTTCGCCGCGCCGTACGCGGCCTGGCCACCACTGCCCCACACACCGGCGATCGAGGAGAAGACCACGAACGCGTCCAGCTCCCGGTCGCCCAGCAGCGCGTCCAGGTTGACGGCGCCAGCCACCTTGCCGGAGACCACGGCGGCGACATCGGCCAACCCGGTCTCGGCCAGCGGCCCCGCCCCGTTGGCGCCCGCCGCGTGGACGACCGCCGTCAGCGGGTACTCCTCCGGAACGGCGTCCAGCACCGCGGCGAGCTGCTCGCGGTCGGCCACGTCACAGGCCGCCACGGTCACCCGGGCGCCCAGCGCCTCGAGCTCCGCACTCAGCTCGGCCGCCCCCGGCGCGTCGGAACCGCGACGGCTCGTCAGCACCAGGTGCTCGGCACCGCTGCGCGCCAGCCAGCGCGCCACCTGACTCCCCAGCGCGCCCGTGCCACCGGTCACCAGCACCGTGCCACGCGCCCGCCACGACGTCTCCTCGCCGACGGCCGCGGCCGACCGCGCCAGACGGCGTACGAAGACACCGGAGCCGCGCACCGCGACCTGGTCCTCGCCGTTCCCGGCGGACACCACACCGACCAGCCGCGCCACCGCTCGCTCATCCAGCGACTCGGGCAGATCGACCAGACCGCCCCACAGCGGCGACAGCTCCAGCGCGGCCGTCCGGCCCAGTGCCCAGACCATCGCCTGGGTCGGGCTGGTGAGCCGCTCGGAACGGCCCACCGACACGGCGCCACGCGTTCCGCTCCACAGCGAAGTCTCGACACCCGCCTCGACCATGGCCCGTACCAGGGACAGGGTCAGGGCGAGACCGCCCGACAGCGCCGGGTGCTCCGGGCAGGGCTCCTCGTCCAGGGCGAGCAGCGACAGCACACCACCCAGCTCCGGTGCCTCCGCGGCCGCCTCGCGCAGCCGCTCGGCCAACACGTCCGTGTCGAGGTCGCGCTCGTCCAGTACGAGCGACACCACACCCGCACCATGCCGCTCGAGCCCGGCGACGACCCCCGGGACCAGCTCGTCCTCGGCACGGGACGCCGGAACCACCACCAGCCACGTCCCCGACAACGACCCACCGGTCACGTCCGCGACCGGCTTCCAGGACACCCGGTAACGCCAGCCATCGATGGTCGACTGGTCACGAGTGCTGCGGTGATACGCGGACAGGGCGGGCAGCACCGCGCTCAGCGGCGCCTCGCTGTCGATCGCCAGGGCACCCGCGAGCGACTCCAGGTCCTGGCGCTCCACCACCTCCCAGAACCGCGCGTCCACCGAGTCCACGGCGCCCGGTGTGCCCCATCCGTTCAGGGAGAGGGACACCTCGGGCCAGTACCGCTCACGCTGGAAGGCGTACGTCGGCAGCTCCACCATCCGCGCGCCGCGCCCGGCGAGGACGGACTCCCACTCCACCGAGCCACCGTGGACGTGAAGTTCGGCCAGCGCGCTCATCAGCGCCTGGGCCTCCGGGCGGTCCTTGCGCAGCACCGGCACCACGACCGAGGCCGAAGCCTCCTCCGCGGTCAGGCAGTCCCGCGCCATCGCGGACAGCACACCGTCGGGGCCGATCTCCAGGAACCTGGTGACGCCCTGGGCGTTGAGTGCCCGCATGCCGTCCGCGAACCGCACGGCCTCGCGCACATGCCGCACCCAGTACTCCGGCGAGCACACGTCATCCGCGTTCGCCGCCTCGCCCGTCACATTCGAGACCAGGGCGATGGACGGTGCCTGGAAGGACAGGCCCGTGACGACGTCACGGAAGTCGTCCAGCATGGCGTCCATGCGGGGCGAGTGGAACGCATGGCTGACCTTCAGCCGACGCGTCTTACGACCCTGCTCCGCCCACTGGGCGGCGATCTCCAGCGCCGCTCCCTCGTCACCCGCGATGACCACGGAGGCCGGGCCGTTGACCGCCGCGATGCTCACCTCGGCCGCACGACCGGCGAGCGATCCGGAGATCTCCTCCTCAGACGCCTCGACGGCCACCATCGCGCCGCCCTCGGGCAGCGCCTGCATCAGCCGGCCACGAGCGGCCACCAGCGCGCACGCGTCCTCCAGCGAGAACACCCCCGCCACATGCGCCGCCGCGATCTCACCGATCGAATGCCCGATCAGCACATCCGGAGTGACACCCCAGTGCTCCACCAACCGGAACAGCGCCACCTCAATCGCGAACAGCGCCGGCTGGGTGAACGCCGTCTGATCCAGCAGCCCGGCGTCCGCGCTCCCCTCCGCCGCGAACACCACCTCCCGCAGCGGACGCTCCAGCAGGAGGTCGAGGTGCGCGCACACCTCGTCCAGCGCGCGGGCGAACACCGGGAACGCCTCGTACAGCTCCCGGCCCATGCCCAGGCGCTGAGCGCCCTGACCCGAGAACAGGAACGCCGACTTTCCACCCGGTACGGCCTGCCCCTGGACGACTCCCGAGGCGATTCCGCCCTCCGCGACGGCCCGCAGGCCACGCAGCAGGGTCTCCCGGTCCTCACCCACCAGCACGGCCCGGTGCTCGAACTCCGACCTGGACGCCAGCGTGTGTCCGACGTCCGGCACGCCGATGTCGTCCCGCGCCGCCACATGCCCGTGGAGCCGCTCGGCCTGTGCCCGCAGCGCCTCCCGGCTCTGCCCGGAAACCAGCCACGGCACCACGGCCGTCGACACCGACGCCTCGGGCCCGGCCGCCTCCGGGGCCATGGCCTCTTCCAGGTCGGGAGCCTGCTCGAGGATGGTGTGCGCGTTGGTGCCGCTCAGTCCGAACGAGGAGATACCCGCCCGTCGGGGCTGTCCCGTCTCCGGCCACTCGGTGGCCTCGGTCAGCAGCCGCACCTCACCCGCCGACCAGTCCACCTGCCGCGACGGCTCGTCCACATGCAGCGTCCGCGGCAGCACGCCCGCACGCATGGCCATCACCATCTTGATGACCCCGGCCACGCCGGCGGCGGCCTGCGTATGACCGATGTTGGACTTGATGGCGCCCAGCCACAGCGGGCGGCCCTCCGGGCGGCCCTGGCCGTAGGTCGCGAGCAGCGCCTGCGCCTCGATCGGGTCACCCAGCGTCGTACCGGTGCCGTGCGCCTCCACCGCGTCCACCTCGGCGGCCGACAGCCCGGCGCTCTCCAGCGCCTGCCGGATGACCCGCTGCTGCGAGGGGCCGTTGGGCGCCGTCAGACCATTGGAGGCACCGTCCTGGTTCACGGCGGAGCCCCGCACGATCGCCAGCACCTGGTGGCCGTTGCGCCGGGCGTCCGACAGCCGCTCCACGAGCAGCATGCCCACACCCTCGGACCAGCCCGTGCCGTCCGCATCCTCGGCGAACGGCTTGCAGCGGCCGTCGGGAGCCAGGCCGCGCTGGCGGCTGAACTCCACGAACGCGCCCGGTGTCGACATCACCGACACACCACCGGCCAGCGCCAGATCGCACTCGCCCTGGCGCAGTGCCTGTGCCGCGAGATGCAGCGCCACCAGCGACGAGGAGCACGCGGTGTCCACCGTCATGGCCGGCCCCTCGAGGCCGAACGTGTACGAGATGCGCCCGGACACCACACTGGCCGCGCTGCCCGTGCCCACATGACCGGCGAAGTCCTCGGGGGCGTCGAGCATGATCGTCGAGTAGTCCTGGCCGTTGGTGCCGACGAACACACCGGTCCGGGTGCCCCGCAGCGAGGCCGGTTTGACGCCCGCGTTCTCGAACGCCTCCCACGACGTCTCCAGCAGCAGCCGCTGCTGCGGGTCCATCGCGACCGCCTCGCGCGGCGAGATCCCGAAGAACCCGGGGTCGAACTGGGGCGCCCCGTAGAGGAAGCCGCCCTCGCGGGCGTAGAACGTGCCCGGGTGCTCGGGGTCCGGGTGGTACATCCCCTCGACGTCCCAGCCACGGTCGCCGGGGAACCCGGCGATGCCGTCGCCGCCCTCGGCCAGCAGTCGCCACAGGTCCTGCGGGGTCTCGACGCCGCCGGGGAAGCGGCAGCTCATCGCCACGATCGCGATGGGGTCGTCATCCTCGGGCCGCACCCCGTGCGACATGGTCGAGAGGGCCGCTTCGGCGTGGGACCCGGCCAGTTCCGCCCGCAGGTGATCGGCGAGCACCTCGGCGGTGGGGTAGTCGAAGACGAGGGTCGCGGGCAGGCGCAGCCCGGTGGCCATGTCGAGCCGGTTGCGCAGCTCGATGGCGGTGAGTGAGTCGAACCCGTGGTCTCGGAAGGCCCGGCCGGGCTCGACGGAATCGGCGGAGAAGTGGCCGAGGACCGCGGCCGCGTGGGTGCGTACGAGGTCCAGCAGGAGGGCGCGCTGTTCCGCGTCCGTCTGTCCGGCCAGTTGTGCCCGCAGGTCGTGGCCCGCCCCCGACTGGGCGGCGGCTCCGCCCGTGGCGGCCAGGAGTTCACGCGCCTCGGGGATGTCGCTGACGAGGGCGCTGGGGCCCGCGCTCAGCATCGACGCCATTCCGGTCCAGTCGATGTCGGCCACGGCCAGCGCGGCCTCGTCATGGCCCACGGCCCAGCGCAGTACGTCCACGGCGAGCGAGGGGGCCATGGGCGGCAGCGGCCCTCCGCGGAACCGCTCTCCGGCGCGGCCGCTCGCGGCCATGCCGCCGTCGGCCCACGGGCCCCAGGCGACCGCGGTGGCGGCCAGGCCCTGGGCCCGGCGCTGCTGTGCCAGCGCGTCCAGATAGGCGTTGGCCGCCGCGTAGGCGGCCTGGCCCGCGCTGCCGACGACACCGGCGAACGAGGAGAACAGCACGAACGCGTCGAGCGGCAGTCCCTCGGTCAGCTCGTGCAGGTGCCGCGCGCCCGCCACCTTCGCGGTCAGCGTCGCGGCGAGCTGGTCGACGGTCAGGCCGTCCAGCACACCGTCGTCCAGAATGCCCGCCGCGTGCACGACGGCGCTGAGCGGGTAACGCTCCGGGATGGCGGCCAGCACCGCGGCGAGGGCGTCCCGGTCGGCGGCGTCGCAGGCCGCCACGGTCACCTGGGCGCCCAGTTCCTCGAGCTCCGCCCTGAGCTCGGCAGCGCCCTCGGCCGCGGGGCCGCGACGGCTGGTCAGCACCACGTGTTCGGCGCCCTCGCGCACGACCCAGCGCGCCACATGGGCGCCCAGGGCGCCGGTGCCACCGGTGATCAGCACCGAACCACGGGGCCGCCACCCGCGCTCCGCCGACTCGTTGCCGACCGTGACGCGGGAGAGGCGCCGGGCGTACGCTCCGGATCCGCGCAGCGCCACCTGGTCCTCGCCGCCCTCGGCGGACAGCGCCCAGGCCAGTCGCGCGGCGGCGCGCTCGTCCAGCGTCCCGGGCAGGTCGACGAGACCGCCCCAGATCCGCGGGTGTTCCATGGCCGCGACCCGGCCCAGGCCCCAGACCTCCGCCTGTGCGGGGCTGGTGAGCTGGTCGGAGCGGCCCACCGAGACGGCACCCCGGGTGGCGGACCACAGCCGGGTCTCGATGTCCGCCCCGGCCAGGGCCCGCACCAGCGTGAGCGTCAGCGCCAGGCCGCGGGAGACCACCGGGTGCTCGGCGCAGGGCCGCTCGTCCACGCCCACCAGGGACAGCACCCCGCCGATCCCGGGCAGGTCGGCGGCGATGTCACGCAGCCGCCCGGTCAGCACGCCGGGGGCGAGGTCGTCCTCGTCCACGGCCACACGAACGACATCGGCGCCGTGCCGCTGGAGAGCGGCGCACGCCGACTCCGCGAACGTGTCATCGGCACCGGAGGCGGGGACGATGACGAGCCAGGTTCCCGAGAGGGTGGCCGCGGGGGTCTCCGAGACCGGCTTCCACGAGATGCGGTAGCGCCAGCCGTCGACCGTGGCCCGGTCACGCTGCTGACGGCGGTACGAGGACAGCGCGGGCAGCAGCTCGCCGAGCGAGCCACCGCCGTCGACATCCAGCGCCTCGGCCAGCGCCTCCAGGTCCTCGCGCTCCACCGCGTCCCAGAACCGCGCGTCCACACTGTCCGCGGCGGATCCGCCGGACACCGCGCTCGTGCCCGCCAGCCAGTAGCGCTGCCGCTGGAAGGGGTACGTCGGCAGCTCGACCTTGCGGGCGCCCCGCCCGTCGAAGACCTGCTCCCAGTTCACCGTCACACCGTGGACATGGGCCTCGGTCAGCGCGGCCATCAGAGCCTGTGCGTCAGGGCGCCCCTTGCGCAGCACGGGCACCACCACCGGGGCCGACGCCGACTCGGTCGTCAGGCAGTCCCGCGCCATCGCCGAGAGCACGCCATCGGGGCCCACCTCCAGGTAGGCGGTGACGCCCTGGGCATCGAGGGAGCGAATGCCATCGGCGAAGCGCACGGCCTCCCGCACATGCCGCACCCAGTAGTCCGGCGAGCTGATCTCCTCGGCCCCGGCCGGCTCTCCCGTGACGTTGGAGACCAGCGCCAGGGTGGGGGCCTGGAAGGACAGCCCCCGCACGACGCGGCGGAAGTCATCCAGCATCGCGTCCATGCGCGGGGAGTGGAAGGCGTGGCTGACCTTCAGCCGACTCGTCTTGCGCCCCTGTTCCGACCACTGGGCGGCGATCTCCAGCACAGCGGCCTCGTCACCGGCGATGACCACGGAGGTCGGGCCGTTGACGGCGGCGATGCTCACCTCGGCCTCGCGTCCGGCGAGCGATCCGGAGATCTCCTCCTCCGACGCCTGCACCGCGACCATCGCGCCGCCCTCGGGCAGCGCCTGCATCAGCCGGCCACGAGCGGCCACCAGCGTGCACGCGTCCTCCAGCGAGAGCACCCCGGCCACGTGGGCCGCGGCGATCTCGCCGATGGAGTGGCCGATGAGGACATCCGGGGTGACGCCGAAGTGCTCCAGCAGCCGGAACAGGGCCACCTCGATGGCGAACAGCGCGGGCTGGGTGAACGCCGTCTGATCCAGGAGCCCGGCGTCCGCGCTCCCCTCCGCCGCGAACACCACCTCCCGCAGCGGACGGTCCAGCACCACGTCCAGGTGCGCGCACACCTCGTCCAGCGCCTGGGCGAACACGGGGAAGCCGTCATACAGCTCCCGGCCCATCCCAAGGCGCTGCGCGCCCTGGCCGGAGAAGAGGAACGCCGTCTTGACGGCCGTCCCCGCCACGCCCCGGAGCACACCGGGAGCGACCTCGCCCGCGGCGACGGCCTCAAGTCCGGCGAGGAGTTCCGTACGGTTCGCGCCCGACACCACGGCACGGTGCTCGAACATCGACCGTGTGGCCACCAGCGAATGGCCGACGTCCGACGCGCCCAACTCGGCCCGCTCCAGCAGGAACGCCTTGAGCCGGGCGGCCTGGGCCCGCAGAGCGTCCGAGTCACGGCCCGACAGCAGCCACGTGGCCACACCGGTGTCGCCGTCGGAAACCGGGCTCGCCTCGGCCTCGTCCTCGACCGGCGGGGCCTGCTCGATGATGGCGTGCGCGTTGGTGCCGCTCACCCCGAACGCCGACACACCGGCCCGGCGCGGCTGACCCGTCTCCGGCCACTCGACGGCCTCGGTCAGCAGCCGCACCTCACCCGCCGACCAGTCCACCTGCCGCGACGGCTCGTCCACATGCAGCGTCCGCGGCAACGTGCCATGCCGCATCGCCATCACCATCTTGATAACACCCGCGACACCGGCGGCGGCCTGGGTATGACCGATGTTCGACTTCAGCGCGCCCAGCCACAGCGGGCGGCCCTCCGGCCGCTCCTGACCGTAGGTGGCCAGCAGGGCCTGCGCCTCGATCGGGTCGCCCAGGGACGTACCGGTCCCGTGCCCTTCCACCACGTCCACATCGGACGCGGCCAGCCGGGCACTCGACAGGGCGTCCCGGATGACCCGCTGCTGCGAGGGGCCGTTCGGCGCCGTCAGACCGTTGGACGCGCCGTCCTGGTTGATGGCGCTGCCACGCACGACCGCCAGCACCGGGTGGCCGTGCCGGCGCGCGTCCGACAGCCGCTCCACGAGCAGCATGCCGACACCCTCGGACCAGCCCGTGCCGTCCGCGGCGTCCGCGTACGGCTTGCACCGGCCATCGGGGGCCAGCCCGCGCTGCCGGCTGAACTCCACGAAGGCGCTCGGGGACGACATCACCGTCACACCGCCGGCCAGCGCCAGGTCACACTCGCCCTGGCGCAGCGCCTGTGCCGCGAGATGGAGCGCCACCAGCGACGAGGAACATGCCGTGTCCACCGTCACCGCGGGTCCCTCGAGACCGAAGGTGTACGCGATACGGCCCGATACGACGGACGTCGAGGTGCCCGTCAGCAAATGGCCTTCGACTTCCTCCGGGAGGTCGTCGACATCCACCCCGTAGCCCGAGGTGGAGGCTCCCACGAACACACCGCCACGGCGGCCCTTCACCGACCCCGGAGCGATGCCCGCGCGCTCGAACGCCTCCCATGAGGTCTCCAGCAGCAACCGCTGCTGCGGATCCATGGCAAGGGCCTCACGCGGCGAGATCCCGAAGAAGCCCGCGTCGAAGTCGGCCACGTCGTGCAGGAAGCCACCCTCGCGGGAGTAGAACGTGCCCGAGCTCTCGGGGTCGGGGTCATACATCCCGTCCACGTCCCACCCGCGGTCGGTCGGGAAGTCGGAGATGGCATCGCCACCACCGGCCACCAGCCGCCACAGGTCCTCGGGGCTCCCCACACCACCCGGGAAACGGCAGCTCATCGCCACGATCGCGATGGGCTCCTGCTCTCCTGCCTCCAGCTCGCGCAGGCGTTGGCGCGCTTGGTGCAGATCTGCTGTTACCCGCTTGAGGTAGTCCCGAAGCCTATCTTCGTTCACCATGAAAACCTTGCCTATTACGAGTCAAAGAAGACTGAAGAGTGAAAGGAGGCCAGAGAACTGCACCTCGGCGGTCACATTTAGCTGAGCTCATTTTCGATGAAATCGAAGAGGTCGTCGTCCGACGCGTCGTCAAGCCGCTGCGTAATGTTCTCAGCGCCCGTCGCTCCGCCCTCGCCACCGTTCAGCTTGGCGAGGAGCATCTGGAGTCGGGATGCGATGGCCATTCGCTCGGCATTGTCCGGCTCAGCCGTGGAGAGTGATGCCTCGAGTTTTTCCAGATCCGCGATCAGCGGAGTGGCGGAAGTCCCTTCGTCGGGCAGTACGCCCGCTCGTACGTGTTCTGCGAGAGTCCTTGCGTTGGGATAGTCGAAGACCAGCGTGGTCGGCAGCCGGAGTCCGGTGTCCGCGTTCAGCCGGTTTCGGAATTCTACCGCCGTGAGCGAGTCGAATCCCAATTCCTTGAAGGCGCGGTCGGATTCCACGCCCTCCATACCGGAGAATCCGAGAACCGCGGCCGCGTGACCGCGTACCAGGTCGAGGACGGCGCGCTCCCGCTCGCCCGGAGCCAGCCCGAGAAGCCGTTCCCGCAGCCGCGATCCGCCCTCGGCATGGGCCTCCTCCGCGGCACGGGCCTGCTCCAGGGCCGATACGACCTCGGGCAGTTCGCCGAGGAGCGGGCTGGGCCGTCCGATCGTGAACGCGGGGGCGAACCGCTCCCAGTCCACGTCGGCGACCGTCACCACACCGTCGTCACCCGCGACCGCCCCCTGCAGCGCGGCGATCGCCAGACCGGGCGCCATCGCGGGCAGGCCACGACGCGCCAGCTGGTCGCCGCCGTCGCCGGCCGCCATACCGCCCTCGGCCCAGGGACCCCAGGCCACGGCGGTACCGGCGAGACCACGGGCGCGGCGGTCCTCCACCAGCGCGTCCAGGTAGGCGTTGGCCGCACCGTACGCGGCCTGGCCACCACTGCCCCACACACCGGCGATCGAGGAGAAGACCACGAAGGCGTCGAGTTCACGGTCGCCCAGCAGCGCGTCCAGATGGCCGGCTCCCGCCGCCTTCCCCGACACCACCGACGCCGCGTCCGCCAGACCCATCCCGGCCAGCTCGGCAGCCTGCTCCACACCCGCCGCGTGGAAGACGGCCCGCAGCGGGAACTCCTCCGGAACGGCGTCCAGCACCGCGGCCAGTTGCTCACGGTCGGCCACGTCACAGGCCGCCACGGTCACCCGGGCGCCCAGCGTCTCGAGCTCCGCACGCAGCTCGGGCGCGCCCGGCGCCTCGAGGCCCCGGCGGCTGGTCAGCACCAGATGCTCGGCCCCCTGGCCCGCCGCCCACCGCGCGATCCGGGAACCCAGCGCGCCCGTACCACCGGTCACCAGCACCGAACCACCGGCTCGCCACGACCGCTCCGCACCCTCACCGGCCCCGGCCCCGGCCCGCACCAGGCGCCGGACGAACACCCCGGAACCGCGCACGGCGATCTGGTCCTCATCGCTCCCGGCGGACAGCACACCCACCAACCGGCCCGCGGCCCGCTCGTCCAGCACCTCGGGCAGATCGACCAGACCACCCCAGACCTCGGCGTGCTCCAGCCCCACGACCCGGCCCAGACCCCACACCTGCGACTGCGTCACACCGGCGAGCCGGTCCGAACGCCCCACCGACACCGCGCCCCGCGAGGCACACCACAGCGGGGCCCCGGCGCCCACCTCCACCAACGCCTGCACCAGCGTCAGCGTGGAGGCGAAGCCGCCGGACAGCGCGGGGTGTTCCGGGCAAGGCTCCTCGTCCAGGGCGAGCAGCGACAGCACACCACCCAGCTCGGGCACGTCCGCGATCACCTCACGCAGCCGCTTCCCCAGGACCTCGGCGTCCAGGTGGTGCTCATCCACCACCAGCGACACCACATCCGCGCCATGCCGTTCGAGCCCGGAGACAACACCGGCCACCAGCTCGTCCTCGGCGCGCGACGCCGGAACCACCGCCAGCCACGTCCCCGACAACGACCCACCGGTCACGTCCGCGACCGGCTTCCAGGACACCCGGTAGCGCCAGCCGTCGATCGTCGACTGCTCGCGGTTGCTCCGGTGATACGCGGACAGCGCGGGCAGGACCGTACTCAGCGGGGCATTGCCATCGACGTCGAGCGCCTCGGCAAGCGCTTCGAGATCCTCGCGCTCGACCGCTTCCCAGAATCGCGCGTCCACCGAATCCGCGGCGGTCGAACCGGCATCCCGGCCGCCACCGGCCGCGGACGTCTCCGGCCAGAACCGCTCGCGCTGGAACGCGTATGTGGGCAACTGCACATGGCCGGCACCGCGGTCCGCGAATACCGATTCCCAGTTCACCGTGCCACCGTGCGCATGCAATTCGGCCAGCGCCGTCACCAACGCCCCCGCTTCGGGACGCTGCTTGCGCAGCACAGGTACCAGCATTGCCGCTGAAGTGTCTTCGGCACTTTCCGCGAGGCAGTCCTGTGCCATCGCGGTGAGCACACCATCGGGACCCACTTCCAAGAACCTGGTCACACCCAACGCCTTGAGCGAACGTACCCCATCCGCGAACCGAACCGCCTCACGCACATGCCGAACCCAATAATCCGGAGAACACGTCTCTGCTTCCGATACCGGCCCACCGGTGACATTGGACACCAGCGCCATGGTCGGTGGTTCAAAAGAGACCTCACGGACCACGTGGCCGAACGCGTCCAACATACTGTCCATGAGGCAAGAGTGAAACGCATGAGAGACCCGCAAACGCCTAGTCTTTGCGCCCTTCGCCGTCCATGTGTCCGCCACCTCCTGGACCCCGGCCGCTTGGCCGGCGATCACCACTGCCGACGGGCCGTTGACCGCCGCGATGCTGATCTCGTGCTCGCGGCCGGCGAGTGAGGCGGCGACCTCCTCCTCTGATGCCTGGATGGCGACCATCGCGCCGCCCTCGGGCAGCGCCTGCATCAGCCGGCCGCGCGCCGCGATCAGCTTGCACGCGTCCTCCAGCGAGAACACCCCGGCCACATGCGCGGCCGCGATCTCACCGATGGAGTGGCCGATCACCACATCCGGGGTGACGCCGAAGTGCTCCAGCAGCCGGAACAGCGCCACCTCGACCGCGAACAGCGCGGGCTGGGTGAACGCCGTCTGGTCCAGCAGCTCGGCGTCCGCACTGCCCT
This sequence comes from Streptomyces rugosispiralis, assembly GCF_024505145.1. Taxonomy (GTDB): domain Bacteria; phylum Actinomycetota; class Actinomycetes; order Streptomycetales; family Streptomycetaceae; genus Streptomyces; species Streptomyces rugosispiralis. The sequence goes on along the minus strand of NZ_JANIAA010000016.1, from coordinate 23,842 downwards.
CGGCCGCGAACAACACCTCGCGCAGCGGCCGGTCAAGCAGCACGTCCAGGTGCGCGCACACCTCGTCCAGGGCACGGGCGAACACCGGGAAGGCGTCGTACAACTCCCGCCCCATGCCCAGGCGCTGGGCGCCCTGACCCGAGAACAGGAACGCCGTCTTACCACCCGGTACGGCCTGCCCCTGGACGACTCCGGAAGCGATCCCGCGCCCGGCCACGGCCTCGAGACCGCGCAGCAGGGCTTCCCGGTCCTCGCCGACCAGCACGGCCCGGTGCTCGAACACCGAGCGGCTCGCCAGCGCGTACCCCACGTCCAGCGCCCCGAGGTCGGCCCGGCCCGCCACATGCGCGTGCAGCCGTTCGGCCTGCGCCCGCAGCGCCTCCGGGGTCTTCCCGGAGACCAGCCACGGCACCACGTCCATCGGCTCGGCCGTTCCGGGGGTCGCGGTGTCCGAGACCTCGGACTCCTCGACGGCGGGGGCCTGTTCGATGATGGTGTGCGCGTTGGTGCCGCTCAGCCCGAACGAGGAGATGCCCGCCCGGCGGGGTCGGTCGGTCTCCGGCCACGCGGTGGTCTCGGTCAGCAGCCGCACCTCACCCGCCGACCAGTCCACCTGCCGCGACGGCTCGTCCACATGCAGCGTCTTCGGCAGCACGCCGTGCCGCATCGCCATCACCATCTTGATCACACCCGCCACACCCGCGGCGGCCTGCGTATGACCGATGTTCGACTTGATGGCCCCCAGCCACAGCGGACTTCCCTGCGGCCGGCCCTGGCCGTACGTCGCCAGCAGCGCCTGCGCCTCGATCGGGTCACCCAGCGTCGTACCCGTACCGTGCGCCTCCACCGCGTCCACCTCGGACGCCGACAACCCCGCACTGGCCAGCGCCTGACGGATCACCCGCTGCTGCGAGGGACCGTTCGGCGCCGTCAGACCGTTCGAGGCACCGTCCTGGTTGATGGCACTGCCACGCACCACCGCCAGCACCGGGTGGCCGTTGCGGCGGGCGTCCGACAGCCGCTCCACGAGCAGCATGCCGACACCCTCGCCCCACCCGGTGCCGTCCGCCCCGTCGGAGAACGGCTTGCACCGACCGTCGGGGGCGAGTCCACGCTGACGGCTGAACTCCACGAACGAGCCCGGCGTCGACATCACCGACACACCACCGGCCAGCGCCAGGTCGCACTCGCCCTGACGCAGCGCCTGCATGGCCATGTGCAGCGCCACCAGCGACGAGGAGCAGGCCGTGTCCACCGTGACCGCGGGGCCCTCGAGACCGAAGGTGTAGGAGATGCGCCCCGACGCCACGCTGGCCGCACTGCCCGTGCCCAGGTGACCTTCGAGGTCACCCTGCTCGTCCAGCCACAACCCGGCGTAGTCCTGGCCGTTCGTTCCGACGAACACACCCGCCCGGGTGCCCCTCAGCGACTCCGGAGCGATACCGGCCCCCTCGAACGCCTCCCACGAGGTCTCCAGCAGCAGCCGCTGCTGCGGATCCATGGACAGCGCCTCACGCGGCGAGATCCCGAAGAACCCCGCGTCGAAGTCCGGGGCGCCGTAGAGGAAGCCGCCCTCGCGTGCGTAGGAGGTGCCGGGCCGCTCGGGGTCTGGGTCGTACAGCCCGTCGAGGTCCCAACCGCGGTTGGCGGGGAATTCGGCGATGGCGTCGCCGCCCTCGGCGACCAGCCGCCACAGCTCCTCCGGGGTATGGACATCCCCGGGGAAGTGGCAGCTCATCGCCACGATCGCGATCGGGTCATCGTCCACGGCGACGGCCCTCGGCTCGGCCGCGGCCACGGCCGGCTGAGCGGTGCCGAACGCCTCGGCGTCCAGGTAGTCGGCCAGTTCGACGGCGCTCGGATAGTCGAAGACCAGCGTGGCGGGGAGACGCAGCCCCGTCGCGACGTCCAGCCGGTTGCGCAGCTCGACCGCGGTGAGGGAGTCGAACCCGAGGTCGCGGAAGGCCCGGCCGGGCTCGACCGACTCCGCCGAGGCATGGCCGAGCACGGCGGCCGCGTGCCCCCGCACCAGTTCCAGTACGGCCTGGTTCCGCTCGGTCGCCGACAGCCCGGCGAGCTTCTGGGCGAAGGTGGCGGCCTCCGCCTCGGCACCGGACTCGACCGCGGTCAGATGCCTGTGCGCCTCGGGGATGTCGCTGATGAAAGCAGCGCCGCCGGAGGCGGCATGTGCCGAGGCCAGGCGCTCCCAGTCGATGTCCGCGACGACGAGGGACGCCTCGTCATGGCCGACGGCCCAACCGAGCGCCGCCACGGCCAGCGCCGGGTCCATCGCGGCCACCATGCCGCGGTGGACCCGTTCCCCGGCGCGCCCCTCCACGGCCATACCGGCCTCGGCCCACGGCCCCCAGGCGACCGCCGTACCGGCGAGTCCGGCACCACGGCGCAGCACCGCGAGCGCGTCCAGGTGGGCGTTGGCCGCCGCGTAGGCGCCCTGTCCGGGGCCGCCCATGACACCGGCGAACGACGAGAACAGCACGAAGGCGTCGAGATCCAGATGTGCCGTCAATTCGTGCAGCCGCCGCGCGCCCGTCACCTTCGCGCCGAGCACCCCGGCGACCCGGTCGACGGACAGACCGTCCAGCACACCGTCGTCCAGCACACCAGCCGCGTGCACCACTCCGCGCAGGGGGAACTCCTCGGGGATCCCCGCCAGCGTCTCGGTGAGCGCTTCGCGGTCGGCCACATCACACGCGACCACCGAGACCAGCGCGCCCATGGCCTCGAGCTCCGCCTTGAGCTGGGGCGCACCGTCGGCCGCCAGGCCGCGGCGGCTTGTGAGGACGACGTGCTCCGCGCCCTCGCGCACCGCCCAACGGGCCACATGCGCGCCCAACGCCCCCGTACCACCGGTCACCAGCACCGAGCCGGTCGGCCGCCAGGCTTCGCCGCCCGACGACGCGACACGCGCCAGCCGCCGGACGAACACTCCGGAGCCCCGCACCGCCGCCTGGTCCTCGGCGCCCTCGGCGGACAGCACACCGGCCAGCCGCGCCACGGCACGCTCGTCGAGTACCTCGGGCAGATCGACCAGGCCACCCCAGATCCGGGGGTGCTCCAGGGCCGCGACCCGGCCGAGGCCCCACACCTCCGCCTGCACCGGGCTGGTGACCCGGTCCGAACGCCCCACCGAGACCGCGCCCCGGGAGGCGCACCACAGCCGAACGCCCAGGTCCAGCCCGGCCAGGGCCTGCACCAGCCGCAGCGTCAGCGCGAGTCCCGCCGCGACCACCGGCTCCTCGGCGAGGGGCTCCTCGGCCAGGCCGAGCAACGACAGCACGCCGACCTCGGACTCACCCTCGAGTGCGCCGAGCAGTGCCCGGACCAGCCCGTCGGGGTCCGTGTCGGCGGCAACCGGCACCGGTACCGCTCGGGCGCCGTACTTCTCGAATCCATGGCGGATCGATGTGGTGACGTCGCTGTCCGCCAGTCCGGCCGGCACCACCAGCAGCCAGGTCCCCGACAGGGACCCGGTGGCCATGTCCGGGACCGGCTTCCAGGAGACGCGATAGCGCCAGCCGTCCACCGTGGCCCGGTCACGCTGCTGACGGCGGTACGACGACAGCACGGGCAGCAACTCGCTCAGCGAGCCCTCCCCGTCAATCTCCAGCGTCTCGGCGAGAGCCTCCAGGTCCTCGCGCTCAACCGCCTCCCAGAACCGGGCGTCCACGCTGTCGGCGGCGGCGGAGCCACCCGACGCGCCCCCCGCGTCCTCCAGCCAGTAGCGCTGTCGCTGGAAGGCATAGGTGGGCAGTTCGACCTTCCGCGCGCCGCGTCCGGCGAAGAGCCGTTCCCAGTCGACGGTGACGCCGTGGGCGTGGAGTTCGGCCAGCGCCGTCGTCAGCGCCTGCGGTTCGGGGCGGTCCTTGCGCAGCGCCGGTACGACGACCGAGGCCGACGCGTCCGCCGTCAGGCACTCCCGGGTCATCGCCGAGAGCACACCGTCGGGGCCCACCTCCAGGAAGGTGGTCACACCCTGCGCCTCGAGTGTCCGTGCTCCGTCCGCGAACCGCACGGCCTCCCGCACATGGCGCACCCAGTACTCCGGCGAGCAGACCTCGTCCGCGCCCGCCGACTTGCCCGTCACATTGGACACCAGCGCGATCGAGGGCGGTGCGAACGACAGGCCCTCGACGACCTTGCGGAAGTCGTCCAGCATCGCGTCCATACGCGGCGAGTGGAACGCGTGGCTGACCCGCAGGCGACGGGTCTTACGCCCCTGCTCCGCCCACTGCCCGGCGATCTCCAGCGCCGCTCCCTCGTCACCGGCGATGACCACGGAGGTCGGGCCGTTGACCGCCGCGATGCTCACCTCGGCCGCACGCCCGGCGAGTGAGGTGGCGATCTCCTCCTCGGTCGCCTGGACGGCCACCATGGCGCCGCCCTCGGGCAGCGCCTGCATCAGCCGGCCACGAGCGGCCACCAGCGCGCACGCGTCCTCCAGCGAGAACACCCCCGCCACATGCGCCGCCGCGATCTCACCGATCGAATGCCCGATCACCACATCCGGGGACACGCCCCACGCCGACAGCAGCCGGAACAGCGCCACCTCGACCGCGAACAGCGCCGGCTGGGTGAACGCCGTCTGATCCAGCAGTTCGGCGTCCGCACTGCCCTCCGCCGCGAACATCACGTCCTTCAGCGGACGGTCCAGCAGCACATCCAGATGCGCGCACACCTCGTCCAGCGCACGGGCGAACACCGGGAACGCCTCATACAACTCCCGCCCCATACCAAGGCGCTGCGCACCCTGACCCGAGAACAGGAACGCCGTCGAACCCGAGGTACGCGCGGCGGACTGAACCACTCCCGGGGCGGTCTCACCGGCCGCGACGGCCTCGAGCCCCCGGAGCAGTTCGGCGCGATCCGCGCCCGTGACCACCGCACGGTGTTCGAGGACCGAGCGCGTCGCCACCAGCGAGTAGCCCACATCCAGCGCGCCCAGTTCGGTGCGCTCCAGCAGACGCGACCTCAGCCGTTCGGCCTGGGCGCGCAGGGCCTCCGGGCTCCGGCCGGAGAGCACCCAGGGAAGGACGCCGTGGTCCTCGGCGGGAGCCTCGTCCCGCACCGCCTCGTCGTACACCGGGGCCTGCTCGATGATGGTGTGCGCGTTGGTGCCGCTCACCCCGAACGCCGACACACCGGCCCGGCGCGGCTGACCCGTCTCCGGCCACTCGATGGCCTCGGTCAGCAGCCGCACCTCACCCGCCGACCAGTCCACCTGCCGCGACGGCTCGTCCACGTGCAGCGTCTTCGGCAGTACACCGTGCCGCATCGCCATCACCATCTTGATGATCCCGGCGACACCGGCGGCGGCCTGCGTATGACCGATGTTCGACTTCAGCGCGCCCAGCCACAGCGGGCGGCCCTCCGGCCGCTCCTGACCGTACGTCGCGAGCAGCGCCTGCGCCTCGATCGGGTCACCGAGCATGGTGCCGGTGCCGTGCGCCTCCACCGTGTCCACCTCGGCGGCCGACAGGCGGGCGTTCGCCAGCGCCTGCCGGATGACCCGCTGCTGCGAGGGGCCGTTCGGCGCCGTCAGACCGTTGGACGCGCCGTCCTGGTTGATGGCGCTGCCACGCACGATCGCCAGCACCTGGTGGCCGTTGCGCTCGGCGTCGGACAGCCGCTCCACCAGCAGCATGCCCACGCCCTCGGACCAGCCCGTGCCATCCGCGGCGTCCGCGAACGGCTTGCACCGGCCATCGGGCGCCAGTCCACGCTGACGGCTGAACTCCACGAAGGCCGCCGGTGTGGCCAGTACGGTCACACCGCCGGCGAGCGCCATGTCGCACTCGCCCTGACGCAGCGCCTGCGCGGCCTGGTGCAGGGCGACCAGCGACGACGAGCACGCCGAGTCCATCGTCATCGCGGGCCCCTCGAGGCCCAGGGTGTAGGAGATGCGACCGGACACGACCGAGGTCGAGTTACCGGTCAGCAGCTGTCCTTCCAGCTCCTCGGCCAGCTCGCCGCCACCGGACCCGTAGCCCGAGGTGGCGGCCCCCACGAACACGCCGATCTGGTTGCCGCGCACGGACGTGGGAGCGATACCGGCGCGCTCGAACACCTCCCAGGAGGTCTCCAGCAGCAGCCGTTGCTGCGGATCGATGGCGAGCGCCTCACGCGGCGAGATCCCGAAGAACGCCGCGTCGAACTCGCCCGCCTCGTGCAGGAAACCGCCCTCGCGCGAGTAGAACGTGCCCGAGCGCTCGGGGTCCGGGTCGTACATCCCGTCCACGTCCCATCCGCGGTTGGACGGGAATTCGGAGATCGCGTCGCTGCCGCCGACCACGAGGTCCCACAGATCCTCCGGGCTGTGCACCCCGCCCGGGAAGCGGCAGCTCATGCCGACGATCGCGATCGGATCGTCATCGACCCGAGCCGCCACCGGCACCGGCGCGGCCACCGCACCCCGCGTGCCCAGCACCTCGGCACGCAGGTGGTCCGCCAGGATCGACGCGTTCGGGTAGTCGAAGACCAGCGTCGCCGACAGCGCCAGCCCGGTCTCCGCGTTCAGCCGGTTACGGAGCTCCACCGCGGTCAGCGAGTCGAAGCCCAGCTCCTTGAACGCGCGCTCGGCGTCAACCGTCTCCCCACCGGCGAACCCGAGGACCGCGGCCACATGGCCACGCACCAAGTCGAGCAGGGCCCGGTCGGTCTCCGCCTCGGTCAGCCCGGCCAACCGCTCCCGCAGGCCCGACGAGGCATCCGCCCCGCCGGACGCGCCCGCGGCCTCGAGTACCTTCGCGACCTCGGGGAGGTCTCCGAGCAATGGGCTCGGCCGCCCCAGGGTGAAGGAGGGGGCGAACCGCTCCCAGTCCATATCGGCGACCGTCACCGCACCGTCGTCACCCGCGATCGCGCCCTGCAGGGCGGCGATGGCCAGCTCCGGAGCCATGACGCGCAGGCCACGACGGGCGAGTTCCCTCCCCGCCCCCTCCGCGGCCGCCATACCGCCCTCGGCCCAGGGGCCCCAGGCCACGGCGGTACCGGCGAGGCCCCGCGCACGGCGGTCCTCCACCAGCGCGTCCAGATAGGCGTTGGCGGCGCTGTACGCGGCCTGGGCACCGCTGCCCCACACACCGGCGATCGACGAGAAGACCACGAACGCGTCCAGCTCCCGGTCGCCCAGCAGCTCATCCAGGTGCGCGGCACCGGCGGCCTTCCCGGACACCACCGCCGCCGCGTCCGCCAGGCTCATCCCCAGAAGCTCGGCCGCCTGCTCGACACCCGCCGCGTGGAACACCGCGCTGAGCGGAAACTCCTCCGGGATGTCGGCGAGGACAGCGGCCAGCGCGTCACGGTCCGCCGCATCACACGCCACCACGGTCACCCGCGCGCCCAGCGCCTCCAGCTCATCGCGGAGTTCGGCAGCGCCCGGCGCGTCGAGGCCGCGTCGGCTGGTCAGCACCAGATGCCCGGCACCGCCGCGCGCCAGCCAACCGGCCACCTGGCCGCCCAGCGCACCGGTGCCGCCGGTCACCAGCACCGTGCCACGCGCCCGCCACGGCCGCTCCGCGCCCACACCCGCGTCAGCCCTCACCAGACGCCTGGCGAACACCCCCGAGCCACGGACCGCGAGCTGGTCCTCACCGTCCCCGGCGGACAGCACACCGGCCAACCGGGCCGCACCGCGCTCATCCAGCGACTCGGGCAGATCCACCAGACCGCCCCACACCGCGGAGTGCTCCAGCGCCACGACCCGTCCCAGACCCCAGATCTGCGACTGCGCCGCGCCGGTCAGCCGATCCCAGCGCCCCACCGACACCGCGCCACGCGTACCGCACCACAACCGGGCCGGAACATCCGCCTCGACCATCGCCTGCGCCAGCACCAGGCTCTGCGCATAACCACCCGACAGCGCCGGGTACTCCGAGTTCGGCTCCTCGTCCAGGGCGAGCAGCGACAGCACACCACCCAGCTCGGGCGTCTGCCCGACGACCTCACGCAGCCGCCCCGCCAGCACGCCTCCGTCCAGGTCCCGCTCGTCCAGCACGAGCGACACCACACCCGCACCATGCCGCTCGAGCCCGGCGACGACCCCCGGGACCAGCTCGTCCTCGGCACGGGACGCCGGAACCACCACCAGCCACGTCCCCGACAACGACCCTTCGGCCACGTCCGGAAGCGGCTTCCACGACACCCGGTAGCGCCAGCCGTCGATCGTCGACTGATCGCGGCTGCTGCGCCAGTACGCCGACAGGGCGGGCAGCACCGCGCCCAGCGACGCCTCGTCCTCGAAGTCCAGCGTCCTCGCGAGCGATTCGAGGTCCTCCCGCTCCACGGCCTGCCAGAACCGAGCATCCACCTCGTGGCGGATGCCGAGATCGGCACCGGCCTCGTCGGACTTCTCGGCCCAGTAGCGCCGACGCTGGAAGGCGTAGGTCGGCAGGTCGACCCTGCGGGCCCCGAGACCGTCGAAGGCCGAGGTCCACTCGACGACGGACCCGTGAACGTGCAACCTGGCCAGCGCCGTGGTGAGGGCCACGACCTCCGAGCGGTCCTTGCGCAGCCCCGGCACGATCACGGGCGCCGAGGCGGCCTCGGACCGTTCCGACAGGCAGTCCTGCGCCATCGCGGAGAGCACACCGTCGGGACCCACCTCCAGGAGGGTAGTCACGCCCTGGCCCTCGAGCGCCCGCACTCCGTCCAGGAAGCGCACGGCCGCCCGCACATGCCGCACCCAGTACTCCGGCGAACACACCTCGGCGTCCGAGGCCACCCCGCCGGTCACATTGGAGACCAGATCGATGGAGGGCGCGGCGAACGAAAGCCCCTCGACGACCTTGCGGAAGTCGTCCAGCATCGCGTCCATGCGGGGCGAGTGGAACGCGTGGCTGACCTTCAGCCGACGGGTCTTACGACCCTGCTCCGCCCACTGGGCGGCGATCTCCAGCACAGCGGCCTCGTCACCGGCGATGACCACGGAGGTCGGGCCGTTGACGGCCGCGATGCTCACCTCGGCCGCACGCCCGGCCAGCGACGCCGCGATCTCCTCCTCCGACGCCTGCACCGCCACCATGGCGCCGCCCTCGGGCAGCGCCTGCATCAGCCGGCCACGGGCCGCGATCAGCGCGCACGCGTCCGCCAGCGAGAACACCCCCGCCACATGCGCCGCCGCGATCTCACCCACCGAGTGGCCGATGAGGACATCCGGGGTGACGCCGAAGTGCTCCAGCAGCCGGAACAGCGCCACCTCGATGGCGAACAGCGCGGGCTGGGTGAACGCCGTCTGGTCCAGCAGCCCGGCATCGGCACTGCCCTCCGCCGCGAACATCACGTCCTTCAGCGGACGCTCCAGCACCACGTCCAGGTGCGCACACACCTCGTCCAGCGCCTGGGCGAACACCGGAAACGCCTCGTACAGCTCCCGCCCCATGCCCAGGCGCTGCGCGCCCTGACCCGAGAACAGGAACGCGAGGGTGTCCTCCACCCGTGCCGTGCCCTGAATGGCCTGAGCCACGTTCTCGCCGGTGGCCAGAGCCTTCAGGCCGCGGAGGAACTCGTCCCGGTCCCCGGCGACCAGGGCGGCGCGGTGCTCGAAAGCCGATCGGGTCGTGGCCAGGGAGAAGCCGACGTCCGTCAGCGCCGAATCCGGTTGGGCGCTCAGCTGGGTGTGGAGCCGGCCGGCCTGGGCGGCGAGCGCCTCCGCGCTCTTGCCGGACAGCAGCCACGGCAGGGCAACGGACCGCTTGGCCCGCTCCGCCCCGGGGGCCATCGTCCCGGGTTGTCCATCTTGTCCATCACGGTCGGCTTCCGGAGCCTGCTCGATGATGGTGTGCGCGTTGGTGCCACTCACCCCGAACGAGGAGATGCCCGCCCGGCGCGGTCGGTCCGTCTCCGGCCACGCGGTGGCCTCGGTCAGCAGCCGCACCTCACCCGCCGACCAGTCCACCTGCCGCGACGGCTCGTCCACATGCAGGGTCTTCGGCAGCACGCCGTGCCGCATCGCCATCACCATCTTGATCACACCCGCCACACCCGCGGCGGCCTGCGTATGACCGATGTTCGACTTCAGCGCGCCCAGCCACAGCGGGCGGCCCTCCGGCCGGCCCTGGCCGTACGTCGCCAGCAGCGCCTGCGCCTCGATCGGGTCACCCAGCGTCGTACCCGTACCGTGCGCCTCCACCGCGTCCACATCAGCCGTCGACAGCCCCGCGTTGGCCAGCGCCTGCCGGATGACCCGCCGCTGCGACGGACCGTTCGGCGCCGTCAGACCGTTCGACGCACCGTCCTGGTTGATGGCGCTGCCACGCACCACCGCCAGCACCGGGTGGCCGTTCTTCCGCGCGTCCGACAGCCGCTCCACGAGCAGCATGCCGACACCCTCGCCCCACCCGGTGCCATCGGCCCCGTCGGAGAACGCCTTGCACCGACCGTCGGGGGCCAGTCCACGCTGACGGCTGAAATCCACGAACAGACTCGGTGTCGTCATCACCGACACACCACCGGCCAGCGCCAGTTCACACTCGCCCTGACGCAGCGCCTGCATGGCCATGTGCAGCGCCACCAGCGACGCCGAACACGCCGTGTCCACCGACACCGCGGGGCCCTCGAGACCGAAGGTGTAGGAAATACGCCCCGACATCACGCTGACCGCGCTGCCCGTCAGATAGCCCTCGAGCGCACCTGTCTCATAGAGATGGCTCGAGTAGTCCTGACCGTTCGTGCCGACGAAAACTCCGACCGGCTTCCCGCGCAGCGACGACGGATCAATGCCGGTCCGCTCGAACGCCTCCCAGGACGCTTCCAGCACCAACCGCTGCTGCGGGTCGGTCGCCACGGCCTCACGGGGAGATATTCCAAAGAACTGCGGGTCGAACTCGTCGGCGTCGTAAAGGAAACCGCCCTCGCGGGCGTAACTCGTCCCCGGGTTGTCCGGGTCCGGGTGGTACAGCCCCTCGACATCCCAGCCGCGATTCGTCGGAAATCCGGAGATGACGTCGGCGCCATCGACGAGGAGCTGCCACAGTTGCTCCGGAGTCCGCACGCCCCCAGGAAAACGACAGCTCATCCCGACAATGGCGATGGGCTCTCGCGATGCCTCGACCAGGCGCTGATTCTGTAGCTTGAGGCGGTCGTTTTCCCGCAGGGAAGCGCGCAGCGCTTCGACGACTCTCTCGGAGGACGTAGCCATCAGTTGCTCCAAATTTCCAAAAAAATCAGAGGTCTGCGCTGCCCAGTGCCCTCTGGACGAGGTCGTCGACATCCATCGCGTCGACCGCGCTGTTCAATTCTTCTTGGGGCTCCGGCTCGGAACCGCTTTCCGAGATCTGGGCTATTTCCAGCAGGGCCTCCATCAGTCCGGCTTCGCGGAACCGCGCGAGCGGAACAGAGGCCAACGCCTCGCGAATCCGGTCCTCCGCCGGGTCCTTCAGCTCAGTCTCATCGGCTTCCGGAAACATATTCGTCTCCAGATGCTCGGCCAGTACGGTGAGGTTCGGGTAGTCGAATGCCAATGTGGTCGGCAGTTCCAGGCCGGTGATCGAACTCAATTGGTTCCGCAGCTGAACGGCCATCAGTGAGTCGAAGCCGAGTTCCCTGAACGACTGATCGTTCTCGATGGCGTCGGGAGTGGCATGGCCCAGGACCGCGGCGACGTGCTGCCGGGCCAGCTTGCGGAGGGAACGCTGCCGCTTCGCCGAGGAGAGCTCTTGCAGATTCGCACGCAGCTCAGCCGCGGCCTCGGCCGGTGCCGCGTCCAAGGGCTCGGACGACGCGTTCGGCTGCCGCCTCTTCACCAGCTCGGTCAGCAGTGGCGTCGGCTGGGCTCCACCCAGCTCGTCCCCGAAGCGCTCCCATGCGGCATCGATCACCAGGGCGTAGGTCTCGTCCAGGTCAAGAACGCGCTGAAGCGCGGAGATCGCCAAGTCCGGGTCCATCAGGGCGACACCGCTGCGGTCCATGTACTCGTCGAGATCCCCGTCGATCACCAGGCCACTTCCGGCCCAGGCGCCCCAGGCGATGGAGGTCGCCGGGAGGCCGTCCGCGCGCCGCCGCGCTGCCAGCGCGTCCAGGAACGCGTTACCCGCCGCGTAACTCCCCTGCCCCGGGCCGCCTATCGTGCCCGCCGCCGAGGAGAACAGGACGAACGCCGACAGCTCCATCCCGGCGGTCAGCTCATGCAGATTGAGTGCCGCGTCCACCTTGGGACGCAGCACCCCGGCCGCCCGCTCCACCGTCAGCGCGTCGATCACACCGTCATCCAGCACCGCAGCCGTATGCACCACCGCGCTCAACGGCGACTGCGCGGGAATCCCCTCCAGCACCGCCGCCAGCGCAGCACGGTCCGCCGCGTCACACGCCGCCACCGTCACCCGGGCGCCCAGGGCCTCCAGCTCCGCCTTCAACTCGACGGCACCCTCGGCCTCCATACCCCGACGGCTGGTCAGCACCAGGTGTTCGGCACCCGTACGCGCCAGCCACCGCGCCACATGGCCACCCAGCGCACCCGTACCACCGGTCACCAGCACCGAGCCAGTCGGACGCCAGCCGTCCCCGGTCGTGCTCTCCGGCGCCGCGGCCCGCACCAGCCGCATGGCGAAGACCCCCGAACCACGTATCGCGACCTGGTTCTCGGCCTCCGCACCGGCCAGTACACCGGCCAGACGGTCCACCGCACGGCCGTCCATGGTCTCGGGCAGGTCGACCAGACCGCCCCACCGCTGGGGATACTCCACTTCCACGATCCGCCCCAGCCCCCAGACCATCGCCTGGGTCGGGCTCACCAGCCGTTCCGAGGGTCCCACCGACACCGCGCCCCGCGTCCCGCACCACAGCGGGGCCACCACACCGGCGTCGCCCAGCCCCTGGACCAGACCCACCGTCGCCGCCAGCCCGGCCGGGACCACCCCGAACGATCCGTGCGCCGACTCGTCCAGCCCCAGCAACGAGAACACACCCGACACCCCCGCCGGGTCCCCTCCCGCCTCGTCGAGCGCCTCGCGCAGCCGTTCCGTCATCGCCTCACGGTCATCGGCCGCATCGACAACGACACGAACCACCTGGGCGCCACGCCCGGCCACACCATCCACCACGGAGGCGAGCAGGGCGTCGTCACCACAGACCTTGGGGACGACGACCAGCCAGGTGCCGGTGAGCGCGGTCCGAGCGGCGGATGCCACGGGTTTCCAGGCGGCGCTGTAGCGCCAGCCGTCCACCGTGCTCCGCTCACGCTGCTGACGGCGCCACGACGACAGCGCCGGAAGCAACGCGGTCAAGGACGACTGCTGCTCCTCGTCCACCACCTCCAGCGTGCGGACCAGCGTCTCAAGGTCCTCGCGCTCGACGGCCTCCCAGAACCGCGCGTCCACGCTGTCCGCGGTCGGCTCCTCGCCGCCGGCGGACAGCTCGTCAACCGGCGCGTCCAGCCAGTACCGCTGGCGCTGGAAGGCGTAGGTCGGCAAGTCGACCCGGCGGGCGCCACGGCCCTCGAACGCCTTCCGCCAGTCGACATCGGCCCCGCTGACGTGGAGTTCGGCGGCGGAGGTCAGGAACCGCTCCAGCCCGCCCTCGTCACGCCGCAGCGTGCCGACGACGACCGCCCGCGCCCCGGCGGACTCCACGGTCTGCTGCAACGGCAGCATCAGCACGGGATGCGGGCTCGCCTCGATGAAGACACCATGCCCGCTGTCGAGGAGTGCGCGGGTGGTGGCCTCCAGCTCGACGGTCTGCCGCAGGTTGCGGTACCAGTACTCCGCGTCCAAACCGGCGGTGTCCACCAGCTCACCGGTCACCGTCGAGTAGAACGGCACCTCCGACGAACGCGGCTCCAAATCCGCCAGAACCTTCAGCAGCTCCTCGTGAATCGCCTCCACATGCGCCGAGTGCGAAGCGTAGTCCACCGGAACCCGGCGAACCCGCACCTCCTCACCCTCCAACCGCGCGACCATCTCATCCAGCGCACCCGGGTCACCCGACACCACAACAGAACCCGGACCGTTCACCGCGGCGACGGATATCGCACCATCCCAGGCGGCGATACGCTCCCTGGCCGCCTCCGCCGACAACCCGACCGACACCATGCCACCACGACCCGCGAGCCCCGCCGCGATCGCCTGCGACCGCAAGGTCACCACCTTCGCGGCATCCTCCAGCGACAACGCACCCGCCACACACGCCGCCGCGATCTCACCCTGGCTATGACCCATCACCGCATCCGGCTCCACACCCACCGAACGCCACAACTTCGCCAGCGACACCATCACCGCGAACAACACCGGCTGCACCACATCCACCCGGTCAAAACCGGGAGCACCCTCAACCCCGCGCAACACATCCGTCAACGACCAGTCCACATACGCCGACAGGGCCGACTCACACTCTGCTATCGCCTCCGCGAACACCGGCGAGGACTCCAGCAAGCCCACCGCCATACCCACCCACTGCGCCCCCTGACCGGGGAACACGAACACCGAACGACCCCGGACATCCGCCACACCACGCGTCACACCCGAGGCGATCTCGTCCCCGGCCAACGCGCCCAGCCGCGCCAGGAGCTCCGCACGGTCAGCGCCCGTCACCACCCCACGATGCGAGAACGAGGACCTGGTCGTCGCCAGCGACAGCGCCACATCCGAAACACCCAGCTCCGGACGGGCCGCCACAAACTCCCGCAACCGCCCGGCCTGCGCCTGCAGGCCGGCCGTGCCGCGGCCCGACACCACCCACGCCACCGGGCCCTCGACCACCTCGGCCTCGGCGACCTCTGCCGCCTCGTCCTCCGGAGCCTGCTCCAGGATGGTGTGCGCGTTCGTCCCGCTCACACCGAACGACGACACACCGACCCTGCGCGGCGCCCCGGTCTCGGGCCACGGGGTCGGCTCGGTCAGCAGCGAAACCGCCCCCGCCGACCAGTCCACATGCTCCGACGGCTCCTCCACGTGCAGGGTCTTCGGCAGCACACCGTGCCGCATGGCCATCACCATCTTGATGACGCCACCCACGCCGGCGGCCGCCTGCGTGTGCCCCACGTTCGACTTCAACGACCCCAGCCACAACGGCCGGTCCGCCCCGGGGCGCTCCTTGCCGTAGGTGGCCAGCAGCGCCTGCGCCTCGATCGGGTCACCCAGCGACGTACCCGTGCCGTGCGCCTCCACCGCGTCCACATCGGCGGCCGACAAGCCGGCGCTCCGCAGGGCGTCGCGGATCACCCGCTGCTGCGAGGGTCCGTTCGGCGCGGTCAACCGGCTGCTCGCCCCGTCCTGGTTCACGGCGGCGCCCCGTACCACGGCCAGCACCTGGTGCCCGTTGCGGCGGGCGTCGGACAGCCGCTCCAGCAGCAGCACACCGGCGCCCTCGGACCATGCGGTGCCGTCGGCCGCGTTCGAGAACGACTTGCAGCGTCCGTCCGCGGCGAGTCCACGCAACCGGCTGAACTCGATGAACACCTCCGGAGTCGCCATCATGGCCACACCGCCGGCGAGCGCCAGCGAGCACTCGCCCTTGCGGAGCGCCTGCACGGCCATGTGCAGCGCCACCAGCGACGAGGAGCAGGCCGTGTCCACGGTCACCGCGGGGCCCTCGAAGCCGAAGGTGTAGGAGATGCGGCCGGACGCGATGCTTCCGGCGCTGCCGTTGCCCAGGTGGCCTTCGAGGCCCTCCGGTATCGACCGGATGCGGGATCCGTAGTCGTTGTACATCACACCGACGAACACACCGGTGCGGCTGGAGCGCGCGGACACCGGGTCGATGCCCGCCCGCTCCAGCGCCTCCCACGAGATCTCCAGCAACAGCCGCTGCTGCGGATCGGTCGCCAGCGCCTCCCGCGGGCTCATGCCGAAGAACGACGCGTCGAAGCCGTTCGCGTCGTGCAGGAACCCGCCCTCACGTGTGTAGCTCTTGCCCGGCTTCTCCGGGTCCGGGTCGTACAGGTCCTCGTCCCATCCCCGGTCCACGGGGAAGGTGGAGATGGCGTCAGTGCCCGAGGCGACCAGTTCCCACAGGTCTTCCGGCGACTCCACGCCACCGGGATAACGGCACCCCATGCCGACGATCGCGATGGGTTCCGTGTCCCTGTCCTTGAGTTCCCGCAGCTCTTGACGAGTCTCGTGCAGACTGGCCGTCGCGCGCTTGAGGTAATCGCGCAGTTTGGTGTCGCTCACTGCCTCTTGTCACTCCTCTGAGAACCCCAAGACAGGGGGTTGAAAGCCTTCGACCGGTAACTTCCAGGGCCGGCCTGCGTGTCGGTCACGACGTTCCGAGCTCCTCGTCGAGGAAGTCGAAGATCTCGTCGTCGGTCGCCGACTCGAACTTGTCGGCGGCGGCGACCGCACCGTTCGTCGTCTGTGTCTGCTGCCCCGCGGTCAGCTTCGCCAGCACCTGCTGCAAGCGCGCTGTGAGGCGTGTCCTCGCGGCTTCGTCCGCCACCACCTCGGCGAAGGAGCTCTCCAGCTTCTCCAGCTCGGACAGGACCGGCAGCACCACCGATGCGTCCGGCTCCTCCGCGACGAGTTCTTCCGCCAGATACCCGGCCAGCGCCCTGGACGTCGTGTAGTCGAACAGCAGGGTGGCGGGCAGTCGAAGGCCGGTCACGGTGCCCAGTTGGTTGCGCAGTCCGACCGCGGTCAGCGAGTCGAAGCCGAGGTCGAGGAATCCGCGGTCCGGAGCGATCATGCGAGCGTCGTCATGGCCCAGCGCCATGGCCGCGTGCTCGGTCACCAGTTCCAGGAGCGCCTGCTGCCGGGCGGCGGGCTTCATCGAGCCGATACGGCGACGCAGTTCGACGGAGCCGGCGGCGGAACCGCCCGTGGACGCCCTCGCGGGGCCGCGCCGGGCCGTGGTCCGGATGATGCCCCGCAGCAGGGCCGGGATCGGCCCGTCCTGGGCTCGCCACGCCGAGGCGTCGAGCCGTGCCGGGACCAGGGTGGCCGCGTCGATGCCGCAAGCGGTGTCGAACAGGGCCAGGGCCTCCTCGGAGGCCATCGGGGTGACGCCGTCCCGTGCGATGCGCCGCATATTGGCCTCGTCCAGCTTGCCTGTCATACCGCTGCGCTCCTCCCACAGCCCCCAGGCGAGTGACTGGGCGGGAAGGCCCTCGGCCCGGCGCCGGTGCGCGAACGCGTCCAGGAACGCGTTGGCGGCGGCGTAGTTGGCCTGGCCCGGCCCGCCGAGCGTCCCGGAGAGCGAGGAGAAGAGCACGAACGCGGACAGGTCGAGCCCGGCGGTCAGCTCGTGCAGGTTGAGCACCGCGTCGACCTTGGGCCGCAGCACGCGGTCGACACGCTCGGGCGTGAGTGCCTCGACGACGCCGTCGTCCAGCACACCGGCGGTGTGAATCACGGCGGTGAGCGGGTGCTCCTCCGGCAGGGAGGCCAGCAGCCCGGCGAGGGAGTCGCGGTCGGCGGTGTCGCAGGCGGCGACCGTGGCGTGGGCGCCGAGGTCCGCCAGCTCGTCCCGCAGTTCGGCCGCGCCGTCCGCGGCGAGGCCGCGGCGGCTGGCCAGCACGAGGTGGCGCACGCCGTGCTCGCCGACGAGGTGCCGGGCGACCAGGCCCCCGAGGCCGGACGCCGCTCCGGTGACCAGGACGGTGCCCCGCGGGTCCCAGATGCTGCCGGTCGTGGCCGCGCCCTGCTCGGACGCGTCATCCCGCTCGGGCGCGGCGCCGCGAGCCGGGACCCGGGCCAGCCGGCCGGCCAGGACCGTGCCGTCGCGGACCACGATCTGCGGTTCCCCGGCGGTGAGCGCCGCCGGGAGGATCCGGCGTGACTCGTCCTGACCGTCCAGGTCGGCCAGGACGAACCGGTCGGGGTTCTCGGACTGGGCCGAGCGCACCAGGCCCCAGACGGCCGCGCCGGCGGGGTCGGCCACATCGGTGTCATCGCCCGCGGCGATGGCTCCCCGGGTGAGGAACACCAGTCGGGAGGCGCCGAATCGGTCGTCGGCCAGCCAGCCCTTGAGCAGATCGAGGGCGTGGTGGCCGGCTTCCCGTACCGCCTCCGCCAGGTGCTGCGTCCGGCGGCTGCGGGACACGGTGGCGGCCAGGACGACGTCGGGCGCGGTCGCGCCCGCGTCGATGGCCTCGGCCAGGGCCGTGAGGTCCGGGTAGGTGTCCGCGGTGACACCGGCCGATCCGAGAACGCCGGTCACCTCGGCCTCGTCGGGTCCGACGAGCGCCCAGCGCCCGGCCGCGACGCCGCTCGTCTCCGGGGTGCGGGAGGTCTCCACGGGCACCCACTCGACCTGGTACAGCGACTCGTACGGCTGAGCGGAGTTCACCTGCTCCGGGGCCACGGGCCGCAGGACGAGGGAGTCCACCGAGACGACCAGCGCACCGGAGGTGTCGGTGGCGTGCAGCGAGACCGTGTCCCCGCCGGCGCTCGCAAGCCGCACGCGCAGCGTGGACGCGCCAGCGGTGTGGAGGGCCACCCCGTTCCACGAGAACGGAAGGGTGCTGCCGTCGGTGCCGGAGGGGTTGAACGCGACGGTGTGCAGCGAGGCGTCGAGCAGCGCCGGGTGCAGACCGTACCGAGCGGCCTCGGCTTCCTGGGTCTCGGGCAGGTCGATCTCGGCGAAGATCTCGTCACCACGGCGCCAGGCGGCTCGCAGCCCCTGGAAGGCCGGACCATAGGCGAAGCCGACGTCGATGAAGCGGTCGTAGACACCGGCGACGTCGATCGGCTTCGCCTCCGCGGGTGGCCACACGGCGAAGTCGGCGGCCACGGACTCCGGTGCCGTGGTGGCCGGGTCCCTGGTGAGCAGGCCGGTCGTGTGGCGTGTCCAGGCGTCGTCCGGCTGGGCCTCCTCGGGCCTGGAGTACAGGTTGAGCGAACGGGCTCCGGACTCGTCCGGCTCGCCCACGGTGAGCTGGATCTGGGCCGCGCCCCGTTCGGGCAGGACCAGCGGCGTCTCGATGGTCAGCTCGTCCAGCCGCTCATAGCCCACCTGCTCCGCCGCGCGCAGGGCCACTTCCACGAAGGCCGTGCCCGGGAAGAGAACGGTCTCCGCGAATACGTGGTCGGCCAGCCACGGCTGAGTGGCGACGGACAGGCGGCCGGTGAACAGGTAGGAGTCGGTGTCGGCCAGGGCGACGGCGGCGCCGAGGAGCGGGTGGTCGGGCGAGTCCAGCCCCGCCGAGGTCACATCCCCGTCGGCGGCCGGCGCCGTTTCGAGCCAGTAGCGCTGCCGCTGGAACGCGTAGGTGGGCAGCTCCACCCGCCGGGCGCCACGCCCGGCGAACACCGCGTCCCACTTCACCGTGAGGCCTTGGACATGGAGTTCGGCCAGCGCCATGGTCAGCGACTGGATCTCGGGCCGGTCCTTGCGCAACACGGGCACCAGGGAAGGAGCGGGCCCGCCGACGGATTCCTCGGCCGTCAGGCAGTCCTGGGCCATCGCGGTGAGCACACCGTCCGGGCCCACCTCCACGAACGACGTCACGCCCAGCTGCTCCAGGGCCCGAACGCCGTCCGCGAACCGCACCGCCTCCCGCACATGGCGCACCCAGTACTCCGGCGAGCACACCTCGTCCGCGTCGGCCGAGGTGCCGGTGACGTTGGAGACCAGGGAGAGGGTCGGCGGGGCGAACGACAGCCCCTCGACGACCTTACGGAAGTCACCGAGCACCCCGTCCATGCGCGGGGAGTGGAAGGCGTGGCTGACCCGCAGGCGGCGCGTCTTGCGCCCCTCTCGCTCCCACTGTCCGGCGATCTCCAGCACCGCGGCCTCGTCGCCCGCGATGACCACGGAGGTCGGGCCGTTGATCGCGGCGATGCTCACCTCGGCCTCGCGGCCGGTAAGCGAGGCGACGATCTCCTCCTCGGGCGCCTGGACGGCCACCATCGCGCCGCCCTCCGGCAGCGCCTGCATCAGCCGGCCACGGGCCGCCACCAGCGAGCACGCGTCCTCCAGCGAGAACACCCCCGCCACATGGGCGGCGGCGACCTCGCCGATGGAGTGGCCGATCAGCACATCCGGGGTGACACCCCAGTGCTCCAGCAGCCGGAACAGCGCCACCTCGATGGCGAACAGCGCCGGCTGGGTGAACGCCGTCTGATCCAGCAGCTCGGCGTCCGCGCTGCCCTCGGCCGCGAACATCACCTCGGTGAGCGGACGGTCGAGCAGCACGTCGAGATGCGCGCACACCTCGTCCAGCGCCTGGGCGAACACCGGGAAGGCGTCGTACAGCTCCCGGCCCATGCCCAGACGCTGCGCGCCCTGGCCCGAGAACAGGAACGCCGTCTTGTGCTCGGTCCGCGCCACGCCCTGGATCAGCGTGGCCGCGTTCCTGCCCTCCGCCAGCGCGTCGAGTCCGGACCGGAACTGCGCCGGCTCCTCGGCGACCACAACCGCGCGGTAGGGCAGGGCGGAACGGGTCGTCGCCAGCGAATAGCCGATGTCGGCGAGGTCATCGGCGTGCGCGGTACCCACACCGTCGAACTCGCGCAGCCGCCCGGCCTGAGCGCTCAGCGCGTCAGGGCTGCCGCCGGAGAGCAGCCACGGAACCACCGCGATGCCGACCGGCGAACCGGTGGCCTCGCCGCCCGTCCCGGGCGACGGTGCCTGGACCGCGTCAGCCGCCTCGATGATCGTGTGCGCGTTGGTGCCGCTGATCCCGAAGGACGACACGGCCGCCCGGCGCGGGCGGTCCATGTCCGGCCACGGGGTCGCCTCGGTCAGGAGGGACACCGCGCCGCTGGTCCAGTCGATGTGCGGCGAGGGCTCGGCCGCGTGGAGCGTCTTCGGCAGCACGCCCTCCCGCATGGCCATTACCATCTTGATGACCCCGGCCACACCGGCGGCGGCCTGGGTGTGCCCGATGTTCGACTTGATGGACCCCAGCCACAGCGGCTCGTCCTCGGGCCGCCCCTGGCCGTAGGTGGCCAGCAGCGCCTGCGCCTCGATCGGGTCACCGAGCGAGGTGCCCGTGCCATGGGCCTCCACCGCGTCCACATCGGCGGCCGACAGGCCCGCGCTCTCCAGCGCCTTGCCGATCACCCGCTGCTGCGACGGTCCGTTCGGCGCCGTCAGACCGTTGGACGCGCCGTCCTGGTTGATCGCCGAGCCCCGGACGACGGCCAGCACCTGGTGGCCGTTGCGCCGGGCGTCCGACAGCTTCTCCACCAGCAGCAGGCCCACGCCCTCGGACCAGCCCGTGCCATCGGCCTCGGCGGAGAACGCCTTGCACCGTCCGTCCGGCGACAGCACCCGCTGGGTGCTGAACTCGACGAACGTGCCCGGCGTGGCCATGACCGTCACACCGCCGGCCAGCGCCATGTCGCACTCGCCCTGGCGCAGCGACTGGCAGGCCAGGTGCAGGGCGACCAGCGACGACGAGCACGCGGTGTCCACCGTCATGGCCGGGCCCTCGAAGCCGAAGGTGTAGGAGAGGCGGCCGGAGGCGACGCTCGACGCGCTGCCGAGTCCGAGATAGCCCTGCACGCCGTCCGGCGCGCTGATGGCCCGGCCGCTGTAGTCCTGGTAGTTCGAGCCGATGAAGACGCCCGCCTGGCTGCCGCGCAACGTCGCCGGATCGATGCCGGCCCGTTCGAAGGCCTCCCAGGACGTCTCCAGCAGCAGCCGCTGCTGGGGGTCCATGGCCAGGGCCTCACGCCGCGAGATACCGAAGAAGTCCGGGTCGAAGTCGGAGACGTTGTCGAGGAATCCGCCGGTGCGGGCGTAGGTCTTGCCCGGTTTGTCGGGGTCGGGGTCGTACAGTCCCTCGAGGTCCCAGCCACGGTCGTCGGGGAACCCGGAGATCGTGTCGACTCCGGCGTTCACCACGTCCCACAGCTGCTCCGGGGTCCGCACACCGCCCGGGAACCGGCAGCTCATCGCCACGATCGCGATGGGCTCGTCGAACGCGTCCGAGCGGGCCGGCGCCGTCTCGGTGGTGCCGCCCTCCTCGGTGCCGAACATCTCGCCGTTCAGGAACCGTGCCAGCACCGCGGGCGTGGGGTAGTCGAAGACCAGGCTGACCGGCAGCCGCAGCCCGGTCGCCGCGCCGATCCGGTTGCGCAGTTCAACAGCGGTCAGCGAGTCGAAGCCGAGGTCACGGAAGGCACGGTCCGACGCGACGGCGTCCGCGCTGTCGTGAGCGAGGACATCGGCGGCTTGGGCGCGCACCAGATCCCGCAGCGCCACTTCGCGCTTCTCCCGGGACATGGCTTCCAGCTGGTTGTGAAGTTCCGCCCGCCCGGGGGCGGAACCACCCGCCGTGGGCTGCTTCGCCGTGGTCGCGCTCTGCGCGCTCCGCAACTGGCGGAAGAGGGGAGTGTCGGCGGAGTCCGCTTCGAAGCGTGCCCAGTCGATGTCCGCCACCGCGAGGAACGTCTCGTCGTGGTCCAATGCCTGCTGCAGGGCTGAAATCGCCAGCTCGGGGGGCATGGCCAGGATCCCCGACCGGCTCATCTGCTCGCCGACCTCATCCGTGACGAGGCCGCCTCCGGCCCAGGCGCCCCAGGCGATGGACGTGGCCGGAAGGCCGTCCGCGCGCCGCTGCAGCGCCAGGGCGTCGAGATAGGCGTTACCCGCCGCGTAACTCCCCTGGCCCGGACCGCCCAACGTGCCCGCCGCCGAGGAGAACAGCACGAACGCCGACAGCTCCATCCCGGCGGTCAGCTCATGCAGATTCCGCGCCGCGTCCACCTTCGGACGCAGCACTCCGGCCGCCCGCCGCACCGTGAGGGCGTCCACCACACCGTCGTCCAGCACCCCGGCCGTGTGCACCACGGCCGTCAGCGGGAACTCCCGCGGAATCGCGTCCAGCACCGCCGCCAGCGCCGCACGGTCCGCCGCGTCACACGCCGCCACCGTCACCCGGGCGCCGAGCCCCTCCAACTCCGCCTTCAACTCGACGGCGCCCTCGGCCTCCATACCACTGCGGCTCGTCAGCACCAGGTGTTCGGCACCCGTACGCGCCAGCCACCGCGCCACATGGCCACCCAGCGCACCCGTACCACCGGTCACCAGCACCGAACCGCTCGGATGCCAGCCATCCGCGGTCGTGGCCTCGGGCGCGGAGGCCCGCACCAGCCGCTTGGCGAAGACGCCGGACCCGCGCACCGCGACCTGGTCCTCGGTCTCGGTCCCCGCACCCGCCAGCACTCCGGCCAGACGGGCCACCGCACGGCCGTCCATGGACTCGGGCAGGTCCACGACGCCGCCCCAGCGCTGCGGGTACTCCGCCTCCAGGATCCGGCCCAGGCCCCACACCATGGACTGCACCGGGCTGACCAGCCGGTCGGACCGCCCCACCGACACCGCGCCCCGGGTGCCGCACCACAGCGGAGCCACCACGTCCGCATCGCCCAGCGCCTGAACCAGGCCCACCGTCGCCGCCAGCCCGGCCGGGACCACCCCGAAGGACTCATGGGCCGACTCGTCCAGCCCCAGCAGCGAGAACACACCCGCCACGCCCGACGGCTCCACCGCCGCGCCATCGAGGGCCACGCGCAGCCGCTCCGTAATCACCTCACGGTCATCCGCCGCCCCGACGGCCACGCGGACCAGACGCGCTCCGCGCCCGGCCAGCCCATCCAGCACGGTGGCGACCAAAACATCGTCACCACGGCCTTCCGGAACGGCCACGAGCCAGGTGCCCGAGAGCGTGGTCTCGGACGCGGATGCCAGGGGCTTCCAGACCGCCTGGTAACGCCAACCGTCCACCGTGTTCTGCTCACGCCGCTGACGGCGCCAGGACGACAGCGCCGGAAGCAGCGCCGTCAACGACGACTGCTGCTCCTCGTCCGCCACCTCCAACGTCCGCGCCAGCGCTTCCAGGTCCTCGCGCTCCACCGCCTCCCAGAAGCGCGCGTCCACCGCGTCCGTGCTCAAGCCGTCACCGGCGGCCGCCCCCTCGACGAACGAGATGGCATCCAGCCAGTAC
>NZ_JANIAA010000015.1 GCF_024505145.1 Streptomyces rugosispiralis | reverse complement strand
GGCCGAAGGCGACCTCATCGTGGTCCTGGAGGCCATGAAGATGGAACAGCCCCTCAACGCCCACCGCGCGGGCACCGTCAAGGGCCTGAACGCGAACGTCGGCGCCTCGGTCAGCGCGGGCGCGGTGATCTGCGAACTCAAGGACTGACCCGCCGCCATGGCGTCCTTACGGTGGACACGGCCCGGCCCGGCCGGGCCGTGTCCACCGTAAGGGTCAGTCCTTGAGCGTCCGCTCCAGGAAGCCCAGGACGGTCTCCGCGTATGTCTCCGGCTGGGTCTTGATCCCCTGAAGGTGCTCGGTGTCCGGCAGGGTGTGCACCTCGGCCAGCGGATAGCGCTCGGCCAGCGCCCGTACCCCCGAGGCGGGGATCATGGTGTCGCGCTCACCGGCCAGGAAGAGCATCGGGGTGCGCTCGTACGCGCCTCCGGGCGGCGGCGGCCACTGCACCCGCAGCATCGCCACGGCCGCCGACGAGGCGACCGACTCCACGACCGGGCGGGAGGGGCCGGCGCCCAGCGGGCCGGGGATGGGCACCCCGCCGGCCGCGACGAAGTTCCGGAACAGCGGGGCCAGCTCCAGCGCCGGGCCGCTGTCGAAGACCACCGCGTCGACCGGGCAGTCCTCCCTCTTGAGCATGTAGAAGGAGGGGAAGGTCGAGATCGAGAAGCCGTAGATCGCGATGCGCGCCGCGGCGTACTCGTCCATCGACCGCATGTGCCGCACCACGGCGACCACGTCGTCGGTGTGACGGTCGCTCATGCCCCAGCCCGCCCGGTCCGCGACGCTCTTACCGTGGTTGCGGTGGTCGAACATGGCGACCGTGTAGCCCGCCTCGCTGAGCAGCCGTGCGTGCGCCAGGCTCGCGGACTTGCTGAGCCCCAGGCCGTGTCCGAGCACCACGACCCGCTCGGCGTCGCCCGGGATGAGCCAGACATGCAGCCCGCGGCCCTGCTGCCCGTTCAGCGGAACGTTGACGTCGGTGCTGGTCAGCCCGAGGTCGGCCGGGGCCTTGTGATGCGGTCTGCGGGGCGGGTGGAAGATCATGTACGAGAGGAAGGCGCCGTACAGCGGTGCCACCGGGAGGGTCACCGCCGAGGCCGCCTTGGCCAGGAATCCCGTCGCCATGGTCGTCAAACCCCCATCACCGATCGTGCCCGGACGTGCGCGATCGTAGTGCGGACGGGCAGGTGCCCGCGTCGGCCGGACCGTGAACGTGGCCTAAGTCACCGGGTGTGGGCGATGGGCAACGCGGCCTTGCGGCAAGGGCGTTGGGGGCGGGTGAAGCGGTCGTGGTGGCGCGTTCCGGCACCGGGGTACCTACGGCGCGCCGCGGGCGCCGCTGTACCGTCAGTACGTCCACAGCGAGCGCGTCATCGGCCGATAGCACGGGGGGAAGCCGAACAGTGTCCTTCACCAGCCCGGTTCAGCCCGCATCCGAGCCCCGGCGATGGGCCCCGGTCCGCGCCCTGCCCGGCCCCGGGGACCGCCCCGGCCCCGGCGAGGTGGCCGTATGGCTGCTGCGGATCCCGCCGTACGCCGCCGCTGCCGCCGCCGTCGCGGAGAGCATGCTGGACGAGCGGGAGCGCGAGCGGGCGGCGCGGCTGCGGTCGGACGTGGCGCGCGAGCGCTATGTGACCTCCCATGTGGGGCTGCGGACGCTGCTCGGCGGCTATCTCGGCATCGACCCGGCCGAGGTCGCGTTCACCCGGGAGACCTGCGGCATGCCGGACTGCGACAAGCCGCACGGCCGCCCGGCCCTCGCGGGCGGGGACGCGCTGCACTTCTCTCTCTCCCACTCCGGCGACGCGGCCCTGTGCGCCGTCGCCTCGGCGCCCGTCGGCGCCGATGTCGAGGAGCGGGACCCCGGGCGCACCGGGGCCCGGCTGACGGGGCTGGTCGGGCAGTTGCACCCCGAGGAGCGGGCGGCGATCGACGCGCTTCCGGAGGAGCTGCGGGAGGAGGCGTTCCTGGGCTGCTGGGTCCGTAAGGAGGCGTACCTCAAGGGCATCGGCACCGGGCTGCCGGGCGGGATCGGCGCCCACCACGTAGGGCTCGCCGAGGGCCTGGCCCCGGTCGGCGCCCCGCCCGGCCCCCGCGGCTGGGCCTTCGCCGACCTGGACGCCCCGCCCGGGTACCACGCGGCGGTGGCCGTAAGGGACGAGGGCGTACGGGACGCCGCCGTAAAGGACGAGACCGTAAGGGAAGCGGCCGTACGGGACGAGGCCGCGTCCGGTGGCGCGGCGCGCCCGTCGGTGACGCTGGCCGGTCTGCCCCTGGGGTGACTACTCCGAGTACAGTCGGCGCCATGCCGCATCTCGAGGTGGAACTCTCGGCAGGCACCATCGAGTACGAGGACACGGGAGGCGACGGCCCCGTCGCGGTCCTGCTGCACGGAGTCGCCATGGACGGCTCCCTGTGGCGCGAGGTGGTCGCCGCGCTGGCCCCCGACATCCGCTGTGTCGTCCCCACCCTCCCCCTGGGCGGGCACCGCCGCCCGATGCTGCCCGACGCGGATCTGTCGGTGCTCGGGGTGGCCCGGCTGGTCGCCGAGTTCCTGGACCGGCTCGACCTTACGGATGTCACGCTGGCGATGAACGACTGGGGCGGCGCCCAGGCGCTGGTCGCCGACGGCCGCGACCAGCGGATCGGCCGACTGGTGATCACCTCCTGCGAGGCGTTCGAGAACTACCCGCCCGGACTGCCCGGCAGGAATCTGGGGCTGGCCGCGAAGCTGCCGGGCGGACTCAACGTCGCCTTCAAACTGCTGAAGCTCGCGCCCCTGCGCCGACTGCCGATCACCTGGGGCTGGATGACCAAGCACCCGGTCGACCGCGAGGTGATGGACGCCTGGTTCCAGCCGCTGTGGACTTCCCCGGAGGTCCGCCGCGACCTCCGGAAGTACGTCCTGGGCGTGCCACCGGTGACCGAGCTGCTCCACTGGGCCGATGCCCTGCGCACCTTCGACCGCCCCGCCCTGGTGGCCTGGGCATCCGAGGACCGCGTCATGCCGCCCGAGCACGGTCTCCGCCTGGCCGGTCTGCTGCCCCGCGGCAGCCTGGTGGAGATCCCCGACAGTTACACCCTGATCCCCCAGGACCAGCCGGGCCCCCTGTCCGACCTGATCCGAGCCTTCGTCCTGGACGGCCCCGAGACGGCCTAGGCACGTCCCCATCGCCTGCGGCGGGCTGCCGCCACGGCCCAGGGACTGTCGTACCCCCGGCGTACCGTCGTCAGTATGTGCAGATCCATCAAGACACTCCGCCCGCCGTACGCCGAGTCCGTCACCGAGGCCGATATGCGCGCCGCGGCCCTTCAGTACGTCCGCAAGATCTCCGGCTTCCGTCAGCCGGCCGCCCATAACGCGGAGGCGTTCGACAAGGCCGTCGAGGCCATCGCCGCCGCCACGGGGGAGCTGCTGGACTCGATCGAGGTGCGCGGCGGGGCGGCACGCTGAATGGCCCGGGGCTGTCGAGAGCACCCGGGCCATTCGCTTGATCAGTTGTGCGCCGCCAGGGACTCGAACCCCGGACCCGCTGATTAAGAGTCAGCTGCTCTAACCAACTGAGCTAGCGGCGCCTGCTGACGACATAAATACTACCTGGTCCGGAGGGGTGGTTTTGACCACCGCTCTCCGGGGCAAGGCCGGGGCCCACGCGGCTCAGATGGAGAGGGAGAGCAGCATCGGGGCCGCCTCGCGGTTGAGGGTGTCGGCGGCCTGGCGGAGGCGGTGGGCATGGGTCAGGGGGAGGGAGAGGGCCAGGCAGCCCACCGAGCGCCCGGCGCTGATCGGGACCGCCGCACAGACCGTGCCGACCGCGTATTCCTGTAGGTCGAGGACGGGCACGGTGGCGGGCTGGCTGTCCAGCTTGCGGAACAGCACCTTCTCGCTGGTGGTGGTCCGGGAGGTGAGCCGCACCGTCCTGTGGCGGGCGAGGTGGTCGCGGCGGCTGTCGTGGTCGAGCTGGGTGAGCAGGCATTTGCCGAGCGCCATGGCGTGGGCGGCGGAGCGGAAGTCCACCCACTCGTTGACCTTGGGCGTACGCGGCCCGTCCGCATACTGCGTGATCTTGATTTCGCCGTCCACATAGCGGCTGAGGTAGACCGCCGCGCCCACCGAGTCGCGCAGGGCGATGAGGGACTGCTGGAGCTTGTCCCGGACGGCGTGGCCGCGCTCGGGGGCGGCGGAGCCCAGCAGGGTCAGGGCGCTGCCACCGACGTAGGCGCCGTCGGCGATCTGCTCCACATAGCCCTCGCGGCGCAGCATCCGCAGCAGATCGGCGAGCTGGTGGGCCGGCAGCCGGGTCTCCCTGGCGAGCATGATGTCGCTGACGCCGGACGAGTGTTTGGCGACGACCTCCAGGATGCGGAGGGCGTGCTGCACCGAGTGGAACGGCGCGGTCGGCTCGGGCCTGAGCGCCACGATTTCCCCCCTCGCAGGTTGGCGTGGCTTTGTATCACGATAACCGCCAAGGGCCTTATCCGGATCGGCTGTTGAGGATATTGCCGAGGCCCATCGGCCCCGGTCAGCAGGGGCGTATGTGCTCGGCATATGACAATGGCGTGCCCCCGCGGGAGGGTCGCGGGGGCAGCGCCGGACCGGGCCCGGCGGGAGCCGGGCGATCCGGCCGAGAGGTCAGAGCACCGCGCTCAGAAACTCCCTCGTCCGCTCGTGTTCCGGCTCGGTGAAGATCTTCTCCGGCGGCCCGGACTCGATCACCCGGCCCGAGTCGAACATCAGCACATCGTCGGAGATGTCCCGCGCGAAGTTCATCTCATGGGTGACACAGAGCATGGTGATGTCCGTTGTGTGAGCGATGTCACGCAGCACATCCAGCACTCCGGCCACCAGCTCCGGGTCCAGCGCCGACGTCACCTCGTCCAGCAGCATCACCTGCGGCCGCATCGCCAGCGCCCGGGCGATCGCCACCCGCTGCTGCTGCCCGCCGGACAGCTGTGTCGGGTACGCGTCGCACTTGTCGCCGAGCCCGACCAGGTCGAGCAGCTCC
The DNA here is from genome assembly GCF_024505145.1 of Streptomyces rugosispiralis. Lineage (GTDB taxonomy): Bacteria > Actinomycetota > Actinomycetes > Streptomycetales > Streptomycetaceae > Streptomyces > Streptomyces rugosispiralis. The sequence goes on along the minus strand of NZ_JANIAA010000015.1, from coordinate 184,279 downwards.
CGGGCGCGGGTCTCGGCCTCGTCCTTGCTGAGGCCCAGCACATGCACCGGGGCCTCGGTGATGTTCCGCAGCACCCGCATATTGGGGAAGAGGTTGAACTGCTGGAAGACCATTCCGATCTTCTTGCGCACCTCTCTGGTGTGCTTCTCACCCGCCGGGACCAGCTTGCCGGCCCGGTCCTCATGGGTCAGATAGTCGCCGTCGACCTTGATCGTGCCCTCGTCCGGCTTGATCAGCGTCATCAGCAGCCGAAGGATCGTGGTCTTGCCCGAGCCCGAGGGGCCGATCAGGGTGACGTGCTTGCCGGAGGAGACCGAGAAGTCGAGGTTGTCCAGGACCGTATTGCTGCCGAAGCGCTTGGTCACCTGGTCGAAGCGGATCAGTTCACTGCCGTCCACGGCAGGGTTCGTGTGGTCGGTTTCAGTGGCCAAGACGACGCTCCAGGGCTCGCATCAGAAGGGAAGCCGGATAGGCGATGACGATGAAGGCGATGCCGACCATCGTGTAGGGCTCGATGTACTGGAAGGACGACGCGCCCTCCGCGCGTGCCTTCTGCAGCATGTCGACGACGCCGATCAGCGCGAGCATCGGGGAGTCCTTCAGCATCGCGATGACGTAGTTGCCCAGTGCGGGCACCACCCGGCGAATGGCCTGCGGCAGGATCACCGCGGTCCAGGTACGGCCGCGGGAGAGGCTGAGCGCGGTCGCCGCCTCCCACTGGCCCTTGGGCACACCGTCGATCCCGGCCCGGTAGACCTCGGCGGTGTACGTCGAGTAGTGCAGACCGAGCGCGATCACCCCGGTGGTGAGTGCCGAGAACTTGATGTCCCAGGTCGGCAGCACGTAGTAGAAGAAGAACAGCTGCACCAGCAGCGGCGTGTTGCGGATGAACTCCACGACCGCCGCCACCGGCCAGCGTATGAAGCGGGTCGGCGAGCGGAAGGCCATCGCCCACACCAGGCCGAGCGCGAACGCCAGGATCGAACCCAGGGCGGTCGCCTCCAGGGTGATCAGCAGCCCGTTGCCCAGCTCGGGGAGGAAGTCCTTCGCCACATCCCAGTTCCAGCTCACTGGGCACCTCCCGCCGTGATGATGTTGGACGACTGCTCGGCCTCCTGGCGCGAGGACAGCTTCCGGGTGATCAGCGGGCCCTTGCCGGACTTCACGGGGGCCTGGCCGATGCCCGCCTTGGCGCGCCGCTCCAGCAGCCGCATCAGCCGGGTGAGGACGAAGGCCAGCACGAAGTAGAGGACCAGGATGATCGCGTAGATCTCCAGGCTGTCACCGGTCGCCAGCCGCGAGAGCTGGGCGGCGAAGGTGATGTCGGCGACGCTCACCGCGGAGACCAGGGCGGTCGCCTTCAACAGCTCGATCAGCAGATTGTTGAAGGGCGGGATCATCTCCGGGATCGCCTGCGGCAGGATCACCCGGCGCATCCGCTGCGCGGGCGTGAAGCTGAGCGCGATGGCCGCCTCACGCTGCGCCGGGGCCACCGCGGCGAGCGCGCCACGCACGATCTCCGAGCCGTACGCCCCGTAGGTGAGGCCGAGCGCCAGCACCGCGGCCCACATCGGCACCAGTTGGAACTCGAACGCCAGTGGCATCACGAAGAACAGCCAGAACATCAGCACCAGGGCCGAGGTGCCGCGGAAGACCTCCACATAGAAGCCGGTCAGAAAGCGGACGATCCACAGCCGGGAGGTGCGCGCGATCCCGATGCCGAACGCCACGACGGCCGCGAAGACCGCGCTGTACAGGGTCAGCTGGATGGTGATCCAGACGCCCGGAAGAAGCCAGTTTTCCCACAGCCCGGCCGTCATGAGCACAGCTCCTTGGCGGTCAGATCGGTCATCTCTTCCTTGGTGAAGCCGAAGGGCCGCACGATTCGCAGCAGCTCGCCGCTCTTCTTCATCTTGTGCAGCTCCACGTTGAAGGCGTCCCGGAGCTTGGTCTCCTCGGGGCGGAAGGCGAAGCCGCCGGCGCCGATGTCCGGTTTGCCGTCGACATACGGCTGGAACGGCTCGGTGGCCTCGGCCAGCCGGCTGTTCCGCTGCTTCACCACGTTGTGCACGGTCACGGTCGTGCCCGCGAAGACATCCGCCCGGCCCTGCTCCACGGCCAGCAGCCCGGCCAGCTGGTCGGGGAGGATCAGCATGTCGCTCTGCTTGATCCCGGCGTCCTCCGCATAGCCGATCTCGGCGTAGGCGGTGCCGGTGGCCATTTTGGCCTTCTTTTTAAAGATGTCTTCGTAATTGTGCAGGTTTTTGGGGTTCCCCTTGCGCACGATGAACGCGTCACGCATGCGGTAGTCGGGGTCGGAGAAGATCACCTGGGCGCAGCGCTCGGGGTTGATGTACATCCCCGCCGAGACCACGTCGAACTGCTGTGAGCGGAGGCCGGGGATGAGCGAGCCGAACTCGGTCGGCACCGGCTGGACCTTGGGCACGCCCAGCCGTTTGAAGATGACCTTGGCGATCTCCGGTGCCTCGCCGGTGAACTCGCCGTTCTCGTCGATGTAGCCGAATGGGATCTCCCCCGCAATTCCCAGTCGGACCGTCCCTTGCGACCGCAGCCGCTCCAGCAGATTGCCCCCGTCCTCGGCGTCCGAGCCGGACACCCGGCTGCAGCCGGCCGCGCCCAGCAGACCCAGGGCCGCGCCGCCCGCGAGAAGAGCTCGGCGGCTTGGGCCCATTTTGGCTATTTCTCTGCTATCGGTGTCTTTCCCACGTGGTGGAGCCATGGGCGCGCGGCTACCCGACTCCGCCAAATGTATGCAGGCCGTTTCCGGCCCTTGATACAGCCGATGTCTGGGTAGTCCCCTGGGACAGGACTGGTTCCGAAGCGACCTGGAGGAAAGTCGATGGTTGACCGAGCCGACCGGTTCATCGAGGTCTCGCTCGACAAGCGCGGGGTGAGCTGCACGGCCAAGCTCCTTGACGATCTCGCGCCGATCACCTGCGACGCGGTGTGGAACGCGCTGCCGCTCGGGGGTGATGTGTATCACGCGAAGTACGCACGCAATGAGATCTACGCGCTGCTGCCACCCTTCGCGCCGGAGGAGCCGCCCCTCGAGAACCCGACGATCACCCCGATCCCCGGGGACCTGTGCTACTTCACCTTCACGGACACCCAGCTCGGGACCAAGTCGTACGGATACGAGACCGAGGCCAAGCACCAGGGGCGGCGGCAGGTGATCGACCTGGCGCTCTTCTACGAGCGGAACAACCTGCTGATCAACGGCGACGCGGGCTGGGTGCCCGGGATCGTCTGGGGCACGATCGTGGACGGCCTCGACCGCATGGCCGACGCCTGCCAGGACCTGTGGCGCGCCGGGGCGCTGGGGGAGACGCTGAACTTCCGCCGGGCGTAGCGCGTGGGCCGGGCACGGGCCCTCGGCGTGTGCCCGGCGTAGCGCAAGCCCGGGGCCCGGGGCGGAGTCGCCCCGGGCCGTGGGCGATGGGCCTTACGCCGTCGGCGGGCGCACCCCGTCCGCCAGCCCCGCCTCGAACAGCGCGTGCGCCGCGCGCAGCACGAGCGCGTCCGCGTGGCGCGCACCCACCAGTTGCACCCCGATCGGCAGGCCCGCGCCGCTGAGGCCGCACGGCACCGAGGCCGCGGGCTGCTGGGTCAGGTTGAACGGATAGGTGAACGGCGTCCAGCCGGTCCACCGGGTGTGCTCCGAACCCTTGGGCACCTCCACCCCCGCCTCGAACGCGGTGATCGGCAGCGCGGGGGTGACCAGCAGGTCGTACGCGGAGTGGAACCGTCCCATGGCGTGGCCGAGGGCCATCCGCACATCCACGGCCGCCAGATAGTCCAGCGCGCTGTACGACGCCCCCTGGGCGCAGATCTCGCGCAGCCCCGGGTCCAGCAGCTCCCAGTCCTCCTGCCCCAGTGGCTGCACCACCCGGGCCGCGCCGCTGAACCACAGGGTGTGGAACGCCTCCACCGGATCCTCGAACCCGGGGTCGATCTCCTCGACCACCGCGCCCAGCTCCGCCAGCAGGTCCACCGCCCGCCGCACCGCCGCGGCCACCTCCGGGTCGACCACGGCCGCGCCGCCGAGCGTGGGGCTGTAGGCGACCCGCAGGCCGTCCACCCCGCCCCCGCCGGGTACGAGCGCCTCCCGGAAGCCGCTCTCGGCGGGGCCCAGCTGGGACCAGTCGCGCCAGTCCGGGCCGGAGATCACGTCCATCAGCAGCGCCGCGTCCGCCGCGTCCCGGGTCATCGGCCCCACATGGGCCAGGGTGCCGAACGCGCTCGCCGGATAGAGCGGAACCCTCCCATAGGTGGGTTTCAGCGCGAAGATGCCGCAGAAGGCCGCCGGGATACGGACCGAGCCCCCGCCGTCCGTCCCCAGGCTCAGCGGACCCGCGCCCAGCGCGACCGCGGCCGCGCTGCCGCCACTGGAGCCGCCCGCGGTCCGCTGGGGGTCGTACGGATTGCCCGTGACCCCGTGGACCGGGCTGTCGGTGACGCCCTTCCAGCCGAACTCCGGGGTCGTGGTCTTCCCCACGAACACCGCGCCGTGCTCGCGCAGCCGCGCCACCGAGGGCGCGTCCTCGTCCCACGCCTTGCCCTCGGGCCGTACGGTCCGCGAACCGCGCAGGGTGGGGGCGCCGCGCTGCAGCAGGATGTCCTTCACCGACACCGGGACGCCGTCCACCAGGCCCACCGGGGCCCCGCGCCGCCACCGCTCGGCGGACTCCTCGGCCTGCCGCAGCGCGTCCTCGGCGTCCACCCGGGTGAAGGCGTTCACCTCCGGCTGAATCTGCTCGATCCGGTGGAGGACGGCACGGGTCGCCTCGACGGGGGAGAGCTCGCCGGAGGCATAGCGCTCGACGAGTTGAACGGCTGTCAGGTCGTGAATGTCGGTCATCCGGCTCTCCGTTCAGGTCCTGCGGTCAGTCCACCGGTACGTACCCGAGGCGTTTGTCGACGATGTTGAGCAGTGGTTCGCCCGCGCACCAGCGCTCGTAGTTGTCCTGGAACTGGTCGGCCAGGTGGTCGCGCCACCCGACCGTGTCGCCGCTCATATGGGGCGAGACGAACAGCCCGGGGACGTCCCACAGGGGATCGTCCGAGGCCAGCGGCTCGTGTTCGAAGACGTCCAGGGCCGCCCCGGCGATCCGCCGGGCGACCAGGGCCGCCGTAAGGTCCTTCTCGACGACCAAGGGGCCGCGGCCGATGTTGATGAACCGGGCGGAGGGCTTCATCCGGTCGAAGACGGCGCGGTCGAACATGCCGCGGTTGGCGTCGGTGAGCGGCGCCGCGCTCACCACCCAGTCGGCCGACGGAAGCAGCTCGGGCAGCTCGTCACCGCCGCGCACGCCCTGCCGGGCGGTGCGGCCCACCAGCTCGACCACCACGCCGAGCGCGGCCAGGGTGGAGCCGATCGCCCGGCCGATGGGACCCGCGCCCACGACCACGGCGCGCGTTCCGGCCAGCCGCATCGTCTCGCGGTGCTGCCAGCGTCGCTGCCGCTGCAGCTCCCAGCTTCCGTGGAAGTCCTTGGCCATGGCGACCACCAGACCGGCCACATACTCCGCGATCGGCTGCTCGAAGACCCCTCGAGCATTGGTCAGTACCGTGTCGGACGCGACGAGTTCGGGGCAGAGCAGCCGGTCCACCCCCGCGCTCGCCGTATGGACCCACGCCGGCCGGGGGCCCTCGCCGGGCCAGGCGCCGCGGACCGCGTCGGAGGTGAAGTCCCAGACCAGGAGCACATCCGCGGTGGGGAGCGCCTGGGGCAGCGAATTCTCGTCACAGACGAGCACCTTGGCCCGGCCGGCCACCCGGTCCAGGTGGACCGGCGGCTGGTCGCCGAAGACGACAACTGTGCTTTCGGACATAGGCGGGAAACCGTTTCGAAACGTGGGTGGGTTTGCCTGAAGAAGGAGCGGGCAGGCGCCTCAGTTTGAGGATTGACCACGCTAGGCAGCGGAAACTACCGTCGTCAACAACGGCATCTGTCCCGGCGTCCCGGCAACAGGCCGGCTCTCTCCATCCAAATCTCTGGCCAATGGTCCAGTCCCTCCGTTCCGTATTGGGGCTCGCTTTGGACGTCTCTTTTCTGGGTGGCCCACAGCCGCAGCGCGGCGTGGGTGTGGTGGCACCGTTCGACTTCGCACTCGACCGTGAGCTGTGGCGCTGGGTGCCGGACGAGGTATCCCTCCACCTCACCCGTACCCCGTTCGTACCCGTCGAGGTGAGCCTCGACCTGGCGCGGCTCGTCAGTGAGCACGAGACCCTGCACGACGCGGTGCAGGCGCTGGCGGCCGTCGCACCGGAAGTGGTGGCGTACGCGTGCACCTCGGGCAGCTTCGTCGGCGGGGTCGCCGGGGAGCGCGCGATGTGCGCGGCCATGTCCCAGGCGGGTGAGATCCCGTCGCTGACCACCTCGGGCGCGCTGCTGGAGGCCCTGCGGGAGATCGGCGCCCGGCGGATCGCGGTGGTGACGCCGTACACCCAGTCCGTCACCGACTCGCTGGAGGAGTATCTGGCCGAGGGCGGGATGACCGTCACCGGCCGGGCGTACCTCGGACTGACCCGGCACATCTGGAAGGTGCCGTACCGCGATGTGGTCGACATGGCCCGGCAGGCGGTGGTCGGGGCCACCGACGCGCTCTTCATCAGCTGCACCAATCTGCCGACCTACGACGTGATCCCGCAGCTGGAGGCGGAGCTGCGGATGCCCGTGCTGTCCGCGAACCAGGTCACCATGTGGGCGGCGCTGCGGGCGATCGGCGCCCAGGCCGTCGGGCCGTACCAGGCGCTGCTCGACCCGGCCGCCCGGTCCGGTCCGGCGGGGATGTCGGTGTCGCCGAGCGGCCCGCTCCCGGTGACGGACCCGGTCGTCGAGTCGATGCTCGGGGTCGTGGAGGCGGTCGAGTCCGTGGTGGACGAGACGGAGGCGGCGCTGGCCGGGGCGGCCTCGCCGGGTACGGACGGCGACCCGGCCGACGGGCTCGACCCGGGCTTCGGCACCGGCCTCGGCGAGGGCCCCTATCTCGACGATTCGGGAGGCCCGGCCGCGGGGTGAGGCGGGGGCCTCTACCTCGACGACTCCGGCGGTGCGGCCGCGGGGTGAGCCGAGGGCCCGGTGTGCCCGGCGGGTGGGAACCCGCCGGGCGTCCGCGGTGTAGGAGAAGTGACAGCAGTGCAGCGGCGGCGCTCGCGGGGGCCGCAAGTCAAGGAGGCAGTCATGGTGGACTCGACGCACCCGGCCCCGGACACGGTGGGCTTTCTCTACCCCGGATACTCCGCCGAGGACGAATACCCGCGCCTGGAAGGCATGCTCGGCGGCGACAGCGGCGACATCCGGCTTCCACTGGTCCATACCGACATCGGTGAGGACGCCCACCGGGTGGACGCCCTGCTGGAGATGGGGTCGGCGGCCCGCCTCGCGGCCGGGGTCGCCGAGCTCGCCGAGCGCGGCGCCCGTGCCGTGGTCTGGGCGTGCACCAGCGCCAGCTTCGTCTTCGGCTGGGAGGGCGCCAAGGAACAGGTGCGCGAGCTGGGCGAGACGGCCGGGCTGCCCGCCTCCAGCACCTCCTTCGCCTTCGCCCACGCGGTGCAGGCGCTCGGCGCCGACCGGGTGGCCATCGCCGCCACCTATCCGGAGGACGTCGCCGACTACTTCCGGGCATTTTTGAAGGCGGCCGGCGCCGAGGTGGTCTCGATGCGCGGCAGCGGGATCATCACGGCCGCGGAGGTCGGCACCTGGGGCCGGGAGGAAGTGCTGGAGCTGGCCCGCGCCGGGGACCACCCCGAGGCCCAGGCGGTGCTCCTGCCGGACACCGCCCTGCACACCGCCGCCTGGATTCCGGATCTGGAGGCGGAGCTGGGCAAGCCGGTGCTCACGGCCAACCAGGTCACGGTCTGGGAGGGGCTGCGGCTGCTGGGCCGCGATCCGGTCCATGACCGGCTGGGCACGCTCTTCGCCCGGAGCGGCGGATAGCGGCGGGTGGCGCGGCCGCGGACGGGCGCGCCGAAGGGCCCGAGGATCCGGTGACGGGGAGCTGAACCCCGGTGGAATTCCATGGCGCTCTTTCGCCATCAGGGCATTCCGCTTATCGGACTGCGCCTAGCATGCAGCCGTGCGTCGCCAACATCTCTCCCCGGTCCCGCCGGCACGTCATCTGCTGGTCGCCGGTGCGGTGACGGTGGCCACGGCCGTCGGAATCGGCGCGCTGGCGGTCGGCGGAGGCTCCTCGGACGGCTCTCCTGCGCGCCCCTCCGCGAGCGGAGGCGCGCCCACGAAGGCACCGGACGGGCTGCGGCACACCTCCGTCGAGGTGTCCGAGGGCGGCTGTGGCCGTGGCTGGACCGATGCCATCCGTGGCAAGCAGGTCTTCGAGCTGCGGAACACCTCCAGCAGATCGGCCGAGGTCTATCTCACCAATCCGGCGAACGGCGCCGTCTACGGAGAGGTGGAGGGCCTGGGCCCCGGCACCAGCAGACCGCTGAGCGTCACGCTCGGCGGGGGCTCCTACGCCTTCGTCTGCCTGCCCGAGGACGCGGACGCGGTCACCGGGCCCACCGTCACCGTGCCCGGACCGGCGCGGGGTGGTGGACCGGCCGCGATCCCGGTCGGCCAGCAGGATCTGATCCCGCCCACCATCGCCTACCAGAAGTGGGTGGCGGGCCGGATGGACGAGCTGGTGCTGCGCACGGACGCGCTGCGCTCGGCCATCCACCGCGGTGACCTGGCCACGGCCCGTGCGGCCTGGCTGCCCGCCCATCTGGTGTACGAGCGGATGGGCGCCGCCTATGGCGCCTTCGGCGACGCCGACGGGGCGATCAACGGCACCACGGCGGGGCTGTCCGACGGGGTCCATGACCCGGACTTCACCGGATTCCACCGCCTGGAGTACGGCCTGTGGCACCGTCAGTCCGCGAGCGCCCTGCGCCCGGTCGCCGACCGGCTCGTCAAGGACGTCCGAGACCTGCGGGACGGTTGGCCGCAGGAGCGGATGGACCCGGCCGACCTGGGCCTGCGGGCGCACGAGATCATGGAGAACACCGTGCAGTTCGAGCTGACCGGCCGCACCGACTACGGCAGCGGCACCAACCTGGCCACCGCGCGGGCCAACCTGGACGGTACCCGGGCCGTGCTGCGCCGGCTGGAGCCGCTGCTGAAGCCCCGTGCCCCCTGGCTGCCCGAGCTGAAGAGCGACCTGGACCGCACCCAGCGGACCCTGGAGCGCTCGCACCACGGCGACCGCTGGACCTCGTTGGACCGGCTGAGCCGATCCGGGCGCCAGCGGCTCAACGCGGACACGGGCGCGCTGGTGGAGCGGCTGGCCCAGGTGGCGGCCCTGATGGATGTGCGGAGGACTCGGTGAGCGAGGTGCTGCGCAGGGGCTTTCTGCTGGGCGCCGCCGCGGGCACGGTCGGCGCGGTGGCGGGCACGGCCGCGGGTACGGCGGCGGCGAAGGAGGCCGGGCCGGGGAAGATGCCCACCCGCGTCCCCTTCCACGGCACCCATCAGGCCGGCATCCTCACCCCGCCCCAGCGGGCCACCGCGTTCATCGCCTTCGACACCACGGCCGAGGGGCGCAAGGAGCTGGCCGACGCCTTCCGTACGCTCACCGAGCGGTGCCGCTTCCTCACCACCGGAGGCACCCCCGATCCGGTCGGGATCACCGCGCCGCCCGCGGACTCCGGCACCCTGGGCCCCCAGGTGGCCGCCGACCAGCTGACCGCGACCGTCGGCGTGGGCGCCTCGCTCTTCGACGAGCGCTACGGACTGCGGGACCGCAAGCCCCGGCGGCTGCACGCGATGCGCTCCTTCCCCGACGACGATCTCGACCCCGACTGGTGCCATGGCGATCTGAGCCTCCAACTGTGCGCCGACAGCACGGACACGGTGCTCCACGCGCTGCGCGACATCGCCCGCCACACCCGGGGCGCGCTGCAGATCCGCTGGCGTATCGACGGCTTCGTCAGCCCGCCGCGCCCGTCCGGCACCCCGCGCAACCACCTGGGGTTCAAGGACGGCACCGCCAACCCGGACACCGGGGACGCCCGGACGATGGACCGTCTGGTGTGGGTGGGCGCCCACTCCGGGGAGCCCGCCTGGGCGACCGGCGGCAGCTATCAGGTGATCCGGCTGATCCGGATGCTGGTGGAGTTCTGGGACCGGGTGTCGATCAGCGAGCAGGAGCGCATGTTCGGCCGCAGCCGGGACTCCGGCGCCCCGCTGGACGGTCAGCACGAGTTCGACACCCCGCGCTTCGCACAGGACCCCAAGGGCGACATCATTCCGCTGGACAGCCATATACGGATGGCCAATCCGCGCACCGCCCGGACCGAGGACCAGCGCATCCTCCGCCGTGCCTACAACTACGACCGGGGCATGGACGGCAATGGCAACTTGGACATGGGGCTGCTGTTCTGCTGCTACCAGCAGGACCTCGAGCGCCAGTTCGAGACCGTGCAGAAGCGGCTGGCGGGGGAGCCGCTGGTGGACTACATCACCCCCTTCGGCGGCGGCTATTTCTTCGCGCTCCCCGGGGCGAGAGACCGTTCCGACTGGCTGGGACGAACCCTTCTGACCTGATCGTCGCCCCACCATCCGGTCAAGAACATCTCAAGAGTTCCTTGGATTCTTCTGACCCTCTATTCACTCGGCCGTCTCCATGGATTCCATCGGAGAGTCCTGCCCGCGGCACAGGATCAGGCGCAGGCGTGAAACGCGAATCATGTGGAGGCATGACATGGGCGGCACGGCAGGATCCGAAGGCGGCCGACGGCGTGGCCGGGTCGCGCGTTGGGGTGCCCTGGCCGGCGCCGCGGCCCTGGCGACCGTGGGCGGGGTGGCCCCCGCATGGGCCGCGCCCGCGCAGGGCGGCCACACCGCGACCCCGGTGAAGCATGTGGTGGTGATCTTCGACGAGAACATCTCGTTCGACCACTACTTCGGCACCTATCCCAAGGCGGCGAACACGGACGGCACCAAGTTCACGCCGGCCAAGGACACCCCCAAGGACATCGACACCCTGGCGCACGCCGGGCTGCTGGAGAAGAACCCCAATCTGTACAAGCCCAAGCGGCTGCGCAGCGACCAGGCCATGACCTGTGACCAGAACCACTCCTACGGCCCCGAGCAGTACGCCGCCAATGGCGGCAAGGCCGATAAGTTCGTGGAGAACACCGAGGTCAGCAAGTGCACCGGGCTGTTCGGCGAGCCCGGTCTGGTGATGGACTACTACGACGGAAACACCGTCACCGGCCTGTGGAACTACGCCCAGCACTACGCGATGAGCGACCGTTCCTTCAGCTCGGCCTACGGCCCCTCCACCCCCGGAGCGCTGGAGCTGATCTCGGGCCAGACCCATGGCGTGATCTCCACCGACCCCAAGTCCTCCACCGAGGACCCGAAGCAGACCGACAAGCCGGACGCGTACACGGTGGCCTCGCCGGACGCCAAGGGCGTCGGCACGGTGATCAACGACCCGGACCCGGCCTTCGACGACTGCTCCAACAAGGACCACACCAGCGGCAACGCCCTGGCCCAGCTGAAGGGCCGGAACATCGGCGATCTGCTCAACGCCAAGGATGTGAGCTGGGGCTGGTTCCAGGGCGGCTTCCGGCCCAGCACCGCCTGGGACGGTGCGCAGGACCACTACGCCAAGTGCTCCGGCACCACCCACAAGAACGTCGGCGGCGCCGCCTCGGTGGACTACAGCCCGCACCACGCGCCGTTCCAGTACTACAAGTCCACGGCGAACCCGCATCACCTCCCGCCGAAGAACGTCCAGGAGATCGGCCACAGCGGCCGGGCCAACCACAACTACGACCTCACCGACTTCGACGCGGCGCTCAAGACGGGCCATCTGCCGTCCGTCAGCTTCCTGAAGGCCGCCGAGTACCAGGACGGCCACGCCGCCTACTCCGACCCGGTCGACGAGCAGCACTTCCTGGTCGAGCAGATCAACGCGATCCAGAAGTCGCCGCAGTGGAAGGACACCGCGATCGTCGTCGCGTACGACGACAGCGACGGCTGGTACGACCACGCCTACGCCAAGCCGCTCAACGGGTCGACCGACAAGACCACGGGCTCCAACGGCAAGGCCACCGACAGCCCCGCCTGCCAGTCCGCTCCGAAGCCCGCGGGCGGCTACCAGGACCGCTGTGGCCCCGGCCCCCGGCAGCCGCTGCTGGTGATCTCCCCGTTCAGCAAGTCCAACAAGGTCGACCACACCCAGACCGAGCAGACCTCGATCACCCGCTTCATCGAGGACAACTGGCACACCGGCCGGATCGGTGACGCCTCCTTCGACCGCCGGGCGAACACCCTCTCCGGGCTCTTCGACTTCCGTCACCCCAACAACACCCAGGTGCTGCTGAAGCCCGACGGCTCGGTCGCGTCGGTGCACAAGGCCGGTCACTACACGACCTCCGCCCTGGCCGCCCACGCCCCGATCGTGAACGCCGCGGCCGCCGACGCCCTCACCACCCGGCGTCTCGCCGACGACAAGGGCATCTCCGCCGCCCTGCCCATCGGCCTCACGGCGGGTGCGCTGGTGCTCGGCGGCGCCGGTACGGCGCTGGCCCTCCACCGCCGTCGCACCGCGCGGACCGCGGGCTAGGCCCGTTCCGCGCGAGCGCACGGCACACCGCCGTCGGGTCCGCCGCCACACCTCCTCCCCAGGTGGCGGCGGACCCGGCCGTTTTCCGGGGCCGGATGGTCCCCGGCCCCGGCCGTCTTCCGGAGGGCCCGCGGGGCCGGGAAACAAGGGCCGGGAATAAAGCGGAGTCTTTCTCCGGTTGAAGGTCGCCGGTAGACGTAGAGGCGTGGCGGCGCGGCGCCGCACACGCACACGACATACGCGCACCGCAGTGCGACCAGGGAGGCGGGCCACCGTGGCCGATGAGCAGGACCGGCGAGACGACCAGCGCGACCCCATCCGGGCCCGGCCCCTCGGCAGCGCACCGGTGCCCCTGTCGGTGCTGGACCTCGCGACCGTAGGCAGCGGGGTGACGGCCGCCGAGGCGCTGCGCACCACCACCGAACTCGCCCGGCTCGCCGAGCGCCGGGGCTTCCAGCGCTTCTGGGTCGCCGAGCACCACTCCATGCCCGGGGTCGCCAGCTCCTCCCCGGCGGTCATCCTCGCGCATCTCGCCGCGCACACCGAGCGGATCCGGCTGGGCTCCGGCGGGGTGATGCTCCCCAACCACGCCCCGCTGGTCATCGCCGAGCAGTTCGGCACCCTGGAGGCGCTAGCCCCCGGCCGGGTGGACCTCGGCCTCGGCCGCGCCCCCGGCACCGACGGGGCCACGGCCGCCGCGCTGCGCCGCACCGACCGGCTGCGTGAGGGCGCCGACGACTTCCCCCAGCAGCTCGCCGAGCTGACCCGCTTCCTCGACGACGACTTCCCGGACGGCCACCGCTACGCACGTATCCACGCGGTGCCGGGGCCGGTGCAGGGCACCGTGCCCGGCGGGGTCCAGTCGGCCGGCCGGCCCTCGATCTGGCTGCTGGGCTCCAGCGGGTTCAGCGCCCGGCTCGCCGGGATGCTCGGCCTGCCGTTCTCCTTCGCCCACCACTTCTCCGCGGCCAACACCGTCCCCGCGCTCGACCTCTACCGCGAGACCTTCCGGCCGTCCGCCGTGCTGGACGAGCCGTACGCCTCGATCGGCGTCTCGGCCTTCGCCGCCGAGGACGAGAAGGAGGCCCACCGTCAGGTGCTCACCGGCGCCCTGGCCATGATCCGGCTGCGCACCGGACGCCCCGGCCTGGTGCCGACGCCCGAGGAGGCCGAGGGGTACGAGTTCAACGAGATCGAGCGCGACTTCATCAACAGCTGGCTGGCCAATGTCGAGTACGGCAGCCCGGACCAGGTCCGCGAGGGGCTCGACGGGCTGATCAAGCGCACCGGGGCGGACGAGGTCAAGATCACAGCCAATGCCCACGGCCGGGACGCCCGTCTGCGCTCGTACGAGCTGATCGCCGACGTCTACGATCTGCCGACGGCGCAGACGGAGGCGTAGCGCTAACCCGGCGCCGAGCAGGTGATCATCGCCTGGATGCGGTCCGGCGGCACCGGACGGGAGTAGAACCACCCCTGTCCCGTATCGCAGCCGATCCGCCTCAGCCGCTCCGCCTGCTCGGCGCTCTCCACACATTCGGCCGTCACCGTGAGGCCCAGCCGGTGCGCGAGCTGTACCAGCGCCTCGACGATGGTCTCGTCGGCCGGATTCGGATGCTCCTCCGCCCGGAACCCCTGGACGAACGAGCCGTCCAGCTTGAGCGTGGAGACCGGCAGCCGGCTGAGATAGGCGAGGTTGGAGTAGCCGGTGCCGAAGTCGTCGATCGCGATGGCCACCCCCATGTCGCTGAGCGCCTGCAGCGCCTGCAGCGGCCGCCCGGTGGACCCCATCACCGCCGACTCGGTCAGCTCCAGCTGGAGCAGATGGGGCGGCAGCCCGGTCTCGGCCAGGATCGCGCCGACATCGGCCACCAGATCGGAGTCCCACACCTGGCGGACCGCCACATTCACGCTGACCACCAGCGGATGCGGCGGTTCGGCCAGCTGCCAGGCACGGGCCTGGCGGCAGGCGGTGCGCAGCACCCACCGGCCCAGCGGCACGATCGCGCCGTTCTCCTCGGCCAGCGGGATGAACCGGTTCGGCGACAGCCGCCCGAACTGCGGATGGTCCCAGCGCACCAGCGCCTCCACCCCCCGGACCACCCCGTCGCCCAGCCCCACGAGCGGCTGGTAGTCGAGCACGAACTCGTCCCGCTCGACCGCCGGGCGCAGTGTGCTGGACAGCGCCTGCCGGGTCATCCGATGGGCGTTGCGCTCCGGGTCGAAGAGGGTCCAGCGCGCCTTGCCGTCCTCCTTCGCCCAGTACAGCGTGGTGTCCGCGGCCTGCATCAGCCAGGTGGTGTGGGTGCCGGCCGCGGGCCGCTCCACCACGCCGATGCTCGCCGACACCGAGAGCCGCTGTCCGCCCACGTCGAACGGTTCCTGCAGGGCGGCCAGCACCGTCCGGGCGAGGTCGCACAGCTGCTCGGTGCCGGTGGAGTTGCGGACCAGCAGGGCGAACTCGTCCCCGCCGAGCCGCGCCACCAGATGGCCGCCGGGCGCCGCGCAGTCGGTGAGCCGCTGGGCGACCGCGCCGAGCAGCCGGTCACCGACCCGGTGGCCGAGGGTGTCGTTGACCGCCTTGAAGCCGTCCAGGTCGAGATAGCACAGCCCGATCCGGCCGGTGCCCCCGTGGTCGTAGGTGGCCGCCTCCAGCGCCCGGGTCATCCGCTCGAAGAAGAGGCTGCGGTTGGGCAGCCGGGTCACCGGATCGTGCATCTGCAGATGGCGCAGCCGCCCCTGGAGATCCCGCTGGTCGCTGATGTCGGCCATCGACAGCAGCAGACTGCAGCTGTCCGGCGCCGGCTCCACGGTGATCTCGGCCCACAGGGCATGGCCGTCGGCGCGCCGCAGCCGCCGGGTGCGGCGCAGCCGCGCGGCACGGCCGCCGAGCACGTCCCGGTACTCCCGCCAGGTGCGCGGATCCTCGCGCAGATCGGCCAGGTCCGCCGCGCTGCGGGTGATCAGCAGGGCCGGATCGGTGCCGAGCAGGGCGCCGAGCGCGGGGTTGGCGTCGAGCACCCTGCCCTCGCGGTCGACGACGGCCATGGCGAGGCGCGCCACATTGAACGCGGCGCGGTAGTCGCCGGGCGCGGGACCGGTCGCGTGCCCGGCCGTGGGACCGGTGGTATGCCCGGCCGTGGGACCGGTGGTATGCCCGGCCGTGGGACCGGTGGTATGCCCGGTGGTGGGTCCGGCGGTATGCCCCGCCGTGGACCCGGTGGTATGCCCCGTTGGGTGCCCTGTTGAGTGCCCCGCGCCCGGGGGCGTACCGGGGCCCGGGGGCGTGCCCAGGACCGACGGCGCGCCGGGGGCCGGACGGGGTGCGCCGGGGTCCTCCGCGACCGGAAGGACGCTCGGCATGGCCTCACGCTCTGTGATCGTCGGCAGCGTCGCGCCCGGGGCGCGTCCCTGCCCGTCGGGGGTTCCGCTCACCGCTCGCTCCCGCGTGGCGTTTGTTGTTTCCAGGTTGTTCGTACACATCTTGTGCATGTCTCACACCGGGTGCCGGGCCGACCGTAAATGCCTGCCTGAAGGGGGATTCCCCGCTGGAAATGTGCCGATCATAGGGGCTCGTGCTTCGGGCGTTCCATCGATGTCATCGCGCTCACCGCCGCCTTGACAATGTGTTTGGTCGTATCTGTTCGACTCTGCGCGGGCCAACAGTCGCTCTGACCGATTGTGACCGTCTGTTACGTACCCGGATAGCGGCCTCTTCACTCGACCAGCCCAGCCCAACAGGGCGTACCCCGCCAATTCACCTCAGCGTGGAGTGGGTGTTCCGACTACGCCGGGGAGGTCGACATGGTGCGTCCTCACGTACCCGAGGGGGTGCACCGGCAGCCTCGGCTGCGTCGGACCGGAGCCCTGCTCACCTCGCTGAGCGCCCTCATCGCGACCACCGTGGTGGCGGGCCCAGCCGTCGCGGCCGGCCCCGGCGGCCCCTGTGACCTGGAACGCACCGACGCCCACCACTCGGAGGGCGTGGACACCTGGAACTCCCGCTATCCGCGCCCGGTCCGCCGCCTGGACGCGGCGATGGTCTTCCTGTCCTTCCCGGACGCCCGGCCCCGGGTGACCCCCGCCCAGCTGGCCGCCGACCACATCCCCGCGACCCCCGATTTCTTCAAACGGGCCTCCTACGGGAAGTTCGGCTTGCGGGTGCATCCGCTGCGGCGCTGGATCACCATGCCCCAGCGCTCCACCGCGTACGCCATACAGCGCGACTGGAACGCCCAGCGCCGCGCGGCCTATCTGCGCGACGCCATCACGGCCGCCGATCCGCACCTCGACTTCGCCCGCTACGACCTCGTCTATCTGGTCGCCGACCCCGACGCCCCCGGTGTGGACGCCGACGCGACGAAAGTGGTCAACTTCGAAAGGCCACTGCGCGCGGACGGTGTCGATCTGCGCCGTCTGGTCACCGTTTTCGAGCACCATCCGCCGGACCGCAATGTGCTGGCCCATGAGACCGGCCATGTCTTCGACCTGCCCGACCTCTACCACCGGCCGAAGGACACCGACGGCAACGCCGAATGGGACACCTACGTCGGCGACTGGGACCTGATGGGAAGCCAGTTCGGCATGGCACCCGAGCCGTTCGGCTGGCACAAGTGGAAGCTCGGCTGGCTCGGTGCGCGCCAGGTGGCCTGCGACCGCGCCACCGGACCGCGCCGCTACACCCTCCAGCCCCTCTCCGCCCCCATGGTGCGCGGCCGGTCCGGCGCCGACACCCGCACCCGGCTGGTCGTGATCCGTACCGGGCCCAGCACCGCGCTGGCCATCGAGGCGCGCGGCGGCCGCGGCAACGACGCGGGCACCTGCACCGAGGGCGTGCTGGTCTACCGCGTGCGCAACGACAAGGCGTCGGGCGACGGCCCCGTCCAGGTGCTGGACGGCCACCCCGCCACCTCCGCCTGCTGGAACGAGTCGGTCTACCCCGAACTCGCCGACGCCCCGCTCGGCGTCGGGGACACCATGTCGATCAAGGAGGACTCCGTCCGGATCACGGTGGCGGGCCGCGCCGCCGACGGGGGCTGGACCGTCCGGGTCAACCGCCGGGCGCGCTGATGACGGATGCTGCCGACGGCTGATGGTGGCTGACGACGGCTGATGGCGGCTGATGACGGCTGATGACGGGGCCGCGATGGCCCCGCCGGCCGCTGCCGGACGCCCGACGATGAAGCAGGTCGGGCCGCCTACGGCCCCCCGCCGAGTACCGCGGCGCGCCCCTAACCGTTGATCAAGTCGGCTTCGAGGTGGCGCTTCGAGACTGTGGGCCCCTTTTCGACGTCGGGCGCCCGGGAGTTGAGAATGCCGCGACACGCGAATCTGGCCGAGGCCCTGAAGGAACGGGCCCTCCGGTGCCCCGACGGCACGGCGCTCGCCCACCCCGCCGCCGATGGCACCGAACGCCGGGTGCCCTACGCAGCGCTCGACGCCCGCGCCGACGCCGTGGCCGCCTGGCTGTGCGCCCGGGACGCCGTCGGCCGCCGGGTACTGCTCGCCATGGACCCCGGTCCGTGCGCCGCGGTGGCGCTGCTCGGCTGTCTGTACGCGGGGGCCGTCGCGGTGCCCGTGCCCGCGCCGTCCGCCTCCCGGACCGATGCCGAGCGCACCGCCGCGATCGTCCGGGACGCCGCAGTGGGCCTCGTCCTCACCGAGACCGCCCACGCCACCGAGACCTCCCGCCGGCTCTCCCGAATCGGCCGCGCCGGGCTGACCTGCCTCGCCGTCGACGGGCTCCGCCCCGACGCGGGCGCCGACGCATCCCGGCAACCCCTCCGCACCACCGCCGACAGCCTCGCGCTGCTCGCCTACGACTCCGGGCCCGCCACCGCCCCCCGCGGCGCCCTGCTGACGCATGGCAACCTTACGGCGGCCATGGCCGGGCTGCGGCGGACGCTCGGCACCGACCGCCGCTCCCGGATCGGCGGCTGGCTGCCCCGCCGCCACACCCCGGGGCTGATCGGGCAGGTGCTGCACCCGTTATGGCTGGGCGCCACCGCCGTGACCCTTCCGGCGGAGCCGTTCCGCACCGATCCGCTCGGCTGGCTGCGCGCCATCAGCCGCCACGGCATCACCGAAACCCTCGCGCCCGACATCCTCCACGCCCGCTGCGCCGCCCTCCTCGGCGACGAGCCGCCGGCCGGGCTCGACCTCTCCCGCTGGCGGACCGCGCTGAACGCCGGGGAGCCCGTCTCCACCGGGACCATGGCCGCCTTCCCCCACCGCTGCGCCCCGCTGGGCCTGCGTCCGGGCACCCTGGTGGCCGGGTACGTCCCGGCCGAGGGGGCGCCGGTGCCGCTGGCCACGGGGCGGGCACCGGTGCCGGGCGCGGACTTCGCCGTCGTGGACCCGCTGACCGGGCGCCGGCTTCCGGACGGGGCGCCCGGGGAGATCTGGGTGCGTGGCCCGGCCGTCGCCACCGGCCACTGGGGCGGTCCGCCGGACACCGCGCTGCTGTTCGCCGCCCGGGTCGCGGAGGGCCCCGGCGGCTTTCTGCGCACCGGCGATCTCGGCCTTACGGTCAACGGCCGGCTCCGGATGACCGGACGGGTCCGTGACGCCCTCCTGGTGGACGGGCACACCCTGCATCCCCAGGACGTGGAGCGCGAACTGCTGGGCTGCGCGAAGGCGCTGGGGTCGGCCCGGGTGTTCTGCGCCGGGCCCGGTGCGGGCGCGCTGGTGGTCGTCCAGGAAGTCGTCCGTACGGCGGGCGGGGCGCGCACCGGGCTGCCCCGGCTGGCGGCCCGGATCCGCGCCCTGATCGCCGAGGAGTTCGGGGTCGAGACCGGCGCGCTGTTGCTGGTGCGCCCCGGCACCGTGCGCGGGGCGGGAACCGTCAAAATCCGGCGCGCCCTGCTGCGCGAGCGCTATCTGCGGGGTGAAGTGCGGGCGCTGCACGCCGAGTTCGGACCGGGGGCCGGTGAGCCCTGCCGGGGTGGTGCGGCGTGAAAAGGGGGCGCGCGGTCGCGTTCACGCAACGGGATGGACGTTCGACGGGCGTATTTCCCCGCGAATCGATGGAATGACCGAGAGGGTGGGGGAATAATCGCCATGCGGGGCGAGGCCGGGCGGGGAAAACAGGGGGCGGCATGGTCAGGGTGCTGATCGCGGAAGACATGCATATGTTGCGCAAGGCACTGGTCGCCCTGCTGGAATTCGAACCGGATATCGATGTGGTCGCCGAATTCTCCGACGGCGCCGAAATCCTGCCGCGCGCCCGTGAACTCCGCCCGGACGTCGCCGTGCTCGACATCGATCTGCCGGGCGTGGACGGGCTCACCGCCGCGGCCGAATTGAGCACGGCCGTCCCCGAATGCCGCACCATGATGCTCACCAGTCTCGGCCGCCCCGGAAATCTGCGCCGCGCACTGGCGGCCCATGTCTCCGGTTTTCTGCTGAAGGACAGCAGCCCGGATAAGCTCAGTGACGCCATCCGTGCCGTCGCCAAGGGCGAGCGAGTGATCGATCCCCAGCTCGCGCTGGCCGCCCTGGACGACGGCCCACAGCCGCTGACCCCACGTGAGCTGGAGGTCCTGCGGTTCGCCGCGAAGGGCGAGGACTCCGGGCAGATCGCGGCCAAGCTGTTTCTGTCGGTGGGCACGGTGCGCAACTATCTGACGTCCGCCGTGACCAAGCTGGACGCCCGCAACCGGGTGGACGCCATCCGGATCGCCCGCGAGGCGGGCTGGCTGTGAGGCGGCGTCCCCACGTGCCGGTCGGGCCGTAGGCCGTCAGGGGTTCCGCCGCGCCGTCAGGGCCCGTGACGCAGTGCAGGCAGCCCCGGACGCCGTTGCGCCGCCAAACCCCCAGGACGCCGTTGCGCCATGCGGGCTCCGGACCCCGTTGCGCCATGCGGGCTCCGGACCCCGTTGCGCCATGCGGGCTCCGGACCCCGTTGCGCCATGCGGGCTCCGGACCCCGTTGCGCCGTGCGGGCTCCGGATCCCGTTACGCCGTGCGGGCTCCGGATCCCGTTACGCCGTGCGGGCTCCGGATCCCGTTACGCCGTGCGGGCTCCGGATCCCGTTACGCCGTCACCGTCGGCCCCGGGCCGTACTCCCGGCCGCTCCGCGGCGGCGCGTCCACGGACACATCCAGCTCCGCCCGCAACTCGAACCAGCCGTCCGACCGCACGCCCGCGCGCAGCCGCCCGCCGAGGTTCTCCACCCGCACCCGGAGGTTGCCGATGCCGCTGCCGCCGTCCGAGCTGTCGGCGCGCAGGATCGTGGACGGCCGGCCCACCCCGTCGTTGACGAGGGTCAGCGACACCCGCGGCCCGCTGCGCCGCGCCTCGACCGCGCAGTGGTCGGCCTTGCTGTGGCGCAGCACATTGGTCAGCCCCTCGCGCAACACGCTCGCCAGCACCGTGTCCACCAGTTCCGGCAGCGGGCCGCAGTCGATCTCGGCCGTGGCGCTGATGCCCGCCGCGGCCAGCATCGAACGGGCCGTCGCCGCCTCCGCCGACAGCGACATCTTGCGATAGCCACTGGCCACCTCCCGTACGTCGGCGAGGGCCTGACGGGAGGTCTGGAGGATCTCCGAGAGCTCCTGCTGGGCGCGGGAGTTCTGCCGGGGCACCAGCCGGTGCACCAGCTCGCATTTGAGGGTGATCGTGGACAGGCTGTAGCCCAGCAGATCGTGCACGTCCCGGGAGAACCGCAGCCGCTCCTGGGCGACCGCCAGCCGGGCCAGCTCCGCCCGGGACCGGGACACCTCGGCGACCAGCCCGGACAGCCGGGAGAGCCCGAAGACCACCAGCCCGGTCAGCGCGGTGGAGACGCTGGTGTACGCGACCTGACCCCAGCCGAACCCCACCTGGAACAGCAGCACGTCCGTGCACAGCAGGATGGCCGCGAACGCGGGCCACGCCAGCGCCGGGACCAGCACCAGCAGCGAGGAGCCGGCCAGGAAGCCCGGCATGCCCAGCCAGGCGTGCTTGAAGATGGCGAAGGGGGCGAAGGTCAGCACCGCCTGGAGCGCCAGCGTCCAGCGCCGCGCACCGCTGAGCCGGGGCGCGAGGCCGGGGAAGGAGTGCAGCATCTGGAGGCAGAGCAGCATGGTCATCGGCAGCAGCGCGAGACCGAGCATCGCCGCGTCGACCGACCTGCCCGAACGATTGCCGTCGACCACATAGGTGACGGCCACGGCGAAGTACCCCACCAGCACGAGGACCGTGATGACCACGGCCAGACGCGGCGCCAGATCGTCCTGGTGGCGCGGTGGATGGTTCCCGGCATCGTCGGGCAAGAGGCTCCCCTGCACTCGTCCTCCGGATGGTCGGGCCGGATTGGGTGGCTTGCCCGAGAGTATCCGATCTTCACCTGGGGTGGAGAGGCCCTGTGGAAGGCTCATGGTGTACGCGGAGTTACCGGATATCACGGGGGATCACAGGAAAAACGGAATCGGGTTGAGGTCCGCGTAGGGCGTGGGCCCCGACAGCCGGCCGAGCGCCACGGGGGCGTCGAAGAGCCGGCCGGGCGCGAACCGGGCCCAGTGCGGGCGCATTCCGGGCACCAGCACCTTGGCCACCGGCAGCCCCACATCCGGCCGGGTCTGGTCCAGCACCAGCAGTTCCATCCCGCGCCCGCGCACCAACTCCCTTACGGCGGCCAGCTCCCTCACGGCGGTCGGCTCCCTTACGGCGGCCGATTCCGTTACGGCTGTCGGCTCCCTTACGGCTGCCGGCGCACCGCACTCCGGGGGCTCGAGGGAGCCGGATATCTCCGGGGGCGGTTCGGCGGCCGGATCGGGGGCCAGATACGGGTGGTCGGCGAGGGCCGCGGTACGGAACCAGTGCAGCGCCTCGGGCTCGGCGGCGCCGTAACCTCCGCCGTCGGCACGGGCCTCGACCACCGCCGGAAGCATCTGGTTCAGCTCGGCCAAGGCGTGGCAGAGCGCGGTGTGCCGGTCGAAGTGGGCGCCGAAGCCGAGGGTGATGTCCTCGGCGGGCTTGTCGAGGCGCCGGGAGAGGGCGGCGACCACCGGGATGCCGAAGTCCGTGGTGAGGTCCAGGGCCCACACCTCGCGCCGCACGCCCCGGTGGGCGGCGCGCACTTCGGCCAGCCATGGGTCGTCGAAGGCGTCCAGGGCCACGGCGGGCTGCCGGGTGCGGTTGTACCACCACAGGGCGACCGCGTCCCGCTCCACCAGCTCCAGGAAGCCCCGTACGACGGCGTCCGCCAGGGTGCCGCCCGCCGCCGTGCCGTTGGAGTCCGCCCGGCAGCAGCGGCGGCCCGGGGGCTGCGGGGCGCCGTAGTACAGCAGCGCGGTGGGCAGCAGCCGGTGACGTTCGGCGGTGAGCGACCACACCGGGGTCCAGTCCAGCTCCGCGCCCTCGTCGAACGGATCGTGGACGCGGTGGCGCGCGGGGAGGGCCGGGTCCAGGAACTGGCGCGGGTCGAAGAGCTGGACGGTGTCCGGATGCACCGCGTCCGCCGGGCGCAGATCGCGGTAGCGGGCACGCTGACGCGGCTCGTCTCCCTGGAAGTGGCCGCTGTAGTGCTCCAGGGCCTCGCACAGCGCGCTCGCCCGCGCCTGTTCGGCCGTGCGGCCCTTACCGTGGGCGGCGGCCCGCAGCCCGGCCCTTACGGCGTCCAGGCCGCCGTGAGGGCCCGCCCCGGCGTACGAAGGGTGGCGGGCGTGGAAGCAGTTGAGGACGGCGGGGCCGCGCGGGTCGCGCCGGATCTCGGTGACCAGCCCGGTGACGGGGTCCACCAGATGTCCGTAACGCTCCATGATCCCGCGCGGGGAGGTGTCCGCGGAGTCGGTATCGATATCGGTCAGCGGCTCCTGCGGTTCCCGCGGTTCCCGTGGTTCCCGTGGTTCCCGTGGCGAGGGCAGCGACAGGGGCGCCCGTATCCGGGCCGCGACCAGCGCCGGATCGCCGCAGCCGGGGCACTGCGGGCGGCGGGAGACCGGATGGCGGTCCACGGTGGCGGCGAGGCTGTCCAGGGTGCGCAGCTCCCGCTGGCCCGGATGCCGGTACCCGGCCAGCCATTTGGCGGCCTCCAGGGCGGCGAGCTGGAGCGCGGCGGCGCGGCTCGCGGGCAGGGAGGCGGGCGGCCGCGGCACGGGTCCGGGGCGGCCGAGCCGGCGCTGGAGATACGCCTCGGCCTGCCGTCCGCGCCACAGCCGGTCGGCCAGACAGACCCAGCACGGATTGTCGGGGGCGCCGAGGAAAGGGCCCAGCCACGCCTGGGTGCCCACCGGTTTGACGGGCAGCCAGCGACGGCCGGCGGCGCGGTGCGCGGCGTCCATGGCGGCGAGCCGTGGATCGAGGTAGTCATCGCACACCACAAGGGTGAGTTCCGCGTCGTCATGTTGACGGAAGGCGATTTGACATATCTCTCGCCGAGCGCTATCGGCCCCGGAGGTTGTCGGATCGCCGTCCGCCGCCTCCGCGGTCACGGACCCCGGGACCGCCGTCTCGCCGTCCACCGTCCTCAGCCCCGCGACGCGCAGCGCCCGGACCACCTCGTCCGGGTCGGTCGAGCCGAGCACCAGCGGGGCCACGGCGGGGCGGGCGGACGCGGGCGCGGGGTCCGGGGCGGGGCCGCCCGTGCCCAGCCCGGCCAGCTCCCAGTACGCCTCCTCGGGGGTCCAGGCGCGCTCCCGCTCGGAGACCAGCCCGGCCGCGCGGAGACGGGCGATGACGCGCTCGGCCTGCCCGGCCGGGACCGCACTGGCCGGGACCGCGCCGGGCGGGCCCGCGGCACGGCCGGGCGTGGCGGCCTCGGTGAGGATGTGGGCGAGGTCCCGCGACCCGTCGAGCAGTGGCGCCAGCGCGGCGATCGCCCGCCCGTGCAGGGCCGTGACCCCGTGCTCGGAGACGAGATAGACGGCCTCGCCCGGCACCGGCTCGACTCGCAGATGTGGTGTGAAGCCCAGTTCGCCGGTCATCGCGAGGTCAATCGGCGCCGACGGTGCAGATGCAGATGCCGGGCGCGGGGATGGGCCAGGCGGCCTCGGAGAGGTTCTCGATGACCAGGTCGTCGTCCTCGGCGGGCGGACGAACGGCCTCGGCGGTCTTGGCGGTTCCGGTGGTCTTGGCGGTTCCGGCGGCCTTGCCGCGCTCGGCGGCCTGGACGACCCCGGTGGCCCCGGCGACCCTGGTGACCTCGGTTTTCTCGGCGGGATGAGCCAGGACGGCGGGGCTCGGGGACTCATATGGGACGGGCGTATCGGTCATCGCGGACTCTCTCATCGCCAGGGGTGTGAATTTGTCATGGTGCGAGGCTCTGGAACTCATATCGAGCTCGTTACTCCGGCACTGGCCGCACAGGCCGCCCACAAGCGAGGCTCTTAGATGCCTCGGTGGCAGGGCCGCGCGGCCAGGAGGCACTTGACGGACCGTTGACGGAGGTACACGACCATGGACATCAAGGTGTTGGGGCCGCTGAGCGTCGAGGCGTGCGGTCAGTCGATCGTGCCCAGCGCGGGCAAGCCGCGCCAGATCCTTGCACTGCTTTCCGTCTACGCCAACCAGATGCTCCCGGTGCCCACTCTTATGGAGGAAATCTGGGGCACGCAGATGCCGCGCAGCGCGCTCACCACTTTGCAGACCTACATCCTCCAGCTGCGCCGCAGGCTGGCCGCGGCCTATGGACCGCAGGCCCCCCAGGCTTCCAAGGACGTGCTCGCCACGCGGTACGGCGGATATGTGCTGGAGGCCCAGCCGGGCGCGGTGGACATCCATGAGTACGACCGGCTGGTGGCCGCGGGGCGCGACGCGCTGGACGCCGGGGACGATGTCCAGGCGTCCCTGCTGCTGCGCGAGGCGCTGGCCGTCTGGCGCGGCCCCGCGCTGGTGGATGTGAAGGTCGGGCCGGTCCTGGAGATCGAGCTGGCCCGGCTGGAGGAGAGTCGGCTGGGCGTCCTGGAGCGCCGTATCGAGGCCGATCTGCGGCTGGGCCGCCATGCCGAGCTGCTCACGGAACTCACCGAGCTGAC
Source organism: Streptomyces rugosispiralis (assembly GCF_024505145.1). Taxonomy (GTDB): domain Bacteria; phylum Actinomycetota; class Actinomycetes; order Streptomycetales; family Streptomycetaceae; genus Streptomyces; species Streptomyces rugosispiralis. Next base: position 158,727 of record NZ_JANIAA010000015.1, on the reverse strand, counting down.
CGCCCGTCATCCGCTGCACGAGGGGCTGCATGCCCAGTGCATGGCCGCGCTCTACCGCGCGGGCCGCCCCTGGCAGGCGCTGGAGGTCTACCAGGGGCTGCGCGCCAGACTGGTCGAGGACCTCGGGCTGGAGCCGTCGCCGCGGCTGCAGAAGCTCCAGCAGGCGGTGCTCGCCTCCGACCCGGCGCTCGATCTGGACCTGGACGGCCACTGGCGCCGCCCGGTGCTCGATCTGTTCGCCGCATAGCCCCCGGCCAACGGCCTCCCGGCCAACGGCCCCAGCCCCCAGCCCGCAGCCTCGACCCCCAGCCCACCGCCGACAGCCCCGCAGAGCACAGCCCCGACAGCCCTGAGATCCCAGACATCCCCGATACCGCCCCGTCCTCGTCCGGAGTCCCCTAGGCCCCGTACCAGCCGTCCCCGTCCGGCGAACCATCCCCCCAAGAACGCCCGGCGCCGCCCTTCAGCCGGGCCTGCTACGGCTCCGCTGCCCGATCCCCCCGCGCGGGCAAGCGGAGCCGTAGCGCGTCCAGGGCTGTCACAGGCGCCCGATGCCCGATGCCCATGGCCTGAAGCCCTGGACCCTGAGCCCGACCAGCAGGAGGCGCGATGATGCGCGAGATCGACACCGATGTGTGCGTGGTCGGGGGCGGCCCTGCCGGTCTGGTGCTGGCGCTGCTGATGCTGCGGTCGGGGGCTCGGGTGACCGTGGTGGAGTGCGCCCGCGCGCATCAGCGCGTGGTCCGCGGCGAAATACTCCAGCCCGGCGCGATGGAGCTGTTGGACGCGCTCGATGTGCTCGCCGGCGCACGCGCCCGCGGCGCCCATGAGCACCACCGGTTCCTGGTGATGGAGGGCGAGCGGGTGCTGCTGGAGGCCGACTACCGGCTGCTTCCGGCCCCGTACGACCACCTGCTGAGCGTGCCGCGCCCCCATCTGCTGGACGAGCTTCTCGCCCGCTGCCGCCGCTCGCCCGGCTTCCGCTATCTGCCCGGTCGCCGGGCCGGGGCGCTGCTGCGGCGGGAGGGGCGGATCGCCGGGGTCATCGCCGAAGGTCCGCCGGGCCGCTGTGCCGTGCGGGCCCCGGTGGTGGTCGGCGCGGACGGCCGGTTCTCACGGATCCGGCGGCTGGCGGGCATCGGGGCGGGCCGCGCCGACGCGTTCGCCCAGGATGTGCTGTGGTGCACCCTCATCACGCCACCGGAAGAGCCGCCGGTCCGCGATGTGCGGGTGTACCGCACCGGTGGCGGCCCGGTGCTGGTCTACGGCTCCTGGCCGAACCGGATCCAGATCGGCTGGACTCTGCCGCACCGGCGTTACGGCCATATCGCCGCCCTCGGCCTCGACCACGTCAAGGAGCGGCTGGTGCGCGCCGTGCCGCGGTACGCCACGCTGATCCGCGATCAGATCCGCACCCCCGCCGACCTCGGTGTGCTCGATGTCTTCTCCGCCCGCGCCGAGCGCTGGGTGGCCGACGGGCTGGTGCTGATCGGCGACGCCGCCCACACCCACAGCCCGACCGGCGCCCAGGGCATCAACCTCGCGGTGCAGGACGCGGTGGTGCTGCACCCCCTGCTGACCCGTGCCCTGGCCGAGGGCGACACCAGCGCCGAGCGGCTGGCGGAGTTCGAGCGGCGGCGCGGACCCGATATCGCGGCGGTGATGCGGATGCAGACGTTGCAGAGCCGGGCGATCCTCTCGCAGGGCACGTTCACCACCCGGGTGCGCCCCCGTCTCGCGCGGGCGCTGCGTCGTACGCCGCTCTATCGCAAGATCCTCCAGCGCATGGCCTACGGCAACCCCTCGATCCGTATCGCCGACGCCGGAGTGTGCGGCCGTACATGACACCTCCGGGCGCGATGGCCGGAAACCAGCCCCGCACCGACTTCTCGCCACCCCGGCATTGGTGCCATGCCCCGTACGGCCTAGGTTGAGGCCATGCACACTGTCGTGATTCTGGCGCTTGACCAGGTCATCGCCTTTGATCTGGCCACCCCGATCGAGGTGTTCACCCGCACCCGGCTGCCTGATGGCCGGGAGCCCTACCGGGTCCGGGTCTGTGCCCCCGCCCCCACCGTCGACGCCGGGGTGTTCGCCCTCCAGGCCCCGTACGGGCTCGAGGCGCTCGCCGAGGCCGACACCATCGTCGTGCCCGGCCGCGGCGACGCCCTGCTCCCGGTCCCCGACGAGGTGCTCGAGGCGCTGCGGGACGCGGCCGGGCGGGGCACCCGTATCGCCTCGATCTGCTCCGGCGCCTTCATCCTCGCCGCCACCGGGCTGCTCGACGGACTCCGCGCCACCACGCACTGGATCGGCGGCGCGCTGCTCGCCGAGCTCCATCCGAAGATCCAGGTCGACCCGGATGTGCTCTATGTGGACAACGGCCAGTTCCTCACCTCGGCGGGCGCCGCGGCCGGCCTCGATCTGTGTCTGCACCTCATCCGGCGCGACCATGGCTCCGCCGTGGCCGCCGACGCCGCCCGGCTGTCGGTGATGCCCCTGGAGCGGGAGGGCGGACAGGCCCAGTTCATCGTCCACGACCAGCCGCCCGTGCCGCGCGGATCGCTGTTCGAACCCTTGCTGCGGTGGATGGAGGACAACGCAGGACGGGACCTCACCCTCAACGAGATCGCCGCCCACGTCGGCATGAGCACCCGCACCCTGAACCGCCGCTTCCGGGAGCACACCGGGACCACCCCGCTGCAGTGGCTGCACCGCGCCCGGATCCGCCAGGCGCAGTATCTGCTGGAGGCCACCACCCACCCCGTCGAACGCATCGCCTCCCAGGTGGGGTTCGGCTCGCCCACCTCCTTCCGGGACCGCTTCAAGCGCGTCGTCGGCACCAGCCCGCACAGCTATCGCTCCGCCTTCCAGCGAAACGCCGGATAGCCGCCGAGTGAGACCCCGGACGGGGTCGGGCGCGGGTCGAGGCGGGCTCGAGTCACGGCGGCGACCATGGCCTTCTCAGTGGGAACGACCGCGAGGAGCGCCCATGTTGGACCTCGGCCTGGAGGGGCGCACGGTCCTGGTCACCGGGGCCACCGGCGCCATCGGCAGCGCCGCAGCCCGCGCCTTCGCGGAGCAGGGCGCCCGGGTCGCGCTCGCCTTCCGGCACCGCCGCGAGGCCGCCGAGGCGCTGGCCGTGGAGCTGTCCGGACCGGACCGGGCCAGAGCCTTCGCCGTGCCGTACGCCCTGGACGACGCCGCGTCGCCGCGCTGGGTCGTGGCCGCCGTGGAGGAGCACTGGGGCGGGCTGGACGTACTGGTGGCGGCCGCCCGGCGACAGGGCGCGCGGCGCGAGCCGCACGCCCGGTTCGAGGACGTCCCGGAGGAGCACTGGCGGCCGCTCGTCGCCGACGCCTTCGCGCCCGCGATCCGCACCGTCCAGTGGGCCGTGGCCGGGATGCGGAAGCGCGGCTGGGGCCGGATCGCGCTGGTGGCCCCGCCGCAGGCGCCGGAAGGCGACCCGGGTGGGGAGTTCCACGAGGTGGCGCGGGCCGGGCTGCGGGGTCTGGTCCGCGGGCTGGTGGGCGAGGTGGGCGGGGATGGAGTGCTGATCAACGCCGTGTGCCCCGGGCCCACTCCGCTCGACCGGCCGCCGACCTCGCCCGACCGGCCGCCGACTCCGCCTGACCGGCCGCCGACTCCGCTCGGTCGGCCGCCCACCGTCCCCGAGGGTCTCACCGTCCCCGAGGGTCTCACCGCCCTGGAGGACCCCATGACCCCCAAGAGCCCCATGACCCCCAAGGGCCCCATGACCACCCCCGAGGACATCGCCCGCGCGCTCGTCTTCCTGTGTTCGGCGGCCAACGGCGCGATCACCGGCGAGACGCTGACGCTCGAGGGGCGCCGCTGAGCCCGCCGAGGGCGCGAAGGTCGGCTCGGTGTCATGTCCATTCGGTGTCATGTCCATCGGCCGGACGGGTCGGTCCGGCCGGCTCGACCTCTGCGGGAGGTGACCATGCGCGTCCTGTTCACGACCTGGGCCTCGGGCGCCCATCTCGTCCCCATGGTGCCGCTGGCCCGCGCCCTGCTCGAGGCCGGGCACCAGGTGCGGGTCGCGGTGCCGTCCGAGTGCGCGGCGGCCGTCGCCCGCGCCGGCCTGGTGCCGGTGCAGATCGGCGCCCTGCCCATGGCGGTGGTCAGGGCGCCGGACGCGCCGCGCCGCCCGCGCGGGATCTGGCCCACGGACTGGCCGGTGCGGCCCGCCGCGCTCACCCCGGAGCAGCACGGCGTGCTGCGCGCGTGCGGCGACCGGCAGGTGCGGATCGCCGAAGCGATGGCCAAGGGCCTGGTCGCCTTCGCCCGCTGCTGGCAGCCGGAGCTGGTGGTGCACGACGCGGGCGCGTACGCGGGCACGGTGGCCGCGGGGGCGCTGGGCGTGCCCGCGGTCGGCCAGCTCTGGGGGAGCGCGGCCGTCCTGCGGCTGGACCGGCAGCGGCTCGAAGGCCCGCCGCTGCCCGGCTACGCCCGGCTGATGCGGCGTTACGGCGCCGATCCGGCGCGCGAGCCCGATCTGTGGCTCGACCCCTGCCCGCCGAGCCTCGCGCTGCCCTCGCGGGCGCGGCGGCTGCCGGTGCGCTTCGTGCCGCACGACGGGACGTCGCCGGACGAGACGCCGTCGCCGTACGAGGTACGCCGCGCCGGGGCGCACCCCGGGCGCTCCGAGCACCTGGGGCACCCCGGGCCCTCCGGGCACCCCGGACGCCACGCCGCCGCGTCGAACGGGCGGCGCGGGCCGGGCGGCGGTCCCAGGCGCTCCGGACCGGTGCGGGTGTGCGCGGCGTGGGATGACGCCGGTGGCCCGCCGGAAGCCGTACGGGCCGCGCTGTGGGCCGCCGAGACGCGGGGCGTGGAGGTCGTCCGGGTCGGTAGCGCCGCCGAGGGGCGGCCGCCCGCCGGACCGCTGCACCGGGTGCTGCCGGGCTGCCGGGCGCTGCTCCACCAGGGCGGGGGCGCGGCGGTGCTGGCCGCCGCCATGGCCGGGGTGCCGCAGTTGGTCGTCGCGCCCCGCCTGGAGCATCAGCTGAACGGGGCGCGGCTGGCCCGGGCGGGCGCCGGGATGTATCTGCCCGCCGACGCCCTCGACGCCACCCGGCCCGGGGCGCGGGCGGCGGGCGCCCGGCTGGCCCTGGATCTGTTCGCGTTGCTGGAGCAGCCCTCGTACGCGGCGGCGGCGCACGCCCTGCGCCGGGAGACGCTCGCGATGCCCGGCCCGGACAAGGCGGTGCGGGCGGTCACCCGGCTCGCGGGCCCGGCGGTGTGAGCGCGCCGGCCCCGCGCGGCCGGTGCCGCCGGGCCACGCGAAAGGCCCCTCACCGAGGTGAGGGGCCTTTCGCTGTCTGTGCGCCGCCAGGGACTCGAACCCCGGACCCGCTGATTAAGAGTCAGCTGCTCTAACCAACTGAGCTAGCGGCGCCTGCTGACGTAGGAGACCTTAGCACCCGGACGCCACGGAGCGAAAATCGATAAGTTTCAGCCCGGATGGGCGGCGGGTGCGCTGGTCACAGCCGTGCTGACAAGATCACCGCAGGTGGCGCGGGCCGCCCTCACACACGCCCACAGCAGCACCTCGGGGCCGGGCAGCCAGGGGCCGCGGACATCGGGCGCGACCAGCCAGCGCGGCGACGGCGTCGGGGACGGCGTCGGGGCGGACTCCCGGATTCCGGACTCCGTGGCACGGGACTCCGCGGCCCGGGACTCCCGGGCGTCGGCCTTCCTGGCGTCGGCCTCTTGGGCCTCTTGGGCACCTTGGGCACCTTGGGCATCGGGCCCCAGGGGCGGGGCCTCCTGTGGACCGGGGTCCGGCGGAAACAGCGGCGGTACGGTCACCGCGTCGCCCCGGCCATAACAGAGCAGCGGGGGAGCGGCCGCGCCCCACTCCTCCCAGCCGAGCAGCGCAGGCAGCCGCTGGGCGGTCCCCGGGGTGGCGAAGAGCAGGACCCGGCCGCCCTGGGCCGCGACCGGTCCGGTGCCGGGGCCGTCGGTCCATAACCGGCCCACCACCCGGCGGCCGAAGAGCGCGTCCATGCTGATCACGTCGAACGCGGTGCCGCACGGCAGCGTCACCGGAGCGGTCGGGGAAGCGGCCCACAGGGCCTGCACACCGCGCGGGGAGGCGCTGGCCGAGGCGAGCCAGTCCGCGCCAGCCGGGGTGACGAAGGCGGCGGTGTGAAGTGAGTCCTGCGGCGATCTGCTCATGTTTCCACCTTTACCGTCAGCGCCGACGGTGTAGAGAGATGAGACGAAACCGGGACATCGGATGGCGGTATCGGGTACCTTCCCCCGCATATGCCCCGGGCTCACGCCTGCCGTCAGTCCAGCACCTCGCCGCCCCGCATCAGCTCACGACCGAACTCGACCATCTTCTTGGCGTAGTCCTCGGTCCACTCCGCGCGTTCGGCGATCACGGCGGGGGTCAGCCGATCGAACCGCCTCGGGTCGGCGAGCTGCGCGGCCGCCATCGCCTGGAACTCCATGGCCCGGTCCGTCGCCGCGCGGAACGCCAGCACCAGCTCCGTCGAGCGGGACAGCAGCTCACGCGGGTCTTCGATCGATTCCAGGTCGAAGAAGTGCGCCTCGTCGGACGCGGCGGCGGCCGGTTCGAAGAGCAGGGGCGCGGGTTTCAGCCGCCGGGGCGCGGAGCCGTGCCGGCCGTGAGCCGAATCCGGCTCGGGCATGTGATCTCTCCTCCTGGTCGTGAGACACGTACGGTTCGCGGGTCTTGTCGTCTCCATTGTCGCGCGTAGGGCAAGGGCACCCCCGCCGTACGCCGCCGACCTGGGGTCTCTCCCCACCCCACCGCCCCCTGAACCATGGCCGTGCCGCTCACCCCGGTGACGCACCGTACGGCCACCGGGACGCGCCGCCCCCACCGGTCGCCGGGGAGGCGCGGTTACGACCCTCGGAGACGCACCTTACGGTCACCGGGAACGCGCCCTCGCGCCCTTACGGTCACCGGGAACGCGCCCTCACGTCCTTACGGTCGCCATGAAACCCGGTGCTCGGACAGGTGTGCCAGCACCGCGTGGTTGGCCTCCCAGCCGTCCGGGAACTTCACCGTGACGCCCAGCTGCACCGGCTCCGTGGACGGGTGCTCGTCCAGCAGTTCGGCCACTCCCGCCCGGCACACCACCACACACGCCTGCCGGTGCCGCGACGCCAGCACGCACAGCCGCCCCGTCTCCAGGTGGAAGGCCGTGGCGTCCGGCCGCCCCGACAGCGGGTGGAGCACGACCGTGACGTCGAACTCACGCCCTTGGAGGCGATTGGCGGTGTCGACGGTGACGCCGGAGACCCCGAGGCCCGCCAGCGCCGCCCGGACCGCCGCCGCCTGGTCCCGGTGCGCCGTGCCCACCGCGATCCGGTCCGCCGCGACCGGCTGCGGTTCGTCGGACCGCTCGCTGACCGCCACCGCGCCCCGGTCCAGCAGCCGCCGCACCACCTGGGCCACGGCCGCCACCGCCTCCGGGTCGGTGCGCGGGGTGCGCCGGGCGGGCAGCTCCAGCAGCCCCCAGCCGGACGCGGCGGCCTCGTCCAGCACCCGGTCGGGGCCCGAGCCGTCGGAGGCCACCCCGAAGCTCAGCCGCCGCTCGCCGTGGCCGGTGCCGCTACGGAAGGGCGTGTACGGGTAGAACGCGTGCGAGACGAGCGGCGCGGCCGAGGCCGGGAGCCGCCAGGACACCGGCAGCCGGTGTTGCGGAAGCCGCGGATTGTGGGCGAGCAGGGTGGTGACCGCGCTCGCCGACGGGTCGTACGACAGCCCCGCCCACTGGTCGGCGCCCACCACGCTGAACGGGTCCAGCTGCCCGGGGTCGCCCACGAACAGCGCCCGCTCGAACAGCCCGGCGACCGCCAGCAGCGCGTCGGAGCGCATCTGGTACGCCTCGTCCACGATCGCGTGCCGCCACGGCTCGACGTTCTTGATGTGCGCCCACTTCGCGGCCGTGGAGACCACGATGTCGAGCCCGGCGAGGTCGGCGATCTTCGCGGAGGCGCGCACCGACTCATGACCGTCGAGCACCGGGTCGTAAGGATGCGGATCGCTGCTGTGCAGCCGCCCCACCGGAAGCTCGGGGTCCGCCGTGGCCAGCCGGTCCACCAGATCGTCCACCTGGGCGTTGGTCTGCGCGACCACCATCAGCGGCCGCCCGGCGGCGGCCAGTTCCCGTGCGGCCCGCACCACCAGCGTCGACTTGCCGGCACCGGGCGGGGAGTCCACGACGACGCCGCGGTCCGCTCCGTGCAGCGTGTCGTGCAGGATCGCCTCGGTGGCGCGTGCCGCGGCGGCCGACGGGTCGAACGGCTCGCCCGCGCGGGCACGGCCCGGGTGGGCCGCGGCGGCGGCCGGGTCCGCGCCGATCACAGATAGTCCTCCTCGGTCATCGGGTCGGGCTGGGGGCCCTGGGCCGGGGCGGCGGCGTCCGGCGGACCGCCATGGGTCCATGGGGTGCTCTCCGGGTCGGGCAGCTCGGGGCCGCCGCGCGGGGCGTGCTCGAACAGCGTCCAGCACACCCGGTCGCCCTTCTCGGGCACCGTGCCCGGCTCGGGCTGCTTGCCCCGGCCCATCCCGCCGGTCAGCCGCACCACCAGCGCATGACCCGGGCCGTCCGTATCGCCCGGGTCGCCCACGACATCGGCTCCGCCGGCCTCGCCGGACCCGCCCTCGCCGGACCCGCCCTCGCCGGACCCGTCGGCGCCATCCACGTCGGCAGTACCGTCCACGTCGGCAGCGCCGTCCAAGTCCGCGGCATCGTCCAGGTCCGCGAGACCGGCGAACTCCCCGCTCTGCGCCCTGCCGTCGGCCGTGACCCGGTGCAGCTTGACCCGCTCGGCCAGGTGCGGACGGTCCTCGGTGCGGATCGTGACCAGCGGGCGCGGGCGCGGCACCTTGGCGTCCGACCAGGCCATCTCCACATCGATCACCTCGCCCGCGAACGCCTCACCGGCCAGCCGCCGCCCCGCCATCACCAGCGGGTCGTCCAGCGCCTCATGGGCGTCCAGCTGGGCCTGCGCGGTCTCCCGCGCGGCGAGCTTCTGCGCCGCCGTCACCGCGTCGTCCAGCTTGGGCTGGGGCGGCTCCCCGGCCCGGACCCGGTCCCGGTGACCGGTGTAGGACCAGCGGTCCCGCTTCCAGCGGTCGGCCACCCGCGTGCCCTCCGGGAGGGCACGCAGCAGGTCCACCCCGTGCCACAGCGCGTCCCAGGTGGGCCGCAACTGAGATTCGACCAGCCCGCGCAGCTCCGCCTCGGCGAGCCGCAGCCGCGCCGCGCCCCCGGCCACGCCCTGTGCCGCCTCGGCGCGGGCCGCGTCGTAGCGGGACATCGCCGGGGCCAGCAGCTTGTTGTCGAAGGCGGGGTCGGTGGACGGTCCGGCGGGCGGGCAGCGCAACTGGCCCGCCTCGTCCCGCTCCGACTCCGCCCGCAGCGCCGCCTCCGCGCCCGGCACGCCCGCCGGGGGGTCGATCCAGGCCAGCAGCGAGCCCAGGTGCTGATCCTCGAGATTGCTCTGGCCGGTCGCCCAGTGACGGCTCAGCAGCTCGGTGAGCGAGAGCAGCAGACAGGAGCCGGGCACCCGCGCCCGCTCCCCGTAGTGGGTCAGCCACCGCCCCAGCAGCGGTACCCGCGCGGGTGCCGGGAAGGGCGTCTCCGGGTCCTGCTCGGCGGTCCGCCGGAACCGCATCGACCGGCCCAGCAGCCGGACGAACGCCACGCCCGCGGCGCTGGGCACCAGCAGTTGCGGCGCGTCCTGGCAGAGCTCGACCTGGACCGGCACCTTCTTGCCGGTCTCCGGATCGGTCTCCTTGCGCTCCTCCAGCTCGACCTCGTCCCCGTACGAGTCCAGATACGGCTGGATCTCCTCCGCGAGCTCGGCGAGGAACGCGAACCGCAGGTCGCGGTCGCGCGGCTGGGCCACGATCAGCAGCCGCGGCGCGTCCCGGTCGGTGCCCACCAGCGCCCCGAGCGGCGCCCCCGCCTCACCGGCGGTGGTGAGCGGGACGAACGCCAGCGGACGCTCCGAGAGATGGCGGTGGCGCACGGTGGTCAGGGGCTGGGCCCGTCCCTCCCGGACCGCCTCCATCCGGGCCAGGGTGGTGATCAGCGACATGCCACCGCCTCGGGGCGGGCGGCGAGCGCCTCGGCGCGCAGGGCCGCCGCGCGGCGCAGGGCGTCCACGGCGGGGTCACCGGTGGGCGCCTTGTCGGCGGGGCCGTTCATGGCGGCCGTAAGGACGGCGTCCACGGTGGTGAGCCCGCCCAGCTCGCCCCGGACGCCACGGCCCAGCGCCTCGACCTGTCCCGCCGCGCGGGACCGGGTCCGGCAGTGGGCGGCCAGCTCACAGGTGGACAGGCACTCCGGTGCGTACGCCGCGTCCACCGAGTCCACGGCGGCCGTGAGCTCCTCCATCGGCCGGGTCGGGACGCGGCCGTCGTCGGTGAGCCGGAGGTCGAAGGTGGTGCCCTCGGGGAGGGCGGCGGCGATCTCCTCGATCCGGGTCAGCCGGTCGAGCTGCCGCCGGGTGACCGCCAGCTGCTTGCGCACATCGACCAGTTCGGCGGTCGGCAGGTTGGAGAAGTCCTTGGGGCAGACGAGCAGCACCTGATGCCGCACCCGGGCCCGCACGGGAGCGCTGTCCGCTCGGGCCGCCGGAGCCGCCGGGCCCACCGAGGCCGAGGCCGTCTCCGCCGCGCCGCCGTTCTCCGCCGCGCCGCCGTTCTTCGCCGCGCCGCCGTTCTTCGCCGCGCCGCCGCCCTGCCCCGGCTCGCCGATCATCGACGCCACCCGCTCCAGCGCCAGCGTGTAGACCGCCGACTGCCGGGCGGCCGCGCCCACCTTGGCCGGGTCGGCGGAGCCGTCCACCATGGGGAAGGACTTGATCTCGACGACCGTCCACGACCCGTCGGGGTGCACCACGACCGCGTCCGGCTCCAGGAAGGCGGGCGAGCCCGCGACGTCCAGGCTCACCATCGGATGGTCCAGCAGCGCCCAGCGGCCCGCCTCGGTGGCCTCCCGCAGCGCGAGCGCCGTACGGGCCGTGCGGCCCTGCGGGCCAGGCGCGGTCAGATCGGGGGTCGCGACGGAGCCGGGGCCGGGCGGCTCCGAGCCGTCGCGCAGCCGCTCGTGCAGCAGCCGCACCAGATCCGCGCCGCCGTCGGCCTTGACCCGGGCCTCGAAGGAGTTGCCGCGCTGATGCGCGAACTGCGACTGCCCGAAGTTCGCGGGAGCACCCAGGGCCTGCGCCAGCGCGCCCTTGTCGACCCCGGCCCCGTCCAGCAGCGCGCGGCGGCGGCAGCCCGGGTTGGCGGCCAGCGCGGCCAGCGCTCGGGCGTCCATCGGACGGGGAGCGGTGGCCGGGCCGCGCAGCTCAGCGAGCCGCTGCCGGAGCCCCGTCGCCTGCCGCGGGGGCCGTGCCGCCCGTGGCCGTGGCGCCTCGGCCGCCGGTACCGGCACCGGCTCCCCGGCCGCCGTCGTCCGCGGCACCGTCGGTGCGTCGCCTGTCCGCGCCCCTGCCCTGCTGTCGGGGGATCCGTTCCCGTTCACGCGCCGAAGTCTCGCACTTGTCACCGACATTCGCGGGCACACCCGCGTTTCGGGAGGCGACGGGGGCCTCCTGGGCCGGGCGCAGGCGGGTGCGCAGGGCCTCCGTGAGCCGCAGCGCCGGGCCCGCCAGCAGCGCCCCGAGCCCCATGGTGGCGGCGCCGGCGACCGCGTCCAGGAAGTAGTGGTTGGCGGTGCCCATCACCACGAGCGTGATCGCCAGCGGATAGCCGACCGCGACGACCTTGGTCCACCCCGAGCGTCCGTGCCGCCACAGGGCGACGCCGCACCACAGCGCCCATCCCACATGGAGGCTGGGCATCGCCGCGTACTGGTTGGTCAGCCCGCCGAGCCCGCGCGGTGCGCTGGCGTCGCCGCCCCACCAGCCGTACGAGCCGTACTGCGCCATGGTGTCCACGAAGCCGTGGCTCGCGTCCAGGAGCCGCGGCGGGCACGTGGGCAGCAGGGTGAAGCCTATGAGCCCGATGACCGTGGAGACCAGCAGCCAGGTGCGCAGAAAGCGGTAGTCCGACGCCTTACGGCGCTTCCACAGCCACATCAGGATGACCGGGGTGAGGACGTAGTGCAGCGAGGCGTAGGCGAAGTCCGCCGGTATGCCTATGACCGCGTTGGCCGTGAGGAGGTCGTTCAGCGGCGACTCGAAGTCGATGTTCAGACGCTGTTCGAAATGGAGGATCGCCAGACCGTGATCGACGGCGCTGGACACATCGCCGCGGGCCAGGAGCCGACCGGCCGAGTATGCGGCGTACACCACCGCTATGAGCGGCAGTTCGGTCCACCAACGGGGCCGACTGCCCTGTGCTGCTCCGGCACGGGGCACGGTATGGGGCATTCGGACGCTCTCCAAAGTTCAGGCGGCCAGAAAAAGGCGCGCGGTCAACCGTACGGTGTAGGCGAAGCGACCTACGCACCGCCCCCGTCCGCGAGCGCGCCCACTGTCGGAACCCCCCTGGCGGACTCGCGCGCAGCCTGGAAGACGCCAGGAGTGACCCGGAGGTTGCCTGCCGATCACGTGCGCGATGATGGAGGGATGGTGATCGGCCATGCGCTGGTCCCGCGATGTGCACGAAACCGCAGGCAGCGACGTGTAACGGCGCACGGCGGCGCGGCGGTGCGAATCCGGTGAAAGAAGGCACTACCCCATGGCCCCACGCATCCTCCTGGCCCGGCACGGACAGACGCGGTGGTCGCTGACCGGGAAGCACACCGGCCGTACGGACATCCCGCTGCTGGACGAGGGACGGCGCGGCGCCGAACTGCTCGGCGAGCGGCTGCACCACGGCCCCTGGGCGGGCCTCCCGGACGCCGAGGTGCGCACCAGCCCGCTGTCGCGGGCGAAGGAGACCTGCGCGCTGGCGGGCTTCGGCGACCGGGCGCGGGAGTGGGACGCGCTCCTGGAGTGGGACTACGGCGCGTACGAGGGGATGACCCCCGCCGAGATCACGGCCGTCCGGCCGGGCTGGCTCATCTGGCGCGACGGGGTGCCCGAGGGCGAGTCGATCGCCTCGATCGCGGCGCGGGCCGACGAGGTCGTGGAGTGGGCGCGCTCGGCCGACCGCGATGTGCTGGTCTTCGCGCACGGCCACATCCTGCGGACGCTGGGCGCCCGTTGGCTCGGCCATGACGCCTCCTTCGCCGCCCGTATCCGGCTCGATCCCACGTCCCTGTCGGTGCTCGGCTGGGCGTACGGCGAGCCCGCCATCGAGCGCTGGAACGACACCGGCCATCTCGACTGAACCGGCCATCTCGCACCGCGGCCGTACCGCGTCAGACCGGACTGGTGCGGCCGGCCGGCTCGGGGCGGGCGGGGGCCCCGGGACGTGCGGACGCCTCGGGGCGCACGGCGGCCTCGGGGCGAGCGGTGGCCGTCTCATAGCGGGCGAGGAAGTCGGCGACCGCCGCATCGCGACCGTAAGGACGCAATATCCGGGCCGTGTCGTCGAGCATCCGGCGGATCCGCGACGACTTCACCTGGTCCAGCAGGCCGAGCGCCCGGCCGGCCGAGGCGGCGGCCGCGTCCGGCGCGCCGCCCGCCACCAGATCGCTCGCCAACTCCGTGGTGAACAGCGCGATATTGCGGGTGAAGTGGGGGTTCTGGAGGGCCACCGCGCGCCGCGCGTGCTCCACGGCGCGCTTCCAGTCGCCGAGCGCCGACCAGCACTGCGCCTCAAGACCCTCCAGTTCGGCCTCCCCGAAGAAGCTCATCCACTCGGGGTCGGCGTCGCAGGGTCCGCGCCCGAACAGCGTCCGGGCGCGCAGCAGCGCCCGCTCACAGCCGCCCCGGTCGGTCAGCCAGGCGAGCCCCCCGGCCTCGCGCAGCGCGAGCAGCGACAGCAGCCGTGGCGAGGCGAGCCGCTCGGCGACCCGCTGGGCCGCCTGCGCCGCCCTCACGGCCTCGCGGGGGTGCCCGGCGTCGCGGGCGAGGAAGGCGGTGTTGCAGAACGCGTGCGCCTCCAGGGCGGCGTCGCCGGAGACCCGCGCGGTGGCCAGGGCCTCGGCGTAGTGGGATCGCGCGTCGGACAGCCGCCCGGAGTCATGGGCCAGCCAGCCCACCGAGATGGCCAGTTCGCCCGCGCCCGCGAAGAGCCGCTCGGCGATCGAGCGGCTGTAGCCGCCCGCGTCGAGCAGCGCGTAGGCGGCGCTCAGCGGTTTGGCGGTGTGCGCGTAGAGGGGGTCGGCGCCGTGCCGGTCGTCCAGCACCCGGATCCGCCGTACGGCCTCCTCCACGGCCGCCGCCTCGGCCTCGCCGACCCGCCGCCCCGCCCGCCGGGGCGGCGTCCCGGCCCGGGGCGCGGCGGCCACGGCGGCGGCCGCCGCCCCACCGGCCATGAACGAGCGGCGCAGCAGTTCGCTCTCCTCGAAGATGTCGACGGATCCCTTGCCCTGGGGCTCGCAGGGCCCGGGGCGCGGTCCGGGTACGGGCACGGGCACGGGGGCGGGAAGTCCCGCGGGGCCGCGCGCCTGGTGGCCGCGCACCGACTCACGGGAGGCGAAGCCGAGATCCGTAAGGGTGCGGCCGGGGAACATATGGCGGAAGACCCGCTCGTACGCGTAGTTGGGGCAGCGGATCGCCCCGGACTCGACACGGCCGATATAGCGGGCGTCGCAGGAGACCTGCTCGCCGATCTCACGGGCCGCGCGACGCACGGACGCCGCGAACTCGGAGGGCGAGAGCTGTCCGCGCAGTCGGCGGAACGCGGTGTTCGGCCGGGGTGGCGGGGGCTCTGGAAGCGGCGTCATCTGAGCCTCTCCCTTGGTGATGCCAGGTGGGCGGGGGAGAACCGTACCGGCTGTGCGATCCACGACACTCGGAGATTTCCGGCAAACCTGACGTCTCGCCCACGATCTGCCATGAACTGCCATCCTTTACGGCGGCATTCGGCCGTAGCCGTTGACGCCGCAGCGCGTTGAATCAGGTGCTACCCGATGAAGAGGGAGGCCGGAGTGGATACCAGCCGCTCACGGACGACTGCTCAGCACCACCCCCAGCGCCAGGACTGCGATCTCGTCACCGTGCCCGCCCGCCAGGGGCTGGAGGCGGTGGACATCATGCGTCGTGCGTGCGACGGCCTCGGTCCCGTCCTGCATGACAACGCCTGCGACACCCTCGGCTTCCTGGTCCCGCCCGGCACGGCGGACGGCTGGGACCTGCCGGGCTCGGCGTGTACCCAGACATCCGGGCGTGGGATCCGGATAAATATCGGCTCCGGTGCCGGCACCCCCGCCGAGGCCGGAGACACCCGAACCGGAGACTCCGCATTCGGAGACCTCCCCTACGGAAGCAACGAGTCCGGAGACACCGCGTCCGGCGACACGGTGTCCGCAGACAGCGCGTCCGCGGACACCGCGTCCGGAGACGGCGGATCCGGCGCGGCCGGGAACGAGGCCCCGCCGGGCATCGGCACCGGCTGGCTGGTGCCGCCCCACGCGGCGTACACGGTCGCCACCGACCCCGCCGAGCTCCGGGCGGCGCTCGGTGAGGCGGCCCGCATGATCGAGGCAGTCGACCGCTGCCAGTGAGCCCCGGGGGCTGTCAGTGGTCGGCCGCATACTGGGACACATGGCGAAAGGCACGAACAAGCGAGCCGCGCGCGGGCGCGGAGCGGCGCGGGGACGCAGCCCCGAGCCGGTCACCGCATCCGTCGACGGGGGGCTCGCCGAACTCGTGCCGGACCGGGACCGGCCGCGCGGCTGGACGCTGCTGCTCGACGGCAAGCCGCAGTCGCATGTGGACCTCGACGACCCCGCGTATCTCGACTTCGAGTACCAGCGCAGATTCGGCCATGTCGCCGATCTCGCCGCCCCTCCCGGCCGCCCGCTGCACGCGGTCCATCTGGGCGGCGGCGCCTTCACCCTCGCCCGCTATATAGCGGCCACCCGCCCCCGCTCCACCCAGCAGATCATCGAGATCGACGCCCCGCTCGTCCAGTTCGTCCGGCGTGAGCTGCCGCTGGACCCCGGTGACCGGATACGGGTGCGCGGCGCGGACGCCCGGACCGGGCTCGCCAAGGTGCCCGACGGCTGGGCGGATCTGATCATCGCGGATGTCTTCAGCGGGGCCCGTACGCCGGCCCACCTCACCAGCGCGGAATTCCTCGCCGAGGTGCGCCGCGCCCTGCGCCCCGACGGGTGCTACGCCGCGAATCTCGCCGACGGTCCGCCGCTGGCCCATCTGAAGGCCCAGATCGCCACCGCCCGCGCCGCGTTCGCCGAGGTGTGTCTGACCGCCGACCCCGCCCTGCTGCGCGGCCGCCGCTTCGGCAACGCCGTGCTGCTGGCCGCCGACCGCGAGCTGCCGCTGGCCGAGCTCACCCGCCGCGCCGCGGGCGATCCGCACCCCGCCCGGGTCGAACACGGCCGCGCGCTCGCGGACTTCACCGGAGGCGCGGCCCCGGTCACCGACGCGACCGCCGCCCCCTCCCCGGCCCCACCGCCCGCCGTCTTCGCCTGACCGCAGACCGGCACGATCGACGGCGGGCCAGGGGAGTGCCGGCGAAGCGCTCAGTGCTCGTCGATGCGAACCTGGGGCGGACCGTCGTGCCAGGTGCAGAAGACGGTGGTGGTGTCCGCCCCGGAGACGAAGTCCACCCGGATCCACTCGCTCTGCTTCCACACCCGCATCTGCCATCCGCCGTCCGGTGTGGCCGAGACCAGATCCGCCGACGCCGCCCGGATGTCGAAGACCGCCCGGCCGCCCTTGACCGGATAGCTGCGCACCTGCCCGCTCTCCTCCGGCCGCGCCGACTCCCGCCGGGACGGCTTCTGCGTCGGCTTCCGGGTGCTCCCGGCCGAACCGGACTCCTCGCCCTTGTCCCCATCGGACCCCGCGTCCGCCCCGGGAGGCGAGGGCGAGGACGGCGAGGACGGCGAGGACGGTGAAGTGGCCGAGGGCGAGGGCGGTTTGGGGCGATGCGTCGAGGAGGACCAGGCGCCGTTCGCCGACCCGGAGCCGTTCGCGATCGGCAGTGCGCGCGGCGGATCGTAGGCCGTACCCGTCAGCACCGTCCGCACGCCGTACCACGACAGCGTGACCGCGGCGCCGGTCGCCAGCACCCAGGCCAGACATTGGACCAGACCTCTTTGCATCTTCCTCATCTTGCCTCACCCGAATGGCGTACGGTGCCGCCCATGGCAAGTGTGCTTGTGGTCGAGGACGACCAGTTCGTGCGCTCAGCCCTCATACGGCAGTTGACCGAGGCGTCCCATACCGTGCGCAGCGTCGGCACCGCCCTGGAGGCGTTGCGCGAGGTGGCACAGATCGGATTCGACGTCGTCATCCTGGACCTCGGCCTGCCCGATCTGGACGGGGCGGAGGCGCTCAAGATGCTGCGCGGCATCACCGATGTGCCGGTCATCGTGGCCACCGCCCGTGACGACGAGGGCGAGATCGTCCGGCTGCTCAACGACGGCGCCGACGACTACCTGGTCAAACCGTTCTCCGTGGCCCATCTCTCCGCCCGGATGACCGCCGTGCTGCGCCGTGCGCGCGGGGGCGGGGCGGGCGAGCCGGGCGGCGCGGCGGCGCCCCCGGCGGTGCTCCGGGTCGGCGGGCTGGCCGTCGATCCGCTGCGCCGTCAGGCCCAGTTGGACGGCATGACGCTCGATCTGACCCGGCGCGAGTTCGACCTGCTGGCCTATCTCGCCGGGCGGCCCGGTGTCGTGGTGCCGCGCCGGGAACTCCTCGCCGAGGTCTGGCGGCAGGCGTACGGGGACGACCAGACCATAGACGTCCATCTGTCCTGGCTGCGCCGCAAGCTGGGCGAGACGGCCGCCCGGCCGCGCTATCTCCATACGCTGCGCGGGGTCGGCGTCAAACTGGAGCCCCCGGCGGAGCACACGTGAGATGGGCCCTGGTCAAGGTCTGTCTGGCGGTCACGGCGATGGTCGTGGTCGCCTTCGCCGTACCGCTCGGACTCGTCGTCAAGGAGCTGGCCCGGGACCGGGCGTTCGCCGACGCCGAGCGGCAGGCCGCCACCATCGGCCCGGCGCTCGCCATCACCACCGAGCGGGCGCGGCTGCAGCGCGCGGTCGCCAGCACCCAGGCGGGCGGGGACGGCCGGATGGCGGTGCACGTCCCCGATGAGCCGGGGGAGCGGGGGAGCGGCTACGACCTGGGCAAGAGCCGGGCGCCCAAGGGCGAGCTGGCCACCGCGCGGCGGCTCGGCCGCGCCTCGGTGTCCGACGCCCCCGGGGGCTACGCACTGCTCCAGCCGACCGCGCTGAGCAGCGGTCAGGTCGCGGTCGTGGAGGTGTATGTCCCGCGGACCGTGGTCACCAGCGGGGTCACCACGTCCTGGCTGGTGCTCGCGGGCGTCGGCCTCGCACTGATCGTCGGCGCGGTGGCCATCGCCGACCGGCTCGGCACCCGGCTGGTGCGTCCCGCCGGACGGCTCGCCGAGGCCGCCCACGACCTGGGCCGGGGCGAGCTAGGGGTGCGCGTCCCGGAGGACGGCCCGGCCGAACTCCGGGCGGCCGCCGCCGCGTTCAACTCCATGGCCGACCAGGTGGTCCAGCTTCTGGCCGGTGAGCGCGAGCTGGCCGCCGACCTCTCCCACCGGCTCCGCACCCCGCTGACCGTGCTGCGCCTCAACGCCGCCTCGCTGGGCGAGGGACCGGCGGCCGACCAGACCCGCGCCGCCGTCGCCCAGTTGGAGGGCGAGGTCGACCAGATCATCCGCACCGCCCGCCAGCAGAAGACCCACACCCCCTCCGGCTGTGACGCCTCCGAGGTGATCCGGGACCGGATGGAGTTCTGGTCCGCGCTCGCCGAGGACGAGGACCGTACGGTGCGACTGGCCGGGGTCGACCGCACCGTAAGGGTGCCGGTCGCCCGCCCCGAACTCGGCGCCGCGCTGGACGCCCTGCTCGGCAATGTCTTCCGGCACACCCCCGAGGGCACGGCGCTCGCGGTGGACGTCCACAACGGCGAGGACAGCGTGATCATCCTGGTCTCCGACGCGGGCCCCGGCATCGCCGACCCGGACGCGGCGCTCCGCCGGGGCCACGGCGACGGCGGCCCCGGCTCGACCGGCCTCGGCCTGGACATCGTGCGCCGGGTCGCGGAGTCCACCGGTGGCGATCTGCGGATCGGGCGGTCCGTGCTGGGCGGCACCGAGGTACGGGTGTGGCTCTCGCTGAACGGCGCCGGCTCCGCCGACCCGGGGCAGCGGCGGCGCGGCCGTAAGAAGAGGACCCGGGGCCGCAGCCGGACCAAGGAGCCCGCGGAGCATTAATCGCCTCCGATGGGTTCCTTAAGGCAGCCATAAGATCCGTGGCCGGTGCACGGATCCTGCCGTTTGTCCGACTTCCCCTCGCTAGCGTGTCGCCCGCACCATCACCCCCCACATCCGTACAGCGAAGGCAGGCACCTGATGAGCAGCACGCACCGTCGCAAGGCGAGCCGGACCACCAAGGTGATCGGCGCGACCGTCGCCGCCCTCGTGGCCGGTGGCACGGCGTTCGCGCTCAGCGGGGCGGCGAACGCGGGAACCATCTCCGAGAAGACCTCCGCCTCCGAGAAGCCCGCCGCGGCGGCGGGCGGCTTCGCCCCGTACATCGACACCTCGCTCTACCCCGCCTACGACATGGTGGGCACCGCCGACAAGACCGGCGTCAAGGAGTTCAACCTCGCCTTCATCACCTCCGGTGGCGGCTGTACCCCCAAGTGGGGCGGCGTCACCGAGGTCGGTGACAACGAGGTGGCCAAGCAGACCGAGCAGTTGCGCGCGAAGGGCGGCGACGTCCGGGTCTCCTTCGGCGGCGCCTCCGGCTCCGAGCTGGGTCTGGCCTGCATCTCGGCGGACGAGCTCGCCGCGGCCTACGGCAAGGTCGTGGACGCCCTCAAGCTCACCAAGGTCGACTTCGACATCGAGGGCAGCGCGCTTCCGAACAAGGAGGCCAACACCCGCCGTGCCCAGGCGATAGCCAAGCTGCAGGAGCAGCACTCGGACCTGGATGTCTCCTTCACCCTGCCGGTGCTTCCGACCGGCCTCACCCAGGACGGTGTCGACCTCGTCGCCGACGCCAAGAAGAACGGCGTGAAGGTCTCCGCCGTCAACATCATGGCGATGGACTACGGCGCGTCCTTCGACGGCGACATGGGCCAGTACGCGATCGACGCCGCCACCGCGACCCAGGGCCAGATCAAGGACGCGCTGGGGCTGAGCGACGACGAGGCGTGGAAGACCGTCGCGGTCACCCCGATGATCGGCGTCAATGACGTCAAGAACGAGATATTCAAGGTCGACGACGCCTCCCAGGTGGTGGAGTTCGCCAAGTCCAAGGGCCTGGCCTGGCTGTCGATGTGGTCCGCGACCCGCGACAAGCAGTGCCCCAGCCCGCAGGACACCGCGTCGCCGACCTGCAGCTCGATCGACCAGGAGGAGCTGGCCTTCACCAAGGCATTCGGCGCCTACAACGGCTGACGACGGCGTAGCCGTATAAGCCCCGCATTCGCCACCCCCCACGGAAACCCCCCACACGGCGGGGCGCGGAAGGAATCCCCCACCCACCGCGCCCCGCCGTTTCCGCGTTCTGGCGTCCTGGTGCCCTGGCGTCCCACGGGGTGTCCGGAGGGTCTTTCCCCTCCCCGCCGCAGGCGTCAAGCCCCGCCGGACACCCCCTAGGGCCGCTGCGGTTCCTCCGCCCGCTCCTCCGTCGCATGCTCCTCGTGCTCCGCCACCTGCTCCTTCGTGAGCTTGGCGACCTGGCCGTCGCGGCCGAAGTAGCTCCGGGACAGCGAGACCCGCAGCCGCTCCTTGAAGGAGAGCTTCCGGGCGACCCCGGCCTCGTCGACCGACGGCGGCAGCTCCAGCGGCAGATACTGCTCATACGCGGTCAGCGTGTACTTCTCCCCGGGCGAGAGCGGCTCATGCACCTCGGCGTACTCGCCGTGCGGCAGCCGCTGGATGATGCCGCTCTCACGGCCGTGCAGCAGCTTCTGCCGGTCCTTGTGCTGAAGGCCGAGACAGATCCGCTTGGTGATGACGAAGACCACGACCGGTGCCACGAAGAAGGCGATCCGGCAGGTCCAGGTGATCGCGTTGATGGAGAGCTGGAAGTGGGTGGCGATGAGGTCATTGCCGCCACCCGCCAGCAGCACCGCGTAGAGGGCGATCCAGGCGGCGCCGAAGGCGGTTCGGGTGGGTGCGTTGCGTGGCCGCTCGTTGAGATGGTGCTCGCGTCTGTCCCCGGTGATCCACGCCTCCAGGAACGGATAGAGCCAGATGACCAGCAGCACCGTGGGGAAGACCAGGAAGGGGATCAGCACCCCGAGCACCAGGGTGTGGCCCCAGAGATTGATCTCCCAGCCCGGCATCAGCCGGATCAGCCCTTCGGAATAGCCCATGTACCAGTCGGGCTGGGCGTCGGTGGACACCTGGTCGGGGCGGTAGGGGCCATAGGACCACACCGGATTGATCTGGGCGATGGCCGACATCAGGGTGGTGACGCCGAAGACCAGGAAGAAGAATCCGCCGGACTTGGCCACATAGACCGGCCACAGCGGTGGCCCCACGATATTCATGTTCTTCTTTCCGGGCCCCGGATGATGGGTGTGCTTGTGATAGACGAGCAGGATCATATGGAGCGCCAGCAGCCCGAGCATGATGCCCGGAATCAGCAGCACATGCACCGTGAACAATCGCGGCACGATCGCCGATCCCGGGAATTGGCCGTCGAAGAAGAAGAACGACAGATAGGTGCCGACGATCGGGATCGACAGAATCGCGCCCTCCATGAAGCGCAGACCGGTGCCGGACAGCAGATCGTCGGGCAGTGAATAGCCCATGAAGCCGTCGAACATCCCGAGGATCAGCAGACCGGCGCCGGACAGCCAGTTGATCTCGCGCGGTTTGCGGAAGACGCCGTTGAAGAACGTCCGCATCATATGGACGATCATGCTGGCGATGAAGACGATCGCCGCCCAGTGGTGGACCTGCCGCATCAGCAGTCCGCCGCGCACATCGAAGCTGATGTGCAGCGTGGACTCGTACGCCTGCGACATGCGGATGCCGCTCAGCGGCGTCCACCGGCCGTCGTAGACCACCTCGTTCATCGCCGGTTTGAAGAACAGGGTCAGATAGACCCCGGTCAGAATGATGATGATGAACGTATAGAGGGCGATCTCGCCGATCAGGAACGACCAGTGGTCGGGGAAGACCTTGCGCAGATTGGCCTTGGCCATCTTGAACAGGCCCACCCGGCCGTCGAACCAGCCGGCGAGGGCCTCGCCTTTTCCGGCGGGGGCGCGCCGACCGGATGGCTCATCGCGGAACCTCTGCCGGCGCTCCGGAAATGCTCTCATGTCTCAATGGGTTTACCAGGCATTCTCCACGGATGACCGCGCCCTTCCGCCGGGTGGGTCACGGCGTAACCCCATTGAAGGAAGAACGCGCCGACCGGCTTGCGCCCGGGTGCCTGTTCCCCCATTGCCGTCCGTGACGCGGCCTGCCCACCCCCACTGCCGTCCGTGACGCGGCCTGCCCGCCTTCACCGCCGTCCGCGGCGCCGCCCGCCCCCCAGCGGGCGGCGCCGCGGACGCGGGCCCCGGTCAGGCCGCCGGAAGCTCTCCGGAGCGGGCCACCCGGGCGTACCATCGGGCGCTCGACTTCGGCACCCGGGCCTGCGTCGGATAGTCGACGTAGACCGCGCCGAAGCGCTTGCTGTAGCCGTACGCCCATTCGAAATTGTCCATCAGCGACCACAGGAAGTAGCCGCGCAGATCGGCGCCGTCCGCGATGGCCTGGTGGGCCACGGCCAGATGGGCCTGGAGGTAGTCGATCCGCCGTGGATCGTGGACCGCGCCCTCCGCGTCCGGCTTGTCGTCGAACGCGGCGCCGTTCTCGGTGATGTACAGCGGTACGCCCGGCGCCTCACGGCTGTAGCGCATCAGCAGGTCGTGCAGCCCGCTCGGGTCGATCGTCCAGCCCATCTCGGTGCGCTCGCCCGGGGTCTGGTGGAACGCCACCTGCTCCGAGCCCGGCCAGGGGGAGTGGGCGCTGGCGCCGTGGCCGTCGTGGCGGGCGGGCGAGCCGTCGTTGTCGGTGGCGGCTGATACCAATGACGGTGTGTAGTAATTGATGCCCAGCGCGTCCAGGGGGTGCTTGATGACGGCCAGATCGCCATCGCGGACGAACGACCAGTCGGTGATCGAGGCGGTGTCCTTGATCAGGTCGCTGGGGTACGCACCGCGCAGCAGCGGCCCGGTGAAGACGCGATTGGCCAGCGCGTCGATACGGCGCTGAGCGTCCAGGTCCTCGGGCTTGTCGGTGAGCGGCCGGACCACGGCCGGGTTGAGGCTGATGGCGAGCTGGGCGCGGGCGGGGAGCGCGGCGCGCAGCGCCTGGGCGCCGAGGCCATGGGCGAGGTTCAGATGATGGGCGGCGCGCAGCGGGGCCAGCCGCTCGGTGCGGCCCGGGGCGTGCACCCCCGAGCCATAGCCCAGGAAGGCGCTGCACCACGGCTCGTTGAGGGTGGTCCAGAACTCGACGCGGTCGCCCAGCGCCTCCGCCACGATGCCCGCGTACTCGGCGAACCGCTCGGCGGTCTCGCGCTCCGGCCACCCGCCCGCGTTCTCCAGCTCCTGGGGCAGGTCCCAGTGGTAGAGGGTGACCACCGGCTGGATGCCCGCGCCCAGCAGTTCGTCCACCAGCGAGCGGTAGAAGTCGAGCCCGCGCTGCACGGCCGGTCCCCGGCCGGTCGGCTGCACCCGTGACCAGGACACCGAGAAGCGGTACGCCCCCAGGTTCAGCTCCGCCATCAGCCGGACGTCCTCGCGGAACCGGTGGTAGTGGTCGACCGCCACATCACCGGTGTCACCGGCGAGCACCTTGCCGGGGGTGTGGCTGAAGGTGTCCCAGATGGAGGGAGTGCGGCCGTCCTCCTGGGCGGCGCCCTCGACCTGATAGGCGGCCGAGGCCGCTCCCCACAGGAATCCGGGCGGGAAGGTAAGAGTCATGGAAGCGCTCCCATTCGAGGTCGTGGGGAGGGGAAGAAATGGGGAGGGAGGACGGAGCGGTGGTCGCGGGGCGCTCAGCCCTTGACCGCGCCCTGCATGATGCCCCCCACAATCTGCTTGCCGAAGAGGACGAAGGCGATCAGCAGCGGCAGGGTGCCCACCAGCGCCCCCGCCATGATCAGAGATTGATCCGGGGTGTACCCCCGGCTCAGACCGGTCAGGGCCACCTGCATGGTCGGGTTGCCGTTCTGCGTGAGCGCGATGAACGGCCAGAAGAAGTCGTTCCACGATTGGACGAAGGTGAGCATCCCCAGCACCGCCATCGCCGGACGCGCCGCCGGGAAGACGACATGCCAGATGATCCGCAGGCTGCTCGCGCCGTCCATCCGCGCCGCCTCGATCAGCTCGGTCGGCAGCGCCTGGGAGAGGTACTGCCGCATGAAGAAGACCCCGAAGGCGCTGACGAGCGTCGGCACGATGACCGCCTGGAGTTGGTCGGTCCACTCCAGCTTGGCCACCATCATGTACAGCGGCACCACGCTGAGCTGGGGCGGCACCATCATCGTCCCGATGGTGAGCATCAGCAGGATGTTCTTGAAGCGGAAGCGCAGCTTGGCGAAGGCGAAGCCCGCGACGGTCGAGAACAGCACGGTCGACGCCGCGACCGTGCCCGCCACCACCGTCGTGTTGAGCAGCGCGGTGCCCATGTTGGCGCCGTTCCACGCCTTGTCCAGGTTGTTGAAGAGGTTGCCGCCGAACCACAGGGGAGGGGGTGTCTGGGCCAGCCGGGTGTTGGTGCGGGAGGCGGCGATGGCGGTCCACACCAGCGGGAAGAGCGAGCCTATGGTGAACAGGATCAGCACGGCGTAGGTGATCTTGCCCCCGTGCAGCTGCCTGCCCGCTCGGCCGCGGCCCTTTCCGCCCCGCGGAGTGGTGCGCGCGGGAGCCGCCGGATCGAGTGGCTGCCGGGAAGAGACAGTGGCGCTCATGGTTCTCCTCGTCTCGCTCACTGGCTCTTTCGCAGCCGCCGCGCGAACAGCGCGTTGGCCGCGGCGATCAGCAGCAGGATCAGGAACATCGTCCAGGCGATGGCGGAGGCCCGGCCGAGGTGCAGATTCACCCAGCCCTGCTCGTACATGTACAGGCCGAGCGTCTGGTACTGGTGATCGGCGCCGCCGGTGGCCGTCCCCGCGGTGTTGAACAGCAGCGGCTCACCGAAGAGCTGAGTGGCCCCGATCGTGGAGACGACGACCGTGAAGAGGATGGTGGGCCGCAGCGAAGGGACGGTGACATGCAGGAACTGCTTCCAGCGCGAGGCCCCGTCCAGCGCCGCCGACTCGTACAGATCGTTCGGCACGGCCTGCATGGCGGCCAGGTAGATCAGCGCGTTGTAACCGGTCCACCGCCAGATGACGACCGTGGAGACCGCGATCTGCGAGGTCCAGGTGCCGTTCTGCCAGTCGATGCCGTCCAGTCCGACCAGCCCGAGAGACCAGTTGACCATGCCGTAGTCACGCCCGAAGAGCAGCGCGAACACCAGCGTGGCGGCGGCGACGGAGGTGGCGTACGGGGTGAGGATCGCCACCCGGAAGAACATCGAGGCGCGCAGCCGGTAGTTGAGCAGATGCGCGATCCCGAGAGCCATCATCAGCTGCGGAACGGTGGAGATCACCCCGATGGTGAAGGTGTTCCGCAGCGCTTTCCAGAAGAACTCGTCCTCCCACAGCCTGGAGAAGTTGTGCCACCCCGCCCACTCCATATGGGTGGGGTCGGTGAGCTCCACCTGGTGCAGCGAGGCCCACCCGGTGTAGAGCAGCGGGAAGAGGCCGAAGGCGGCGAAGAAGACGAAGAAGGGGGCGACGAAGGCGTACGGGCTCCATCGCACATCCCAGCGGTAGCGGCGGCTGCGCCGGTCGCGGCGCCGCTGCTCGGCCGGGTCGGGCGCCGGCGCGGTCGCGGCGCGCGGGGCCGCGCCCCCCTGCCCTGCGGGGGGCGCGGCCGTATCAGGGGTGAAACCGGAAGGTGCGGTCATGTCCGGGTCACTGGTCCAGCGCGTTGTCGTTCGTCTTGATCGCGGCCTTCCAGCCTTCGTCGGCGGACTTGCCCTGCTGCTCGACCTGGAGCAGGCCGACATCGGTGAAGTTCTGCTTGATGACGGCGTCCTTCGGGCCCAGGACCTGCGTCGGACTGTCCTTCGCGGCCTGGGAGAAGATCTTGCCGATGGGCGCGTCGTTGAAGTAGGGGAGCTTGGCGTCGGCCACCTGGGGGAGGCTGTACGCGGCCTGGGCGCTGGGGAAGCTCGCCTGCTTCTCGAAGAGCTTGGCCTGCTGCTCGGGCGCGGTCAGCCAGGTGGCGAGCTTGACCGCCTCGTCCTTGTTCTTCGCCGCCTGCGGCACGGAGAGGAAGGAGCCGCCCCAGTTGGCGGGCCGGGGGGCGGCCGCGACGTCCCACTTGCCCTTGTACTTGTCCCCGGCGTACTCCTTGATCTGGCCGAGCATCCAGGCCGGGCAGGAGACGGTGGCGAACTTGCCGTTGGCGAGCGCCTGCTGCCAGGGCTTGGTGAACTCCTGGAGCCCCGCGGAGAGTTTGGACGCGGACGCGTCGGTCGCCAGCTTCCACGCCTTCTTTACGGCCGGGCTGTCCTTGTAGATGGGCTTCCCGCCCTTGTCGTAGTAGACCTCCGAGCCGCCGGAGACCGCCGCGTTGAACAGTCCACCGGCCGAGTCCAGGAACGCGGCTCCGCCCGGCGCCTTCTTCGCGTAGTCCTTGCCGGCGTCGAGGTACTTCTGCCAGTCGCCAGCCCAGAGCTGGGAGACCGCGTCACGGTCGGCCGGGAGCCCGGCCTGCTGGAAGAGGTCCTTGCGGTAGCAGATCGCCATCGGGCCCACGTCCGTGCCGAGGCCGATCGTCTTTCCGTCCTTGGCGGTGGCCTGCGCCCATTTCCAGTCGAGGAAGTTCTCCTTCTTGACGCCGTCCGCCTTCGAAAGATCAACGAACTTGTCGGCCTGGGTGGTGGTGACCTCATTGATGTTGCCCACCTCGACCGCCTGGATGTCGGCGAGCCCGCTGCCAGAGCCGAGATGGGTGAGCAACTGCGGGTAGTAGTTGGAGGCCGGGTCGATCACATTCTCTTCGATCTTGATATCCGGGTGCAGCTTTGTGTACTCGTCATAGAGACCGGCCTGTTTGAAACCCATGACGCCGTACGTGCCGACGGTCACGACCGTCTTGCCCTTGCTGTCGCCGCCGCCGGACGAGCCGGCGGATCCGTCGTCGCCGTCATCGGCGCACCCGCTGAGCACCCCGGCTCCTAAAGCGGCGACGGCCGCGAGGACCACGGCTCTGCTGCGGTGACTACCAGTGTTCCTGCGCATTCCGTCCTCCTAGCGCCCCGCCCAACGGCTTCCGGCCAAAAAGTGGTAATACATGGCTCTTTGAGATGCATCGAGTCGGGTGGGCATCGTGCGGGTTGTGTATGGCTCAGGTACGGTGGGAGCGCTCCCAGCTGTGATGTGTTGAAGGGTCGCGGCTCCCCGCTGGGGTGTCAAGGGAGTGCGCGAAACAACTTCCCGAAACCACACTGCTGTTGAATGTCCCCGCAGCCGCCCATTTGGGGGGTTGGAGCTGCTGGGTATGGACGGCTGGAGGCGCGATATGGCAGGAACGCGGCGGCATGGCGGGGGGCGGGGACGGCCGACCCTCGAGGAGGTGGCGGCCCGCGCCGGAGTCGGCCGCGGCACCGTGTCCCGGGTGATCAACGGTTCGCCCCGGGTCAGCGACCGCACCCGCACAGCCGTCGAGCAGGCCGTCGCCGAACTCGGCTATGTGCCGAACCGGGTGGCCCGCGCCCTCGCCGCCAACCGTGCCGACGCCGTCGCCCTCGTCATCCCCGAGCCCGAGACCCGGCTCTTCGCCGAACCGTACTTCTCCGACATCATCCGCGGGGTCGGCGCCGAACTCGCCGACACCGACCTCCAGCTGCTGCTCACCCTCATCCGCACCCCCAAGGAGCGGCAGCGGCTCGCGGACTACCTCTCCGCGCACCGGGTCGACGGGGTGCTGCTGGTCTCCGTCCACGCGGACGACCCGCTTCCGGATCTGCTGGAGCGGATCGAGATGCCCGCGGTGCTCAGCGGCCGCCGCTCGGCGCACGAAACCGTCCCGTACGTCGACTCGGACAACACCGGCGGCGCCCAGTCCGCCGTGGAGCACCTCATCGGCCGTGGCCGCGGGACGGTCGCCACCATCACCGGCCCGCTGGACATGTATGTCGCGCAGTGCCGCCTGGAGGGCTACCACGCCGCGGTCCGGGCGGCGGGCCGGGAGGTGGACCCGGAGCTGGTGGCGTCCGCGGACTTCACCGAGGAGGGCGGCCGCCGGGCGATGCGGCAACTGCTCAGCCAGCGCCCGGACCTGGACGGGGTCTTCGCCGCCTCGGACGTGATGGCCGCGGGCGCCCGTCAGGTGCTGCGCGAGAACGGGCGCGGTGTCCCGGACGATGTGGCGCTGGTCGGCTTCGAGGACTCGGCCGTCGCCCGTCATATGGACCCTCCGCTCACGAGCGTCCGGCAGGCCACGGAGGAGATGGGCCGGGCGATGGTGCGGGTGCTGCTGGAGGAGATCGGGGGGCGCTCGGACCGCACGGCCAAGCGGCCGCAGATGGTGCTGCCGACGCAGCTGGTGCGCAGGGAGTCGTCCTGAAGGCGTCAATGGGTGTGGGGCCGGTGGACAGTGTCCACCGGCCCCACTCAGGGGACGGGTCGTGCGGTTACAGCGCCGGATAGGCGTTCTTCAGCAGCTCCTGGAACTGGGCCGAGAACCAGTGGCCCGACAGCGGGGCGTTCGCCAGCGCCCCCGACATGTTGTTGCCGTTGCGCGGGTTGCCGGTGTACGTCGGGTCGCACATCCGGTCGAAGCCCTTGCCCTCGTCGTTCGGGATCGAGGAGCTCGAGCCGTCCGACTCGCCCGGAGGCTTCATCCACACGTACGCGTCGATCCCGGACGCGGGTGCCGCCTTGGGCCGTTCACCGAGCCCGGCGCCGGACTGGTTGCACCAGTTGCCGATGTGGATCCGGCGGTCGTAGCGCCCGCCGTTGATGTACGTGTCCACGTCCGTCTTCGCGCCGGGGCCGCTGGGCCGGGCCGAGCCGCCCCAGCCGTTGCGGGAGGTGTCGATCAGCGCGCCGATATTGCTCGGGAAGCCGACGTTGACCAGTTCCTGGCGGAAGGCCTGGGCGAAGGAGAGCTCGTCCACGTACCGGTTCCAGTCCACCCACTTCGACTGGCGCACAGTAGTGCCGTTGACCGAGTCGTTGATGGTGAAGTTGTTCTCCTTCAGCGCGCTGTAGTTGGCCGTGTTGACGATGATCCCGGCCACCTTGTCGACCGTGCTGCCCTCGGCCGTCGCCGCCTGCTTCAGCACCTGGGCGGTGGGGCTGAAGTTGTCGTCCCAGCCGATCCAGCCGTGGTGGCCGGCGTCCACGTAGTTGTAGACGTTGCCGATGGCGCCCAGCTTGTTCAGGGCGTAGCCGACGCCCTTCACATAGTTGCCGTTGGCCTTCATCGTGTCGCACTGCGGGGTCGCGGTGGGACGGCCGCCGGTGTTGGTGACCAGGTTGGGCAGCGAGTCGATCTCGATCGTGGTGACGATCCGCAGATTGGAGCTGGCGTACTTCGACTCGGAGAGGATCGCCGCGATCGGGTCGATGAACTGCGTCTTGTACTTGTCGATCTCGGTCGGGCCCAGCTCGCCGTTGGACGCCAGCGCCGAGCAGTCACGGCCGGGCAGGTCGTAGACCACTAACTGGACGACGGTCGGGCTGCCGCCCGACTGCTGCAGCGCCCGGTCGAGGTGGGCGCGCAGCCCCATCGCCCCGCCCGTGCCGTTGATCGCGGCGATCCGGTCCAGCCAGATGCCGGTCGGCTGGTTGGAGATCTTGCTGCCGCCGGGTTCGGCGGCGGCCTTCGCCGACCAGTCGGGGTTCACGTACACCTTGGCGCCCGAGTACGGGTTGTCGACCTTCGCGGCGGCCGCCCTGCCGCTGTCCACCTGGGCGGACGCCACGCCGGTCAGCGCCCCCATGGTCAGCGCGGAGGCGGCGAGCAGGGTGCCCGCCATTCGGATTCTGCGGCTCATTGCATTCCCTTCAGATGATCGCGGAGTCCCACGCCGTAGTTGGTCGGCGTGCCGTTGTAATCGCTGATCAGGGACGGGCCCGAGGAACAGTCCCAGGTGTTCCAGGTCCACCCCAGATACGAGGCGCCCTTGGCGTCCAGCCAGGCCATCACCCGGTCGACATAGCCGTGGGAGCAGGTGTTCTCGCCGATCTCGCCCGCCACGAAGGGGACCTTGGCGATGACCGGGGCGAGCTGTTCGTTGAAACAGCTCTCGTTGGAGCAGGTGTTGAAGTTGTACGTGTGCCAGGCGGCGGCGAGATTGCCCGCCGGGTCGTTCGGCTTGTACGTCAGCCACTGGCGCAGATCGTTGGAGTAGGCGAGCCCGGGGATCAGCACCAGGTTCCTGGCGCCGGTGGCCCGTACGGCGTTCAGCAGGGTCTGCGTCCCGGCGACCTGGAAGTCGATCCCGGGGCAGCTCCCGCCGTCGCGCCAGCACTTCCACGCCGCCGTGAGGTCGGAGGTGGCGCGGTCCGGGAACGGCTCGTTGAACAGGTCGAAGACCACGGCCTGGTCGTCCTTGAAGGTCTGGGCGACCGAGGTCCAGAAGGCCGGGGTGTACTGCGCGTCCGGCATCGGCTTCTGGCAGGTGGCGTACTCGGTGTCGGCGCAGTGGCTGTCCCCGCCGGTGTATCTGCCGTGGCTCCAGTGGAGTTCGACTACGGGGGTGATGCCATGGGCCTCCAGCCGGGCGACGAATGCCTTGACGGCCGCGATGTAGTTGGCCCCTCCGTAGGCCGCGTTGATATGGGAAAGGCCCAGCCAGCACTCCTCGTTGAGCGGGATCCGGACCGCGTTGACCTTCCAGTCGGCGATGGCCTTGACGGCCGCGTCGTCCACGGGGCCGTCGAAGATGCCACGCCCCTGGACGCACATGAACTCACCGCCGGAGCGGTTGACGCCGAGCAGTCGCCGGGTGGCGCCGTTCTCGTCGACGAGCTTGTTGCCGGAGGCGCGGAGCTTCGGTGGTGCCGCGCTGGGAACGGTCACCGCTGGGGCGCCCGCGGCCGGAGCGGCCACGGCCGGGCCGTCCGCCGCCGAGGCGGTGGCGGTGGTGGCGGCGGTGGCCGTGGCCGCGGGCACCAAGGCGGTGCCCGCCACGGATAACACCGCGGCGGCCACCAAGGCGTAAAGGCGCGGGGGTGCTCGCATGGAGCGACTCCTCGTGGTCCAAGCGCCGTTCGATACGGCGCAGACTGCTGGAACCGCTCCCACTGGTTGAAGTGAAGGTAGCGCTCGACGGGCGCATGTCAACAGACCTCGTTCACGAATTATCGGTCGAAGGTGTTCGACGACCCGCTGTTGTTCAAAGACTTGACACCCCTTCGGGCTGACACGAACCTTGGGAGCGCTCCCACTGGTTCGCACTTCCCCCACCACCGCACGAACCGCGAGGAGGTCCCCCGATGCGCGTACAGCGTGGCTCTCCCTTATCCGGCGCACGGCTCTCAGGGGCACGACGACGAATGAGACGGCTGGTGACCGCCCTCGCCGCCGCCCTCTCGCTCCCCGTGGCCATGACCGCGGCGGGCGGCGCCGCCCCCGCGCACGCCGCGGCGGTCCAGTGCGGGGTCGACTACAAGACCAATGACTGGGGCTCCGGCTTCACCGCCGATCTCACCATCTCCAACCCCGGCACCGACGCCATCGACGGCTGGACCCTGACGTACGACTACGCGGGCAACCAGAAGCTGGCCAACGGCTGGAACGGCGGCTGGTCGCAGTCCGGCAAGACCGTCACCGTCACCAACGCCGGGCACAACGCGAAGATCGCGGCCGGGGGCAATGTCACCACCGGCGCCCAGTTCACCTACAGCGGCACCAACGCCGCCCCCACCTCCTTCGCCGTCAACGGCGTGGCCTGCCGGGGCGCCCATCAGCCGCCCATCGCGGTGCTGAGCAGCCCGTCACCCGGCGCCGTCTTCACCTCCGGCGGCACCGTCCCGATGACGGCCACGGCCGCGGCGGCCGACGGGGCGACGATCAGCAAGGTGGAGTTCTACAGCGACACCAAGCTCCTCGGCACCGACACCACCTCCCCGTACTCCTTCGACTACACGGACGTCCCGGCGGGCGACTACTCGCTCTACGCCAAGGCGTACGACAGCCAGGGCGCCGCCGCCGAGTCCACCCCCGTAGGCATCCATGTGGCGGCCGGGCCCGCGCTGGTGGCCGGCCCCGGGCAGCTCGGGGTGCAGCAGGGCAAGACCGGGACGTTCGGCGTGAAGCTGTCCACCAGGCCGTCCGGAGACGTCACCGTCTCCGTCGCCCGCACCTCGGGCAACACCGGGCTGACGGTCTCCTCGGGCGCCGCCCTCACCTTCACCCCCGCCAACTGGGACACCGCCCAGCAGGTGACCGTCGCCGCAGCGAACTCCGGCACCGGCGCCGCGACCTTCACCGCGACCGCCGCCGGCCACACCAAGGCCGAGGTCACCGTCACCCAGCTGGCCGCCGCGAAGGTCTACGACGCCCGCTTCCTGGACCTCTACGGCAAGATCACCGCACCCTCGGCGGGCTACTTCTCGCCCGAGGGCGTTCCGTACCACTCGGTGGAGACCCTGATCGTCGAGGCCCCCGACCACGGCCATGAGACGACCTCCGAGGCGTACAGCTATCTGATCTGGCTCCAGGCGATGTACGGCAAGGTCACCGGCGACTGGTCCAAGTTCAACAACGCGTGGGACCTCATGGAGAAGTACATGATCCCCACCCACGCCGACCAGCCCACCAACAGCTTCTACAACGCCTCCAAGCCGGCCACCTACGCGCCCGAGTGGGACCAGCCCTCCCAGTACCCCGCGCAGCTCAACGGCAATGTCGCGGTCGGCAACGACCCCATCGCCGCCGAGCTGAAGAGCGCGTACGGCACCGATGACATCTACGGCATGCACTGGATCCAGGACGTCGACAACGTCTACGGCTACGGCAACGCGCCCGGCAAGTGCGAGGCGGGCCCGAGCGACGCCGGTCCCAGCTATGTCAACACCTTCCAGCGCGGCCCGCAGGAGTCGGTCTGGGAGACCGTGACCCAGCCCACCTGCGACGGCTTCAAGTACGGCGGCAAGAACGGCTATCTGGACCTGTTCACCGGCGACGCCGCGTACGCCAAGCAGTGGAAGTTCACCAACGCCCCCGACGCCGACGCCCGGGTCGTCCAGGCCGCCTACTGGGCCTCGGAGTGGGCCAAGGCGCAGGGCAAGGGCGGCCAGATCTCCGGCAACATCGCCAAGGCCGCCAAGATGGGCGACTATCTGCGCTACGCGATGTACGACAAGTACTTCAAGAAGATCGGCAACTGTGTCGGGGAGACCACCTGCCCGGCCGGAAGCGGCAAGAACAGCTCCCACTACCTGCTGTCCTGGTACTACGCCTGGGGCGGCGCCACCGACACCTCCGCGGGCTGGTCCTGGCGCATCGGCTCCAGCCACACCCACGGCGGCTACCAGAACCCCATGGCGGCCTGGGCCTTGAGCTCGTACGCCGACCTCAAACCCAAGTCCGCGACGGGCGCGAGCGACTGGTCCACCAGCCTCAAGCGCCAGCTGGAGTTCTACCGCTGGCTGCAGTCCAGCGAGGGCGCCATCGCGGGCGGCGCCACCAACAGCTGGCAGGGCCGCTACGCCACCCCGCCGTCGGGCACGTCCACCTTCTACGGCATGTACTACGACGAGAAGCCGGTCTACCACGACCCGCCGTCCAACCAGTGGTTCGGCTTCCAGGCGTGGTCCATGGAGCGCGTCGCGGAGTACTACAACCGCACCGGTGACGCCTCCGCGAAGACGGTCCTGGACAAGTGGGTGAAGTGGGCGCTGTCCAAGACCACCGTCAACGCCAACGGCACCTACCAGATCCCGTCCACCCTCCAGTGGTCCGGCCAGCCCGACACCTGGAACGCCTCCAGCCCCGGCGCCAACGCGAGCCTGCACGTCACCGTCGCCGACTACACCAATGACGTCGGCGTGGCGGCCGCGTACGCCAAGACCCTGTCCTACTACGCCGCCAAGTCCGGCGACACCAAGGCCAGGGACACCGCCAAGGCGCTGCTGGACGGCGCGTGGAACAACTACCAGGACGCCCTCGGCATCGCGGTCCCCGAGACCCGCGCCGACTACAACCGCTTCGACGACCCGGTCTACGTCCCCAGCGGCTGGACCGGGACCATGCCGAACGGTGACAAGATCGACGCCGGCTCCACCTTCATGTCGATCCGCTCCTTCTACAAGAACGACCCGGCCTGGTCGAAGGTCGAGGCGTATCTGAAGGGCGGCGCGGTGCCCAGCTTCACGTACCACCGGTTCTGGGCCCAGGCGGACATCGCGCTGGCGATGGGGTCGTACGCGGATCTCTTCGAATAGCCGACTCCACGCCGAGCGGGGCTCCATGGGGAGCCCCGCTCTCGCCGCGCCGCGTTCAGACGGGCACCGGGACATCCCGCTCGGCCAGGGACCGCTCCAGCCGCCGGATGTGACGGCTCTGGAGCCGCGCGGTGCGCTGGAGCCGCATGACGACCCGCAGGAACTGGTCCATGTCGGCGGCCCGGGTGAGGATGTCATCGGGCACCCGCTCGTCGGCCAGGCACTCCCGCTCGTCCTGGGCGAGCACGGCCCGCGCCCAGGCCAGGGTGACCGGCTTGAACATCCCGGGGTGGTTGGCCACGATCCTGGCCCGCGCCGCCAGGTCGTTCTCGGCCGCCTCCACGTGCAGTCCGTCGTCCTTGTGGCGCGCCCCGAACAGCGGCTCGTGGATGTGGTGGGCCGTGAAGCCGCGCTCGGCGGCGGCGATCCAGAAGTCCCAGTCCTCCCCGGCACGCATGTCCTCCACGTAACCGCCCACCGCCTGCCACACCTCACGGCGGTAGAGCGAGCAGTAGAACATGATCAGCCGCCGCAGCAGCAGGTCCCGGTCGTAGGCCGGAAGCTCCAGCACCTGCGCGGGCAGGTCGTCGTCGGTGAAGACGGACAGATCGGTGGAGACGATGGCGATGTCCGGGTGCCGCTCCAGCACCGTGACCGTCCGCTCCAGCATGGTGGGGGCGATCATGTCGTCGGCGTCCAGCGGCAGAACATAGCGGCCGGTGGTGGCCGCGATGCCCGCGTTACGGGCGGCCGACACCCCGGCGTTGGCCTGTTCCAGGAGGCGGATGCGCCGCCCGGGATGGTCGGCGATCAGCGATCGGGCCACCGCCGCGGTGTCGTCGGTGCTGCCGTCGTCGACCACGACGAGTTCCCAGTCCGGGTAGGTCTGCGCCAGCACGCTCTCCACGGCCTGCGGCAGATAGTGACCGTAGTCGTAGCAGGGGATGACCACCGAGACCACGGGCTCCCGCGGTGACACCGCGGCCCCCGGGAGGTCACCAGCCTCCAGGGGGCCGTGTTCGGGGCCGGTTGGTGCCTGCGTCATCGGTGCCCGGCGCCGTGCGCGCCCCGGTGGTCCGCCTTGGCGTTCGACCGCTTTGCGGAGACGGCGACGTTGGCGCACTCCGAGCCCTCGACGATCGTGCTCGAGAAGAGCAGGTTGCCGGAGCTCGCGGTCGGACCGCTGGCGGATTCACAGTCGTTCAGCTGCGTCAGATCCCCGAAGACGTCGGCGAAGTTGACACAGTCGGGCTTCGACGGCGGCCCGCCGAAGCTGACGGCATCTTTGGAGTCGCAGTTGTTGGACTGCTTCACGGCGTTGTCCTGGCCGTGGGCGCCGGCGCCGGCTCCGCCGAAGATCACTGCCCCGGCCGCCGCGGTCACCAGGACGGCCGCCTTGCCGATGTTCATGCGATTCTCCTTATTTTCGTGTTCCGTTGACACACCTCCGCGGAGGCATCTGGCTAACGACTCCTGCCGGTACGGGCATCGGGGCCGAGGACCGCTTCACCTGCTTGGCTCAGGCACGGGGGCTTCCAGGACGTCCGCCGGGGCGAGGGGCAGCCGCTTCGCCATCGCGCGCACCTGGTCCGCGTAGGCGTCGCCGGGCGGCCACACCTGGGTCGCGGCGTCGAAGAGGCTCGTGAAGTGCGGCTCGTCGAAGGTGTTGGCCCCGTGGAACACGTAGGTGTACAGCTCGGGCGCGTCCAGGGACACCGTCCGCCCGCCGCGCACCACGGCCTCCGCGACCGGGGAGTCCTCGCCGCGCCGCCGCTCCGGATAGCGGGGGAGCACGTCCTTCGCGCAGAGCATGGAGCCCTCCCACACCCGCACCCCGGAGATGGCCAGCTTGCGGCGCGCGGGCCACCACAGCCGCTCCCGGGCCAGGAAACACGCCGTGGCGTCCAGCGCGAGGACCGCCGCCAGCTGCACCTCGAGCCGCTCCGGGGCGTACAGGTCGTCGTCGTCCCACTGGCACACATACGTCCCGGCGGCGAGGTCCACCGCGATGTTCCGCAGTGCGCCCAGCGTCCGCCCCTCGGGCGGCAGCCGGTGCACCCGGATCCTCGGGTCGGCGTGTTCCCGTACGTGGTCCTCGAGGGCGCCGTCCTCCCCGTCGTCCACCACGACCAGCTCCGCGCGGGTGTAGGTCTGGGCGAGGAAGCACCGGATCGCCCGCTCGGCCAGCGGCAGCCGGCCCTTGGTCACCATCAGACAGGACACCGTCGGCGCGGGGGCTCCCGAGGCCCACCGCCTGCGCTGTGCGTCGAGGTCGACCACGCCCTGGACGCAGGGTTGCAGATCCTGGCTCATCCAGAACCCGACCTGACGCCCCCTCGACGCTCCCGGAGCGCCCGGGGCCTCCCGGCTCCGGGCGCTCGACCAGTGGTGCACGGCGTGCGCCAGGTCCCGGTCGGCCTCACGCTGCCCGAACAGCTCCGCGGCGGCCGGACTCAGCTTGGGGTACAGGGTGTCGGCCCCCAGGAACGTGATGGGGGCGTCCTCCGGGGCACTGTCGACCGAGCGCGTGAGGAAGAACGGGCCCGTCGCGTCCAGCGTGCCGGGCCTGGTGTGGGCGCCCACCAGCCGCCGGTGCGCATGCGACCAGAACGGATGGCCGGGCCGCGAGGCCATGAACGCGTTGCCGACGATGCGCCGCATACCGCCGTGGCGGCTCAACGGCAGTTGGACGTGCTCCTCCGGCTCCAGGGCGAGCACCAGCTCCTGCCCGGCGAGGAGTTCGGTCATCGGGCGCAGGCACTCGGAATCCAGGTCGACGTACACCCCGCCGAAGTGGTCGAGGACGAAGTAGCGGATGGCGCCGGCCCGGTTGACCGGCTCGCGATAGCCGTCGTAGACGGGGAGAAACCACGCGTAGTGCTCTTCGAGGAACGCGCGGTTGTCCGCGTCCGTCCACAGCCGGTACTCCCAGTCGGGGTGGTGCCGGCGCCAGGACTCGGACCACTCCCGCCACTTGTGCGGTACGTCGGTGTTCTTCCACGTCTGGTGGATCAGATGAGGGATGAGCGTCTTCTCGGGCATTCGCGCAGTATGTTCCGGCGGTGTGGCGGCCAGGGCGAGCGCGACGGCGGAAATTCACCCGCCCGGTCCGGGCCGGATGCCGGACCGGGCGGGGAAGGCCCTGCTGTTGGCTGTCGGCGGCGCTCGGCCGGGCGGGGACAAGGGCACCGAGAACAGCACCCGTTCGGGGACAGCACCCGTTCGGGGACGGCCCGGTGCGGCGTCGGTGAGCGGCGGCGCGCCGGCCCCGAGTCAGGCGTGGACGCGCGACGCGTCCGAGTACACCGCGCGTACGTTGTCCTCCGGCCGCGGTTTGTCCCGTCCTGCGGGTCCCGCCGCGAAGGCGCGCAGCAGATTCTCCGTGGTGCGGGTGACGAAGGCCCTGGTGCGTGCGTCCATCCCGTGATCGCGCCCGTTCTCATGGGTCCCCGCCATCAGGGCCTCCACCCAGCGCATCGTCCCCGAGGCGAAGACCCCCGCCCCGCTCGCCACGGTGTAGTACGCGGAGTCCGAGTGGCTGTGCCGCCCCCGGCAGACCAGGGGGGAGTGGGCGATGATCCGCAGCGGCGCCGGGGTGGGATAGCCCGGGGTGACCCGGTCGTACTCCACCCCCACCAGATGGTCGAAGGAGTCGCCGTCGTCCACCCCGGTCCCGGCGAACAGCCAGTGGCCGCTGTCCAGGACGACGTAAGGGGCGTCGGTCGGGTAGCCCTCGTAGAGGACGCCGGTCAGCGAGGACTCGGGATCGGGCGCGGGGGGCTGACGGAAGTCGGTGGTCGCCAGGTCGCGATGGTTCACCAGGTACGGGTCGTCCCGGTAGGCGGTCTTGTAGCAGACCACGGTGCGCGCGGGGGCCCCGCCGGGGCCGGGCTCCAGCCGGATCCGGCGGAAGCAGGTGTTGGCGCCGAGGAAGGCCAGATTGGTGCCGTCGTCCCGGGCCCGGGTCACGTACCGCCGCTGCTGCGGGGTCCAGTACTCGTCGTGACCGAGCGACAGGGTGGCCGCGGCGCCCTTCAGCACGGACGGTCGCAGATGGACGTCCACGCCCGTGGTGTACGCGAGCGGAAGGCCAAGACGTTCGGCGAGGACCACCGCGGCCCGCTCGTAGACCAGGAACTTCTCCGCCCCGCTGTTCGCGTACGGCCGGTCGAAGCTGACGGCCAGCGAGCGCGACCCGTACGCACCGTCCCGGCCCTGGTAGAGGCTGTAGCCGCCCCAGGTGTTGTACGCCTGCCAGGTGGCCGGCGCGTGCATCAGCAGGGTCCGGCCCCGCGCCTGCCGTGAGCGCACGATCAGCGGCACATAGCGCTGATGGCCGTTCGAGGCGTCCAGTCGCAGCAGATACGCGCCCTCCGGCCAGTTCCGGGCGGGTACGCGGAGTGAACGGTCCCAGTCGGCCCGGATCGTGCGGGTGGCTGCGAGGAACCGGGGCGCGCCCTGCTTCCTGCCGTCCACCCGGCCCGACCGCCACACCAGCCGCGCCTGCGCCCCGCCGTACCAGCCGATCCGGTAGGCCGATACGCGGAAGGCGGGGGCGGTGGTCGACACGTACAGCCCGAACTCCTCGCCGGGCAGCACGCTCACCCGGTCCGTATAGCCCTCGATGGCGTCGGGCGGCCCCGCCGAGCGGATGCGCCAGTCGGCACTGCCCGGCCGGGCCCGCTCCGCCTCCTCCGCCCGGCGCGCGGCGTCGGCGCGCCGGGACGGGCGGGCGCGGTGGCCGTCGCGCCCGGAGGAGTCGCAGCCCGTCGCGGCCACCCCGGCGGCCCCGGCCCCGGCCGCCGCCGCGGCCCCGAGGAAGCCCCGGCGGTCCAGCCCACCGGATATGCGGCCCTGTTCTCCGTCCACCGGACCATCGTGGGCCGCGCCGTGGACGCGGGCGAGCCGGTGCGGTCCGACGGAGTGGCCGGCCGCGCGGTCCGGCGCAGTGGCCGCTCGGTTCCGCGGCGTGTCCGGCCGCGCGGTCCGGCGCCTCCGAGGTGCGGCGGGAGGGCGCGGGGCGCAGCCTGGGACATATGACCGAATCCCAGGCGCCACGCATCCACCGGCCTCCGATCGTGGTGCTCGGCGTCCAGCAGAACGATCCCCCGTTCCGCCTGGTCGAGATCGCCGGTGAGCTGGTGGGCAAGGCGCACTCGGTGCTGGACGTCATCGAGATCGCCCGGGAGGCCGGCCTGGACGACGTCGATCTGGACGATCCGGACGTGGTCCGGTGGGTGGGCGGCGACAAGTTCACCTGGACGTCGTTCTGGCCCCCGAGCCGGCCGCACCGCGAGCGCCGGGGCTAGATTCACTGTCAACCCAGCGTTGACACTCCTGGGGTGTCAACCTATGGTTGACACATGACGAAACCAGTCGGACTCACCCATCCCGTGCGCCTCGACGATCTGATCGAGGCCATCAAGAAGGTCCACCCCGACGCCCTCGACCAGCTCACCGACGCGGTGATCGCCGCCGAGCACCTCGGCGAGGTGGCCGACCACCTCATCGGCCACTTCGTGGACCAGGCCCGCCGCTCCGGCGCCTCCTGGACCGACATCGGCAAGAGCATGGGGGTGACGCGGCAGGCGGCCCAGAAGCGGTTCGTCCCCAAGGCGTCCGGCGAGCCGTCGGACCTCGACCCGAGCCAGGGCTTCGGCCGGTTCACCACGCGGGCGCGGAACACCGTGGTGGCGGCGTCGAACGAGGCCCGCGCGGCCTCCAACGACGAGATCCGCCCGGAGCATCTGGCCCTCGGCCTGCTCCATGAGCCGGAGGGTCTCGCCGCGAAGGCGATCCTCGCCCAGGGCGTCCTGCTCGACACCGTCCGCCAGGCGGCCACCGAGGCCCTCCCCCCGGCCGCCGGGAAGGTGCCCGAACTCCTCCCGTACGACGCGGGCGCCCGTAAGGTCCTCGAGCTCACCTTCCGCGAGGCCCTGCGGCTGGGCCACAACTACATCGGCACCGAGCACATCCTGCTCGCCCTCCTGGAACACGAGGGCGGCGCGGGCCTGCTGACCGGCCTCGGGATCGACAAGGCCGCCGCCGCGGAGTCCATCGCCGAGGCGCTGACCCGCGTCGCCGAGACCGTCAGGAACGAGGAGAAGGGATAGCCGGGGGCCGGAACAGCCGTGCGGTGCCGGTCAGGCCGAGTACCCGCCTGACCGTCCGGCTCGGGGAGCGGACGATGACCGTCTTGCCGTGTGCGAGCGCCTCCCGGCGGAGCCTCAGCAGCGCGTTGAGCGCCGAGCAGTCCCAGAACCTCACCGCGCTCAGGTCCACGTCAACGCCCTCGGCGGACTCGCGGAGGGCGTTGCGCAGGACGGCGGACATGACGGGGGAGGTCTCGTAGTCCACCTCTCCGTTGACCAGGACAACCTTCCGGGGGCCCTCCGGGTAGCTGTCGGTGAAGAGGATGGGCGAGGGGCTCGACGGTGCCGAGCCGGCCGATGTCCCCGGTGCCGCGCCGGTCACGGGCCTGTACGGTGGGCGATGTCCAGGCTCGGGCACGGAGATGTCTCGCGCGTGCACCTGTCTGTCTCCCCTCGAGATCGCCTCGCTGACGTCATCCGGCTTGCTATACACGAAGTCGGATTCATGTTTCCAGATGCGCTATTGTTTCGGCAATATCATGAGGCCATGGGAGGAGTGCCTGAATCGCACAGTGGCTGGACGTTCTTGACCAATCACGCCCGCGTGCTGGCCGCGATCGCCGATGATCCGAACGTGCGGATCCGCGACATCGCCGCGCACTGCAGGCTGACCGAGCGTGCCGTCCAAAAGATCATCGGCGACCTGGAGCAGGACGGATATCTGTCCCACACCCGTGAGGGGCGTACGAACACGTACCGCATCGAGCCGGGGAAGGTCCTGCGCCACCCCGCCGAGGCCGGGCTCCCCGTGGCGTCGCTGCTCTCGCTGCTCCTCGAGGACGAGGCCCGGCGCAAACACGCCGACGGCCCCCTCGACGAGAGCCCGGCAGCCGATGAGGCCCCTCCTGCCCAACCGGCCTCCGACTCCCACGCGCCTCGACTACTCTGAGGTCGATCCCTGACGTCAGGGGCAGGAGGAGTCACGGTGCGCATCGGCGAACTCGCCACCAGGACCGGCGTCAGCGTACGAGCGCTGCGCTACTACGAGGAGCAGGGCCTGCTCACCTCGGAGCGCAGCCCCAGCGGCCAGCGCCGCTACGCGGACAGCGCGGTCGACCGCGTCCTGTGGATCCAGTGCCTCTACGCCGCGGGCCTGTCGAGCAGGACCATCCGCGAATTCCTCCCCTGCACGTACGCCAGCGTCGCCACCCCCGCCGACATCGCCCGCCTGACCGCCGAACGCGACCGCATCAACGCCCAGATGGCCGACCTGGCCACCACCCGTGACCGCCTCGATGCCATCATCGCGGCGGCCAGCGGCACGGCCGGAGCCGAAGCGTGCGGCATCGCGCAGAGCGCTTGATCCGACGCGGCCCCTGGTGGGTCGGTCAGCCTCCGTCCGGTGCTTCGTCCGGTGCTTCGTCCGGTGCTTCGTCCGGTCCTTCGTCCGGTGCCAGATGGTCGCGGAAGAAGTCGGTGGCCGCCGCCGAGGCTCGAGCGACCCGCCAGACCTGACGGATCATCAACCGCACTTCGGCTCGCCCCAGACCTGCTACGCCGGGGCGGACGAACCGGACGCCCTCCGCACGGCCGGCGCAACCGGCCCGCGCCCACCGCCTGCGGCGCGGGCAGCCGGTTCAGCCCGCGAGCCGCTGTAGCCAATCACGCAGCAGGGCCGTCTCCGTGTCTCGCAGAGGTGTCCCGGCGCCCGCGGCCGGGGGCCCGGTGGTGAGCGCGGTTTCCAGCGCGGCGTCGAGGGCGAGTGCGCGCGAGGCCAGGTCCGACCCGGACGGGGCGGGCGGGTCCGTGGTGACCGAGGCGATGACGGTGTCCCGCAGCCGGGCCGAAGTGGTCAGGTCCCGCTCCGAGGGCTCTTCGCCGATCAGTGCCAGCGTGGCACCCGTCGTCGCCGCGTGGATGACGCGGGTCGCCTGCTCCACCGGAACCCGGAGGCGCCCGGCGTCGGCCGCCCGGCCCAGCAGTCCCACCAGCAGGGCGTGCGCCTCGTCCGCGGCCGGGGGCCGCCGCCCGGGTTGCACGGTGCCGTACATGAGCATGTAGAACGCGGGGTGCTGTACCCCGAAGTCGACGTGCAGGTCCCAGCCGCGGTAGAGGTCGGCCACCGGGTCGTCGGGGGTCAGCGCCAGCGCCTCCCGTTTCTCGGCCAGGTACATCTCGAATCCGTAGGCGGCCAGCTCGGCCAGGAGTCCGTCCTTGTCGTCGAACATCCGGTAGAGCGCGGGGGCCGTGATGCCCGCGGCCGCGGCGACAGCGCGCGTGGAGACCGCTTCGCTGCCGCCCTCCTCCAACAGCTTGGCGGCCACCTGTAGTACCTGGCGTCGCGCGGCGCGTCGTCCCTCGTTCATGGAACAACGATATCGCATTTCTCGTAGCGCCGAAATATCGGTGCTACGCTCAAAATCGGAACGGCGATCCAAGCCCGCCGGCACCACCACCGAACACGCCGCCCTCGCGGCAGGAGAGGAACACCCGTGTCCGATATCTCGATCGTCATCGCGTCGCATTCCGGCTACGGCCACACCGCGCAGATCGCCACGGCCGTGGCCGACGGCGCGCGTTCCATCGCCGGGACGCACGTCCACCGCGTGGACGTCGGCTCCCTCGGCGACGCCGACTGGGAACTGATGGACGCCGCGGACGCCATCGTCTTCGGCACCCCCACCTACATGGGCACCGCGTCGGGGGCGTTCCACGCCTTCGCCGAGGCCAGCAGCAAGCGGTGGATGACCCGCGCCTGGAGCGACAAGCTCGCGGCGGGATTCACCAACTCCGGCTCCATGAGCGGCGACAAGCTGCACACCCTGCAGTACCTCTCGCTCCTGGCGGCCCAGCACGGAATGCTCTGGGTGAGCCTGAACCTCCTGCCGGGCTGGAACACCACCACATCCGGCCCCCAGGACGACAA
The DNA here is from genome assembly GCF_024505145.1 of Streptomyces rugosispiralis. Lineage (GTDB taxonomy): Bacteria > Actinomycetota > Actinomycetes > Streptomycetales > Streptomycetaceae > Streptomyces > Streptomyces rugosispiralis. The sequence continues at coordinate 115,162 of NZ_JANIAA010000015.1, read as the reverse complement.
CCGCCTCGGCTTCTACCTCGGCGCCGGCGCACAAAGCTTCAACGACACCCCCGCCGTCCACGACGCGGACCTGAACACCGCCCGCCACCTCGGCCGACGTGTCGCCGAGCACACCCGCATCCACCGCGCCGGACTGACCGCCGCGGCGCACTGACACAACAGCGGCCCGAGCACGTACCGGCGCGGGTGCACGAGCTGCTCGCCCACCTTCAGATCCCGGCGTTCGTCGAAGGGCGCGCGTTCGATGTCCTGGCCTCCAACCCCATGGCGGTCGCGCTCTCCCCCCGCCTGCGGCCCGGCCAGAACCGGCTTCGTTCCCTCCTCCTCGACCCTGAAGAACGAGCCTTCCACCACGACTGGACGAAGACGACACCGACGACTCCCGGTTCGTCGAGCTCGTCGGGGAACTCGCACTGTCCAGTCAGCGGTTCCGTACCCTGTGGGCCCGCCACGACGTCCGTGGTCTCGACGGCGGCACGACCACGGTCCACCACCCCGTTGTCGGTGAACTACGCCTCCACCGCGACAAACTCGCCATCGACGACGTCATCCTCGTCGTCTACTACCCCGACAAGGACAGCGACAGCGACGAGAAGCTGCGGCTCCTCGCCGCACTCTCACCCACCGAGTCCGCCGGCACGGCACACGACAGACCGGCGGACGACCCGCGCCCGAAGGCACGGGCCTGAGCCGCCATACGGTCTACAGGATCGAACTGGCGCAGTACGAGACGTCCATCGACCATCTCGCGCTCATCGCCCGTGCGCTCGGTGTCGGGATCGTTGCCCGATTCAATTAGGTGCCGTCAGGGTCTGCGACTACCAGCGGGTACCTGCTTACGTGCCGTCGAACAGCGGCGTAAGGTCCCGTCCCTGCCCGTGCCCCACGGAAGCGGCGCACGGGCAGGGACTGGGCTCAGCGAGGCAGCGGGCCAGCAGTCCCGGATTCAGGAACGATGAACCCCCGGACCGGCCTGGTCTCGGGCGGATCCTGCTTGGAGGCTTCCGTCTGGGCCTGCCGCATGGCCTTCACCAGGTCCGCATACTTCGGGTTGATCCACTCCATCAGATGCCTCCTCCTTCCGGCCCGCAGCCTACGCGTCAGCCAGTGGGCTTGGGCTTCGGCTGGACGATGATCGGGCCGTCGTCCTTCCCGTGCTGGCACTTCGCCGCCACAGCCACGAGGGGCTTGTCCGGCGCGGTCCACAGCTCCTCATCCGGGGTGAACCCCGCCTCCCGCATCATGGCCTGGGTGTGCGTGAGGATCGCCGGTTCATAGTTCTCCGGGGCGTATCCCGGGGAGTGCTCGACGTAGTTCCCGCGCCGCGCGCACAGTGCCTTGTACAGGCGGGTGTGGAGGATGAGCGCGTGCCAGCCCTCATCGACGACCCGTGACGGTGCCATTGCCGCCTGCGGGTACTCCGCAGCGGTGAGCACGTACTTGGCCGCCTCATCGACGATGCGGCCCGCCATCTCGGCCGTCATGTCGCGGTTGTTGTCGAGGAGGGTCTGGACGACGCCCTGTCGCTGTGTGTCGTCCAGTAATGCCGTACGTTCGGCCATGTGCCTGCCTCTCTCAGTCGGGGTGGTGCACGGTCCTCGTCCCGGTCGCTGGCCGTCCAAGCGCGCGTCCGGGGCGGGGGCTTCTCTGTGTGAGGACTCCGGCCCTCGCGATCCCCATCTCGGGGGCCGGAGCCCCTGCCCTGCGGTCGGCGGCCGTGCCTGGCTGCACCGACCGCAGGGTGTCTGGAGGGCGGGCCGCCGACGGCGAAGCCAACCCGGGGCGGGGCATCCCCGGAACACCAGCGGCCCACCCGGCTTATGGGGCGGGGGTGCTGACCAAGCAGAGCCAGACCGCGAGCACCAGCAGCGCGGGGAGTGCAACGAGCAGCACGCCCCCGCGGGCGACACGGAAGACGAGCACCCCGGCCCGCACGGCGGGGCCCTGTCGGCGGTGCCTCATCCGGGGCCTCCCGGATCTTCCTGCCGCCGACGACTCGGGGGCGGTTGCTCGGGCCGCACGTGCTTGCACTGGTCCTGCAACACGCCCGTCACCGTGGGGTACCGGACGGTGTTGCACCCTGTGCACATCGCTGCCCAGGGGGGTGCTGGCGAGGCGCGGATACGGGACGAGGGTCTGGTATCCGGCATCCCGCAGGTTCCGTTCGGCTCTGGCTGCCCGCTCGGCGGGGGTGGCCTTGCGGTGCCCCATCATGCGCAGCCTCCCTCCGCATGAGCCTTCCGCGTGGCCTCCTCGTAGGCGCGCAGCAGCTGCGCCCCGGTCTCGCACCCGGCGCCGGGCGTCCGGCAGGTCAGGCAGCCCGCGGCGTGCTCGATGGCCTCGCGCCACGCCTCGTCGGCGAACGGATCCCTGATCTCCTCGGCGGTCTGCTCGGCGGCCGTCATCGGGACCTGCCCCGCTCGAGGGCGCGGCGCCTGGCGGCGGCCTCGGTGACCGCGTCACGCTCGTAGGTCCGGGCGTGCGGCGGGCAGGCGTAGACGGTGCGGCCCGCGCCGCCGGCGCTGTGCTGGACATCCACGATGACCGGTTCGTCGGTGGGGAGGTCGCAGTAGTAGCACAGCTGCCGGCCGTCCGGTGCCGGGCCGAAGACCTCGTCGAGGGCCTGGCTCAGGGCACGGACCAGGTGATTGGTGTCGGTCAGATACCGGTCCGGGCCGAGCGGAATCCGCCAGTACGTCCGGTGCTCGGCGCCCCATGAGGCAGGCGGTACGCCGAGGAGGGTGCCCTCGTCGGCGAGTTCGGCGAGGATGCGGACTCCGCGCATGCGCCAGCTGCGGGCGGTGGAAGTGTCGATGCCGATCAGCCAGTACGTCTTGCCGTAGGTGTCGTCCTGGATGACGGCGCCGGATCGGTCGCCGAGCAGTTCCAGGGCGCGGTCCGCGACCGGGGTAGGTGCGGCGATGGCGTCCCACCATTTGCCCACCGGTAACGCCTCGACGTCCTCGGTGTTCGACGGTGTCCACAGCGGGTCTGCGGCCTTCATAGGGGTGCCTCCGGCAGTGCGTCTCGCCTCTTGCATCCAGACAAACGCCCACGCCACGCCGCCGTCCTCACCGCATGCATCAGACGCTGTGCGTATGCAGAACCTGCATACGCATGCGACCGGACCGCTACTGTGGGCATCTCCTTATTGAGCCTCGCCATCGCAGACCGGGACCGTGTATGGGGCAGTTAGCGCACCACTCCAGCGCAGGTGAGGCCATCTCAGCCGCTCGGCGCGTGCGTGGATGGACCCAGAAACAGCTGGCCGATATGTGCGGGTACAGCCAAAGCACCATCAGTCGCCTTGAACGCGGCCGCCAGTCAGCACGCGACGTCGATGTGCTCGCGCTCGTCGCCGACCGGCTCGGCATGGATCCCACCGAAGTCGGGCTGGCCGGGGACGCACTTCACAATGCTGGCGTGAATCGTCGCGACTTCCTGGGCAAAACCACAGCAGCGGCCGGTCTCGGCATCCTTCTCACCCCGAGCAACGCCGCGGCCCGTCGCCCGGTCAATCCTGCGGTCGTTGGTCACTTGCAGCAGCTCCGCGCCACCCTGGTCCAATCAGATGGACTTTACGGACCGCACGCCGCGATCAGCGCTGTCCATGACCACCTCACGGTCATCGAGCAGCAGTTGCTTCCCGGAGCACATGGTCCCCTCCGTCTGGCGATCCTCCAAACCGGCGCGGAGTGGGCCGAGTTCGCTGGCTGGTTGTACGAGGATCTCGGACGCCCCGAGCAGGCTCTATGGTGGTCTGACCGGGCGATGGAATGGGCGCAGGAAGCTGACGACCCCGTGCGGCAAGCCTTCATTCTGATGCGCAAAGCACAGCAATCCGTCGGACTTGGGCAGCGGCAGCGGGCCGTCGGTCTGGCGTCGGCGGCCCTGCGGGTACGCGGCGACGTGCCCGCACGTATCCGCGCTTCAGCCCACCTCCAGGCAGCCCACGGCCATGCCCTCATCGGAGGCGAACTGCCAACCCTCCGCGCGCTCGACGCCGCTCAGGCCCTCGTCGAAGGAGACGAGGCGGTAAACGATCAACTCGGAGGTTACTGCAACCACGCCTACGTCTACGCCCAGCGGGCAACGTGCTACCTCCGGCTGGGCAAGCCGACGGACGCCGTGACCACCTACCGGAAAGCCCTCGACCACTGGCCGGCCATATACCAGCGCGAGCGCGGCCTCCACCTGGCTCGGCTCGCCAGCGCACACACCGCCGACCGTGCCCCAGATGCAGCCTGTGCCACCGCCATGGAAGCACTGGAGATCAGCCGTGAGACCGAGTCGCGCCGCACCACGGAAGAGCTCCAGCGGGTCATCACTGGCTTGGCGCCGTGGCGCCGCACGGCGATGGTGCAAGACCTGACGGAGGCAGTCGCTGCCGTATGACTAGGCTGCCGAAACCAAGATCTGTCTGGAGGATCCCATGCACATCAGCGAGCTGGTCGGCACAGACGAGTGGCACACGGTCGATGGGCGGCCGTTCGTCGTCTACAAGTACGCGGCCACGCTGGACGGCCGGATCGCCGCGGCGGACAGCACCAGCCAATGGATCACCAGTGCGGAGTCCCGTGCCGAAGTCCACGCGCTACGCGCGGCCTGCCAAGCAACCGTCGTCGGTTCCGGCACCCAGCAGGCCGATAACCCCCACCTTGCGGTGCGCTCGGTGAAGGACGACCCGAACCTGAAGGTGGCGGCGCCGGTCGATGAGCAGCCATGGCGCGTGATTGTCGACACCAACGCCCGGACCCCGGCTGATGCCCGGGTCCTCGACGATGCCGCACCCACCATGATCGCCGTTGCCGACGATGCCGACGCGTCCCACCTGGACAGCGTGGCCACCGTCGTACGACTGCCCCGCGCGAAGGTCGGCCTGGACGTGGAGGCACTCCTCCGTGAACTGCACCAGCGTGGTGTGCGCGGGATGTTCCTCGAGGGCGGCCCCACTCTCGCCGCGTCGTTCGTGTCAGCCGGTCTGGTGGACCGCATCGTCGCCTACATCGCGCCCGCGCTCCTCGGCCGCGGAAAGAGCGGACTCGAAGGCGGCACCATCGAGACGATCGGCGACATCCTCCGGTGTGAACTGGTGGACGTGGCGCGATTCGGCCCGGATGTCAGGCTGATCGCACGCCCGCAGCACTGAGGGACACCTACCGCGGACATGACGGAGCCCCCTCGTCCAGCCCGCAGGCCAGACGAGGGGGCGAGCGATCGGCATGTCTCCCGGCACTGCCGGCTTCTCGAGACGAGGCCCTTGAACTGATCAGCTGATCCGGAGTCGCCGAATCGCTCGGTGCCACGCGCCGTCTTGGTGCTATTTCACCTGAAAGGTGCTGGCGCCGTTTTTCTTGGGGCGTTCCACGATGCTCACCATGTCCTGAATGGAGGACTGGCTGGGAGGGTTGTGTTCCCATCGTGTTCCCATGATTTCGGGGACGACGAAGGGCCGACCTGTTTTCGCAGGTCAGCCCTTGATCGTTCAGGGTGAGTAACGGGACTCGAACCCGCGACATCCTGGACCACAACCAGGTGCTCTACCAGCTGAGCTATACCCACCATGACCGGTGCTTTCCGCACCGGCCGAGAAAAAGTGTACAGGGTCCGGAGGGGTGCTCGCTCCCGGCTTTCGGGGAGTCGGGAGCGAGCACCGGGACGGCGGACAGGGTCAGGCGTGCCGGGTCGGCAGGACGTGCTTGGCCGCGATGGCCTTCGCCGTGTCCGAGTCCGGGCCGGGAGCGGGCACGAAGATCGCTTCCCGGTAGTAGCGCAGCTCGGCGATGGACTCGTGGATGTCCGCGAGCGCGCGGTGGTTGCCGTTCTTCTTGGGGCTGTTGAAGTAGGCCCGCGGATACCAGCGGCGGGCCAGCTCCTTGATCGAGGAGACGTCGACGATCCGGTAGTGGAGGTAGCTCTCGAGCGTCGGCATGTCCCGGAGGAGGAAGCCCCGGTCGGTGCCGACCGAGTTTCCGCACAGCGGGGCCTTGCCGGCCTCGGGGACGTGCTCGCGGATGTAGGCCAGGACCTGGTCCTGGGCGTCCTCGAGCGTGGTCCCGCCCTCGAGCTCGGCGAGCAGGCCGGAGGTGGTGTGCATCTCGCGCACCACCTCGACCATGGTGACCAGCGCTTCCGCGGGGGGCCGGACAACGATGTCCACTCCATCGCCCTGGATGTTCAGCTCGGAGTCCGTGACCAGCGCGGCCACCTCGATAAGCGCGTCGTTCGCCAGCGAGAGCCCGGTCATCTCGCAGTCGATCCACACCATGCGATCGTTCATACGTCTCACCCTACGGGGCGTTCCCGCTGGCCGGGCAGGGACGGACGGCCCGGGACCCGGCCCGCTGCCTGTTCGGGCAGGCGTGGGGCGTAGGCGTCCGACTCCGGTTTGCCAGGGTCCGGATGCGGAGCGTGATGGTGGTGCGGTGGGTGCCCCGCGTGGCCGGTGGGAGCGCCGGGCGCGCCCGGCCGCCGCAGCGGCAGGGGGTGGTCGCCGGCGCGGGGTTCGATCACCTCGGCGCGGTCGGCCCGCTCCAGCCGCTCCAGGCGGTCGGGGCGGTCCAGACGCTCCGCGGCCCCGCCCTGGGGCCTGCGGGCGCGGTACGCGGCCCGGTAGGCGGCCGGGGAGGACCCCAGCTGCCGCCGGAAGTGCCCGCGCAGCGCGACCGGCGAGCGGAAGCCACAGCGCCCGGCGACCTCGTCGACCGAGTAGTCGGAGGTCTCCAGGAGCCGCTGCGCCTGCAGCACCCGCTGGGTGATCAGCCACTGGAGTGGAGCGCTCCCAGTGAGCGAGCGGAACCTGCGGTCGAAGGTCCTGCGGCTCATATAGGCGCGGGCCGCCAGGGCCTCGACGTCGAACTGCTCGTGCAGATGCTCGAGCGCCCACGCCACCACCTCGGCGAGCGGATCCGCCCCGATCTCCTCTGGTAACGACCTGTCCAGATAGCGCTCCTGCCCTCCGCTGCGGCGCGGCGGGACGACCAGGCGCCTGGCGAGTGCGCCGGCGGCGTCCGCGCCGTGGTCGGTGCGCACGATGTGCAGGCACAGGTCGATCCCGGCGGCGGTGCCCGCCGAGGTCAGTACGTCGCCGTCGTCCACGAAGAGCTCGCGGGGGTCCACATGGACCGACGGATAGCGCTTGGCGAGCGTCGGCGCGTACATCCAGTGGGTGGTCGCCGGGCGGCCGTCCAGCAGCCCGGCGGCGGCCAGTACGAAGGCCCCGGTGCACAGGCCCACGATCCGCGCGCCCTCCTCGTGCGCGCGGCGCAGCGCGTCGAGCGCGGCGGCCGGTGGCGGCTGGGTTATCGACCGCCAGGCCGGTACGACGACGGTGCCGGCCCGGGAGAGTGCCTCCAGGCCGTATGGTGCGGTCAGTTCCAGTCCGCCAGTCGTTCGCAATGGCACATCTTCGCCCGCGCACACCAGAAGTCGGTACCGAGGGACTCCGGCGTCCTGCCGGTCGATACCGAAGACGGAGAGCGGGATGGAGCTTTCGAAGATAGGGCCGCCGCTGAACAGCAGCACCGCGACGATTTCTCGTCGCCGGCGTCCGGAGAGCTTGCGCGAGGTCTCCGGTACGGTCGTGGAGTCCTGGCTCATGGCACTAAGCCCCCCTCGGTGGTCGCGTCCTCTCGGTCCTGCACGTTTCCCCTCGGTCCTGAACGGTTCCCCCGCCGGTCATGGCCAAGATCGAATCTACTGTGTCGCGTGTGGTCGCCGTGACCAGTTCACCACCCGCCACTATGTCGACATGACAACTTGGCGCGAAGCATTCGATCACGAAGCGTTGCACTCGTAGCCCTCGCTGTGAAGTACGCCTTGTGCGGACACCCACTTCCCGTAGGGGGTACGTACGCCCCGGACCCCTTTCCACGCTGGCCGGACGGGTGTTGAGCACGGCGTTTGCCAAGGAAAGAAGTGTGGCCGGAAGTTGGCTGAAAACAACCGGGCGCAGACGTACGGATGGGTCATACGACCGGCGTACGTCCCCCTCGTACTACTTCAGAGCCCACGCGGCCGTCTTCCGGACTTGAGCGGTGCTATAGCGGCGCTCCATCGGCGCTGAGTGCGCGGAGCGCTACGCACCGCTTCCCCGGTGCCGGGCCTTTCCGGTCGGCCCTCAGACGCGGCGGCCGCCCCGGTGCGCGCCGATCCCCGTACGGCCGTGGCGGCCCCGGTGCGGGCTGACGCCGTCCGCGCCCAGCCGGGCCGCGGTGCGCTCGGAGTGGCGCAGCAGGGCCTGGCTGGCGGCCGTCACGGCGGCGAGGCCCGCGGCGGCGCCCAGGGCGGCGCCGAAGGGCGATCCGCACATGAGCAGGACGACGGGGACCACGGCGCAGCTGAAGGCCGCCCAGCGGATCACCTCGTTCACCGCGTCGCTAGCGGGGGCCTGGACCTGGGCTCGAGGGGGGCTCGGAAGGTGGGGCCGTCCGGGTGTCCCGGCCCCGCCGCCGGGGGTGTCGCCGGGGGCGTCGTACTCAGGGGCGACGGGCACGGGCAGGGCTCCTCTCGAGCGGCCGGCGAGGTGCCGGCAGGGGGCTCGGCGCGGGGGTGGCGCGGGGGCGGCGGGCGGCGGATCCGGGCAGGTGGGCCGGGCGGGCCGGGGCCGCCGCACCCGGTGCCGCTACTACAACGCCCGGCCCGCCCCCAGGTCACTGCCGGGCGGCCGCGCGGCCTACCGCGGCGGCCCCGCCGGGCCGGGCTCCGGGCCGGGGCGCGGGCCAACAGGGGACCACTTGGGGCATTGCGTTACGGGCCGCCCTCCGGCATGCTCCGGGGAACGCTTCGGGCGCTCCGCTCCCGTGGCAACCTCTGGGCAGGTGGTGAATGCCGCCGTACCCTTGGGGGTAAGGGCTTGGAAAGATGAATCCCGGACGGATTTCGACCTCTCGAGACCGCCCCCCGAGCTCCAGCGGAGCTCAAGTCCCCCGACAGCCCTCTACCTGAGCCCCCACCGATCCCTCCGCACGAGGACATCCTTCGCCGAGACACCGATGGCCGGTCACGAAATCCCCGAACCCGCGGACCGCAAGCGGGTCGCCGATCACATGGCGCACCCCGAAGCGGCGGAAGAAACACGTCATTCCTGCGATCCAGCGTTCCAGCACGGTGTTGTGGTGGGATTCGACGGCTCCATGTCGAGCGAGCGCGCCCTCGCCTATGCGATCGGCATGGCCCGGCGCTCCGGCTCCGGGCTGATCATCGTCCATGTGGCCAACCGGCTGCCGACGACGGTCTGGGCGGGCTGTGAGCCACCGGTCTTCGTCGACGTCCCCGATCACCGCACCGAGGTGCTGGGGCTCGAGCTGGCCTGCGCCGATCATCTCTCCGAGGTGCCCTGGATCCTCGTCGAGCGGGGCGGGGACATCTGCCATGAACTGGAGGAGGTCGGCCGGGAGTACGCGGCCGACGCCATCGTGGTGGGCTCCACGCACGGGCTGGTGGGGCGGATCTTCGGCTCGGTCGCGGGGCGGCTCGCCCGGCGGGCGCAGCGGCCCGTCGTCGTCATCCCCTGAGCGTCCGCCCGCCGTCATCCCCCGAGCGTCCGCCTGCCGTCATCCCTCGAGCGCCCGCCCGCCGTCATCCCCTGAGTGTCCCCCGAGCGTCCCCTGAGCATCCCTCGGGAAGCGCCTTCGGCCCCGTTCGCGCGGGGCGTCCTGCCCGCCCTCGCGGGCCCTCCTGGCCGCTTGCCGGGGCCTTCCGGCCCTTCTGGCTCCGCCGAGTTCCTGGGACTCTGGACGCACCGTGCCCGGCGCGTCTCCTCGTCAAGTGTGGTTGTTCAGTCCAAAACCTTTTGCGTCGGCACGACTTGGCGCGGGCGCCTGGAACCGGACACCCTCAACTCCCCTCGACCGCAGGTGAGATGGCGTCAGTCCATCTTGACAACCGGCAAACCTACCCGTGCGTAGAGGTGGATTGTGCGTTTGTGAGGGGTACAAATCGTTCGATCGTGCTGTCGCGCGGGAAGTGACGGTTCCCGCGCGACGGCCAGCCGCCGGCGTATGAGAGGCGATGCCGGCGAAGGGGAGGCGGCCCCCGCGTGCGTGGTGGCACACGCGGGGGACCGCCGAAGGATCCGCCGAGGTCGCGGGCGGTGCGGGCCTACTCGACCGTCACCGACTTGGCGAGGTTGCGGGGCTTGTCGATGTCCCGGCCGAGCGCCAGCGCCGTGTGGTACGCGAGCAGTTGGAGCGGAATGCCCATCAGGATCGGGTCGAGCTCCACCTCGTTGCGGGGCACCACGATCGTGTGATCCGCCTTCTCCTGCTCCCGGTGGGCCACGGCCAGGATCCGGCCGCTGCGGGCCTTGATCTCCTCCAGCGTCGCCCGGTTCTTCTCCAGCAGGTCGTCGTCCGGCAGGACCGCCACGGTGGGCACCTCGGGCTCGATCAGCGCGAGCGGCCCGTGCTTGAGCTCGGAGGCCGGGTACGCCTCGGCGTGGACGTAGGAGACCTCCTTCAGCTTCAGGGACGCCTCGCGCGCCACCGGGTAGCCGCGGACCCGTCCGACGAACATCATGCTCTTTGCGTTCGCATATTCCGCGGCGAGCTTTTTGATCTCCTCCTCGCCGCCCAGCACCTCCGCGATCTGCTCGGGCAGCTTGCGCAGCCCGGCGATGATCCGCTTGCCGTCGGCGACCGAGAGATCGCGGATCCGGCCCAGGTGGAGGGCGAGCAGCGCGAAGGCGACGGCGGTGTTGGTGAAGCACTTGGTGGAGACGACACACACCTCCGGCCCGGCGTGGACGTACACCCCGCCGTCCGTCTCCCGGGCGATCGCGCTGCCCACGACATTGACCACGCCCAGCACCCGCGCGCCCTTGCGCTTGAGTTCCTGGACGGCCGCCAGGGTGTCGTAGGTCTCGCCGGACTGGCTGACCGCGATGTAGAGGGTGTCCGGGTCCACCACCGGGTTGCGGTAGCGGAACTCGCTCGCGGGCTCCGCGTCGGCCGGGATCCGGGCCAGCTCCTCGATCAGCTGGGCGCCGATCAGACCCGTGTGGTACGCCGAACCACAGCCGAGGATCTTGACCCGGCGCACCCCGCGCGCCTCGCGGGCGTCCAGGTTGAGCCCGCCCAGGCGGACGGTGGAGAAGCGGTCGTCGATCCGGCCGCGCAGCACCCGGTCCACGGCGTCGACCTGCTCGTGGATCTCCTTGTGCATATAGGTGTCGTGGCCGCCCATGTCGTACGACTCGGCCTCCCACTCCACGGTGGTGGGGGAGGTGGAGGTGCGGCTGCCCTCGGTGGTGTAGGTGCGGTAGTCGTCGGCCTTGAGGGTGGCCATCTCGCCGTCGTCCAGGGTGACCACCTGGCGGGTGTGGCTGACCAGCGCGGCGACGTCCGAGGCGACGAACATCTCCTTCTCGCCGATGCCCAGCACCACCGGCGAGCCGTTGCGGGCGACGACGATGCGGTCGGGGAAGTCCGCGTGCAGCACGGCGATGCCGTAGGTGCCCTCGACCATCGCCAGCGCGTGGCGGACCTTCTCCTCCAGGGTGGGCGCCTGGGAGCGGCCGATGAGGTGGGCGAGCGCCTCGGAGTCGGTGTCGGAGACCAGCTCCACGCCGTCGGCGGCCAGCTTGGCGCGCAGATCGGCGGCGTTGTCGATGATGCCGTTGTGGACGATGGCGACCTTGCCGTCCGCGTCCAGATGCGGATGGGCGTTGATGTCGTTGGGCGCGCCATGGGTGGCCCAGCGGGTGTGGGCGATGCCGGTGGTGCCCGCGAACCGCTTGGGCAGCCTGGCCTCGAGTTCCCGGACCCGGCCCTTGGCCTTGCCGGTCTTCAGCCCGGCGCTCTGGGCGCCCTTGGCGGGCTTGCCCTGGATCGCGATGCCCGCGGAGTCATAGCCGCGGTACTCCAGCCGCTGCAGCCCCTCCAGCAGCAGCGGTGCCACATCGCGTTTCCCGATGTATCCGACGATTCCGCACATGGTGTTCAGGCCCTCCCATTGGATCGCTCGTGCATGCTCGTGCTCGTGTCCGGCGGTGGCGGCCGCCGTCCCGGACCGGCGTCGTACCGGCGGGGTCAGCCGTAGACGATGCGGCGCAGCTGGCGCAGCGAGAGTTCGGGCGGGGCCACCGCGCGGTACGGCAGCTCGGCCGTGATCCGCTCGAAGATGTCCGCGTTGGTCAGCCCGCCGGACTGGAGCTCGCGGTGGCGGCGCCGGACGAACTCCTCCGTCGTCTCGTCGAAGTACGCCAGGACGTCCAGCACCACCCGGCCCGCCTCGCCGCGGCTGAGCGGCGTACTGCGGACCAGGTGGTCGATAAGGTCATCGTGGGACATACGGCGTTCGAGCATCCGTAGATACTGCGATGCGGCGCGGTGATTCGCAACATTCCTGCCCGATATCGGGCAGGGTTGGGCTCTCGGTGACGGAAAATCCGGCCCTCGGCCGCGAGGAGGCCGGCCCTCAGACGTCCGAGAAGCGGCGGAGCACGGCCTGTTTGGCGGTGGTGAACTCCTCCTCGGTGAGGATCCCGCTCTGGTGCAGATCGCCGAGTTCGCGCAGCCGTCGCAGCAGAACGTCGTGATCCACCTCACTCTCGTCGCCCCCGGCGGGCGGGGCGTCCGCGGGCGCCGGTTCGGGGGCGGGCGGCTGGGCGGGGAGCGCCTTCGCCGGGGCGCCCGGATGCGGCATCCGCGCCATGACGGCCGCCGCGACCAGCGCCATCAGCGGATCCTTCTTGAACCCGTACAGCACCACGGCATGCGGGTCGTACTTGGGCGCGGCCGTCGCCGTGGCCTTCGCCACGATGAAGCGGAGGTAGCCGTTCTCCAGCCCGGCGGCCGGGACCCACTCCACCATCTCCAGGTCCGGCAGCGGGATCGTGCGGGGGCCGCCCGACTTCTTCGACTCCTCGGTCTTCCAGTTCCAGTCCAGCCGGACCCGCTCCCCGTCGAAGGAGGCCGTGGCGTCGCCCGCCGACGCCGAGATCGGCACCGAGGGGCCGGGCAGCACATAGCGGTCGCAGGGGCCGGGCTCCACCCGCTCCAGGGTCAGGGCCTGGCGGACCTCGTCGACCAGATACTCGGCGAGGTCCCTGCGGTCCGGCTCCACCGAGAGCTGATACGGATCGGCGGCGTCCGGCAGCTTGCCGCCGGTCGCCTGGAGCAGCGGATCCGCGCCCTCGCGCAGCCGCAGCCGCAGCCGGCCCGACTTCCGTCCCGGCTCGTAGGCCACCCCGGCCAAGGCCATCAGGGGGACGGTCAGTTCGCCGAGCGCCTGCCGTACGACATGCACATTGCGGTCCCGCCCCGGGACGATCCGGATCGCTTCCCCGTCAAAGCTCCAGGCGCCATCGCGCTGGGTGATTTCCGCCATGCGGTGAATTCTGACAGGCACACAGCGACACATTGGTCTACACCTTGACCGCAACTGACCCTCGCGGTACCCAAGATGGCACGTTTCCTTGAAGGGATCCTTTGTGAGACGACGCCGTGCTCGACTTCTGTGTTCCCTGCTGCTGACCGTGGTGGCCGGGGCGGGGACCGCGGCCTCCTCCGCCTCCGCTTCCCCGGCTTCTCCCTGGTCCTCCCGCTCGTCCTCTCCTTCCGGGCGGGACGCCGCCCCGACCCCGCTGGACGGGGTCGTGCCCGCGCCCGCGTCCGTACGGCCCGCGACGGGCTCGTACGCGATCCGCTCCGACACCCGCATCCGGGTGTCCGGCTCCGACGGCTCGGCCGGCTCGGCGCGCCGGGTGGGCGACTATCTGGCGCGGGTGCTGCGCCCCTCCACCGGCTTTTCGCTGCCCCTCACCACGCGATCGGGTGACGACGGCATCCGGCTGCGGCTGACGCCCAAGGCGGCCGGAGCGCGGACGCTGGGCGAGGAGGGCTACCGGCTCCAGGTGACCGGCCGCGCGATCACCCTCACCGCACGCGGGTCCGCCGGGCTGTTCCACGGCGTCCAGACGCTGCGGCAGCTACTGCCCGCGTCCATCGAGCGCACCACCCGGCAGCCGGGCCCCTGGCGGGTCTCCGGCGGCACCATCACCGATGTGCCGCGCTTCGCCTGGCGGGGCGCGATGCTCGATGTCTCCCGGCACTTCTTCGGGGTGGACCAGGTCAAGCGCTATATCGACCAGCTGGCCCTCTACAAGATCAACAAGCTGCATCTGCATCTCTCGGACGACCAGGGGTGGCGGATCGCGATCGACTCCTGGCCGAAGCTGGCCAGGCACGGCGGCTCCACCCAGGTCGGCGGCGGCCCCGGCGGCTACTACACCAAGGACGACTACCGCGAGATCGTGCGCTACGCGGCGAGCCGTGAGCTGACCGTCGTCCCCGAGATCGACATGCCGGGCCACACCAACGCGGCGCTCGCCTCCTACGCGGAACTCAACTGCGACGGCGTCGCCCCGCCGCTCTACACCGGCACCGAGGTCGGTTTCAGCTCGCTGTGCGTGCCGAAGGAGGTGACGTACGACTTCGTGGACGACGTCATCCGCGAGCTCGCCGCGCTCACCCCCGGCCCCTACCTCCACATCGGCGGGGACGAGGCCCACTCCACCAGCCATGAGGACTATGTGGCCTTCATGGACCGGGTGCAGCCGGTGGTCGCCAAGTACGGCAAGACGGTGGTCGGCTGGCACCAGCTGACCGGTGCGCACCCCGCGAAGGGCGCGATCGCCCAGTACTGGGGGACGGACGGGAGCGAGAAGGAGGTCGCGGACGCGGCCAAGGCGGGCACCCGGCTGATCCTCTCCCCGGCCAACCGCGCCTATCTGGACATGAAGTACAACGCCGATACGCCGCTGGGGCAGAACTGGGCCGGGTACGTCGAGGCGAAGCAGTCCTACGACTGGGACCCGGGTACGTACATCAAGGACGCCCCGGAGTCCTCGGTGCTCGGCGTCGAGGCGCCGCTGTGGTCGGAGACCCTCCAGACCAGCCCGCAGATCGAGTACCTGGCGTTCCCCCGCCTCCCCGGTATCGCCGAACTCGGCTGGTCGCCCGCGAGCTCGCACAACTGGGACGACTACAAGGTGCGGGTGGCGGCACAGGGCCCCCGCTGGGACGCGATGCGCATCGCGTACTACCACTCCGCGCAGATCCCCTGGCCCAACGACTGAGCCTCCCCGGGGCCCGGCACTCGGGCCCGCCCCGGGCCGCGGGACGTGGGCGGGCCGGCGGGGCCCGCCGCCCCGCCCGGAACGGGTCCCGCACCTTCCCGGCGGGGCACCGCCGCTGAGGCGATGCCCCGCCGGACGGCTCAACGCCGCCTGTTCAGAGCCTGTGTCATATCCCCGGTCGGATCAGCGTGCGTGCCAGGCGTCGCACGCCCGGCCGGGGATATGACACAGGCTCTCAGCTCGCGAAGCCGAGCTCTCGCGCGATCAGCGTGCGCTGGACCTCGCTGGTGCCCTCGCCGATCTCCAGGATCTTGGAGTCCCGCCACATCCGGGCCACCGGATACTCGTTCATAAAGCCGTAGCCACCGTGGATCTGGGTGGCCTCGCGGGCGTTGTCCACCGCGATCTCGGAGGAGTAGAGCTTCGCGATCGACGCCTCCTTCTTGAACGGCTCGCCGAGCACCAGCCGGGACGCCGCGTCGCGCCACGCCACCCGGGCCATATGGGCGCGCATCTCCATATCCGCCAGCTTGAACTGGATGGCCTGGTTGGCGCCGATGGGGCGGCCGAACGCCTCGCGGGTCCTGGCGTACGCCACCGACTCGTCCACACAGCCCTGGGCGAGCCCGGTGGCCAGGGCGGAGATCGCGATCCGGCCCTCGTCCAGTATCCGCAGGAACTGGGCGTAGCCCCGGCCCTCCGCGCCCAGCAGGTTCGCGGCCGGGACCCGGCAGTCGGCGAAGGACAGCTCGCGGGTGTCCGAGGCGTTCCACCCCACCTTGGAGTAGGGGGCGGCCACGCTGAAGCCGGGGGTGCCGGACGGCACGATGATCGAGGAGATCTCGGGGCGGCCGTCCTCCTTGCGGCCGGTGACGGCGGTGACGGTGACCAGCGCGGTGATATCCGTACCGGAGTTGGTGATGAAGCACTTGGTGCCGTTGATCACCCACTCGCCGGTGGCCTCGTCCAGCCGGGCCGTGGTGCGGGTGGCGCCCGCGTCCGAGCCGCCGCCGGGTTCGGTCAGGCCGAACGCGCCCAGGGTCTCCCCGGAACAGAGTCCCGGCAGCCAGGTGCGCTTCTGCTCCTCCGTGCCGTAGAGGAAGATCGGCATCGCGCCGAGCGAGACCCCCGCCTCCAGGGTGATCGCCACCGAGGAGTCCACCCGGGCCAGCTCCTCCAGGGCGAGGCAGAGCGCGAAGTAGTCCCCGCCCATACCGCCGTACTCCTCCGGGAAGGGCAGGCCGAACAGGCCCATCCGGCCCATCTCGCGGACGATCTCGTACGGGAACTCATGGTGCTCCCAGTACTCCCCGATCTTGGGGGCGACCACATCATGCGCGAACGCCTCGACGGTGCGGCGCAGTTCCTCGTGTTCGGGGCTGAGTCGGTGGTCGATCGGCATGGCTCAGATCTCCTTCTGGGAGAGGGCGCGGACGGTGCGGGACGGGCTGGGCCGGCCCAGATGCCGGGCCATCCACACGCTGGTGGCGGTGAGACGGCCGATGTCGACCCCGGTCTCGATGCCGAGGCCGTCGAGCATCCACACGAGGTCTTCGGTGGCGAGGTTGCCGGTGGCGCTCTTGGCGTACGGGCAGCCGCCGAGGCCCCCGGCGGAGGCGTCGACGGTGGTCACACCGTGCTCGAGCGCGGCGAGGGTGTTGGCCAGCGCCTGGCCGTAGGTGTCGTGGAAGTGCACGGCCAGCCGGTCGTCGGCGACGCCCGCCTCGTTGAGCGTGTCCAGCACCTCCCGCACATGGCCCGGGGTGGCCACACCGATGGTGTCGCCGAGGCTGATCTCGTCGCATCCCATGTCCATCAGGCGGCGGCTGACCGAGACGGTCTGGGAGATCGGGACCGGGCCCTCCCACGGGTCGCCGAAGCACATCGACAGATAGCCGCGCACGGCCGCGCCCGCGTCCTTGGCCTTGGTGACGACCGGCTCGAACATCTCCAGCGCGCCGTCCACCGTGCGATTGAGATTGGCCTTGGCGAAGGACTCCGTGGCGCTGGCGAAGACGGCGATCTCGCGTGCGCCCAGCGCGAGGGCGCGGTCCAGCCCGCGCTCATTGGGCACGAGCACGGGGAGCCGGGCGTCCACGTCGTCGATGAGCTCCATCAGCTCCTCGGCGTCGGCCAGTTGGGGCACCCACTTGGGATGGACGAAGCTGGTGGCCTCGATGGTGGTGAGGCCGGCCTCGGCGAGCCGGTGGATGAACTCCGCCTTGACGGCCGCCGGGACCAGCGTCTTCTCGTTCTGCAGCCCGTCCCGGGGGCCCACCTCGTGGATCCGGACCCGGGTGGGCAGCCCGGGGGCCGGGATGGTCATGGGGAGGGTCATCACTCACGCTCCTCGCTCTGCTGCGGCTCGTGCGGGGTGACGACCGCCAGCAGTTGGTCCATGGCGACCGTGCTGCCGGGGGTCACCTCGAGCTCGGTGACGGTCCCGTCGTGCGGCGCGGCGATGAGGTGCTCCATCTTCATCGCCTCGACCACCAGCAGGCCCTGACCCGCGGTGACCTCGTCGCCGACGGCCGCCTTCACGACGGTGACGGTGCCGGGCATGGGGGCGGTCAGCTCCCCGGCGTGCGCGGCGGCGGCCCCGCCGCGCAGCGCCTCCTCCACGGGATCGTGCCCGACCACGCGCCAGGCGTCCCCGTCCCGCCCCAGCCAGTGGCTCGCGCCGTGCGCGGCATGCCGGAAGCGGTGGGTGGCCCCGCCGAGGTCCAGCAGCACGGCGCCGTCGTCCAGGGCGACGAGCCGCGCCCGCACGGTGGCGCCCGGGGCGTCCGCCGCGGCCCCGGCGCCGCCCGCTGCCGTGGCGGCCCCCGCGCGGGCCGGTGCGGTGGTCCGGCCCGTCGTGCCCGGGGTGCGCGCACTGGCGCCCGGGACGGCGTCGCCGGTGCCGGTTCGGCCGGCGGAGACCGCCGCGCCGCCTTCGCCCGCGCCCTGTGGCCCGCCGGGCCGGCCGGCGGCGGGGGGCCGCCCGGCGGCCCCGGCCGTCGCCGAGGCGACGCCGTCCGGCTGCTCGACGCGCACCTCCGCGTCATGGGCGCGGCCGCGCACGCGGACTGTCACCGGGGGGTGCCCCGCCACCCGGAGGCGGTGGACCGTCCAGGCGGGATCGCCACCGAGGCGCCAGCCGGTCGGCACCGAGAACGGATCGACCCAGACGTCCGCGGCCGGGCCGCCGGGGCCGCCGGGCTCCGGGCGCCCAGCGGATCCGCCGCCACGCGGGGCGGCGGGCTCCAGCGCCGCCTGGCGCAGCAGGGCCGCCGTCGCGTAGACCGCCTCCGGTATGGCCGCCGGGATCAGCTGGGCCGCCGCGCGGTCGACCAGGCCCGTGTCGAGCTCGCCCGAGGCGACCGCGGGGTGGGCGGCCAGACGGCGCAGAAAGCCGGTGTTGGTGTCCACGCCGAGGACGGTCAGGGAGCCGAGGGCGGCGCGCAGCCGGCGCAGGGCGGTGGGGCGGTCGGGGCCATGGGCGATGACCTTGGCGAGCATCGGGTCGTAGACCGTGCCGACCTCGGTGCCCCGGCTCAGCCCGGAGTCGACCCGCACCCCCTCGCCGCCCGGCTCGTCCAGCGCCAGCACGGCCCCGGCCGAGGGCAGGAAGTCCACCCGGCCGTCGGCCGCCGCGCGGGCGGTCTCGGCGCAGATACGGGCCTCCACCGCATGGCCCGCGAAGGCGATCTCGTCCTGGACGAACGGCAGCGGCTCGCCCGCGGCGACCCGCAGCTGCCACTCCACCAGGTCAAGACCGGGCCGCCCGCCGACCGACACCGTCAGCTCGGTCACCGGATGCTCCACCTGGAGCCGGGTGTTCATCTCCATGAAGCAGTACGCCGACGGATCGGCGCCCGGCACGATGAACTCGACCGTGCCCGCGCCCACATAGCCGCAGGACCGGGCCGCCGCCACCGCGGCCTCGCCCATCCGCGCCCGGATGGCCTCGTCCAGCAGCGGGCTGGGCGCCTCCTCGATGATCTTCTGATGGCGACGCTGCAGCGAGCACTCGCGCTCCCCGAGGTGGACCACCTGCCCCTGACCGTCCGCCAGCACCTGGATCTCGATATGCCGGGGCCGGTCGATCCAGCGCTCCACCAGCAGCGTGTCATCGCCGAAGGCACCGCGCGCCTCCCGCCGGGCGGCCGCGATCTCGTCGGCGAGCAGCGCCTCGTCGCGGACCAGCCGCATGCCCTTGCCGCCACCGCCCGCCGAGGGCTTCAGCAGCACCGGCATCCCGATCTCCCGGGCGGCGGCGGTGAGCTGCTCGTCGGTCAGCCCGCTGCCCGAGGAGCCCGGCACCACCGGCACCCCGGCCGCGCGCACGGTCTCCTTGGCGCGGATCTTGTCGCCCATCAGCTCGATGGCCCCGGCGGGGGGCCCGATGAAGGCGAGCCCGGCGTCCGCGCAGGCGCGGGCGAACGCCCCGTTCTCCGCGAGGAAGCCATAGCCGGGGTGGACGGCCTGGGCGCCGGTGCGCGCGGCGGCCTCCAGCAGCCGCTCGATGGACAGATAGCTCTCCGCGGCGGGGGCGGGCCCGATCCGCACCGCCGTGTCCGCCTCGCGCACATGGCGGGCGTCCGCGTCGGCGTCGCTGTAGACGGCGACCGAGCGGACCCCGAGCCGCCGCAGGGTGCGGATGACGCGCACGGCGATCTCACCGCGGTTGGCCACCAGGACGGTGTCGAACATCGCGGGCGACGGGCCGGTCGCCTTCGTGGCACTCATCGGGTGCATCCCCCTCACATCCGGAAGACGCCGTAGCCGGGCGCCGCGGGCTCGGTGGCCGTACGGCCGGGCAGCGGTGCGTTGGCGCAGGCCGTAAGGGCGAGGCCGAGCACCGTGCGGGTCTCCAGGGGGTCGATCACACCGTCGTCCCACAGCCGGGCGGTGGCGTAATAGGCGTTTCCCTGCGCCTCGTACTGCTCGCGGACCGGGGCCCGGAACGCCTCCTCTTCCTCGGCGCTCCACTCCTCGCCGCGCGCCTCCATCTGGTCGCGCTTGACGGTGGCGAGCACGGAGGCGGCCTGCTCACCGCCCATCACCGAGATCTTGGCGTTGGGCCACATCCACAGGAAGCGCGGCGAATAGGCCCGGCCGCACATCGAGTAGTTGCCCGCGCCGTAGGAACCGCCGATCACGACCGTGAGCTTGGGGACGCGGGTGCAGGCCACGGCGGTGACCATCTTGGCGCCGTGCTTGGCGATACCGCCCGCCTCATAGCTGCGGCCCACCATGAACCCCGAGATGTTCTGCAGGAAGACCAGGGGGATGCCGCGCTGGTCGCACAGCTCGATGAAGTGGGCGCCCTTCTGGGCCGATTCGGAGAACAGGATGCCGTTGTTGGCGACGATGCCCACCGGATGGCCCATGATCCGCGCGAAGCCCGTGACCAGCGTGGTGCCGAACTCGGCCTTGAACTCGGCGAACCGCGAGCCGTCCACCACCCGGGCGATGACCTCCCGCACGTCGTACGGCGTGCGCGAGTCGACCGGGACCGCCCCGTAGAGCCCCGCCGGGTCCACCGCGGGCTCCTCGGAGGGCTCCAGCGGCCACGGCGGCGACCCCTGCCGCATCGGGGACGGCGGCAGGGTGGCGACGATGGAGCGGACGATCCGCAGCGCGTGGGGGTCGTCCTCGGCCAGATGGTCGGTGACGCCCGAGACCCGGGAGTGGACCTCGCCGCCGCCCAGCTCCTCCGCCGAGACCACCTCACCGGTGGCCGCCTTCACCAGCGGCGGCCCGCCCAGGAAGATCGTGCCCTGCCCGCGCACGATCACCGCCTCGTCGCTCATCGCCGGGACATACGCCCCGCCCGCCGTGCAGGACCCCATCACGGCCGCGACCTGCGGAATCCCGGAGCCGGACAGCCGCGCCTGGTTGTAGAAGATCCGCCCGAAGTGGTCGCGGTCCGGGAAGACCTCGTCCTGCATGGGGAGGAAGGCACCGCCGGAGTCGACCAGATAGACGCACGGCAGGCGGTTCTCCAGTGCGACCTCCTGGGCGCGCAGATGCTTCTTCACCGTCATCGGGTAGTACGTGCCGCCCTTGACCGTGGCGTCATTGGCGACCACGACCACCTCGCGGCCCGACACCCGCCCGATCCCGGCGATCACCCCCGCCGCCGGGGCCTGGCCCCCGTACATCCCCTCGGCCGCGAGCGGCGCCAGCTCCAGGAACGGGGAGCCCGGATCCAGCAGGGTGTCCACCCGGTCGCGCGGCAGCAGCTTGCCGCGCGCGGTGTGCCGCGCCCGCGCCTTCTCCCCGCCGCCCAGCCGCGCCACGGCCAGCTTCTCGCGCAGCCGCGCGGCCAGCTCGCGGTGCCCGGCCTCATTGGCCTTCCAGGCGTCGGACCCCGGGTCGGCGCCGCTGCGCAGTGCCGGTGCCTGCTCCATGGCTACGAGCCCCCTCGCTCGGTCCCGCTCGGTACCGTTAGTGAACGTTAACTACTCCCCACCAGGTTAACGACCACTAACCCCGCTGTCTAGAATTGAAATCATGAGCACGCAAGCACCCGCCCCGAGCCGCCGTGAGCAGATCCTCAAGGAAGCCGCCCGCCTCTTCGCCGAGCGCGGCTTCCACGGCGTCGGCGTCGACGAGATAGGCGCCGCGGTCGGCATCAGCGGCCCCGGTCTCTACCGCCACTTCCCCGGCAAGGAGGCGATGCTGGCCGAGCTGCTCGTCGGGATCAGCGGCCGGCTGCTGACGGGCGGCAAGCGGCGGGCCGCGGAGGGGGAGGGGACCGGGCGCGCCCCCGCGGAGGTGCTGGACTCGCTGATCGAGGGGCATATCGACTTCGCCCTCGACGACCGCCCGCTGATCATCCTCCACGACCGCGAGCTCGACCGGCTCCGGGACACCGACCGCAAGCTGGTGCGCTCCCTCCAGCGGCAGTACGTGGAGCTGTGGGTCGAGGTCGTGCGCAAGGTCTACCCCCGGCTGGCCGAGGCCGAGGCCCGCGCGTGTGTCCACGCCGTCTTCGGACTGCTCAACTCCACGCCCCACCTCGGCCGCCCCGGAGCCCTCCCGGGGCGCGCGGCCACCGCCGCCCTGCTGCACCGGCTGGCCCTCGGCGCCTTCGACGGCGCCCGTAGTGCGGATGGCTCTGGACAGCCTGGCTAACTCGCGGGTAGCTTTCACTGAGCAAGCGCTTAGGTGAGCGTTGCCAAGCCATCATTGAGGAATCACGACGGCGGCCGGGCGGATCCGCGAGAGCGGCGGCGGCTTAGCCGCGAGGAGGGCCACGCCAATATGCGCCGCACGGTGTTCAACGAGGACCACGAGGCGTTCCGGGAGACCATCCGCGACTTCATCGCGGCCGAGGTCGTGCCGTACTACGACGAGTGGCGGGAGGCCGGCCAGGCCCCGCGCGAGTTCTACAAGAAGCTGGGCGAGCTGGGTGTCTTCGGCATCGAGGTGCCCGAGGAGTACGGCGGGGCCGGCGAGACCAGCTTCAAGTTCAACGCCGTCATCACCGAGGAGACCGCCCGCGCCGGGGTCAGCTTCGGTGGCAGCAGTGTCCACACCGCGCTGTGCCTGCCGTACGTGCTCAAGTACGCCAACGAGGAGCAGAAGCGGCGCTGGCTGCCCTCCTTCGTCACCGGCGACATGATGACCGCCATCGCCATGACCGAGCCCGGCACCGGCTCCGACCTGGCGGGCATGAAGACCACCGCCAAGCTCTCCGAGGACGGTACCCACTACGTCCTCAACGGCGCCAAGACCTTCATCACCGGCGGCGTCCTGGCCGACCGGGTGCTGGTCTGCGCCCGCACCGCCCCGCCCACCCCCGAGGACCGCCGCGGCGGCATATCCATCCTCGTGGTGGACACCAAGAGCGAGGGCTACGCGGTCGGCCGCAAGCTGGAGAAGCTGGGCCTGAAGACCTCCGATACCGCCGAGCTCTCCTTCACCGATGTCAAGGTGCCGGTGGAGGACCTGCTGGGCGAGGAGGGCAAGGCGTTCGGCTACCTCGCCCACAATCTGCCGCAGGAGCGCCTGGGGATCGCCGTCGGGGCGTACGCGCAGGCCGCGGCCGCCGTACGGTTCGCCACCGAGTACGTCCGCGACCGTACGGTCTTCGGCCAGCCGGTGGCGTCGTTCCAGAACACCAAGTTCGTGCTCGCCGACTGCAAGTCCGAGGTGGACGCGATGCAGGCGGTCGTGGACCGGGCCCTGGACGCGCACGACGCCGGTGAGCTGACCGCCGCCGACGCCGCCTCCGCCAAGCTCTTCACCACCGAGCGCGCCGCCGTCGTCATCGACAAGTGCCTGCAGCTCCACGGCGGCTACGGCTACATGATGGAGTACCCCATCGCCCGGCTGTACGCGGACACCCGCGTCAACCGGATCTACGGCGGCACCAGCGAGGTCATGCGGTCCATCGTCGCCAAGTCCATGGGTCTGTGATGGCCGTCATGACCAGCGGCAACAGGACAGCAATACGGGTCTGCAAGACTGCTTGAATCATGAATGACGCACTTCAGAGCCTTCTCGATCTGCTCGACCTCGAGCAGATCGAGGAGGACATCTTCCGCGGCACCAGCGACGCCGCACCCCTCGTACCGCGGGTCTTCGGCGGTCAGGTCGCCGCCCAGGCCCTGGTCGCCGCGGGCCGCACGGTGCCCGAGGACCGCTCGGCGCATTCGCTGCACGCGTACTTCCTGCGGCCCGGCGACCCCGGGGCGCCCATCGTCTACACCGTCGACCGGATCCGGGACGGCCACTCCTTCACCACCCGCCGGGTGGTCGCCGTCCAGCACGGACAGCCGATCTTTCATCTCTCGGCCTCCTTCCAGCTGCACGAGGAGGGCCTCGAGCACCAGGAGCCGATGCCGGACGTCCCCGACCCGCTCTCCCTGCCCACCGCCGAGGAGCTGCTGCCCCGCTATGAGCACCTCTTCCTCGGCCCCGGGGTGACCGAGCGGATGCTCCAGGCACGGGCCGCGGTCGATGTGAGGTACGTGGACGAGCCGCCCTTCGGCAGCGTCGGACGGCCGCGCGAGCCCAAGTCGCAGGTTTGGTTCCGGACCAACGGCAAACTGGACGGCGCCGCCGACCACCCCCTGCTCCACGTCTGCCTGGCGACCTATGTCTCCGATACGACGCTGCTGGACTCCGTGCTGCTCGCCCATGGGCGCGGCGGCTGGGCGGTCGGCGACATCGTCGGGGCCAGCCTGGATCACGCCATGTGGTTCCACCGGCCGTTCCGGGTGGACGACTGGCTGCTGTACGACCAGGAGAGCCCCTCCGCGTCCGGCGGACGCGGGCTCGCCAAGGGCCGTATCTTCACCGCCGACGGGCGGCTGGCCGTCTCCGTGATCCAGGAGGGGGTCATGCGGGTGCCGCGCGGGAAGAAGTGAGCGCGGCGGGCGGCGGCCCGGAGCCGTCGGCAACCAGGCCGTCGGAGTCCGGGCTGTCGGAGACCGATGCGTCGGCAACCGGGCCGTCGGAGTCCGGGCTGTCGGAATCCGGGCTGTCGGAAACCGATCCGTCGGCAACCGGGCCGTCAGGACCAGGTCGTCAGAACTGGGCCGTCAGCCCCGCCGCGTCCAGCAGGTACGCCGTCATCGCGTCGTAAAACCTCGGATTGGTCACGTGGTCGTCCAGCGGGACCACCACCGACAGCGTGCCCTCGGACTCGCCGAGGAAGAGCGCCGGGTCGTTGCAGTCCGCGTAGCCCACCGCGTCGATGCCCCGCTGCCCCGCGCACCCCGCCCAGCCGTGGTCGGCGACCACCAGATCGGGCAGCGGCCGCCCCTCGTGGGCCAGCCCGTCGAGGATCGCCGCCATGGGCGCGGGGGAGTGGGTGTGCCACAGCGTGGCGCCCCGCTCCAGCATCGCCACATCGCAGAACTGGAAGACGTACCCCTCGTCCGCCTGCAGCCCGCCCGGGATCTCCACGATCTCGCATCCGGCGGCCCGCAGCGCCGCTGCCGTGGCCCGGTGGACCTCCAGCAGCCCGCCCGGGTGCCCGGTGGCGAACAGCACCCGCTCGTTAGCCTCCGCCGCCTTCCGCAGCACCGACGCCATCCGGTCCAGCGCGCCGACCGTCAGCTCCGGGTCGATGGTGTCCTGCCCCGAGCGGTGCTGCGGGTCGTCCACCACACCGCACCGCTCGGCCATGACCGCCAGCACGTCCTGCTCATCGGTCCAGCGGTCGCCCAGCTCGAGGCCCAGCCAGTAGTGGCGGTCGCCGTTCGCGAGCTTGCGGTAGTGGGAGAGGTTGTTCTCACGAGGGGTGGCGACATCGCCCGCGATGCGCGTACGGACGAGATGGTCGATCAGTTCGGCACGGCTGGGCACGGCGCTGGGTATCGGCATGTGGCCCATTGTCGCCTCTCCGACGGGGGAATGGGGACATCCACCTCCGTTCGGGCGTGACACGATCATGGCGAAATGCCGGATGTCCGCCTGGACGGCCGCCGCCCGGACTCCGCACCGGACTCCGCACCGGACCCCGCGCCGGGCCGCGCGCCGGGCCCAAAGGACCTAACGGCGGGGCCGACGGCGCCTGGCGGGGCGGCGGGCGCCCCCGCCCGCACGCTGTGGCTGCGGCGGCACGGGCGCGCTGATGGTCACGGGAACACCGGAGGGATCCTGCGCGCCGGTGATCCGGGTGAGTTCGGGGTCGGCGGAGTGGACCCGGGCGGTCCGGGGGGTGATGCCCGCGTCGGCCATGAGACGGACCATGTCCCGGCGCTGGTCCGGAGTGACCAGTGTGATGACGCTGCCGGAGCCGCCCGCGCGGGCGGTACGGCCACCACGGTGCAGATAGTCCTTGTGGTCGGCGGGCGGGTCGACATTGACGACGAGATCGAGATCGTCCACATGAATGCCCCGGGCGGCGACGTTCGTGGCCACCAGCACGGTGACATGGCCGGACTTGAAGTGGTCCAGGGTCCGGGTGCGCTGCGGCTGGGACTTGCCGCCGTGCAGCGCGGCCGCCCGTACGCCGCTGGTCAGCAGATGCCGGGTCAGCCGGTCGACGCCGCGCTTGGTGTCCAGGAACAGGATGACGCGGCCGTCCCTGGCGGCGACCCGGGTGACGACGGAGCGCTTGTCGGTGTCCGCGATGTGCAGCAC
The DNA here is from genome assembly GCF_024505145.1 of Streptomyces rugosispiralis. GTDB lineage: Bacteria > Actinomycetota > Actinomycetes > Streptomycetales > Streptomycetaceae > Streptomyces > Streptomyces rugosispiralis. The sequence goes on along the minus strand of NZ_JANIAA010000015.1, from coordinate 88,995 downwards.
ATGGTGCTCCATCGTGGTGACGGCACCGGCGGACGGGTCGAGCGAGTGCACGGCCGGGTCGTGGAGGAACTGGCGTACCAACTGGCCGATGTTGTGGTCGAGGGTCGCGGAGAACAGCAGGCGCTGCCCGTCGGCGGGGACCTGCCGCAGCAGCCGGGTCACCTGGGGCAGGAAGCCCATGTCGGCCATTTGGTCGGCCTCGTCGAGGACCGTGACGTCCACCTGGTCCAGTCGGCAGTCGCCGCGTTCGATCAGGTCCTGGAGGCGACCGGGGGTCGCGATGACCACCTCCGCGCCGGCGCGCAGGGCCTCGGCCTGGCGGTTGATCGACATTCCGCCGACCACGGTGGCCGGACGCAGCCGCAGCCGCCGGGCATAGGGGGTGAGCGCCTCGGTGACCTGCTGGGCCAACTCCCGGGTGGGGACCAGCACCAGGGCGAGGGGGCGGCCGGGCTCCGCGCGCCGCCCGGCGGTGCGGGCCAGCAGGGCGAGGCCGAAGGCGAGGGTCTTGCCGGAGCCGGTCCGGCCACGGCCGAGGACGTCCCGCCCGGTGAGGGCGTTGGGGAGGGCGGCCGCCTGGATCGGGAAGGGCACGGTGACGCCCTGCTGGGCCAGTTCCTCGAACAGCTCCTCCGGCATGTCGAGGTCGGAGAACGACGTGACGGCCGGCAGCACCGGGGCGGAGCCGGGCGGCAGGGCGAATTCGTTTCCGCCGTCGTTTCCGCCGCCGCTTCCGCCGGTGGAGCGGGGGCGGCCATTGCCGGCGGATCGGGAGGATGCGGGTTTTCTGCGGTACGAGCGGGGGGAGCGGGTCAATGCGGTGCCTTCTGCTGGGCGCGGTCTGCGGAAACGCGTACGAGCCGGGGCCCGCACCCCTTCAGGTACGGGCCCCGGCTCGTGACAGGCGCTGCGATCAGGCGGGAACGATGTTCTCGGCCTGCGGGCCCTTCTGGCCCTGGGTGACGTCGAAGGTCACCTTCTGGCCTTCGTGGAGCTCACGGAAGCCGCTGGCGGCGATGTTCGAGTAGTGGGCGAAGACGTCGGCGCCGCCGCCGTCCTGCTCGATGAAGCCGAAGCCCTTTTCCGCGTTGAACCACTTCACGGTGCCAGTAGCCATGTCCTTCTCCTTCATATGGGGATCGGTCCGGAATGCGCGGGAAGCGCATCCCGAGTCGCCGAAATGACCCCATCCGGAATGACCGGCAAAAACAAGAAATGCGCCTGAAGGCTACATACCGCCAGGCGCACACAAAGTCCATGGGTACCAAAACTGCAACTGAAAGGGACACTATCACGTATGGCCTCGGAGCGGCGGGATTCAGGTGGACGGCCGCGTGGGCGCGAGGGCTCCGGGGCCGCGCGCCGCGGCGCGCGGTGGAGTCAATTTAAGTGTTGACTTATATAAGCGACGGCTGGCATAGTCCTGGCGTGCACGCACTCGATGTCCTCGGTGACCCCGTCCGGCGCCGGATATTGGAGCTGCTCGCCGAGGGGGAGCGGTCCTCCGGCGAGGTCAGCTCCGTCGTCCGGGCCGAGTTCGGCATCTCGCAGCCCGCCGTCTCGCAGCATCTGCGGGTGTTGCGGGAGGCCGGATTCGCCTCCGTACGGGCCGAGGGCACACGGCGGTTATACGCCGTCGAGGCCGCGCCCCTGCGGGAGGTCGACCGGTGGCTCGACCGGTTCCGGGGCTTCTGGGAGCAGCGGCTGGACGCGCTGGGGACGGAACTGGCGCGGGGCAAGCGGCAGCGGCGGCTCGATCAGGAGCGCGGCGGCGGCAGTGGAACCGATGCGGAGATATGACCCATGAGCGAGATCGTCGACCAGATCAACCACGTCCATCGCGAGGTCGGCACCCGAGAGGTGCCCGACGGCGAGGCCCGTACCGTCCTGCTGCGGCGCACCTATGACGCCGCGATCGAGGACGTCTGGGACGCGTGCACCGACCCGGAGCGGATCAGCCGCTGGTTCCTGCCGGTGAGCGGCGACCTGAAGCTCGGCGGCCACTACCAGCTACAGGGCAACGCGGGCGGCGAGATCCTGCGCTGCGAGCCCCCGCGGCTGCTCGCGGTGAGCTGGCTGTTCGGCGAGAACCCCGGCTTCAGCGAGGTCGAGGTCCGGCTGACCGCCGAGGGCGAGGAGCGGACCGTCTTCGAACTGGAGCACGTCGCCGTCGTACCGCCCGAGATGTGGGACCAGTTCGGCCCCGGCGCGGTCGGCGTCGGCTGGGACGGCGCCCTGCTCGGCCTCACCCTGCATCTGACGGGCGAGGGCGCGCCCGCCGACCCCGAGGCGTGGCAGGCCTCGGACGAGGCGCGGGAGTTCATGACCCGCAGCAGCGAGCGCTGGGGCGCCGCGTACGAGGCCTCGGGGGCCCCGGCGGAGGTGGCGGCGGCCACGATGCGCGCCACGACGGAGTTCTACGTGCCCGCGCGCTGACCTCCGCCCGTAAGGGCGACGGCTGCCCGGTAAGGACGACGGCTGTCCGTAAGAGCTGCCCGGTAAGGACGACGGCTGTCCGTAAGAGCTGTCCGGTAAGGGCGACGGCTGTTCATGAGGGCCGCCCGTAGGAACGGCCACCCCGTACCTGTCATACCTGGGGACTACCCCGCAGATGCACTCCCCGGTGGGACGCCAACCACGCGGCCGGCTCCATACCTTCCGTATCCACGACACCCGTTGGTACGGAAGGAACAGCCATGGCGTCCCGTCTTCGCCGCGCCCTGCTCGCGGCGCTCGTCACCGCCTCGGTGGTGGCGCCCCTGGTGGGGGCCGCCGGGCCCAGTGAGGTGCCCGCGCCCGCGCCGGTGGCGCTCGGGCCGGTGCGCGTCGCGGGGCTCGAGCACCGGTACGCGGCCAACCGGGAGGGGATTCGGGCGGCCGAGGTGATGGCCGCCCGGCACGGGGACCGCAAGCGGGCGCGGGCGTTGTGGAAGATGCGGGAGGCGTCGCGGCACTTCCTGTCCTTCGACGGGCGGAACGGGGGCCGTGCCGTCGAGGTGTACGGGGATCTGAAGCGCGCCACGCATATCGCCGTGCTGGTGCCGGGGTCGGACACCAATCTGGAGACCTACGGCCGGTTCCGGGACGGGGCGCTCGCGCTGAGCCGTCAACTCGGGCGCAGTACGGCCGTCATCGGCTGGCTCGGGTACAAGACGCCCGGCACCGTGGCGCCCGAGGCGCTGACCACGGGCCGGGCCGCCGGTGCGGCTCCCCGACTGGCCGCGTTCGTAAGGGAGTTGAACGCGGCCACGCCCCGGGCCCGGATCTCGCTCCTGTGCCACTCCTACGGCTCGGTGGTCTGCGGCCGGGCGGCCAGGGGGCTGAACGCCGCGGACATCGTTCTGTACGGCAGCCCAGGGACGGGGTACGAGGACGCCCGGCAACTGCACACCCGGGCCACCGTCTGGGCCGGGCGGGGCGGAAACGACTGGATCGGCGGGGTGCCGCATGTACGGGTCCCGCTGCCGGGCACGACCATCGGCTTCGGGACCGACCCGGTCTCCCGGCGGTTCGGGGCGCGGATCTTCGACGCGGGGGACGTCGGGCACAGCGACTACCTCAAGCCCGGGTCCGTCGCCCTGGCGAGCATGGGCCGGATCGTGGAGGGCCGCGATGCGTGAGACGCACCGGCTGAGTGAGACGGTCCGGCCGGGTGGGAAGGTCCGGCCGGGTGGGACGGTCCGGCCGCGCGGGACGGTCCGGCCGCGCGGGACGGTCCGGCTGAGTAAGTCGCCCCGGCCGTATGAGACGCACCGGTCTGAGACGGTCCGGCCGCGTGGGACGGTCCGTATACGTGACCTCGTCCGGCGGATCGAGGCCGCCACCCCGCCCGGCCGCGACCGCGCCGTGGACGGTCTGCGGGCCGTCGCCATCCTCGGCGTGGTGCTCGGCCACTGGCTGGTGACCGCCCTCGTGGCCGACAGCGGCACCCTGCGCGCGGCCAGCCCGCTGCGGTACCAGCCCGGACTCACCCCCGTCTCCTGGGTGTTCCAGACCCTCGCGGTGTTCTTCCTGGTCGGCGGGCAGATGGGCGCCAAGAGCCACGACTGCGCCCGCGCCCGGGGCGTCACCTACCGGCGGTGGCTGCGCGCCCGGCTGGTCCGGCTGTTCCGGCCCGTGGCCGTCGTACTGACCGTATGGGCCGTGGCGGCGGGGGCGCTGCTCGCCGCCGGGGTGAGCCTGCTTACCGTGCACACGCTGCTCAAACTCGTCCTGTCCCCGCTGTGGTTCCTGCTGGTCTACGCCGTGCTCACGGCCGCGACCCCGCTGGTGGCGCGGTTGCATCCGCTGTGGCCGCTCGCCGTCGTGCTCCATGTCGACCTGGTCCGCTTCGGCTTGGGCGGCCCCGCCTGGCTCGGCTGGGTGAACCTGGCGGCGGGCTGGCTGGTCCCGTACTGCCTGGGCGCCGCCTGGGGCCGCGGCAGGCTGCGCGGGCGGACGGCCGGGTGGGTGCTGCTGACCGGGGGCGCGGCGGTCACCGCCGGGCTCGTCCTGTTCGGCGGCTATCCGGCGGCGATGGTCGGGGTGCCGGGCGCCTCGATCTCCAACCTCAACCCACCCACCCTGGCGGCCGTCACCTTCGGGCTCGCCCAGTGCGGCGCGGCCCTGCTGCTGCGCGGCCCGCTGCGCCGGGTGCTGGCGCGGCCCGTCGCGTGGGCGGTGGTGGCGCTGGTCAACCTCGCCGCGATGACCGTCTTCCTGTGGCACCAGACCGCGATGATGGCGGTCAGCGTGGCCACGCTGCGGCTCGCCGGACCGCAGACCGGGCTGCACACCGTGCCCGAAGGACCCGGCTGGGTGCTCGCCCGGCTCTGCTGGCTTCCGGTGTTCGCGGGGGCGCTGCTGATCTGCTGGGCGGCGTTCCACGCGTACGAGGCGGGGCGGCCGCGGGAGGGCGGTGGCGGGGGCGTCCGCGGTGGCGGCCCTGCCGTGGGCGGCGGCAGCCGGGTCGTCCGCGAGGGACGCCCCGGGGACCGGGCACAGCAGCAGGCACAGCAGCAGGCACAGCAGCAGGGACAGAAGCAGGCACAGCAGGCACGGCACGTGGAGCAGCGAAGTGTCTAGAGTCAAGGGCATGACAGGCGACAAGGTCGCGGACCGGCTGGCGGGCGGCCTGCGCACCCTGCCGCGCACGTCGGGCGAGGCCCTGCGCGCGGTACCGGGCATCCTGCGCGAGGACCTGTGGACGGTGGCGCGCGATCCGCTGCCGCGGATGCGCTGGCTGGGCCGGTTGCCCCATGGGCACGTGGTGTTGTTCGCGGTGCTCATGGCCTGGCTCAGCATGGCGCAGTTCCAGGAGCCCGCCCGCCCGGGGACGGCCCAGGACCCGGTGCCGCTGATCGGGCTCGTCGTGCTCGAAGCGCTGGCCGTCCAACTGGCGCTGACCCGTCCGATACCGGCGTGGTGGCTCTCGACCGCCATGCTCCTGGTGACGGCGCTGGACGTGGACGACCGCCTCCCCGCGTATGTGCTCTACCCCTGGAACTACGGCCAGATCGCGCTGCACACCACCGTCCTGTTCCTCCTCGCGCTGCGGGTCCGCCCGCGGATCGCCGCCGAGGCGCTGGTGCTGACCCTCCTGGTGGGCGCGGTCACCGCGGCCCTCGCCTCACATCCCCATGACGACGGCCTCGATGAGGCCATTACGGCCTTCACCACCGCCGTGGTGGTGGGCGCCGCGCTGCGGGCCCGCCGGGTGGCGCGGACCCGGCTGGTCGAGCAGGAGGAGCTCACCGCGGAGGAACGGGCCCGGCGCACCCTGCTGGAGGAGCGCAACCGCATCGCCCGCGAACTGCACGACGTGGTCGCCCACCACATGTCGGTGATCTCCATCCAGGCCCAGGTCGCCCCGCACCTCGCCGAGAACCCCTCGGACGAGCTCAAGGAGAACCTCGCGGGCATCCGGCAGAACGCGGTCGAGGCGCTGGCCGAACTGCGCCGGGTGCTGGGCGTGCTGCGCTCCGAGGACGCCCTGGCCGACGGCGCCCGGCACGCCCCGCAGCCCACCCTGGACCGGCTGGACGAGTTGGTGGGCACGGTGCGGGGGACCGGGATCACGATCCTTACCGATGTCACGGGGGAGCGGCGGGCGCTGCCGCCGGGCGTGGAACTGTCGGCGTTCCGCATCGTCCAGGAGGCGCTGAGCAATGTGATGCGGCACGCGCCGGGCGCCGAGGCGCGGGTGGAGCTGGGGTACCAGCGGCACGGGCTGACCGTCCGGGTCGTCAACACCGCGCCGGACCGGCCCGCCCCGCCCTCGCCGGGAGCCGGGCACGGGCTGCTCGGGATGCGGGAGCGCGCTGCGATGCTAGGGGGCGAGCTGACCACCGGCCCGACGCCGGACGGCGGTTACGAGGTGATCGCCGTACTGCCCACGGACCACCCCGCCCCGTCCGCCGCCGCGCCCGAGACCGCCGAGGACCCCGTATGACGACGACCATCCGCGTCCTGATCGCCGACGACCAGATGATGGTCCGCCAGGGCTTCACGGTGCTGCTCAACGCCGAACCGGACATCGAGGTCGTCGGCCAGGCCGTGGACGGGGCCGACGCCATCACTCAGGTTGCCCAACTCGCCCCGGACGTGGTCCTGATGGACATACGGATGCCCGGGGTCGGCGGGATCGAGGCCACCCGCCGGCTCACCGAGCCCGCCGACGCCACCGTCAAGATCCTCGTCCTCACCACCTTCGACCTGGACGAATACGTCTACGAGGCGCTGCGCGCGGGCGCGTCCGGATTCCTGCTGAAGGACGCCTCGGCGGACGAACTGGCCCATGCGGTACGGGTGGTGGCGGCCGGTGACGCGCTGCTGGCGCCGAACATCACCAAGCGCCTGATCGGCGAGTTCTCCCGGGTGACCGCCGCCGTCCCGCGCGGGCCGCTCCGGGCCCGGGTGGGCGATCTGACCGAGCGTGAGACCGAGGTGCTCACGCTGATCGCCCAGGGACTGTCGAACGCGGAGATCGCGGCACGGCTGGTGGTGGCCGAGCAGACCGTGAAGACCCATGTGAGCCGGATCCTGTTCAAGCTGGGGCTGCGCGACCGGACCCAGGCGGCGGTGTTCGCGTACGAGTCGGGGCTGGTGCGCCCGTCGGCGTTCTGACCGGTTTCCGCCAGGGGGTGTCCGCCGCTCCCGAATCCGATCCTCGGCGGCGGCCGACGCCACCGCCGGAGGGGACTGCACGCGCGGGCCGTCCGACGGCTGGGCGCTCTCCTCCAGCCGTATCGACCCCGAGGACTGCTCCCCCGCGTACGTGGGCAACGGCTATCTGGGGCAGCGGGTGCCGCCCCGGGCTGCACTGGCGGGGCCGCGCCTACGACGTGGCCATCGGCCCGCACGAGACGACCGTAAGGCTGACGTCGGTCGGCGGACGACAAGAAGCACGCGGGCATCGAGGAGTTGCGGGTGACCCGCGCCCAAGTGACCCGAAGTGATCCGATGGGGGCCGATGGGGGCCGGGGTACGCGGTCCGTGCACAGCGGACGCGGTCCATGCACGCAGGATCAAGGCAGTGTGCACAGGAGGCCAACGACATCCCGGCCCCGGCGGGCTCATGCTGATCAGTGGCGGGTGAGCAGGGTTGCTACGGGGGGAGCCCCGCTCACCTGTTCGCCGCAAGTGCCCTATGGCGGAAGTCCCGTGGGGGCACGCCATAGGCGCTGCGGAAGGCACGGCTGAAGTCCGCGGCGTGGCTGAAGCCCCAACGGGCGGCGATGACATGGATGGGGGTGTCGCCCAGCGCGGGATCGGCGAGGTCGCGGCGGCAACGTTCCAGGCGCTGGGCGCGGATCCACGCGGAGACGGTGTGCCCCTGCTCCTCGAAGAGGCGGTAGAGGTACCGGAGCGAGATGTGATGGGCCGCGGCGATCGAGGCCGGGGTGAGCCCCGGGCGGTCCAGATTCTGCCGGACGAATTCCTGGATGCGTAACCGCAGGGTACGCCGACGGCTCTCGGGGGTGAGCCGGTTCTCGGCGCGTGCCTCGGCACCGGTGTCGAGCTCATGCGCGAGCAGCGCGTTGAGCAGATCGACAGCGACGGTGCCGAGGCGCGGTGCGTCGGCCGGGCCGTAGGCGTCGGACTCGGTGGCCAGCCGGGTGAGGAAGTCGGCGAGCATGGCCCCGATCCCGGACCGCCCGGACAGCCGCCGCCCGAGCAGCAGCTGGAGGTCGGCGGGCGGGAACGGCAGCAGCGAGGGGCGGAGGGTGACCGTCATTCCGTCGACCCTGCCGCGCTCGCACACCGCCAGATACGGCGCGGAGGTGGAGGTGAGCATGAACTGCCGTGCGCCGACCGTGGTTTCGGCGTCCCCGTGGCACACGTCGCTCTCCCCGCTCAGGGTGAGCCGCAGATGGTAGAGCTCCGGGTCGGAGCGCCGGATATGGGCCGCCGTCCGCTCGTTCCGCAGTGACGGTACGGAGGTGTAGGTCAGCATCACCTCGCCGATGTCCACTCCGCCGCGTACGTTCGCGCGGAAGTCGTGCTCATGGTCGCTGCGCAGCTCCATGGGGATCGACGTCAGCTCGCACAGGGCGCGCCACGCCGCGAACCGTTCCGCGGGCGGGATGTCGTCGATCTGGGACATCGTCACGATCATCATCCTTTCGCCTGGCCGGTGGTGCGCATTTCGATGGGCGCGACCTTAGACAGCCCTGCTAAGTGTTTGATGAACGGTTCGGTATTGAACAGTCCGCTTTTGGGCGATTCCGCGAACGTGTGTCCTCGGAGCGCGGTCGGGATCCGCGGGCCGTCGTCCGTGATCGTCACCTCCGGCGCCTGCCGGGCGGTCTCGATCGGCCGGCGGATTGTGCCGCCTGCGGCGGGCTGTCTTCCCCTCCCCGCCCCTTCCCGAACCTGGGACTCCGCCCCAGCCCCCGAACCTGGGGCTCCGCCCCGGGCCCCGAACCTGGGGCTCCGCCCCGGGTCCCGAAACGGGGTTTTGCCCCGGGTCCCGCAATGGGGGTCTTGCCCCGGGTCCCGCGACGGGGTTTTGCCCCGGGCCCCGCAGGGGCCTCTGCCCCGGGCCCCGAAACTGGGGCTCCGTCCCGGGCTCCGAAACTGGGACTCTGCCCCGGGCCACGCGGGGGCCTCTGCCCCAGCCCCCGCGACGGGGCCTCTGCCCCAGCCCCCGCGACGGGGGTTCTGCCCCAGCCCCCGCGACGGGGGTTCTGCCCCGGGCCCCGGAATCAGGGGTGCTTCGCCCTGGGCCCTCCTGGGCCTCCTGGGCCTCCTGGGCCCTCTGGGGTCCAGGGCTCCCAGGGGCTCCAGAGGCCCCTGGGGTCCCAGGGGCGGAGCCCCTGGTATTGGGGAGGGGCGGGGAGGGGAGCAGGCCCCGGGCCCCGATCCATTTGTTGCGGCAGGATGAAATCCGCACATCAGTGTGTTGGTGCCTTCCGGAAGCGTGTGCGGAGCGGGAGGTTCACGGGTGGCGGACGTAGCGGCGGACGCATCGGATGAAACGGGCAAAAGGGATGCGGGTGGGTCGGAGCCGGATGGCCCGGAAGCCGGGCAGGGCTGGGTAAGGCGGCTGTTCGGCTACTGCTGGCAGTACCGCAGCGATGTGCTGCTCGCCCTCGGCGCCTCGCTCGCCGGAATGGCCGTCATGGCGCTCGTCCCGCTGGTGCCGAAGCTGATCATCGACGATGTGATCGTCTCGCGCGATCGGTCCCTCGCCCCCTGGGCCACCCTGCTGATCGTCGCCGCCCTCGTGGTGTACGTCCTCACCTACGTCCGCCGCTTCTACGGCGGACGGCTCGCCCTCGACGTCCAGCACGCCCTGCGCACCGAGATGTTCGCGGCCATCGCCCGCTTCGACGGCAGACGGCAGGACAAGCTCTCCACCGGCCAGATCATCGGCCGGGCCACCAGCGACCTCCAGCTGGTCCAGGGCCTGCTCTTCATGGTGCCGATGATGATCGGCAACATTCTGCTCTTCCTCGTCTCGCTCGTCGTGATGGCGGTGCTCTCGCCGCTGCTCACCGTCGTCGCCCTCGCCGTCGCCCCCGCCCTCTGGATCCTCGCCTCGCGCAGCCGCATCCGGCTCTTCCCCGCCACCTGGTACGCCCAGGGGCAGGCGGCCGCCGTCGCGGGCGTCGTCGACGGGGCCGTGACCGGTGTCCGGGTGGTCAAGGGGTTCGGGCAGGAGGCGCAGGAGACGGACAAGCTGCGCGCGGTCGGCCGGGGGCTGTTCGCCGCCCGGCTGCGGACCGTAAGGCTGAACTCCCGCTACACCCCGGCCCTCCAGGCCGTCCCCGCCCTCGGCCAGGTCGCCATGCTGGCGCTCGGCGGCTGGATGGCCACGCGGGGCCAGATCACCCTCGGCACCTTCGTGGCCTTCTCGACGTATCTCGCCCAGCTCGTGGGCCCGGTGCGGATGCTCACGATGCTGCTGACCATCGGGCAGCAGGCGCGGGCCGGAGTCGAGCGCGTCTTCGAGCTCATCGACACCGAGCCGGTCATCGACGAGCGCCCCGACGCCCGGGAGCTTCCCGAGGACGCCCCGGCGACGGTCGAGTTCGACCGGGTGAGCTTCGGCTACGACCCCGAGCGGCCGGTGCTGTCCGAGGTGTCCCTGCGGATCGAGCCGGGCGAGACCCTGGCCGTGGTGGGCGCCTCCGGAAGCGGCAAGTCGACGCTGTCCATGCTGCTGCCGCGCTTCTACGACGTGTCGTCGGGCGCGGTGCGGATCGGCGGCCACGATGTGCGGGAGCTGACGTACGACTCGCTGCGCGGGGCGGTCGGGCTGGTGCCGGAGGACAGCTTCCTCTTCTCCGACACGGTGCGCGCCAACCTCGCCTACGGGCTGCCGGACGCGAGCGAGGAGCGGATCCGGGCCGCCGCCCGCGCCGCGCAGGCCGACGGCTTCATCTCCGAGCTGCCGGACGGCTATGACACCGAGGTCGGCGAGCAGGGGCTGACCCTCTCCGGCGGCCAGCGCCAGCGGCTGGCCCTGGCCCGCGCGATCCTCACCGACCCCCGGCTGCTCGTCCTGGACGACGCCACCTCGGCGGTGGACGCGCGCGTCGAGCACGAGATCCACGAGGCGCTCCGGGGCGTCATGGCGGGCCGCACCACCCTGCTGATCGCCCACCGCCCCTCCACCCTCGCCCTCGCCGACCGCATCGCGGTGCTGGACCGGGGCCGGGTCGCGGACGTGGGCACGGACGAGGAGCTGAAGGCGCGGAGCGCCCTGTACCGGAGCCTGCTGACGGACGACACCGGGCCCGCCGTCGCGGGCGTTGCCGGGGCCGTCGTTTCGGACGGCGGCGAGCCCGCCGCTCCGGGCGTTGCCGGGGCCGCCGCTCCGGGCGGCAGCGAGCCTGCCGTTTCGGACGGCGGCGAGGCGCGCGGCGCCGGTGGCCCCGCATACGCGCCGAGTGTCGTCGGCGGGTTCGGCGGGGAGGCCGCCGTGGCGGGCCGTGGCCTGTCCTCGGACTGGGCCCGGGTCGACGGGTCGGCCGCGATGGCCGACCGCGACGAGCCGGGCGGCGCGGTGGCGGACTCGCCCGCGCGGTGGTGGCCGCGTGGCGGGGACGACCCGGCACACGCAACCGGGGAAACGGGCCGCGACGGGCTGACGCCCGAGCCCTGGGCACCGCCCGCCGGGGACGGGGCTGTGGACGGGGACGGGCGCGTCGACGACGGCGACGTGGCCACGGAGGCGGTGCGCAGCCGACCCCACGGCGGCGACGACCCCGCGGGCCCTGGGGCGGAGGTGCGCCGCGCCATCGGCGCGGAGAGCGGCCCCGGGGCGGGCCCGGCGCACGGACGGCGGCCCGGTGGGGTGACCCCGGAGCTATGGGTGCGGCCCGATGGTGACGGCCGTAAGGACGACACGGCGGCGGGTGCGGGGGCCGGGGCCGTGGCCGGGCCCGGGTTCGCGGGGGCGCTGGCCGGGATGCCCGCCACGCCCGAGCTGCTCGCCAAGGTCGCCGCCCTGCCGCCCGCCACCGACACCCCCGACATCGACGAGGAGCGGGCCACCCGCCCCGAGGAGACGTACGGGCTGCGGCGGTTGCTGCGCGGCTTCGGGGCGCCGCTCCTGGTCGCGCTGGCGCTCGTGGCCGTGGACGCGATCGCCGGGCTGCTGCTGCCCGTGCTCATCCGGCACGGGATCGACCAGGGCGTCCAGCGGCTCTCGCTCGGCGCGGTGTGGGCCGCCTCCGGGCTCGCGCTCCTCGTCGTCCTCGTGCAGTGGGCCGCCCAGATCGGCGAGACCCGGATGACCGGGCGGACCGGTGAACGGGTGCTCTACGCACTGCGGGTGAAGATCTTCGCCCAGCTCCAGCGGCTCGGCCTCGACTACTACGAGCGCGAGCTGACCGGCAAGATCATGACGCGGATGACCACCGATGTCGACGCGCTGTCCACGTTCCTCCAGACCGGCCTCGTCACCGCCGTGGTCAGCCTGCTGACCTTCTTCGGCATCCTGGTCGCGCTGCTCATCATCGACGTGGAACTCGCGCTGGTGGTCTTCCTGACCCTGCCGCCGCTCATCGTCGGCACGGTGGTGTTCCGGCGCCGCAGCGTCAAGGCGTACGAACTGGCCCGCGAGCGCGTCAGCGTGGTCAACGCGGACCTCCAGGAGAGCGTGGCGGGGCTGCGGATCGTGCAGGCGTTCCGGCGCGAGCGGTCCGGCCGGGAGCGGTTCGCGGCGCGCAGCGACGCCTACCGCCAGGCGCGGATCCGTGGCCAGCGGCTGATCTCGGTGTACTTCCCGTTCGTCCAGCTGCTGTCGTCCGTGGCCACCGCGCTGGTGCTCATCGTGGGCGCCGGGCGGGTCGGGGACGGCACGCTGACGGCGGGCGCGCTGGTGGCGTATCTCCTCTACATCGACCTGTTCTTCGCCCCCGTCCAGCAGCTCTCCCAGGTCTTCGACGGCTATCAGCAGGCCTCCGTGTCGCTGGGCCGCATCCAGGAGTTGCTGCGCGAGCCCACCACCACGCCGGTGGCCGAGGCGCCGCGCGAGGTGCGCGCGATGCGCGGTGACATCGCCTTCGACGATGTGCGGTTCCGGTACGGGAACGGCGAGGAGGCGCTGGCGGGCATCTCGCTCACGATCCCCTCGGGGCAGACCGTGGCGTTCGTCGGGGAGACCGGGGCCGGTAAGTCCACTCTGGTCAAGCTGGTGGCGCGGTTCTACGACCCGACGGAGGGCGCGGTGCGGGTGGACGGTGTGGATCTGCGCGAGTTCGACCTCGCCGGATACCGCGGCCACCTCGGCGTGGTCCCGCAGGAGCCGTATCTCTTCGCCGGGACGGTGCGCGATGCCATCGCCTACGGACGGCCCGGCGCGAGCGACGCTGAGGTGGAGGCCGCCGCGCGGGCGGTCGGCGCCCATGCCATGGTGGCGTCGCTCGACGGTGGCTATCTGCACGAGGTCGCCGAGCGCGGGCGCAATCTCTCCGCCGGGCAGCGGCAGTTGATCGCGCTGGCGCGAGCCGAGCTGGTGAACCCGGACATCCTGCTGCTCGACGAGGCCACGGCCGCGCTCGATCTGGCCACCGAGGCCCTGGTCAACCAGGCCACGGATCGTCTGACGGGACGGCGCACCACACTGGTCGTCGCCCACCGGCTGACCACCGCCGCCCGTGCGGACCGGGTGGTGGTCCTGGACCACGGCCGGGTCGTCGAGGACGGCACCCATGAGGAGCTGGTGGCGCGGGACGGCCGGTACGCCGCGCTGTGGCGCACGTTCATGGGGGAGACGGAGCCCGCTGTGGCGTAAGCGCTCCGCTGGGAGTGCCCACGATGCGTCGTCGGCACGTCTGCGGCTCCGTCGTGGCCGGCCGCGCCCACGCGGCGGAGCCGCACATCGACACGGCCCCGCGCCCCTTCGGGCGCGGTGCGCACCGGGCAGCCGTCGTACGGCCGGTGACGCTCAGCGTTCGCCCGTTGTTACGTACGGTAACGTCACGGTTCCATGCCGCTGGCCCTCGCTATGCCCTCCACCTCCCGCCGGTCCCGCTCCCGCTGCTCCGCCTCGGCCGCCACCCGCTGCTTGTGGCGGTGCAGGAAGTCGGGGTCCCCGGCCCGCTCCTGGGGCACCAGCACCTTCATGCCCTTGGCGTGCGGACTGTCGCCGAGGTCGACCACCACACGCTCGTCCTGGGAGGTGAGCAGGCCGAACAGCACCAGCAGTTCGGCCTGGAGAGCGGGGGTGAACAGCTCTTTCTCCTCCGGCCCCATTCCGAGTTCGTACGTCCCCCCGCTGACGGCCGGTGAGGTGCTCAACTCGCGCAGCAGCCGCATCAGCAGCTCGAGCGAGCGAGGATCGATCCGTTCCTGCAATTCGTTCAGATATCGCGTCAGCCGCTCGGCCCGTTCACTCCGGTCGTGCCGTTCGTCTCGGTCCATACAGGCAGCATGAGCCATCACAGCCCGCTACGAAAGAGGGCGGGGGTAACAACTCTCCGTATTCGGCCCCGGGTTGGAGCGTTCACGGCATCTGGCGACGCGAGTGTGTGCCCGGATAGGTTCTCGGCGACCTGTGCGAATTCACGGGACAAAGGGTCAACTCGGCAACAAGGGGAGGGTGCATGCGCAAGATGCTCAGATGGCTGTTGTCGCTCGCGATACTGGTGGGGACGGTCGGCGCGGGCGCCGGAAGCGCGTCCGCGGCACCGGCCGCCCCCGCCCAGCCGGACATCAAGGAACGTGTCCTGGCGATTCCCGGAATGCGTTTCGTGGCGGAGCAGCCCTACGAGGGCTATCGATTCCTCGTCTTCAGCTACGCCCAGCCGGTGGATCACCGGCATCCCGCCAAGGGCACTTTCCAGCAGCGGTTCACACTGCTGCACAAGGCCACCGACCGGCCCACGGTCTTCTACACCTCGGGCTACAACGTCTCCACCGCACCGCGCCGCAGTGAGCCCACGCAGCTCGTGGACGGCAACCAGGTGTCCATGGAGTACCGTTTCTTCACTCCTTCCCGGCCCCAGCCCGCCGACTGGTCCAAGCTGGACATCTGGCAGGCCGCGAGCGACCAGCACCGCCTCTTCCGGGCCCTGAAGCCCATCTACGGCAAGAAGTGGCTGGCCACCGGCGGCAGCAAGGGCGGGATGACGGCCACCTATTACCGCCGCTTCTACCCCCGGGACATGGACGGCACCGTCGCCTACGTCGCGCCCAACGACGTGGCCGACAAGGAGGACTCCGCCTACGACCGCTTCTTCGCAGGCGTCGGCACCGCAGAATGCCGCACCAAGCTCAACGCGGTGCAGCGCGAGGCCCTGGTCCGGCGCGACGAGATCGTACAGCGCTACCAGAAGTGGGCGGACGACGAGAAGCAGACCTTCACCGTCGTCGGCAGCGCCGACAAGGCTTACGAGAACGTGGTCCTGGACCTGGTGTGGGCCTTCTGGCAGTACCACCTGCTGAAGGACTGCGCGGACGTCCCCGCCCCGACCGCGTCCACCGACGAGCTGTACGGCTTCATCGACGAGATCTCGGGCTTCTCCGCCTACACCGACCAGGGCCTGGAGACCTACACGCCGTACTACTACCAGGCGGGCACCGAGCTCGGCTCGCCCACCTTCAAGACCCCGCACCTGGCCGGGCTGCTGCGCTATCCCGGCATCTACGCCCCGCGCAACTATGTGCCGCGCGACATCCCGATGCGCTTCAAGCCGGGCGTGATGGGGGACATCGACCGCTGGGTGCGGCACGACGCCCACCGGATGCTCTTCGTCTACGGCCAGAACGACCCGTGGGGCGCCGAGCGCTTCCAGGTCGGCAAGGGCGCCAAGGACGCGTACGTCTACACGGTGGCCGGCGGCAACCACGGCTCCAGCATCGCCCAGCTGACCGGCGACCAGAAGGCCAAGGCCACCGCGGAGGTGCAGCGCTGGGCGGGCGTCAGCCCGACGAGCAAGCCCCTCGCCCCGCACAACGCCAAGCTGGACCGCCGCGAGACCGAGCGCGAGCCGGTGACGCTGCGCCCGTAGGGCGCGTCCGCGTGCCCCGGCCGGGCACGGGCGCCAGGGGGTGTCCGGCGGACGATGCTTTTCCCTCCCCGCCCCTTCCCGCACCAGGGGGCGGGGAGGGGAGCGGCCCGCCGCAGGCGTCAAGCCCAGACAGGCCCTAGTAGCTCAGCCCGTGCCCGATCGGGTACAGCACCCGGGACGGGTCGTCCGCGTGCCGGACCGCGACCGGCAGTTTGCCGCGCGGTGCGGTCCGGCCCGCGATGACGCGGGCGGCGGCGCGCAGTTCCACGTCCGTCCAGCAGTAGGCGGCCAGCGAGGCGCCGGGGGCCGTGTCGCGGCCGGTCAGGCGCGCGATGTCGTACGGATTGCGCAGGGCCAGGTGCACCACCGGCACGCCGGTGGCCACCAGCCGGGCCACCAGGGTGCGCTGGGCGGAGCCGGAGGCGATGTCGTACGTCGTCACGATCACCGCGTCCCGCTTCCGCGCCGCCGCGACCGCCGCCTCGATGCGCTGCGGGGAGGGGCCGGGGGAGCCGCTGGTGCCGGTGGTCAGCGCCTCCGTACGGAAGCCGAGGCCGGACAGGGCGCGGGCCAGGACGGACGTCGGCGGGCCGCCGGTGCCGGAGGGGGCCGCGGCGTCCACGCCCACCACGAGCAGGTCGCGGTGGCGGCGCGGCGACAGCGGCAGCAGTCCGCCGCGGTTGGTGACCAGGGTGGTGGTGCGCTCGGCGATCCGGTCGGCGGTGGCGCGGTGCTCGCGGGTGCCCACCGTGCGGTTGACCGCGCGGTCGCTGGTGTACGGATCGTCGAACAGGCCCCGGCGGGCCTTGAGTTCCAGGACGCGCCGCAGCGAGCGGTCGATCCGGTCCTCGCTGATCTCGCCCGCCCGGACGGCCTTGCGCACGCCCTCGAAGGCGAGGGACAGGCTCGGCGGGTTCAGCAACTGGTCCACGCCCGCCTTGAGCGCGAGCACCGGCACCCGGTCGTCGCCGTACTTCTTGCGCACCCCCTCCATGCCGAGCGAGTCGGTGACCACCACCCCGTCGTAGCCCAGCTCCTCGCGGAGCACACCGGTGAGGATGGGGCGGGAGAGCGTGGCGGGGTCGTCGGCCGGGTCGAGCGCGGGGAAGAGCAGATGGGCCGTCATGATCGAGTCGATTCCGGCCTCGATCGCGGCCCGGAACGGCGGTGCGTCCAGCCGCTCCCATTCCTTCCGGGAGTGGGTGATCCGCGGCAGCCCCACATGGCTGTCCACGCTGGTGTCGCCGTGGCCGGGGAAGTGCTTGGCGGTGGCCGCGACCCCGGCGCTCTGATAGCCCTCCACCTGCGCCGCCACCATGCGGGCCACGGCCTTGGGATCGGCGCCGAAGGAGCGCACGCCGATCACCGGATTGGCGGGGTCGACGTTGACGTCCGCTATCGGGGCGTAGTCCTGCCGGATGCCGAGCGCGGCCAGCTCCGCGCCCGCGGTGCGCGCTGCCGTACGGGCGTCGGCCGTGCTGCCGCCCGCGCCGAGCGCCATGGCGCCCGGGAACAGCGTGGCGGGCGCGCCGACCCGGGCGACGGTGCCGTACTCCTGGTCGGTGGAGAGCAGGACGGGAACGGGCACGGAGGCCGCCAGCGCGGCCTTCTGGATGCCGTTGGAGAGCGCGGCCACCTGGTGCGGATCGCGAATGTTGTGTGCCCATCCGATGTACATCACCCCGCCCACGTGGTACTTCGCGATCAGTTCGGCGGCGTTGTCGACCCCGATCTCCTTGCGGTTGGCCGCGACATCGGCGGGGTCGGGGTGGGTGGCGGAATGGCCGTACACCCGCATCACGAAGAGCTGACCGATCTTCTGGTCCAGGGTCATCCGGCCGATGAGCTGGTCGATCCGCCGGCGGTCGCGCTCGTGGTCCCGGCCGGGCTCCGTGGTGGGCCGGGAGGGGGCCGCGGACGGGCTGCCGGAACCGGCGGTGGTGCGGCGCGCGGGGGCCGCGGGCGCGGGGGAGCTGTTCGTCGGTCCGCTGCAGGCACCGGCCGCCGCGGCGGCCAGGGTGGCGGTGAGCAGGGCGCGGCGGGGCGTCGTGTGCACCCGCACTCCTTCCATGGGACGTTCGGCGGGGGCGGCCAAAGGCGTGCAGGACACGCTGGGACACAAACCGCGGCCGGGTCAAGGAAAGCCGGCCCTTCCCACAGCATCGATATGCGGCTCCGCCGCGTGGCCAGGAAGCGTAAGGAAAAGACTGGTTAAAGACGGTGATCTGGTGTCCGCACTAAATCGGTACTAAACTCTCGACCAAGTATGCCTGGTATTTGTATGAGGCATCCGTTCTCGCTTATGTTCCGTTTTCATGACCCCACCGACGGGTGCCAAGCCCCCCACACACATAGCCATGTTCGGCATCGCGGCACACGGGCACGTCAACCCGAGCCTGGAGGTGATCCGCGAGCTGGTGGCCCGCGGCCACCGGGTTACCTACGCCATCCCCGAGTCGTTCGCCGAGAAGGTGGCCGAAACCGGCGCCGAGCCGAAGACCTACACCTCGATCCTCCACGGTGAGAATGCGCCGGGCGCCAGAGGCTCCGAACTGATCGACTACATCGAGCCGTTTCTCACCGAGGCGGAGCAGGCGCTTCCGCAGCATCTGGCGGCCTACGAGGGCGATGAGCCGGACCTGGTGATGTACGACGTCACCGCCTACCCGGCGCATGTCCTCGCCCATCGGTGGGGCGTGTCCGCCGTCGAACTCGCGCCCAGCTTCGTGCCCTGGGACGGCTACCGCGAAGAGGTCTTCGAGCCGATGTACGCCCATATGCGGCGCTCGGAGCGCGGCCGGGCCTACTACGCGCGCTACCGCGCCTGGCTCGAGGGCAACGGCCTGGCCGACATCGACCCCGACCGGCTCATCGGCCGCCCCAGCCGCTGTGTCGCCCTCATCCCCGAACTGCTCCAGCCCAACGCCGACCGCGTCGACACCTCCGTCTACAGTTTCGTCGGCGGCTGCCAGAACGCCCGCCGCGACGTGGCGGAGTGGCGCCGCCCGGAGCGGGCCGCCGAGACCGACCGGATCCTGCTGATCTCGCTCGGCTCCACCTGGACCAGGGAGCCCGGCTTCTACCGCGAGTGCGTCGCGGCCTTCGGCGATCTGCCGGGCTGGTACGTGGTGCTCCAGATCGGCGAGTTCGTCGACCCGGCCGACCTCGGCGAGATCCCGGCCAATGTCGAAGTGCACACGTGGATACCGCAGTTGAGCGTGTTGCGGAAGGCCGACGCGTTCGTCACCCACGCGGGTGCGGGCGGCGCCCAGGAGGGGCTGGCCTGCGGGGTGCCGATGGTCGCCGTACCGCAGGCCGTGGACCAGTTCCGCAACGCGGACACCCTCGAGGGGCTCGGGGTCGGCCGCCATCTGCCCAAGGAGGAGGCCATGGCTCCGGCGCTGCGCAAGGCGGTGCTCGACCTGGTGGACGACCCCGAGGTGGCCGCCCGCTGCGCCGCGCTCAAGGCGCGGATGGCCGCGGAGGGCGGACCGGACCGGGCGGCGGACCTGATCGAGGCGGAGCTGCCGGTGTGAGGCGCAGCCGCCGGTGCGGGGCCCGCCGGGCTGAGGTGCTGAGGAGGGCTTGGGCGCCGCCGACGCTCTGGGAGGGGTGTCGCGTCGGCGGCGGGGTGCTGCTGGCCGCGGGCGGCGGTGAGGTGGTCAGCGACGCAGTCAGCGGCGAGGCCGATTGCCGCCGCGCGGAGACTCCCCATCAGCACGCCGCTTCGACGTACGGCGCCCCGCGCCGGTTCCGCACATGGTGTGCATGACGCGATTCGGTGGTGAGCGGGGCGTAGGGGCTCAAAGCGGTGGCGTCCGGGGGTGTTCAGTTCATGCGGCGCGGCCAGAGGTCGCCCAGGAGCCGCACCGTTTCGGTGATGGCGGGGCGGCGGGCCGCGCCCGGACGCCACAGGGCGTACAGCCGCCGCACCGGGACCGGCTCCAGGGGCAGCGCCAGCACCCCGTCCGGCAGCGGACCGCGCCCGAGACGGGGCATGAGCGCGACACCGAGACCGGCCGCCACCAGGGCGATCTGGGTGTGGTTCTCCGCCGCCTGGTACGCCAGGTCCGGCTCATGGCCCGAGGCGCGCAGCGTACGGACCAGCCAGTCGTGACACACCGACCCCGGCGGCTGGCAGATCCACCGCTGCCCCGGCAGATCCTCGCGGCGCAGCGGGCGCCGTGCGGCCACCCGGGCCAGCGGATGTCCGGCCGGGACGAGCAGATCGCACATGTCCTCCCCGACGACCGCCCGTTCCTGCCCCTCCGGGGCGGGCAGCGGGGCGATGTCCCAGTCGTGGGCCACCGCCAGGTCGATGACCCCCTGCGCCACCAGGTCCACCGACAGATGCGGGTCCACTTCGAGCAACCGGGCGTCCAGGGAGGGGTGTTCGGCCACGAGCGCGGCCAGCACCACGGGCATCAGCCCGCGTGCGGCCGAGGCGAAGGCGCCGATCACCACCCGGCCGGTCGGCTGACCGCGCCGCTCCTCCAGGGTGGTCTCGGCCTCCTCGACGATGGCGAGCAGCCGCTGGGCGGTGGCGGCCAGCTGCCGGGCCGCGTCGGTCAGCGCGATGCCCCGGCCCTGCCGCTCCAGCAGGGTGGTCCGGGTCTCCCGCTCCAACTTGGCGATCTGCTGCGATACGGCGGACGGGGTGTAGCCGAGCGCGATCGCGGCGGCGCTGACCGAGCCGTGCACGGACACCGCGTGCAGAGCCCTCAGCCGGCCCAGATCCAGCACAGTTCGCCCTCCTCCTCGCACCTTTAACCGTTACTGCATCCAAGCATGAAGACATCCGCGCTGGTGCTACAAGGTCCGGGCGGCTGATCCTCGACCCATGCGACCTGTGCACATAGCCCTCGCCGTGCTGGTCACGGCCCTGTGGGGGGTCAACTTCGTGGTCATCGAGGTGGGCCTCGACCACTTCCCGCCCCTGCTCTTCTGCGCCCTGCGGTTCCTGGTGGCCGCGCTGCCCGCCGTCTTCCTGGTCGGCCCGCCGAGGGTCGCCTGGCGATGGATCCTGGGGGTGGGGCTGGCCCTGGGTGTGGCGAAGTTCGGGCTGCTGTTCATCGGGATGCACGAGGGGATGCCCGCCGGGCTGTCCTCGCTGGTGCTGCAGATCCAGGCGGTGTTCACCGCGCTGTTCGCGGCCGTCGTCCTCGCCGAGCGCCCCGGCCGGCGGCGGCTGCTGGGCATGGCGGTCGCCCTCGCCGGGATCGCGGTGGCCGCCGTGGACGAGGGCACCTCGGGACCGCTCCTCGGCTTCGTCCTCGTCATCGCGGCGGCGGCCTTCTGGGGCGTCTCCAACGTCCTCACCCGCAAGGCGGCGCCGCCCGACGCCCTGAACTTCATGGTGTGGGTGAGCCTGGTGCCGGTGTTGCCGCTGCTCCTGCTCTCGCTGATGTTCGAGGGCGCGCGGCCCGATCTGGACGCGCTGAGCCGGCTCGACTGGGCCGGGGTGGGCGCGATCGTCTATGTCGCCTGGGTCACCACGGTGTTCGGCTTCGGGGTGTGGGGCTTTCTGCTGCGCACCTACGACGCCTCGGCGGTCGCCCCGTTCTCGCTGCTGGTGCCGGTCTTCGGGATGTCCTCGGCGGCGCTGGTGCTGGGGGAGGGCATCAGCGCACCGCGCTGGCTGGCGGCGGCGCTGCTGGTGGGCGGCGTGGCGCTGACCTCGCTCCCGGGCGGGAGGCTGCGGCGTATGCGCCTCGGGGCGCGCCGCCACGGTGGGCCGGGCGAGCCGAGTGGTCACGGTGGGCCGCGTGAGCCGAGTGGTCACGGTGGGCCGGGCGGTCGAGACAAGCCGACGCCGACCTCGAGCCCCGAGTTCAGGCCGCGTCGGCGAGCAGCCGCAGCAGATGCTCCCGGCCCGGGGCCAGCAACTCCGGGAACGCGCGTGCCTGCGGATACCACCGCTTCTCGTACTCCCAGCACAGCCAGCCGTCCCAGCCCTCGCGGCTGAGCAGCTCCACGCACTCGGTCAGCGGCAGCACCCCCGCGCCCAGCGGCAGCGGGGTGGTGTCCTCGGCCGAGGCGATGTCCTTGACCTGGACGTAGCCCAGATGCGCGAAGAGCGCCGGATAGCTGGTGGCCGGGTCCTCGCCGCCCAGCCAGGTGTGCATCACATCCCAGATCGCCCCGACGCTGCCATGGCCCACGAGCCCGAGGACCCGGGCCGCGTCCGCGCCCGTCCGGTGCGAGTCGTGGGTCTCGAGCAGCAGCCGTACGCCGAGGTCGGTGGCGCGGGGCGCGGCCGCCGCGAGCCGCCGGGCGGCCGTGGCGTCGGCCTCCTCGGCGCTCTGCTCCCCGCCGCCGGGGAAGACCCGGACATTGCGGGCGCCCAGGTCGTGGGCCAGCTCCAGCAGCTCCCCGAGCCCGGTCAGCACGGGCTCGTCCGGCCCGGCCTGGGCGGCGCGCACATATCCGGCGACGGTGAGGATCTCGACCCCGGCGTCCCGGAACTCCGCCGCCACCCGGGCCCGTTCGTCCGCCCCGATCCCCGGGTGCACCGGCTCCTCGGGGTGGGCGCGCAGCTCGACGCCGTGATACCCGGCGTCGGCGGCGAGCCGGGCCACGTCGGGCACGGGCATACCGGGGACGCCGAGAGTGGAGAAGGCGAGCTTCATACGGGCTCCCTTGGTGGGGGTCGTGCGGGACGTGGGGATCTTCTTGCCCCTTATGCGGGACGCTAAGCAGGGGCACGGGCCGAATCAATCCTGCCGTGCCGATCACGCCTGCGGCGTGTCTTGTCGGGTGGCCCGCCGTTGTGCCCCCTACGAGGTGTCCGGCGGTACGCGTGCGCCTGCGGCGGGCTGCTCCCCTCCCCGCCCCTTCCCGAAACTGGGGCTCCGCCCCAGACCCCGCTCCTCAAGCTCCCCCAGCTACCGCTGGGAGGTGCCCCCTGGAGGGGCTGAAATCAGCCCGTCCGGGGTCCGCCGGACACTCTCTGAGCCGTGGCCCGTCCCTCGGGCCCGCGAGCCACTGGTGCCCCCGTACGGGCGACGTCTTCCCCGATGGCCGAGGTCCGCTCAGCCGGCCGTCAGCCGCCACAACGACGTCACCTCCGCCGCGCGGGCCGAGTGGAGGGGGTCGGTGGGGTCGAAGGCGCGGGGGTGGACGGGGCGGACGTCCAGCCGGTCCAGGACCGTCAGGCCCGCCGTGTCGAAGGCGGCCAGCAGTTCGGCGCGCGGCCGCAGTTCCAGATGTTCGGCGAGGTCGGAGAGGATCAGCCAGCCCTCGCCGCCGGGGGTCAGATGCCCGGCCAGCCCGTTCAGGAAGCCGTGCAGCATACGGCCGGACGGGTCGTAGACCGCGTATTCGAGCGGTGAGGAGGGCCGGGCCGGGACCCAGGGCGGATTGCAGACCACCAGCGGGGCGCGGCCCGGCGGGAAGAGGTCGGCCTCGACCACCTCGACGTGTCCGGACAGGCCCAGCCGGGCCGCGTTCTCGCGGGCGCACGCCAGCGCCCGCGCGTCCTGGTCGGTGGCCACCACCCGCTCGATGCCCCGCCGGGCGAGGACGGCGGCCAGGACGCCGCTTCCGGTGCCGATGTCGAAGGCCAGCTCGCGCGACGGCAGCGGGGCCTCGGCCACCAGATCGACGTACTCGCCGCGCACCGGCGAGAAGACCCCGTAGTGCGGATGGATACGGTCTCCGCCCAGCGCCCGCACCTTGACGCCCTTCTCCCGCCACTCATGCGCGCCGATCAGCCCGAGCAACTCGCGGAGCGAGACCACCGAGGGGCCCTGCGCCGGGCCGTACGCCTCGGCGCACGCCTGCCGTACGTCCGGTGCCCGGCGCAGCGGAACGCCGAAGTCCGCGTCCAGCGGCACCAGCACCATCCCCAGCAGCCGGGCCCGCCGGGACTGGGCCTGGCGGTGCCGGTGGAAGGCCTCGGCCGGGGACGCGGCGGGCGCACGCCGTTCCTTGGCCCGGCGCGGGCCCCGGTCGATCCGGCGCGCCAGCGCCGTCAGCAGTTGACGGGCGCCCTGGTAGTCGCCGTGCCACAGCAGCGCGGTGCCCTCGCAGACGAGGCGGTGGGCGGTGTCGGCGGGCATCCGGTCGTCCGCGATCGCGACCCGCCGGGGCGGCGGCGCGCCGCTCTCGGAGCGCCACTGGGCGGTACGGGTCCGGCCGTCCTCGGTCCACTCGATGACCTGCTGGGTACTCAGGGGTACGCCCTTTGCTCTTGTGCCGGTCCGGCGCGCCGCACGGACGCGTCGTCCGTCCGTCGTCCGTCCGTCGCCCGTGCGATGCCCGCGTGCGGTACGGGCGGTGCGTGTGAGCTGATCCTTCCGGTACCGGGCCCGCTCACGCGAGCGGTTTTCCGGTCGAGGTGACGCCGTGTCAACTACGGAACGGAGAAGGGCGCCCGCCGGAGCGGGCGCCCCGTGATCGCTTGACGGCCGGCTCAGGACGCGCCGACCGCCGTCACCTTCCCCCTGTCGTCGGTGACGGCGACGTCCAGGAGCGCGCTGTCGAAGAGCTGCCCGAAGGCATCCGGATCCCCGGCCCGCACCCGGGCGCGCAGTGAAGTCTCCACACTCCTCCCTGTCCGCCGTGCGCACCGCGCTGCCGGTGATCCGCGTCACATCGGGCCGCGCCCTCAGTCCCGCGCGGCGTCCCGCAGCGCGAGCCGCCAGTCCTGGCCGACCAGCGGCGAGCCGTAGCCCCCGTGCCGCTTCTCGGCGACCAGCTCGAACCCGGCCCGCTCATAGATCCGGCGGGCCGAGGTCAGGACGTCATTGGTCCACAGCACCAGATCGCGGTAGCCCGCCTCGCGCGCGAAGTCGACGCACGTGCCCACCAGCCGCTCGCCGATCCGCCGCCCCCGCGCCTCCGGCTCCACGAGCAGCAGCCGCAGCCGGGCCGTATCGGGCCGCTCGTCCCGTACGCACAGCACCGACCCGACGGGGCGGCCGTCGAGCTCCGCGATCCACGCCCGCTCGCGGGCCGGGTCGTGGCCCGCGCCGAACTCCCCGACGATCCGGGCCACCAAGGCCTCGAACTCGGCGTTCCACCCGAACTCCCGGGCGTACACGGCGCCGTGGCGCTGCACGATCCAGCCCAGGTCCCCCGGCTCCACTCCGCGCAGCCGCACCTCGGGCTCCGCCGGGCCGGTGAACACGCCGCGGGCGGTGGCCAGCGCCTCCCGCAGCCGCCCCAGCTCGTTCCGGGGGAGCTTGGCCAGCAGCCCGGTCACCGCCGTCCGCGACCGCCGGTCCAGGTCCTCCGCCGCCGCCCGGCCCGCCGTGGTGAGCAGCACCTCCTGGAAGCGGGCGTCGCGCTGGTGGCGCTCGCGCGTCACCAGCCCGCGCTCCTCGAACCGGCTCAGCGTCCGGCTCAGATGCGCGGCGGTGACCCCCAGGCGCTCCCGGAGCGCCGAGACATGGGTGCGCTCGCGCTGGGCCAGCTCGTAGAGGATGCGGGCCTCGCCCAGCGTGTACGGGGTGTTGAGCTGCCCGGGGTAGTCGAGGACGCCGATCAGCCGGGTGTACATCCGGTTGAAGTCGCGGACCTCGTCCACGGCCAGGTCAAGATCGTCGCGCGGCTCCATCCGGCACCCTCCGTACCCCTGTGTCGATTTTGCTTGACCTCATAGTTGCGCCAGATCAAGTATTTGGGAAGGGGGAGGTGCCACCACCGCCGCGCGGCAGCGCGGCCGACTCCTCGCTGTCACCCCCGCGGCCGGGTGTGGTCGGCCGGGGCGGCGGTGCGCCGAGCCCCGCTCGGGACGGCTGCGGACAGGGATCCGTGCCGGTCGGCGGCCGGCAGCCACCAGTCGTCCCGCGGCGGTACCAGCCAGCCGCGTTCGGTGGCGATGTCGTAGATGGTGGTGAGGGCATGGCGGAGCGGGATGGACTTGCTCCCGGCCCGCCAGAACACCGAGAACGGGTAGAGGGGTACGGGGTCGACCAGGGGTCTGACCACCACGCCGGCCGGCATGGGCGCCTCGAGCGGCCCGAACGAGGGAGCCCGGTAGGCCAGTACGGCCGCGTTGGCCGCGCCCCGGCCGTGGCCGTGCAGGCGCCGTCCGACGCGCAGGCCGAACGCGGCGGCGAGCTCCTGGTTCCAGTCCAGCCATTCGGCCGCCTCCTGCGCCGTGTGCAGGAGGAGCGGGTACGCGGCGAGCTGTGCCATCGGGACCCGCGCCCGGTGGGCCAGTTCATGCCCGGCGGGGAGCACGACCCCCATGGGTTCCAGGCGCACCAGTTGGTACCGCAGTGACCGGGGCAGCGGCTCCCCGGTCCCGTTGAGCCGGCCGAACGCGAGATCCACCGCCCCTTCGACCAGGGCCGAGACCGTTCCCGCGAACCCCTGTCCCTGGATGACCTCCAATGTCACATCGGCCAGCCGCGGCCGGAGTTCTCGCGCGATGACACCCGAGGTGAGCCCCTCGGTGATCACATCGACGCGCAGCGGAGGCGCGCTGCGCCGCAACTCGCCCAGCAGGTCCGAGGCGGCCGCGAGCAGTTCCCGGCCGCGGCGGACGAACAGCTCCCCCTCCCGGGTCAGCTCGACATGACGCCGGTCGCGGCGGAACAGCGTGACACCGAGCCGGCTCTCCAACCGGCTGATCTGCGACGAGAGGGTCTGCTGCGCGATCAGCAGCCGCGCGGCCGCGCGGGCGAAGTGCAGCTCGTCGGCCAGGACGACCGCGTACCGCACGAGTCGTAAGTCCAAGTCCACGGGTCGGTAACAGTAGATGACCGTCACCGACCGCTCAAGAGTGTTGGACCGGCCGGTCCCGACGGGCCTCGAATGGAGACATGACGAGGCACGAGGCGCCCCCGATCGCCACGACATGGTCGCTGGTCACCGCCCACACCGCCGACCGGGGCAGCTTCTGCGCCGCCCTCGGCGAGTACGGCATACGGGAAGTGCCCGCCCTGAGCGGATATCCCGGGGGCTTCGAGGCCCTGCGGGACTGGGAGTCCCTCGCGCCGGACCTGCGCGCCTACGATCCGCGGGAGGCCGCCCCGGTGCGCGGCGCCCGGCTGCTGGCCCCCGTCCGCTACCCGCGGACCGTGCTCTGCTCAGGAGCCAACTACCGCGATCACCTGGCGGAGATGACGGGCGACGGTGCCACCCGGGTGCGGCCGTTCTTCTTCCTGAAGCCTCCCACCACCACCGTCATCGGACCCGGCGACCCCATCGTCATCCCGGCCGACGAGAGCCAGAAGGTGGACTGGGAGGCCGAACTCGCCGTCGTGATCGGGCGGGCGGGGCGTGACATCCCCACGGACCGGGCGGCGGCGCATATCGCCGGCTACACCATCGTCAACGATGTCTCCGCCCGTGGACCGCACCACCGGCAGGACGCCTTCGCCGAACCCTTCACCTGGGACTGGCTGGCCTCCAAGGGGCAGGACACCTTCTGCCCCACCGGCCCCGGCGTCACCCCGGCGTGGCTGGTGCCCGATCCGCACGATCTGCCCATCCGGCTCACCGTCAACGGTCACGAGGAACAGGTGAGCAATACCGGGGAGATGATCCAGGGCGTGGCGGAGCTGGTCGCGGCCGCCAGCACGCTGATCACCCTCCAGCCCGGCGACATCCTGGCGACCGGCACACCGGCCGGTGTCGGCCTGCCCCGCGACAGGTTCCTGCACCCGGGGGACACGGTCGAGATCACCATCGGGCACCTCGGCCGGCTCCGCAATCCGGTGACCGCGCGCGAAGCCGTGCCCGGAGCCGCCCGCGAAGCCGGCCCCGGAGCCGCCCCCGAAACCGCTCCCCGAAATCGCCCATGACACCGCTCGCGACGGACGCCGCCTGCCCACCTGCTGGACGACGTGCGCCAGGCGGTGCGGGGCTGCCCGATGCGG
This sequence comes from Streptomyces rugosispiralis, assembly GCF_024505145.1. GTDB lineage: Bacteria > Actinomycetota > Actinomycetes > Streptomycetales > Streptomycetaceae > Streptomyces > Streptomyces rugosispiralis. Next base: position 61,220 of record NZ_JANIAA010000015.1, on the reverse strand, counting down.
GCGCTGTGGATCACGGAGGACTGAGCGCGGCGGCCCGGGACCGACTCCGGCACGCCGGAACACCCATCGAACGCTCACGAGGAGAGACGGACCATGCCCGGCATCACCCACCGTTCCACCAAGCCACCGCTGCTGATGACCCGCTTCCTGTCCCACGGCACCCTGGAGTGCCGGGACATCGCCGCCACCCGGCGCTTCTACGAGGAGGTGCTCGGCCTCGAAGTGGTGCAGCAGGCGCCCATGGCGCTGTTCGTACGGCTGGGCGGCAACCACTGCTACGCGGTCGTCGAGACCCCCGGTTCCGGCCAGGACATGCCGCTGATGAACCACAACGGGCTCGATCTGGCGAGTGAGGAGGAGGTCGGGGAGGCGTACGACGCGCTCCAGCGGGTCGCGGACGAGTACGGGATCAGGAAGCTGACCAAGCCCGTACGCCAGCACGGCACCTACTCGTTCTACCTCCAGGACCTGGACGGCAACTGGTGGGAGATCTGCCACCTGCCGAAGGGGGGTTACGCGTTCCGCTTCGAGCACCCCGAGGTGGACCTCACCGGCCGGGAGGATCTGTCCCGGCAGGAGATCCGCTCCCGGTTCCAGCGGCCGCTGGACCATCTGCCGTCCGAGGCCGCGCGGTAGCGGTCGGCAGCCGCGCGGCGGTCCGGCAGGGCTCAGTCGCGCGGCGGTCCGGCAGGGCTCAGCCGCGCGGCGGCGCCGTGGAGGCGCGGGCCATCAGCTCGGCCCGGACCATCGCCACCCCGCCCGGCGGCTGCGGCTCGCGCCCCAGGGCCAGCCGCCCGGCCCGCGCGCCCGCCTCGTGCAGCGGCAGCCGCATCGTGGTGAGGGCCGGGACCGCGTCCGCGCTGAACGGGAGGTCGTCGAAGCCCGCCACCGAGACGTCCTCGGGGATCCGCAGCCCCTGGTCGCGCAGGGCGGCGCAGACGCCGAGCGCGATGGTGTCGTTGGCGGCGACTATGGCCGTCAGGCTCCGGTCGCGGCGCAGGAGTTCGAGGGTCGCGTCATAGCCGGAGGCGCGGTCGTACAGGCCGTGGACGGTCAGCCGCTCCGCGTCCTGATCCGCCCCGGCGGCGGCCAGCGCCGCCCGGTGGCCCTCCAGCCGGTGGCGGGTCGTGGTGCGCTCGGCCGGGCCCGCCACATAGCCGATCCGGCGGTGGCCGAGGGTCAGCAGGTGCTCGGTGAGCCGGCGGGCGCCGCCGCGGTTGTCGAAGGCGAGGGTGGTGGCGTCCTCGATCGGCGGGCGGCCGCACAGCACCACCCGGGTGCCCGACGCGGCCAGCCGGGACGCCTTGGTGGCCACGGCGGCGGCGTGGTCGGGGTGCTCGACCGCGCCGCCGGTGAGCACGACGGCGGCCGCGCGCTGCCGCTGCAGCAGGGTGAGGTAGTTGAGCTCGCGTTCGGGCGAGCCACCGGTGTTGCAGATGACCGCGAGCTTCTCGCCGCCCCGGCCCGATTCCCCGGCCGGGGTGACCATTTCGGCCTGGACGGCGCCCGCGATGATCCCGAAGAAGGGGTCCGCGATGTCGTTGACGAGCACCCCGACCAGATCGGAAGTGGCGGCGGCGAGAGCGCTTGCCGGGCCGTTGACCACGTACTCCAGCTCGTCGACCGCACGCAGCACCCGGTTCCGGGTCGACTCCGCGACCGGGTAGTTGCCGCTCAGGACGCGCGACACGGTGGCCGCCGAGACCCGAGCCCGTGCCGCCACATCGGCCAGGGTCACTGCCATATTTCCTCCGTTGGGTGGTCACCTTCTGGTACACCGCGCGCACTGGTTGGGCGCCCCCATGCTCTCAGAGCCTGTGTCATATCCCCGGCCGGGCGTGCGACGCCTGGCACGCTCCCCCAGCTACCGCTGGGAGGTGCCCCCTGACGCCGCACGCCGATCCGGCCGGGGATATGACACAGGCTCTCACTCCATGAGCGGCGCGATTCCGCACTCCAGGGTCTTGTCCTGTCATCCGGACCATGCCTAGGGTCCTCCCCAGCAAGCGCTTACCCCAGGCGACGGCGAGGAGACCTCAGCCCATGGCCGCAGCAGCCACCGACCGTATCCGTGCCGCAGTGGTCGGCACCGGAGGAATCGTCAGCGGCAGCCATCTGCCCGCACTGCGTGATCATGCCGACCGTGTGGACCTCGTCGCCGCCGTCGACGTGGCCGCGGACCGGCTCGACGCCTTCCGCGCCGCCGCGGCCGAGGGCGGCACCTTCGACGTCACCGGCTACTCCGACGTGGCCGCCATGCTGGAGGCCGAGCGCCCCGGCCTGGTCCTCATCGGCACCCCGCCCTCCCTGCACCGCGAGCAGACCGTGGCCGCCCTCGAGGCCGGCGCCTGGGTGCTGTGCGAGAAGCCGCTGTGCCTCTCGCTCGCCGAGTACGACGAGATAGCCGGGGCCGAGCAGGAGGCGGGCGGCCCGTACGCCTCGGTGGTCTTCCAGCACCGCTACGGCTCGGGCGCCGTCCACGCCCGGGAGCTGCTGGCCGAGGGCGCCCTGGGCCGGCCGCTGGTGGCCCACTGCCAGACCACCTGGCACCGCGACACCGCCTACTACGCGGTGCCGTGGCGCGGCCGCTGGGAGACCGAGGGCGGCGGCCCCTCCATGGGCCACGGCATCCACCAGATGGATCTGCTGCTCCACCTCCTCGGCGACTGGACCGAGATCCGCGGCATGGCCGGACGGCTGGTCCACGCGGTGGAGAGCGAGGACGTCTCCACCGCGCTGGTGCGGTTCGAGAGCGGCGCCATGGCCACCGTGGTCAACAGCGTGCTCTCGCCCGACGAGGTGTCCCGGATCCGCATCGACTGCGCGGACGCCACCGTCGAGCTGACCCACCTTTACGGCCACCGTAACGACGACTGGGTCTACACCCCCGCCCCGCACGTCCGCGACGAGCCCGACCGGCAGCGGCGCTGGCGCACCCCGGCCGCCGATCTGCCCAGCTCCCACGGGGCCCAGCTGACCGGGCTGCTGGACGCGATGCGCGACGGCGTACGGCCGCCCGGCAGCGGACAGGACGCCCGCCGCACCCTCGAGTTCATCGCCGCGCTCTACAAGGCGGCCTTCACCGGGCGGCCCGTGCGCGCGGGCGAGATCGTGCCCGGGGACCCGTACTACGACGCCATGCACGGCGACCACCCCGAATGGGCGCCGAAGGCAGCGACCGCCACCACGAAGGAGAGCTGAGGCCGCCATGACCCAGCGCATCACCGTCACCCACACCCACGGCGAACAGATCTCGGTCGCCTCCGGCGGCGTCGAGCTGATGGCCTACGTCTACCGGCCCGACCCGGACGCCTTCGAGGCCCGTAAGCCCTACGCCCACCCGCTGCGCACCCTCGCCGGGAACCCGGTCTCCGGCTACCGGCCCAACGACCACCGCTGGCACAAGGGCCTCCAGATGACTTCCAGCCATCTGTCCGGCCAGAACTTCTGGGGCGGCAACTGCTACCTCGGCCCCGAGAAGGGCTACCAGCGGGTGGACGAGCTCGTCGGCTCGATGCGCCACGACGGCTTCGAGGAGTTCACCGTCGCCGAGGACCGGCTGCGCTTCGTGGAGACCCTCACCTGGGTGGCCAATCCTGCCGTACAACACAGCGGCGGCCAGGAGTGGGCGCGGGAGCGGCGCACCATCGAACTCCACTCGGTGGAGCCGGACGCGGGCACCTGGGCCCTGGACTGGTCCATCAACCTCACCAACATCCGCGGCGAGGCCCTGCACTTCGGCTCCCCGACCACCGCCGGCCGGGAGATGGCCGGGTACACCGGGCTCAACTGGCGCGGCCCGCGCGACTTCACCGGCGGCGACGTCATCGGCCCGGACGGGCGCGGCGGCGACGGCGAGAAGGGCGCCTCGGACCTGATGGGCACCCCGGCCGCCGACGCCCCCTGGGTCGCCTTCACCGGTGAGCACGACGATGTGGACGGGCACTCCACGCTGCTGTTCGCCCACGCCCCGGAGAACGCCGACGCCATCCACGCCTCCCACTGGTTCGTGCGCTCCGAGCCGATCCCCTCGGTGGCCCCCTCCTGGGCGTTCTTCGAGGAGTTCGAGCTGGAGCCCGGGGAGTCCTTCGGCTACCGCTACCGGGTGGTGGTCGCGGACGGCGCCTGGGACCGGGCGCAGGCGGAGCACTACCTCAAGAACCACGGGTGGTGAGGACGATGGCCGCGTCGTCCGAGATGTCCGCCCCGCTGCCGGGCGGTGTGGGCCTCTCCCACATCAGCGCGTACGAGTGGGAGGCCGCCGACGGGGTGTGCGGCGGCAGCCCCCACCTCCACCTCGCCTGCACCGAGGCGTATGTGGTCACCGCCGGACGTGGCGCCGTGCAGACCCTGACCCTCGCGGACGGTTTCACCGAGACCCCGCTGGAGCCGGGCTCGGTGGTGTGGTTCACCCCCGGCACCATCCACCGCATGGTGCAGGGCGGCGGTCTCAAGGTGACCGTGCTGATGCAGAACAGCGGGCTGCCGGAGGCCGGGGACGCCGTCTTCACCTTCCGGCCCGAGGTGCTCGCCGACCCCGAGCGCTACGCGGCCGCCGCCGCGCTGCCCGCCAAGGAGGGGCCGGAGGCCGACGCGGCCGCCCGGCGCCGCCGGGACCTCGCGATCGAGGGCTATCTGACGCTGCGGGCCGCCGCCGGGAAGGGCGACCACGCACCGCTGCGCGCCTTCCACGAGGCGGCGGCGCGGATCGTGGCGCCCAAGGTGAAGGAGTGGGAGCCGCGCTGGCGGGACGGGGCGCTCGCCGCCGCGCGGCGCACCGGTGAGCAGCTCACCGCGCTCGCCGCGGGCGACCCCGCGCACCTCGCCGAGGCGCGGGTCACCGCGACCGGGCCCAGCCGCCGGGGCGGCTACGGCATGTGCGGCCGCCGGGACGAGTACGAACTGCCCGGCATCACGCTCCCGTACTACGGCGAATAGCCGCCATGGGCCCTGTCCGGCGGACCTTCGCGGGCCCGCGACGCCTGGCACGGCGCCCCCAGCTACCGCTGGGAGGTGCCCCGAAGGGGCGCGGGGCTGTATCGATATGCGGCTCCGCCGCGCGGGCGCGACCAGCCACGACGGCGCCGCGGCCGGCCGACGACCCATTGCGACACTTCCAGCGGAGCGCTTAGGCACCACCACTCACGCTCAACGAAATGATCATGGAGGGAGGTCGGCTCCGGTATGCGCGGAAACAGGACAACGAGGTCCTGCGCCCTGGCCCTTGTGCTCACGCTCGCAGGGACCCTCACGGGCTGCGGCGGCGATGGCGGCGGCGGCTCGGGCGGCAAGGTCAGCCTGCGGTTCACCTGGTGGGGAAACCCCGACCGGGCCGCCCGCACCGAGGCGGCCGTCAAGCTCTTCGAGCAGCGTCACCCCGACATCGACATCGCGACGTCCTTCGCGGGCTTCGACACCTACAAGGCGAAGCTGGCCACCCAGGCGGCGGGCGGTGACGCCCCCGATGTGATGCAGCTGGACTACCGGCAGATCAACCAGTACGCGACCTCCGGCATCCTGCTGAACCTCGGTGAACACTCCGAGCTGCGCACCTCGGAGATCGACAAGGGGCTGCTGGCCACCGGCGTGGTCGACGGCAAGCAGTACGCGCTGCCGGTGGCCCGCGGCACCGAGACGGTGGCGTACGACGCCGCGCTGTGGCGCAAGGCGGGCGTCCCCGCGCCCACCCTGACCTGGACCTGGGACGACTGGGCCGACGCCATGCGCAAGCTCTCGGCGTCCAGGGCGACACAGGGGCGGGTGGGCTCCACCGACCCGGGCCAGAGCGAGGACGTCTTCGAGATCTGGCTGCGGAGCCGGGGCAAGTCCCTCTACACCAAGGACGAGAAGCTCGGCTTCACCGCCGACGACCTGACCCGCTACTGGGAGTGGTGCACCAAGCTCCGCAAGGAGGGCGCGGTCGTCCCCGCCGAGCAGACCACCCAGATGGACGGGACGGTGGAGAACACCCCGCTGGGCCGGCTCAAGTCCGTCTCCGACTTCAACTGGGACGCGCCCACCAGCGGCTACGCGCCCATCGTCGGCGAGGGGCTGAAGCTGGCACCGCTGCCGGTCGGCGACGACGGCACCCCCGGGCAGTACTTCAAACCGTCGATGTTCTTCGGCGCCTCGGCCAAGACCGCACACCCCAAGCAGGCGGCCCAGTTCATCGACTTCCTGCTCAACGACAAGAAGGCGGGCGCCATCCTCGGCGCCACCCGCGGCATCCCGGCCAACGACGCCATCCGGCAGGACGTACTGCCCAAGCTGGAGGGCTTCGACCAGGTCATCTCCACCTACCAGAAGCAGTTCGAGGGCAAGCTCAAGGATCCGCCGCCCGCGCCGCCCAAGGGTGACGCCTCCCTGCAGACCACCTTCTCGCGCGACTACGACCAGGTCAGCTACGAGCGTATGTCGCCGCGTGAGGCGGCGCAGAACTACATCACCGAGGCGAAGGCGGAGCTGAGGCAATGACCGCGACCGCGACCCGCCCCCCGGACGCCGCACCCCCCGCCACCGGCGGCAAGCGGGCTCGCAAGCGTGAGCGGCAGGGGGCCGCCTGGGTGTTCCTGTCGCCATGGGTGCTCGGCGCCGCCGTGCTGACGCTGCTGCCCATGGCCGTGTCCCTGTATCTGTCGTTCACCGACTACGACATGTTCGACGCGCCCCGGTGGATCGGCTTCCGCAACTACACCCAGATGTTCACCGAGGACCCCCGCTACTGGCGGTCGGTCCTCACCACCCTGACCTACGTCGTGATCGCGGTGCCGCTGCAACTCCTGCTGGCGCTGGCCGTCGCGATCGCGCTGAAGTCGGTCAAGCGCGGCAAGGGCTTCTACCGTTCGGCGTTCTACGCCCCCTCGCTGCTCGGCGCGTCGATGTCCATCGCCCTGGTCTGGCGGGCGATCTTCAACGACGGCGGCTCGGTCGACAACCTGCTCTCCGGCATGGGCATCGACATCGGCGGCTGGATCAACAAACCGGGCTGGGCCATCCTGTCGGTCGCGCTGCTCACCATCTGGCAGTTCGGCGCCCCCATGGTGATCTTCCTGGCCGGGCTCCAGCAGATACCGGCGGAGCTGTACGAGGCGGCCGCGGTGGACGGGGCCTCCTGGTGGCGGCAGTTCCGCTCGATCACCATCCCGATGCTCTCACCGGTGCTCTTCTTCAACCTGGTGCTCCAGATGATCCAGGCGTTCCAGGTCTTCACCCCCGCCTTCGCGGTCAGCGCGGGCAAGGGCGGGCCCGCCGACTCCACGCTCGTCTACACGCTCTACCTCTACGACCGCGGCTTCACCGCCTCCCACATGGGCTACGCCTCCGCCATGGCGTGGGCGCTGCTGCTGGCCATCGGGGTCGTCACCGCGGTGCTCTTCCGCACCTCCCGGGCCTGGGTCTTCTACGCCAACGACAACAACGAGGGGGCCCGATGACCACCGCCCGGATCACCACCGCCCCGGCGGCGCGGCGGCGCCCCACCGGCCGGATCGTGCTGCACATCTGCCTGATCGCCGTGCTGCTGGTGATGCTCTATCCGCTGGCGTGGCTGCTGGCCACCTCGTTCAAACCCGCCGACGAGGTCATCGCCAGCCTCAAGCTGCTGCCCAGCCACTTCGAATGGGGCAACTACTCCACCGCGCTGGACGGGGTGAACGAGGTCAGCGTCGGACGGCTGCTGTGGAACTCGCTGCTCATCGCGTGCGGCGCGGTGCTCGGCAACGTCATCAGCTGCTCGCTCGCCGCGTACGCCTTCGCGCGGCTGCGGTTCCGGATGCGCGGTCCGCTCTTCGCGTTCATGATCGCGACGATCATGCTGCCGCACCACGCCATCCTCATTCCGCAGTACATCATCTTCAACCAGCTCGGCATGGTGAACACCTACTGGCCGATGATCCTGCCGAAGTTCCTGGCCACCGACGCCTTCTTCGTCTTCCTCATCGTGCAGTTCATGCGCGGACTGCCGCGTGAGCTGGAGGAGGCGGCGCGGATCGACGGCTGCGGGCCGTTCCGGTCGTTCTTCAGCGTCATCCTGCCGCTGACCCGGCCCGCCCTGATCACCACCGCGATCTTCACCTTCATCTGGACCTGGAACGACTTCTTCACCCAGCTCATCTACCTCTTCGAGCCGGAGAAGTTCACCCTGACCCTGGCCCTGCGGTCCTTCGTGGACGCCTCCAGCCAGTCGGCCTTCGGGCCGATGTTCGCGATGTCGGTCTTCGCGCTGCTGCCCATCGTGCTCTTCTTCCTCGCCTTCCAGCGGTTCCTGGTCGAGGGCATGGCGAGCTCCGGACTGAAGGGATGAGCATGGCCACCGCCACCAAACGCGAACCCGGTGAGCTGTTCGGCCCGCGCTTCGCGCTCTTCGCCGACGTCCTGGCCGTGGGCCTGGCCACCGCCGCCGCCTCGCTGCCCCTCGTCACCGCCCCGGCCGCGATGTCCACGGCCTGTGCCGTCCTGGACCGGCGGGTGCGCCAGGACGCGCCCACCACGGCCGGCGGCTACCTCCGCGCGCTGCGGGACCGGCTGCGCGCCGGCGATCTGCTGGCCGGGGCGGGGCTGCTGGCCGGCGGTGCCCTGCTGCTGTTCAACGCCCTCGCGGCGGGGGCGGGGCTGCCGGGCGCGGTGGTCTTCCGGCCCGTGCTGCTGATCGCGGGCGGGCTGCTCGCCGTCGTGCTGCTGCGGGCCTGCGCCCGCCCCGAGTCGGCCACGAGCTGGCGGGTGGCGCTGCGCTCGGCGGCGTACGACAGCGTGCGCGGGCCCCGGGCGAGCGCTGTGCTGCTGCTGGCCGTGGCCACCGCCGCCGTCTGCGCCTGGGCCTATCCGCCGCTGGCCTTCCTCGTCCCCGGCCCCCTCGCCCTGGCGGCCCGAGCCACGGAGCACCACCTATGACACCCCTGCCCCGCCGCCATCTGCTCGCCGGGACCGCCGTGGCGGGCGGGCTGCTGGCCGTCGGCGCCCCGGGCGGCGCCTCGGCCGAGCCGACCCGGGCCTCGGCAGGGGCCCGGGTGGGGGTCGACAAGCCGTTCCTGGCCCTGCTCACCGAGGCGGCCGACGCCCGGGTGGCCGAGGTGCTGGACGGGCTCGAGGGGGTCCTGGGACAGCTGAACAACCTCGGCCAGGCCCGCCCCGCCGCCCGCAGCCTCCGGCTGCTCACCTCCGTCCAGGTGTGGGGCGACGCCGCCCACCACCACGACGACGCGCTGATCGCGCCGATGACCCGGCTCGTGGACGCACTGGCCGCCGCCCAGTTCGACGACGGCCTCTACGACCAGGGCGCGGTCCACTCGCCCCCGGACACCGCCTTCTCGATCGTCGATCTGGGGCTGCTGTACGGCCTGCTGGACGCGGACGGCCACACCGGCACCCGGGCGATCCGCGCCACCCTGAAGAAGATCCTGCTCAAGGCGGGCAAGGGGCTGTCCACCGGCGGGGTGCACACTCCCAACCACCGCTGGAAGGTGTGCGCCGCGCTGGCCCGGATCAACTCCTTCTGGCCCGACGCCCGTTACACCCGCCGTATCGACGCCTGGCTGGCCGAGGGCATCGACCAGTACGACAGCGGCCAGTACAGCGAGCGCAGCGCCACCTACGCGCCCATCGTCACCAACCCGTCGCTGCTGACCCTGGCCCGGCTCACCGAGCGCCCGGCCCTCTACGAGCACGTACGCCGCAACCTGGACGCCACCCTCCACCTCCTGGAGCCCGACGGGGAGGTGGAGACGGTGCACTCGCGCCGTCAGGACCAGAAGACGGTCAAGCATCTGTCCGAGTACTGGCTGCAGTTCCGGGCCCTGGCGCTCCGGGAGCGGGACGGGCGGTTCGCGGACGTGGCCGCCACCATCCAGCGGCGCGGCGCGGATCAGACCTTCGACGAGACCCCGCTCGGGGACTTCCTCGCCGAGGTGCTGGACCACCCGGAGCTGGCCGCGCCGCTGCCCGAGGCCACCCGCGCGCCGGGGGAGTTCACCTGGCGCGACAAGGACTGCGGGCTGGTCCGGATCGCCAAGGGGAGGACGCGGACCACGATCTTCGGCGGCACCGACTTCCCCGATGTCCACGCGATCTCCTCGGGCCTGTCCACCAATCCGACGTTCTTCAAGTGGCGCAAGGGCGCGGCCGTCCTGGACTCGCTCCGGCTGTCCCCGCAGTTCTTCTCGCTCGGCCACTTCCGGGCCGAGGGCGTGGAGCGCACGGCGGACGGCTGGCGGCTGTGGGCCGAGGTGCGGGCCGGATTCCACCTGCCGCTGCCGCGCCGCCACCGCCGCCCCGACGGGCGGTATCCGCTGACCGACGACGGCCGGTTCTGGTCCGCGATGGACTTCCCGCACCGCCCCAAGGAGTGGCGCACCCTGCGTACCGAGGTGCGGATCGCGGCGGCGGACGGCGGCTGGGACCTGGACCTCGAGATCGGCGAGTCCGAGGTCCCGTTCGCCCTCGAACTGTGCTTCCGCGATGGCGGAAAGCTGACCGGGGTCGATCCCGTGCCCGGCCAGAAGGACACGTATCAGCTGGTCAATGGGTACGGCAGCTATACGTCCGGCGATGACGTGATCACCTTCGGGCCCGGCAACGGCAGCGGCCCGCGCCAGCCCGCCGTCGTGGACTCCGGCGAGCGCTACAGCTGGCTGGGCGGCGATCTGACCCCGGCGGGGCAGCGGGTCCTGATCACCGGGCGTGCGCCGCTGCGCCACCGGCTGACCGTGCGCTGAAGCGCTGACCGGCCCCGCCCCCGTGTTCGGTCCTCTGTACAGAGGCGGGGCGGGGCGGTTAGCGTGGACCTTAGAAAGCGCTTACTATCACTCGCGGTGAGGAGAAGAACCCACGTGACACGCAAGACAGTGCGGATCGCCATGAACGGTGTGACCGGCCGGATGGGCTACCGCCAGCACCTCGTCCGCTCTCTCCTCGCCCTTCGCGAACAGGGCGGCCTGGACCTCGGCGGCGGCACCGTGCTCTGGCCGGAGCCGCTGCTCGTCGGCCGCCGGGAGCACGCGCTCAAGGAGATCGCCGAGCACCACGGCCTCGACCCGGTCGCGGACGTCTCGACCGACCTGGACGCGGTCCTGGCCGACGACGGCGTCGACATCTACTTCGACGCGCAGGTCACCGCCGCCCGTGTGGAGGCCATCAAGAAGGCCATCGCGGCGGGCAAGCACATCTACACCGAGAAGCCGACCGCCACCGGTCTGGAGGGCGCCCTGGAGCTGGCCCGGCTCGCCGAGGCGGCCGGCGTCAAGCACGGGGTCGTCCAGGACAAGATCTTCCTGCCGGGGCTGCTGAAGCTGAAGCGCCTCATCGACGGCGGCTTCTTCGGCAGAATCCTCTCCGTGCGCGGGGAGTTCGGCTACTGGGTCTTCGAGGGCGACTGGCAGGTCGCCCAGCGGCCCTCCTGGAACTACCGCACCGAGGACGGCGGCGGCATCGTCTCCGACATGTTCCCGCACTGGGAGTACGTGCTGCACGAGCTGTTCGGCCCCGTGCGCACCGTCCAGGCCCAGGCCGCCACCCACATCCCGACCCGCTGGGACGAGCGCGGCAAGCCGTACGAGGCCACCGCCGACGACTCGGCCTACGGCGTCTTCCAGCTCGAGGGCGGCGTCATCGCGCAGATCAACTCCTCCTGGGCGGTCCGGGTCAACCGCGACGAACTGGTGGAGTTCCAGGTCGACGGCACCGAGGGCTCGGCCGTCGCGGGCCTGCGCAACTGCCGCGTCCAGCACCGCTCGCACACCCCCAAGCCGGTCTGGAACCCCGATCTGCCTGCCACCGAGGCGTTCCGCGACCAGTGGCAGCAGGTGCCGGACAACGAGGAGTTCGACAATGGCTTCAAGGCGCAGTGGGAGCTCTTCCTGCGCCATGTCGCGCTCGACGAGCCCTGGCGCTGGGATCTGCTGGCCGGTGCGCGCGGTGTCCAGCTCGCCGAGCTGGGCCTGAAGTCGTCGGCGGAGGGCCGGCGTCTTGACGTACCGGAGCTGAGCCTGTGACGACCATCCGCCGCCTGGACGTACCGGAGCTGAGTCTGTGACCATCCACCTTCCCGCGCCGGACGGTACGACCCGCGCCTACGAACCCCGCGCCGAGCCGCTGTCGCCGGCCCCCGGGACCCCCTTCACCTCCCGCGTCGTCTTCTCGGCCGCCCATGTGGTGGCCGACCCGTACGCCGATGTGACCCCCGACGGCCCGGCCGCCGTCGACTGGGACGCCACCCTGGCCTTCCGCCGCCACCTGTGGTCCCACGGGCTGGGCGTGGCCGAGGCCATGGACACCGCCCAGCGCGGTATGGGCCTGGACTGGGCGGCCGCCGCCGAGCTGATCCGCCGCTCGGCGGCCGAGGCGAAGGCGGTCGGCGGCCGGATCGCCTGCGGCGTCGGCACCGACCAGCTGGCCCCCGGCGACCGCACGGTGGCCGAGGTGCGGACCGCGTACGAGGAACAGCTGGCCGTCTGCGAGGAGTCCGGCGCCCAGGCGATCCTGATGGCCTCGCGCGCCCTGTGCGCCGCCGCCAAGGGCCCGGAGGACTACCTCGACGTCTACGCCCATCTGCTGCGGCAGACCACCGAACCGGTCGTCCTGCACTGGCTGGGCCCGATGTTCGACCCGGCCTTGGAGGGCTACTGGGGCAGCGCCGACCTGGACGCCGCCACCGAAACCTTCCTCGACGTGATCGCCGCCCACCCCGACAAGGTCGACGGCATCAAGGTCTCCCTGCTCGACGCCCAGCGCGAGATCGACCTGCGGCGCAAGCTGCCGGACGGGGTGCGCTGCTACACCGGCGACGACTTCAACTACCCCGAGCTGATCGCGGGCGACGACCGGGGTTTCAGCCACGCCCTGCTCGGCATCTTCGACCCGCTGGGCCCGCTGGCGGCGGAGGCCGTGCGCCGGCTCGACACCGGCGACGTGGGGGCCTTCCGCGCCCTGCTGGACCCCACCGTGGAACTCTCCCGCCATCTCTTCCAGGCCCCGACCCGCTACTACAAGACGGGTGTGGTGCTGCTGGCCTGGCTGGCGGGCCACCAGTCGCACTTCACGATGGTCGGCGGCCTCCAGTCGGCCCGTTCGCTGCCGCATCTGGCGCGGGCGTACGAACTGGCCGACGGGCTGGGCCTGTTCCCGGACCCGGCGCTGGCCGAATCGCGCATGAAGCACCTGCTGTCCGTGTACGGAGTGGCCCGATGAGCGCGTTGTCCCGGCTGAGCCTCAACCAGGAAACGATCAAGCAGTGGTCGTTGCCCGAACTGGCGGAGGGCTGCGTCAAGGCGGGCGTCACGGGCGTGGGCCTGTGGCGCGAGCCGGTCCAGAAGTACGGCGTGGAGGAGGCCGCCGAGCTGGTGCGCGGCGCGGGCCTGACCGTCACCAGCCTCTGCCGGGGCGGCTTCTTCACCGCGAGCGAGCCCGAGGCCCGCGCCACGGCCCTGGCCGACAACCGCCGGGCCATCGAGGAGGCCGCCACCCTGGGCACCGACACCCTGGTCCTGGTCTCCGGCGGCCTCCCGCCCGGCGGCCGCGACCTCTTCGCCGCCCGCGAGCGCATCGCCGACGCGCTGGCGGAGCTCGCCCCGTACGCCGCCGACCACGGCGTCCGCCTGGCCATCGAGCCCCTGCACCCCATGTACGCGTCCGACCGCTGCGTGGTCTCCACCCTCGCCCAGGCCCTCGACCTGGCCGAGCGCTTCCCGGCGGAGCAGGTGGGCGTGGTCGTGGACACGTACCACATCTGGTGGGACGACACGGTCGCGGACCAGATCGCCCGCGCGGGCGCGGGCGGCCGCATCGCCGCCTTCCAGCTCGCCGACTGGGTCACCCCGCTCCCGGAGGGCGTCCTGCTGGGCCGGGGCCAGCTCGGCGACGGCTCGGTGGACTTCCGCTGGTTCCGCGAGCGGGTCGACGCGACGGGCTACACCGGCCCGATCGAGGTGGAGATCTTCAACCCGGATCTATGGGCCCGGGACGGCGCGGAGGTCCTGGCGGAGGTCGCCGACCGGTATCGGGCGGTGGTGCTGTAGCGACTGCTTCGGGGCGTGTTGGGCGGCGTTGCGTCCAGGCAGCCGAACGCCCCCCGGTGCGGGGAATCCTGAGCCCCGCTGAACCTTGCCTGGCGCCGCTTGGCAGCGTCATGCGAGTGCGCCGACGCGCTGGGCGAACGCACGTACGCCGGGAAGGGCACGGTCGTGCCGCATCAGCCCGGCGGCCATCGTCCGCACGGAGCCGCGGCGGGCCTCCTGCGGTGCGGCGTGCTCCGCGGCCAGCAGCGCGCGGTAGCAGCGGTCGGGCTTGCCCCACTGGTCGAAGGCGCGAGCGACATCGATCCAGTAGCGGGCCTGGCGTTCGCTGGTGGGCAGGGCGGCGGTGTCGATACGGCGGGCGTGCTCGATGGCTTGTCCGGCGTCGCCGAGCAGATAGCTGATCGAGATCTGGTGGAGCAGCACCTGACTGGGGCCGAAGACGGTGCCGCGCAGCAGTTCGTCGCGGCCGAGTTGGCCGGCGGTGGCCTGTGCCTCGGTGATGAGAGCCTGCGCGGTGTGCCGGTCGCCTTGCTTCGCGGCGGTGTAGGCGGCGGTGGCGTACAGGTTGCCTTGCACGGACAGCCGTTCGGTCATGTCCGTGGTGCGGTCGGTGGCCAGTTGCTGGGCTGCGGTCACGGCGACATCAGTGGCGCGGGCGTAGTGGCCCTGGCGGCGCCAAGCGCTGGAAACCATGCGATGGGCCTCGGCGATGGTCAGCGCGTCCGCGCCGCTCAGAGCCGCGGTCAGGGCCCGGTCGGCGGTGACCGCCGCGAGGCCGTCCTCGCCGAGCTTGATGCACAGCCTGGTCGCGACGGTGTAGAGGTCGGCGACCGGGGTCGCCGCCTGCCGGGGGTGCCCCTCGGCGCCGAGGGCCTGCGCGAGCGTGATCCGGGATGGCAGGCCGCGGGCAAGGGCGTCGTAGCGGCAGGCGCTGAAGTCGCGTCGGGAGGCGTCGACCGCCGCGAGGACCGCGGACGGGGTGGGATCCGTGCCGAGTAGCGGGTTGTTCTGCCGGTGCAGTAGCAGGTCCTCCAGACCCGACAGCATCGGCCGCGCCGGAGACTGGGCGGCGGCCGGGGTGGGCCCCAGGACCGCACTGGAGGTCGCTCCGGCCAGACCGGTCAGGAGTTTGCGGCGTCGCACTGGGTCGTCCCCCTCTTCGCCGAACAGGGCGTGCGGGCCCACCCTAGTGGTGCCGGAGAGGCGCTCATCGACGTATCCGCGGGATGTCGCCTGCTCGTGTCGGGGCGCGAGTCCCAGCAGGTCGGGCGGGATGTCCAGATACTCGGCAACCTGCCGTAACAGCTGTACATCGGGCATGGGCTGCTTGCCGCGTTCCATTCGGGACAGCGAGGCGGCGGTGTAGCCGACGGCCGCTCCGAGTTGGGCCAGCGTGATGTCGGACGCGCGCCGGGCCAACCGGACGATCGCCCCGGCGTCACGGCGGACGAGGGCATCACGCATGGCGACTGAGCGCCAGATCGAATGTGTGCCGTCCACAACAAGTCACCTCCTATGGGGACCTATTGTTCCGCCAAACTCGTCGCCATTACAGTGCGTTGCACACCATTTGCGCCGCGTGAAACCCGTGTGCGCCCCCGACGGCTACACCTCCCACCGCCACCCGAGCTGCGGTGTCCTCAAAGGCCAGGACGGCCCGCAGCGAGCGGGTCGCAGTGCACCCCAGGAGCGAGCGCCATGAAGCAGAAGACCCCCGGCGGCTGAGGGGGTGTGGGGGTCGGTCACACACGCGCCTCCGCTGAAGCGGGATGCGATGTACGACCACCGTGCCCAGCAGGCTGCCATCGGCGTCGAACTGCACCACGCCGATGGCCGGACCACGGAATCGGTGCTGATCTTCACTCCCGGCCAGGTGGAGCTGTACGCCATTCAGTTCGCACAGCTCATCGACAAGCGCGAGCAGGCCCGTCAGGAGGGTCGGTGACGCCGCACACCTCCCCGCTCCGCGCGAGTGGGGAAGAACGAGCACTTTCCATGCATCGAGAGAGGGAAAGCAATGCCCACCACTCAGATTGAAGAGCGCCGCCCCGTCGGCGTGGAGCTCGACGTGCCGGAACTGCGGTTGCCGCTGAGCACCGACGGCCCCGCGGCCATGCCGGAGCTGCGCGAGGGCGACGGGTCGTCGCCGTTCGCGTTCCGCTTCCTCGTACCGGTCCCGACGACGGGCGGCATCCTGCCGACCGATGTCGGGTACGACGAGAACACGCAGACGGCGCCGGTGTCGGCTACATCCTGCACACGCCCGCCGCGTTCATGCCGCTCAAGAGTGACACGGGGACACCCCCACAGGTGCCCGCCGTCCGGGAGGGTCCCGGTGGGGACACCGACCTCTCGGCCCGCATCCTCGACGACTGGACGTTCTCGTTCTTCGCCCAGCTCCACATGGACCCTGACCTCATCCGCACCTACGGGAAGAACGCCAACGGGCTACACGTCACCACTCTGTACGACCCAGCCGACGGCTCGGCGACGCGCATCGACGACATGCCTGACGGGCCGCCGATGGTCATCCACAGCGGGCCGCGCAACCTGTGGGAACCGATCGAGGCCGCCCACAAGCTGTGGCAAGAACTCAATCGGCCCCGCCGCGAGTGGTTCACCATCGAGGCCACCCGCGCCGAGCAGACCGTGAGGTACACGGCACCGGACGGGCGGGTCCACCGCTGGACTCTGTAGCCACCGACACCACAGGGCGAAGAGCACCCATCGTTTGACGCCCTCCACACCGGCGTTGGGCCGGATCAGGGCTGGGTGGGGACGGAGGTCGAGGTCGGGGGCGGAGTCGCGGGTGGAGAGGTGGGGGACGGCCGGGTTGGAGGGCCGGGGTTCGAGGACGGGACTGGGGTGGCCGGAGGGGAGGTGCGGGGGTCCCGTGCGGGCGGTGCCGGGCGCGGGCGGTCCGGGGAGCCGGACAGCAGCAGGAAGGCCACGGCCGCCGCTGCCGCCAATGTCACCGCGACGGCGGACACGACCCGCCGGATCCGCCGCCTGCCCCAGGCCGGGCCGGTGGGCGGCCGGTACGGGGACAGATCGTGGGCGTCGATGAGCCGCGCGCGGGCGTCGAGCGCGGCGCGCAGCCGTTCCTCGGTGGGGGAGGGAGTGCTCATCGGGCCGCCTCCAGCAGCTTCTCCAGGGTGACGAGCGCACGGCTCGCGGTCGACTTCACGGTGCCTCGGGAGACGCCCAGCGCCTCGGCTATCTGAGCCTCAGTCAGCTCCGACCAGTAGCGCAGCACCAGCACCTCGCGCTGGCGCGGGGTGAGCCGCGCCAGCGCGTCGAGGACCTGGCGGTGCTCCTCAGCGAGCAGCAGCGGCTCGTCCACGGGCGCCCCCGGCCCCTGGTACGGCGGGGTGTAGGCGCGTGCCGTACGCCGTCGGCGCAGCACCGAGCGGGCGGCGTTGACCACGGCGGTGTGCAGATAGGCGTGGGCGTCCTGGAGGCTGTCCAGCTTTGAGCCGTGGCGGCGGCAGACGGCGGCGAAGGCGTCCTGGACGACGTCCTCGGCGGTGTGCAGGTCGTCCACCAGGAAGACCGCCAGCCGGATCATGTCCAGCCGCCGGGCCCGGTACAGATCGTCCAGGGTCGGGCCGGGCTCCCCGTCGCCCCGGCCGCCCACCGGCCGCAGCGCCCGCAGCCGCCGCCCGGTTCGCGGTGCCTCCACCGCCGGTGCCGAGGCGGTCGTCCGGGCACGGCGGAGCAGCCGGGTCCACCAGGGCAGGACAAGAGTGAGCTGCATCGTCCTCGTTCACCTCATCGGTGCGGCGGGACCGGCTCCGGATCCGGCCCCGCCCCACCCGTGTTCGGGCTAGCGGCTGGCCTTGGTGGGCGCGGGCTTGGTGGGCTCGGGCGCGGTGGTGGGCGGCAGCGTGGGGGCGGGCTTGGTGGGCTCGGGCACGCTGGTCGGCGGCTCGGTGGGCTCGGGCTTGCTCGTGGGGGGCTTGGTCGGCTCGGGCTTGCTGGTCGGCGGCTTGGTGGGCTCCGGCTTGCTGGTGGGGGGCTTGGTCGGCTCGGGCTTCGAGGTCGCCGTCGGGGCCGGCTTGGCCGGGCGGGAGTGGTCGGAGGTGGCCGCCTGGGCGGCGATGCCCCCGCCCACGATCAGGGCGACTCCGGCGACCGACCCCACGATCCAGGGGCGCAGACGGCGGTTCGGCTTCTTGGCGCGGACGTGCTGCATACGGAACGACTCCCGAAAGGATTGAGCGAACGCTGAAGGGCGAGGCGTGCGCCGAGGATCCGAGGATCCGTTCCGGAACCCGCCTTCATCCCACCAGACGTGCGGCCCTGTCCGAGGTTGTCGCGCGTCGGAAAAATCTTTCGCCGATCGCCGTGCAACCGTTCCGGCCCTTGGTGGGTCGTACCTGGCATCGGGCTTCCCGGGGGGATCCGGGGGGGATTCGAGAGGAAGCCCTGGGAGGGGAAGACGAGGGGCCCGGACCACGGCCGGGCCCCTCGAAATATCAGACCGCGCCCGGGGACGCGCATGTCACACCGCGCCCCGGGGGCGCCCGCGCGCCGTACGCCTCAGAACGGCACCCCGCACCGCAGCAGTACGTTCGCGTACGGCCGCGCCTCGCCCGTACGCACCACCAGCCGCGCCCCCGCCGTCAGCGTCTTCAGCTCCTCGTGCGGGACCAGCTCCAGCGCGGGAGCCGGGAAGAGGCGGTCGAGCAGGGCGGTCGCCCCGGAGTTGTGGCCGCGTACCTCCCGCGCCGCCGTGGCCCCCTCGACCACCAGCTCGTCCAGCAGCCCGGTGAGCACCCGCTCGAACGACGGCACCCCGGCCGTGAAGGCGAGGTCCACCACGAACGGCCCGTCCGGTATCGGCAGGCCCGCGTCGCACACCATCACGGTGTCGGTGTGGCCCAACAGGGCGATGCCCGCGCTCAGCCGGCGATTGAGGATCCCGGACCGCTTCACAGGGCTGCCACCTCCTCGGCGCTGGGGAAGGACGCCTGCGCCCCGGCCCGGGTCACCGCGGCCGCGCCCACGCGCACCGCGAACCGCACCGCCGTCACCAGGTCGTCGCCGACGCCGAGGCGCCAGGCGAGGGCTCCGGTGAAGGCGTCCCCGGCGCCCGTGGTGTCCACGGCCGTCACCTCGGGACTGGGCACGAGCACCGTACGGTCGCCGTCGGCGACCAGCGCGCCCTCGCCGCCCAGGGTCACCACGACCGAGCGCGGACCGCGCGAGAGCAGGGCGTCGGCCCACTCCTCGGGGTCGTCGGAGGAGCCCACCTGGTCGTCGCTGAGCAGGAACCGCGCCTCGTGCTCGTTGACCACCAGCGGATCACAGGCGGCCAGCACATCGTTGGGCAGCGGCGCGGTCGGCGAGGGGTTGAGCACCACCCGCGGCCCGGGGCGGTCGCCGAAGCCCGCGGCCGCCGTGCGGACCACCTCGGCGACCGACTCCAGGGGGATCTCCAGCTGCAGCGATACCACCCGCGCCGCGGCCAGCAGGTTCGCGGCGGCCCGGACGTCGCCGGGGGTCAGCCGGGCGTTGGCCCCCTGGGAGACCACGATGCTGTTGTCGCCGGAGGGGTCCACCGTGATCAGCGCGACCCCGGTGGGCGCGCCGCCGACCAGCACGCCCACCGTGTCGACCCCGGCCGACCGCTGGGAGTCCAGCAGCAGCCGGCCGTAGTCGTCGTCGCCGACCCGGGCCAGCAGGGCCGTCCGGGCCCCCAGCCGGGCGGCGGCGACGGCCTGGTTGCCGCCCTTGCCGCCCGGGTGGACCACCAGGTCGGACCCGAGGACCGTCTCACCGGCCTCGGGGCGGCGGTCGACTCCGATCACCAGATCGGCGTTGGCCGACCCCACGACCAGCAGGTCGTAGTCGTGCATCCGCACGTCCTTTCGTTTGTCTCTTCGCGGTGACGACCTTCACCCGTCAATTCGCGGTGACGACCTTCACCGGCACCTTCACCGTGCCGTCGATCTTCTGCCCCTTGGCGGCCTTGACGGCGTTCTCCACCACCATCCGGCCCAGTTCCTTGGGCTGCTGGGCGACGGTCGCGGCGAGAGTGCCGTTCTCGACGGCCTTGAGCCCGTCCGGGGTGCCGTCGAAGCCGACGACCGCGACGGACTTGCCCGCCTTGGACCCGAGCGCCTTGACCGCGCCGAGCGCCATCTCGTCGTTCTCGGCGAAGATCCCGTCGATGCCGGGGTGGGCCTGGAGCAGATTGGTGGTCACATCGAGCCCCTTGGCCCGGTCGAAGTCGGCGGTCTGCTTGCCGACGACCTTGATGTCCGGGTACGCCTTCAGGCCCTCCGCGAAGCCCTTACCGCGCTCACGCGAGGCCGAGGTGCCGGGGGTGCCCTGCAGCACCAGGATCGTGCCCTTCTTGCCGAGCCGCTCGGCGAGCGTCTTGGCGGCCAGCTTGCCACCGGCGATGTTGTCGGAGGCCACCAGGGTCGCGATCTTCGCCTTGTTGACGCCGCGGTCGGCGGCGAGCACCGGGATGCCCGCCTTGTCGGCGGCCCGGACGGACGGTCCGGCGGCGTCGGAGTCGACCGGGTTGATGATGATCGACTTCATGTTCTGGCTGGTGAAGTTCTGGAGCTGATTGGCCTGCTGGGAGGCGTCGTTCTGGGCGTCGGTGACCGTAAGGCTGACACCGGCGCGCTTGGCCTCCTCCTGGGCGCCCGCCTTCAGTTGCACGAAGAAGGGGTTGTTCAGGGTGGAGACCGACAGGCCGACCTTGGTGGACGTGCCCCCGGAGGAGCCGGAGCGCCAGACGGAGGCGCCGAAGGCGATGGCGGCGACGACGACGGCGGCCAGTGCGAACTTGCCCGCGTTGACGGCCTTCTTACGGCCGCCACCGGACGGCCCGCCCGCCGCGGCCCCGGGCGCGCCCGGTCCGGCCCCGGCCCGTCGGCGCACGGTGTCAAGCAGCACCGCGAGCGCGATGACGACACCGATGACGACCTGCTGCCAGAAGGCGGACACCTCCAGCAGGTTGAGCCCGTTGCGCAGTACGGCGAGGATCAGCGCGCCGATGAGCGTGCCGGACGCCTTACCGACGCCACCGGACAGGCTGGCGCCGCCGATGACCACCGCGGCGATCGCGTCGAGTTCGTAGCCGACCGCCGCCTGGGGCTGCGCGGAGGACAGCCGGGAGGCGAGCACGATGCCCGCGACGGCCGCGAAACCGCCGGAGAGCGCGTAGATGACCAGCTTCTGGCGGGTCACCCGGATCCCGGAGAGCCGGGCCGCCTCCTCGTTGCCGCCGATCGCGTACATCGCCCGGCCCGGATACGTACGGCCCAGCACACCGGCGGTGATCAGGCCCATCACGATCATCACGATCACCGGGACCGGCAGCCAGCCGCCGAGGGTGTCGCCGAGGCCGGACACCGAGTCGGGCACGGCTATCGGGCTGCCCTGGGAGATCACCAGGGCGAGGCCGCGGCCGATCGACAGCATCGCGAGGGTGGCGATGAACGGCGGCAGCTTCCCGAAGGAGACCAGCGCCCCGCTGACCAGCCCGCAGGCGACGCCGGTGGTGAGCGCCAGGAGCGCCGCGAACCAGACCGGCAGTCCCTGTGAGCTCGCGGACCAGGCGAGCACGGTGGCGGACAGCGCGGCCACCGAGCCGACCGAGAGGTCGATGCCCGCGGAGACGATGACGAAGGTGACGCCGAAGGCGAGGATCGCGGTGACCGCCGCCTGGACGCCGACGTTGAGGAGATTGTCGGTGGTGAGGAAGTCGCCGGACAGCAGCGCCATGGCGGCCACCAGCAGTACCAGGGCGCTCAGGGCGCCGTTGTCGAGCAGCACGCGGCGCAGCGCCGTCGAGCCTCCGGGGTCCTTCGTGGCGTCAATCGTGTCAGTGGCCACGGGAGCCCTCCTTTTCCTTGCCGCCGACTCCTTCGTCGGCGTCCTTGACGTCCTTCACTGCCAGGGCCATCACGGCGTCCTGGGTCGCGTCGTGCGCGGTCAGCTCACCCGCGATCCGGCCCTGGGCCATGACCAGGACCCGGTCGCTCATCCCCAGCACCTCGGGCAGATCGCTGGAGATCATCAGCACGGCGTGGCCGGACGCGGTGAGTTCGTTGATGAGCTGGTAGATCTCGACCTTGGCGCCCACGTCGATCCCGCGGGTCGGCTCGTCGAGGATCAGCACCTTGCTGTCGGCGAGCAGCC
Source organism: Streptomyces rugosispiralis (assembly GCF_024505145.1). GTDB lineage: Bacteria > Actinomycetota > Actinomycetes > Streptomycetales > Streptomycetaceae > Streptomyces > Streptomyces rugosispiralis. The sequence goes on along the minus strand of NZ_JANIAA010000015.1, from coordinate 39,051 downwards.
ACTTGCCGATGACGACCTTCTGCTGGTTGCCCCCGGAGAGGGTGCGCACCCGCTGGTCGAGACCGGCCATCCGGACGGCCAGCCGCTCGGCGACACCGGCCGCCGAGCGCCGCTGGGCGGCCCGGTCGACCAGCCCGGCGCGGGTGGCGGCGCGCAGCGTGACCAGGCCCAGGTTCTCCTGTACGGAGCCGTCGAGGACCAGTCCCTGGCCCTTACGGTCCTCGGGGACCAGGCCGATCCCGGCCCGCATGGCGGCCACCACGTCATGGCCGGGCAGTGGGCGGCCGAGCACCTCCACGGAGCCGGAGTCGTACGGGTCGGCGCCGAACAGCGCCCGGACGACCTCCGTACGGCCCGCGCCGACCAGCCCGGCCAGGCCCACCACCTCCCCGGCCCGCACCTCGAAGCCGATGTCCTGGAAGCTGCCGTTCCGGGTGAGCCCCCGGACCTTCAGCAGGGGCTCACCGGCATCCCCGCGCTCGCGCGGGTACTGCTGCTCGATGGAGCGGCCCACCATCAGCCGCACCAGCTCGTCCTGGTCGGTGCTCGCCGGTACCTGGGTGACGCTGCGGCCGTCGCGCAGCACGGTGACCCGGTCGCCCAGGGCGGCGATCTCCTCCAGGTGGTGGGTGATGAAGACGACGCCCACCCCGTCCGCGCGCAGCGTGCGCACGATCCGGAAGAGCTTGTCGACCTCCTCGGTGGTGAGCACGGCGGTCGGCTCGTCCATGATCAGGACGCGGGCCTCCAGGCTCAGCGCCTTGGCGATCTCCACCATCTGGAGCCGGGCGATGCCGAGGTCGCGGACGCGGGTCCGGGGCGAGACGTCCACCCCGACGCGGGCCAGCAGCTCGGCGGCCCGCGCGTCCATGGCCTTGCGGTCGATCATGCCGAAGCGGCGCGGCTGGCGGCCCAGGAAGATGTTCTCGGCCACGGTGAGGTCCGGGACGAGGTTGAACTCCTGGTAGATGGTGGCGATCCCGAACCGCTCGGCGTCCTGCGCGCTGTTGATGCGCACCGGTTCGCCGTCGACCAGGATCCGCCCGCCGTCGGGGCGGTGGGCGCCGGAGAGCATCTTGATCAACGTGGACTTGCCCGCGCCGTTCTCGCCCAGGAGGACATGCACTTCGCCCCGGCGCAGCTCGAAGTCCACCCCGTCCAGCGCGATCACTCCGGGGAAGGTCTTACGGACCCCCTCCATGCGCAGCAGTTCCGCCCCGCCGGGGGAGGACCGCTCGGGCTCGGAACTCATGGCTTGCTCCCTTCGGGCTCGCCGCACGAGCGGCGGGTGACCAGACGGGCGGACAGGGTCACCGACTCGGCGGGCCGCCCCTCGACGAGATCGATCAGCGCCGTCACGGCGGCCCGGCCGAGCGCCCCGGTCGGCTGGGCGATGGCGGTGATGGGCGGATCGGTGTGGACGAACCAGGGGATGTCGTCGAACGCGGCGAGCGCCACGTCGTCCGGCACCCGCAGGCCCCGGGCGCGGATCTCGTCCATCGCGCCGAGCGCCATCAGGTTGTCGGCGGCGAAGACGGCGTCCGGGGGGTGTGGCAGATCGAGGAAGCGGGCGGTCACCCGGCGGCCGCTGTCCGCCTGGAAGTCGCCCTGGCCGATGTGGTCCTCGTGCAGCTCCAGGCCGGACTCGCGCAGCGCGGAGCGGAAGGCGTCCACCCGTTCGCGTCCGGTCGTGGTGGCCGCGGGGCCCGCGATGATCGCGACCCGGCGGTGGCCAAGGGCGCACAGATGGGCCACGAGGGCGCGGATGGCTCCCCGCCCGTCGGTGCGGATCACCGGCACCCGGTCCAGACCCTCGCCCTCGATCCAGCGGTCGACGAAGACCATGGGGGTGCCGGCGCGGGCGGCGGCCAGCATCATCGGGGAGCCGCCGTCGGTGGGGCTGACCAGCAGTCCGTCTATGCGGCGGTCCATCAGGGTGCGCACATGGTGGTCCTGGAGGTCGGGCCGCTCGTCGGCGTTGCCGATGACCACGCTGTAGTCCAGCTCGCGGGCGGCGTCCTCGACCGAACGGGCCAGCTCGGTGAAGAAGGGATTCAGCACATCGCTGATGACCAGCCCCAGGGTCCGGGTCTGATCGGTGCGCAGCGAGCGCGCCACCGCGTTGGGGCGATAACCGAGGTCGGCGACCGCGGCGAGCACCCGTTCGCGGGTGTCCGCGCGGACGGAGGGGTGGTCGTTGAGCACCCGTGAGACCGTCGCCACGGAGACCCCGGCGCGCCGCGCCACATCCTTGATGGCCGGCATCGTCCACCTCCTTGTGGAATCGATTACATGAGATTGGAATCGATTACATTGAAGGAGGCAAGGGGTCGGCCCCCGGTGAAACCGGATCGTGATATTCCGCTGCGGGGCGCATACCCGCGTTCGTTCCCCGCGGGCGTTGTCCACAGGCCCGAACCGCCTGTCGGCTCCCGGCGGTACGGTCGGGGCATGCTCAAACTCGCGGTGGTGGAAGGGGTCCTGGAGCGGATCACCTACGCCAATGAGGAGAACGGCTATACGGTCGCGCGGGTCGACACCGGCCGTGGCTCCGGCGATCTGCTCACCGTCGTCGGCTCGCTGCTGGGCGCCCAGCCGGGCGAGTCGCTGCGGATGGAGGGTCGCTGGGGTTCCCATCCGCAATATGGCAAACAGTTCACGGTCGAGAACTACCAGACCGTCCTCCCCGCCACCGTCCAGGGCATCCGGCGCTATCTCGGCTCCGGGCTGATCAAGGGCATCGGCCCCCGGATCGCCGACCGGATCACCGAGCACTTCGGCGTCGACACCCTCGATGTCATCGAAGAGGAGCCCAAGCGGCTGGTAGAGGTCCCCGGCCTCGGCCCCAAGCGCACCAAGATGATCGCCGCCGCCTGGGAGGAGCAGAAGGCCATCAAGGAGGTGATGGTCTTCCTCCAGGGGGTCGGCGTCTCCACCTCCATCGCGGTGCGGATCTACAAGAAGTACGGAGACGCGTCGATTTCGGTCGTGAAGAACGAGCCGTACCGGCTGGCGGCCGACGTCTGGGGCATCGGCTTCCTCACCGCCGACAAGATCGCCCAGTCGGTCGGCATCCCCCATGACAGCCCGGACCGGGTGAAGGCCGGTCTGCAGTACGCGCTGTCCCAGTCCGCCGACCAGGGCCACTGCTATCTCCCCGAGGAGCAACTCATCGCGGACGCGGTCAAGTTGCTCCAGGTGGACACCGGCCTGGTCATCGACTGCCTGGGCGAGCTGGCCACCGAGGACGAGGGCGTGGTGCGCGAGCCGGTCCCGGGTCCGGAGGGCGGCGAGCCGGTCTCCGCCGTCTATCTGGTGCCCTTCCACCGCGCCGAGATCTCCCTCGCGGGCCAGGTGCTGCGGCTGCTGCGCACCGAGGAGGACCGGCTGCCCGCCTTCCGGGGCGTGGACTGGGACAAGGCCCTGGGCTGGCTGGCCGGTCGCACCGGCGCCGATCTGGCGCCCGAGCAGAGCCAGGCGGTGCGGCTCGCGCTGACCGAGAAGGTCGCGGTGCTCACCGGCGGGCCGGGCTGCGGCAAGTCGTTCACCGTGCGGTCCGTGGTGGAGCTGGCCCGCGCCAAGAAGGCCAAGGTGGTGCTCGCGGCGCCCACCGGCCGGGCCGCCAAGCGGCTGTCCGAGCTGACCGGCGCCGAGGCGTCCACCGTCCACCGGCTGCTGGAGCTCAAGCCCGGCGGGGACGCGGCGTACGACAGGGACCGCCCGCTCGACGCGGACCTGGTGGTGATCGACGAGGCGTCGATGCTCGATCTGCTGCTGGCCAACAAGCTGGTCAAGGCGGTCCCGCCCGGTGCCCATCTGCTCTTCGTCGGCGATGTGGACCAGCTGCCCAGCGTGGGCGCCGGGGAGGTGCTGCGCGATCTGCTGGCCCCCGGCAGCCCCGTTCCCGCGGTGCGGCTGACCCGGATCTTCCGCCAGGCCCAGCAGTCCGGGGTGGTCACCAACGCCCACCGGATCAACGAGGGGGTGCCGCCGGTCACCCAGGGCCTGTCGGACTTCTTCCTGTTCGTCGAGGACGACACCGAGGAGGCCGGGCGGCTCACGGTCGATGTCGCGGCCCGCCGCATCCCCGCGAAGTTCGGCCTGGACCCCCGCCGCGACGTGCAGGTTCTGGCCCCGATGCACCGCGGCCCGGCGGGCGCCGGCACGCTCAACGGACTGCTTCAGCAGGCCATCACCCCGGCCCGCCCGGACCTCCCGGAGCGCCGCTTCGGCGGCCGGGTCTTCCGCGTCGGCGACAAGGTGACCCAGATCCGTAACAATTATGAGAAAGGGGCCAACGGGGTCTTCAACGGCACGGTTGGCGTCGTCACCTCGCTCGACACCGATGAGCAGCGGCTGACCGTGCGGACGGACGAGGACGAGGAGGTGCCGTACGACTTCGACGAGCTGGACGAGCTGGCTCATGCCTATGCGGTGACCATTCACCGGTCACAGGGCAGTGAGTACCCGGCCGTCGTGATCCCGGTGACCACCGGGGCCTGGATGATGCTGCAGCGCAACCTCCTGTACACGGCCGTGACCCGTGCCAAGCGCCTTGTGGTGCTGGTCGGCTCGCGCCGCGCGCTGGGGCAGGCGGTGCGCACCGTCTCGGCGGGCAGGCGCTGTACCGCGCTGGATCACCGACTCGGCGGCGATGTGACAGTCGAGCGTGTCAGATGGGTTTCCGAACGATGACGAACGGGGCAGGATGGCCGTGAAAGGCGGCACTGAGTGCCGCCAAAAGGCTCTTCGGCCGACCCCGAGTGCACGTTCGCTACCCGAGTAGGGGAAGGTGGGGGGAGTCAGGGCACCTCGAAGAAGAGAACCAGACGTCGGTGAGGGATGACGTGAGCGACAACTCTGTAGTACTGCGGTACGGGGACGGCGAGTACACCTACCCGGTGGTCGACAGCACCGTCGGCGACAAGGGCTTCGATATCGGCAAGCTGCGCGCCCAGACCGGTCTGGTGACCCTGGACTCCGGTTACGGCAACACCGCCGCGTACAAATCCGCGATCACCTATCTGGACGGTGAGCAGGGCATCCTGCGCTACCGCGGCTACCCCATCGAGCAGCTGGCGGAGCGCGCCTCCTTCCTGGAGACCGCCTTCCTGCTGATCAACGGGGAGCTGCCGACCGTCGATGAACTGGCGGCCTTCCGTGAGGACATCACCCGCCACACGCTGCTGCACGAGGACGTCAAGCGGTTCTACGACGGCTTCCCGCGTGACGCACACCCGATGGCGATGCTGTCCTCCGTGGTCAGCGCGCTGTCGACCTTCTACCAGGACAGCCACAACCCGTTCGACGAGAAGCAGCGCAACCTCTCGACGACCCGGCTGCTGGCCAAGCTGCCGACCATTGCCGCCTACGCGTACAAGAAGTCGGTCGGCCACCCCTTTGTCTACCCGCGCAATGACCTCGGCTATGTCGAGAACTTCCTCCGGATGACCTTCTCGGTCCCCGCGCAGGAGTACGACCTGGACCCGACCGTGGTCTCCGCGCTCGACAAGCTGCTGATTCTGCACGCCGACCACGAGCAGAACTGTTCGACCTCCACGGTCCGGCTGGTCGGTTCCTCGCAGGCCAATATGTTCGCCTCCATCTCGGCAGGCATCAATGCCCTGTGGGGTCCCCTGCACGGCGGCGCCAACCAGTCCGTGCTGGAGATGCTCGAGGGCATCCAGGCTTCGGGCGGCGACGTCGACACCTTCATCCGCAAGGTGAAGAACAAGGAAGACGGCGTGAAGCTCATGGGCTTCGGGCACCGCGTCTACAAGAACTTCGACCCCCGGGCGAAGATCATCAAGTCGGCGGCGCACGATGTCCTCTCCGCGCTGGGCAAGTCCGACGAGCTGCTCGACATCGCGCTCAAGCTGGAGGAGCACGCGCTCGCGGACGACTACTTCGTGGAGCGCAAGCTCTACCCGAACGTGGACTTCTACACCGGTCTGATCTACCGGGCGATGGGCTTCCCGACGGAGATGTTCACCGTGCTGTTCGCGCTCGGCCGGCTGCCGGGCTGGATCGCCCAGTGGCACGAGATGATCAAGGAGCCGGGCTCCCGCATCGGCCGCCCCCGCCAGATCTACACGGGCGTGGTCGAGCGCGACTTCGTCCCGGTCGAGGAGCGCTAGAGCTTCTTGGAGTCTCCGGGTGCCCCCGCCCTGTTCCTTGAGAGGGCCGGGGGCACTCGTATGAGCTGGGCCGGGTGCCGTAGGGCTTCCGGCCCCGGGGTCTTCCGGCAGGGGGTACCTCCCGGCGGTGGCCGGGGGAGGCTGAAGCGCCCCGGCGGGGGCACCTCCCAGCCGTAGCCGGGGGAGAACCGAGCCCTCAAAAAAGCGAGAAGCGCCCCGCTGCCGATCCCCCCACGGGTCGGAGCGGGGCGCTTCCCTTGCCCCGGAGCGGATTCCCCCCACGGGATCCGGCCGGGCGTCTACGGGCCCTTGCGGGCCGTACGGTGGCGCGATCTGCCGGGACGGGTACCTACGGGAGGGCCGCTCAAAGCTCCCCGAGTACGTCGTCCCGGCTACGCGTTGCAGGATCCGTCCCCCAAGACGTATCCCCACCGTCCCATTAGACTCGCCACCCCCCTCAATGGTTACGTTGGGTTGTCTGTGATCTGCGTCTCTTGCCATAAGGGCCATAAAAGGGCAAGAGCCTCGATTTGAAGATCGAGGCTCCGCCGTATGGGTGTTGTGCGGCTTATGGGGACTTGGTGAATCTATGTGGACGCTGTGAAGGCCCGCAGTCGCAGACTGTTCGACACCACGAACACGGAAGAGAACGCCATCGCGGCTCCCGCGATCATCGGGTTCAGCAGTCCGGCCGCCGCGAGCGGCAGCGCGGCGACGTTGTAGCCGAAGGCCCAGAAGAGATTGCCCTTGATGGTGCCGAGCGTCCGGCGCGCCAGCCGGATCGCGTCCGCCGCCACCCGCAGATCGCCCCGGACCAGGGTCAGATCCCCGGACTCGATGGCCGCGTCCGTGCCCGTGCCCATCGCGAGCCCGAGGTCGGCGGTGGCGAGGGCGGCCGCGTCGTTGACCCCGTCGCCCACCATGGCGACCGTACGGCCCTCATCCCGCAGCCGCTTCACCACGTCCACCTTGTCCTGCGGCAGCACCTCGGCGATGACGTCGTCGATGCCGACCTCGCGGGCCACCGCCTCGGCGACCAGCCGGTTGTCGCCGGTCAGCAGGATCGGGGCGAGGCCGAGCGCCCGCAGTTGGGCGACCGCCTCGGCGCTGGTCTCCTTGACGGCGTCGGCCACCAGGAGGACACCGCGCGCCGCGCCGTCCCAGGCCACCGCGACCGCCGTCTGCCCCTCGGACTCGGCCGCCGCCTTGGCGGCCGCGAGATCCTCGGGCAGTTCGATGGCCCGGGCGCCCAGCAGCTTCTCGCGGCCGACCAGCACCGCGTGGCCGTCCACCGTGCCCTGGACGCCGAGACCGGGCTCGGAGCGGAAGTCCTCGGGTGCCGGGAGGTCGCCGATCCGCTCGGCCGCGCCGTCCGCGATGGCCCGCGCGATCGGGTGCTCGGAGGCGTGTTCCAGGGCGCCCGCGAGCCGCAGCAGCTCCCGCTCGTCCACACCGGGCGCCGTGACGGCCCCGCGCAGCCGCATCTGCCCGGCCGTCACCGTGCCGGTCTTGTCCAGGACGACGGTGTCCACCCGGCGCGTGGACTCCAGCACCTCGGGCCCCTTGATCAGGATGCCCAGCTGGGCGCCGCGGCCGGTGCCGACCATGAGCGCGGTCGGGGTGGCCAGGCCCAGGGCGCAGGGGCAGGCGATGATCAGGACGGCGACGGCCGCGGTGAAGGCGGCGGCCGTGTCGCCCGTGGTGAGCAGCCAGCCCAGCAGGGTGCCGACGGCGATCAGCAGCACGATCGGTACGAAGATCCCCGAGACCCGGTCGGCCAGCCGCTGCACCTCGGCCTTGCCGTTCTGCGCGTCCTCGACCAGCTTGCCCATACGGGACAGCTGGGTGTCCGCGCCGACCCGGGTGGCCTCGACCACGATCCGGCCCGACGCGTTGACGGTCGCGCCCGCCACCGCGTCGCCGACCCCCACGTCCACCGGCACCGACTCGCCGGTCAGCATCGAGGCGTCCACGGCGGAGGAGCCCTCGACCACCGTGCCATCGGTGGCGATCTTCTCGCCGGGGCGCACCACGAAGTGGTCGCCTACGGCCAACTCGCCGACGGGGATCCGTACCTCCCGGCCCGCCCGTCGCCCACCACCGCCCTCAACCGGGAGCGCTTCGCGCTCGCCCCCCTCGTACCGGAGCACGGCCACGTCCTTGGCGCCTAGCTCCAGCAGTGCGCGCAGCGCGGCGCCCGCCCGCCGCTTGGACTTCGCCTCCAGATAGCGGCCGAGCAGGATCAGCGCGGTCACCCCGGCCGCCGCCTCCAGATAGATCGAGGACGATCCACCGGTGCGGGAGACGGTGAGGTCGAAGCCGTGCCGCATACCGGCCATGCCCGCGTCACCGAAGAACAGCGCCCACGCGGACCAGCCGAGGGCCGCCAGGGTGCCGATGGAGACGAGGGTGTCCATGGTGGCCGCGCCGTGCCGGGCGTTCGTCCAGGCGGCCTTGTGGAAGGGCGCGCCGCCCCAGACGACGACCGGCGCGGCGAGGGTGAGCGAGAGCCACTGCCAGTTGTCGAACTGCAGGGACGGCACCATCGCCAGCACCACGACGGGCAGGGACAGCGCGAGGGAGACGAGCATGCGGTGGCGCAGGGAGTCCGGTGCGGCCTCGCCGCGCGGGTCGGCCTCCGGTGCGGCGGCGCCCTCGGGGGCGCGGGGCTCGGGCACGGCGGGGCGCGGTTCCTCGGCGGTGTACCCGGTTTTGACGACGGTGGCGATCAGGTCGGCGACCTCGATCCCGGCGCCGTAGGACACCTTGGCCTTCTCGGTGGCGAAGTTCACCGTGGCGGTGACGCCGTCGAGGCGGTTGAGCTTCTTCTCGACACGGGCGGCGCAGGACGCACAGGTCATCCCGCCGATGGCGAGTTCGACCTGCGAGGGGCCGCCGGTCGTCGCGGTGGTGTCGGCGGCGGACCCGGCGGGGGGTGCCGTGCTGGTCATGTCTGGTTCTCCTGGGAGGAGGGCCGGGCCGTGCGGCGACTGTATGAGCAGGGCGGCACGGGCCGGCGGGGGTTTGGTGGGGGCTCGCTCAGGCCCGGCCGGCGAGCTCGTAGCCCGCCTCGTCCACGGCGGCGCGGACGCTCTCGTCGTCCAGCGGGGCGGCCGAGACCACGGTGACCTGGCCGGTGGACGCCACGGCCTTGACGGAGGTGACGCCGTCGAGGCCGCCGATCTCCTCGGTGACGGCGCCTTCGCAGTGGCCGCAGGTCATGCCGGTCACCTGGTAGACGGTGGTGACTGCCTCGGAGCTCATGGGGTTCTCCTGTGTGAGGTGAGCGTGACGGTCGGTGCGCAGGAGGTGCCGGAATGCCTCAGCGTCTCCTGACGATTCCCACTCTATACCCCTAGGGGGTATGGATGGAAGCCGGTGGTGCGCGGGTCCGTGGCGGGTACCCCGCACCCGCGCGCACCCCTCCGCGGCCCGGGGACTTTTCCCGGGGCCCCGGGGTGGGGGCGTCGTGCGACTCCGTCCGGCCGTCCGTCGCGCGGAGGTGGCCGGGGCTCTGGCCGACTGCCGTGGAAGCCGGTGGCCAGGGCCCCGGGGCGTGCCCCCGGCCACCGGGGGCGGGAGCGGACGGGGCCGTCTCAGCGGCGCCCCCGGCTCCCGGTGGCGTTCTGCTCGCGGTGGCGGGGGCACTGGCATGGCGGCCACGCCTGCCCCAGTCCGTAAGCGTCGGTGCTGTCCCTCCCGGTCAGGACGGTCACCACCGCGCGCCGCGCGATGACGATGCCGTCGCGCGCCATCGTGTACACGCGCATCGTCATCCGAGGCTCCGCACGGGGCTCCTCGCCCCCGCCCCTGCCCTTGCGGATGTTCACGGGTCGTCCTCCCCGACCGGCGCGAGGAGCTGGAGCACGCTGCGCAGACCGCGTTTCACCGCGCCCAGGTGGTAGGCCAGTTCCTCCGGTGCGGCGGTGGCGAGGCTCAGAGCCTCGGCGGCGGCAAGGCTCTGTCCGGCGACGATCACGACGGCCTGCTCCAAGCCGTCGCGGGTGGGCCTGCCCGCCGCGACACACGCCGGGCACAGACCCGAACGCGGCTCGCCGAGGTCGCGGTGCCCGAAGTCGCCGGGCACGGCGCACAGGGCGCAGCCAGGGGCCGGAACGGGCGCGGCACGGCCGGTGGCGGTCACCGGATCACCACCATCCCGTGCGGAGCACAGATCAACTCCACCCGGGGGACGCTCTTCGGCCGCTCTCGCCGCCGCCGCTCATCGGCCACCGGGTAGGGGCGCACCAGCGCGGGCAGCCCGCTGTCCAGCGGCAGGAGGGGAACGGTGTGCAGTTCCAGGGTCGGCGAGTTGGTGTACGGGCGCGGGGGCACCGGTCGGTGCGTGACACTCGGGGAGGCCATGGCCCCCGCCACGGGGCCGGAAGGCCCCGGGCGCGACGTGGGGAGGTTCGGGGCGGCCCGGTGACGGCCGGACGGCCGTAAGGCGAAAAACGCCCTCACCCATACGAGCAGACGGGCGATAGGGTCCAGCATGTTGACGCTCCAATCCAGCGTTGACCATGCCCCCGGACCCGGCCAGGTCGCGGGGGTCTCCCAGGTCAGAAGTTCCTGCCCGCGCCCGTGTCGGTCAGGGGCGCGGTGGCTGTTGACTCTGTGTAGTGCAAGCGTGGCTGTCCGCGCGTACTCTCGACAGACTTGGATGTCTCAACCTGGTTTTGGGAGATGGGAGTTACGTGCATGGCGGCACGGCAACGTGAACTGACGCCCGACCGATCGGCCCGTCATCTCTTCGGTGCCGAGCTGCGCGGGCATCGCGAACGGGCAGGCATGAGCCTGGCGAGGCTGGCTGAAGTGGTGCCGTCAAGCCGTAGTCACTTGGCGCGCATCGAGGTAGCCGAGTACATGATCCCGCCCGAGCTTCCCGCCCATCTGGACGCCGCGTTCGGCACAGACGGGCTCTTCGGAAAGCTGTACGCGCTCGCAAGGCGGGAGGTGCACCCGGACAAGTACCGGCGTCGTATGGAGCTGGAGACTCGCGCCAGGGCAATTGCTTGTTATGCGGGTCAGCTTGTGCCTGGACTGCTCCAGACCGAGGACTACGCTCGCGCTCTCTTTCGAGTCAGTAACCCGAAGGCGACCGTGAACGAGATAGAGGAGAAGGTGGCGGCACGGATGGGGCGCCAGGCACTTCTCCGGGCTACGCCTTCACCTCATCTATCCGTGATCCTGGACGAGGCTTCCTTGCGGCGGCCGGTTGGTGGGGCAGGCGTGATGCGTGCCCAGTTGGCCCGGTTGATGGGCTTGGTGGACACCCCTGACAGCGTGATTCAGGTGCTGCCGTACGAACACGGTGAACACCCGCTGATGGGTGGCACTCTGGATCTGCTGAGGCTGGACGATGGCACAGAGGTGGCCTATGAAGAGAGCATCGACACCGGGCAGTTACTAGAGGACACCGAGACGGTCATGGCCCGGATTCAGGCATACGATCTGCTCAGGGCATACGCCTTGTCGCCGACACAGACGGCAGCATTCATCCGTTCTGTTATGGAGGAATTGACGCCATGAGCACCCCCCGGGACACCTCCTACGTAGGGTGGGTCAAATCCAGCTACAGCAACGGCGGAGGGGGGTCCTGCGTCGAGTGGGCTCCCGCGTTCGCGTCCACTGGCGCCGTCCCCGTGCGTGACAGTAAGGATCCGAACGGCCCGGCGTTGGTCTTCCCCGCCTCGTCCTGGTCATCGTTCATATCTGCCGTCAAGGACGGGGAGTTGCACGGCGCCTGACCCCTCGCTGATGACGCATCGACACAGCAAAGAGCGGCCCCTGACCACATGGCAGGGGCCGTTGTGCTGGTGCGCCCGGCATGGGCGATGGGCCATGCCGGGGTGGCAACGTCACGGCACGGTTTCGCGCAAGAGGGTGAGAAACCGCTAGTCCTTGCCATCGCGCCGGGCGCGGCGGTTGCCGGGTCTGCGGACCACCCAGGAGCGGATCGTATCCGCGTACCAGTACGGCTTGCCGCCCTCCACATGATCGGGGGGCGGCAGCAGACCGTGCTTGCGATAGGACCGTACGGTGTCGGTCTGCACACCGATATGCGCGGCGATCTCCTTGTACGACCACAGCCTCCGGTCGGTCATTTCTCATGCCCTTCCGCAGGGCGTCGCGGTTACGGCCCGGTGGGGCCGTCGGGGGAGCCACGTCGCGCCTGCTCACATTCCATCAGCCTGTGCCTGGTCAACGACGCTGAGTGAAGGGTGGCCCGGGGCTGTTGAACATCTGTGACGGAGGCGTATGGAGATGTGACCGCTGTGACGCGCGAGTGACGCACCGGACGAGACCCGGACGCACTCGGACGCGCTCGGACGTACTCGTCCGCCAAGACCACAGCGGGCCGGCCGTGAGGTCACGGCCGGCCCGCTGGGCGTCGGCTGGAGACGGGGTGTCAGCTGTAGAAGGCGGGGCGCTCGATCATCTCGACGGCCGTGCGCTGACCCGTGGCCTGGGCCCGGACCCCCGCCTCACTGACGGCGGCCGCGGCATAGCCGTCCCAGGCGCTGGGGCCCTCGACCTCCCCGCGCCGGGTGGCGTTGACCCAGCTCTGCACCTCGCGGTCGTACGCCTCCTCGAAGCGGGCCACGAAGTCCGGAGCGATCTCCCCGCCCCAGACGCCGGGCCGGTTGACCAGCATCCCGTGGGCGTCGCCCACGCGGGCGGTGCCGCGTTCGCAGACCGCCTCCGCCTGCACCTGGTAGCCGAAGCCGCAGGTGGCGAAGATCTCCACATTGACGATCGCCCCGCCGGTAGTCTCGAAGACCACCAGCTGGGGGTCGCTGAGCGGCTCGGGCGACAGTGAGCTGGGGGTCGGCTTGAGCACGGTGATGGCGGCGATCTCCTGCTCCAGCAGCCAGCGCGACTGGTCCATCTCATGCACCACCGAGTCGGTGATCAGCATCTCGTTGGTGAAGTACGAGTGCACCGAGGCATTGCGGTGGCGGCAGTGCAGCAGCAGCGGGCGGCCCAGTTCGCCCCCGGCCAGCAGCGCCTTGAGCTTCATGAACTCGGTGTCGTAGCGGCGCATGAAGCCCACCTGCACCCGGCGGTGGCCCAGCCGCTGCTCGGCCTCCAGCACCCGCAGCGCGGACGCGGAGTCCGGGGTGAGCGGCTTCTCGCACAGCACCGGCAGATCGCGTTCGAACGCGCTGAGCAGCGCGGCCTCGTGCGCGGGCCCCGGCGAGGCGATCAGCACCGCGTCCACGCCGGGCGCGGCCATCGCGGCGGCCGGGTCGGTGAACGCCTGACAGCCGTCGGCGGTGTCGGCGACCGCCTTGGCCCGCGCCTCGTCGATGTCGACCACGGCGGCCACCCGGGCGCCGCTGATCACGTCGTTGATGCGGCGGACATGGTCGGCGCCCATCTTGCCGGTCCCGATGACGGCGACCCCGAGCGTTCCCTGCTGGGTCATAGACTGCTCTCTCTTCTCTCTCTGCTCTCTGGACGGTTCGACGGCCCGTGTGGGCGACGGCCCCTGGGGGCTGGTGGGGGCGAAAAGGAAGGGGTCAGGCGCCGCAGGAGCGCAGGAAGCGCCGGGTGCGCTCGGCGATGGGGAAGGGCTGGCCGGGCGGGCAAGGGTACATGTCCTGCTCGACGATGGCGAACAGATCCACATCCAGGTTCTGGGCCGCGGTCAGGACCGGCCCCAGCTCCGGAATGCCGTTCGGCGGTTCGCACATCACCCCGCGCTGGACGGCGGGCCCGAACGGCACCCCGTTCTTCACCACATCGGCGAGGATCTCCGGGTCGACCTGCTTGAGGTGGAGATAGCCGATGCGCTCGCCGTAGGTCTCGATCAGCTTGACGCTGTCGCCGCCGCAGTAGGCGTAGTGCCCGGTGTCCAGGCAGAGGCTGACCAGGTCGGAGTCGGTGGCGTCCAGGAAGCGGGCCACGTTCTCCTCGGTGTCGATATGGGTGTCGGCATGCGGGTGGACGACGATGTCGAGCCCGAAGCGCTCCCGCACCTCACGGCCGAGCCGCTCCATCCCGGTGGACAGATGGCGCCACTGCTCGGCGGTGAGCGTCGGAGGCTCGATCAGCTCGGCGGTCTTGTCGTCCCGCCAGAAGGAGGGGATGACCACGAGGTGCTTGGCGTTCATCGCCCGGGTCAGCTCGGCCACCTGGGAGACATGCTCCCAGGTGGCGTCCCAGACCTCGGGGCCGCGGTGCAGCGAGGTGAAGACGGTGCCCGCGGAGACCGTGAGACCGCGCCGGCCGGTCTCCTCGGTGAGCCGGGCCGGGTCCGTGGGCAGATAGCCGTACGGACCCAGCTCGATCCACTCGTAACCGGCCTCCGTGACCTCGTCGAGGAAGCGCTGCCAGGGAACCTGCTGATCGTCGTCGGGGAACCACACCCCCCACGAGTCGGGGGCCGAGCCGACCCGGATGCGGTCCAGGGTGGGTACGGGGGAGGCGTCGGCAGTCATGGCAGAGGGTCTCCTCGGTGTGCTGGGGTGCCCGCGTCGTACTGCTTTGGGCAGCTTCACCGGCCGGGCGGGCGGCCGTCAAGGGTTCGTCAGGACATTCGGACGTCTTGTCAGGGAAAGGCGTCGGAAGGATGGCGTCCGTCAGGAGGTGTCCATCAGGAGGTGTCCATCAGGAAGATGGGGCGGTCACCTCCTCCGGCAGCTCGTCTACGTCGACCCCGCGGACCTGGGCCAGCTCATGCTTGAGCGCGGCCAGTTCGGCACCGCCGGCCATGTGGTTGGTGAGCTCCTCGAGGCTGACATCCTCGCGCGCCGCGTTCAGCTCCAGGGTGCCGAGCCGGAGCACCGCGAAGTGGTCGCCGACCATATAGGCGTGGTGCGGGTTGCGGTGACGAGCGCGGCGAAGCCCGCTCTGCGGTGTCGATTGAGTCTGAGGTCCATCCGTTCCAGCACCTCTCAAGCCAGGTCCGTCGGATCAGCACGGCCGTTGCAGAACGGGAGCCTCTCCCCGTGGGTGGCCACTGTCAAGACTTTGTCATGACAACATTTCATCTGGACGTAACGAGCCGATAACGCGCCCCGTGGGCCCGGATGATTACGTCCGTATGTAAGGACAAAGTCTTGACAGTGGTGGGGGCACACGTCTAGACCTGAAGGGCCGGGATGGATCCCGGAGTTCTGAGCACCAGACCCTGAGCTGCGTCTTTCCCGAAGGGGCAGGCATGAGTGAGCCGTACGACCTGATCACGATGGGCCGCATCGGAGTGGACCTCTATCCACTGCAGACCGGTGTGCCACTGCCGCAGGTTGAATCGTTCGGAAAGTTTCTCGGCGGCTCGGCGACCAATGTCGCGGTCTCCGCGGCCCGCTTCGGCCACCGCTCCGCCGTGATCAGCCGCACCGGGGCGGATCCGTTCGGCGACTACATCCACCAGGAGCTGCGGGCCTTCGGGGTGGACGACCGCTTCGTCACCCCCGTCGAGGAGTACCCCACCCCGATCACCTTCTGCGAGATCTTCCCGCCCGACGACTTCCCGCTGTACTTCTACCGCCGCCCCAAGGCGCCCGATCTGGAGATCCACTCCGATGAGCTGGACCTCGACGCCATCCGCACCGCCCGGATCTTCTGGATGACCGGCACCGGGCTCAGCGAGGAGCCCAGCCGCACCAGCACCCTCGCCGCGCTCGCCGCCCGCGCCAAGAGCGGCACCACCGTCTTCGACCTCGACTGGCGGCCGATGTTCTGGGCCGACCCGGAGACCGCCCGCCCCTTCTACGCCGAGGCGCTGCGCCATGCGACCGTCGCCGTCGGCAACGTGGACGAATGCGAGATCGCCACGGGTGCGCGCGAGCCCAAGGCGTGCGCGCAGGCGCTGCTGGACGCGGGCGTGGAGATCGCCGTCGTGAAACAGGGCCCGCGCGGGGTGCTCGCCGTGCACCGCGACGGCACCACCGCGGAGGTCCCGCCGGTCCCGGTCGAGGTGGTCAACGGGCTCGGCGCGGGCGACGCGTTCGGCGGAGCGCTGTGCCACGGGCTGCTCTCGGACTGGCCGCTGGAGCGCGTCATGCGGTACGCCAACGCGGCGGGCGCCATCGTCGCGTCCCGTCTCGCCTGCTCCTCCGCGATGCCCACCACGGCGGAGGTCGAGGCTCTGCTGGCGGGGGACTGACCACCGACGTCAGGCCCTTCCCCTCGTCGGCACGCGGTCCCCGCGCTCCGTGTGCCCTTCAAGAATCGCGAATGCGAGGAAAATCCCTTGAGCATCAGCATTTCGGACCTCGTGGCGGTGCGCAGCCGCCACCCGGAGTCCATCGCCGAGGCGGCCGCCCGCCGGGTCCGCCGCCCCCTCATCGGGGACAGCGGCCGTCTGATGATCGTGGCCGCCGATCACCCGGCGCGCGGCGCCCTCGCCGTCGGTGGCCACAAGCTGGCCATGGCCAACCGGGGCGATCTGCTGGAGCGGCTGTGCGTGGCGCTGTCCCGGCCCGGGGTCGACGGGGTGCTCGCCACCGCCGACATCCTCGAGGACCTGCTGCTGCTCGGCGCCCTCGACGGCAAGGTCGTCATGGGCTCGATGAACCGCGGCGGCCTCGCCGGGGCCTCGTTCGAACTCGACGACCGGTTCACCGGACACCGCCCCCAGGACATCGAGCGCCTCCGCTTCGACGCGGGCAAGCTGCTGCTGCGCATCGACTACGAGGACTCCGGTTCGCTGACCACCATGGTCACCACGGCCCGCGCCATCGACGAGATGGCCGAGCGGCGGCTGCCCGTCTTCGTCGAGCCGTTCATCTCCCGGCGGACGGGCGGGAAGGTCGTCAACGACCTGTCCGCCGAGGCCGTCACCAAGTCCATAGCCATCGCCTCCGGCCTCGCCGGAACCTCCGCCTACACCTGGCTGAAGGTGCCGGTCACCCACGACGCCGACGAGATGGCGGCGGTGATGGAGACGAGCACCCTTCCGGCGGTGTTGCTCGGCGGCGACGTGGGCAAGTCTCCGCAGGACCAGGAGGAGGCGTACGAGAAGTGGCGCAAGGCGCTGGGCCTGCCCACCGTGCAGGGGCTGGTCGTCGGCCGCTCCCTGCTCTATCCGGCGGAGGGCAGTGTCGAGACCGCCGTGGACACCGCCGTCGGCCTGCTGTGACGCTGTAAGAAAGGCAGAGACTTCACGCCATGACCACCACCGATCCGTTCCCCGGCTTCCATGTGCAGGCCGGCAAGGCGGCCGACGGCCCCTACGCCGTGGACATCGACCCCGAGCGGGCCGGCTGGGGCTACTCCAGCCTGCGGGTCCTCGATCTGCCGCCCGGCGGTTCGCACTCCCTGGCCACCGGGGACAGCGAGTGGATCGTGCTGCCGCTGAGCGGCGGCTGCACCGTGATCGCCGAGGGCGAGACCTTCGAACTGCACGGCCGGGAGAGCGTGTTCAGCGGGGTGAGCGACTTCGTCTATCTGCCGCGCGACTCCCACGCCCAGATCGCCAGCGGCGCGGGCGGCCGCTTCGCGCTCACCGGCGCCCGCTGTGAGCGCCGGCTGCCCGCGCGCTACGGACCGGCCTCCGCCGTCCCCGTCGAACTGCGCGGCAGCGGCAACTGCTCGCGCCAGGTGAACAACTTCGGCGCCGCGGCCCCCGCCGGAGGCGGAAAATCAGGTGGCGGTTTCGAATGCGACAAGCTCATCGCCGTCGAGGTGCTCACCCCGGGCGGCAACTGGTCCTCGTATCCGCCGCACAAGCACGACCAGTGCCGCCCCGGCGAGGAGAGCGAGCTCGAGGAGATCTACTACTTCGAGATCGCCGAGGCCCACGGCAACGAGGGCGTCGGCTATCAGCGGGTCTCTCCGTCCGGCCACGGCCGTGGCACCGATGTGCTCGCCGAGGTCCGCTCCGGCGACACCGTCCTGATCCCCGACGGCTGGCACGGCCCCTCCATCGCCGCCCCTGGGCACGACATGTACTACCTGAACGTCATGGCGGGCCCGGAGGCGGAGCGCGCCTGGCTCATCCGCGACCACCCCGACCACAGCTGGATCCGCTCCACCTGGCCGGACCAGCCCGTCGACCCCCGTCTGCCCCTCTATCAAGCACCCGCTGGAGACCCACGATGAACGGTTCGGCAGTGCGCCGCCTCACCGTCGCCCAGGCGCTGGTGGAGTTCCTGGCCCACCAGTACACCGAGCGGGACGGTCGGCGGCATCGCCTGATCAACGCCACCTGGGGGATCTTCGGCCATGGCAACGTGGCCGGGCTCGGCCAGGCGCTGCTGGAGTCCGGGCCGGGCACCATGCCGTACCTCCAGGGCCGTAACGAGCAGGCGATGGTGCACGCAGCGGTCGGCTTCGCCCGGCAGAACAACCGGCTCGCCGCCCAGGCCGTCACCACCTCCATCGGCCCCGGCGCCACCAACCTGGTCACCGGTGCCGCGCTCGCCACCGTCAACCGGCTGCCGGTGCTGCTGCTGCCCGGCGACATCTTCGCCACCCGGCCCGCCGACCCGGTGCTCCAGCAGCTCGAAGTGGGGTACGCGGGCGACATCTCGGTGAACGACGCGCTGCGCCCGGTCTCCCGCTACTTCGACCGGGTGATGCGCCCCGAGGCGCTGATCCCGGCCGCGCTCCAGGCCATGCGGGTGCTGGCGGACCCGGCCGAGACCGGCGCCGTCACCCTGGCCCTGCCGCAGGACGTCCAGGCCGAGGCGTTCGACTGGCCCGAGGAGTTCTTCGCGGACCGGGTGTGGCACGTCCGCCGCCCCGCCCCCGAGGCGGCCGAGGTGGCCGCCGCCGCGCGGACCATCCGCGCCGCCCGCCGGCCGCTGATCGTCGCGGGCGGCGGGGTCCACCACAGCGAGGCGGAGGACAGCCTGCGCGCCCTCGTGGACGCGACCGGCATCCCGGTGGCCTCCACCCAGGCGGGCAAGGGCTCGCTGCGCTACGACCACCCCGCCGACATCGGCGGGATCGGCCACACCGGCACCGCCGTCGCGGACGACCTGGCCCGCACCGCCGACCTGGTCATCGGCGTGGGCACCCGCTACAGCGACTTCACCACCGCCTCCGCGACCCTGTTCGCGGACCCGGCGGTCCGCTTCCTCAACCTCAACATCACCCCGTTCGACGCCCACAAGCTCGGCGCCACCACCGTGGTCGCCGACGCCCGCGCCGCCCTCGAAGCGCTCACCGCCGAGCTGGCGGGCCACCGCGTGGACGAGACGTACGAGGCCGAGTACCGCACCGGGAAGGCCGCGTGGGAGCGCCGGGTGGACGCCGCGTACGCCGCCGAGGACGAGACCGCCCGGCCGTCCCAGACCCAGGTACTGGGCGCGCTGGACGCGGTCGTCGGCGACGAGGACGTGGTGATCAACGCGGCCGGCTCGCTGCCGGGCGACCTCCACAAGCTGTGGCGCGCCCGCTCCCCGCGCCAGTACCACCTCGAGTACGGCTACTCCTGCATGGGGTACGAGATCCCCGGCGCCATCGGCGTACGGCTCGCGGCGCCCGGCACCCCGGTCTGGGCGCTGGTCGGTGACGGTACGTATCTGATGATGCCCACCGAGATCGTCACCGCGGTCCAGGAGGGCATCAACATCAACGTCGTGCTGCTCCAGAACCACGGCTACGCCTCGATCGGCGGTCTGTCGGAGACCACCGGCGCCGAGCGCTTCGGCACCGCCTACCGCTTCCGGGCGCCCGACGGGCAGTACACCGGCGATCCGCTCCCGGTCGACCTGGCCGCCAACGCCGCCTCGCTCGGCATGGACGTGCTGCGCGCGAAGAGCGTGGGCGAGCTGCGGGCGGCGCTCGCCGAGGCACGCGCCTCGGACCGGCCCACATGTGTCTATGTGGAGACCGAAACGGCCGACACAGTGTCCGGCGCACCCGAGGCACAGGCGTGGTGGGATGTGCCTGTCGCCGAGATCGCGACCCGTCCGGCCGCCGTGAAGGCCCGCGAGGACTACGACCGGCAGGCCGCCGCACGCCGCCGCCACCTCTGACGTTTTTCGACAGAAAGGCTCCGCACCCATGAAGACCGTCAACCACTGGATCGGCGGAAAGACCGTCGAGGGCGCGACCGGCGCGTACGGACCGGTCTACAACCCCGCCACCGGCGCGCAGAACACCCAGGTCGCCCTGGCCTCCGTGGACGAGGTCGACGCGGCCGTGGCCGCGGCCAAGGAGGCGTACCGCTCCTGGGGCACGGTGTCCCTCGCCAAGCGCACCGCGATCCTCTACAAGTACCGCGAGCTGCTGGACGCCCACCGCGACGAGATCGCCGAGCTGATCACCGCCGAGCACGGCAAGGTCCACTCGGACGCGCTCGGTGAGGTGGCCCGCGGTCTGGAGATCGTGGAACTGGCCTGCGGGATCGCCGAGAAGCTGAAGGGCGAGCTGTCCACCCAGGTCTCCACCGGGGTCGATGTCTCCTCGATCCGCCAGCCGCTGGGTGTGGTCGCGGGCATCACCCCGTTCAACTTCCCGGCGATGGTGCCGATGTGGATGTTCCCGGTGGCCATCGCCTGCGGTAACACCTTCGTCCTCAAGCCCAGCGAGAAGGACCCCTCGGCCTCCCACCGGCTGGCCGAGCTGGCCTCCGAGGCGGGGCTGCCGGACGGGGTGCTCAACGTGGTCAACGGCGACAAGGTGGCCGTCGACCGGCTGCTCGAGCACCCGGACGTCGCGGCCGTCAGCTTCGTGGGCTCGACCCCGATCGCGAAGTACATCCAGTCCAAGGCCGTCGAGCACGGCAAGCGGGTGCAGGCGCTCGGCGGCGCCAAGAACCACATGCTGGTGCTGCCCGACGCCGATCTGGACTTCGCGGCGGACAACGCCATCAACGCGGCCTACGGCTCGGCCGGTGAGCGCTGCATGGCGGTCTCGGTCGTGGTCGCGGTCGGCGACGCGGGCGACGAGCTGGTGAAGAAGATCGCCGACCGGGCCGCCAAGTTGCGGATCGGCCCCGGGAACGACCCGGCCTCCGAGATGGGCCCGCTGATCACCAAGGAGCACCGCGACAAGGTCGCCTCCTATGTGCACGGGGCCGCGGCCCAGGGCGCCGAGGTGGTCGTGGACGGCACCGGATACTCCGTGGAGGGCCATGAGAACGGCTTCTTCATCGGCGTATCGCTGCTGGACAGGGTTCCGCCGACGGCCGACGCCTACCGTGACGAGATCTTCGGCCCGGTGCTGTGCGTGGTGCGCGCCGAGACCTACGACGAGGCCATCGCGCTGATCAACAGCTCCCAGTGGGGCAACGGCACGGCCATCTTCACGCGCGACGGTGGCGCCGCCCGCCGCTTCCAGCTGGAGGTGGAGGCGGGCATGGTCGGCGTCAACGTGCCGATCCCGGTGCCGGTAGGCTACCACTCCTTCGGCGGCTGGAAGGACTCGCTCTTCGGCGACCACCACATCTACGGCAACGACGGGGTGCACTTCTACACCCGCGGCAAGGTCGTCACCACCCGCTGGCCGGAGCCGTCGGAGGAGGTCGGCATCAACCTCGGCTTCCCGAAGAACCACTGACCGTACGTCCGATCGGCCCGGCCCTCATGGGCCGCGTACGCCCCTCGCCCCAGCCCGTCAGGGGCGGGCGGGGGGCACCTTCCGCGTCCACGGCCTCGCCGAGTCGCCGGAGGCGGTGTAATGGGGCTAGGAGTGCTCGATGGTCTCTCCCTCGGAGACTTGGTAGCAGCCCGAGGTGACTTCGATGCCGATGCTCGGGGTGTCACGCTTGCTGTACCCGACGATCCAGACACTCATCTTCTTGGAGTCGTTGTCGGCGACGATGTTGAGGTTCTTGTTCGCACTGTTGTCGCGGTAAGAACTCTTGATCACCCAATCGCCCGTACCGAGTTTCTCCTTGAGGTTCCTCATGGCGACGTCGTTGTCCGCGCCGGACTTGGGCTTGAAGTTCCACGGGTGGTAGACCTGGAAGTACTTGTCCGGGTCCTTGCCGGAACACGCCTTGACACCGGGCCCGGGTTGGGATGCTGTACCGGGCACGCCGATGAAGTCGTAGATCTGGCTGGAGATCGCTTTCACGGCGGCAACCGCCTCGTCGGTGCCGGCCGTGCCCGCGTGGGGAATCCGTGAGGCCGAGTCGCCCGACTCGCTGGTATTGGTGGTGGGAGATTCCGAGGTGTCGTCGTCAGTCATGCCGCATCCACTGAGAAGAAGGCCGGTCAATACGAGAGGGAACACGGCACTGCCCGTGCGACGCCGATGAGAGGTGGGGAGCGGTGCGCGGAGCATGCGAGTCCTTGGTGTTGTTCGGCAGGTCGACGGTGGGCCGGTGGGTGTTTGCGCGCCTGGGTGTGATTCGTTACCGGGGAGCGGTGACGTCGCCGTACTCGCCGACCACGACCAACGCTTGGTTCTTCAGCGCGGTCGTGCCCTTGTTCCAGTACTCACTGTGGCCTTCCGATCCCGTGGTCGCTTGGGGGCCGCTGCCCTCGGCGTGCGTGTTCATCTGGTGCGCGCCGAAGGCATCGTCGCTGGGGATGAGGAATACGCCGCCGCCCATCTTCCACTGACTGCCGCCGTGACCCCAGCGGCCGATGTCCGGGACCTTGTCCCCGTCCGCTTCCTCGTTCCACACGTGCCCTTTCGGAACGTCCATCTCATGGGCCGAACCTACCTTTACCCCTGGGCTCCCGGCGAAGACCACATCATCCGCGTTGAGGTCGCCCGTCTGGGCCGCTGCCCCGATGAGGGTGGTGCCGTAGGAGTGCCCGATGGCCGTGCGGTGCGGCTCGCCGGAGCCACTGTACGAGGCGTCGAGACCGTCCATGAACTTCCGGTAAGCGGGCGCTCCGTCGTAGGCGTAGTGCTCGAACGGGGCATCTTTGACGATGCTCTGCGGGGCGTCGTAGCCGAGCCAGGTGATGGTCGACACGGAGGCATCCGGTGTCGCCTGCTGTGTCTGGCGCCACAGTTCGGTCATCCGGTCGACGTTGCCGCCGATACTGCCCAGGTTCGACGTCGTGCCGGGCACGTACACCGCCTGGTGCCGAGCGGTGTCCGGGTTGCCGTTGGCCACGATGGCCCGGCCGTTGCCCTCCGGACTGAAGCCGAGTAGATACGCCTCGGGCAAGCCGCCCTTGCCGGTCTGGTCGAACCGGGTCTGGATGGCGTTCATGCCCTTGAGGGATGACTCCAGGTGCCGGTACTGGTCGCCGTACTTCTTGTCCCACTCCATCCACTCGTCGGTGTGCACCTTGGAGGGGAACATGCCCGCGGTGATCCACGTCCACTCGTTCGCGGGCGGCTTGGGGATCCCGTTCAGCTGCGTCTGGTACTGGCCCCGCTTCTCGTCGAGGACGATGCGATTGGCCTCGTCCCGAGCCGTGGCGGGCAGGCCATCGAGCCCGCCGACGGTGTTCGGCTGGAGCGCGGTCCAGGCCGCCTGCTGTTCGGGGTCGAGCCCCTTCCACCAGTCCGCGTTGGCCTTCGGGCTGCCGTCCTTCGGGGGCTGCGGCAGGGAGTCCAGATAGTCCTGGCCCGCCCTGCGGACGCCCTCCGTGTCCTTCCCCGCGTCCGCCCAGTCCTCGGCGGACACGACCAGGTCGTCGTCCGCCTTGAGCTTGCGCAACTGCGGCGCCCACTTCTGGTCCGCGTCCGTGGCCTCCTTCAGGGCCTCCGCGATGCGGTTGGCGATGCCCTGGGCTATCGCGTAGTTCGGGTTCGGGTCGAAGTTGCCCGCCTGGCGCTGGATCGCCCGGACCTGCTCGGACAGGGTGCCGCTGGCCGAACCGGGCTGCGGCGGGGAACCGCCCGGGTTCTCACCGGCCGCCGGATAGGCCACCGAGCCATCGGCGCCCACCGTGAACTTGTGCTCGGCCGCCTCCGACAGCGCCCGCTTCAGTTTGTCCTGCGCCGGGCGCATGTCCGCCGCGAAGGCTTTCAGGGCTGTGCCGATCAGGCCGCACTCGACCTGCACGTAATGGAAGTCCTTCGCCACCTCGCGCAGTTGGACGACCGCGGCATCGACTGCCTCCCCCTTCAGCGCCTTCCGCATCTGGACGGTGATCCGCTGCTCCAGCGCGTCCTTCGCCTCGCTCCCCATGTCGCTGACCGAGCGGTAGCCGGTCGCCGCTTCCTCGAACTCGTGCAGCTTGAGCGTCTTCAGCGCATCGATGTCCATGGCTCAGGTCACTTTCCCTCGCCGCCGACGGCCGGGGTGTCGCGGTACTGCTTTCCCAGCTCCACGAAAAGGCCCTTGACGTTCTCGTCGGTGAGGAGCAGGTCCTTGCCCGCCCGCTCCAGGTTGCCCTGCAAGGTGGTGCATCGCCCGGACAGCTTGTCCAGGTACGTCTTCCAGCTCTGGTAGACCTCGGACTGCGCCGCCGCGGTCTCCACCTCTCCGTCGGTGGCAAGACCGTGCTGGCCGGTCTCGAGGGAGGTCAGCACCTTCTTCGCGTTGCTGCACAGGCCCCCGACGGCGCTGCCCGCCGCCGTCCACGCGGTCTTGCTGGACTTCACGCCCCCCTCGGCGCCGCCGTCCCCGGCGCTCGCCAGCCGCATCCCGGGCCCGCCCGCGGCACCATCCTTGAGACGCGCCCATTCCTCCTCGAACGAACCCATCTTCCCCCTCCAGTACGGCTTGCGCCGCGCATCACCCTCATCAGCCGCTGCCAGGCTGGAGGGAACAATACGGAGACTCATGAGTGCACGTACATACAAACCGGGCCGCGTTTCCAGATGTCGGCCCGTCGTGGATGGCCGGCTCACGGCAGGTGAGGGGACGGCATGGATGTGGTGGGGGTCTCCGGAGGCGACGCCCGGAGACCGGAACGGGTGGTTCAGTTCTCCCGGGGCCACCCCGTAGTCTCGCCGTATGACCTGGTCGCACGCGTTGAAGGAGACCGCCCGGACGGGCCTCGCGATCGAGCGGACCAGGACCGAGCCGCTGGTCGCGATCCGCGGCGCGTGCGGGGTCGCGCTCGTCGTCGGGGTGGCGCTGTGGCTGGGCTCGCCGACGCTCGCCGTCTCGGCGGCCTTCGGCGCCTTCTCCGCCGGGATCGCCACCTTCCAGCGCAGCTGGCGCCCCCGCCCCTGGCTGGCCCTGGCCGCCGCGAGCGGTCTCGCGGTGAGCACCTTCCTCGGCTATCTGGCCGCCGCCCACACCCTCACCTTCGTCCTCATGCTCTCCGTGTGGACGCTGATGACGGGCATGTCGTGGGCGGTCGGCCCGGTCTCCGGGCTGGTCTCCACCCAGATGGTGGCCGTCATGCTGATCACGGTCACCCTCCCGACCTCGGTCACGGGCGCCCTGGGGCACGCCCTGCTGGTCGGGCTCGGCGGTGTGGTGCAGGCCGCGCTGATCGTGCTCTTCCCGGTGCGGCCATGGGGCGTGCAGCGCGACGCCCTCGCCGACGCGCTCGCCGGCGTGGCTGACTACGCCCGCAGGCTGCGCCACGATCCGGTGGCGCCCTTCGACCCCAAACCGCTGATGGACGCCCGCAGTGCCGCCGCCGTGACACCCCGTCAGGCCCGGCGGCGGCCCCGCCAGCTGAGCGGCTACCGGCTGCTGGCCGAGCGGATCCGCCCGGTGCTCGCCTCGCTCGCCGATCCGGTGGTCGGCGCCCCCGAGGAGGGGCCCGAGCGCGACCGGGTGCGGGAACTGCTCGCCGCCACCGGCACCGTACTGGACGCGGTGGCCCACGCCATCCGCCGCGGCACACCGGTGCGGGTGCCCTCCGACGCCATGGCCGTGCTGCGGATGCCGGCGGACGGGCCCAGGCTGACCGGTGCCGCCCGCCGTGCCGCGCTGCGGCTCTTCTCGCTGGTGGCGGACGTGGTGGAGGCGTCCGACGAGCCGGTGGAGGAGGTGTCCGCCGAGGGCCGGATGGTGCACCGCTTCCTGCCCCGCCCCGGTATCGGGGGCACCGCCGCCGTGGCGCTGCGCGCCGTCCACCGCGAGGCCCGCTGGTCCTCGCCGGTGCTGCGCCACGCGGTGCGGCTGTGCGCGGTCAGCGTCAGCGGCTATCTGCTGAGCACGACGCTGCCGCTGGGCCACTCCTACTGGGCGCCGCTGACCTCCACCATGGTCCTGCGGCCGGACTTCGCCCAGACCTACTCCCGCGGTGTCGCCCGCTTCCTGGGCACCCTGGCCGGGGTGCTGGTCGGCGGCGGGGTGGTGGCGCTGGTCCACCCCGGCTCGTATCTGAGCGCCGCGCTGGCCGTGCTGGCCGTCCTGTCGATGTATCTGCTGCTGCGCACCGGTTTCATCGTGACCTCCGCGTGCGTGAGCGCGTATGTGGTCTTCCTGCTCAGCGTCGCGGGCGAGGCGTGGCATCAGACCGTGCAGGCGCGGGTGGCGCTGACGCTGCTGGGCGGGGTGCTGGCGATGGTCGCGTACGCGGTCTTCCCCGCCTGGGAGACGCCGCGGCTGCGGGACCGGCTCGCGGACTGGCTGGCCGCCAACGGCGCCTTCGCCACCGCCGTCTTCGACGCGTACGCCCGGCCCGCCGAACGCCGCCCCCGCCAGGTGCGGGACGCCCTGCTGGACGCCCGCGCGGCGCGGGCGGCGTGGGAGCAGAGCGAGACCCAGGCGCACCGGGAGCCGGTGCGCCACCGCGGGCTGTCGCGGCCCGCCGCGCGAGCCGCGCAGACGGCGCTGTCCATGATGGGCCGGGTCGCCATGTTGCTGGAGGCACATCTGCCGGAGCGGGACGCGCCGCCGTCGGAGGAGGCCGGGGACTTCGCCGCGGCACTGCGGCAGGCGCTGCCCGAGGCGGTGAAGGCGGTACGGGAGCGGCGGCCGCTCAACTGGTCGCCGGTGCACCAGTCGCTGGAGCGGTGGCGGCAGCGGTCCGGGGACCGTCCGGGGGTGGCGCTGCGCGACGCGGAGCAACTCGTCGACGCCCTGGACGATCTGGTGGAGGCGCTCAACAAGGGCGCACGGAAGTAACGCACGCCCCGTGACCCCAGTCAAGAAGAATCCCCCTAGACTAGGGGTGCCCCCTACATCATTGGGCGTGTTAATCATGAAGGGGCAGTGCTGTGCCGATGCGTCCTCGGATGCGTGCCCGGTACGCTCTGCCGTCTGTCCCCCACATTTTGCTTGACGAGTGAAAGACTTTCCCTACGCATGGGTGCACAGCGAGAAGACAGCGTCTGGATACGACGATTCCATCCGATGCCAGAGAGTCGCGCCCGTCTGGTCTGTCTGCCCCATGCCGGGGGTTCGGCGTCGTTCTTCTTCCCGATGTCCCAAACGCTTTCGTCGTCCGCCGATGTCCTTTGCGTGCAGTATCCGGGGCGTCAGGACCGGCGGCAGGACGCGCTGATCGAGAACATCGACGAGTACGCCGACACCATCGCCGCGGAGTTGAAGCCCTGGCTCGATCTCCCGGTCGTCTTCTTCGGGCACAGCATGGGCGCCGTTCTCGCGTTCGAGGTGGCCCGCCGGCTGGAGGAGGCCGATCCGGAGTTCTCCGCGCTCGCCCTCTTCGCCTCCGGCCGCCGGGCGCCGTCCCGTTACCGCGACGAGAATGTGCACCGGCGCGATGACGACGGCGTCGTACGCGAGATGAAGCTGCTGAGCGGCACCGATTCCCGCGTCCTCGGAAATGAGGAGATCCTGCGCATGGCGATGCCGGCGATTCGCGGTGACTACAAGGCGATCGAGACCTACCGCTCGGTGCCCGGCGCCGCCGTCCGCTCGCCGATCACCGTGCTGACCGGCGACAACGACCCCAGGACCAGCCTCGAGGAGGCGGAGGCCTGGCGGTCGCACACCACCGGCGCGTGTCATATCCGGGTGTTCCCGGGGGGCCACTTCTTCTTGGCCGGGCATCAAGGGCCGATTATGAGTCTCGTCGCGGAGGCGCTTTCGGGGTCGAGACCCTGAGTCGTCCGCCTCATCAGGTACCTGCCCGACGCTCTGGAAAACACCACTCGTCACGCTCGATGCCTCCGGCGGTCCGCTGGGGGCATCACGTGGCTTCATCGGGGGATGAATTCTTTGCCTGCGAACCTCTTCGAATGGGAGAACCACCTCTCCGCGCTGCGTGAAATGCTGCGCGGCGCGACGCAGGGCCGGGGTCGGCTGGCACTTGTCAGCGGTGCGGTGGCCAGTGGCAAGACCACACTGCTGAACACCTTTGCCGAACAGGCCATCGAAAGCGGTGCGTTGCTCCTGGAAGCGACCGGTTCGCGGGCCGAGCGGGACCTTCCCTTCGGAATTGTCCGAAAGATTTTCGATAGCGGTGCGATGTCCGCCGATGTGCGATCCGAAGTGATCGCGCTGCTTGACGGAAACGCGCTGGAAAGCACCGCCGCGGGGCGCATGCACGTGATGTCCCAGATTTCCTCGGCGTTGCTGCGGATGGTCGACGATCGCACACTTGTCGTCCTTGTCGACGATGTGCACTGCGGCGACGACCAGTCCCTGCAATTCCTGCTTCATCTGGCCCGGCGGGTGCGTCAGGCGAAGGTTCTCATCGTCCTCACCGAATCCCCCCGACTTCGCCAGGAACAGTTCACCTTCCACGCCGAACTGCTCCGTCAGCCCAACTGCGTGCGCATGCGGCTGCACATGCTCACCGAGTCGGGCGTCGCCGAGGCGCTCTCCGGCACCCTGTCCGCCACCGTCGCCGCCCGCCTCGCCCCCGAATGCCACCGCGTCTCCGGCGGCAACCCGCTGCTGCTGCGCGCCCTGCTGGAGGACTGGCGGACCGTCGGCGAGCACGGCGAGGCCCAGCAGCGCCCCGCGCCCGGCGAGGCGTTCGCCCACGCCGTTCTCGGCTGTCTGCACCGCGGCGAGCCCGAGGTGCTGCGGATCGCCCGCGGGGTGGCCGTCCTCGGCGACGCCCGCTCCCCGCGGCTGCTCGGCCAGCTCCTGGACCTCAGCGCCAGCACGGTCCAGCAGGGCGTCCAGGACCTGCACCAGTGCGCCATCCTGGAGCACAACGCCTTCCGCGACGAGGTGGCCCGTACCGCAGTGCTCGACGCGACCCCCGCCACCGCACGCGGCGCGCTGCACGCCCGCGCCGCCCGGCTGCTGCACGCCGACGGCGCCTCCGCGCTCGACGTGGCCCGGCAGTTGGTCTCCGCCCGGCAGGACGCCGAGCGCTGGACCGTCCCCGTTCTCCGCGAGGCCGCCGAATTCGCCCTGGTCGAGGAGGAGTTGGAGTTCGCGCTGCGCTGCCTCGAATGCGCCCACCACGCCTGCGCGCCCGGCTCCGAGCGCACCGCGCTCAAGGCCCGCCTGGTCAGCGTCGCGTGGCGGATCGGCCCGGCCACCGCCGAAAGCCATCTGCCGGAGCTCACCGAGGACGCCGAGCGGGGCCGGCTCGCCCCGCGCGACGTCGCTCCGATCACGTCCTACCTCGCCTGGTCGGGACGGCTGGACGCGGCGGCCGGCGCCGTTTCCGCGCTGGCCCGCTCGGCCGCCACCGGTGACGACTGCGCGATGACCGCCGCCGTCTCCGCCTCCGCCCAGTGGCTGACCATGCTCAGCCCCCCGCTGCGCGACCGCCTCCCCACCGTCGGGACCGGCGCCACCGGGACCACCGCCGGAGCCCCGCGCGACATGGCCGACCTGGCCCACGCCCACGCCGCCGCCACCATGTCCGCCGTGCTCACCGAGGGCCAGGCCGACCGCGCCGTCATCGAGGCCGAGCGGGTGCTGCAGCGCTACCACCTGAGCGACAGCACCCTCCAGCCGCTGGCCGTGGCGCTGATGGCACTCGTGCTGGCCGGCCGGCTCGACCTCGCCCTGTCCTGGTGCGAGCGGCTGCAGGGCGAATGCTCCTCCCGCCGCGTGCCCACCTGGCAGGCGCTGCTGTCCGCCGTACGGGCCGAAATCGCGCTGCGCCAGGGCGATCTGCAGGTCGCCGCGCACCAGGCGCGCACCGCGATGTCACGGATCTCGGTCCAGGGCTGGGGTGTGGGCATCGGACTGCTGCTGTCCACCCTGATCCAGGCCGAGACCGGGATGGGCCACTACGACGAGGCCATGGCGCTGCTCGAACAACCCCTGCCCGAGGAGCTCTTCCAGACCCTCCCCGGGCTCTTCTACCTGCGCGCCAGAGGCCGCTGCCACCTGGCCACCGGCCGCTACCACGCCGCGCTCGGCGACTTCACGGCCGCCGGTGAGCTGATGGCCGCCTGGCGGATGGACATCCCGCTGCTGAGCCCCTGGCGGCTGGACGCCGCCGAGACCTGGCTGGCCCTCGGCGACCCGGCACGCGCCCGCGCCCTGGCCGAGGAGCAGTTGCGGCTGGGCCCGGAGGACGCCCGGCTGCGCGGCGCGCTGCTGGTCGTGCTCGCCCGCACCGACGAGCTCAAGCGCCGGGTGCCCCGGCTCAAGGAGGCCGTGGAGATCCTGGAGGGTGGCGACGACCGCGTCCAGCTGGCCGTCGCCCTCGGTGAACTCGGCCGCGCGTACCGCTCGCTGGGCGACTTCAACCGGGGCCGGGTGCTCGTCCGCAAGGCCTGGCACGTGGCCAAGACCTGCGGCGCCGATCCGCTCTGCCGTGAGCTGATGCCCCGGCACGCGGACCCCGGCGAGCTCGCGGCGGCCGCCGCGCAGCCGGGCCCGGGGACCGAGGCGCAGCGCGATGTGGAGGCGCTGACCGAGGCGGAGGTGCGGATCGCGGTGCTGGCCGCGCACGGCAACACCAACCGGGAGATCGCGTCCAAGCTGTTCGTCACCGTCAGCACGGTGGAGCAGCACCTGACCCGCATCTACCGCAAGCTGAACGTCAAGCGCCGCCGCGACCTCCCCGCGAAGCTCTCCGACAGCAGCCTCACGGGGACGGTGTAGCGGGGTCCGCTCAGCTCAACAAGCCGTGTTCCATGGCCTTCATCACCGCGGCCGTGCGGTCGGACACACCGAGTTTCCGATACGACCGCAGCAGATGCGTCTTGACCGTGGCCTCGCTGACGAACAGCTCGGCGCCGATCTCGGCGTTGGTCAGCCCCCGGCCGACCAGCCGCAGCACCTCGCGCTCACGGCCGGAGAGCGGGGACGGCTCGGGCGCCCGGGGGCGGAAGAGCTTGCCCGCGAGGGACGGGGTGAGCACGGTCTCGCCACGCGCCGCGGTCTGCACCGCGTCGATCAGCTCCTGACGTGAACTGCCCTTCAGCAGATAGCCCGCGGCGCCCGCCTCCACCGCGCGCAGGATGTCGGAGTCGTCCTCGTACGTGGTCACGATGACCACCTTGCAGCTTGGCACCTGGCGCAGGATCTGACCGGTGGCCTCGACCCCGTCCATTCCGCCCATGCGCAGATCCAGCAGGGTGATGTCCGGCCGCAGCGCGACCGCCTGGACCACCGCCTCCTCACCGGAACCGGCCTGCCCGACCACCGTGATCCCCTCGGCGGACTCCAGCATGGCGCTCAGCCCCTCCCGCACCACGGGATGGTCGTCGGCCAGCAGGACCCTGATCGGGCTCGACCCGCCCGGCGTGCTGTCAGCCACGCGACTCCTCCCCGGCCGGCGCCGTCATCGGCACGCTCACCTCCACGGTGGTGCCCCGTCCGGGGCCGCTGGTGACGGACGCCACCCCGTCGATCTCCGCCACCCGGGCCTGCATACCGCGCAGCCCGTAGCCTTCCTGGCCGCCGTCCGGGGTGAACCCCTCGCCGTCGTCGCGGACCATCAGCCGGACGCCGTCCTGGTCGAAGACCACGATCACATCGACCGTACGGGCCTGTTTGGCGTGCTTGCGCACATTGGCGATGGCCTCCTGCACCGTACGCAGCAGCACCACGTTCACCGCCATCGGCAGCGACTTCTCCTCGCCCATCACCGAACACCGCACCTCAAGGCCGGTCTCGGCGATCAGGCCCTCCGCCTGCCGCCGCACCGCCTGGGACAGCGAACCGCCACGCAGCGCGGGCGGGGTGAGGGCGGCCACGAAGCCCCGGGCCTCGGCGAGCGACTCCTTGGCCACCCGCCCGGCCAGCGACAGATGGTCCACCGCCTGGTCCGGGGCCGCGCGCACCTCCGACTCGGCCGCCTGCACCAGGCTGATGATGCTGGTCAGGCCCTGCGCCAGGGTGTCGTGGATCTCCCGGGCCAGCCGCTCGCGCTCGGCCGAGATACCGGCCTCGTGGGAGAGCCTGGCCACCCGCTCCCGGCTGTGCCGCAACTCCTCGATGAGCAGTCCGCGCTCCTTGCTCTGCCGCACCACCCGCTTGATCCACATCCCCAGCAGCACCGACAGCGCGATGCTCAGCAGCGAGATGGGCAGCACACCCAGGACGCTCAGCCCCAGGTCCGCACCGGTGAACGCCACCACCAGCACGGGGCAGAGATTGGCCACCGTGGCCAGCACCACCGCCGAGGCCATCGGCAGGCTCATGATCAGCATCGGGATGACCGCGAACAGCGCGAACGCGCCGATGAGGTTGAACGCCGTGGTGAGACAGAACAGCGTCACCAGGCCCGCCGCGAAGACCAGGTTCCGCGGTCCGTAGGTGTCCTCGATCATCAGCGTCCGGCCGACCGCCGCGTACCAGGGCACGATGAGGGTCAGCGCGGCGATCGGGATGGAGTGGTTGACCTGCGAGCCGCCGGAGAGGAAGAGCAGGACCGCCGTAACGAGATAGGAGACGGCGAAGAAGCCGTCCCACAGGCCGAACCAGCGGGTGCCGGACTCGGGACCGTAGTACGCCCCGGTCTGCGAGCCGTCCCCCGGAGAGTGATTGCGCACGGCTCAGTACTACCACGCGTGTCCACCGTGTCCACCGGACGGTTGACAGTCGGAACCCACCGTTCAGTCGTCTCGCCGTGGCTCGCCCGCTTCTAGCGTTGAGCTAGGCGAGGCGGAGCACCGTCACACCGAACGCACATCCCCTTTTGGCTTGGAGAACGTCGCATATGCCACAGATGAGCCAGTTCCTGTCCGCACTGATCGCCAGTGGCACGATCCTGATCATCATCCTGGCGACCGACATCGGCCGCCGCCGCATCACCACGATGCGGATGGTGCGCTCGGTCATCGCCGTGGCCGTGGTCATCGCGATCTTCGTCGACTCCTTCCCGACCAAGGGCAACGACATTTCCCTGCAGCTCGTGGGCGTCGGCACCGGCGTCATCTGCGGTCTGATCGCCGGAGTGCTGCTGCCCGCCTACAAGGACGCCACGTCCGGTGAGCTCTACACCATCGGTGGCATCGGCTACGCCCTGGTGTGGATCGTCCTCTCCGGCGGACGCGTCCTCTTCGCCTACGGCGCCGAGCACTGGTTCACCATGGACCTGGTCAAGTTCTCCATCGACTACAAGATCAGCGGCCAGGACACCTACGCCAACGCCTTCGTCTTCATGTCGCTGGCCATGGTGCTGACCCGAACCGCCGTGCTGCTGGCCAAGATGCGCAAGCTGAAGGACCAGAACACCGGAACCGGTCAGCTGCCGCGGCAGACCGTCACCGGTGCGTCGGTCTGAGCCGCCTGATTTCATAGGCCACCAACCCCCGCCGGGCACCGTCCCGGCACCCGTCAGACGCAAGAGCAGGGTGAAGCAGTGGAAAGCCATGACAATCTGAGGCTCCGACCGCCCCGGCACCGGGTCGACCGCCGTGCGATCGGCTGGTGGACGCTGCAGTCCGCACTCTTCGCCCTGCCCCTGCCGCTCGTCTTCGGGATCCTGTGGGCCTCCATTCCCCCCACGCGTGAGTTCTTCATGTGGGCCACGCTGATCTCGCTGGTCCCCGGGCTGCTCTACATGGCCGTCATGCCGGCCTGGCGCTACCGGGTCCACCGCTGGGAGGCCACCAACGAGGCGGTCTACGCGGCCTCCGGCTGGCTCTGGCAGCAGTGGCGGGTCGTGCCGCTGTCCCGGGTGCAGACGGTGGACACCCTGCGCGGCCCGATCCAGCAGCTGTTCGGGCTCTCCGGTGTCACCGTGACCACCGCCTCCGCCGCGGGCGCGGTGAAGATCAAGGGCATCGACCACAAGCTGGCCGGGGACCTGGTGGAGTACCTGGCCAAGTGCACCCAGGCCGTGCCGGGAGACGCCACATGAGCTCCGAGACCACCGTGCGGCCGGACCTCCACGCGGCGGGCCGCGACTGGGGGCGGCTCAACGGGCGGCTGCTCCTGGTCAACCTCTCCATCCTCGCCGCGCCGGTGGCCATGTTCCTGGCCAGCCTCGCGGTCACCGGAGGCAAGACCAACCTCCAGGTCATCATCACCCTCGGCTCGCTGTTCGTGACCTTCCTGGTCATCAGCGGCATCGGGCTGATGCGGCTGTTCACCACCTGCTACCGGCTCACCGAGGACCGCTTCGAGCTCCACACCGGGCTGCTCTTCCGCAGCGAGCGCTCGGTCCCGATCGGCCGCATCCGCGGTGTCGACGTCACCGCCAACCCGGTGCACCGGATCTTCGGCCTCACCACGCTGCGCATCGACAGCGGGGACCAGAGCGACGCCGCCGCCCGCAGGCTCGCCCTCGACGGCATCACCAAGGCCGACGCGGTGGAGCTGCGCCGCCAGATCATCGCGCTGCGCGACGCCGGCCGGGCCCGGCCGGTGGCCGACAGCGACGGTGTGCTCAGCCGGCTGGACTGGTCCTGGCTGCGCTACGGCCCGCTGACCGTCTGGGGCGTGGGCGGTGTCTTCATCGCCGCCGCCAGTACGTACCGCACCCTGAGCGAACTCCAGGTGAACCCGCTCGACCTCGGCGTCGTCAAGGACCTCGAGGACCGCTTCGGCACCATTCCGCTCTGGTACGGAATCCTGCTGGCCGTCGTCGTCATCGTCGTCCTCGGCATGATCGGCTCCTCCGCCACCTTCATCGAGAACTGGGCCGGTTACGAACTGCGCCGCGAGGACGGCGGAATCCTCCGCATCCGCCGCGGACTGCTGGCCACCCGCTCCGTGAGCATCGAGGAACGCCATCTGCGCGGCCTCGAACTCGTCGAGCCCGTCCCGCTGCGCTGGGCCAGGGGCGCCAAGCTCAACGCCGTCGCCAGCGGCCTGGGCAATCAGGAGGACAACCGCAGGCGCCGCGGACTGACCCCGCCCGCCCCGCGCGACGAGGCCATGCGGGTCGCCGCCCAGGCGCTGCCGACCGGCCCCGGGCTGATCGAGCGCAAGGGCCTCCTCGCGCACCCCAAGGCGGCCCTGCGGCGCCGGATCAACCGCGCCCTCATGTGGTCGGTCCTGATCGCGGCCGTCCCGGTGGGCCTGGGCCTGTGGCTGGGCGAGTGGCTCGTCATCACCGGCGTGATCACCGGCGTGGTGCTGGTGCCGCTCCTGGTGGCGTTCGCCTTCAGCGCCTACCACAGCCTCGGCCACGGGCTGCGCGACCGCTATCTGGCCGCCTGCTCCGGCGCGTTCGCCCGCCGCACCGTCGCCCTCCAGCGCGACGCGATCGTCGGCTGGAAGTTCTCCCGGACGCCCTTCCAGCGCCGGGCCGGGCTGATCACCCTCGGCGCCACCACCGCCGCGGGCGAAGGCGTCTACCACGTGCACGACCTGACCGAAGGCCAGGGAATCGCCCTCGCCGAGACCGCGGTACCGGGGCTGCTGGCCCCGTTCATCGAGAGAGCCCCCGACCGCGGCTGACCCCCCGAGACCAACTGGCGATCCCCCGAGAGGTGGAGGGGCGGACCGAAAGGCCGCCCCTCCACCTCTGAACCCCGCCACCTCCGAGCCCCTCCATCTCTGAAAGACTGAATACTGGGCGCATTATTTGCTCGAGATCCTTGTCGCGACCGGAATTCTCATGCACTCTGGTGAATTAACGGTGGCCATTGCGCGATACCCCTCGGATACGGGACCCCAAAGAGATGATAGGGGTCCATAGGGGGTTTGAAGGGGTTTCTGGTCGCCCTGCCCTGTGTAAAGCTGACGTACGGTCTTGGTGTTATGTCTGCGAGGGTAATGGGGCGCGCGATGGTGAGTGAGTCCGTGGATTTCACGCCCGAGCACACCGAAAAGGGGGGGACGAGTCCCGAAGGGGCGTCCCCGTGGCGTGACCGGCTCGCCGCGCTCCCCGAGGCCGAGCGCGCCGAGGCCCTGGCCACCTGGGTCGGCGAGATCGTCGAACAAGCCCTCAAGGACAAGGCGCCGGATGTCCTCGACCCCGAGCGCCCCTTCCTCGACCTGGGCTTCGACTCCCTCGCCACGGTCGATCTGCACGCCCGGCTGACCGCCGCCACCGGACTGCGGCTGCCGGTCACCCTCGCCTTCGACCACCCCACCCCCGCCGACCTCGCCCGCCATGTGCGGGCCGAACTGCTCGGCGCGGACGACGACTCCGACACTTCCCCGGCCGACGCCGGAATGGGCCCGATGGCCGCCGACGAACCCATCGCCATTGTCGGAATGAGCTGCCGGTTCCCCGGTGCGGTCGGCTCTCCCGAGGAACTGTGGGAAATCGTCGCGGGCGGAAAAGACGTCATCTCCGAATTCCCGGTGACCCGGGGCTGGGATCTCGCCGGACTTTACGACCCCGACCCGGACCGGCCGGGCAGCAGCTATACCCGCGAAGGCGGATTCCTGCACGACGCCGCCGAGTTCGATCCGGCGTTCTTCGGAATCTCCCCGCGCGAGGCCCTCGCGATGGATCCGCAGCAGCGGCTGCTGCTGGAGACCTCCTGGGAGGTCTTCGAACGCGCCGGTATCGACCCCGCGACCGTCCGGGGCGGCCGGACCGGTGTGTTCGTCGGCGCCGAGACCCAGGACTACGGCCCCCGGCTGCACGAGGCCGAGCAGGGCTTCGAGGGCTATCTGGTCACCGGCAACGCCGCCAGCGTCGCCTCCGGCCGGATCGCCTACACCTTCGGCTTCGAAGGCCCCACCGTCACCGTCGACACCGCCTGCTCCTCCTCGCTGGTGGCGCTCCACCTGGCCGTCCAGGCGCTGCGCGCGGGCGAGTGCACCATGGCGCTCGCCGGCGGCGCGGCGGTCATGGCCAACCCCGGCTCGTTCATCGCCTTCAGCCGCCAGCGCGGCCTCGCCCCCGACGGCCGCTGCAAGCCGTTCGCCGCCGCGGCCGACGGCACCGCGTGGGGCGAGGGCGTCGGCATGCTGCTCGTCGAGCGGCTCTCGGAGGCCCGCCGACACGGCCACCGGGTCCTCGCCGTCGTCCGTGGCACCGCCATCAACCAGGACGGCGCCAGCAACGGCCTCACCGCCCCCAGCGGCCCCGCCCAGCAGCGCGTCATCCGGCAGGCCCTCGCCAACGCCGGACTGACGGCCGCCGACGTGGACACCGTCGAGGCCCACGGCACCGGTACGACGCTCGGCGACCCCATCGAGGCCCAGGCGCTGCTCGCCACCTACGGCCGGGACCGCGAGGCGGACCGGCCGCTGTGGCTCGGCTCGCTCAAGTCCAACATCGGCCACACCCAGTCGGCGGCCGGTGTCGGCGGCATCATCAAGATGGTCATGGCGATGCGGCACGGGGTGCTGCCACGGACGCTGCACGTGGACGAGCCGACCCCGCATGTCGACTGGACCGCCGGTGACATCGAGCTGCTGACCGAGGCGCGGCCCTGGCCGGAGAGCGACCGCCCGCGCCGCGCGGGCGTCTCGTCGTTCGGCATGAGCGGCACCAACGCGCACGCCATCATCGAGCAGCCGCCGGTCGAGGACGCGGAGCGGAACGAGCCCGAGGAGCCCGAGGAGCCCGAGGGCTCTACGGAACCCGCTCTGCTGCCCTGGGCCCTCTCCGCGAAGACCACCGAGGCCCTCCAGGGCCAGGCCGAGCGGCTGCACGCGCTGCTGGAGGCCGACCCCGGCCTCGCGCTCACCGACATCGGCCACTCCCTGGCCACCACCCGCGCCACCTTCGAACAGCGCGCCGTGCTCCTCGCCGGTGACCGCGACGGCTTCCGCACCGCCCTGCGCACCCTCGCCGACGGTGGCGACGGGCCGTCGGTCGTGCGCGGCGCCCCGGCCGCCGGAAAGCTCGCCCTGCTGTTCACCGGACAGGGCAGCCAGCGCCTCGGCATGGGCCGCGAGCTGCACGCCGCCTACCCCGTCTTCGCCGAAGCCCTCGACGACGCCTGCTGGTACCTCGAGGAGCAGCTCGAACTCCCGCTCCTCGACGTCCTCTTCGCCGAGGAGGGCAGCCCCGAGGCCGCCCTCCTGGACCGCACCGACTACACCCAGCCCGCCCTGTTCGCCATCGAGGTCGCGCTCTACCGCCTCCTCGAGTCCTGGGGGCTGCGCCCCGAGCTGCTCGCCGGACACTCCATCGGCGAACTCGCGGCCGCCCATGTGGCGGGCGTGCTGTCCCTGGAGGACGCCGCCGCCCTGGTCGCCGCCCGTGGCCGGCTGATGCGGGAGCTTCCGGCCGGTGGCGCGATGGTCGCGGTGCAGGCGTCGGAGGACGAGGTGCTGCCGCTGCTCGCCGGGCGCGAGGACCGGATCGGCATCGCCGCGATCAACGGCCCCCACTCCGTCGTCGTCTCCGGCGCCGAGGAGGACGCGCTGGATATCGCGGCGTCCTTCGAGGAGCGGGGCCGTAAGACCAAGCGGCTCACCGTCAGCCACGCGTTCCACTCCCCGCTGATGGACGGCATGCTCGCCGAATTCCGGCGCGTCGCCCAGGTGCTGGAGTACGCGCCGCCGCGCATCCCCGTGGTCTCCACCGTCACCGGGCGCGTCGCCACCGCCGAGGAGCTGTG
This sequence comes from Streptomyces rugosispiralis, assembly GCF_024505145.1. Lineage (GTDB taxonomy): Bacteria > Actinomycetota > Actinomycetes > Streptomycetales > Streptomycetaceae > Streptomyces > Streptomyces rugosispiralis. The sequence continues at coordinate 379 of NZ_JANIAA010000015.1, read as the reverse complement.
CTCGCCCGAGTACTGGGTGCGCCACGTCCGCGAGGCAGTCCGCTTCCTCGACGGTGTGCACACCCTGGCCGACAAGGGCGCCACCACCTTCCTGGAGCTCGGCCCCGACGCCGTGCTCACCGCCATGGCCCAGGACTGTCTGCCCGACGCCGACGGCACCGCGTACGCCGCCGCGCTGCGCGGCGGGCGCCCCGAGGCGGAGACCCTGACGGCCGCTGTCGCGCTGGCGTACGTCCGGGGCAAGAAGGCCGACTGGGCCGCCCCGTACGCCACCACCGGCGCCCGCGTGATCGACCTGCCCACCTATGCCTTCCAGCGCCAGCAGTACTGGCTCAACGCCCCGGTCCCGGCGGCGTCGGGGGCTGTGCCTGGTGGTGCT
>NZ_JANIAA010000014.1 GCF_024505145.1 Streptomyces rugosispiralis | reverse complement strand
TGGCGATCTCCGACACGCATAACTGGATCTCCTCCAAGCGATCTACGTAACCCCATTCGGAGAGCGTGCCGGTGACGAACTGTCGCGTTGCGCGAATGGATGGCTTACGTCGCGTGAAGAACTGCTGCCGCATCAGGGGCATGGCGAGTCACCGCCTCAGAGCTGGGTGTGAGAGCGACATCACCTTACCGCTATTCGCGAAAGGTAGCGAGGTACTCTCTGGGGGTGATGGCCAAGGGGTCGCTTACTGTGTAAAGCGGCAAGGTCGGCGAGTGTCGATCACGCTTGAGGAGGGGCTCAGTGGCCAGCGATGCGTGGATCAGTTCCTCGATGCCCTATCTGCGGCCTGTTGAGGGCGGTCGGGGCGACGCATGGGGTGAGGAAGCGGCAGCGCGCGGCAGGCGTGGGACGCAGCGCATCCTGCATGCCGGGGAGGTTCCCACTCCGGCTGTCGTGGCCCGCCTTCTGGGGCTCGGGGACGGGGATACGGTCGTCGTACGGCGCCGGATCATGTACCTCGACGAGGAGCCGTGCGAGCTGACCGACTCCTACTACCCGGCGCATATCGCCGCAGGCACTGGCCTCGCGGGCACCGCGAAGATCCGAGGAGGAGCGGTGGCGCTGCTCGCCGAGCTGGGGCATGTGGGTCGCCGGGTGCGCGAGGACGTGACGGCGCGCATTCCGGACGCGCAGGTGCGGGAACTGCTGCGGACCGGCACGGAGGAACCGGTGCTGTGCCTGGAGCGGGTCGTGCTCGACGAGGACGAACGGCCCATTCAGGCCGACCTGATCACCATGCCCGCCCAACGCCAGCGCCTGCGCTACGAACTCAGGATGGGATGACCGTGCCGAAGGCAGAACAGAACGCAGTCGACCAGCGGTCGCTGCACGAACGGATCGCCGCCGACCTACGCGACGAGATCATGTCCGGCGACCTTCCTCCCGGCGCCAAGCTTCCCTCGACCGCCCAGCTCAAGGAGCGGTTCACCGCCTCGAACGCGACCGTACAGAAAGCCTTGCAGCTCCTGAAGGACGAAGGGCTGGCGGTCGGCCGCGCCGGAGCAGCCGTCACCGTACGCGAACACCGGCAGCGCACCATGCGCCCCGCCTCGTACATGGCCCCGGCCGCGCCCGGAGAGCCGTACCGATGGATCAGTGAGGCCGCGGCGGGCCACCAGGCTCGCGGCAGTAGCCGGCTCCTCGACGCCACCGAGATCCGCCCACCCGCCGACGTGGCCGAAGCGCTGCGGCTCCCGGAGGACGGCATGGCGCTGCTGCGGGCGCAGGTGCTGCTCCTGGACGACGAGCCGGTGGAACTGGTGAAGTCGTACTACCCGCTGGAGCTGGCTCGCGGGACGGCGATGATGGACCGCCGCAAGATCAAGGGCGGCACCCCGGCTCTCCTCGCGGAGCTGGGCTACCCACCCCGCCTCAGCGTCGACAAGGTCTCCGCGCGCGTACCGACGCAGGAGCAGTACACGGTGCTCGGCCTGCCGGGGAACCTTCCCGTCCTGCGAACGCTGCGCGTCGTCTACAGCGATGGCGAGCGCCCCATCGAAGCGACGGTGATGACCAAGGCCGGGCATCTCTACGAGCTGCAGTACGAGTTCACTCCTTCCTGACCGCCTCCGAGTGGGCGTTGGAGACCGCAGATATGGTGGCCAAGGAGGTTGCTTAGAGTATGCGACATGGTCACCGAAGCAGCGTTGCGGGGATACCTATTGGAAGAAGTTCTTGCCTGGCTTCTGCGATCAAGCGGGTACGACTTGCTCTCCGCGGCGGACGAGGACGAGAAGGTTCCGGAACGGCAGGTGCTCGCACAGCGCTACAACGGATTGGCCGTTCGAGGGCGAGGCGCCTGGCACCAGGCCGATGCGCTCGCTCACCAGATTTCACTCGTCGACCTGTCCATGCCGGACTTCGAAGGGTTGAGGACCCTCGTTTCCTCGGAAGCGAAACTCGCCCATCAGGCGCTCAGCACGCTATCGGCAGGGTCGCGGCCCCGGGTGTATCACGTACGGAGTTACCTCCGCCAACCGCTGCTCCAGGTGGTGGGCGATGACATACCTCTCGGAGAGGACCTACTAACTCTGCCCCTGTCCGTCGCCGAGCCGCTCGATCGACTTGCCGAACGTCTGAGCAGCCGGTCAACGCTCGGGCTGGTCCTTGCCTTTCCCTCCGCACCCTTCGTCGTGGGCCTGGCTTCCGAAAATCTCTACGGCTTTGTGAACTACGCCCGTGAGCACCCCACGCACACCGTCCACTTGCGAAGGCTTCCACAAGCCGCCTCCCACCCGGTGTGGCAACTGCGTCCCGCTGAAGATCCGAGCGCCTACGCCATGACATTCAGCCTTCCTGAGCAGGTTGAATCTTGGATCCTGGCTCAGGACGAATCTATTGCCTCCCGGACCCGTTGGATCAAGCGCAGCGTGTTGTCAACCATGACGATCTATTGGCTCGACGGTGACCACGCCCTGACCTTCCAGTTGCGCTACGCCCCGGCGGAACTGCGCGAGCAAACGGGGTGATGAGTGTTGCCTCTCACGCGGATATCTCATCAACGTACGGCGCACCATGGAGTGATGGGCGGTTCAGATGTCTTCGTCGAATTCCAGCTCTTGAAGTCGCTCTGTGATGTCGTCGGCCCACGACTGCGCCCACTTGCGTAGCTCCGCGGTTGCTTCCTCGTCGAGGCCGTAAGCGGCGAACTCAGCGTCGTCGATCCAGTCGATGCCGGTGAGTCGGGTCTGGAGGTCTTCGAGGTCGAAGGTGTCGCGGGCGTGGCGTCGGCCGAGTGTTTCCAGTTCGGCGTGGCTCCAACGGTCCGCCGCAGCTCGGACATCGATCAGGTCGCGTGCAAGGCCGCGGTCGGCCAGGGCGCGCACCTTGGTGCCGACCACATCTTCGAGAGATAGCACCAGACCGTGTTCCGTCTCCACTGGAGGGCGCCAGAGCGCTTCTTTAAGGATGTCGACCTCGCATTCTTCCCCGCTGCCGACATCAGTGACGATCAGCCGCGCGGACAGGGGGTCGGTTTCGCATGCTCGAACCCGCCAACCGCGCTCCTCCAGCCCCGCGCGCACGGTCGTCGCGATGTTCTCCATTCGTTCCGGGTGCTCCGTAGCCAGGTCCAAGTCCTGGCTGAGTCGGTCGACCAGCCCGTGCGCTTGTACGGCGTAGCCGCCGGTGAGAACGAGGGGGTAGGCGCCTCCGACGGCGAGAACGTCCGCGAGGAGCCGCCGGTGCAAGTCTGTGAGGTTCACGCCACGGCCGTCGCGCTGGGAGCCAGCTCAGTGAAGGTGCTTTCCCAGGTGTCGCGGATATCGCGGCTGATCAAGGTGCGGAGGACGGGCCACAGGCTGATCAGCAGGTCATGGTTGAGGAATTGCACCAGATCGTCACGCATGCCCTCGGCCAGGGCGATCCGGTAGAAGCTCATCCTCATGCGGGGCTGGTCGAGGTCGAACTGGGTGAGCCCGGACCATGCCATGTGCAGCGGCAGGCTGACAGTGCCGTGGGCTGGGCCGACGAGCTCCGAGAGCTCGTCGGGAAGCCGCCGTGCGAACTTGGCACGGCGGAGCTCGGAGGCGCTGGACGTTGATGCCATGCCTCGATTATTCCGCAGGGAAGAGTCGATAGGTGGCCTCGGTGTTCTCGCTGGTGAGGGCCCAGCGGCGCCCCTCACGACAGCGGCAAGCCCCCTACTCGCAGTGAGACCGCAGGTAGGGGGCTTGAATGTTCGGGCTTACTTCCTCTTGCCCTGGTTCTTCACTGCCTCGATGGCCGCCTTCGCGGCGTCCGGGTCGAGGTAGGTGCCGCCAGGGTTGAGCGGCTTGAAGTCGGCGTCCAGTTCGTAGGAGAGCGGGATGCCCGTCGGGATGTTCAGGCCCGCGATGTCGGCGTCGGAGATGCCGTCCAGGTGCTTGACCAGGGCGCGGAGGGAGTTGCCGTGGGCGGCGACCAGGACGGTCTTGCCCGTGAGCAGGTCCGGGACGATGCCGTCGAACCAGTAGGGGAGCATGCGGACGACGACGTCCTTGAGGCACTCCGTCCGCGGGCGCAGCTCCGGCGGGAGGGTCGCGTAGCGGGGGTCCGCGAACTGGGAGTACTCGGCGTCGCGGTCCAGCGGGGGCGGCGGGGTGTCGTAGGAGCGGCGCCACAGCATGAACTGCTCCTCGCCGAACTCGGCGAGGGTCTGCGCCTTGTCCTTGCCCTGGAGCGCGCCGTAGTGGCGCTCGTTCAGGCGCCACGAGCGGTGGACGGGGATCCAGTGGCGGTCGGCGGACTCCAGCGCCAGCTGGGCCGTGCGGATCGCGCGCTTCTGGAGCGAGGTGTGGACCACGTCGGGGAGCAGGCCGGCGTCCTTCAGCAGCTCACCGCCGCGGACGGCCTCCTTCTCGCCCTTCTCGTTCAGGTTGACGTCCACCCAGCCGGTGAACAGGTTCTTCGCGTTCCACTCGCTCTCGCCGTGGCGGAGGAGGATCAGCTTGTACGGTGCGTCGGCCATGCCGTCGAGCCTACTGGACCGGTCCGAGGGGGTCGGTTGACGGGACCCGTCAATTGACTGGCGGGGTGGGGGCGGCATCGGTAAGTTGCGGAGCCTGGTTGCGCCACTTACAGGGTGGGTCGCTCACAGGGGGGAGTCGTCCGGTGTCCGTCGTCCGACTGAGGCAGGCCGCGAAGGAGAGCGTCTCGGGGTTGCCCCGGGAATTCTGGTGGCTGTGGACCTCCACGCTGATCAATCGGCTGGGCGGGTTCGTGGCCACCTTTCTTGCCATGTACCTGACCGTGGATCGGGGCTACTCGGCGATGTTCGCCGGGCTGGTCGGGGCGCTGCACGGCCTCGGCGGGGCCGTGTCGGCGGTCGTCTCGGGGGTGCTGACCGACCGGCTGGGGCGGCGGCCCACGCTGCTGGTCTCGCAGCTGTCGACCGCGATCACGGTCGCCACGCTGGGGTTCGTCCAGGACCCGGTCGCCATCGCCGTCGTGGCCTCTCTGGTGGGGATGACCAGCAACGCGTCACGGCCCGCGGTGCAGGCGATGATCGCCGACATCGTCCCGCCCGGGGACCGGGTGCGGGCCTTCGCGCTCAACTACTGGGCCATCAACCTCGGCTTCGCCGTCTCCGCGGCGGCGGCCGGGCTGATCGCGAGCCACGGCTATCTCACGCTCTTCCTGGCGGATGCCGGGATGACGCTGCTGTGCGCGGTCATCGTCTTCGGCAAGGTTCCGGAGTCTCGGCCCGAGCCTGCGGTGGGCTCGCTGGAGTCGGCGCCCGCGGAAGAGCGCGAGGTCGGGTTGGGCACGGTGCTGCGGGACCGGCGGTTCATGGCCGTGGTCGCGCTGTCGTTCCTGGTCGCGACCCTCATCCAGCAGGCGTACGTGGCGCTGCCCATCGCGATGGGGTCGGACGGGCTGTCCAGTACGGACTTCGGCGTCGCGATCGCGACGAACGGCGTACTGATCGTGGCCGTACAGATCCCGGTGACGCGGTTCCTCGAACACCGCGATCCGGCACCGCTGCTGACGGTGTCCGCGCTGCTGACCGGCGCCGGGTTCGGGCTGACCGCCTTCGCCGGGTCGGTCGGGATGTACGCGCTGGCCGTGATGGTCTGGACGATCGGCGAGATCATCAACTCCCCCACCCAGATGGGGCTGGTCGCCCGGCTCTCCCCGACCCATGGGCGCGGTCGCTACCAGGGGATGTACACCCTGTCCTGGTCCCTCGCCTCGCTCGTCGCCCCGCTCGCGGGCGGCGCCGTCATGGACCGCTTCGGCGCGGATGCCCTGTGGGGGGCCAGCGCCGTGGTGGGCCTCGTGGCGGCCGGGGGGTACGTGGCGCTGGGGCGCGCCCTGCGGAGCCGGCCTGCGGCCGGGAGGTCTGGGGGTGGCGTGGGCGCGGGTGCGGATGCGGGTGCGGGTGCGGATGCGGGTGCGGCTACCGTTACGGCTGTGGTCGCGGCTTCGGCTTCGGTCGCGGGTGCGGCTTCGGCTTCGGCTTCGGCTTCGGCTTCGGCTGGTGAGGTTGGGGCCGCCTCCCGTGGTGGGGCCGGTGCTGCTTCCGGTGCTGGAGTGCCCGCGGTTGGGGCGGGCTCCTCGTAGCGGGGCGGGGGCTCCTCCAGCGATGATCAGGGGGTAGGTCTCGGGATGACCGGCGCGATGTGGATGCTCGGCACTGAGCCCGAGGGCAGGTGGTACGCCGGGGGCGTCGGCCACACCGGGAAGGTGGGCCGCTGGTACGTCGGGAACGGAGTCGGCCCCGGGGCCGTGCCGCCGCCCGGCTGGTAGCGGTCGTTCCAGCGGGTCACCGGCGTCCCGGGGTAGCTCGGCTCGTCCCGGTTCACCCATAGGACGAACGTCAGCCCCGTCAGCCCCAGCAGCACGGTGAGCGCCAGCGCCCGTACGGCGGTGATGCGTCGGCGTGCGGGGCCGGTGGCACCGGGTGCGATGCTGACCTGTCGCGCCTTCGTGTTGCCTGCCGGGCCGGTGAACGGCAGCGGTGCGCGTTCGTCCACGCCCAGGGCGGCCAGGTGCAACCCCAGCCGCTGGGTCTGGCCGGGGAGTCGTACGGCGGTGTCGGCCCAAGTTCGGATGGTCTCGGGGGCGATGCCATCGGGCGGTACGAGGATGCTGGGGCCGGTCCAGTTCATGGCCCAGTACGCCGTCCCCTGCGCGACCAGTTGCGCCCCGATCAGTACGGCCAGGGCCTCGGCCAGGGGGGCGAGCGGGTCCTGTGCGGGCTGATCGCCGCGGGGCATTCGCTCGCCCTCGGGCAGCCGGGCGTTGAGCGCGCGGGCCAGCGGCATGCGGCGGCCGCCGTCCAGCAGGCGGAGCACTCGATGGATCGTCAGCCGCTCCGGCTCCCCGTCCGGCTCCGCCTTCATCCATCCCATCCGCTCCGTCTTCTCCACCCCGCGTACCGCCTTCGCCAGCGGGGTCAGGATCCGTGTCGCGCGGTGCTCCGCCAGCTCGGTGAGCCAGTCCCGCCAGGGCACCCTCGTGCCCGCGTCCGGGCCGGACAGCAGGACGCGGCCCAGCTCGACCGCGTACCGCGGATGTACGGAGAGCTGCTCGGAGGGCTCCCTTCCGGGCTCCCGCGCGGGCAGGCGCGACAGCCGTTCCAGCCGGACGGCCAGGGCCGGATGCGCGTCGTCCGGGTCGGCGGGCCGCTCCACGGCGCGGGCGCGCAACGCGGCCATCGGCTCCCGTAGTTCTGGCGCCTCGACCATATGGGCGAAGGCGCGGAACGGATCGTCGGGGATCCGGCCCGTCGCCCGGCGCATCGGAGCGAGGAAGTACGCGAGGAACTCCTGCCACGCCGCCTCCAGCGCCGCCGTGGAGCGCAGCGCGTCGGCGATGGCGCCCGGACCGGCCACCCGCGCCGCCTCGCGATCGGCCTCCAGCTCCTGCCGCCGCCGGACCGGGCGGGTGAGCCAGCGGAAGACGTGGGTGTAGAGGCCGAGCAGCAGCAGCGGCACGCCCGCGTACAGCCGCACCAGGTCGTTCGCGGCCGACGCGTCCTGGATCGCCTGCCGGGCGGCGACCAGGCCCGCCGCGCCCCGGTGGGCGACCGCGCCGAAACGGCTGTGGCGGCCGGAGAAGTGGCCCAGCTCATGCGCGAGGACGGCGCGCAGTTCGGCGGGTGACAGCCCGGCCAGCAGGGGCAGCCCCAGATAGAGGACGCGTCGGCCGGGGGCGAGGCCGAGGAGTGGTGCGTCCTCGGTGACGGAGGCGTTGACCTCGGCGGTCAGCTTGATGTGGCCGGGCGGCCGGGTGCCGACGTCGAGGGCCAGCTCCTCGACCGTGCGCCATAACTCCGGCGCCCCGCGCCGGGTCACCGTCACCGCGTCCGCGCGCGGGGCGGCGGGGCGGGCGGTGCGGATCACCGCCCACACCATGCCGAAGACGATCGGGGCGAACGCCGCACAGGCGGTGACGACAGTGGTGGGCGGCGTCGTGGCCTCCGGCGTTCCCGCGGTCCATAAGGCGGCCACGAGGAAGGCCGCCCAGAGCAGCACCATGGCCGCGACCAGGGCATAGAAGACGGCGAGCAGGGCGAGGGCGAGGAGCGCGCGGGCGGTGGCGATCATCGACGCCCCCGGATGCCATCGCCGGCGCGGTTCGCGTCGCCGTCGCGCGGCTCTACCCGGGGGACGCCGTCCCCCTGCGCGTCGTGGCCGACGCCGCGGGCGTCATCGCGTCCGACGCCATGGGCGTCATCCCAGACGTCGTCGCGGGCCCCGCCGCGGCCTCCGCCTCCGCCTCCGCCCCCGCCTCCGCCTCCGCATCCGTCTCCGCCTCCGCCTCCGCCCCGCAACGCCGGGCCATCGCTCCTGAACCCGGCCGACAGCCACTCCGCGGCCCCGTACAGCGCCACGCTCAGTGGGTCCTCCGGGGTGCGGGTCAGGAGGCGGTCGGTCGCGCGGCCCAGCTCCGGGGAGACGTCGAGCAGCAGGCTCAGCCGGGCGCGGGCCTTGTGCAGGTTGCTGCCGACGCTGCCTACGGAGATCCCCAGCTCGGCCGAGATCGCCTGGTAGCTCATGCCCTCGAGCGAGTGCATGACGACCACCTGGCGCTGGCGCGGCGGCAGCGTGCCCAGGGCGCGCAGGGCGGCCAGCGCCTCGGCGGTCTCCTCCACGCTCGCGGTCGTGGCGGCCGGGACGGTCATCTCGGCCGGCTTCCAGCGGAACCACCAGCGCCGCCCGTCCCGCGAGAGCTTGCGCCGCATGGTGGTGGTCACCCATGCCTCGGGCGAGGCGCACGCCCTGACCTCGGGCCAGCGGCGCATCGCCTCGATGTACGCCTCCTGCACGGCGTCCTCGGCGTTCTGCCGGTTGTCGCTGAGCATCACCGCGCGAGCGGCCAGCCAGGGGTAGGTGCGGGCGTAGAAGGCGTCGAACTCCTCCTCGGGGTGCCCGCCGCGCGTGGTCTCCTCGACGGTGTCGCTCATTCCGACCGGCCCCCGTCCCGCTCGCCGCGCTCGCCCCGCTCGTCCCGCTCGCCCCGCTCCTCCGGCCGCCGCCGTATCGTCAGCGCCGCGCCGTCGGGGCGGCGGTCGGTGAGGACCGTGCCCGGCTCCGTTCTGTTCACCAACTCGGCCAGCGTGCGCGCCCGGAGCCGTTCGCCCGAACGCGCCGCCAGCCAGCGGACGACATCCCCCATCAGCCGTAGCACCCCCACCGTCACGACCGTTGCCACCGTGAGCCACGGATTGTCCATGAGCACCGTTGCGTCTCCTCTTCATGGTTCCCGGCCGCCGGAGCCGGTTCACCATGAAGAGCCCTCATGGACCGTATTTCTTCACCGCGTTTCGCACCGGGTTTTCCGGGAGGTGCCGACGGAGGTCTCAGCGGGGGCGCCAGCGGGGCAGCTCAGCGCAGGGCGCGCGGCGGCAGGGCGCGCTGCGCCTCGTACAGGTTGCGGGGGTGGACCGCCTCCGGGTGGCCGTAGGACTCGATACGGGAGTGGAGCGGACCGGTGAAGTCCGGGACGTCGATCTGGCCGAACTGCCGGACCTCGCTGATCCCGACCGTCGCGCTGTACGGTGCGATGTCGTCGATCCTGACGCACCCGGCCCGCTGATTGGTGACCGTGACGTTCCAGTGGGCGAACCGCGCGCCGTAGAGCGGACCAGCGCTCGCGTCGCCGCCGTGCGACCCCGTGTTGTCCACGGTGATCTCCGTACGGACGTTGGCGAAGGGCATCCCGCGGTGGGTGTCGAAGGTGCCCATCTCCATCCGGCCGCGCGACCAGACGTTGTAGCTGGACAGCCCCTCCACGTTGATCCCGTGCAGTTGGGTACCCGCCGGGGCCGGGACGGTGCGCTGGGCCAGCACGAAGTCCTCCACGAGGTTGTCGTGCGAGCCTTCGCGGCAGCAGTAAGGATGATGGCTGCCGCGGCCCGTCACCCGGGTGCGGCGCAGGGTGCACGCCTTGGCGGCGACGAGCAGGAAGCCGTTGTCCACGTTGTTGACGGTCACGTCGTCCACCCAGCAGTCCCACGCGCACTGCAGCGCGACGCCGTTGTACCCCTTGTCCAGCAGATGCTGCGACTGCGGGGTCTCGACGACGTCGAGGGTGATGCCCTCGATCCCGGAGCCGGTGACCGGGCGCACCAGTGTGGTGAACCGGGGCTTCCAGCCGGGCCGGGCGTCGAGCGGCAGCGGACGGTCGAGGGTCACCCGGCGCCGCCACCGGTCGACGGCGACGACGCGGCACGGCCACTCGTAGGGGACGTACGAGGTGAGCTTGGTCTTGTCGGTCCAGACGTAGTCGGTGGCGCCCTCGACATCACCGGCCATATGGGCAAGCAGCGAGTGGGCGTCGTCGTCGGTGAGTTGGAGCAGCACGCGGTCGCCGCGGCGCAGGGCGGACGGGTCCTCGACGGTCACCGTCCAGTCGCCGCGGCGGGCGGGGGCGGCGAAGTCGGTAAGGGTGTGCCACTCGTCGCGCCGGTTGCCGGTCCAGCCCTCGAACGGCCATGTCTGGGCCCGGATCGCGTCGGTGAGGGAGCGCCAGCGGGCGTCCGGGCAGATCCAGATGAGCCCGCCGACCCAGGACCAGGACGACTTGTTGCCGCCGTAGCGGCTGCCGTACGGGCCGATCAGTTCGGTGAGGTCGCGGGTCGCGTGGAGGGTGGTGCGGCCGCTGCCCGCGCCGCGCAGCACGACGTTGTCGTAGCCGAGGCGGATGACGTCGTCCACGCGGTACGTCCCGGGCGGCACCAGCACCGTGCCGCCGCCGCGCCGACCGGCGGCGGCGATGGCGCGGTTGATCGCGGGGGCGGCGTCCGCGGAGCCGTCGGGCCGGGCGCCGAAGGCGCGAACGTCCGCGACGACGGGCGGGCGGGGGAAGCTCGTGCGGCCACCGAGGTATCCGGCGCGGCCGACGTACGGGATCTGGGGGTGGGTGTACGGGTGGGCGAGGAACTCACGCCAGAGGGCGGACGTACGGGCCCCGCCGGACGTGCCCGTCCCGCCGGACGCGGCCGTCCCGCCCGGCGTGCCCGGTACGGCGGCCGCCGCCGCGTCCGTGGCGGTCAGGAGCGGGGTCCCCGCCCCCAGGAGCGTGGCGCCCGCCGCCAGTCCCATCGCACCGCCGAGCAACTGCCTTCTGCCGATCTCCGTGCCCATGAGCCAGCCCCGCCTTCCATGGATGTGAACGCAGTTCAGGTGAGAGACGGCGCGAGAATGCCATGGGGCAGGGGCACGCGGAAGGGGTCGCGTCAGGACGGACGTAGGTCAACCGGATGGACGTAGGTCAACGGATGGACGTAGCCCAAATCGACGTAGGCCAAATGGGCGTAGGTCATGCGGAAAGGCGGGGTCGGACCAGGGCCGGGCCAAGGCCCGGCTCTTCACTTCGCCGCATCCCGAGTCAGATTGCTGAACGCCTCAAGGTTCCGCGTCGATTCGCCCCGCGAGGTACGCCACGCGTACTCCTTGCGAATGGCCGTGGCGAACCCCATCTCCAGCAGTGTGTTGAAGCTGCCGTCCGCGTTCTCCAGCACCGTGCCGAGCAGCCGGTCCACTTCCTCCGGGGTGATGGCCACGAGCGGCAGCTTGCCCACCAGATAGATGTCGCCGAGCTGGTCGATCGCGTAACTCACCCCGTACAGCCGGGTGTTGCGCTCCAGCAGCCAGCGGTGGACCGCCTCGTGATTCTCGTCCGGGTGGCGGACGACGAAGGCGTTGACCGAGAGGGAGTGCCGGCCGACCCGCAGCGAGCAGGTGGTCGACAGCTTGCGGATGCCCGGGAGCGTGACGACGTAGGTGCCGTCCTCCGGGCTCTCCCACTCCAGTTCGGCGTCGTTCAGCGTCCGCTCGATGACGGCCCGGGGGTCCCCCTCGGGGGCGGTGTCAGCCTTGGGGTCAGCCATGGGCCGATCGTAGGCGACGCCGCTCACGCATCGCCTCCGTGTACACCTCCGCCGTGGCCGCGGCGGCCGTGTCCCACCCGAAGGACTGGGCGTGCCCGGCCGCCGCCGCGCCCATCCGGTCCGCCCGCCCCGGGTCCTGCGCGAAGGGGCGCAGGGCGCGGGCGTAGTCGGCGGGGTCGTGACCGTCGATCAGCGTGCCGCTGACCCCGTCCCGTACGGCCACCGGCAGGCCGCCCACCGAGGCCGCCACGACCGAGGTGCCGCACGCCTGCGCCTCGATGGCCACCAGGCCGAACGACTCGCTGTACGACGGCATGACCAGCACGGACGCCGCGCGGTACCAGTCCGCCAGCTCGTCCTGCGCACAAGGCGGCCGGAACCGGACCACATCGCAGATCCCCAGCCGCGCCGCCAGCTTGTGCAGCCCCTCGGGCTTGGCCAGGCCGCTGCCGCTGGGGCCGCCGACCACGGGCACGACCATGCGCTCGCGCAGCGAGGGGTCCTCCTCCAGGAGGTGGGCGACGGCGTGCAGCAGGATGTCGGGGGCCTTCAGCGGCTGTATGCGCCCGGCGAAGAGGGGTATCAGCGCGTCCGCCGGGAGCCCCAGCCGGGCGCGGGCGGCGGCCCGGCCGTCGGCGGGCCGGAAGCGGTCGAGGTTCACCCCGGGGTGGACGACCGCCACCAGCTCGCGCGCCGCCTCGTAGTGGCGCACCAGCTCCTCCGCCTCCTCGGCGGTGTTGGCGATCAGCCGGTCGGCGGCGCGGACGATCTGCTGCTCGCCGATGACGCGGGCCGCGGGCTCGGGGGTGTCGCCCGACGCCAGCGCGGCGTTCTTGACCTTGGCCATGGTGTGCATGGCGTGCACCAGCGGCACTCCCCAGCGCTCGGCGGCCAGCCAGCCGACATGGCCGGAGAGCCAGTAGTGGGAGTGGACGAGGTCGTAGTGGCCCGGCCGGTGCCCGGCCCACGCCTGCATGACGCCGTGGGTGAACGCGCACAGCTGGGCCGGCAGGTCCTCCTTGGCAAGACCCTCGTACGGCCCGGCGTCCACATGCCGCACGAGCACCCCGGGGGCGAGCTCGACGGCCGGGGGCAGCGCGGCGGTGGTGGCGCGGGTGAAGATCTCCACCTCGATGTCGATGGCGGCCAGGCGCCTGGCCAGCTCCACGATGTAGACGTTCATGCCGCCGGCGTCGCCCGTGCCGGGCTGATGCAGCGGCGAGGTGTGGACGCTGAGCATCGCGATCCGCCGCGGCCGCCGTGGAATACGGCGAAGCCGCTGGTGGGACGGGGCGCCAAACGGTATGTGGGACCGGCCTCGCAGGCCGCCGAGCCGGGACGCGTGCTGGCTCACCGCGCGTTACCTCCTTGCCGGGGCGGGCTCCCTCCAGGGCGTCAACACCGGAACGTATGGTTCCCATTTCCGCTTTGCCAAAGCGTGACGTTCTGATGTCCGACGGCCACTCCCCAGCGGCCCCGCTATGGGTTCCCCAGCGGCCCCGGTACGGGTTTCCCAGCGGCCCCGACATGGGGTCCCCCCCACCCCAGGCACAGCGTCCGCCCCGGCATCGGGCCGCGCCTCCGCCCCGGCATAGGCTCAGCGCCATGTCCGCCCGCGTTCCCCCGCCGTCCCGTCCGATCGGTTCGGCGACCCGCGGGACGACCAACCCCAACCGGCTGCGCCGGATGGACCGGTGGATCGCGGCGGCGCACGGGCCCGCGCTGCGACGGGCCGGGGAGGCGCCGGTGGCGGTGGATCTGGGGTACGGGGCGGCCCCGTGGACCGCCGTCGAACTGCTGGACCGGCTGCGGACCGTACGGGCCGGGGCCCGCGTCGTCGGGGTCGAGATCGACCCCGGTCGCGTGCTGGCCGCGCGGCCGTACGAGCGCGAGGGGCTCACCTTCGCGCACGGCGGCTTCGAGGTGCCGCTGCCCGGCGGGGCCCGCCCGGCGCTCATCCGGGCGGCCAATGTGCTGCGCCAGTACGAGGAGGGCGAGGTCGCCGCCGTGTGGCGGCGGCTGTGCGCCCGGCTGGCGCCCGGCGGACTGCTGGTGGAGGGCACCTGCGACGAGATCGGGCGACGGCACGTATGGGTCGCGCTCGACGCGGCGGGCCCGCGCACCGTGACCTTCGCGGCCCGCCTCGGCTCCCTGGAACGCCCCTCCGACCTGGCCGAACGGCTCCCCAAGGCGCTGATCCACCGCAATGTGCCGGGTGAGCCGGTGCACACCTTCCTGCGCGACTTCGACCGCGCGTGGGCGGCCGCCGCGCCGTACGCGCCGCTCAGCGCGCGTCAGCGCTGGATACGCAGCGCCCAGACGCTGCGCGCCGAGGGCTGGCCGCTCACCGACGGCCCACGGCGCTGGCGCCAGGGCGAGGTCACGGTGCGGTGGGAGGCGGTGGCGCCCCGGGGCTGACGGCGCCGTCCGGGCCGTCAGGGCCGTCAGGGCCGTCTCCCGTGCCGCCCAGGGCGTTCGCCGCGCCCCCGGCGGCGCCTGCCGTACCGGCGCCGTATGGCGTATCGGCGCCGCCTGCCGTATCGGGGTCGCCCGCCGTACCGGGCTCGCCTGCCGTATCGGCGCCGCCTGCCCTATCGGGGTCGCCCGCCGTATCGGGGTCGCCGCCCGCCGCGTACTCCTCGCTGATCTCCTTCGGGCCGAACGGCCACACCTTCTCCATCCGCGCCCACAGCACGAACGCCACACACCCCGCCGCGACCCAGGCCAGCGACCACTCGATGGGGTGCCGCCCGGGGGAGTTCTTGTCCGCGTAGCCGTAGATCACCAGCCAGCCCACCAGCGCCACCACGCTCGGCAGCGGATAGAGCCACATCCGGTACGGCCGCCGCAGGCCGGGCTGGCGGCGGCGCAGCACCGTGACGGCG
The DNA here is from genome assembly GCF_024505145.1 of Streptomyces rugosispiralis. Classification (GTDB taxonomy): domain Bacteria; phylum Actinomycetota; class Actinomycetes; order Streptomycetales; family Streptomycetaceae; genus Streptomyces; species Streptomyces rugosispiralis. Next base: position 189,679 of record NZ_JANIAA010000014.1, on the reverse strand, counting down.
ACGACCTGCGCCAGGGCCTGCACGATCACCATGACCGTGGTCAGCAGTTGGATGAGCGTGGCCAGATCGGTGTGGCGGCCGATCAGGAAGCCGATCGCGGTCACGACGCCCATCGTGGCCAGGCCCAGCACGGGGAAGCGATGACGCGGGTGGAGTTTGCCGTACGGCCGGAAGAAGACCCGGTCGCGGGCGGCGTCGTACGGCACCCGGGAGCCGCCCAGCAGCCCGGCGAAGACCGATGCGAAGGCCGTGATGAGGATGAGCACGGTGACGACGTCGGCCGCGCCCTTCCCCCAGGTCTCCTCCAGCACCGCCGAGGCGACGGACTGGGCGGCCACCGAGTCGGGGTCGGTCATCTCGTGCCAGTCGACGACGCCGAGCGTGCCGATCTGCAGCAGCAGGTAGATCCCCATGATCCCGGCGATCGAGGTGACGATCGCCCGCGGCAGGGTGCGGCCGGGGTCCTTGATCTCGGCGCCCATGTACGCGGCGGTGTTGTAGCCGAGGTAGTCGTAGATCCCGATGGTCAGGCCCGCGGCGAACCCGGTCCAGAAGTGACCGCTGGTCAGCTCGAAGGCGTGGTCCGGATAGGTGAACGCCTGCCCCGCGTCGAAGTGGCTGAAGGCCGCCACGATGACGAGGACCACGGAGGCGATCATCACGCACCACATGACGGCCGTGATCCGGGCGATGTGCTCGACGCCCCGCCACAGCAGCCCGATGACCAGGACGATGACGCCGAGGCCGACCAGATCGCCCTGGGTCTGCGTCATATCCGGCCAGAGATAGCCCAGATACTGCACGAGGCCGACCACACCCGTGGACATGATCAGCGGGATGAACAGCATCGCCGTCCAGACGAACAGGAACGGCATCAGCTTGCCGCTGCGGTACTGGAACGCCTGACGCAGATACACATAGCTGCCCCCGGCCCCGGGCAGCGAGGCGCCCAGCTCGGCCCAGATCAGCCCGTCGGCGAGCGCGAGCACCGCGCCCGCGACGAAGCCGATGACGGCCTGTGGTCCGCCGAAGGCGGCGACCATGAGGGGGATGGTGACGAACGGCCCGATGCCGCACATCTGGCTCATGTTGATGGCGGTCGACTGGAACAGGCCGATACGGCGGACGAATCCGCCCTCGGTGCCGGACATCCGGACCTCCATTGCCCTCTGGCGCCACTGGCGCCACCGTGGGAGGGAATGAAAGTAAGGAAAGTTTCCAGTCGCGTCAAGGAGGTGGGACGCGACAAAAACGGAGCAGTTCTCGAGCCGCCGGTGACCGTCAGGCCACCGACGCCGCGCCCGCCAGCACCTTCAGCGCCTCCGCCGTCGCCGACCCCGCGTCGGCCGTATAGGTGCACAGCATCTGCCCCGGGTCCGCGGGCAGCACGAACGCCTCGAACCGCAGCACCAGCTCCCCCGCCTCCGGATGGCGGAACCGCTTGACGCCCCGCGTCCGCTCCTGCACCGCCTGCGCCTCCCACCGCCGCCGGAACTCCTCGCTCCGCTCCAGCAGCTCATGGGTCACCCGGCACACCCGCGAACTGCCCGGGTGACGGCCGGTCTCCGCGCGCAGCCCGGCCACCGTGTCGTCGGCGACCTCGGCCCAGTTCGGATGGATCTCCCGCACCCGGGGGTCGAGGAAGACCAGCAGCGGGCTGTTGCGCCGCTCCTCGGGGATCGCGGCGTAGTCGATGCCGAGCCGGGTGCCGAGGGTGTTCCAGGCCAGGATGTCCATCGCCGGTCCGTAGACATAGGCCGGGACGGTGCCGTCCATCGCGTTCAGCAGTTGCTGGATCTCCGGCCGCACCCGCGGCCGCGGGTCGGAGTCGGGCTCCCCGGCGCGCCGCCGGGGCAGGGTGATGTTGCGCAGATAGGTGTGCTCGGACGGGGTCAGCCGCAGCGCCCGCGCCAGTCCGTCGACCACCGAGTCCGAGACGGCCGGGGCCCGGCCCTGCTCGATACGGGTGTAGTAGTCGACGCTGATCCCGGCCCGCTGAGCGACCTCCTCGCGGCGCAGACCGCGCACCCGGCGCCGGACGACGCCCTCCGGCAGCCCCAGCTCGGCCGGGTCGAGCGCGGCCCGGCGCGCCTTGAGAAACCCCTTGATCTCCGGTTCGGAATGGCCCATTCGTTCATTATCCGCGCGCCGGCGGATTCTGGGCCGGACAGGTGGTTCTGGCAGACCCAGGTTGAACCGGGCCTGGTGACGTATCCGCCCGGAGCCGAGGCTGAAGGCACAGGCCGTCGAAGGCACCGGCCGTCGAAGGCACCGGCCGTGGAAAACGAAGGAAGGCATCAGGCCATGAAGCGCAGGATCCTGGGCGGAACCGGCATCTCGGTGAGCGAGTACGCCCTGGGCGCGATGATGTTCGGCGCCCTGGGCAACCCCGATCACGAGGACTCGGTACGGATCATCCACCGCGCCCTCGACGCGGGCATCAACTTCGTCGACACCGCCGACATCTACTCGGCGGGCGAGTCCGAGGAGATCGTCGGCAAGGCCCTCAAGGGCCGCCGCGACGACATCGTCCTGGCCACCAAGGCCCACGGCTCGATGGGCGACGACCCCAACCACGCCGGCAACTCACGGCGCTGGATCACCCGCGAGGTCGAGAACAGCCTGCGCCGCCTGGGCACGGACTACATCGACCTCTACCAGATCCACCGGCCGGACCCGACGACGGACGTCGACGAGACGCTGTCGGTCCTGTCCGACCTGGTCAGGGCGGGCAAGGTGCGCGCCGTCGGCTCCTCCACCTTCCCGGCCGAGCAGATCGTGGAGGCCCAGTGGGTCTCCGAGCGGCGCGGGCACGTACGGTTCCGCAGCGAGCAGCCGCCGTACTCGATCCTGGCGCGCGGCGTGGAGGCGGCAGTGCTGCCGACCGCGCGGAAGTACGGGATGGGCGTGCTGAGCTGGGGTCCGCTCTCGGCGGGCTGGCTCACCGGCCGCTACACCAAGGCGTCCGACATCGATCTGTCCGGCGGCCGGGCGGCCGTGGAGAAGCACAAGTTCGACCCGTCGCTGCCCGACAACGCGCGCAAGCTGGAGGCGGTCGGCGCGCTCGCCGAGCTGGCGTCCGACGCCGGGCTCTCGCTGCCGCACCTGGCCATCGCCTTCGTACGGGCGCATCCGGCCATCACCTCGGTGATCATCGGCCCGCGCACCATGGAGCAGCTGGAGGATCTGCTCGCCGGGTCCGAGGTGGAGCTGAGCGAGGACGTCCTGGACCGGATCGACGAGATCGTCCCGCCGGGCACCGACCTCAACCGGGCGGACAGCTACTACGTGCCGCCGGCGCTCGCGGACAAGCGCCTGCGTCGCCGCTGACCAGCGGAGACCGAGACCGGTTCAGGACGGCCGCAGGGTGTGCAGCAGCGCGTCGACAAGGGTGCGGTCGTGGTCGTAGGTGAGGCGGCGGCGGGCCGCGTCCGGGGGCAGCCAGAGCAGGCGGTCGACCTCGCGGTTGGGCACGAAGGTCTCGTCGTGGCCGACCGCCTCCGCCGCCCAGTAGCGGACCTGTTTGGGGCGGCCCTTGGCCGTGTAGTGGAGGGTGGGCAGCACCTCGCCCGGGGCGCAGCCCATACCGGTCTCCTCGGCGACCTCGCGCACCGCGCCGTGCAGCGCTTCCTCGCCGTGCTTCAGCTTGCCCTTGGGATGGGACCAGTCGTCGTAGCGGGGGCGGTGGACGAGGGCGACCTCGAGCCCGCCGCCGCGCGGGGACCGTCGCCACAGCACACAGCCCGCCGCCAGGACCGTCCCGGTGTCCGTCTCCCCGTCATCGTGGGAATTCCGCCGGTTCATCCGCCGTCTCTCCCTCCCCGGTTCTCCGCTGTCCTCCGCGTTCCGCTCCGATGCCCTCCGGTCCGCTCCTACGCCCTCCGGCCCGGCGTCAGGAGGCTCTGGTGGCGGACACGCGCCGCCAGATCCGGCCGAACGCGAAGCGGGCCGCCTCGACCTCATGCCGCTGATCGGCGTGGAGCACCCCGAGCGCGTACGCCGTCGCCGGGGCGATCCGGGGCGTACGGGCGGCCGCCGCCGCGGCGGCGGCCGCCTCGGCCGCGTCGCGGTGGCGCTCCAGCGCCTGCCCGGCGGCCAGCAGCCGCATGGACAGCGACGGCTCGGCGTCCACGGAGCCGGAACCGCCGGGGCCGGAACCGCCAGGACCGGAACCGCCAGGACCGGAGCCGTTGGGCCCGCTCGCCCCGTCCGGCTGGTGCCACGCCTGGTCGAGCACCTCCAGCGCGTACCGCCGCAGCCGCAGCAGATGGCGCACCTGGTGCCAGGGTGCGTCCTGGCGCTCGCTGGCGGGCGGGGCGTCCGCCGCCGGGGTCGCCGCCAGGCCGTGCACCAGCGCCTCCGCGTTGTACGGATGCCCGGCGCGGACCAGCGGCAGCGCCTCCACCGCCTCGGCCAGCCGCCGGTTCGCCAGCTCGGCGAGCGGCGGCAGCACCTGCCCGGCGGGGCGGGCGGCGTTGGCCTCGTCGAGCGGGACGTCGGAGGCGAGCAGGGCGACGGTGTCGGCGACCGCGTGGAAACGGGAGGAGCCGAGCGCCTCCAGGGCGGCGGTGTGGGACCGAGTCCGGGCCAGCGTGAGCTGGCGCTCCAGCAGCGCACCGGCGCGGGCCGCGCCCACGGTCAGCGCCCCGCCGCGAGCCTCCTCCTCGGCACCGGCCCGCTGATGGGCCGCGCCCGGCTGGCCGGACCGTTCGGCCTTCTCGCCCTTGGCGCTCCGGCCGCCCTTGTCACCGCGCTCGCCGCGGCGCCGTCCGGCCGCCCGGCCCTCGTCCCGGTCCCGGTCTCTGTCCCGGTCCCGGGTCGTCCCGGCCGCGCCCTCGGCGCCGCCGCCCGCGTCGGCCGGACCGGGCCGCGCACCCTGCCCCCCGACAGGGTCCGCGGCACCGCCTCCCGGCGCACCAGCCGCCAGCGAGACGCTGCGGCGGGAAGCACGGTTGGAGCGGGGGAGGGGGCCCGCGGTGCCGGAGGGGCCGCCCGCGCCGTCGACCGCGAGCGTCACCCCGCCGCGCGCGGTGCGCGCGGCGCTCGTGGCGTGTGCCGCGTTCACCGGCTGTGTGTCGGCGGGCCGCTCGCTCGGGCTCGCGGCCTCGGCGGCCGTTCCCTCGCCCTGCGCCGAGCGGTCCGAGGGGCCGCCCGCGCCCGAGAGCCGGTGCAGGGCGCCGCGCAGCCGGTCAAGACGTTCCGCGTAGCCGTGCTCCCGCGCCAGCGTGCCGGACAGCCAGGCCAGCTCGGTCCGCAGCTCATCGGACCAGGCGGTGTCGGTGAGCGGGCGGTAGACGTAGAGCGCGCCGCTGATCCGCCGCGCGGCGCGGCGCAGCAGCCGGGCGGCCTCGGCCGCCTCCTGGACGTCGGAGCCGCTCTCGCGGTGCAGCCGCAGGCTGCGCAGGAAGTCCCCGGCCTGGGCGTGCAGATACGTCGACAGCACCTCCCCGGCCGTCGCCGACTCCCACGCGGCCGCTCTCGAAGACGCCGCAGAAGCCGCAGAAGCCGCAGAAGCCCCGTAAGGTGCCGTCGCGGTCTCCGCCGCCCGGTCCGTCACGCCGTCGGTCCCCGGGCGGGACGGGCCGGCGGCCGGGTCCGCGGCGCCCGTCATCCCGGCCGGCGGCAGGTCATGTCGTTGAACCACGCCGTCGCCTCCGGGCATCGATGAGCATCTCCTGAACGTTCCGCAGCGGCTGGCCGTCCGCGTCCGTGGCGTGCCGGGTCCACTCGCCGTCCGGGCCCAGGTGCCAGGAGGAGGTGGAGTCGGCCATCCCGGTCTCCAGCAGGCGGTTGAGGGCGGCGCGGTGGCCGGTGTCGGTGACCCGCACCAGCGCCTCTATCCGGCGGTCGAGGTTGCGGTGCATCATGTCGGCGCTGCCGATCCACACCTCCGGTTCACCGCCGTTCCCGAACGCGAACACGCGCGAATGCTCCAGGAAGCGTCCGAGGACCGAGCGGACCCGTATGTTCTCCGAGAGCCCGGGGACGCCCGGCCGCAGCGCGCAGATGCCGCGCACCCACACATCCACCGGCACCCCGGCCTGCGAAGCCCGGTAGAGGGCGTCGACGACGGCCTCGTCGACCATCGAGTTGACCTTGATCTTGACGTAGGCCGGGCGGCCCGCCCGATGGTGGGTGATCTCCTTGTTGATCCGGGTGATCAGCCCGCCGCGCAGCGACTTGGGGGCGACCAGCAGCCGCCGGTAGTTCTCCCGCCGGGAGTAGCCGCTCAGCCGGTTGAAGAGGTCGGAGAGGTCCGCGCCGACCTGGGAGCTCGCCGTCAGCAGCCCCAGGTCCTCGTACAGCCGGGCGGTCTTGGGGTGGTAGTTGCCGGTGCCCACGTGCGAGTAGCGGGTGAGGGTCTCGCCCTCCTGGCGGACCACCAGCGACAGCTTGCAGTGGGTCTTCAGGCCCAGCAGGCCGTAGACCACGTGGCAGCCGGCCTCCTCCAGCTTGCGCGCCCACTTGATATTGGCGTGCTCGTCGAAACGGGCCTTGATCTCGACCAGCACCAGCACCTGCTTGCCGGACTCGGCGGCGTCGATGAGCGCGTCGACTATCGGCGACTTGCCGGAGGTGCGGTACAGCGTCTGCTTGATCGCCAGGACGTCCGGATCGGCGGCCGCCTGCTCCAGGAACGCCTGCACGGAGGTGGAGAAGGAGTCGTACGGGTGGTGGAGGAGGACGTCCCGCTCGCGCAGCGCCGCGAAGATGTCGGGCGGGGACGCGGACTCCACCTCGGCGAGGTCCCGGTGGGTGCCCGCCACGAACTTGGGGTACTTCAGCTCCGGCCGGTCCAGCGCGGCTATCCCGAACAGGCCGGTGAGGTCGAGCGGTCCGGGCAGCGGATAGACCTCCGCGTCCGAGATCTTCAGCTCGCGCACCAGCAGGTCCAGCACATACGGGTCGATGGACTCCTCGACCTCCAACCGCACCGGGGGCCCGAAGCGGCGGCGCAGCAGCTCCTTCTCCAGGGCCTGGAGGAGGTTCTCGGCGTCGTCCTCCTCGACCTCGAGGTCCTCGTTGCGGGTGACCCGGAACATGTGGTGCGCGAGCACCTCCATCCCCGGGAAGAGCGCCTCCAGATGCGCCGCGATCACGTCCTCCAGCGGCACGTACCGCTGCGGCGACGCCTCCAGGAACCGGGAGAGCGGCGGCGGAACCTTCACACGTGCGAAGTGATCATGTCCGCTGACGGGGTTGCGCACCACGACCGCGAGATTGAGCGACAGCCCCGAGATATACGGGAAGGGGTGTGCCGGGTCCACCGCGAGCGGGGTCAGCACGGGGAAGATCTGCTGCCGGAAGAGGGTGAAGAGGCGGGACTGCTCCTTCTCGGTGAGATCCGGCCAGCGGACCAGATGGATGCCCTCCTCCGCGAGCGCGGGAGCGACGTCCTGCTGGTAGCAGGCGGCGTGCCGGGCCATGAGCTCACGGGACCGGTTCCAGATCAGCTCCAGCACCTCGCGCGGCTGCAGCCCGGAGGCCGAGCGGGTGGCGACCCCGGTGGCGATGCGCCGCTTGAGGCCGGCGACCCGCACCATGAAGAACTCGTCCAGATTGCCGGCGAAGATCGCCAGGAAGTTGGCCCGCTCCAGCAGCGGGGTGGCCGGGTCCTCGGCCAGCTCCAGCACCCGCTCATTGAACGCGAGCCAGCTGCGCTCCCGGTCCAGGAACCGCCCCTGCGGCAGCTCCCCGCCCTCCGTACCGGGCCCGGCGCCCTCCTCGTACGAGTCCGGGTCGGCGTCGAGGTCGGGGTCGAGCGGCCGCACCGGTGCGGCGACAGCATGCGGCCGGTGGGCCGCGATGGACCCGACCGAAGGCTGAGGGTTGGGCTGGGGCTGCGGGGAAACCGATGCCTGACCGCTTGTGTGGCTCATGAACTCATTGTTCCGCGCCGGAGGTGAATACGGCGTGGCGGAAGCGGGTGCGGAAACGGCACGGAGCCTCCGGTTCGACGAATTCGGCACAGCGGGCTGCATTCAGTGATGCTCGCAACCAAGGTTGAATCGCCGGTAACGGACACATGGCGCGTAGGAAATCGGGACCCATCCCCCAGGGGTCCCGCCCTCCTCACGCCCTCGGGGCCGCCCGCACGCCCCCGGACTCGGATCCCGCTCGGGTTTCGATCAGGTCTCCGTCCGGTACATCAGGTCCGTCTCATGGGTGACGAAGCCGAGCCGCTCGTAGACCGCGACCGCGGCGAAGTTGTCGGCGTCCACATAGAGCATCGCGGTCGGCAGCCCCTGAGCCGCCAGATGCCGCAGCCCGATCGAGGTCAGCGCCTTGCCGAGGCCGCCGCCCTGCGCGTCCGGCCGCACCCCCACGACGTACACCTCCCCCAGCCGCTCCTCCGCATGCACCTTCGTCCAGTGGAACCCGACGATCTCCCCGCCCCGCTCGGCCAGGAAGAACCCCTCCGGGTCGAACCACGGCTCGCCCTTGCGGTCGTCCAGGTCACGCTGGGTGAGCGAGCCCTGCTCGGGGTGGTGGGCGAAGGCCGCCGCGTTCGCCGCCAGCCACCCGGCGTCGTCCGCGCCGGGCCGGAAGGTCCGTACGCTCACGCCCTCCGGAAAGGTGGGCTCCGGAAGGCCCAGCTCCGCGAGCGACCCCAGCGGCCGCCGCATCTGCCGCAGCTCCCGGAACAGCGTCAGCCCCAGCACCTGCGCGAGATGGCGCGCCGAGGCATGCCCCCCGTGCGCCCAGATCCGCAGCCGCTTCCCCGACTCCCGCAGCAGCGTCACCCCCAGCGCCCGGCCGTGCCCCTGCCCGCGGTGCCCCGGATGCACGACCAGCTCGGCGGCCGGAGCCTCCACCGGGTCGGTGTCCTCGAGCTGCGCGTATCCCACGAGCTCCCCGCTCGGCTCCCGCAACACCAGATGGCGCACCCCCTCCCGCCGCCCCCGCAGCTGCAGCCGCCCCTGCTCGGACACCGCCTGCTGCCCATCGGCCCGCGCGGACTCGGCGACCAGCCGCAGCACATCCGCCACCTCGGCCGACGTCAACTCCTCCAGCACATCGAGCCGCCGGGCCCCGGATGTCTCGTTCACCACGTCATTCATGAGGCCGAGCCTACGGCGGCCCAATTGGCCAGCAAGCCGCTGCACAATTTATTACCGGCGAGTCACCCGGCTGCCCCATCCCCGTCGAGGATGTCGTCGGCGATGCGGGAGAGATCCTCGGCGCTGGGCATCAGCTCCCGCACATGCGGCGGCAGCGCGGCGTAGGTGCTCACGGCGAGCGGTGCGTTGTTGCTCCGCAGCGCGTATTCGATCGTCCCCTTGTCGCGGCTCTTGGCGATGAGGATCCCGAGCGTCGGATCGTCGCGCTCCTTGTCCCGGACCAGGTCGTCGACGACGGTGACGTAGAAGCCGAGCTGGCCGAGGTGGGCGGGGCGGGCCTTGTCGGTCTTCAGCTCGATGACGACGTAGCGGTGCAGCTTGCAGTGGTAGAAGAGCAGGTCGATCCGGAACTCCTCGTCGCCGACCTTGATGGGGTGCTGGCGTCCGACGAAGGCGAAGCCGACCCCGAGTTCGGTCAGGAACCGGACGAGATGGGTGACCAGGGAGTCTTCCAGATCGCGCTCGGCGGGCTCGCCGGTGAGCCGGGTGAAGTCGAGGCGATAGGGATCCTTGGTGATCTCCTGGGCCGCTTCGGACTCACCAGGGACAGTGAAGGTGAAGTTGGACAGCGCCGCGCCGTGGGTGAGGTGCGCCTTGGCGAGGATCACGGATTCGAGTTCGCTCCGCGACATTCCTCGGTAGACGGCCACTTGGGAGTAGAAGTCCAGCTCAGCGCGGTCGTTGCACTTGTCCATCAACAGCTGGATGTGTCCCCACGGCAATTGTGCAGCAGGCTGTTGCACAATTGGCTCCGGCCACAGCCGCGCCATCTTCAGCATGTACTGAAGGCTTCTTGTGCCGAAGCCCCGCTGGTTCGGGAAGGCCGTACGCAGCTCCACCGCCACCCGGTTGATGATCTTCGTTCCCCACCCCTCCTCCTCCCTGCGCTCCAGGATCGTCCGCCCGATCTCCCAGTACATCGCGATCATCTCGGTGTTGACCTTGAGCTGCGCCCGGACATGCGCCCCGCGCACGATCGCCTTGAGGTCATCGACCAGTTCGAAGAAGCCCGGCGGGAGCTCGGATCCCTGTGCGGGGATGGGCGTCTGCTTCGCGAGTTCGTTCTGCATGATCCGCACGCTCACATATCGAATCACCACCTAAACCCCTTATCAGATTCTTTCCGCCGAACGGGCGAAGCGGGCACACAACGTTGACCATCGGCCATCAGCTCTTAACCTCCCGCCCCTGCCCCGCTACGCGCGTTGACCGTAAGCTGCGCTCCACATCCATCACGGACACACAAGGTCATATAAGGGGACGACATGCCAGCAAGACCTCAACGGCGCGGGGCGGGACGCCGGTTGGCCACGGGAGTCGCGGTGCTGGCCGCCGCGGCCGGGGTGCTGACCGCCGTGAGCCCGGCGGGCGCGGACACCGGCGCCGCCGCCTCGGACAAGCACCGCCCCGGGCGCACCGTCGACGTGCAGCTGCTGTCCTTCAACGATCTGCACGGAAACCTGGAGCCCCCGCAGGGCTCCTCGGGCACCGTCACCGAGACCCAGGCGGACGGCACCACCAAGACCATCCCGGCGGGTGGCGCCGAATACCTCGCCACCTCCCTCCGTAACGCCCGTAAGGGCCACGAGTACTCCGTCACCGCCGCCGGCGGCGACATGATCGGCGCCAGCCCGCTGATGTCCGGCCTCTTCCACGACGAGCCGACCGTCGAGGCGCTCAACAAGCTGGACCTCGACGTCTCCGCGGTCGGCAACCACGAGTTCGACGAGGGCCGGGCCGAGCTGAGCCGGATCCAGAACGGCGGCTGCCACCCCAAGGACGGCTGCTACGAGAAGGGCAAGACCTTCGGGGGCGCCGACTTCCCCTACCTCGCCGCGAACGTCACCGACGAGAAGACCGGCAAGCCCATCCTCAAGCCCTACACCGTGTGGCAGCGCAACGGCGTGAAGATCGGCTTCATCGGGGTCACCCTCGAGGGCACCCCGGACATCGTCACGGCCGAGGGCGTCAAGGGCCTGAAGTTCCACGACGAGGTCGAGACGATCAACAAGTACGCCAAGGAGCTGCAGGACAAGGGCGTGAAGTCGATCGTCGCGCTCATCCACGAGGGCGGGCTGCCCGCCTCCCCCTCGTACAACTACGACTGCGACAACGGCGGCGCGGGCAAGGGCATCTCCGGCCCCATCGTCGACATCGCCAAGAACATCACGCCCAAGGTCGACGCCCTGGTCACCGGCCACACCCACCAGGCGTACACCTGCACCATCCCGGACCCGTCCGGCACCCCGCGCACGGTGACCTCCGCGGCCTCCTTCGGCCGTCTCTACACCGACACCACGCTCACCTACGACCGCCGCACCGGCGACATCGTGCGGACGAGCGTGAAGGGCGCCCACGCGGCGAACCACGTCGTGAACCGCGAGCAGCCCAAGGCCCCCGACATGACCTCGCTCATCGGGCGCTGGAACAAGCTGGCCGCCCCGATCGCCAACAAGCCGGTCGGCTACATCTCCGCCGACATCAACGGCCGCGGCTCCACCGCCTACGAATCCCCCCTGGGCGACACCATCGCCGACGGCCAGCTCGAAGCGCTCTCCCCGTCCGACAAGGGCGGCGCCCAGATCGCCTTCATGAACCCCGGCGGCATCCGCTCCGACCTCGCCTACAAGGCGTCGGGCAGCGAGGGGGACGGGGTGGTGACCTACGGCGAGGCGTTCACGGTCCAGCCGTTCACCAACATGATGAACGTGATCGACCTGACCGGCTCCCAGCTGATCACCGCACTCCAGCAGCAGGTCAGCGGCTCGAACGAGGCTTCCCCGAAGATCCTTCAGGTTTCCAAGGGCCTGACCTATACCCTGGATCTGACCAAGTCCGGCAAGGACCGGATCGTCACCGACTCGGTGAAGCTGAACGGTGAGGCGATCGACCCCGCCAAGACCTACCGCGTCGCGATGAACGAGTTCCTCACGGGCGGCGGCGACGGCTTCCCCGCCTTCAAGGACGGCAAGAACAAGCTCGTCGGCGTCTCCGACCTGGACGCGTTCACGGCCTACCTGGGCGCGCACTCGTCGCAGTCCTCGCCCCTGGACCCGCCGAAGGCGGACCGCATCACGATCGTGAAGTAACCGCCCGACGCCCGACGATGGCCCGGCCGCCACAAGCGGCCGGGCCATCGTCATGTCACCGCAGCGCGTCCTCGATCAGATCGGCCGCCCGCGCGGTGCCACCCTCGGCCCGCACCTCGTCCCGCAGCCGCGCCGACGTGCGCGCGACCTCCGCGTCCGTGGTGAGTTCGGTCAGCGCCGCCCGCAGCCCCTCGGCGGTGGCCTCCGCTGTGTCGATACGGCGAGCCACCCCCAGCTCCACGAGCCGGTCGGCGTTCATCGGCTGCTCGGCGCCCTGCGGTACGGCGATCATCGGCAGCCCGCAGTACAGCCCCTCCCCGCTGCTGCCCATCCCGGCATGGGTGACGAAGGCATCGGCCCGCTCCAGGATCGCCAGCTGCGGTACCCAGTTGTGGACCTCGATGTTCGCCGGGATCTCCCCCAGCTCACCCGGGTCGACGTACTTGCCGATCTGCAGCACCACATGCCACCCGGGCAGCTCCCCGAAGGCCGCGACGCACTCTCGGTAGAAACCGGGCTGCCGGGTGAACGCCGACCCCAGCGAGACCAGCAGTACGTTCTCCGCGCCGGCGGGACGTTCCCAGCCGCCCTGGTCGGCACGGTCCCCGAGGCACGGCCCGACGAACGTCACCACCTCGGTGTTCACCCGGTCGGCGTTCGGCTGCATCGCACGGGGGATGAGCGCGACACAGCGCGGCGGCTGTCCGGAGAAGGCGTTCGGGTCCGTGGTGGTGGCGCCGGACTCCACGAGCCACGTCGCGAACTTCTCCTGATACGCGTCCGCACCGGGAAGGCTCATGATCTGCGCCCCGACCTCGTCCTGGTAGCCCTCCCAGCCCACGATCGTCGGCGACAGCTGGACCAGCGGGCGCCCCTGCGTCTCGGCGAGCGCCCGGCCGGCGTACGCGCCGATGTCGTACAGATACAGATCGGCCGGGTCGCGGTCGTACACGGCGCGCAGCTGCGGCAGGACGTGGATGGCGTCGTCCAGGAACACGGTCATCGCGCCGATCGGGTCCTCCGGCCAGTCGTTGTCGGCGACCGGCAGGGTGGACTCGAACGGCACGAACTCGGCGCCGGTCGGCGCGATGGCGTCCGCGACGAAGGGGTCGTTGGCGTAGGTCACCCGGTGCCCGCGCGCCACGAGTTCGCGGATGATCTCGAGGCTGGGCAGTACATGACTGATGGCGGGAACACCGACCATCGCGATATGGGCACGGCGACGGGACGGACGTGACATGAGAGATCACTCGTTTCAGGTCTACGGCGAAATGGACACGACGACCCGGCGCACGGGCGTGGTCACCGGTGCGCCGGAGTGAGCGGCGTGTCAGCCGTAGATCTGAAGGAACGAGTCCATGCGGGGAACGGTACCCCGGCCGCCGACCGGCCCGCCTCCCGTTTTCCGGCCTCAGCAAGCGGTAAGTGCCCGCTCAGCGCCGGCCCCTAGGGTCGCGAACGCGACGGGCCGTCCGTTCTCCCTCCCTCTCCCGACGGACCGTCGCGCCTAACTTTCCTGGACGCGGTCGAAGTCACCGGCCTTGGCCGCCCGTATGAAGGCGCGCAGGGCGGCGGGTGTGGTGGTCAGGACGACGTCGGGGTCGTCACTCTCCCGCAGCGCTATGCCGTTGCCGTCGGCGGCGACGTTCACGCAGTTCGACGAGTTAGCGCTGTAAGACGACTTCCGCCACTGGTATCCGGACACGCTTCTCCCTTCACATCGCACGCAAGATGCCACGGATGAAGTCCCGCGACTCTCGCGGCTGGAGGGCAGTCGTCTCCATGCGATGGACGACAGCCCTGTATCTGGCCAGCTCGGCCTCAGCATCGATGAACTGGCACCCCCATGCCAGATCGAGCTGCACGGTATCGAGTTGTGGCACGGGACCGAGGACATAGTCGAGCGACTGCCCCGCACCAGGGAAGGTTCCACCGCCGCCGAACGGAATCACCTGGATGGTGACGTTATCCATCTCGCTCATGGCGATGAGGTGTTCAAGCTGGGCGCGAACGGTCTCCACGCCGCCGAACTCCATCCTCAGAGCGGCCTCATGGATGATCGCGGTGTACGGCACCGGCTTGTCGCCATGGAGGATCGCCTGCCGCTTCATCCGGTGCGACAGCCGATGCTCCACCTCGTATGCCCGCAACGGCGGAGCTGCCTCCCGAATCACCGCACGGGCGTGATCCACGGTTTGCAGCAGACCCGGGATGTGGATGACGACTGCGACGCGCAACCCGTGCGCCTGGTGTTCCAGCTCGGCCAGGTCAGCGAAGCTGACCGGAAGGTGTTCCCGGTACTCGTCCCACCAACCCCGGGTCCGGCCGCCCGTCATGTCGGCCAGCGCGTCCAAAAGATCGTCGTCCCCACAGGCGTAGTTGCGGGCGAAGACCCGTACACGTTCTGCACTCACCGGGTACCGCCCGGCTTCGATACTGCTCAGGCGAGCCTGGTTGATCCCGTGCCGCGCGGCGGCAGCGGTCGATGACAAGCCCGCGCGTTCCCGGAGCTTACGCAGCTCTGTCCCCAGGCGTCGCTGGGTCAGGGTCGGGGTGTTGCTCGGCGGCATCCGGATCTCCCTATGTCACCCACACGAAGTCATTTAGCAGCCTTGCTGCTGATTTCGTAGCAGGTCTACCACCGACTGCCCTACGGTGTGGGCGCAAGCGACCCAACTTCCCCCGACCGAGGGAGACTCCATGGCCAACGTACCGCCGTCCTCCGACCCCTGGACGTACTCCCTCCGCCTGCCCAACGACCCACGGGCCGCACGGATCTCACGCGCCACCCTCCGGGCGGTCCTCGCCTCCCACGGCATGGCCGAGCTGACCGACACGGCGGAACTCCTGACCTGCGAGCTGGTCACCAACGCCGTCCGCCACTCCGACGGCCCGGCTCAACTCCGCATCCGCCACCTCTGCGAAAGCCGCCTCCGCGTCAGCATCTGGGACACCAACCCCACCATCCCCGCGCCCTTCGACGCCCCGCCCAGTCCCCTCGACCGCTTCTCGGCCCTCACCGAGGCCGCCGCCGGCCTGGACGCGACCTCCGGCCGGGGCCTGCTCATCGTCCGGCTGTGCGCCGACAACTGGGGCGGCTACCCCCTCGCCGACGACCTCTTCGGCATCAGCGGCAAGCTGCTCTGGTTCGAACACCCCACAGCAGAACGCCTACGAGATCGCGGCCTGACCGGGCACCGACCTTCCCCCAATCGAGTGATCACTGGTCATTTGCCCCGGGCACATGCTCCGATGACCATACGTTCACGAACATGGTCAGTTCGCGGCACGAGGCCGCACATCGCATCTTTCAAGAACGACCGGAGTTACTCGCCCCGGTATTCCGCATATTGGACGTCCCGCTGCCAAAGGAAGCAGCCGTCGAGGTGCTCACCCCCGACGCCACGGAGATCCGCCCGCTGGAGCGGCGCGTGGACAGCGTGCTGCGCGTCGATCCACCTGATGGTGGCGGCTTCCTCCTGGCCATCGAGGCACAGGGTCGTCCCGACCCGGACAAGGCGGTCAGCTGGGCCTACTACCTGGCGTTTCTCAAGGCGAAGCACAAGCGCCCGGCGCTTCTCTTGGTGGTCTGCCAGGACAAGTCAACCGCCGACTGGGCGGCGGGGCCCTTCCGGCTCGGCCTGGACGACTGGACGGCACTGTCCGTACACCCACTGGTCCTGGGCCCGGGGAACGTCCCGGTGATCCTGGACCCCGAGGAGGCCGCCCAGGACCTGACCTTGGCGACCTTCTCGGCCCTGACACATGGCAGCCACCGGGACGCCCCGGCCATACTGAAGGCCCTGGCTCGCGCCATGGGAACGGCCGACCCGGAGTCCGTCAGCTACTACTCGGAATTGCTGGAGATCGGCCTGGAGGGCTTCCCGGCCAAAGACACTTGGAGGAACGAGATGAGCGTGGGTACATACTTCCCCGGCCGTGGCACCCTCATCGAGGAGACCTTCCTCAAGGGCAAGGCAGAGGGACAGACCGAGGAGCGTGCGCTGGCGGTGCTGCGCGTCCTGGAGAAGAGGGGAGTCGCCATCCCGGCCGAGGCACACGACCGCATCACCGCCTGCACCGACCTGGACGCCCTCGGCCGCTGGCTCGACCGGGCCGTCACCGTCTCCACCGCCGACGAGCTCTTCACCGAGGATGACTGACAACCATGGACGTAGTAGGTAGCTACTTCCCCGGCCGGGGGACCCTCATCGAGCTGACCTTCCGCGATGGCCAGGCACATGGAGAGGCTGCGGGGCTCGCCGAAGGTGTCCTGCGCATCCTCGCGCACCGGGGGATCACCGTCCGGCCCGAGACACGCCACCGCATCCGCGAGTGCCCCTATCGCAGCACCCTCAGCCACTGGCTCGACCGCGCTTTCACCGTCTCCCAGGCAGACGAGCTGTTGGACGAGCTCTTCGCGGTGGAGGAGCCGGACCGGTAGGTCACCGCGCGGGCCCCGGGGGCCGGACCGGAAGCCGTGCCACCGGGGCGCGGTCGCCGACGCGGCGGGAGGGGGTGGGGTCGGAGGGGTGGTGCCCTGGACGCTTACGTGTATTTGTGGCGCCGATCTCCGGCCCACGCAAGTCCCTGGCCAATGGCGCCGTAAATATACGGTCCAGGGCGCCGCCCCGGAGGCCCCGCCCCCGGCACCCACCACGCACCCCGGCGCACCACCCACGCACCCGATGGCGCATCCAACAGCGCCCCCGCCGCCCGGCAACGCACCGCAACCACCACACCGCGCCCCCGCCCCATGCCCCAGGCCGCCCCCGGAACCCACGCCGAACCCCCACCCACCCGGCACCGACCGTGCCTACCCTGGTGGCTTCTTCGATACGGCGAACAACAGTCACCGGGGGGACGGGGCCTCATGGATCCCGCAGCCGCAGCCGCAGCCGCAGCCATAGCCACACTGGTCCAGGAACTCTTCGTCGCCGACGGACCGGTGGACCGGCCCGTCCGCATCGCCTCCCTCGTCGCCTTCCAGGGCGACCACCGCACCCTCACCGAACGGGACCTGCCCCGGATCGCCTCCGCACTCGTCGAGGACGTCGCGAAAGAGATCGGCGAAGAGATCACCGATCGGGCGCGCCCCGAGCTGACCGACGCGCTCGCCCGCACCCTCCACACCCTCGGCACCGTCGACCTGGACGACCTGCGGGCCGTCCGCCTCGGCCCCGAGGCCTTCGCCCGGCACCTGGCCGTCGGCGCGCCCGACGCCGACGAGGGGCTGGACGCGGCCGACGCCGGTACGCACGCCTCCCTCCGGAAGGCCGTCTGCGCGCACATCCTGCGCTTCCTCACCATCCGCTCCCCCTTCGTGGCGGCCGCCGAGGACGCCGGGTTCGAGGAGCGCTACGCCCGGGACATCGTGGCCGCCCACGACCATCTGACGATCTACGGCATCGATCTGACCCACTCCCCCGACAGCTGGCCGCTGGACGCCGCCTATCTCAGCCTGGAGACCGAGACCGACGGCGGCAGCCCCAGCGCCCCCGCGGAACAGGCCCTCGCCGGGCGCACCCGGGTGCTGCTGTGGGGCGTGGCGGGGTCGGGCAAGACCACGCTGGTGCAGCGGCTCGCGGTGTCCGTGGCCCGGGGCGACCTCCCGGCCCCGCTGGAGGGGCTGCGCGGGCGGGTGCCGTTCGTGCTCCCCGTGCGCCGGTTCCGCCGCGACGGCTTTCCGGAGCCGGACGCCTTCCTGTCCGCCGTCCGCTATCCGCACGCAGCCGCGCAGCCACCCGGCTGGGCCGAACGGGTGCTGACGCACGGGCGCGGACTGCTGCTCGTGGACGGGGTGGACGAGGCCCCGGAGGAGGAGCGCGAACGGCTCCGCGAAGCGCTCCGCGAGCTTCCCGCGCGCTATCCGGGAAATGTCTGGCTGGTCACCTCGCGCCCCTCGGCCGTACGGGAGAACTGGCTCGCCGCCGAGCGCTTCACCGAGCTGAAACTCTCCCCGCTCAGCCGCGAGGGCGTGACCGCGTTCATCCGGCGCTGGCACGCGGCGGCCCGCCAGGACATCACCGACCAGGTCGATCTGGACCGGCTCAGCGGTTACGAGGAAACGCTGCTGGACGCCGTAAGGATTACCCGGGACCTCGGGCGGCTGGCCACCAATCCGCTGATGTGCGGTCTGCTGTGCGCACTGCACCGGGACCGCCGCGGCTATCTGCCGCGCGGCCGGAAAGCCCTCTATGACGCGGCCCTTTCCATGCTCCTGGAACGCCGCGACCGCGAGCGCGCCATGCTGCCGCCGGATGGAATCGACCTCCCCCAGGAACCGAAGATCCGGCTGCTGCAGAAGCTGGCGCACTGGATGCTCGTCAACGGCAGGTCCGAAATGGACCGGGCCACCGCCGTCGAGACGCTCGGCCGGTACATCCCGGCCATTCCGCACGCGGCGCGGCAGGGCGGGCCGGAGGAGATCTACCGCCATCTGCTCAACCGAACTGGTCTATTGCGCGAGCCCACACCCGGTTCGGTCGATTTCGTGCACCGAACGTTCCAGGACTATCTCAGCGCGAGAGCGGTCGTCGAACGGCACGATTTTGACTTCCTGATCGACCACGCACACCTGGACGACTGGGAAGAAGTGATCAGAATGTCCATGTCTCTCGCCCGTCCCGATGAATGCGCCTACCTCCTGGAGGGGCTGCTGGCGGCCCGTAAAGACGCCCGTCCGGTCCATGCCCGCCATCGCAAACTCCTGGCGGCCGCATGTCTGGAACACGCGACGGAGCTGGACCCCGAGGTGCGTTCCCGGGTGCATCGCTATACCCGTGATCTGGTACGCCCGACCTCGCTGGAAGGGGCCCGCGCACTGGGCTGGATCGGGCCTATCGTGCTGGAAATGCTGCCCGATCCCAGCGGCGTATCCGATGAGGAAGCCCACCGGCTGGCCGTCACCGCCACCTCGATAGCCGACGACCGCGCGATCGACTATCTGGTCCGGCTGCGGGAGCGCGCCTCCTGGGCGGTACGGGCGCAGCTCGCGGGCGCCTGGCGGCGATATGACACCGACCGTTACGCCGAGGAAATCATCGCCCATCTCGATGAGCGGGAACTCGACTTTCCGGTGTCGGACCCGGAGGAGCTGCGGGCGCTGCGCCGGCTGGGCGGCCGCCCCTGCGTCCAGATAGCCGGTGCGTTCACCCCGGAGCAGCTGGCCGAGGGCCTGGTGGCCGAGCGGCTGACCGAGCTGTGGCTCGCCTACGACCTGGGCGCGGACCTGGACCTGAGCTGGCTCGCCGTCTTCCCGCGGCTGGAGGTCCTGCGGCTGAGCCACCGCAACGCGGAGGTGACCGGCGTCCCCGAGGGCGTCCAGGTCATCGTGGCGGGCGCGTGAGGGACCCCCCGGAGGGGAAGCCGTGCCCGGCCTCCCAGGGCGTCACAGGGCCGCTCAGGGCGCGCCTGCCCGGCACCCCGCACAAAGCGAAGCGGCATCTGCGCGAAACGGGCCGCCCCGAAAAGCCGGACCTGCGCGAAACGGGCCCCCGGAAGCGGCACCCGCGCAAAACCGGACCTACGCGAAACGGGCCGCCCGGAAGCGGCACCCGCGCAAAAGGGGCCGCCCCGGACCGGGATACGGTCCGGGGCGGCCCCGAGGCGATGGACGACCGCGCGTCACGCCTCCTTGCTGAGGTTCGGGCCCGCGCCACCGGCGGCGGACTCGATCGGCGGGGTGTCCGGCAGCGCCGACTTCTCCTCGCCGCGGAAGGTGAACTTCTTCTCCTCACCCTCGCCCTCGGTGTCCACGACCACGATGTGGCCCGGACGCAGCTCGCCGAAGAGGATCTTCTCCGAGAGCACGTCCTCGACCTCGCGCTGGATCGTCCGGCGCAGCGGCCGGGCGCCCAGGACCGGGTCGTAGCCCCGCTTGGCCAGCAGCTTCTTGGCCTCGCCACTGAGCTCGATGCCCATGTCGCGGTCCTTCAGCCGCTCGTCCACCTTGGCGATCATGAGGTCGACGATCTGGATGATGTCGTCCTCGGTGAGCTGGTGGAAGACCACGGTGTCATCGACACGGTTCAGGAACTCGGGGCGGAAGTGCTGCTTCAGCTCCTCGTTGACCTTGGCCTTCATCCGCTCGTAGCCGGTCTTCACATCGCCCTGGGCGGCGAAGCCCAGGTTGAAGCCCTTGGAGATGTCCCGGGTGCCGAGGTTGGTGGTCATGATGATCACCGTGTTCTTGAAGTCCACGACCCGGCCCTGGGAGTCGGTCAGCCGACCGTCCTCCAGGATCTGCAGCAGCGAGTTGAAGATGTCCGGGTGGGCCTTCTCGACCTCGTCGAAGAGGACCACGGAGAACGGCTTGCGGCGCACCTTCTCGGTGAGCTGGCCGCCCTCCTCGTAGCCCACGTATCCGGGCGGGGAGCCGAAGAGCCGCGAGACGGTGTGCTTCTCGCTGAACTCCGACATGTCGAGCGAGATCATCGCGTCCTCGTCACCGAAGAGGAACTCGGCGAGGGTCTTGCTGAGCTCGGTCTTACCGACACCGGACGGGCCCGCGAAGATGAACGAGCCACCGGGGCGCTTGGGGTCCTTGAGGCCCGCACGCGTGCGCCGGATGGCCTGGGAGAGCGCCTTGATGGCGTCCTTCTGGCCGATGACGCGCTTGTGCAGCTCGTCCTCCATGCGCAGCAGCCGGGAGGACTCCTCCTCGGTGAGCTTGAAGACCGGGATGCCGGTGGCCGTGGCCAGGACCTCGGCGATCAGCTCCTCGTCGACCTCGGCGACGACGTCCATGTCGCCGGCCTTCCACTCCTTCTCCCGCTTCGCCTTGGCGGCCAGGAGCTGCTTCTCCTTGTCGCGCAGGCCCGCGGCCATCTCGAAGTCCTGCGAGTCGATCGCGGACTCCTTCTCCCGGCGCACATCGGCGATCTTCTCGTCGAATTCGCGCAGGTCCGGCGGTGCGGTCATCCGGCGGATCCGCATCCGGGAACCGGCCTCGTCGATCAGGTCGATCGCCTTGTCCGGCAGGAAGCGGTCCGAGATGTAGCGGTCGGCCAGGGTGGCGGCCGCGACCAGGGCCGAGTCCGTGATCGAGACGCGGTGGTGCGCCTCGTAACGGTCCCGCAGGCCCTTGAGGATCTCGATGGTGTGCGGCAGCGACGGCTCGGCGACCTGGATGGGCTGGAAGCGGCGCTCCAGGGCCGCGTCCTTCTCCAGGTACTTGCGGTACTCGTCGAGCGTGGTCGCGCCGATGGTCTGCAGCTCACCCCGCGCCAGCATCGGCTTCAGGATGCTCGCGGCATCGATCGCGCCCTCGGCGGCACCCGCACCCACCAGGGTGTGGAGCTCGTCGATGAACAGGATGATGTCACCGCGGGTGCGGATCTCCTTGAGCACCTTCTTCAGGCGCTCCTCGAAGTCACCGCGGTAGCGGGAGCCGGCGACCAGGGCGCCCAGGTCCAGGGTGTAGAGGTGCTTGTCCTTGAGGGTCTCGGGCACCTCGCCCTTGACGATGGCCTGGGCCAGTCCCTCGACGACCGCCGTCTTGCCGACGCCGGGCTCGCCGATGAGGACCGGGTTGTTCTTGGTGCGGCGCGAGAGCACCTGCATGACCCGCTCGATCTCCTTCTCGCGCCCGATGACCGGGTCGAGCTTGGATTCGCGGGCGGCCTGGGTGAGATTGCGGCCGAACTGGTCCAGGACGAGCGAGGTGGAGGGAGTGCCCTCCGCGGGGCCGCCGGCGGTGGCGGCCTCCTTGCCCTGGTAGCCGGAGAGCAGCTGGATGACCTGCTGCCGCACCCGGTTCAGATCGGCGCCCAGCTTCACGAGGACCTGGGCGGCGACGCCCTCGCCCTCGCGGATCAGGCCGAGCAGGATGTGCTCCGTGCCGATGTAGTTGTGGCCGAGCTGAAGGGCCTCGCGGAGCGACAGCTCCAGGACCTTCTTGGCACGGGGGGTGAAGGGGATGTGCCCGGACGGGGCCTGCTGGCCCTGCCCGATGATCTCCTCCACCTGCTGGCGGACCGCCTCGAGCGAAATCCCGAGGCTCTCCAGGGCCTTAGCGGCGACACCCTCACCCTCGTGGATCAGGCCCAGGAGGATGTGTTCGGTGCCGATGTAGTTGTGGTTGAGCATCCGGGCTTCTTCCTGAGCCAGGACGACAACCCGCCGCGCGCGGTCGGTGAACCTCTCGAACATCGTTAATCGCTCCTCAGAGCGGTCAGAAAGATCGGGGACGATCCCCTCCCTGTCCTTCCGCATGCTAGTCCCGCAACCCGGGACAGCTCATTCCAACTGCCGACAACCGTCCGGATCACCCCCGCTCGCACGGGGCAAACAGCACTGGCCTCCTGCCCGAACAGCCGACAACTGCTTCAACCCGATGGTGCGAGACGATGTTCCCGCAGGCCAGGCATCTACGCCCACCGTCAGTACGCCGATGGCGAACGCCGCTTTCTCCCGACACGCGGACCGCCCCTCCCCACTAGGGATGTCTTACCCGCAAGCACAGATACTCCATGCCGTGGGGGCCGGTTCCATCCGCTATGGGCGAACAACCTTGCGCCCGTTCACCGGCCCTGCAGGACCCCTTACGGGTACGGGGCGCGCACGATCCGGTACGGAACGTCATCACGCACGGAGATCGCCGCGTACGGAGATCATCACGCATGAACGTCACCGTCCGCGTAACCAAGCGGGCGGGCGGGGAGTTCTGCCGGGCATGATCCTCGGGGCCCACAGCGCGGAGCCGTCCGCACCGGCCGCCAGGTCACGCCGGTACGGCTGGTACGAGCGGGAGCTGGGCTGGCCGACGACCGGCAGCGATCCCGTCGAATTGCTCACGGGGGTGGCCTTCGACGTCATCGAACTGCCGGCCGTGGCCGGTTTCGCGATGCTGCGGCGCGTACCGCGGACCGGTCCGGTCGCGGTGGAGGGCGCCTGGATGCGGCTCCTGGTGGCCGCCGGCAGCGCGGACGAGCTTCCGGGGCTGCTCGACTGGCTGGAGTGGGGCGGTGTGGCCCTGGACCTGGGCGCGATCGGCGCCGGAGGCCGGATCACCGCGCCATGCCCCGTCCGCTCCTGGCCACCGTCCCTGGCCGCCGGGGCGCCCGGTGAGCGATGCCCGCAGGAGGCCGCCGTATGGCTGCGACCTCCCGACGCCAAGGGCGGGGTGGAGCCGACGCTGCCGAGGGCAGGCTTCGGGGGCGATGGGGGCGCCCCCGATCTCGTACGGCTCGTGAGCGCGGCGGCCACGGAATGCCACCGAGCCCGGTTGGTGCGCGCCCTGCCACTGCCCAGGCAGCGGCGAGCCGGGGAAGGGTGACGCGCTCAGCCGTTGGCCTTCTCATACGCCTCACGGACGGTCGCCGGAACACGGCCGCGGTCGTTGACCTCGTAGCCGTTCTCCTTCGCCCAGGCGCGAATCTTCGCGGTGTCCTGACCGGCGCCGCCCGCCGCCGCCCGCGCCTTGCCCCGGCCGCCGGAGGCCCGGCCACCGGTGCGCCGGCCGCCCTTGGTGTACGGCTCCAGGGCGTCACGGAGCTTGTCCGCGTTGGTGGTGGTGAGGTCGATCTCGTAGCTCTTGCCGTCCAGAGCGAACGTCACGGTCTCGTCCGCCTCGCCGCCGTCGAGGTCGTCGACAAGAAGGACCTGAACCTTCTGTGCCATGGGGTTCCTTTCAGGGAAAACGGGGGGCTCGGGGGCGCGGCGTTAGCCGCTGATGACTCACCCCCCAGGTAATTACACTACGGGAGAATAGGAAACCGCTTTTCCCGGAAAAACACAAACCCCCCGCGAAGGTTCGACCGATCCACCAAGCGGGAAGCCTCATGGAAGGTCATGTTCCGGAGCTATGTGATAGGGGAGCGATTCGGACATAGGGCCCGCGATCACAGTTGCAGAAGCATCCGGCTGTTGCCAAGGGTGTTCGGCTTCACCCGTTCGAGACCCAGGAACTCGGCGACGCCCTCGTCATAGGAACGCAGGAGCTCGCTGTAGACATCGCCGTCGACCGGCGTCTCGCCGATCTCCACGAAGCCGTGCTTGGTGAAGAAGTCGACTTCGAAGGTGAGGCAGAAAATGCGCCGCACGCCCAGCCAGCGCGCGGTCTGCAGCAGCTTGTCAAGCACCAGATGCCCTACACCGGTGCCCTTGAGAGTCCGATCGACGGCGAGAGTGCGGACCTCCGCGAGGTCTTCCCACATGACGTGCAGCGCTCCACAGCCAATGACCTCAGCGTCGTCGTCGCGCTCGGCGACCCAGAACTCCTGGATGTCCTCGTAAAGCGTCACGGTGGCTTTGTCGAGCAGGATGCGATCGTCCACGTACGAGTCGATGAGGCGACGCACCGCCCGAACATCGCTGGTCCGGGCGCGGCGGACGGTGACTACTTTTGATAGTGGGGAGGACATGACCGGACGCTATCGCCCCGGGTCATCGCCCCGACTCACCGGGGCTCTCCCCCGGCTCCCCCAGTTGTGCGACACGCATGGCATCCCGTAGTGCGTCGCGCTGCTCTTCGGACATCATCCCGAAGAACGCGACGAGTGCCGCCGCCGGGTTGTCACTGGTCGACCACGCTTCGTTCATCAGTGCGGCCGAGTAGGCGGCGCGCGTGGAGACCGCGGCATATCGATAGGCGCGCCCTTCCACCTCACGGCGCAGCCAGCCCTTGTGATGCAGGTTGTCCATTACGGTCATGACCGTCGTGTAGGCGATCGAGCGTTCCCGCTGAAGGTCTTCCAGGACTTCCCGGACCGTGACCGGGCGGTTCCACTTCCACACCCGCGTCATGACCGCGTCTTCGAGATCTCCCAATGGCCGAGGCACACCGAGAATAATAGTGGTAGATGTCCCGAATGTCCGGAGGATTGGGCGGTTGGACGGGAAAAGCCACACGCCCCGTGGACGCGACGCGTCCACGGGGCGTGTTCCGGCGTGATCGATCCGATCAGGAGGTCTGGCGCTCCGGCGCCGGGCGCTCGGCCTCGGCGTTGGCCGCCAGCGCGGCGTCCACCGCGGCGTCCTCCTTGGACTTGTTGGCGCCGCCCTGGCTCTTCACCATCGTCACGATGAGCGCGGTGAAGGCCACGGCCATCACGATGGGCGGGATCAGTGCGGAGACATAATCCATGGCTCTCGGCCTCCTTTTGCTCGAGACCACCAGATTACGCGGCGCGCCGCGGCCTCCCGGAGCCGGGCACCGGTCCCGGGCGGGGCGCCCCGGGGCCGGCCGGTCAGGCGGAGCGGACCCCGGCGCCGGGCGCGAGCCCCGACTCGCGCTCCGGGGGCGGCGAGGGGCGGCGGCGCTTGGGCGGGAAGACCTCCGCGGGCGTGGGCACCGGACGCCCCGGGCGCGGCGCCCGGCGGCCCGGCTCCCTCCGCTTCGGCTCCTCGCGATCGCCGTGCTCCGGCGGCGTGGGCTTCTTACGGGGCTCACGCCGCTGCTCGTCGGACTGGAGCACGGCCTCCCGGGCGCCCTCGGCCCCCTTCCGGGCGGGCCCCCGCACGGCCGCCCCGGACGCCGCCGAGACCCCGCCGGACAGGGCGCGCAGCCGGGGCGCCGCGGGGCGCGCACGCGGCTCCACGACGGCTCCGGCGCGCTCCGCGAGCCGGGCGCGCACGCCCCGCTCGGCAAGGCGCTCGCAGTGGCTCAGCAGCGCACGCCGGCGCGCCGCCTCACCGCCCCCGGCGGCCGACCCGCACAGCGCGCGGAGCGCGGCCAGATCCTCGGCCAGCGGCTCGTAACCGGCCGCGAGGGCGCCCTGGAGCTGCTCGAGATAGCCGACGGCGGCGCCGGGCAGGGCGGCGCGGTAGCGGGCGAGCTCGTCGAGCACGAACGCTCGCAGCCGCCCGCCCTCGCGGACCGCTTCGTCCATGGCCTCGGCGAGCCGGAGACAGTCCTGGACCTCCTCCGCCCGGTCCGGGCCGAGGGGGCCGGCAGAGGGGGTGACGGGGTCGGGTTGGAGGGCGATGGCGAGGGCGCGTCGGAGCACACGCAGCTCATCCGCACTGAACGCCATTCCGCCGCGGGATCCATATGGCGTGGGCATGGGGCGACTTTAAGTGCTAAGCGGACAAATTTCGCTGAGCGTCGGACGGTGCGGCGCGTTGCGGACGCCGAGCCGCCATATGGGGGAAGCGCCGGACGGGACCGCGCCGAGGCGGTCCCGTCCGGACCCGGCACCCGGGGGCGGACCGTCGCATCCGGGTGCCGGTGCACATGGTCGACGGCCGTTCCGCTTGTCAATACGGAATTCGATGTGCCGTCTTTCTCTTGACCGCTCCTTGACCCATTGGCGAAGAGCGATCAGTTGCGCATGACGAATCCCGAGTGCGGGAATTCGTTTCGGAATGCCGTCAATGCGGTCGAGCACCCGGGTGAAGAGCAGGTGAAGAGCTGATCGCCGGTGCTCAGCCGCGCGAGACGTTCCGCTCGTAGACCAGTCTGAGGCCGATCAGGGTCAACCAGGGCTCATGTTCATCGATCACTGAGGATTCTCCTAGCACCATGGGCGCCAGCCCACCGGTGGCGATCACGGTGACGTCCTCCGGGTCCTGGGCGAGTTCGCGCGCCATACGGCGGACGATTCCGTCCACCTGGCCCGCGAAGCCGTAGAGGATGCCGGACTGCATGGCCTCCACCGTGTTCTTCCCGATCACGCTGCGTGGACGGGCCAGCTCGATCTTGCGCAATTGCGCCCCGCGTACGCCCAGCGCCTCGACCGAGATCTCGATGCCCGGCGCGATCACCCCGCCCACGTACTCCCCGCGCGCACTGACCGCGTCGAAGGTCGTCGCGGTGCCGAAGTCGACCACCACGCACGGACCCTCGTACAGCTCGACGGCGGCCAGCGCGTTGATGATCCGGTCGGCGCCGACCTCCTTGGGGTTGTCCACCAGGATCGGCACACCGGTCTTCACGCCCGGCTCGACCAGGACGGACGGCACATCGCCGTAGTAGCGGCGGGTCACCTCGCGCAGCTCGTGGAGGACGGAGGGGACGGTGGAGCAGATGGAGATGCCCGCGATCCCGTCGCCCAGCTCCTCGCCGAGCAGCGGATGCATGCCCATCAGGCCCTGCAGCAGGACGGCGAGTTCATCGGCGGTGCGGCGGGCGTCGGTGGAGATCCGCCAGTGCTCGACGATCTCGTCGCCGTCGAAGAGGCCGAGCACGGTGTGGGTGTTCCCGACGTCGATGGTCAACAGCATGGGCGGCACCGCTTCCGGTCGGGCTCACGGCCGAGGGCGCGCCCTGGGGTGGTGGGTGGGGCGACGGGCGGGCCGACGTCGATGGTCAGGAGCATCGCTTACTTCTCCTCGGCCTCGCGCAGGTCCAGGCCGATGTCCAGGATCGGGGAGGAGTGGGTGAGCGCGCCGACCGCCAGATACTCGACGCCCGTCTCGGCGTACGTACGGGCGTTGGCGAGCGTCAGCCGCCCCGAGGACTCCAGCGCGGCGCGCCCGGCGACCAGCTCGACGGCCTGGCGGGTCCGCTCCGGGGTGAAGTTGTCCAGCAGGATGAGGTCCGCGCCCGCCGCCAGGACCGGCGGGATCTGCTCCAGGGTGTCGACCTCCACCTCGATCGGCACATCCGGGAACTCGGCCCGTACGGCGCCGAACGCCTCCGCGACGCCGCCCGCCGCGATCACGTGGTTGTCCTTCACCAGCGCGGCGTCCGAGAGCGACATCCGGTGGTTGACCCCACCGCCGCAGCGCACCGCGTACTTCTCCAGGGCGCGCAGCCCCGGGGTGGTCTTACGGGTGTCACGAACCTTCGCCTTCGTCCCGTCCAGGGCGTCCGCCCAGGCACGGGTCGCCGTCGCGATCCCGGAGAGCCGGCACAGCAGGTTGAGCGCGCTGCGCTCGCCGGTGAGCAGGTCGCGGGTGCGGGTGCGGACGCTGAGCAGCTTCTGGCCGGGCTCCACCCGGTCGCCGTCCTCCACATGCCGCTCGACCTCGAACTCGTCCGTGCAGACCACGGACAGGATCGCCTCGGCGATCCGCAGTCCCGCGACGGTGCCCGCCTCACGGGCCGTGAAGTCGCCGGTGGCGAAGGCGTCCTCGGGGACAGTGGCCACGGTGGTGACGTCCACGCCCTGGTCGAGGTCCTCCTCGATGGCCATATGGGCGATGTCCTCGACCTGGATGGGGTCGAGTCCGGCGCGGATCAGCAGCTCGGCCAGATCGGGGTCCAGACCGCACTCCATCGGGTCGAGTTCACCGTCGCCACCGCCGCAGCCGCAGGCGTCGCCGCAGCCGCCCCCCTCATCGGGGCCGCCGATCTGGAGCAGCGGCAGGGACACGGGTGGCTGACGGTCTTGGGAAGTGCTGCTGCTCACGGGCGGGACTCCGTCTCGGCTCGGGGGGTGGTCGATGGGGGAAACGCTTCGGAGTCCGTGGAACGGACATCGAGGGCGCCGTCCGGGCGGAGGGTGACCAGCAGATGGCGGCGCCAGGCGGCGTCGTCGCGCTCGGGGCGGTCCTCGCGCCAGTGGCAGCCGCGGGTCTCCTCGCGGCGGAGCGCGGCGGCCACCAGGACCCGGGCGACGAGGTGGAGGTTGGTGGCCTCCCAGGTCTCGACCCCGGGCTCGGCCGTCTTGCCGTCCCGCCGCAACTGCGCCACGGCGTCGTCCTGGACGCGCTCCAGCCGTTCGGCGGCGCGGGCCAGGCTCTCGGCGGAGCGGAGCACTCCGGCGCCGTGGGTCATGATGTGCTGGATCTCGTAGCGGGCCTCAGAGGCGAACAGGGGCGCCTCCGAGGCGAGCGGGGGCGCCTCGCCGGAGGCGCCGCCGGGAGCCGATGGCCCGGTCTGCTCCGCAGGCGGCTCGCGTCCCGCGGACTCCGCCCCCGCGGTGACGTCCTCCGCGATGCGCTCCCCGATGTCCTCCGCGATGCGCTCCGCGAAGACCAGGCCCTCCAGAAGGGAGTTGGAGGCCAGCCGATTGGCCCCGTGGACGCCGGTGCAGGCGACCTCCCCGCAGGCGTAGAGACCGGGGACCGTGGTGCGGCCGCGCAGATCGGTGCGGACCCCGCCGCTCGCGTAGTGCGCGGCCGGGGCGACCGGGATGGGCTCGGTCACCGGGTCGATGCCATGGGCGCGGCAGGCGGCGAGGATGGTCGGGAAGCGCCGCTCCCACATCGCGGCCCCGAAGTGTCGCGCGTCCAGGTACATGTGCTCGGCGCCGCGCTCCCGCATCCGCCGCATGATGCCCTTGGCGACGATGTCACGGGGCGCCAGTTCGGCCAGCTCGTGCTGCCCCCGCATGAACCGCACCCCGTCGGCGTCCACGAGATGGGCGCCCTCGCCGCGCACCGCCTCCGAGACCAGCGGCTGCTGGCCTTCCGCCTCCGGGCCCAGCCACAGCACCGTGGGATGGAACTGCACGAACTCCAGATCGCTGACCTCGGCCCCCGCGCGCAGCGCGAGCGCGACCCCGTCGCCGGTGGAGACGGCGGGGTTGGTGGTGGCGGAGAAGATCTGGCCCATGCCGCCCGTGGCGAGCACGACCGCGCCCGCCCTTACGGCGCCCACGCCGTCCCGCCGGCCCTCGCCCATGACGTGCAGGGTGACCCCGGCCGCCCGGCCGGAGCCGTCCTTGAGCAGATCGAGCACCAGGGCGTTCTCCACGGTGTCGATACCGGCCGCGCGGACCGCCTCGACCAGGGCCCGGGAGATCTCCGCGCCGGTCGCGTCGCCGCCCGCGTGGGCGATCCGGCGGTGGTGGTGGCCGCCCTCGCGGGTCAGCAGGATCTCGCCCGTGGTGTCGTCGGCGTCGAAGCGGGCGCCGGTGGCGATGAGCCGGCGCACCGCGTCGGGCCCCTCGGTGACCAGTGCCCGCACCGCCTGCTCGTCGCAGAGCCCGGCACCGGCCACCAGGGTGTCGTCCAGGTGCTGTTCGGGGGTGTCGCCCTCGCCGAGGGCGGCGGCTATGCCGCCCTGGGCCCAGCGCGTGGAGCCGTCGTCCAGGCGGGCCTTGGTGACCACGGTGACCTTCGCCCCGGCCGCGGCGCAGCGCAGCGCCACGGTCAGCCCGGCGACCCCGGAGCCGACGACCACGACATCGGCCTCGGTGGCCCAGCCGGGGGCGGGGGCGCGCAGGGCGGGGGCGGCGGCCAGGGCCGCCGGGCGCCCGGTCGGGCGGGTCATCGGGCGGCTCCGATCCACAGGCGGATGTTGTCTATCAGGCGGGTGGCGCCGACCTTGGCGGCGACGGCCAGCACGGCCTCGCCGGTGTGTCCGTCGGAGACCTCGGTGAAGTCGACGGGGTCGACCAGGCCCAGATAGTCCAGGACGAGCGGCGGTTCGAACCCCGCCGCCTCGTCGAGCACCGCCCGCGCCGCGGACCGCACCGCGGCGGGCGACGCGACCCGTATGAGCTCGTGCTCCTCGGCCCCGGCCGCGCCCTCCCCGGCCGCCAGCAGCCCCGCGTCGCGCCCCGCGAACAGCGCGCGGGACAGGGCCAGCGCGGTGTCCCGCTCCTCGGCCGTCAGATAGCGGTTACGGCTGGAGAGGGCGAGCCCGTCGCCCTCCCGGACGGTGGGGACGCCGACGATCTCCACGGGGAAGTTCAGGTCGCGGGCCATCCGGCGGACCAGCGAGAGCTGCTGGGCGTCCTTCTCGCCGAAGAAGGCGATATCGGGACGGGTGAGATGGAGCAGCTTGGCGACGACGGTGAGCATCCCGTCGAAGTGGCCGGGGCGCGAGGCGCCCTCATAGCGCTCGCCGAGGGTCCCGGCGGTGATCCGGACGCCCGGCTCACCGCCCGGGTAGACCTCCTCGGCGGTGGGGGCGAAGACGATGTCCGCGCCCGCCTCGGCCGCGACCTCGAGGTCGGCGTCGAGGGTGCGCGGATAGCGGTCGAGGTCCTCGCCCGCGCCGAACTGCAGCGGATTGACGAAGACGGTGACGGTCACCATGCCCTTGGCGCCCACCCGGGCGCGGGCGGCGCGGATAAGCGAGGCGTGCCCGTCGTGCAGCGCGCCCATGGTCATCACGACGGCCGTGCGCCCCGGCACGGCGAAGTGGGCGAGCGCCGCGTCCAGCTCCCGGCGATGACGGAACAGCTCCACATCCGGCTCCCCTGGAAGCGCCTTGGTCCACAGCCTCGGGCTCATGCCTCACTACCTCCCCGGCCCCGTGCGTCGGTCACGTCCGAGAGCACGCCCAGCAGGTCCTCGGCGAGCTCCGGCTTGAGCAGACCGTGCGCGAGCGCCCGGTCCGCGGTCGTACGGGCCATGGCCAGATAGCCGGCCACGGCGTGCGGGGCGTGCCGCCGCAGCTCGGCCACATGGGCGGCCACCGTGCCCGCGTCGCCGCGCGCGACCGGACCGGTGAGCGCGGCGTCGCCGCTGCGCAGCGCGTTGTCCAGCGCGGCGCCGAGGAGGGGGCCGAGCATCCGGTCGGGGGCCTCGACCCCGGACGCGCGCAGCAGCTCCAGGGACTGGGCGACCAGCGTGGTGAGGTGGTTGGCGCCGATGGCGAGGGCGGCGTGGTAGAGCGGACGGGACTCCTCCGCGATCCACTCGGGCTCCCCGCCCATCTCGATGACCAGCGCCTCGGCCGCCAGCCGCAGCTCCTCGGGAGCGGTGACGCCGAAGGAGCAGCCGGCCAGCCGCTGGACGTCCACCGAGGTGCCGGTGAAGGTCATGACGGGGTGCAGCGCGAGCGGCAGCGCACCGGCCCGCAGCGCGGGCTCCAGCACGCTGACGCCGTACCGGCCGGAGGTGTGCACCAGCAGCTGGCCGGGGCGCACCGCGCCGGTTTCGGCGAGGCCGCCGACCAGCTCGGGCAGGGCGTCGTCGGGGACGGTGAGCAGCACCAGCTCGGCCCGCGCCAGCACCTCGGAGGGCGGCACGATGGGGACTTCGGGAAGCAGCGCGGCGGCCCGGCGCACGGAGGCGTCGGAGACACCGGACGCGGCGACCGGGCGGTGCCCGGCCAGTCTCAGCGAGGCGGCGAGGGCCGGGCCGACGCGGCCCGCGCCGACGACCCCGACGGTGAGCCGGGCAGGTCGGTCCTGCGGCTCAGGCAGTGGTTGAGCGTTCACGCGGCAACGGCCTTCCGTTCCAGTCCTCGGGGGGTACCGGACGATTCCCCGCCATGCTACGCGAGTGTTTCCGGGGGGTTTGGCCGCACGTCCGGGCCTGTGGACAACTCTGTGGTCCGACGGACAGACGTGCGACATGATCAGCTCATGACGGACAGGACGGACGGGACGGACGGGACGGGCGGGACGGACGGGACGGACGAGGCGGACGAGATGGACGGCACGGGCGGCACGGACGGCGAGACGGAACGGGCCGCGCGGGCGCGCCGCCTCGCGGCCTGGCACGGCGCCGAGCGGACGCTCGCGCGCGGGCCCGCCGAGGTGCGGATCGCCGAGCGGCTGGCCGCCCTCACGACCGCCCTTACGGCCGACACCGCGTCGTACGACGGGGACGGCTGGGTGGACATCTACGGCGGCGGCATCGTCGAGGAGCTCGAGCGGCGGGTCGCCGAGCTGCTCGGCATGGAGGCCGCCGCGTTCTTTCCCACCGGCACCATGGCGCAGCAGGTCGCGCTGCGCTCCTGGGCGGGGCGGACCGGCAGTCCGGTGGTGGCGCTGCATCCGCTGGCCCATCTGGACATGCATGAGCGGGACGCGTATCTGACGGTGAGCGGGCTGCGCGCGGTGCGTCCGACGAGCGAGCCGCGGCCGCCCACGGCAGAGGAGATCCGGGGCCTGGACGAGCCGTTCGGCACCCTCGCCCTCGAACTCCCGCTGCGCGACGCCGGATTCGTGCTGCCCGAGTGGGACGAGCTGGTCGCGGCCGTGGCGGCGGCCCGGGAGCGGGACGCGGTGGTGCACTTCGACGGGGCGCGGCTGTGGGAGTGCACGGCGCACTTCGGCCGGGAGCTGCCGGAGATCGCGGCCCTGGCGGACTCCGTCTACGTGTCCTTCTACAAGTCGCTCGGCGGCCTCTCGGGAGCGGCGCTGGCCGGGCCCGAGACCCTGGTGACCGAGGCCAGGGCGTGGCGCCACCGGTACGGCGGCCAGCTCTTCCAGCAGTGGCCGGTGGCGCTGGCCGCGCTGGACGGCCTGGACCGCGAGCTGCCGAGGCTGCCGTCGTACGTGGCGCACGCGCGGGTCGTGGCCGAGGCGCTGCGGACGGCGTTCACGGCCGCGGGGGTGGGGTGGTCCCGGGTGCACCCGGAGGTGCCGCACACCCACCAGTTCCAGGTGTGGCTGCCGTATCCGGCGGCGGTGCTGGACGAGGCGGGGGTGCGGCTGGCGGAGGAGACCCGGACGGTGCTGTTCCGTCGCTGGCGGGAGCCGGGGCCGCCCGGCCTGGCCATGACGGAGCTGACGGTCGCCTCATCCGCACTCGAGTGGACGGCCGACGACGTCACGGCCGCGGCCAACGCCTTCCTCGACCGCGCCCGGGAACTCATGGCGGTCCGCGAGCTCACGGACGGGGACGGCTGACCGGCGCCGCGCGAACACCTCCCGGATCGCCCTTACGGAGCGCAGGGCGTCCGTAAGGCGGCCATGGCGGCCGCCGCGGCGGACCGGGCGGCCCGCCACCACGGCCCGGAAGTCGCGGTACTCCCGCAGCTCCCGGAGGGTGCGCCAGTCGTGCCGGCCCGGTGCGGGCGGGGCGGCTTCGCCGCGCTGGGCGGCCCGGTACAGGTCGAGTGCGTACTGCTCGGTGAGGGACATGGCTCGACCGTCCGCCCGGCCCGGGGCGCCGGTCACGCCGTTTGACGATGGACGTCAAACGAGGGGACGCCGGGCCGGGGCTCCCCGCACCATGGGGTCATGGCCAATGTCATCGACATCGCCGGGCTGCCGCCCGAGCGCATCGTCTTCAGCCCGTCCCCGCTCGCCGAGC
This sequence comes from Streptomyces rugosispiralis, assembly GCF_024505145.1. Lineage (GTDB taxonomy): Bacteria > Actinomycetota > Actinomycetes > Streptomycetales > Streptomycetaceae > Streptomyces > Streptomyces rugosispiralis. The sequence goes on along the minus strand of NZ_JANIAA010000014.1, from coordinate 155,640 downwards.
TGGGCGCCGCGCTCCATGTGCTGTCCGAGCCCGGCCACCACCCCGGGCTGCACGGCTGGGCCACCGCCACCGCCTCGGCGCTCAAGCCGGACCTGGCGGACCGGCTCTGCGAGGCGGACTTCCTGTGGCGCACCGCCCGCTCCGATCTGCTGCTCCCGGCCGCCCCCGGGGCGACGCTCGCCGAGGAGCTGGACGCGCTGGACCGGATCGACGACGAGACGTTCGTGGCGGCCGCCTTCGAGATCGCCTGCTCCACCTCGTACACCCGGCACACCCCCTCGCCGCTGGTGGACGCGGACGAACGGGCCCGGGTCCGCGAGATGGCGGCCGCCCGGGGGCCGCGGCAGGCGGCCTTCACCGACCGCATGCTGGAGGACCCGGACGGGCTGCGGGTCTGGCTGCGACGGCTGCTGGAGGACTGCGACCAGGCGTTCTTCGCCGACACCTGGCGGCGGGTGCGGATCCAGCTGGCCGCCGACGCCCGCCACAAGGCCGAGCTGCTCCAGCGCAAGGGGCTCGCGGAGGCGCTGGCGGCGGCCTCCGCCGCGCTGTCGCTTTCGGCGGACGGGGACAGCATCCTGGTCGACAAGCTGGCGGGCGGCCGTACGACGGCGTACGGCGACGGCGTCACCTTCATCCCGACCGCCTTCGGCTGGCCGCACCTCATCGTCCTGCACGCCCCCGGCTGGCGCCCGGTGATCCAGTACCCGGTCGCCACGCCCGAGCTGCCCCCGCCCGCCGCCCTGGAGCTCGTCCAGCGCCGCCTCGAGGCCCTGGCCCACCCGATGCGGATGCGGCTGTGCCGCACCCTGGCCCGCGGCCCGCACACCACCGGTGAGCTCTCCGAGTCGTACGGCATCACGCCCCCGGAGGTCTCCCGCCATATCGCCGTGCTGAAGAAGGCCGGTCTGCTCACCACCCGCCGCCGCGGCCGCTATGTGCTGCACCAGCTCGACCTGCCGTCGGTCGCCCGGCTGGGCAGCGACTTCCTGGAGAGCGTTCTGCGCTAGGGCGCCGGCCCCGCCTAAAATGTTCACCGCACAGTGAACGCGGTCGGAACCGGAGCAGCGAGCGGCGGAGGAGCGGCGATGAGCAACCGAAGCCACCGGTCCGCGCCGCGCCACACCCACCCCGACGACGTCCCCGTGCAGACCGCGCTCGCGGCGCTCGCCGACCCCGTACGGCTCCAACTGGTCCGCGAACTCGCCACGGCGGCCGACTGGGAGCACGCCTGCGGCACCTTCGACGTCCCCGTGGGCAAGGCGGCCCTCAGCCACCACTTCTCGGTGCTGCGCGCGGCCGGTCTGATCGAGCAGCGCGACCTGGGCCCCAAGCGGGTCAACCGGCTGCGCCGCCCCGAGTTCGACCACCGCTTCCCCGGACTGCTCGACCTGGTCCTGCGCGAGCGGCCACAGAACGGCGAGGACACACGGTAGGACGGCGGGACGAACGGCAAGGCGACCGCTGCGACCGTAAGGCGGTCGCGCCAACCGTAGGACTGTCGCGGCCCGTAAGACGGTCGCGCCGCCCGTAAGACGGTCGCGCCGCCCGTAAGGACGCCGCCTCGACGTGAAGGACGCCGCCTCAGCGGGCCGGTCCCGCCGACCCCCCGGCCCGGACCAGTCCGGTCTCGTAGGCCATCACCACCACCTGCACCCGGTCCCGCAGCTCCAACTTGGTGAGGATGCGGCCGACATGGGTCTTCACGGTCGCCTCGGACAGCACCAGCCGTGCCGCGATCTCGCTGTTCGACAGGCCCTGCGCGACCAGCAGCACCACCTCGCGCTCCCGGTCGGTGAGCCGGTCCAGCTCCGGGCGGACCCGGCCCCCGGAGCCGCCGCCCGGCAGCATTGGCGCGAACCGGTCCAGCAGCCGGCGCGTCGTGCTGGGCGCGACCACCGCGTCACCGCTGTGCACCGCGCGGATCGCCGCGAGCAGCTCACCCGGCGGCACATCCTTGAGCATGAAGCCGCCGGCCCCGGCCTTGAGCGCGGAGAAGGCGTACTCGTCCAGGTCGAACGTGGTCAGGATGATGACCTTCGGCGCGCCCTCCTGCTCACATATCCGCCGGGTCGCCTCCACCCCGTCCAGCCTGGGCATCCGGACGTCCATCAGGACGACGTCCACCTCGGTGGAGCGCAGCACCCGCAGCGCCTCCACCCCGTCGCCCGCCTCGGCGACGACCTCCATATCGGGCTGGGCCGCGAGCACCATCCGGAAGCCGGTGCGCAGCAGCACTTGGTCATCGACGAGCATGACGCGGATCGACATCCCGGACGGGTCCCTTCCCTCTGGCCTGGCAGCCGGCCTACAGCATCTATCAGATGGCTCAACGAACCGGTGGCTCAACGAACCGGCTTGAGCGGCAGCAGCGCACTGATCCGGAAGCCGCCGCCCGGTCGCGGGCCCGCGTCGAGCGTGCCGCCCACCATGCCGACGCGCTCCCGCATCCCGATCAGACCATGGCCGCTGCCGTCCGCGCCGCCGTCCTCGTACATCTCGCGCTGCGCACCCCGCCCGTCGTCCTCGACCAGCAGCCCGAGCCCGTCGTCGAAGTAGGTGAGGCGGACGCTCGCGCCCACGTCCGGGCCGCCGTGCTTACGGGTGTTGGTGAGCGCCTCCTGCACGATGCGGTACGCGGTCAGCTCGACCCCGCTGGGGAGCTGGCGCGGACTGCCCACGACCTTGAAGTCCACCGGGAGCCCGGCGCCGCGCACCTGCTCCACGAGCTCGTCGATCTGCTCGACGTCCGGCTGCGGGACGTAGTCGTTCTCCTCGCCCGGCTCCCCGGTGCGCAACACGCCCAGCAGCCGCCGCATCTCGGCGAGCGCCTGGCGGCCGGTGCCGGAGATCGTCTCCAGCGCCTGCCGGGTCTGCTCGGGCGAGGAGTCCAGGACGTACGCGGCGCCGTCCGCCTGCACCACCATCACCGACACGTTGTGCGCCACGACATCGTGCAGCTCCCGCGCGATCCGGGCGCGCTCGGCGGCCACCGCGACCTTCGACTGCGCCTCGCGCTCCTTCTCCAGCCGGGCGGCCCGCTCCTCCAACTGCGCGTAGTAGGCGCGGCGGGTGCGGATCGAGTCGCCGAGCACCCAGGCCAGCACGAAGGGGATGCAGACGAAGACCGCCGAGACCACGTCCTCCCACCAGCCCTGCTGGGAGTGCGGCCAGCGGAGGGTGGCGAGGGGGGCGGCGCTGATCGCCACGCCCAGCGCGAAGCGGGAGGCCGGGCGCGAGGAGGCGACCGCCACCGTGTAGACGATCACCAGCATGGCGAAGTCGGCCACATTGGGCTGGACGTTCCCGGCCATCTGGGCGAGACCGCACAGGATGGCGAGCACCAGCATCTTCTCGGGGGCCCGGCGGCGCAGCGCGATCGTCGCCCCCAGCGCCAGGACGATCGGCACGCCCGCGACGCGGGAGCCCCGGCCCAGCGACGCCTCCACGAGCCACAGGAACCCGGAAGCGACAAGGAGGACGGCCCAGAAGGTGTCCACCCCTGTCGGATGCCTGCGGAGAAATTCGTAGAGGCGCTGCACGTCACCCAGCGTAGGCATCGCCGGACCCCTCCCGGGTCAGCCCGAGGGGCGATCCGCGACCCCCGGCCCTACTCCCCAAGGTGGAGACCACTCCGCATAGCGTGTCGGTGTGGCGAGTGAGAAGCATGAGTGGAGCGGATGGCGTACGGCGGCCGAACGCGCGCTGTACGGAGGGGGCGGCTTCTTCCGCCGCCCGGAGGGCCCGGCCGGGCATTTCCGTACGTCGGTGCATGCCTCACCGCTGTTCGCGCGGGCGGTCGCGGAGTTGCTGTGCCGGGTGGACGAGGCGCTGGGGCGCCCCGCCGAGGTGGCGCTGGTGGACCTGGGCGCCGGCCGCGGCGAGTTGCTCACCCGGGTGCTCGCGCTGGCCCCCGGTCTGCCGCACGGGCTGGGCCGGCGGCTGCGTCCGTACGCGGTGGAGCGGGCGGAGCGGCCGGCGGGCCTGGACGGGCGGATCATCTGGCTCGACGCCCCGCCGGAGGGGTGCGCGGGGCTGCTGTTCGCCAATGAGTGGCTCGACAACGTGCCCGTGGACGTGGCCGAGACCGACGCGGACGGCGTGCCCCGCCGGGTCGAGGTGGATCTCGCCTCCCCGGACGGCACCGAGCGGCTGGGCGGCCCGGTGGACGGCGAGGACGCGGCCTGGCTGGCCCGCTGGTGGCCCCTGGCGGGCGCCGAACCGGGGCTGCGCGCCGAGATCGGACATCCGCGCGACGCGGTCTGGGCGCGGGCCGTCGGCTCCCTGCGGGCGGGCCTCGCGGTCGCCGTCGACTACGCCCACGAACGCGCCACCCGGCCCCCCTTCGGCACGCTCACCGGCTTCCGCGAGGGGCGCGAGGTCCGGCCCGTCCCCGACGGCTCCTGCGATCTGACGGCGCATGTCGCGATGGACGCGTGCGCCGCCGCGACGGCGGCGTCCACCGCCGCGACGGGCACGTCCACCGCCCCGGCGGCCGCATCCGCCGCCGCGTCCACCGCGTCCACCGCCGCGGCCGCTGCCGCGGCCGGACCCGGCGCCGGGCTGATGACCCAGCGCGAGGCCCTGCGCGCCCTGGGCGTCGACGCCCGCCGTCCCCCGCTCGCCCTGGCCTCCACCGACCCCACCGGCTACGTCCGCGCCCTCAGCGCGGCGGGCGAGGCCGCGGAGCTGACCGACCCCGCGGGCTTCGGCACCTTCACCTGGCTCCTGCACCCGGTGAACCTGCCCCACGACGTGCTCCGGACGTAGAGGGTGTCCACGGGGCCTGACGCCCGCGGCGGGCCGTTTCCCCTACCCGCCCCTCCCCACAACTGGGGCTCCACCCCAGACCCCCGGCCCCACCACGCAGCACATCGATACGCGGCCCCACCACCGGACGGGACTCCGCCACCGGGCGGGACTCCACCACCGGACGCGGCTCCACCACTGGGCGGGACTCCACCACCGGACGCGACTCCACCACCGGGCGGGACTCCACCCGGACGCGGCTCCGCCACCGGACACGGCTCCGCCGCCGGACCCCGGGGTCCAGGGGTGGAGCCCCTGGTTCGGGGAGGGGCGGGTAGGGGAAAGGCCCGCCGGGCGGCTGAGAGACTGGTACGCATGACGGAGACGACAGTCGGCATCGGCGGCGCCGCCGAGAGCACGGACATGGTGCTCAACATCGGCCCACAGCACCCCTCCACCCATGGAGTGCTACGGCTGCGGCTGGTCCTCGACGGCGAGCGGATCCAGAGCGCCGAGCCGGTGATCGGCTATATGCACCGGGGCGCGGAGAAGCTCTTCGAGGCGCGCGACTACCGCCAGATCATCATGCTCGCCAACCGTCACGACTGGCTCTCCGCCTTCTCCAACGAACTCGGCGTCGTGCTCGCCGTCGAGCGGATGCTGGGCATGGAGGTCCCCGAGCGCGCCGTGTGGACCCGTACGCTGCTCGCCGAGCTCAACCGGGTCCTGAACCACCTGATGTTCCTCGGCTCCTACCCGCTGGAGCTGGGCGGCATCACGCCGATCTTCTACGCGTTCCGGGAGCGCGAGGACCTCCAGCACGTCATGGAGGAGATCTCCGGCGGCCGGATGCACTACATGTTCAACCGGGTCGGCGGCCTCAAGGAGGACCTCCCGGCGGGCTGGCTGGGCCGGGCCCGGCAGGCCGTGGCCGAGGTGCGCTCGCGGATGGGCGTGTACGACGACCTGGTGCTCGGCAACGAGATCTTCCGGGGCCGCACCCGCGGCGTCGGCGTCCTGACCCGCGAGACGGTGCACGCGTACGGGGTCAGCGGCCCCATCGCACGGGCCTCGGGCGTCGACTTCGATCTGCGGCGCGACGAGCCGTATCTGGCCTACGCCGAGCTCCAGGACGTCCTCGAGGTCGCCATCCGTGAGGAGGGCGACTGCCTCGCCCGGTTCGAATGCCTGCTGGAGCAGACCCACGCCTCGCTGGCGCTGGCCGACGCCTGCCTGGACCGGCTGGACGAGCTCCCGCCGGGGCCGATCAACCAGCGGCTGCCGAAGGTGCTCAAGGCGCCCGAGGGCCACACCTACGCCTGGACCGAGAACCCGCTCGGCCTCAACGGCTACTACCTCGTCTCCAAGGGCGAGAAGACGCCGTACCGGCTGAAGCTCCGCTCGGCGTCGTACAACAACATCCAGGCGCTCACCGAGCTGCTGCCGGGCACTCTCGTCGCCGACATGGTGGCGATCCTGGGGTCGCTCTTCTTCGTCGTCGGCGACATCGACAAGTAGTTCGGCGAGGCCGACGAGCGGGCGAGCCGCGCGGGCGATCCCTCATGAGATCGCGCTGCGCAGCTCCCCGAGGTCGATCTGCTCCGTCTCGTCGTGCTCGGTCAGGTCGATGACCTCGCCCACCGCGCCCTTCCTGGTCTCCGCCAGGGTCTCGTCGCCGATCACATCCGCGAGGTCCTCCTCGGCGGCCGGTTCGGGCTCACGCTGCTGCTTCTTCGATTGCTTCTTCTGGGTGCCGAAGTAGTCGAAGCCGCTCTCCGAACGGGAGGCGGCCCGGCGTGCCGCGGCATACGGCACCACCGCCGAGGCGGCCGTACGGGCGTGGGCGCGCGGCTCCTGCGGGCCGTCGCCGTCCTGCCCGCCGGCCGCCGGGGGCTTCCCCAGCGTGGCGGCACCGTCCTTGTCCGGGCTCTCGCGCGGGCCCTTACGGTCGTCACGCTCCGCGTCCTGCTCCGCGTCCCGCTCCGAGGTCTCGGTCCGGGCGGCCGCGGCTTCGGCCTGCTCCCGCCGCTCCTTCTGCCGCCGGGCGCTCTCCCTGAGCCGGCTCAGCGCCTCGTCGGCCTTGGCGTACGCGGCGGCCGACAGCAGCCCGGCGGGGAGTTCGTCCGGCTCGTCGTCGGAGCCGACGGATACGGTGGGCCCGGCGGCCTCCAGCGCCTTCGCCGGGGACGCGGCCTCCAGCGCGAGCCGGCGGCGGCCCTCCAGGGCGCTGGCCCGCTCGGTCTCGGCCGTGGCGTAGCGGCGCAGCAGCTCGGCGTGTTCGTTGCGCAGCCGGGCGAGTTCGGCGCGCTTGGCGCGCAGCCGGGTGTTGAGCGCGCCGCGGAGCTCGCTCGCCTTCTCGGCGTCCGCCTCGAGCTCCGCGATCCGCTCCTCGTACTTCATCTCCTGGCGCGCGGTCTCACTCGCGGCCTCCGCGACCCGGCGGCCGGCCGAGCGGTCCCAACGGCGCATCAGGACGGCGCCGACGACCGCGGCGCCGGCCGCGGTCGCGGCAAGCCCACGGATCACGACCGTATCGCCGACCAGCCAGGCACCGGCGGCGCAGGTTATTGACGCGACTGCGACCGAAGCGGAAGGGAGGAGCCTGTGCAGGGGTGGGGATTGGCGGTGGCGTCCACGTGGCATGGCCCGAAACTTACCGTGCTAAGGGGTCGCTTGGGTGCCCGCCGGGCCAGATCTGTTGTCAATCCGTTGGCAAATGCGGCGGTTGCGCGGCCGAGATCCCTCACCGCGCCCCGCCAAGCCCTCCCGAGCGGGGATTTGATCCTACTTCACCAGCCCCTTGTCCTTCAGGTAGCCGTCGGCGACATCCGCCGGCTTGAGCCGCTCGGCGTCAACTTTCTTGTTGAGTTCCCTCAGATCGGCTGTCGTCAGCACCTTGGTGAGCTTGTTCAGCGACTCCGCGATCTTCTGTGCGCCGGCGGACTTCGCATTCACCACGGGAAGTACGTTGTCGGCATTCTGCAGATTTTTGTCATCGCCGAGCAGCACGAGCCCGAACTGATCCAGCGTGCTGTCCGTGGTCGTGGTCAGGACCATCTGGTCCTTGCCGTCCTTGACGGCCTGCTTGGCCTGGACGCTGCCGATGTCCAGCGGGTCGATCCCGGCGATGTCGATGCCGTACTTCTTCTCCAGACCCGGCTGGCAGAAGGGCCGCTTGGGGCATTCGTCGCCCGCCGCCAGGGTGACCTTCTGCTTGGACTTCCCGAGGTCGGAGAGCGTCTTGAGACCGTGTTTCTTCGCGAAGTCGGCACTGACCGCGAAGGCGTTCTGGTCCACGGCCTTGCCGGGCTCCAGCACCTTCAGCCCGCGCGGTTCGGCGAGCTTCTTCAGCGCCGCGACCGTCTTGGTCACGTCCGAGGAGGCCACCGGGGCGGCATTCGACCCGTTCTTCTTCTGGTTGAGGAATTCGGCCAGCGTCGCCGCGTACTCCGGCACGACATCCATCTGGCCCTTCTCCAGGGCCGGTTCATACAGCTCACGGGCGTCCACCGTCTTGATCGAGGTGGAATAGCCGGCGTCCTTCAGAACCCCCGCGTACAGCTCCGCGAGGATCTTCGACTCGGAGAAGGAGGCGGATCCGATCACCAGCGAACCCTTGCCCGGCTTACCGGAGCTGTCGCCGCCGTTCGACTTCTCCAGGCTGTCCCCGCCACAGGCGGTCAGCCCGGCCGCCAGCGCCGCGACCCCCGCCACGGCGGCCGCCGCCCGATTGATCTTATCCATGGTTCCCCATCCGTAGTTGTGGCCGCGGTTGTGTGGCCGCGCTGTCGGCGCGTTCCGCGTCATCCGCGCTTTCCGCGTCATCCGCGATCTATGCGTCAGCCGCGCTTCCGCGCTGTCCGCCCTGGGTTTCCGCACGCCTGGCGCCCGGTCGCGGGAGGGCTCGGCCCGCGGGTTCTACGTCGTGAGCGCCGGCGAGGCCGGCGCCTGGTCGGTGGGCGGGCGCCGGGCGGCGGTCGACCGCCGCCCCGTCCTGCGCCGCATCGGGTCGAGCACCAGGCCCAGAGTTACGAAGACGCCCTCGACCACCAGCGCGAGGGCCGCGACCAGCACCGCGCCGGCCACCACCTGCGGGGTGTCGGTGAGCCGGAAACCCGCCGTGATGATCCGGCCGAGACCGCCGCCGCCCGGCAGCGCGGCCAGCGTCGCGGTGGCCACGACCTGCACCGCGGCCGTCCGTACGCCCGTCATGATCAACGGGAACGCCAGCGGCAGCTCGACCCGGCGGATCAGCTGGCCGCCGGTCATCCCCATGCCGCGGGCCGCCTCCACGACCTCCCGGTCCGCCTCGCTCACCCCGACATAGGCGTTGGTGAGCAGCGGCGGGATGGCGAACAGCACCAGCGCGATGATCGTGGGCCACTGGCCGTGCGTCCCCAGCGGGCTGAGCAGCAACAGCACCAGTACGGCGAAGGTGGGCACGGCGCGCCCCGCGTTGGAGATGTTCACCGCGAGCGCGCCGCCCTTGCCGATGTGGCCGAGGGCCACGGCGATCGGCAGCGCCACCGCGCAGGAGATCGCCAGGCAGACGAAGGTCAGGAACAGATGCTGGCCCAGCCGATGCCACACCCCGTCGGGGCCCGCCCAGTGCGACCCGGTGGCCAGCCAGGTCCACGCCTTGGCGACGACGTCCATCAGGTGGTGCCCTTCCGACTCTTGCGTGCCCATGGCGTCAGCAGCCGCTGGAGGCCGAGCAGCAGCAGATCCGCCACCACCGCCAGCGCCACGCACAGCACCGAGGCGGTGAGCACCTCGGCCTTGAAGAAGCTGCGCATGCCCTCGTAGATGAGGTTGCCGAGGCCGCCGTACCCGATGATCGCGCCCACCGTGGTGAGCGAGACCGTGGAGACGGTGGTGATCCGCAGCCCGGCCATCAGCGCGGGCAGCGCGAGGGGCAGCTCCACGCCGAAGAGCAGCCGCAGCGGGCCGTACCCCATGCCCCGGGCCGCCTCCCGCGCCTCCTCGGGCACCGAGGCGAGACCGGCCATGATGTTGCGCACCAGGATCGTGAGCGAATAGAGCACCAGACCGGTGATCACCACCGCGGCCGATACTCCGAACACGGGCAGCAGCAGCGAGAACATCGCCAGCGACGGCACCGTGTAGAGGATCGTGGTCAGCCCCAGCACGGGGCCCGCCACCGATCGCCAGCGGCGGGCCAGCAGCGCCAGCGGAAAGGCGACCAGAAGGCCGATCGCCACCGAGGCGAGCGTGATCCATACATGTTCGAGCGTCGCGTCCGTCAGCTCTTGACCGCGTGTGCGTACATACTCACCGCATATCCACTCGTTACTGATCAGACAGTTTCCGTCGGCCATACGCTCACCTCCCCCGTCGGGTCGCGGGCCGGTTGCTCATCACAATTTCCAGGTGACCCTAACCCCGGGAGATGACAATCTCGTCCGATCGCCACACAACAGCAACAATGTCTGCCACGAATGCGGCAACAATGGGGAGCCATGATCCGTTTCGAGCATGTCACCAAGCGCTACGCCGATGGCACGACGGCCGTGGACGACCTCTCCTTCGAGGTGTCGGAGGGCGAGCTGGTCACCCTCGTCGGCCCCTCGGGCTGCGGCAAGACGACGACGATGAAGATGGTGAACCGGCTCATCGAGCCGACATCGGGGCGGATCCTGGTGGACGGCGAGGACGTGGCCGAGGCGGATCCGGTCGCCCTGCGCCGCCGTATCGGCTATGTCATCCAGCAGGTCGGGCTCTTCCCGCACAAGACCGTGCTGGAGAACACCTCGACCGTGCCGCATCTGCTGGGCTGGCAGCGGAAGAAGGGGCGGGAGCGCGCCGCCGAGCTGCTGGACCTGGTCGGCCTCGACCCGTCCGTCTACGGCGACCGCTACCCCGACCAGCTCTCCGGCGGTCAGCGGCAGCGCGTCGGCGTGGCCCGCGCGCTGGCCGCGGATCCGCCGGTGCTGCTGATGGACGAGCCGTTCGGCGCGGTCGACCCGGTCGTCCGCGAACATCTGCAGACCGAATTCCTGCGACTTCAGTCACAGGTACGGAAGACCGTGCTCTTCGTCACCCATGACATAGAGGAGGCGGTCCGGCTCGGCGACCGCATCGCGGTCTACGGCTCGGGGCGGATCGAGCAGTTCGACACCCCGGCCACCGTGCTGGGCGCGCCCGCCACCCCGTATGTGGCCGACTTCGTCGGCGCGGACCGTGGGCTGAAGCGGCTGTCGGTCACCCCCATCGAGCCCGGGGACCTGACCCAGCCGCCCGTGGTCCACCTGGACGACCCGCTCTCCAAGGCGGCCGCCCGGCTGGCCTCGGACGGGGCGCGCTGGGCGGTCGTCCTGGACGACGCGGAGCGGCTGCACGGCTGGATCCCGTCGGAGGCGGCCGACGGCGCGCGGGGGACCGTACGGGACCACGCGCGCCGGATGGAGGCGTGGCTGCCGGTGGGGGCGCCGCTCAAGCAGGCGTTCAGCACGATGCTCCAGCACGACGCGGGCTGGATCGCGGTGCTGGACGAGGACCGCTTCCTCGGCGTCCTCACCCCGGCCCGGCTCCACGAGGCCCTCCGCCGCTCGATCGACGCCGACGCGGGCGGCATCGCCCGCGGCGATGTCCACCTGCAGACCGTCGCCGACGCGTAGGGGGCTTCGCCCCCATTGACCGGGGCCCGCTCCTCAGCCGTCCCCCGGTCCTGGGGTTCCCCGGCGAAGGCTCACGCGCCCTGCCTCGGGGCCGGCCTCGGCGCGTCGCGCGGACAACGCCTTCCCACGCGGCGGAGCCGCACGGGAAGGCGTCATGCGGTGGAACCGCGCAGACGGACGGGGCGGGGCGGAAGCATCCGCGCTCAGCGGTCGGCGAGGCGGCCGCCAAGCCACTCCAGGGCGGCGGGGACCTCCCGCTTCCAGGTGTTGAAGTTGTGGCCGCCGGTGCTCAGGATGATCGACGAGACCCGGGTCGGCTCCCCGCGCCGGTTGAGCCGCTGCACCTTGTTCACGAAGCGCACGGTGTCCTTGTAGTTCTGCTCACCGTGCTCGCTGCTGGACACCAGCAGCGAGACCGGCGGCGCCGGTTTGTGGTCCAGCCGCCACATCAGGTCGTTCTCCCGCTCCAGCCGCCGGCTGCCGCCGAAGAGATCGCCCGTGGTCGCGTCGATCGGAGCCTTGTACGACGGGGAGAGCCCGGCCGCCGCCGAGAACGCGTCCGGGTGACGCATCGCCATCTTCAGGGCGCAGTAGCCGCCGGTGGAATTTCCGATGACGCCCCAGTTACGGGCCCGCTTGCCCACGCGGTAGTGGTCGGCCACCGCCTTGGGCAGGTCCTTTGTGAAGAAGGTCTCGGTCCGTGGCCCGCCGGGCACGTCCACGCACTCGGTGTCGCGCGGCGGCGCGACCGTCGGCCGCATCATCACCAGGACGAGGGGCTGCATTTTCCCCGTTTTGACCAGCTTGTGCGACTGCTGCGGATACTTCAGGCCATTGATGAGCGACTCGGTGGTGCCCGGGTACCCGGTCAGCACCAGCGCGGCGGGGAAGGTCCGCCGGGCATACTCGGGCCGGAAGTACTCCGGCGGCAGATAGATGTACGCGGGGCTGGCGATCCCGGAGACCGGCCCCTGGATGTTCACCTTCTCGACACGTCCGGCCGCCCTGGGCGAGGAGCCGCCGTCCACGGCCAGATGGCGGGTCTCGGTGACCCGCACCCGGGTGCCCGGGGTGTCGTGGTCCACTACGACACCCGGCTCGTCCTGCGTACCGAAGAGGTCGGACCAGGATCCGTAGAATCCGAAGGACTGATTGGCGAACAGCCCGAACGCCATGAACACGGTCAGCTGCGTGCCCAGTAGCATGCCGACCCGGCCGAGCACGGGAGCCACGCCGCGCCCGGCCAGCCGAGGCCACAGCCATACAGTGGCCGCGAACAGCAGCAACGCCGCGACGGCAGCCGCGATCACGATGTTGTTGCTCGTGAGACCCATCACTATCTTTCTGCCGGGCGGCCGGCCCCCCCGTGCCGCCGGGGGAAACCTCCCAGCCGTTGGCCGGGGAGTGAACCCCACTCCTTCAAACGCCGTCTTACTGGGCGCAAATCGTGTGGATGCCGCGCAACAGAACCGAAGATCCTCTTGACCGAAGCGACGGGAATACAGATGTCTGACAGTCAAGATGCCGAAACATCCGGGAAGGTTCCCACCCGGATACGGCGCCTGCCACGCGGCCCCAGGCCGGAGGCGGTGCCCACCGCCGTCGGCACCGCGTGCACGCTGATCGGGCTGATGGACATCGTCTTCCCCCGGCTGCGGCACAGCAGGGTGCACGCGCTGGCGGAGCTGCTGCCGGGCGCCGTGAGCTCCCTGGCGGCCGCCGCCTCGATCGTGGTCGGTCTGCTGCTGCTGATGCTGGCCCACGGCCTCAAACGGCGTAAGCGGCGGGCCTGGGTCGCGGCCGTGGGGCTGCTGCCGGTCGGCGCCGCCGCACAGCTGCTCTACCGGCACTCGGTCATCGGCATGGTCCTCTCCCTCGTGCTGATGGGGGTGCTGCTCCGCTACCGCGCCGAGTTCGCGGCGCTGCCGGACCCCCGCAGCCGCTGGATGGCGCTGGCCAACTTCGTGGTCATGGGCGCGGTCAGCGTCACCGTGGGACTGCTCATCGTCCGGTCCCATCCGGACGCCATCGAAGGAGCGCCGTCGCTCGGCGAGCAGCTGGAGCACGTCCTGTGGGGCCTGTTCGGCTTCGAGGGGCCGGTGGGCTACCGCCACGGCGCGGACTACACCGTCGGCTACTCCCTCGGCGCGCTGGGCCTGCTGACCGTGGCCACCACCGCCTATCTCGCCTTCCGCCCCGAGCACCCCGCCGCCCGCCTCACCGCCGAGGACGAGGAGCGGCTGCGGGGCCTGCTCGCCGCCCACGGGCGCCGCGACTCGCTCGGCCACTTCGCGCTCCGCCGCGACAAGGCCGTGGTCTTCTCCCCCACCGGCAAGGCCGCGGTCTGCTACCGCGTGGTCTCCGGGGTGATGCTGGCCAGCGGCGACCCGGTCGGCGACGTGGAGGCGTGGCCCGGTGCCATCGCCCGCTTCATGGAGGAGGCGCGGGCCCACTCCTGGACCCCGGCGGTGATGGGCTGCAGCGAGACCGGCGGCGAGGTGTGGACCCGCGAGACCGGCCTGGACGCGCTGGAGCTCGGTGACGAGGCCATCGTCGATGTGGCGGACTTCACCCTCTCCGGGCGCGCCATGCGCAATGTGCGCCAGATGGTCAAGCGGATCGAGCGGGCCGGGTACCAGACCCGGGTGCGGCGCGCGAGCGAGCTGAGCCCCGAGGAGCTGGAGACCATCCGGCGCGCCGCCGCCGACTGGCGGGGCACCGACACCGAGCGCGGCTTCTCGATGGCGCTGGGCCGGATCGGTGACCCGGCGGACGGGGACGCGGTCATCGCCACCGCCCACAAGGCCGCCGACGAGGGCACGGAGGAGGGCCCGTACGGCGATCTCAAGGCGGTGCTGCACTTCGTGCCGTGGGGCCGGGACGGGATGTCGCTCGAGCTGATGCGGCGCGACCGGAGCGCCGACCCGGGCATGAACGAACTGCTGATCGTGGCCGCCCTGCGGGCCGCCCCGGACCTGGGCGTGGAGCGGGTGTCGCTGAACTTCGCGATGTTCCGCTCGGCGCTGGCGCGCGGCGAGAAGCTGGGCGCGGGACCGGTCCTGCGGGGCTGGCGGGCGCTGCTGGTGTTCCTCTCCCGCTGGTTCCAGATCGAGTCGCTGTACAAGTTCAACGCGAAGTTCCAGCCGCGCTGGGAGCCGCGCTTCGTGGTCTTCCGCAACACCCGCGACCTGCCCCGGATCGGCCTGGCCGCGATGCAGGCCGAGGGGTTCGTCTCGCTCGCCCTGCCCCGGCTGCTGCGCCGCGGCCGCCACCCAGAGCCCCGGCCCTGCGCCCATCGGCACCCGAAGGAGGGCCGGGAGCTCCAGCAGGCGGCCTGATCCAGAAGCCGCCCCCCTACGCCTAGGCTGGGCACATGAGCACGTTGCATGGGCGGGGACGGGTGGCCGGACTGCCGGGGTGGGACCGGTGCGCGGTAATGGGTGTGGTGAACGTCACGCCCGACTCCTTCTCCGATGGCGGGAAGTGGTTCGACACCGAGCTGGCCGTCAAGCACGGTCTCGACCTGGTCGCCGCCGGGGCCGATCTGGTGGACGTCGGCGGCGAGTCGACCCGGCCCGGCGCGGCGCGCGTCGACGAGGCCGAGGAGCTGCGCCGGGTGATCCCGGTGGTCCGGGAGCTGGCCGCGGCCGGGGCCGTGATCAGCGTGGACACCATGCGGGCCGCGGTGGCCGAGCGGGCCGTGGCGGCCGGGGCCCGGCTGGTCAACGACGTCAGCGGCGGCGGCGCCGACCCCGCGATGGTGCCCATGGTGGCCGCGGCGGGGGTGCCGTTCGTGGTGATGCACTGGCGCGGCCAGTCGATCGACATGAACAACCGGGCGGTGTACGCGGACGTGGTCGGCGAGGTCGTCACCGAACTGCGCGCCGCCCTGGAGCGGGCGGTCGCGGGCGGTGTCGACCCGGAGCGGATCGTGCTCGACCCGGGCCTGGGCTTCGCCAAGGACGCCGACCACGACCTGGCCCTGGTGGCCCATCTGTCCGCGCTGCGGGAGCTGGGCCGGCCGCTGCTGGTGGCGGCCTCCCGTAAACGGTTCCTGGGGCGCGTCCTGGCGGGCGACGGGGGCAGCCCGCCGCCCGCCCGGGAGCGGGACGCCGCCACGGCGGCGGTCTCCGCCCTCGCGGCGCGCGAGGGCGCCTGGGCCGTCCGGGTGCACGAGGTACGGGCCAGCGCGGACGCGGTGCGCGTGGCGCGGGCCATCGAAGCGGCCGAGACCACGGCGGGAGCGCTGTGACTTCCCTTACGGACAACGAGCGTGTGGCGCTGGTGAACACCGCTCTGTACGACGCCATGGAGCAGGGCGACCACGCCACGCTGCAGCGGCTCTGGCTGGACTCCCCCGACACCGAGGTGTCCTGTGTCCACCCGGGCTGGCCGGTGCTGCGCGGCCGGGGCGAGGTGCTCCGGTCCTACGCGCTGATCATGGCCAACACGGACTACATCCAGTTCTTCCTGACGGATGTCGAGGTGTCGGTGATGGCCGACACCGCCCTGGTGACCTGCACCGAGAACATCCTCAGCGGCGCCCCGGCGGAGGAGGAGGGCCAGCTCGGCCCGCTGGTGGGCCAGCTGGTCGTGGCCACGAACGTGTTCCGCCGGACGGAGGACGGCTGGAAGGTCTGGGCGCACCACGGCTCCCCGGTGCTCGCGGAGAGCGACGACGAGGAGCCGGGCGGCCCCGAAGGCCCCGCCGACGACGGACTGCTGCCGGGCTGAGTTCACCCCGTTCGAGCCCCGCGAGGTGGGGGTAAGAGGCTGTGGCGCGGAGCGTCGGCTGCGAGCGCCGCCCACCCCATGGGCGAGTGCCGCCGGAGCTCGCAGGTAGATTCGAGGCAGGTACCCCCGCATACGGCAGGGGACGGGTGGTGCGTTCCGGCTGGGACGTGCCCGCGTACCGACAACCAGCAGGAGTGGTTCAGGTGGATCGTGTCGCGCTGCGCGGCCTGCGGGCTCGTGGGCACCACGGTGTGCTGCCCCATGAGCGCGAGGAGGGCCAGGACTTCGTCGTGGACCTCGTGCTCGGCCTGGACACTCGGCCCGCCGCGGCCGACGACGATCTCGGCAAGACCGTCCACTACGGCGTGGTGGCGGAGGAGGTCGTGGACGTGGTACGGGGTGAGCCGGTCGATCTGATCGAGACGCTGGCCGAACGGATCGCCGACCGGTGCCTCAAGCACGACGTGGTGCGGGAGGTCGAGGTCGTGGTGCACAAGCCGCAGGCCCCGATCACCGTGCCCTTCGACGACGTGACCATCACCATCACCCGGAGCCGAGTATGAGCAGCAGCGACCCGACCGTGCAGCCCGTTCCCGCCTCCGTGGTGGAGCAGGTGGACGCCGCCGATGTGACGTTGAGCAACCCCAAACGGGCGGTGATCTCGCTCGGCAGCAATCTGGGCAACCGCCTGGAGACCCTCCAGGGCGCGATCGACGCGCTGGAGGACACCCCGGGCCTGCGGGTCAAGGCCGTGTCACCGGTGTACGAGACGGATCCGTGGGGCGTGGAGCCCGGCACCCAGGCCACGTACTTCAACGCGGTGGTGCTGATCAAGACGACGCTGCCGCCGTCCTCGCTGCTGGAGCGCGGCCACGCCATCGAGGAGGCGTTCGAGCGGGTGCGGGACGAGCGCTGGGGCCCGCGCACCATCGACGTGGACATCGTGGCGTACCAGGACGTGGTCTCCGACGACCCGCAGCTGACCCTGCCGCATCCGCGCGCCCATGAGCGCGCCTTCGTCCTGGTGCCGTGGAACGACGTGGACCCGCAGGCCGAGGTACCCGGGCGCGGGACGGTCGCGGGGCTGCTGGCGGCGGTGGGCCTGGACGGGGTCCGGGTCCGCGCCGATCTGGAACTGCGACTGCCCGAGTAGACGTTGATCCGGATAGGTTCCGGGAGACGCTGGCACGTACTGGATTGAGGGGCGACCGCTCGGTGAAGCAACTTCGGATCGGGGTGCTGGTCGGGCTGTTCGCCGTGGCCGGTGTGGTGTCGTGGGCGGGGGCCCGGCTGTGGGACACCTTCGGGTCGCTGCCGAGCGTCCCGGTGGCCGCGCCGATCGTGCTGGCCCTGATCGCGGTCGTGCTGGCCGCCACCGCGCTGTCGCTGCGGTCCCGGCTGCGCGCCCAGCGGGAGCGGCAGCCCGGCGCCAAGGGCGTGGACCCGATGGTGGCCGCCCGTGCGGTGGTCTTCGGGCAGGCCAGCGCGCTGGTGGCGGCGCTGGTCGCGGGGATGTACGGCGGCGTGGGCGTCTTCCTGGCCATGGAGCAGCTCGATGTGCCCGCCCGCCGCGATCAGGCGTTCTACGCCGCGGGCTCGGTCCTGGCGGGCGCGGGGGTGGTGGCGGCCGCGTTCTTCCTGGAGCGGGTGCTCAAGCTCCCGGAGGACGACGACAACGACGGCAACGGCCCGAGCGCGGCGGCCCGCGCCTAGGCGCGCTCGAGGGGCCGTCGTACGCGGCCTGAGAGGGTGTGCGGAGCCGGGAGAGCCGCTCAGCGGGCCATGATGAGGCTCATCCTCAGCGGGCCATGATGAGGCTCATCGCCTCCGCCCGGGTGGCCGGGTCGCGCAGCTGGCCACGGACGGCCGAGGTGAGGGTCTTGGCGCCGGGCTTGCGCACCCCGCGCATGGTCATGCACATGTGCTCGCACTCGACCACCACGATCACCCCGCGCGGTTCCAGTATCCGCATCAGGGAGTCGGCGACCTGGGTGGTCAGCCGCTCCTGGACCTGGGGGCGGCGGGCGTAGACATCGACCAGCCGGGCCAGCTTGGACAGCCCGGTGATCTTGCCGTCGTGGGACGGGATATAGCCCACATGGGCCACCCCCACGAACGGCACCAGGTGGTGCTCGCAGGACGACATCACCTCGATGTCCTTGACCAGCACCATCTCATCGTGGCCCAGGTCGAAGGTGGTGGTCAGGACGTCCTCGGGCTCCTGGCGCAGCCCCGCGAAGATCTCCTTGTACGCCCGGGCCACCCGGCCGGGCGTCTCGCGCAGCCCCTCCCGGTCGGGGTCCTCACCGACGGCGATCAGCAACTCGCGGATCGCGTTCTCGGCACGCTTCTCGTCGAACACGCCAATGGGGCTCTCGCCGTCCAGCGTCACCGGGTCGGTCATGGACTGCCTCGTTCCTCACATACGCACACGAACGCGAAAATGCCGCGTCCAACAGGCTAGAACCTGATGGACGCGACATTCATTCCGGGGCCACCGGGAGCGGACGCCGCCCCCGGTGGCCGGGATCAGTTCTCCGAGCCGGAGCCCGAGCCCTCGGGACGCTCGGCGCTGTCCTCCGGGGCGGTGCTCTTGGTCAGCGAGGCCGCCGAGGTGGGCTGGGCGCCGTTGGCCGGGGCCAGCTCCTTGGGGGAGAGCACCGGCGGACGGGTGGAGGGCGTACGCCGCGAGGAGCCGGTCCACGCCGGGCGGGCCGGGCGCTTGACGATCGGGGCGAAGATCTCGGCGATCTCCTCCTTGTTCAGCGTCTCCTTCTCCAGCAGCGCCAGCACCAGGTTGTCCAGGACGTCCCGGTTCTCCACGAGGATCTCCCACGCCTCGTTGTGCGCGGCCTCGATGAGCTTCTTGACCTCCTCGTCCACCAGCGCGGCGACCTCTTCGGAGTAGTCGCGCTGGTGGGCCATCTCACGGCCGAGGAACGGCTCGGAGTTGTCGGAGCCGAACTTGATCGCGCCGAGCCGCTCGGTCATGCCGTACTGCGTGACCATCGCGCGGGCCGTGGTGGTGGCCTTCTCGATGTCGTTGGACGCACCGGTGGTCGGGTCGTGGAAGACGAGTTCCTCGGCCGCCCGGCCGCCCATCATGTAGGCGAGCTGGTCCAGCATCTCGTTGCGCGTGGTCGAGTACTTGTCCTCGTCGGGCAGGACCATGGTGTAACCCAGGGCCCGGCCTCTGGAGAGGATCGTGACCTTGTGCACCGGATCGCTGTTCGGAGATGCCGCCGCGACCAGGGCGTGACCGCCCTCGTGGTACGCGGTGATCTTCTTCTCCTTGTCGCTCATGATCCGGGTCCGCTTCTGCGGACCGGCCACGACCCGGTCGATCGCCTCGTCCAGGAAGTGGTTGTCGATCAGCTTCTTGTCGCTGCGGGCCGTCAGCAGGGCGGCCTCGTTCAGCACGTTCGACAGATCGGCACCGGTGAAGCCGGGGGTGCGGCGGGCGACGGCCGAAAGGTCGACGTCCGGGGCGACCGGCTTGCCCTTCTGGTGGACCTTGAGGATCTCCAGCCGGCCCTGCATGTCCGGGCGGTCGACGGCGATCTGCCGGTCGAAGCGGCCCGGACGCAGCAGCGCCGGGTCGAGGATGTCGGGCCGGTTGGTGGCGGCGATCAGGATGACCCCGCCCTTCACATCGAAGCCGTCCATCTCGACGAGCAGCTGGTTCAGCGTCTGCTCGCGCTCGTCATGGCCGCCGCCCATGCCGGCGCCGCGGTGCCGGCCGACGGCGTCGATCTCGTCGACGAAGACGATGGCCGGGGCGTTGGCCTTGGCCTGCTCGAACAGGTCGCGGACGCGGGAGGCACCCACACCCACGAACATCTCGACGAAGTCGGAGCCGGAGATCGAGTAGAACGGGACACCCGCCTCGCCCGCGACGGCACGCGCGAGCAGCGTCTTACCCGTACCGGGCGGGCCGTAGAGCAGCACACCCTTGGGGATCTTGGCGCCCACGGCCTGGAACTTCGCCGGCTCCTGGAGGAACTCCTTGATCTCCTGGAGCTCCTCGACCGCCTCGTCGGCCCCCGCCACATCGGTGAAGGTCGTCTTCGGCGTGTCCTTGGTGATCAGCTTGGCCTTCGACTTCCCGAAGTTCATCACCCGGGAGCCGCCGCCCTGCATCTGGTTCATCAGGAACAGGAAGACCACGACGATCAGCACGAACGGGAGCAGCGAGAGCAGGATCCCGACGAACGGGTTCTGCTTCGACGTCGAGACGTTGTACCCATCGGGGATCCCATTGGGCTTCTGAGCGTTGGCCTGCAGAGTCTTGGCCAGATCCACGCCCTGGTCACCGATGTAGGTGGCCTGGAGCTTGTTGCTGCCCGAGATCTTGGCGACGTTGTCCTTGAGCTCGATCTTTACCTTGTGCTCGTCGCCGGTCGTCAGTTCGGCGGACTGGACCTGGTTCTGGTTGATCGCCTTGACGACCTGACTGGTGTCCACCGACTTGTAGCCGCCGGACGAGCCGACGACCTGCATCAACACGACCACGGCGAGGACGGCCAGCACGATCCACATGACCGGCCCACGGAAGTAGCGCTTCACGTCCATCCATACGGGGCGAAATCGCCCCGTCCCTCCTGCCACAGTGAGGCACGGCAGCCCTGGAGGGGCGCCTGTGCGTGCGGTGTATTTGCGGTGTATGAGCTGTGTAATCCTCAGTCTTGAAAAAGACTGACCTTCGGACGGTACCCCAGCATTGTCACCCGACGCCGCCGTGGACTGTTAACAAAACCGCCTTCCCCTGCTCCAACGGCGGAAAACCCCGCCAGGTTCCCAGGGGGCGGCGGCGCCCGTCAGCCGCCGTAGACGTGCGGGGCCAGGGTGCCGACGAACCGAAGGTTCCGGTACTTCTCGGCGTAGTCCAGGCCGTAGCCGACGACGAACTCATTGGGGATGTCGAAGCCGACCCACTTCACCTCGATGGCGACCTTGGCCGCCTCCGGCTTGCGCAGCAGGGTGCAGACGTTCAGCGAGGCCGGCTCGCGCGAGCCCAGGTTCGACAGCAGCCACGACAGCGTCAGTCCGGAGTCGATGATGTCCTCGACGATCAGGACGTGTTTGCCCTTGATGTCGGTGTCCAAGTCCTTCAGGATACGCACCACACCGGAGGACTGGGTGCCCGCGCCGTAGGACGACACGGCCATCCAGTCCATGGTGACGGGCGTGGAGAGGGCACGCGCCAGATCCGCCATCACCATGACCGCGCCCTTGAGCACGCCGATGATCAGCAGATCCTTGTCCGCGTACTCCTCGTCGATGGCGGCGGCCAGCTCGGCCAGCTTCGCGTTGATCTCTTCCTCGGTGATGAGGACCGACTTGAGGTCGGTGCCCATGTCCTTGTCGTCCACCCGCGCCACTCTCGTTCGACTACCGGCTCAACTGGCTCGGGCGGATCAGCCCTGCCGGATGACCAGTCTGCCACCCTCCCGGCGGACCTCGACCCGGCCGGGGAGGTTGATGGCCCGCTGCCCCCGCCAGCCGGTGATCAGCCGGTCCACCTCTTCGATGTGGCGGGCGAAGAGCGAACCGGCGGGCGCGCCCGCGGCGATGGCGGCCCGGCGCAGCACCCGGCGGCGGACGGCGGTGGGCAGTCCGTGCAGGCCGACGGTGTCGAGGTGCACGGCCTGCGCGCCACCGGCCGCCGCCGGTGCGGTGGTCATCACATCGGCCTCGGCGCGGGCGGCCCAGGCGTCGAGGGCGTCGGCGTCGTCACGGGAGAGCTGGGCGGTGCGGGCGAGCGCCTCCACGACGCCCTTGCCCAGCGCCTTCTCCAGGATGGGCAGCGCCTCGTGGCGGACCCGGGAGCGGGTGTAGGAGGGGTCCACGTTGTGCGGGTCGTCCCAGACGGGCAGCGACTGGGCCAGGCACGCCTCGCGGACGGTGTGCCGGTCCAGTTGGAGGAAGGGGCGGCGATAGCGGCCGCCGGTGCCGGAGACCCAGGCCATACCGGACAGCGAGCGGGTGCCGGAGCCGCGGGCGAGGCCCAGCAGAACCGTCTCGGCCTGGTCGTCACGGGTGTGGCCGAGCAGCACGGCGGCGGCGCCGTGGCGCTCGGCGGCGGCGTCCAGCGCGGCATAGCGGGCGTCCCGGGCGGCGGCCTCGGGGCCGCCGCTCCGGCCGACGGCCACGACGATCGCCTCGACCGGTGCCAGGCCGAGGGCCCGCATCCGGTCGGTGACCTCGGCGGCGCGAACGTCGGACCCCTGCTGGAGACCGTGGTCGACGGTGACCCCGCCGGCCCGCAGCCCGGCCCGCGGGGCCTCGAAGGCGAGGGCGGAGGCAAGCGCCATGGAGTCGGCGCCGCCCGAGCAGGCGGCGAGCACGAGCGGTGCGTCGTCCCGCGGGGCGGAGCCGCGGGGGACGGGGGCGGAGGACGCCGGGGAGAGGGAGGGCGGAGCGGAGGGCGACGAGGCGGCCGGGGGCGCGGCCGAATGGGCGACGAGGATGTCGTGGAGGACGCGGCGGACCGCGAGGCGTATCGCGGCGACCGCTGGATGGGGACCCATGTCCGTTTCCCATCTGTCATTCGAGGGGGTGCCTCGGGGGGTGCGAGGAGTACGAGCGGTACGAGTCTTTCGTCACGCTGCGTATGTCGATGGTGACAGAAGCGAGCTGTTCCCCGAGCATCGCACGCCTACCCGTCGCCAACGGTCCCTCGGACGAGTGATTAAAGGGGGCGTTCGTCCGTTTTCGCGTGTGCCGGGGGTGTGCCGGCTCTAGGACTCCGCCTTGCGGTGCACCCGCGCGACCCACTCGGCGGGTTTGCTGATCTCCGCCTTGGTCGGAAGGGTGTTGGGCGAGGTCCAGACCCGGTTGAAGCCGTCCATCCCGACCTGGTTCGCCACGGCCCGTACGAACCGCTCCCCGTCACGGTACTGCCGCAGCTTGGCGTCGAGCCCCAGCAGCTTGCGCAGCGCCTGGTCGAGCCGGCCGGCGCCGCTCGCCCGGCGCTTCTGGAACTTCTCCCGGATCTCCGCGACGGACGGCACGACCTCCGGCCCCACCCCGTCCATGACGTAGTCGGCGTGCCCCTCCAGCAGCGACATCACCGCGGTCAGCCGGGCCAGGATCTCCCGCTGGGCCGGGGTCTGGACGAGCTCGATGATGCTGGGCGCGCCGCGCCCGTCCCCCTCGTCCTCGTCGGCGGGACGGCCGCCGCTCAGCGACTGGACGGCCTCGCGGACCCGCTCCAGCAGGGTGGCCGGGTCCACGTCGGTCTCGCCGAGGAACGCCTGGATCTCGGACTCGATGTGGTCGCGCAGCCAGGGCACGGCGGTGAACTGGGTGCGGTGGGTCTCCTCGTGCAGCGCGACCCACAGCCGGAAGTCGTGCGGGGCCACGTCGAGTTCGCGCTCGACGTGGACGATGTTGGGCGCCACCAGCAGCAGCCGGCCGCCGCCCGGGGAACCGGGCAGCTCGCGGGTCGAGGGCGCGAAGGTCTCGTACTGGCCGAGCACCCGGGAGGCCAGGAAGGACAGCAGCATCCCCAGTTCGACCCCGGTCACCTTGCCGCCGACCGCGCCCAGCACCGCCCCGCCGGGCAGTCCGCCGCGCCGGTCCTGCACCTTGCCGAGCAGCGGTTTGAGGATCTGCCGGAAGCCCGCCACGTTCGCCCTGATCCAGCCCGCGCGGTCCACGACGAGGACGGGGGTGTCGGAGGCCGGGCCGCCGGAGGCGGCCATCCGGGTGAAGGCGCGGACGTGCTCCTCCGAGGACTTGGCGTGCCGGCGCAGCTCAGCGACGACCGCACGCGCCTCCTCGCGGCTCACCTCGGGCCCGGGGCGCACCAGCCGGGTCGCGGTCGCGACCGCGAGATTCCAGTCGACCATCTCCACACCACCGATGCTCGTCATGGCTTCACGGTACGTGGCCCGCGCCCCATCCGGGAGGACACCGGGGTCGCACAGGCGGCCGTCCCGCGTCCGGGCCACTCCCTCCGCTCAGCGGCAGCCGCAGTTGGCGAGGGCCGAGGCCATCCGGTCCAGGGCGCGCTGGGCGCCGTCGGCGTCGGTGGTGCCGTTGGTCATGAACGCGAAGACCAGCAGCCGGCCGTCCGCGTCCACGACCGAGCCCGCGAGGGTGTTGACCCCGGTGAGGGTGCCGGTCTTGGCGCGGACCACGCCCCGGCCGACCGCGTCCTGGGCGTAGCGGGTGCGCAGGGTGCCGGTGAATCCGGCCACCGGCAGCCCGGTGAGCAGCGACCGCAGTTCGGGGTGGTCGCGGTCGGCGGCGCGCACCAGCACCTGGGCGAGCAGCCCGGCGGAGACGTGGTCGGCGCGGTCGAGCCCGCTGCCGTCCGCGATCCGGGCACCGCCCAGCGGCAGCCCGAGCTTGCGCAGCCGCTCGGTCACGGCCTTCGCGCCGCCCGCGAAGCTCGCGGGCTCGCCCGCGGCGAGGGCGGTCTGCCGGGCCAGGGCCTCGGCGATGTCGTTGTCGCTGGTGGTCAGCATCCGCTCGACGAGCGAGGACAGCGGCTGGGAGCGGACGGAGGCCACCGTACGGGCGCCCTTGGCGGCCCTGCCCGCCCCGGGCTCGCCCTTCACCTCGACGCCGCGGTCGCGCAGCATCGCGGCGAAGGCGCCGGCCGTGTCGGCGGCCGGGTCCTCGGCGCGCGGGGCCGTGCCGTGGTCGCTGTCGTCCTTACGGCCCTCATCGGCCATCAGGGGGACGACGGGCGAGAGGTTCTCGTTGGGGCCGATGGTGTGGAGCTTCGGCCCGGAGTAGAGCGAGGTGTCATAGCCGAGCCGGTAGGGGCCCGCGCCGCGCTTCTCCAGGGCGCGGGCGGTGTCGTCGGCCAACTGGCGGAGCGCGGCGGGGTGGTCGTCCCCCTTGACGGCCCGTGCGGTGAGCGTCGGGTCGCCGCCGCCGACCAGCACGATGTCGTGTCCGCCCGCGCCCGCCACGACGCTGGTCCTGATGCGGTGGTCCGGGCCGAGTGCGGAGAGGGCCGCGGCACCCGTCGCGAGCTTGATCGTCGAGGCGGGGACGGTGGCCGTGCCCGCCTTGGCGCCGAACACCTGCTGACCGGTGGTCACGTCCATCACCGCCACCGAGCGCTCACTGCCCAACGCGGAGTCCTTCAGCAACGGTTCGAGCGTGTCGGCGAGCCCCGCCCCGGTGGGCGGCGGCACGGCGTCGTCGCCGCTGTCCGGCGACCGGGGCGCGGGCCGCGTGCCGAGCGCCGCCAGGACGGGCGCGGCGCTGGGCGCGGGCCGCCCCGGGCCGCCGTGCCGCTCGCCCGGGACACCGTCCTCGGTGGCGCGGGCGCGTTCGGCCGTCCGCCGGCCGCCGTCCCAGGGCCCGGCCACCAGCACCGACACCACGGCGACGACCAGGCCGGTCGCCGCGGAGACCGCCACCAGCTGCCACGTCCGCTGCTGCTCCCGGGGCGTACCGCGCCATTCGCGCCGGACACGGGCGCGCACGCGGTTCCACTCGCGCAGCCCACGCCCGCGCATCCGGTCCAACTCGCGTCGCCCACGGCTCAGCCGGTGGCTCAGCCACTCCCTGACCTGCCACGATCGGGCTTCAGGCACGACCGACCAGCCCCTTTCGCCACCACACACCTGCGTGGGGGACACTTAATCACCAGACGTATGTGTTGATCATGGAGGAGCCACCCGTGGAGTTCGACGTCACCATCGAGATCCCGAAGGGTTCGCGGAACAAGTACGAGGTGGACCACGAGACGGGTCGCATCCGCCTTGACCGGCGACTCTTCACGTCGACCAGCTACCCCGCGGACTACGGCTTCGTCGAGAACACCCTCGGCGAGGACGGTGATCCGCTGGACGCACTGGTCATTCTCGACGAGCCGACGTTCCCCGGCTGCCTGATCAAGTGCCGCGCGATCGGCATGTTCAGGATGACCGACGAGGCGGGCGGCGATGACAAGCTGCTTTGCGTACCGGCCTCCGACCCCCGGGTGGAGCACCTGCGTGATATTCACCACGTTTCAGAGTTCGACCGCCTGGAAATCCAGCACTTCTTCGAGGTCTACAAGGACCTGGAGCCGGGGAAGTCGGTCGAGGGGGCCAACTGGGTGGGCCGCGCCGAGGCCGAGGCCGAGGTGGAGGCGTCCATCAAGCGCCTCGAGGCCGCCGGCGGCCACTGAGTCCTCAGCGGCGGCCGCTGAGTCCTGAGCGACAGATCCACGCCGGGAGGGCGGGGCACCACGCGGGTGCCCCGCCCTCCCGGCGTTTCCGGGCCCGGGGCGGCGGCCCCGCCGAGCCCGGAGCGGCGGCCCCGCCGGGCCCGGGGCCCGGTCAGAAGCCCCGGGTGCGCTTGGCGGCGCGGCGGCCGGAGGGGTCGGTGTCCGTGCCGGGCATTCTCAGGAAGAGGCGCGCGGCCTCGCCTCCCAGGTTCACCCCTATGGCGATCGCCAGGGCCAGTGCCGCCGCCTGGGTGAGGTGCGGAATACCGCGGTCCAGGTTGCCCTGGGCCAGCGCGAGCAGCCCGAAGTAGGTCGCGCTACCGGGCAGCAGGGGCCCTATCGCCGCCGTGACGTACGGCAGCGCCGAGGCGTATCTATACCGGGAGAGCAGCTGGCCGAAGAGGCCGACCAGCCCGGCGGCCACGGTCGTGGCGGCCACCGGTGGCACGTTGGCGGTGTCGGCCAGCGCGCCGTAGACCACCCAGGCGACCCCGCCGTTGAGCGTGGCGAACAGCACGGTGTGACGTTCCTGCTGGAGCAGGATGCAGAAGGTCAGCGCGAGCAGCATCGCCGCCAGGGTCTGGATGTACGGCCGCTCCACATGGCGCAGCGCCGCCTCCGGGTTCAGCTTGGCGTCGAGTTGGAGGCCCCCGTAGAGCACCGTGAGCACCCCGCAGACGATGCCGACGATCAGATAGCCGACCTCCAGCAGACGCGCCGCCGCGGTGATGTAGTAGCCGGTCAGCCCGTCCTGGACACCCGCGACCAGCGCCCGCCCCGGGATCAGCGCGAACAGCCCACCGGTGATCACGGCGGACGCCTGGAGCCCGGAGTTGGCGAGGCTGAGCGCCACCCCGATCGCGGCGGGCGGCATCGCCGCGGCCACGAACTGGTAGAACTCCGGAAGCCCGCGCCCGGAGGCCAGCCACGCCAGCCGGTCGCCGAGCATCGCGCCGAGGGCCGCCGCGAAGAAGACCGGCCAGTCACCGCCGACCAGCATGCTCGCCGCGCCGGCCAGCCCGCCGCCGGCCACGGTGAGCGCCCAGCCGGGGTAGGGGTGGCGGTTACGGCGTATCTCGGCGAGCCGCCGGTACGCCTCCTCCAGCGTGAAGTCGTCCCGCGAGGTGATGTCGTCCACGAGCCGGAAGACCGCGGACAGCCGGGTGTAGTCGGTGCCCCGGCGCCGTACGGTCCGGCTGGCGGTGACCGGGTCGTCGACCAGCGAGGGCTGGTAGCTGACCGACAGCAGGGTGAAGGTGACGGTCGGCTCGCAGCGGTCGAGCCCGTACGCGTGCGCCACGCCGAGCATCGCCGCCTCGACGTCCTCGGCCCCCTCACCGCCCGCGAGCAGCAGCTCGGCGATGCGGAGGGTGAGATCGAGCACACGCGGCACGGCCGGGCCCGTGTCGTCCTGCCGCTCGACGCGCTCGGGCGTCGGGCGCTCGCTGATCGGCATGCGCAGCATCGTGCGCATCCGGTCCTGCCAGGGGGCGTCCTTGGTCAGCCGGACGACGGGGATGCCGTTCGGCGGGGTGATGACGGGGAAGCCGCCGGTGGTCTGGTTGTTCGAGGGGGTCTTCACCCCGGCGGGCGACACGAACGCCGAGCCCTCGGGCTCGATGGCGGCCTCCGCCGTCAGTCCGTCGGGGACGGCGAACTCCGATGTCGGGTGCTCGTCCTCGGGCGGCGGCGGCAGGGGTATGCCCAGCGGCGGGGTGAAGGCGCTGTGCGCCTCGTCGGACAGCGGCTTCTGCTGCTCCCCCGTGTCCGTCTCCGCCGCGCCCATGGCACGCGGCGTCTGCTGACGGTCCGACCTCACGTCTTCTCGCTCCTCACCAGCCCTCCCCGTACGTTTCCCAGCAGCCAAGGATGCAACACCGGCGGCCACCGGAGCCCATTGTGCGGGGCGGTGACCGCCGAGTGGGAGGTGGGGGCGGTGTGTGACGGATGTGAAGCCTGGTGAAGGGGCCGCTCAGCGCTTGGCGTGGCGCCCGCGCGGCCCCTGGGCGGGGGAACCCGCGCCCTGGGCGGGGGAACCCGCGGCCGGGCCCTGCGGCTCCGGCTGCGCGGCGGCCTCCTTCTTCGCCTTGCCGCGGGCCCGGAGGAACTCGATCACGATCGGGACGATCGACAGCAGCACGATCGCGATCAGCATCAGCTCGATGTGCTGATGCACGAAGTCGACCTTCCCGAGCGCCGAGCCGAGCAGGGTGACGCCGGTGCCCCACAGCACACCGCCGATGACGTTGAAGACGATGAACGAGCGGTAGTTCATCCGGCTCACGCCCGCGATGATCGGCGTGAACGTCCGCACGATGGGCACGAAGCGGGCGAGGATCAGCGACTTCGGCCCGTGCTTCTCGAAGAACTCATGCGCCTTCTCCACGTTCTCCTGTTTGAAGAGCTTGGAGTCGGGGCGCCGGAACAGCGACGGCCCCACCTTGCGGCCGAAGAGATATCCGGCCTGGTCACCGATGATCGCGGCGACCGCCACGGCCACACACACCAGCCACAGATCCTGCTTGATCACATTGGTGGTCACCAGCAGGCCGGTGGTGAACAGCAGCGAGTCGCCCGGCAGGAAGAAGCCGATGAGCAGGCCGGACTCCGCGAAAACGATGGCCAGGACGCCGAGCAGACCGAAGGTCTCGATCAGATAGTCCGGGTCCAGCCACTGAGGGCCGAGCGCGAGGGTGGTCACGGATGAGGCTCCTGGGTCGAGGAATGCAGGCTCGTGCGAGGCCCGGCCGCAGGTTCGGGGCGGACTGAGTGTTCTTCGCAGTGTGCCGCCCAAAGCTATCAACGCCGTGTGGGTGCCCTTGGTTCCCGCCGCCCGGGGAACCCCTAGCCGTGCCGCTCCGCGTTGGCCAGGATCGCGTCCCGGAGGTAGACGGCCAGCCCCGGCCCGGCCTTGTCGATGTTCTCCGTGAAGCGGTGGTCCGAGACGTACATCCGGCCCAGGCAGGTGTGCAGCTCATGGCCGCACTCGTAGTGGTTCCGGCTGATCCACCGCCGGTGCTCCTCGGCCAGGTCCATCGCCGCCTCGGACTCCGGCGGGGTGCCCGTGCCCATCAGCGCGACGAAGCGGTTGTCGATGTCGTCCCCCTCCTCCTGGATCCGCTTCCAGTCCTCCTTGGTGTACGAGGCCGCCCGGCGCTGGGACTCCTTGTACGCCTCGGTGTCACCCCAGCGCCGCTCGACCTCCTCCTGGTGTTCGTCCGGGTCGAAGTCCCCGAAGACCTCGAACTTCTCCTCGGGGGTCAGATTGATGCCCATCTTCCGCGCCTCCATGGCCTGTTCGACGGCGGCGGCCATCTTCTCCAGCCGCTCGATCCGGTCGGTCAGCAGCCGGTGCTGACGCCGCAGGTGGGCCTGCGGATCGATATCCGGGTCGTCGAGCAGCACCGCCACCTCCTCGAGCGGAAAGCCGAGCTCCCGGTAGAACAGGACGCGCTGCAGCCGGTCGAGGTCGGCGTCGTCGTAACGCCGGTGCCCCGCCGCGCTGCGGGCGCCGGGGCGCAGCAGCCCGATCTCGTCGTAGTGGTGCAGCGTGCGCACCGTGACGCCGGCGAAGCCCGCCACCTGTCCCACGGAATAGCTCATGGCCGAATCCGCTCTCCTTCTGTTCGGTACGGGTTCCACGGTGCTCCCTCACGTCGCGTGAGGTGCAAGTCCGGATGGCGAAACCGACTGGGCGGCGCGGCGGACCGCTGTCATCCTGCCGATCGTGCTGGGGATAACCGATCTTTCGACCTATCTGGCCGGTCTGGCGCTGATCATCCTGCTGCCGGGCCCCAATTCGCTGTATGTGGTGTCGGTCGCGGCCCGCCGCGGCCCGCGTACCGGCTATCGGGCCGCGGCCGGGGTGCTGTGCGGCGACGCCGTGCTGATGGCGCTGTCGGCGGGCGGGGTGGCCTCGCTGCTGCACGCCAGCCCGGTGCTCTTCGCGGTGGTCAAGTTCGCGGGCGCGGGCTATCTGACCTGGCTGGCGGTGGGCATGCTGCGCGGGGCGCGGGCCCTGTGGCGCCGCCGCCCGGGGACCGCGGAGGCGGCCCGGAGCGCGGCGGAGGCGCGGGGCGCGGACGGGGCCCTCGACGGGGCCGCGGATACCGCCACGGGGTCCGCGGAGGGCGAGCGTCCGTACCGCCGGGCGCTGGTCATCAGCCTGCTCAACCCGAAGGCGATCCTCTTCTTCATCTCCTTCTTCGTGCAGTTCGTGGACCCGGACTACGCCCATCCCGCGCTGTCCTTCGTGGCGCTGGGCGCCTGGGCGCAGCTGTTCAGCATCACCTATCTGACGGTGCTGATCTTCAGCGGTACGTATCTGGCGGCCACCCTCCGGCGGCGCCGGAGGCTGCGGGCGGGGCTCTCGGCGGCCGCGGGCACGGCCTTCCTCGGCTTCGCGGCGAAGCTGTCGCTCAGCAGCGCGGGGTAGCCGCTACGCGGTGGCGCGGGGCAGGGGGCACGGCGCGGGGCCGGGGTTTATCGGTGAAATGCCCCTAATTTAACGAAGGTGGCACTTCACAAAGGCACTCACGGCCGACGCGACCTCGACGAACGCCCCGGGTTCTCCATCAATCCGATCTACGGCGAGGCCAATCCGGCCAGCGGAATGACCGGCAGGCCCCCGCGCCACTGCCTCCCGGACGAGCCGATGGCGCCCACGACGGCGTATCAGTTCGTCCATGACGAGCTGATGCTGGACGGCAACGCCCGCCAGAATCTCGCCACGTTCGTCACCACGTGGATGGAGCCGCAGGCGGGCAGGCTGATGTCCGACTGCCTCGCCAAGAACATGATCGACAAGGATGAGTATCCGCGCACCGCCGAACTGGAGCGGCGGTGCGTGACGATGCTCGGCCATCTGTGGCACGCCCCCGATCCGGACGCGGTCGTGGGCTGCTCCACCACGGGGTCGAGCGAGGCCTGCATGCTGGCCGGAATGGCCTTCAAACGGCGCTGGGCCAAGCGGAACCCGGTGAGCTATCCGGCCACCGCCCGCCCCAATCTGGTCATGGGCACCAATGTCCAGGTGTGCTGGGAGAAGTTCTGCGACTTCTGGGAGGTGGAGGCGCGGCAGGTGCCCATGGAGGGCGACCGGTTCCACCTCGATCCCCGGGCCGCCGCCGAGCTGTGCGACGAGAACACCATCGGGGTCGTCGCGATCCTCGGCTCCACCTTCGACGGCTCCTATGAACCCGTCGCCGAGGTGTGCCGGGCGCTGGACGACCTCCAGGAGCGCACGGGCCTGGACGTCCCGGTGCATGTGGACGGCGCCTCGGGCGCGATGGTCGCGCCGTTCCTCGACCCGGACCTGGTGTGGGACTTCCAGCTGCCGCGGGTCGCCTCCATCAACACCTCGGGCCACAAGTACGGCCTGGTCTACCCCGGGGTGGGGTGGGCGCTGTGGCGTACGGCGGACGCGCTGCCCGAGGAGCTGGTCTTCCGCGTCGACTACCTCGGCGGCGACATGCCCACGTTCTCGCTCAACTTCTCCCGCCCCGGCTCCCAGGTGGCCGCCCAGTACTACACCTTCGTACGGCTGGGCCGGGAGGGCTATCGCGCCGTTCAGCAGCAGACCCGCGATGTGGCGCGCTCGCTCGCCGAGCGGATCGAGGCGTTCGGGGACTTCACCATGCTCAGCCGCGGCGATCAGCTCCCGGTGTTCGCGTTCACCACGGCGGAGGGGATCGGCAGCTTCGACGTCTACGACATCTCCCGGCGGCTGCGCGAACGCGGCTGGCTGGTGCCCGCGTACACCTTCCCGCCCAACCGGGAGGACCTGTCCGTACTGCGGGTGGTGTGCCGCAACGGCTTCACGGAGGACCTCGCCGATCTCTTCCTGGACGACCTGGGCTCGCTGCTGCCGGAGCTGCGGTCACAGCCCTCGCCCATGGGGAAGGTCGTCAAGGCGTTCCACCACTGAGCCCGGTGTCTCCGGTCCTGGGGACGACGGCGGTCAGTGGCTCCGGGCCGGAGGCGACGGCGGTCAGCGCGTGCGGGCCGGGGCCCTGAGCAGCTCGGCCCGGCGCCGTACCGCCTCCAGCGCACCCGGTCTGCGGCCGGGCACCCGGCCCCGCAGCTCGATCAGCAGCGGGGCGAGGGCACCGGCCCTGGTCCGGTCCGTCACGAACTGCCACTGGTGGTGCGCCCGGTCCACGGCCCCCTCGACCTCGGGGTGCTCGGCCGGTTCCCCGTTGCCCAGCCGCGCGTCGGCCACCGCGAGCCACAGCTCGCAGGCGCGGGCCGGGTCCCCGGCGATACGGGAGAGATCGGCGCGGACCTCCAGCCAGTGGATCGCCTCGTCGGACCGGGGACCGGCCGTCCGGAACGCCTCCTGCTCCCAGGCGGCCGCCATCGAGGCCGCCTCGCTGTGCCGCCCCGCGTTGGCCGCCTCGAATATCGCCGCGTGCGTGGCCGCGAGCGGATCGGCCACGGGCGCCCGCCTGGGTGGTGGGGGCAGGGGGGCGTGGGCCGGCTGGGGCGGGCGCAGTGAGGGCGGCACCGGTCGGGGATCGGCGGGAAGGAACGATTCGGGAGGGCCCGGCGGCATGGGCGGCGGGGAGGCCGCGACCGGCCCGGTGGCCCCGGTCTGCCCAGCCGATACGTTCTGCCCGGTGGCCCCGGTCTGCCCGGTTGCCCCACTCGGCCCGGTCGGCCGGATCTCTCCGGTCTCCCCAGCCGATATGGCCTGCCCGATCGGCCCGGTGGCCCCGGCCTGCCCGGTCGGCCCAGCCGGAACGGCCTGCCCGGCCCATGCGGCGGCGTCCGGGGGCGGGTACGCCTCGCCCGGCCCGGTGCCGTCCAGGAGCAGTTCGGGGCCGGTGCCCAGCCCGGCCTCCAGGGCGGCGCGCTGGTGGAGCAGGGCGAGTGGTGGGCGTTGGGCGGCGGACCGCAGCAGTCCGGCGAGCGCTCGGCTGTAGTCCGGTGTCGCCAGCCGCCGCTTGGGCGGGGCCGGTGCCACCGTGCC
The DNA here is from genome assembly GCF_024505145.1 of Streptomyces rugosispiralis. Classification (GTDB taxonomy): domain Bacteria; phylum Actinomycetota; class Actinomycetes; order Streptomycetales; family Streptomycetaceae; genus Streptomyces; species Streptomyces rugosispiralis. The sequence goes on along the minus strand of NZ_JANIAA010000014.1, from coordinate 122,372 downwards.
GTAGAGGGTCAGCCCGGCCGCGAGTACGGACGGGCCCGCGGTGGTCAGCGGTGGCCAGGCCGTCTCGTCGGCCACCAGGTCGGCGACCACGACGGTGCTGCCCGGCGGCCGCAGGCCCAGCTCGGCGGCCAGCCAGTGCCAGGGCAGCGCCGTGTAGCGGGCGGTCCGTGAGGTCGTACGGGCCAACGCCAGGTGCGGCAGCCGCTGTTTGGCGTCGAGGGTGAGCTGGCCCGCGAGATGGACCAGCACCGGGCCCGGGTGCGCGGCGGCGGTCCGCAGATGTGTCAGTACGGTCTGCGGGTCGACCGGGTCCACGAGCTGGACGACGCTGGCGCCGCCGGGCGTGCCCAGCAGCGCCGCCGGTGGCACGGCGGCGAGCTGGGGCAGCGCGGCGGCCGCGTCCATCAGTCGCTGTTTGCCGGCCGGTCCGGCGGCGAGCAACAGGGCGTATCCGGGCCCGCTCACCGTCTCCGCCCCCGCGCCCGACCTGTCGTTCCCCATACCTGCACCGTATCCGCAACCGGCGACGACCGGTGGAGGTGTGACCGGCGCGGCATCCGGATCCGGGGGCCGCCGTCAGCGGCTGAGCCGCCCGTAACGCCGCACCGCGACCGGGAGGAAGACCGCGATCAGCGCCAGCGGCCAGCAGACGGCGAGGAGTTGGGCGTGGTCCGCCGCCCAGGAGCCGCCACCACCGCCGGGGCCGCCGAACAGGTCGCGGATCGCGGTGGCCGTCGCCGACATCGGGTTCCAGACCGCGAGGGCGCCGAGCCAGCCGGGCATGGTCTCGGGCGAGGCGAAGACGTTGGAGAGGAAACCCAGTGGCCAGACCAGGATCTGCACGACCTGCACCATCTCCGGGCGCCCGGCCGCCATGCCCAGGAAGATGCCGAGCCACAGCATCGCGAAGCGCAGCCACAGCAGCAGCGCGACGGCGAGCAGCGCGTCGCCGAACCCGCCGTGCCAGCGCCAGCCCATCGCGAGTCCGACCCCGAGGAGGACGAGCAGCCCGAACGCCGACTGGAGCATGTCCAGCACACTGCGCCCGACCAGGACCGCCGAGCGGGCCATCGGCATCGAGCGGAAGCGGTCGATGACGCCCTTGTTGAGGTCCTGGGTGATGGCGAGCATCGTCCCTTCGAGGCCGAACACCATGGTGAGCGCGAACGTGCCCGGCACCAGGTAGTCCTTGTAGTCGCCGCCGCCCGGGACGGTCATCCCGCCGCCGAGGAAGTACGCGAACATCAGCAGCATCATCACCGGGAAGACCAGTTGGACGGCCACCTGGACGGGCTGCCGGGCCCAGTGGGCGAGTCCGCGGCGGGTCATGGTCCAGGAGTCGACGAGGGTCGCGGTCGTCATACGAGGGTCTCCTCCTCGGCGGTTTTCGTCGTGGCCGGCTCCCCGGTCAGGTGCAGAAAGACCTCGTCGAGCGTGGGTCGGCGCAGCACGATGTCCTCCGCCTCGATCCCGGCCGCCGCCAGCGCCCTTACGGTCTCTGTCAGCGCGGCCACCCGGTCGGTGACCCGCGCGCCGAGCCGCCGCCGGTCGGGGTCGGTCCCGACCTCGGCGGCGCCGGTCGCCCTGCCCACGACCGAGGCGGCGGCGGGCAGTTGGCCCGCGTCGCGCAGCACCACCTCGATCCGGTCCCCGCCGAGCCGGGCCTTGAGCTGGTCGGCGGTCCCGTCGGCGATGGCCCGCCCGCCGTCGATCACGCAGACGCGGTCGGCGAGTTGGTCCGCCTCCTCCAGGTACTGGGTGGTGAGCAGCACGGTCGTACCGCCGTCCACCAGCGAGCGGACCGCGTTCCACACCTCCGTACGGCCCCGGGGGTCGAGTCCGGTGGTCGGCTCGTCCAGGAAGAGGATCCGCGGCCGCATGATGAGGCTCGCCGCGAGGTGCAGCCTGCGGCGCATCCCGCCGCTGTACCGGCCGACGGCCTTGGTGCCGGTTTCCTCGAGGCCGAACCGCTCCAGCAGTTCGTCCGCGCGGGCCGCCGCCCGGCGGCCGCCCAGGTGGTAGAGGCGGCCGAACATCTCCAGGTTCTGCCGTCCGCTCAGCTCCTCGTCCACCGCGGCGTGCTGGCCGACCAGGCCGATGCGGTAGCGGACCTCATCGGGGTCGCGCAGCACGTCGTACCCGGCGACCTCGGCCCGGCCGCCGTCGGGCCGCAGCAGGGTGGCCAGAATCCGTACGCAGGTGGTCTTGCCCGCGCCGTTGGGGCCGAGCACGGCGTGCACGGTGCCCTGCGGGACGGTCAGGTCGAGTCCGGCGAGCGCCTGTTTGTCCCGGTAGGTCTTCCGCAGTCCCTCGACGACGATCGCGGGATCGCTGTCGGCCAAGGTCTTCCCCTCTCCCTCACTGCATCTTCTCCGCACCACGTAGTCAAGTTTGACTACGCATGCCCGGAAGGTACTGCCCGAACCCGAGCTAGTCAAACTTGATTAACGCGGGCGGCCGCCGTCAGCCGCCCTCGATCGGCATGGTGGTCCTCAGTGCCTCAGTGCCTCAGTGCCTCAGTGCCTCAAGTACCTCAGCGCCTCAGCGCCTCAGCGCCTCAGTCCGCGCCCGGCGCGGCGTACGGATTGGTGACCCCGTCCGGCAGCACGTCCACCGAGCGCTCCCCCTCGCCCGCCATCACATACGCCCCGCCCTCGAGCCGCTCGATCAGCCCACGGGTCCACTCCGCCCCGCTGTTCGCGGAGTGCACCCAGAACTTCATGATCTCGCCGATATGGCCCCATTCATCGGGGGTGCCGTCCGGTGGCGTCCAGTGCCGGGTCACCTCGGCCCGCCACTCCTCCAGCGCCGCCACCCGCCGCTTGAGCAGGGCGATCGCCTCGTCCCTGGGCAGGTCCACGATGAAACCCACCCCGGCCGTCAGCTCGTCGATCTTCTGGTCATGGCGCAGCAGCGCATCCCGCAGCAGCCGGAGGTACTCCTCCTCGCCCGCCTCGGTCAGCTCGTACTCGGTGCGCGGCGGCCCGCCGACCGTGCTCGGCGCGACATCGTGCGCCCGCATCAGCCCCTGCTTCGCCATCTGCTTGAGCGCGTGGTAGATGGACCCGGGTTTGGCGTTGGACCACTCGTGCGCGCCCCAGAACTCCAGGTCGTTACGGACCTGATAGCCGTGCGCCCGCCCGTGCTGGCGCACGGCCCCCAGCACCAGCAGCCGGATCGCTGACATCGCCCGCTCGTCTCCATCCTGGTCCCGACCCCCGCGACGACCAGGCTAGGGGGTCGGCGGACCGGACGGATCACCGCTCCAGGACCGACCAGTCGGGCTCCGGCATCGCCCCCGTCTCGAAGACGAGGTCGAAGGCGCCCTTGCCGTCGATCGTCTCGCGGATGATGTCGGCGTGACCCGCGTGCCGGGCCACCTCCTCGACCAGGTGCAGCACCGCCCAGCGCCAGGTGCGGGTGCCGCCCTCGTCCCAGGGGAGCCGGAGCGCCTCGAACGTCTCGTCCAGCGACGACAGGGCCCGTACGGCCTCCTCGGTCTCGCGCGCCACCTCGTCGTACAGGGCGAGCAGCGCCTCCACCGTCTCGTCCTCGGTGGGCTCGAAGGTGTGCTCCCACTCGGCCATCTGGTCCTTGGGGTCCCCCACCTTGCCCTGGAGGACGCGCAGCCAGCCGCGCTCGCCGGTGACCACGTGCTTGAGCACCCCGGCCAGCGAGAGCACGCTCGCGCTGGGGACGGTGCGGGCCTGCTCCTCGGTCAGGCCGTACACCGAGCGCCGGATGGCGCCGCGCTGTGCGTCCAGGTACGCCAGCAGCGCGCCGCGCTCGTCCTGACAGGCCTCGGGGTTCACGATCACGGGCATGGCTGCCGCCTCTCATCTGGAGGGCGCCCGGGTCCGGCGCCCTTCGATGAACCCCACGCTAGGAAGGCTTGCGGTCAGCTTCTGTCCGCGAGCCGAGCCGACCTCGTCCTCACCTACTCAGAACGGGAACTGGCTCCGGCCGTGCTGGATGGAGATCCACTTGGTGGTGGTGAAGTCCTCGATCATCGACTCCCCGTTGAGCCGGCCGAGACCCGAGTGCTTCTCGCCGCCGAACGGCACGATCGGCTCGTCGTGGACCGTGCTGTCGTTCACATGGATCATGCCGGTGTGGATCCGCCGGGCGAACCGCACCCCGCGCTCGATATCGGCGGTGTGCACGGCCCCGCTGAGCCCGTAGTCGGTGTCATTGGCGATCCGTACGGCGTCGTCGTCGCCGTCGAACGGGATCAGCGTCACCACCGGGCCGAAGATCTCCTGGCCGAGGATCGCCGAGCCCTCCGGAACCCCGCTGAGCACGGTCGGCCCCATCAGGGTGCCCTCGGTCCGCCCGCGCACCAGCGCGGTGGCGCCCTCGGCGAGCGTCTGGTCGACGAGCTGGGTGATCGCCTCGGCCTGGCCCTCGTTGATCAGCGGGCCGATATGGGTGGTGGGGTCGGCCGGATCGCCCACCTTCAGCGTCTCGACCTTGGCCACGAACTTCTCGGTGAACTCCCGCTCGACCGCCCGGTCCACCAGCACCCGGTTGGCCGCCATGCAGACCTGCCCCTGGTGGACGAAGCGGCTGAAGACGGCCGCGTCCACCGCGTAGTCCAGGTCGGCGTCGGCCAGCACGACCAGCGCGCTGTTGCCGCCCAGTTCCAGGACCGTGCGCTTGAAGTGGGAGGCGGCCACGGTGGCGACGTGCCGGCCGACCTTGTCCGAGCCGGTGAAGGAGATCACCTTCGGTATGGGGTGCTCGATCAGGGCGTCGCCGATCTCCGCGATGTCGGTGATCACGACATTGAGCAGCCCGGCGGGCAGCCCCGCCTCCTCGAAGATCTTGGCGACCAGACCGCCGCCGCACACCGGGGTGTTCTGGTGCGGCTTGAGGACGACGGCGTTGCCGAGGGCCAGCGCGGGGGCGACCGACTTCAGCGACAGCAGGAAGGGGAAGTTGAACGGGCTGATGACGCCGACCACGCCCACCGGCAACCGGTAGAGACGATTCTCCTTGCCGTCCACCGGCGACGGCAGGATGCGGCCCTCGGGCCGCAGCGCCAGCTGGATCGCCTCGCGCAGGAACTCCTTGGCGAGGTGCAGCTCGAAGCCCGCCTTCACATGGGTGCCGCCGCACTCCGCGATGATCGTCTCGGTGAGTTCCTTGTCCCGGTCCTCGATGATCCGCAGCGCCCGCTCGAACACCGCCCGCCGGGCGTAGGGGTTGGTGGCGCCCCACTCCGGCTGCGCCCGCTCGGCCACCCGGTAGGCCAGGTCCACCTCCTCGACGGTCGCCACCGTGATGGAGGCCAGCTTCTCCCCGTTGTAGGGGTTGAAGTCGACGATGTCCCAGGAACCGCTTCCGCCGCGCCACTCGCCGTCGATGAACTGAAGGGCCAACTCGGAGAAGTAGGACATGCCATCCCTATCTGCAGGACGCGGTGCCGGTCCCCGACAGCCGCGCACATGTGGGGGGTATTCCTGACAGGACGTCATCCTACTGACGGGTCACGCTTCGCGTAGGAGCCCCCGGAGCAAATCCCGGCTCTCCTCGGGAGAGAGGCTGTCCGCGCTGAGCCGCTCCAACACCCGCTCGTACAGCGAGACTTCATCGCGCTTGTCCAGATAGAGCGCGCTGGTCAGCTGCTCCAGATAGACGATGTCGGGGAGGTCGGACTCCGGGAAGCGCAGCCGGGTGAACGCCCCGCTCTCGCCCGCGTGGCCGCCGAAGGAGAACGGCATCACCTGGAGCGTGACGTGCCGATGCTCGGAGACCGTGATCAGATGGCGCAGCTGGGCGGACATCACGCCGCGCCCGCCGTACGGGCGGTGCAGCGCGGCCTCGTCCAGGACCACGTGGAACGCCGGGGCACGCTCCGAGACCAGCAGCTTCTGCCGCTCGAGCCGCAGCGCCACCCGCCGGTCCACCTCGTCGGAGCACGCCCGCGGCTGGCCGCGGGTGACCACGGCATGGGCGTAGCCCTCGGTCTGCAGCAGACCGTGGATGAACTGGACCTCGTAACAGGCGATATCGGAGGCGGCGCCCTCCAGGCCGACATAGGTCTGGAACCAGCCGGGGAGCACATCTCCGTAGCTGTGCCACCATCCGGCGACATTGGCCTCGCGGGCGAGCCCGAGCAGTGCCCCGCGCTCCGCCTCGTCGGTGACTCCGTACAGCGTCAGCAGATCCTCGATGTCCCGCGCCTTGAAGCTCACCCGGCCCAACTCCATCCGGCTGATCTTGGATTCGGAAGCCCGGATCGAATAGCCCGCCGCCTCGCGGGTGATGCCGCGGCCCTCGCGCAACCTCCTGAGTTGAGAGCCCAGGAGGATGCGGCGCACCACCGATCCACTCGACTCGCCTGCGGCCATTTCCGCGATCCTCCCTGTACGGAAAGCATCCTTGCGAACGGCGCCCCCGCAGCCCCTGGGGGCGAAGTCTGCCACTGTTCAGGCTTCACGCCGTAGGCGCGTCGTTACTCAACCCGATGATGCCCGTCAGTGTACGGAGTCAGAAATCCCAGCAAAAGCGAGCGGATCGGACCAACCAGCCCGCGTGCACGTGCATTTGCCCTTGCATCTGACGTGCGCATTCGGAACCATAGGGTGTGCGCACGTGCTAGCTGGTACGAAATCTGGCCAGAGTTCGTCACGGCCACGGATGCAGGAGTGCTCGCATGGGGAGCGAAGGTTCGACCCTGCTGGAACCCTTGTGGCAAGGGCTTGCCGCCATCGATCCCTCAGCCGTCTCCGGATCCGTCTCCTGCGCCCTGCCCGCCCGCTATGAGGCGGTCAAGGGGGCCCGGCAGTTCACCGGCTCCACGCTGCGGCAGTGGAACATCCCCGAACTCCTCGACGAAGTGGCGCTCGTCGTCTCCGAACTGGTCACCAACGCCCTCCGGCACGCCCTGTCCGGGGCCGCGGCGACCGGTGAGCCGGAGCGGCCGGTGCGGCTCCATCTGATGCGCGGCCCCTCACGGCTGATCTGCGCCGTACGCGACCCCAGCGAGGTGGGGCCGGTGGCCGGCGAGGCGGGCTGCGGCGAGGAGTCCGGGCGCGGGCTCCATCTGGTGGAGTGCTTCACGGACGGCTGGGGCTGGCAGCCGCTGGCGGGCACCCCGCGCGGCAAGATCGTCTGGGCCGCCTTCCGGCTCCCCGACGCGTAGCGGTACGCCCCCGCCCGTCCCGGACGCCCCGCCCGTCTCGAACGCCACCACCCCACACACGAACGCCACGCCCCCCACGAACGCCATGGCCCGTCACGGGCGGGTGGACTCCGGCGGGGCCGTGGTGATGCCCAGGCCGTGCAGCTGGAAGAGCCGGTTCACATCGTGCATCGTGACGATCCCCTCCAGCCGCCCGTGGTCCACCACCAGCACCGGCAGCGCGCCGCCGCCCGGACGGGCCCGCTCCAGCACCTCGCTCAGCAGCTCATGGGGCTCGGCCACGGTGCACCGCGCCAGCGGTATCGCCACCTCGCGCACCCGCCGCTCCGCTCGGGCCTCCAACGGCACCGACGCGAGCGCACGCAGCTGGACGATCCCGCTGGGCCGTCCCTCGAAGTCCAGCAGTGGCACCACCGAATGCCGGGCGTGGGCCGCCACCTCGTCGATGAACCGCCCCACGGTCAGCCAGTCGGCCCCGGCGGCCACCGGCGCCGTCATCGCGTCCGCCACCCGCACCCCGCGCAGCGCCGTGTTGACCCCGGCCCGCTGCCGCTCCGCGTTGGCGATGATCACCATGAAGAGGCCGATGAGCGAGAGCCACAGCCCGCCGTTGTTCCCGCGCAGGAAGGAGACCCAGCCGGCGGCGATGAGCAGCACGCCGAGGATCTGACCGCTGCGCCCCGCCGCCCGCTCGGCGCGCTCCCGGTCCCCGGTGCGCCACCAGATCACCGCCTGCACCACCCGCCCGCCGTCCAGCGGCGCGGCGGGCAGCAGATTGAAGACACCCAGCAGCAGATTGGCCCAGCCCAGCCAGATCAGCACGGCCGTGGGCACACCCCATCCGGTGAGCGTGTGCACCCCGATCCCCGCGCCGATCGCGACACCGCCGATGACCAGGCTGGTGAGCGGCCCGATGACGGCCACCCAGAACGCGACCCCGGCGGTGCGGGGCCGTCCCATCTTGGTCATGCCGCCAAGCGCCCAGAGCGTCACGTCCTCCACCGAGACGCCCCTTCTGCGCGCGGCGACCGCGTGCGCGGCCTCGTGCAGCAGCAGGCTGCCCATCAGCAGCACGGCGCCGACGACGCTGGCGGCGGCGTAGACGGCACTGGTCCGGCCGGGGGTCCACGCGGGCAGCGTCTCGTGGCCGAGCCCGTAGGCGAGCAGCACGATCAGCACCGGGACGCTCCAGTGCATCCGCAGTGGTACCCCGAGTACACGTCCGACGCGGACCGAGCCGTTCATCGCCGTCTCACATGGGTCGGGTCCCCCCGATCGCCACTACCAGTGTCGCGCGTCCGCGGCGATCAGCCCAGACCTGCCGGATCGTGCGCCAGATGGTCGAACTCGCCGTCCTTGGCCCCGAGCAGCATCGCCTCGACCTCGGCCGGGGTGTAGATCAGCGCCGGTCCGTCGGGGAACCGGGAGTTGCGGACGGCCACGTCCCCACCGGGCAGCTTGGCGAACTCGACACACGACCCCTGGGAGTTGCTGTGTCTGCTCTTCTGCCAGACGACTCCCCGGAGATCCGCGGCCGCCATGCCGTTGTAGGGGTGGTCGCGCACAGGGCTTCTCCACTGTTCGTGCATGCGTGCAGCTGTCAACTGTCCGGGATCATAGCTGCGTTCCTTTGCGAATGCATGGGCAAATGCATCTGCGTATGCGCAGGTAGATGCACAAGCAGATGCACGTGCACCATCCGTATCGGCATGATCACCCGACACCCGGGATCTTCTGCCCGGAGTGAAGAAGAGCAGTCGTCATGAATGACGTCCGGGTCCCCCTCCGGGTTGAGCGGGCCTCGGACATCGGAGCGTTGTCAGACCCCCCTGCCAGAATCCCTGGCATGAGATGGGCGGCGGCGGAGACGGATCACGGGGGTGTTCGTCTCTGCCCGCTCGACCCCGGGGGAAAGGCCGCCGGACCGGTCGTCGAGGTCACGGCGGAGCAGGGCGGGATCGCCGAGGCCGTGCGGTCCCGCCCCGAGGCCGACCGGTGGGTGTGGCGGTCCACCGCCGAGGTCTATCCCCGGCTGCTGGCCGCCGGGGTCCGGGTCGACCGGGCCTATGACATCGAGGCGGCCGAGGCGCTGCTCCTCGGCCATGAGGGGCGCTCGGGCGCACCGCGTTCGCTCGCCGCCGCCTGGGCGCGGCTGCGCGGGCTGCCCGTCCCCGAGGACCCGCCGCCCCGGGCGGCCGGGGGCCAGCCGTCCCTGTTCGAGCCCGGTCCGCCGCCGCTGCCGCCGGGCACCGACCCGCTGGACGCGCTGCTCGAGGTGTACGCGGGCCAGCTGGTCCGTACGGACGCGGCCGAGCACCCGGACCGGATGCGGCTGCTGACCACCGCCGAGTCGGCCGGGATGCTGATCGCCGCCGAGATGCGGCGCGCCGGGGTGCCCTGGCGCGCCGACCGCCACCGGGAGCTGCTGGACGAGCTGCTCGGCGAGCGCTATCCGGGCGGTCTGGAGCCGCAGCGCCTGGCCGAGCTGGCCGACGAGGTCTCGCGCGCCTTCGGCACCCGGGTGCGGCCCGATCTGCCCGCCGAGGTCGTCAAGGCGTTCGCCCGCTCGGGCATCGCGCTCGGCTCGACCCGCGCCTGGGAGCTGGAGCGGATCGACCACCCCGCCGTGGAGCCGCTGCTGCGCTACAAGAAGCTCTACCGGCTGCACACCGCCCACGGCTGGGCCTGGCTCCAGTCCTGGGTGCGCGAGGGCCGCTTCCGCCCCGAATACCTGCCCGGCGGCACCGTCTCCGGCCGCTGGACCACCAACGGCGGCGGGGCGCTGCAGATCCCCAAGGTGGTGCGGCGCGCGGTGGTGGCCGATCCGGGCTGGCGGCTGGTGGTGGCCGACGCCGACCAGATGGAGCCCCGGGTGCTCGCCGCGATCTCCCGCGACCCCGGGCTGATGGAGGTCGCGGGCAGCGACCGGGATCTGTACGCGACACTGTCCGACCGCGCCTTCTCCGGCCGCCGCGACCTGGCCAAGCTGGCGCTGCTGGGCGCGGTGTACGGCCAGACCTCCGGCGACGGGCTGAAGCACCTCGCGGCCCTGCGGCGCCGCTTCCCGGCGGCGGTGGCGTACGTGGACGAGGCGGCCCGCGCGGGCGAGGAGGGCCGGCTGGTGCGCACCTGGCTGGGCCGCACCTGCCCGCCCGCGGGCGGCGCCGCCGAGGAGACGGCCGACGAGGCGGGGCTGCCGCGGGACCAGGAGGAGCCGTCGTACGGCAGCACCGCGAGCGCCCGCGCCCGGGGCCGCTTCACCCGGAACTTCGTGGTGCAGGGCAGCGCCGCCGACTGGGCGCTGCTGATGCTCGCCGCGCTGCGGCGGTCGCTGACCGGTGCGGGGCTGCGCGCGGAGATCGTCTTCTTCCAGCACGACGAGGTGATCGTGCACTGCCCCGAGGCGGAGGCCGACGCGGTGCGGGAGGCGATCGCCGAGGCGGGCGAGACGGCCGGCCGGATCGCCTTCGGACCGACCCCGGTGCGGTTCGCCTTCACCATGGCGGCGGTGGAGTGCTACGCGGACGCGAAGTAGCCGGCCCCAGGGTGCGGCTTCTCCCCCGACCGGCGCAGCCCCACGGGCAGCGGGCCTGATCGTCCCCACACGATGAGAGCGGAGGGCCGCCGGGCGGCGGCCCGCCACGCCGCCCACAGGGGAGACCTGCCATGACCATCAGCCTCGAGGCACTGCGCCGCTGCTCCATCGCCGTCGACCTCGGCGCGGCCAGGACGCGCGTCTACCTCCGGCGCACCGGGCTCATCGTCGACGAGCCGACCGTGGCCGCCGTGAACACCCACACCGGCGGGCTGATCGCGGTCGGCACGCTGGCGCAGCGGATGACCGGGCGGACGCCCGCGCACATCCGGGTGGTCCGGCCGGTCTCCAACGGCACCGTCGTGGACATCGAGATGGCCCAGCGGATGCTGCGGCTGCTGCTGGGCAACAAGCTGCGCCGCGCCTGGCGGCGCCGCCCACTGGTGAGCGCCGCCGTCTGCGTCCAGCACGACGCCGACCCGCTCGCCCAGCGGGCCGCCGTGGAGACGCTCACCGGGATCGGCGCCAGGCGGGTCGAGCTGGTGGACACCCTGATCGCCGCCGCCGTGGGCTGCGGTCTGCCGGTGGAACGGCCCGAGGCGACGATGATCGTGGTGTGCGGCGCGGCCACCACCCAGGTCGCGGTCCTGTCGCTGGGCTCGATCGTGGCCGCCGAGCGGGTGCCGGTGGGCGGCGAGAGCGTGGACCACGCCGTCATCCAGCATCTGCGCAACGAGCATGCGCTGATGCTGCCCAGCCAGGCCGTCCACCCGCTGCATCAGATCGTCAAGGACAGCGCGGGCGGCGTGGACGGTGCCCCGGCCGCACAGAGCACCGAGGTGCACGGCCGGGACGTGGCCACCGGGCTCGCCCGGACCGTACGGATCGATGTCGAGGGCGTACGGGCCGCCATCCGCACCCCGCTCACCGGGGTGCTGGACGCCATCGGCACGGTGCTGCGCCGCTGTCCGCCGGACCTGGTGGCCGACCTCGCCGACCGCGGCATCATGCTGGCGGGCGGCAGCGCGGTGCTGCCCGGGTTCGACACGATGCTGCGCGAGGCCACCGGGATGCCGCTGAACATCGCCGACCACCCCGACGTCTGCGCGGTCGAGGGGCTCGGCGCGATGCTCGACGGCAAGGTGCAGCCGCTGCTGCTGGACGCGATGGTCTCCTGACCCGTTCCGCGCCCGTACCTCAGTACCTCGCCCCGGCACCTGCCCCCCCTGACCCCTGGTCGGAAATTCTTCGTGACGCGTTGAGCGGCTGCCTCCCCCCGTGCGTAGTGAAGGGGGAAGAGGCCGACATGGCCGCCGATCCCCCCCGGGGCTCAGACCGGGAGTCGTCCGTTGATGTTGTCCAACTCAGGTCAGGTCCTGGAGGTTCAGGTGCACGACGACGCCGCCGTGGCCGATGAGCGTCCGTCAAGATCCAGGCGCGGTACGCCGGATGAGCAACTCATGCGTGCGCTCTACCAGGAGCACGCCGGGCCGTTGCTCGCGTTCGTGCTGCGTCTGGTCGCGGGCGACCGGCACCGCGCGGAGGACGTCGTCCAGGAGACCCTGGTGCGCGCCTGGCGGAACGCCGACCAGCTGTCCCGGGCCACCGGCTCCATCCGGCCCTGGTTGGTCACCGTCGCCCGGCGGATCGTGATCGACGGACACCGCAGCCGGCAGGCCCGGCCGCAGGAGGTCGACCCCTCCCCGTTGGAACTCATGCCCGCGGAGGACGAGATCGACCGTGCACTGCGGCTCATGACCCTGACCGACGCGATGCAGGACCTCAGCGACGCCCATCGCGAGGTGCTGGTCGAGACCTACTTCAAGGGGCGGACCGTCAACGAGGCGGCCCAGACCCTCGGCATACCCAGCGGGACGGTACGGTCCCGGGTCTTCTACGCGCTGCGCTCGATGAAGCTCGCGCTCGAGGAGAGAGGAGTTACGGCATGACAGCGCAGACGCACCACCCGGGACATGACGCCGTTGGCGCGTATGTGCTCGGCGTGCTCGACGAGGCGGAGGCCACCTATTTCGAGGAGCATCTGGCCGGCTGCGACCAGTGCGGACGGCAGCTGGACGAGCTGACCGGACTGGAACCGCTGCTGGCCGATCTGGCCGCCGACGTCCCCGGGATCCACGGCAGCCCCGGGCGGACCCAGCTCACGGGCCACACTCCGCATGCCTTCAGCGCCACTCCCAACGCCATCGAGACCCTCACCGCGCGCCCCGGTCCGGCCCTGTTCAACCGGATGGTCGGCGAGGTCGCCGCGTCCCGCGCCAAGCGGCGGCGGCGCGGTCTCTACCTGGTCGCGGCGGCGGCCGTACTGATCGTCGGCGGCCCGGTCGGCACGATCGCGGTCACCTCCGGCGGCTCGGACACCTCCGTCACGGCCGCCCCCAGCGAGAGCGCCCTCTTCGAGGGCATGCCCGACAAGGTGCGGGGCACCGACCCGGACACCAAGGTGAACGCGGCGGTCGCGCTGGAGGACAAGATGTGGGGCACCGACGCCGTCCTCCGGCTGAAGAACCTCAAGGGCCCCCTGAGCTGCAGCCTGATCGCGGTCTCCAAGGACGGCCATGAGCAGACGATGATGACCTGGTCCGTGCCCGAGCGGGGCTACGGGATCGAGGACAGCCCCGATGCGGAGGCGAGAAATCCGCTGTGGGCGCACGGCGGCGCGGGCATGCAGCGCTCCGACATCGAACGCTTCGAGGTCCGTACGGCCGACGGAAAGCGCCTGGTCTCCCTGAACGCCTGACCTGCCACCCGAACGTCCGACCTGCCACTCGGATCGCCGATCAACCCATGCGGCGCGGTGAGCGAGATGTTACACAGAGTGTGATATGTCGTGCTTCGCGTCCCGGGGGGTCCGGATCCGAGGAGGCACCCCGTGGCTGACCCGGACGCCCATCAGCAGCGCATGTTCGCTCAGTATGTGCTGCCCGAGGTCGAGGTGCTGCTGCGCGTGGCCATGTCACTGACCACCCAGCGAGCCGACGCCGAGGATCTCGTGCAGGACACGTTACTACGGGCGTACCGGGCAGTCGGCCGTTTTGACGGGAGACATCCACGGGCCTGGCTGCTGACGATCATGCGGCATGCGGAGGTCAGCCGGCGCCGCCAGCGCCGGCCCCGGCTGCTCGACGATCCGGACACGGAGCTGGAGCGGCTGGTCCCGGCCCGGGACGCGACGCCGGAGGAGCTGGTGGTGGACACGACGTTCGACGAGGCCGTGGACGCCGCGTTCACGGCGCTTCCGCTGCGGGACCAGCAGGTGGTGCGGCTGGTGCATGTGGACGGGCTGTCGTACGCGGAGGCCGCACAGGTGCTGGACGTCCCCAAGGGGACGGTGATGAGCAGGCTGCACCGGGCGCGCAAGCGGATCCGGAACCAGCTGCTGGCCGCGGGAGTGGAATCGGAGCGAGGTGGCGCATGAGCAGATGGACATGGTGGCGGACCACGCGCACCACGGGGACCACCCAGACCGCCGGACGGCTCAGGACCACACGATGTCCGCTGGGCGCGCCGATGCTCCAGTCGTATCTGGACGGGGAACTGGACGCCCCGGCCGCGGCCCGGGTGCGCACCCATGTGGCCGAGTGCCACCGCTGCGCCCGGGAGCTCGCCGTCTACCAGCGGATCAGCGAGGCGCTGGCCGCCCGCGCGACGATCGACGAGGCGGTGCTGGACCGGCTCAGGGACTTCGCGGAGTCCCTCGCGGAGCGGGAGAGCCGGGAGCCGGGGACGGAGGGGGCGCCGCAGGAGCCGATCCCGGGGACGGAGACGGTGCCGCCGGAGGCGGTGCCGAACGAGACGATGCCGAACCATGCGATGCCGGCCGAGGCGATGCCGACGGAGACGGTTCCCGGGACGGCGCCGAGGGCGGATCGGGACGCCGAGCAGGGCGCGGTGCACAAGGCGGGAGGCTGACGGCCACCGGATCGAGCCCCGGGCCCGGGGCGCTCCCGCCCGGACCGGACAGCGCGACGGCCCCCTCGCGCGCCCGTGAGGGTCTGCGCAGCAGCACGGCCGCGGTGAGCAGGGTTCCGGTGATCAGGGCCGCGTCGGCGAGGTTGAAGACCGGCCCGCGGGCGTCCAGCGTGATCCAGTCGATGACAGCGCCGCGCAGCGGGCCCGGCGACCTGACCATCCGGTCGGCGCCGTTGCCCATCGCTCCCCCGGCGATCAGCCCCAGGCCCAGCGCCGCGCCCCGGCCGCGGACCCGCAGCCCGGCACCGGCCGCGCCCAGCGTGGCCACCGCGCCCGCGAGCGTGATCACCACGATCAGCGCGGGCCGGCTCTGGCCCAGGCCGAAGGCCACTCCGGTGTTGCGCACCAGCAGCGCGCAGAACGGCCCGAACCGGGCCTGCGGCCCCGCGGTGCCGCTCCAGGCGGCCAGCGCCATCGCCTTGCTCAGCTGATCGGCCGCGATCACGGCGAGCGCGACCAGGGGAAAGAGCAGCCGGCCGGTCGCCGGATGGGGCTTCATCATCGGCCTCCCTGGGGTGGGGGGCCGGTCCGCGGGCGCGGTCCACGGCCCGGGAAGGAAACCCGCCGGGCGGCCGCCCCGCTTCCCTTCCGGCGGAACGAATCCGGAGCAAACGCGCATCGGGGGAGAAAAGACGAGGGCCCGCAGGCGACATTGCCTGCGGGCCCTCGCTGCTTGCCAACGCCGTGATCAGCTATGTGGTCATCGGCGGTGTACCGAAGGGGCTACTCCGACTCACTTCCCCTTCTTCGCCTCCAGGAGCGGCGTCTGGTACTTGGCCAGCATCTTCATCTTGTTCTTGTCGATCGTCTTCCAGTCGTTCTTCAGCACACCGCCGGTGTCGCCCGAGTCCGGGTTCCAGGTCCAGTAGGTGTAGCTGATCTGGTGCTTCTTGAGGTAGTCCATCAGGGCGTTCTGCCAGACGGCCTCGGAGCTCTTACCGGCGGTCTTCTTACCACCGAACTCACCGAGCAGCAGCGGGGCGATGTTCTGCTTCTTGATGTACGCCCAGTGCTTGTCCCAGATGGCCGGCATGTTCTTCGGGAAGTCCTTCGCCATGAACCAGTTCTGGTTGTAGACGCCCGGACCGTAGTCGTGCGCCGAGTAGACGACCTTGTTCGGCTCGTCGAGCTTCACCGGGTGCTTCTTCACACCCTGGAGGTCACCGCCCCACCAGAACTGCTCGTTCTTGTGGCGGTCCGTGCCCTCGACGAAGATCAGCCAGTTCTTGTTGACCTTGTGGATGGCGTTACCGGCCTTGGTGGCGGCCAGCTGCCAGTCGGTCTTCGGGTTGCCGTCGCCCCACGTGGCCTGGCCACGCGGCTCATTGTGCAGGTCGGCGCCGATCACCCGGTCGTTGTTCTTGTAGCGCTTGGCCAGCTTGACCCAGTCGTCCATCCACTGCTTCTCGCTGAGGCTCTGCGAGTACCACAGCTCACTCTGGCCGTACTGGTCCGGACGGTGCTGGTCCAGGATCACCCGGATACCACGGTCGGTGGCACCCTTCACGATCTTGTCCATGATCTGCTGGGGGGTGAGGCCCTTCAGATCGGGGTTCTTGTGCCAGTCGATGCCGTTGGGCTTGGCGGACGACTTGAACATCTCGTTCGCGTACGGCAGACGCAGGGTGTTGAAGCCCTGCTTGGCCATCTGGTCCAGCATGGACTCCCAGTTACGGGTCCACAGGCCGTGCGGCGCGTAGGTGCCGGTCTCGAAGCCGAACCAGTTCACACCGGTCAGGACGACCTTCTTACCGTTGGCGTCGACGATGTCGCCCTTCTTGGTGGACAGGGGGCCTTCGGCACCCGCGCCGGTGGCCTTGGTGCCGACGGCGGAGGTGGTGGTGGTGGCCGACTGGCCGTCGGAGTTGTTCACCGCGAAAGCGGTGACCGTGCCACCCACGGCAGCAGCAGCGACGACGGCCGCGGCGATACCGAAGCGGAGACGCTGCGAGCGCGGCGCACGCTTGGTCTCGGTGGTCGGGGCGTTGTTCTGGTCCATGGGGGAATTCATTCGGAGATGCTCCTGAGCAAATCGGGTACTGCGGTTTTCAGGACGCTGGGGTTGTTCGTCGGAGATTCCAGACATTCCATCTGCGGGTCGGAGACTGCGGTCAGCCGGACAATCCGCGCGGACGGTAGGAGTTCACCGATCAGGCGAACCAACCGCGCTTTCCAGCTGGGCTCATCCACGTCGATCAGCACCACATCCGGCTGCATGTGGTGGGCCAGAGAGATTGCCTCTCGGGCCGACCCTGCAATTCCGGATAGCTCCAGTCCGGGCTCCTCGACAACGAGATCGGCGAGAGCACTCAACACCAATGGGTGGTGCTCCACGACGAGAACTCTGTGCATCGATGGGAGCTCCTTCGGGGCTTGTCCTTTCGCTTCTCGACATTAGGGAGTGACCGCGGCCGGAATCGCCGTACGCCTGACTGAAATCTACGTACCTCAATTGCGGGAATTCCGGGCACACCAAACGGCCGAATTCCGCCTACCACGATTGAGGTAGGAGAATTCGGCCGCTTTATATGGATTATGTCCGTTTTGGGGGGTGGTCTGAGGGGCTCAGCGGGTGCTCAGGGCGTGCTCAGCGGCCGCCCAGGGGCTCCTCAGACATGCGAAAGGCGCCGGTCACGGGGTGACCGGCGCCTACGGGATGAGCGGAGCGTCAGCGCGTCAGCCGGTACGCGTAGCCGGGGACGAACATCCCCGCACCGGCGGCACAGCCGTCCGCCTGGCCCGGCTGCTTGATCCACAGGAAGGCGTCGACCCCGGGGATGCCCGTGGCGGCGGTGGGCGGCCGGCCCAGCTTGCGGCCCGGCGGATCGCAGAAGCTGTGCTTACGCGTGGGCCCCGCCCCGTTACGGCTGGTGTCCACCACAACCCCCAGCCGGGGCCGGCGCAGCTCCCGGATCACGGACAGCCCGTAGCGCACCTCGTCGGCCGTGGCGTTGAAGTTGGAGACGTTGACCGCTATCCCGTCCCCGTACCGCTCTATACCGGCGCGCCGCAGCCGCTCGGCCATGGTCCGCGCGGGCTGCCATCCGGAGTTCCCGGCGTCGTAGTACACCCGGGCCCGGGGCGCGCCCCGCTGGAGCGCCCGCGCCGCGTACGCCAGCGCCGCGAACCGATCCGCCCGCTGCCGCCGCTTGAGACAGCTCATATGGGCCAGCGCGTCCGGTTCGAGGATGACGATGGCGCGCCCGTGCCCTATCCCCCGGGTGAGGGCGTCGCTCCAGCGCCGGTAGGCGGCGGTGTCCCCGGCGCCGCCCGAGCTCAGCTGCTGGCAGTCGCGCTGGGGGATGTTGTAGGGGACCAGCACCGGGATCCGTCGCTGGGCGGCGGCGGTGCGGACGAGGTTGCGGGCCCGCTCCTCGATCAGGGACTCATTGGTCTCGGTGAGCCAGGCGGCCTGGGGCTCGGCGGCGATCCACCGGCCGATGGCCGCCGCCCGCCGGTCGTGCGGATGGTCCCGCACCCAGGTCGCGGCCGGGTTGTGGGGGTCGACGTAGAAGCGGGTCGTGGCCGGGAAGAACGGCTTGGCCACGGGGAGCGACGGCCTGGTGGCGGGCGCCCGCACCGGGCCCACGAACAGGGCCTGCACGGTGGTCGCCGCCATCACCACCTCGACCACCAGCACCATCACGATCAGCTGGGCGATGCCCCGCCCCGCCCACCGGGAGGTGCGGGCCCGCGTCGGCGGGCGGGGGTGGCGGCCGCGGCCGCACAGTTTCGTGATCATGGCGAGTCCTGCCCGGCCTCAGCCGCGGTGGGAGTTGTCGGGCGGCCTGCGACGGCTGATGAGCACCACCGCCAGAATCGCGAGCACCACCAGGACCCCGGCCACCACACCTATCGTGATCAGGGCGGATTGATCCCCCTGGGTTTTGGCGGCGGCGTCCGGGGTGGCGGACGGATGGCGGCGGGGCGCGGAGAGTTCGGCGGAGGCGGGGGGCGCGGCCCGGTCCGCGAGCGCCTTGGCCGGGGCGATCACCCCGTATCCGTAGCGCGGGTCATGGCCCGAGGAGCCCTTGCGGTGGGCGGTGTCGATCAGCTTCTGGACCACCTGGTTGGCGTTCCAGCGGGGGTGCTCCGAGCGCAGCAGCGCGGCGCCCGCCGCGACCCAGGGCGCCGCGAAGCCGGTGCCGTCGCCGGTCCAGTAGTCGTCGTTACCGGAGGTGGTGAGGATGGCGACGCCGGGGGCGGCCAGGAGGGTCTTCCCGCCGTGGTGGGATGAGCTCCAGACGGCGCCCTTCTTGTCGGTGGCCACCACGGCGACCACGCCGGGGAGGGCGGCCGGGTAGGTGGGCCGGTTGCCGATCTTGCCGTTGTCGCCCGCGCCCGCCACGATCACGGCGTCCTTGCCGACGGCGTACTTCACCGCGGACCGCAGTGCGGGCGTCGGCCGCTTGAAGGTGACGCCCAGGTCGATGACGCGCACGCCATGGTCCACCGCGTGCCGGATGGCCTTCGCGGTGGGATCGGCGAGGGGCGTTCCGTCGCGGTAGACGTCGAGCGGCATCACCTTGGCCTTGGGCGCGAGCCCGTACACCCCGTCGCCGCGGTAATTGCGGCCGGTGCCGACGATGATTCCGGCGGCATGGGTGGACTGCTCGGCCGCCTTGCCGCCGTCCCGGGTGCCGTAGCCGCCGGTGCCGCCCGCGAAATCCTTTCCGCGCACCACGCGGCCGCGCAGATCCGGATGGGAGGCGTCGACCCCGGTGCCGATGACCGCCACGGTCACTCCGGCGCCTTTGCTGAATTTCCAGGCGCGCTCCGCCTCGAGCGCGGTCAGCGCCCATTCGGAATCATGCAGCCCACCGGAATCGCGCAGCTCGCTGAATTCGCGCAGCTCGCCGGAATCGCGTGGCCCACCGGAATCGGAATCACTTGCCGCAGCCGGCGTGGCCAGTGCGAGTGTCATCACGGCGATGACCGCTCCGGCCCGGCCGGCGAATGGATGGCGTGACATCACATGACCTGACATTACGTCACCTACTCTCCTCGCACGGGACGCAAGGCCGTCCGGCCCATTTCATCTTTGGGCATCCCCCGCAGGTACTGGCACCCGCGAGAGAGTGAGCGTCCCGTCCCTTCTTTGGGGGACCGGTCCGGATAACCCGGCCCCGGCTCTCCCCAATACGGGGGATACGAGGGGTCCGCCGAAGGTGTACCACCCGCTCCCCCGGGCGCGGGTACTACCTCCTTTTCGGGTGACGCACTCTTGGGTCAACGGCGATAAGAGCCTCCTGTCGAGGGAGTCGCGATGCAGCGTTTCCGAACGTTCAGCGAGCGCACCGGAGAGCCGGGCGAAGAGGCGGACAGCACCGACCGTAATGCCCGCGGGCGGGCCGGAATACTGTCCCGAGCCCGCCGGATCCGGAACCCGATGGCGGGCATGCCCGGTCTGGCCCTGCGTTTCGCGGTGGTCGGCGGGGGCGGTGTGGTCGTGAACACGGTGGTCCTCTTCGCCCTCTATCACTGGGCCGGACTGCCGCTGCTGGCGGCGTCGTCGATAGCGGTGGAACTCGCCGTGGTCCACAACTATCTGCTGAACGACCGGTGGACCTTCGCGGTGGCCACTCCGTCCCTCCGCCGATTCATCAAGTTCAATATCTCGGTCCTGGGCGGACTCGGGGTCAATGTGCTCATCGTCTGGACACTGGTGCACACCGGAACGCATCTGCTGCTTGCGAATTGCGTCGGCATCGCGGCGGCTTTCGCGGTGAACTTCGTGTCGAGTACCGGCTGGGTCTGGGGGAGGCGGGGCCGATGATTGTCTCCATCATCTACCTGGTGCTGATCGTGGTATCGATTCTGCTCACCGTGCAGTCGGCCCATGTCCTCTATCTCATGCTCTACACCTGGGACCGGGCGGATGCCGAACGGCGGGCCAGGGCCCCGGATGAATTCCTGCCGCCCCAGATCTCCTTCAGTGTCCTGCTGCCGGCCCGGCATGAGGAAGACGTCATCCAGAGCACCATCGAGCGCGTGGTGCGGGCCAACTACCCGGCCGAACTGCTGGAGGTCTTCGTGATCTGCTCACAGGACGACGACGGCACGATCAAAAAGGCCGAGGAGAAGATTGACGAGCTGAAGCGGAAGGGGCTGCGCAATGTGCGGGTCGTGGTGTTCGACGACAAGCCGATCAACAAACCGCACGGTCTCAACACCGCTCTTCCGCACACCGCCAACCAGGTGGTGACGATCTTCGACGCGGAGGACGACATCCACCCGGAGATCTTCAACCTGGTGAACACCGTGATGGTGCAGGAGAAGGTCAGGGTGGTCCAGGCCGGTGTGCAGTTGATGAACTACGAGTCCAACTGGTACTCGACGCTCAACGTCCTGGAGTACTTCTTCTGGTTCAAGAGCCGGCTGCACTACCACGCCCACTACGGCTCGATCCCGCTCGGTGGCAACACCGTCTTCTTCGCCCGTGAGCTGCTGCTGCGGCTGGGCGGCTGGGACGACCGCAACCTCACCGAGGACGCCGACATGGGTCTGCGGATATCCGCCATGGGCGAGCGGGTGCGCGTCGTCTACGACGACCGGTATGTGACCAAGGAGGAGACCCCGCCGACCCTCGGCCACTTCATCCGGCAGCGCACCCGCTGGAGCCAGGGCTTCATGCAGACCCTGAAGAAGGGCACCTGGAAGAAGATGCCGACGCGCAAACAGCGCTGGCTCGCCTTCTACGTCCTGGTGTTCCCGCGCGGGCAGGCGCTGCTCGGCATCTATCTGCCGATCTCACTCGGCATGATCCTGATCCTCAAGGTGCCGGTGCTGATCGCGCTCTGTTCCTATCTGCCCGTACTGCTGCTGGCCGCGCACTTTCTGGTCCAGGCGGTCGGTCTGTACGAGTTCACCGGCGCCCACGGCCTCGAAGCCTCGCCGAAGGCCATCGTGCGCATGGCCATCGCCTGGTTCCCCTTCCAGATGGTGCTGGCGTACGCCGCGCTGCGGGCCATGCGGCGCGAGATGCTCGGCCGCCATGACTGGGAGAAGACACAGCACGTAGGCGCCCACCGGGCCACCACCGAGGAGGCGGAGTCGCGTGTCGGATAACAACACGCCCTCGCGGCCGGCGGCCGTCGGCGCGGAAGGCCGGAAGACCGCGGCGGACAAGAATCCCGCGCCGAGCAAGAAGACCGCGCCGGACAAGACCACCGCGCCAACCAAGAAGACCACGCCGGACAAGACCACCGCGCCAACCAAGAAGACCACGCCGGACAAGACCACCGCGCCAACCAAGAAGACCACGCCGGACAAGACCACCGCGCCGACGAAGAGCACCACGCCGACCAAGAAGATCGCGGCGAACAAGAGCACCACCCCGGGCAAGAAGACCGCGCCGAACAAGAATCCCGCGCCGGCCAAGGGCACCGCGGCGGCCAAGGGCGCCGAGGCCCCCGCCCGGCGTCCGCGCCGCCGCCCGCGGTTCTCCGTGGAGCGCGGCTGGTTCCCGCCGCTGGGGACCAAGGGCAGGATCGCCCTGGTCGCCTCGCTGTTGACCGGGCTGCTCACCCACGGCTACCACCTGTTCCGCTACCCCCTCTACCTCACCGACGAGGGCATCTACATGCAGCGGGCGTGGTCGCTGGTACGGGAGACCAGCCTGTCCCCGTACACCTACGACTACGACCACGCCCCGCTGGGCTGGATCACCCTGGCCGGATGGGTCTACCCGCTGCCGAAGCAGTTCGAGACCTTCGGGAACGCGATCAACACCGGTCGGTTTCTGATGCTGCTGGTGCATATCGCCAGCGTCTATCTGCTGTTCGAGATCGCCCGGCGGCTGTCCGGCAGTGTGCTGGCCGCCACCGTCACCTCGTTCCTCTTCAACGTCTCGCCGATCGCGGTCTACTTCCAGCGGCAGGTCCTGCTGGACAACCTGATGATGCTGTGGCTGCTGCTGAGCCTGTTCATGCTGCTCAGGCGGGAAGTCACGATCAGATCGGTGTTCGGCGGCGGGCTGGCGCTGGGGATCGCGCTGATCACCAAGGAGAACGCGATCTTCTTCGTGCCCAGCTTCATGTATCTGCTCTACCGGAGGGTCAAGGGCTCGGCCAGCAGCCGGTTCACCAGCACCCTCTGGCCGTTCGCCGCGGCCGCCCCGATCGGCGCCTATGTGACCTACGCAGTGCTCAAGAACGAGCTGCTGCCGAGTGGTTTCGACTTCGATCTGAACAACCCGCCCGCGGACCATGTCTCGCTGCTCTACACCCTGTGGTGGCAGCTCAATCGCAACCAGGGCACCCTCTTCAGCCACACCGGGCTGCTGCAGACGAGTTGGCTGGTCCGGGACAAGTTCCTGCTGATCGCCGGGGTGTGCGCGATGGTGATCTGCCTGTGGATCGGCCTGCGGGACCGCAAACGCAATCTGGGCTTTCTGATCGCCGGGACGCTGGCCCTCGGGTACGCCTTCTATCTGGTGCGCGGCAGCGTGGTGCTGGACTTCTATGTCACCCCGCTGATCCCGATGCTCGCGCTCAACCTCGGCATGGTGACGGACCGGCTGCTCAAGGGCACGTTCGCCAATCGGTTCATGCGTGGCGCGCATTCTGTGACCCGGGTCGCCGTGCCATCGTTCGTGGCCATTCTGCTGCTGGCGTCACCGGCCTCCGGATATCTCGTCCACACCAATACCGAGGGCCATACGCAGATCGCCGACCAGTACCAGTCGAAGATCAATCTCACCGCGATGCAGCATGCCCAGATCGCCTGGGTGCGCAAGCATGTACCGCCGAATTCGCGCATCATCATGGACGACGACCTGTGGGGTGAACTGCACGATGTGCGCCCGTTCTACCCGTACGCGCATTCCCACTGGAACGCCTCGTCCGACCCGGATGTCCGCGACAAACTGTTCAGGAAGAAATGGCAGTACGTGGACTACATCATCATGTCGAACAAGATGCGCAGATCCATGATGCTCAACAATGGCGACGGCCGAGAGAACTGGATTCTCCAGGCGCTGCGCAATTCCACCCGCGTCTGGTCGGAGACCCGGGGCAATATCAAGCTGGAAATCTACCGTGTGCGGTAGCCATCGGAAGAGGAGGTGAAGGCCATGCCTCAGTACGACGACGACTGGGATGTTCCGGAGGACACGGATGATCCCGAGAACGAGGAGAACATCCCCGACGAAGAGGAAATCCCCGAGGAGGAGGAAATCCCCGACGAGGAAAACACCCTCGACGAGGAGGACACCCCCGAGGAGGACATCCTCGACGAAGAGGAAACCCCCGAGGAGGAGGAAATCCCCGACGAGGAAAACACCCTCGACGAGGAGGACACCCCCCACGGTGAGAAGAAGAAAAAGCTCACCTGGAAGACCGCCCTGCTCGCACTCGTGGTCTTCGCGATCGTCGGATCGCTCGTCCAGGTGGTCGCGCGCGGCGGCTTCGGAGGCGCCCTGGACACCACCGGCAGCGGAGGCGGCAGCGCCCCGAAGAAGGAGCACCACTCCCGGCAGCAGCAGGAGATACGCCCGCCCAAGCAGCCCAAGACCATCAAGCTGGGCAATCAGCGGGTCCCCCAGGCGTCCGGTCCGATCATCGTGATCAACCCGGGCCTGGTCACCCCCGGCGGCAGCGCCGCGGTCGAGGGCGGTGGCTTCGACAAGAAGGCCACCGTGGACATCCTGCTCAAGGCCCGGAAGACGGACACCAAGGGCCGCGCCATCGGCAGCGTGCGCTCGGACCGGTTCGGGTCGATCTACGCCCGGTTCACCATGCCCGAGACCGCGGGCAACCGGCCCGCCACCCTGGTCGCCCAGCAGCGCGGCAGCAGCAAGACGGCGGAGGCCAAGGTGATCACCGGTGGCGCCGTCGGCACCGCCAAGATCAACAAGATGGTGGGCCGACCCGGCGACGTGGTGACGGTCACCGCCCGCGGCTTCCGCCCGGGTGAGCCGATCGACGTCTTCTGGGGACGGACCACCGGCATCCCCGTCACCACGCTGCACACCGACAGCAGCGGCAGCGTCGGCCAGGCGGCGATCAAGGTGGGCGTGGCCCCGACCGGCTCCAGCACCCTGGTCCTGGTGGGCAAGCGCAGCAAGACCACGGCCACCGCGCCCTTCCAGATGCTGGCCATGTACCCGTCGATGAAGTCCAAGCCGTACGCGCTCAAGGCCGGCCAGCGGATCACGCTGTCCGCCAACAAGTTCGCGCCCGGCGAGCGGGTGCTGGTCTATATCAACTCCACCGGCGGCCTGCCGGCCTTCACCGCCCAGGCGAACGCCATGGGCCAGATCCGCGACGTGGCGTTCAACGTGCCGTTCGGCCTCAAGGGGCGGCAGACGCTGATGGCGATCGGCGACCAGAGCCGGGCCGTGGTCCGCTCGGGCTTCACCGTACTGCCGTACACCCCGTCCGCCGAGCCCAGCGCCTTCGGCGGCAGGGCGGGCACCACGCTCAGCTTCTATGTCGCGGGGTTCGCCCCGGGCGAGACGGTGGACGCCTACGCCGGTTCGGGCTCGAAGGGCCAGCGCAAGATCGGGACCTTCCAGGTGGACAGCCGGGGCAAGGCGTCGGCCGTGGGCTCGTACAAGATCACCACGGCGGATGAGAGCGGTGTGTCCTTCCAGCTCGTCGGCCAGAAGAGCGGTGGCGTCGCCAGGGCGAGCATCAACATGTCCCAGGGCCACGGGGGTTAGGGACCGCGAGTGGCGCCGAGGGAGAACGTGGGCCGGGCCGGGCCGCCCGCCGGAGAGCGGCGGGAAGCGGCGGAGGCGGCGGGGAAGCAGGCCCACGTTCCAGGGAGCGATCGGCCGCCGACGGCCGTGGGGCGGCTCACCCGGGCGGCTCACCAGTTCCGTAGATGTACCATGCGTCCTGGAGTGTCCTATGAGCGTAATTTTCGGCCCTAACTCACGAAGAGTCCTACAATTCCTGACCCACATCGAGGACCTCTCCCCGGAGGAAATCGACCGGGTGGCCGATCTGTGGAAGCAGACGTCCAGCCAGACCCGCGCCGAGGGCTGGGCGGTGGTCCACCGCACCACCACGCCCGAGGAGCGGTACCGGATCCTGGTCGCCGCCTCGGTGGCGCGCCGGGCTGCCCTGGACGCCGCGCGGAACCACAAGAAACACGACTGGGCCTTCTGGGCCGCGGTCTGGGACGCCGCGGCCGCGGTCGCCGTCTGCGACCGCATCGGAAGCCACTACAACGTGCTGGTCGCGCCACTGGCCGCGGTCATGCCATCGCTGGCGCACTGCCGGCGCGATGAACTCGAGCCCCGCGAGCTGCAGGGCGCCGTCCTCAAAGGAGGTGGGTAGCGATGGGCGACAACCGGATCGCCGTTGTGGTGGCCGATGACGACCCAGCCGTCCGTGAGGCGCTCGCCGACCTCATCGACTCCCACCCGGACCTGGAGCTGGTGGGCCTGGCCATCAACCATGAGCAGGCCGTACGCGCGGCGGTGGACCACCGCCCGCAGGTCGTGATCATGGATGTGCACATGCCCCGGGGCGACGCCCCCAGCAGCGTCCAGGCCATCCGCGACCAGGTTCCCGAGGCCCGGGTGGTGGCGCTGTCCGCTCACGGCGAACGCGAGACCGTGCTGAACATGCTCGCCGTCGGGGCCAGCGGCTATCTGGTCAAGGGCACCCCCGCCGAGGAGATCCTCGACGCGATCATCCGGGCCGCCCGCGATCAGTTCAGCATGTCCGCGGAGCTGCTCGCCGACTGCGCCGAGCCGCTGCGCCGCGCCGAGCGCGCCTCCTGGCGGTTCGAGGACCTCGTCGGCAACCGCCTGGAGGACTCGTATCTGGAACTGCTCGGCCACGCGCCGTGCGGAGTGCTGGTGGTCGGCCCGCGCGGCCGGATCGAGTACGCCAACGCCCACATCCGGCACATGTTCGGCTACGGCTCGGCGGAGCTGCGCGACAAGCGGCTGCGGGACCTCGTCCCCGAGCGCTACCGCACCGCCTCCGAGCAGCTGATCGGCCGGGTCTTCACCACACCGTCCGCGATGAGCGGCCGCCGCCGCGACGGCAGCGAGTTCCCCGCCCAGTTCAGCGGCGGCCATCTACAGGGCCGGCAGCCCCGCGGGGTGGTCTTCGTCGCCGACCTCAGCCAGCTTCGGGCGGCCGAGAGCCGGTTCCGCCAGCTCATCGAGTCCTCCCCGGACGCGATGCTGATCGTGGACACCGGCGGCCGGATCCAGGCGGCCAACCACCGCACCGAGGCGCTCTTCGGCTACGACCGCGACCATCTGATCGGCCGGGCCGTGGAGGCGCTGCTGCCCGACCAGCCGCTCACCGTCTCGCTGCGCGAATGGGACGACAGCCTGGAGGAGCCGGTCGGCCACAGCATGGAGCTGGTCGGGCGGCGCAGCGACACCAAGCAGTTCCCCGCCGACGTCAGCATCAGCCCGCTGCGTACGGAGGAGGGCCTGCTCACCGTCCTGACCGTCCGCGACATCACCGAGGTGCAGCGCGCCCAGTTCGTCCTGGAGCGCAGCCTGGAGCTGCTGGAGGTCACCGACCGCGACCGCCAGGCGCTGCTCAGCCATCTGGTGCACGCCCAGGAGGCCGAGCGCGGCCGGATCGCCGCCGACATCCACGACGACACCATCCAGGTGATCACCGCAGCCAGCCTCCGCCTCCAGCAGCTTCGCCGACGGCTGCGGGACCCGGACGAGCAGCGGGTGATGGACAAGCTGGACGAGACCCTGAAGCTCTCGCTCAGCCGGCTGCGCCAGCTGATCTTCGACCTGCGGCCGTCCAGCCTGGAGCACGGCTGTCTGGCCGGGGCGCTGCGCGGCCTGCTGGAGCAGATGCGCACCGAGACCGGTGTCACCTACCGGCTGGAGGACCGGCTCACCGCCCACCCCCCGGCCGAGACGATGGCGCTGATCTACCGGACCGCCCAGGAAGCGCTGGTGAACGTCCGCAAGCACGCCCACGCCAAGACGGTCCATGTGCAGTTGCTCGGGCTCGACGACGGCTGCCTGGTGCGGATCGTCGACGACGGCGAGGGCTACAACCCGCTCGAGGTGGAGTCCCGCCCCGGTCATCTCGGGCTCTCGCTGATCCAGGAGCGGGCCCAGATCGCGGGCGGCTGGTGCCGGATCGAGAGCGAACCCGGCTCCGGCACCACCGTGGAGTTCTGGGTGCCGCTCGGCACTCCCCCGGACGCCCCGCTCACCACCCCCGACTCCTCCGACTCCCCCGACTCCCCCGACTTCCCCGAAGAGGACCCGCAGCCGTGACCGCACCTCCCGAATTGACGAAGGTGCTGATCGTCGAGGACCACCGGGTGGTGGCCGAGGGGCTGTGGGCCCTGCTGGCCGAGTACTCGGATCTGACGGTGGTCGGCTGGGCCGACTCGGTCGCCGAGACCGTGCCCATGGCCAAGGAGCTGAAGCCCGATGTGGCGCTGGTCGACTTCCGGCTGCCCGACGGCACCGGGGCGGACGCGGCCGGCGGCATCCGGGCCCATGACCCGTCCGTCGCCATCGTGATCCTCAGCGCCGACGCCAGCGACTCGGCGCTGCTGGCCGCCGTGGAGGCGGGTGCCTGCGGCTATCTGCTGAAGTCGGCGAGCGGCGACGAGATCGCGTCCGCCATCCGCTCGGCCGCCGAGGGCGAGACCCTCATCCCGGCCAGCACGCTGGTGGAGGTGCTGGCCCGGCACCGCGAGGACGCGCGGTCCACCGCCGAGCAGACCGAGCGCCTGGAGAGCCTGACCCCGCGCGAGCAGGAGATCCTCACGCTGATGAGCCAGGGCCTGGACAACCGGGCCGTCGCGGAGCGGCTGAGCATCAGCTACGCCACCGTGCGCACCCATGTGCGCAGGATCCTGGAGAAGCTGGAGGCGCGCTCGCAGCTGGAGGCGGTCGCGAAGGCCGCCGAATTCGGCTTCAAGCCCGCGCAGCCGGAGGGGCCGGAGGAGTGAGCGACGGGCTGAGAGGAGTGAGCGACGGGCTGATCTGACCCGTGTCCGCCTTCGGTACGGCGGTGGCCCCCCGCTGGTGCGGGGGCCATTTGCGTTTCGCCGTACGGGGGCCATTTGCGTTTCGCCGTACGGGGGCCATTTGCGTTTCGCCGTACGGGGGGCGTTTGCGTTTCGCCGTACGGCGGCCGTTTGGCGTTTCGCCGTACGGGTTCACCTGGATGCGCCCGTACGGATGGGGGCGAGGCCACCTGGGGCGGGGCCACCTGGGGGCGAGGCCGCCTGGGGGCGAGGCCGCCTGGGGGCGGGGCCACCTGGGGGCGGGACCACCTGGGGCGGGGCGGCCGGGGCCAAATGGGGCAGAAAGTCCCCCTTCGGATGGAATCGCGGAGCTACCGAGACGGGTTCCCTCCTCATGCGAGTCCCTGGACGGATCCGATGCCCGCTGAGCCCGCTGAGCCGCGGGCGCACGATCGCCTTCCTGGGGGCCGCCGCCTGTTACGCGGCGATCCTCACGGCCGTCCTCACCGGCTCGCAGCTCGTCCGGTTCGACTGGCAGGTGGCCCTGTTCAAGCCGTACGCACAGTGGCCGGGGGCCCGGCCGGTGCTGGACGCCTTCGTCATCGCGGGCCAGCGCGGCCCCACCGCCCTGGCCGCCCTGGCCTGGGCCGTCTGGCGGGGCGTCCGGACCCGGAGCCTCCGTCCGCCGCTGGTCCTGGCCGTGGCGCTGCTGCTGCTCAACGCGAGTGTCGGCGCCGTCAAGATCCTCACCGGGCGGCTGGGCCCGTACGAGGCCCGGACCCCCGGGTCCGCCGAGCTCTTCCACGGCGGCATGGTCTTCCCCTCCGGTCACACCGCCAACGCCGTCGTCGTCTGGGGCACCCTCGCCTATCTCGCCGGTCGCCACCGGCGGACGGGCGCGCTGGTCGCCGGTGTGATGGCCGTCGGCATCGGTCTGACCACCGTCTATCTGGGCACCCACTGGGTGAGTGACGTCCTGGGCGGATGGGCGGCGGGCGTCCTCGTCCTGCTGGCCCTCCCGCTCTTCGAACCGCTGATCGCGACCGTTTCCGCGTATGTCTCCGCCCGTGCGGCGGGGTACTCCATGGGCAGGTGAACCAAGTGGCGCTTCGCGTGCTGATCGCAGACGACCATGCGGTGGTCCGGCAGGGCCTGCGCATGATCCTTGGCCTCGACAACGACATCAAGGTGGTCGGCGAGACGACCAACGGCCGGGAAGCCGTGCGGCTGGCCCGGGAGCTGTGCCCCGACGTCGTCCTGATGGATCTGCTGATGCCGGTGATGGACGGCGTGTCCGCCACGGCGGAGATCCGCCAGGACCTCCCCGAGGTCGAGGTGGTGGCGCTGACCAGCTCCCTCGACGACGCCATGGTCATGGGCGCGGTCCGGGCGGGGGCCATCGGCTTCCTGTTGAAGAACGCCGAGGCCGACGACCTCCGCAACGCGGTGAAGGCCGCGGCCGCGGGCCAGATCCATGTCTCCCCCGCCGCGATCTCCCGGCTGATGGGCCAGGTCAGGGAGCCCAGCGGCCCGGAGCAGCTCACCGAGCGGGAGACCGAGGTGCTGACCATGCTCGCGCGCGGCAAGGCCAACAAGGAGATCGCCCACGATCTGCGGATCGGCCAGCAGACGGTGAAGACGTATGTGAGCCACATCCTGACCAAGCTCGGAGTGCACAGCCGGACCCAGGCGGCGGTCTACGCGGTGCAGTCCGGCCTGGTGCCCGCGGGTGAACTCACTCCTCCGGAAACAGTGGAGTCGACGACGAGGGAGCAGTGGTGGTCGGCGTGATCAGTACACGATGGGCCCCGACTCGGTGGACCCCGACCCGGCGACGGCGGAGCGCCACCGCGCTCGCCGAGGTCACTCAACACATCCTGGCGGGCGAGACCGCCGACGCCACGCTCCGGCTGATCGCCCGCCGGGTGCGGGAGCTGCTGGGCGCCGATATGGCCCGGGTGATGGTGCTGGAGCCGGGCGACGTCCTGACGATACGGGCCACCGACGGTGCCCCGTGGACCGCGCCGAGCGGTCCGCTGACGCCCGGCGGCTCCTCCCCGGCCCGCCAGGCGATCCGGGCCGGACGGCCCGCGGTCTCCGGCGACGACCGGCGGCCCGTCACCGGCGACGGACGGCGGGCGCGGCGGCGCGGCCGGGACCCCCGGCACGCGGTCCCGGCCTCGGTGCTGGACGCGCCGCTGCTGGTGCGCGGCCACCCGGTGGGGGTGATCGAGGTGGCGAACCGCGGCGGCGGGCGCCGGCTCACCCACGCCGATGTGAGCACCGTGGGGCTCTTCGCGGCGGCCGCGGGCCACGCGGTCGCCCAGATCCGGCACCGGGAGCATCTGCGGCGGCTGGCGTCGGCGGCGGCCGGGCCGGGCACCAACGGTTCCGGGGGCGCGTCCTTGGGGTCTTCGGGGTCTTCGGGGCTGCCGGATCCTTCGGGGCCGTTGGAGGGTTCGGGAGCCGTGGGGCCCACGAAGGCTTCGAAGGCTTCGGGGTTCGCCGGGGCCGCCGGGTTCGCCGGGGCCTCGGCGGCCGCTGGGGCTTCGCGGACCGCCCTGCCCTCGGGTTCTCCTTGGGGCTCGTCCGGCCCGTCGGCGTTCCCCCGTTCCTCCGGTGCCTGCGTACGGCGCACCCTGGACTCCCTGGCCGCGGGCGCGGTGGCCCGTACCGGCGCCGCGAGCTGCACGGTCTATCTGCTGGAGCCCGGCCCGTCGGCGAATCTGCGCCTGGTCGGCGGCGGCCACGGGCACACCCCGCCGTCACGGAAACCGGCGCTGGAGGCGATCGGCGGGGCCGCGCCCGTCATCCACGGCGGCGGCCGTACCGGCGCGGACGGCGAGGGCCCGGCGCGGGGCGCGGTGGCCGCCTGGCCGCTGCTGCGCGAATCCACCGCGATCGGCGCGATGTGCTGTCACTTCCCGCCCGGCCGCGACCCCGGCGAGGCGGACCTCACCCTCCTGGAGGTGATCGCGGGGCATGCGTCCTGCGCGGTGGAGAACGACCGGCAGCGGGCGGCCACCCAGGAGAGGGCCGTCCACGAGGAGCGGCATCGCATCTCGCGCGAGCTCCACGACTCGGTCTCACAGGCGCTCTACGGCATCGCGCTGGGCGCCCGTACCGCCCGCGAGATGCTGGAGCGCGACATCGACAGCGCGGAGCCGGTGGAAGGCCGGACCAAAGCGCCGGGACACGCGGAAGCACCGGGTCACGCGGAAGTACCGGGACACGCCGAAGTACCGGGACACGCCGAAGCTCCGGGACACGCCGAAGCGCCGGGTCGGGTCGAGCCGGTGGCGGGGCACCAGACCGCCGGGGAGGTCGTGGACCTCGCCGAGCTGGCCGAACTCGCCGAGCCCATCGAGTACATCCGGCGGCTCGCGGACGCCGCGATCGCCGAGACCCGGACCCTGCTCTGCCGGCTGCGGCCCGAATCGCTGGAGACCGAGGGCCTGGTGGCCGCGCTCACCCAGCATGTCGAGGCGCTCCGGGCCCGGTACGGAATCGCCACCGAGGCGAAGCTGGACGCCGAACCGGAGACCACACCGGAGGCCAAGCACGCCCTGTACCGGATCGCCCAGGAGTCGCTGCACAACGTCGCCAAGCATTCGCAGGCCCGGAACGTACGGCTCCATCTGCTCAACGAACCGGGCGCGGTGACCCTGACGGTCGCCGACGACGGCGTGGGCTTCGACTGCAAGGGCTCCTTCCCCGGCCATCTCGGGCTGCTCTCCATGCGGGAGCGGGCCCGTGAGGTGGGCGGCACGCTGAACGTGGACAGCCGCCCCGGGCAGGGAAGCCGCATCCGGGCCAGGATCCCGGCCGCGCCGGATTCCTGATCCGCCGCCCCGAGCCCCCCGCTGACGACCCGTCCTGAAACCACTCACCGACGACACGCACTCAGGCCCGCCACTGACGACATATGAGACATTTCTGTCCATGCAGCCGACCGTGCGGGACCACGCGCTGGTGGACGGCCTCCGGGCCGGCCAAGCGGCGGTGGAAGAGGGCCTGTTGCGGGCCACCAAGAGCGATGTGCCGTTCATCACCGAGGCCGCGCGGGAGCTGACGCGCACGGCCGGGCGACGGCTCCGGCCGCTGCTGGTGCTGCTGGCGGCGCGGTTCGGCGACCCCGGCGCACCGGGCGTGGTGCCCGCCGCCGTGGTCGTCGAACTGACCCATCTGGCCACCCACTACCACGACGGCGTCCGGGACGAGGCGGCCGTACGGCGCGACGCCCCGCGCCCGGACGCCAACTGGGACAACACGGTGGCGGTGCTCACCGGCGACTTCCTCTTCGCCCGCGCCTCGCACCTCCTGGCCGACCTGGGGCCGGAGGCCGTACGGATCCAGGCCCAGGCGTTCCGGCGCCAGGTCACCGGCCAGATCCTGGAGACGACCGGACCGCGCGCCGGCCGCGACCCCGTCGAGCACCATCTGGACGTGCTGGCGAGCCGGACCGGCTCGCTGACCGCCGTCTCCGGACGGCTGGGCGCGCTGGCCTCGGGGGCGGACCCGGGCGTCGCGGACGCCCTCGCGCGGTACGGCGAACGGCTGGGCGTGGCGAGCCATCTCGCCGACGAGGTGGCGACCCCCGCCGCCCGCCGCCCCACCCTGCCCGTCCTGCTGCTGGCGGGGGCCGAGGATGCCGCCGACCGGGAGCTGTACGAGCTGCTCACCGGGCCCGCCGAGCGGGCGGGGCACACGGAGGCGGTGGCGCGGCTGCGCACTCATCCGGTCCTGGACCGGGCCCGCGAGGAGACCGCCCGTCAGGTCGACGCCGCCCGCGCCGCCCTGTCCGCGCTGCCCGACTGCCCGGCGCGGGACGCCCTGGAGTCGCTGTGCCAGACGGCGGTCGCGCCTACGGCACCCAGTAGTTGTGGCTGACCACCAGCATCGACTGGAGCCCCACCCCCGCCGCGTAGGCGCGGGCCGGATCGGGCGGGGCGGCGCACATCCGCGCCCACAGCGCGTCCAGCCAGCGCTGCGCCGCCCCGGCCGCTTCGTGGCCCTCGCCCTCCGTCAGCGCGGCGACCGCGAAGGGCGCGAAGAAGGCGGGCGAGCCCGGGTCCCCATAGGCCGTGCCGTCGAGCCGGTATCCGCTCCGGATCCGCCCGGGATCACCGCCCGTCGCCGTCCTCGCCCAGCGGCTGAGGTCCCGCGCGGCCGCCCGGGTGCGTGCGTCGCCGCTGGTCACCGCGTCGGCGCCGAACCGCCAGGGGACGCGGCAGGCGTTCCAGTGGTAGTCGCCGTCGTGCGGGCTCTCCAGGACCTGCCCCGGCGCGGGCCCCGGCTCGCCGGACGTGGTGTCCACGACGAAGTCGGGGAGCAGCCCGGTGGCCGGGGCATGGCGGGCGCGCAGCGCCCCGGCCAGCGACAGCTGCGCGTCCAGCACCTGGTCCCACCGCGGATCGCCGGTGGCCGCCCGGAACGCCCGGAAGTGGTCCGGCATCCAGTCCGACGTACGGGAGACCTCGTCAAAGCGGCCCGAGGACCAGTCGCCGAGCTTGGTCAGCCGGGTGGTGGGGTGCACCTCGCACTCCATGACGGCGTCGATCCGCCGTACCGCGAGCGCCTCGTAGTCGTAGTGGTCGTAGCGGTCGTGCTCGTCATGGCCACCGGAGCCACGGCCACCGGGGCCGCCGGGGCCGCTGCCCCACTGACGGTCCGCGAGCAGCAGCCCGTACGCGATGTCGAGGTCGCCGTCGGTCGCCGAGTCCCGTCCGCCGACGTCCCGGCCGTCGGCGTCCTGCTGGGCGGCGTGCAGATCGGGGTGGTTCACGGAGGGGTGGGCCAGGACATGCCGGAGGATGCCGTCGAAGAGGGCGTGGGCATCGGGGTCGGCGCCCGCCATCAGCGCGGTGATCACCAGTCCGTAGCCCTGGGCCTCGGCCACGTAGGGGTGCGCCGCGTCGGGGGTGAACACCGCGCACCGGCCCCGGCCGCCCGCCTCGTCTCCCGACCGCAGGAAGGACGCCTTCCAGAGCCCGTAGTGGTCCAGGACCCGCCGGTCGGCCACCGCCGGATCGCCGGTGGGCCGGAGCGTGCCGGGGGCGTACGGGACGGCATGCGCCCCGAAGGGGACGCGGGCCCCGGCGCGTCCCGTCATCGGATCCGGCGCCGCCGGGGCCTCCGCGCCAGCCGCACCAGCCCGAAGACGATGTCGACCACCAGCACCACCGCACCGATGATCAGCAGATAGCCCAGCCCGTGCACCACCCAGCCGATGAGGCCGAGCACGATGGCCACGATCACCAGGAACAGGAAGAGCGCCACGGCCGACACCTCTCCTCGATCGTCAAGCGTCCTCGGCCATCAACGGCGCGCGAGCTGCCGCCCGCCGCCCGGACCCGACTGGTACGTCTTCCCGTAGTGCTGGAAGATCGCCCCCTCCTGCTCCGCGGGCAGCACATCGTCCATGCCGAGCGAGGGCGCCTTCTTCACCAGCGACCGTGCGTAGGAGACCCGCACATAGCCCGGCCCGACCACCGCGTCGTCCACGGGGACGAACACCAGACGGTGGCGGGTGGGCAGTCCGGTGCGGACGGTGGCCATGGCGGGTTCGTCGGTGGACGTGGCCACGTAGATCGCCTCGAGCACCCCGATCTTGCGGCCCTGCTCATCGACGACATCCCGGTCGCGCCACTCACGGATATCGGCTGGCTGGATCATGACGTATCACCCTCTGACCTCTGCCCCTCCAGCCTGCCTCCGCTCACCGTGGGACGCCACGCCACCCGGCCACCAGGAGTAACCGCGTGTTCGAAACAGCATGAATTGATCAGGTGTGCCGGATTCCCGAAGGGGTACTCGGCGCGGCGAGGAGGTTGGTAATCATGGTTCCCCTGCTTGTCGTTCTTCTTCTCGCTCTACTGCTCTTCGGCGCCGGATTCGCCCTGAAGGCCCTGTGGTGGATCGCGGTCATCGTGCTCGCTGTCTGGCTGATCGGCTTCATCGCCCGACCGACGGTCGGCGGGCGGCGAGGACGGTGGTACCGCTGGTGACCCGAAGACGGCACAGATGAACCACAACGCATGACCGAAGGGGCCCGGCCGGAGAATTCTCCGACCGGGCCCCTTCGGTCGCGTTCTGTTGTGATCAGCAGCGTTGTGATCAGCAGTGTTGTGATCGGCAGCGCGGCGGCAGTGCCCTTCGCACACTTACGCGGGCTTACTCCTCCGTGAGCATTCCGCGCCGCAGCCTGCCGAGCGCACGGCTGAGCAACCGGGAGACATGCATCTGGGAGACGCCGAGCTCGGCGCCGATCTCCGACTGCGTCATCTCCTCGCCGAACCGCATCTGCAGGATGCGGCGATCCCGCTCACCGAGCTGCTCCACCAGCGGCTTGAGCGCTTGCAGGTTCTCCACGGCCTCCATGGCCGGGTCGACGTCGCCGAACCGGTCCGCGTACGTGGTCACGCGCGCGGCGCCGCCCTCCTGGTCCGCGGGCGCGTCCAGCGAGGTGGTGAGATAGCCGTTGCTGGCCACCAGTCCGTCGACGACCTCGTCCTCGCTCAGCCGCAGATGCTCCGCGAGCTCGGCCGTGGTGGGCGACCGGTCCAGCCGCTGGAACAGTTCCTCGTTCGCCTTGGCGAGGTCGATCCGCAACTCCTGGAGCCGGCGGGGGACATGCACCGCCCAGCTGGTGTCGCGGAAGAACCGCTTGATCTCGCCGACGATGTACGGAACGGCGAAGGTGGTGAACTCCACCTCGCGGCTCAGGTCGAACCGGTCGATCGCCTTGATCAGCCCTATGGTGCCGACCTGGACGATGTCCTCCATCTCCACCGAGCGGTTGTGGAACCGCCGGGCGGCGTACCGGACCAGCGACAGGTTGAGCTCGATGAGGGTGTTCCGCACGTACTGGTACTCGTGCGTCCCCTCCTCCAGCTCCGTCAGCCGGTCCAGGAACGTCTTGGTCAGCGCCCGCGCGTCCTTGGGCGCCACCTTCGCCGGATCGTCCACCGTGGGCAGGTCGACGGGACCGGAGGTCTCAACTCCATTCAGTGCCTTGTCACTTACGCGAACGTCATGTGCCTGCTCAGCTTCCGCTGCTGTCAGCATCGACATCGTCGCGGGTGCCGTGTCGTTCACCGTCGCACTCCCTGTATCGGCTGCATGCATAGGCTGATTGGGGTCCCGTCTACCCACCCTCCATGCCCTCATGCCTCTTTCCTTTCGACAGCCGACGGGCCGGTGCGGACCACCAGGCCCCCGACGAGGGCCAACGCCATGAGCACGGCCCCGAAGACGGTCGCCCCCGCCGTGAGCCCCACCGCGTCGCTGAGATAACCCGCCGTTACCGGCAGTACGCCCGCGGGCACATAGCCGCCGACGTTGAACGCCGCGTTGGCCTCCGCCAGCCGGCTCGGCGGAACGCTGGAGTTGAGCAGCGACAACCCGCCGAGCTGCCCCATCCCCTGTCCCGCCCCGGCGAGCAGCGCGGCGGCGACGAGCAGCGGCACGGAGGAGGCGCGGACGGCGGCGATGAGCGCGCCCATGCCGAGCGTCGTACTGACCGCGCCGGCGAGGAGGATCGTCCGCCGATCCAGCCGCTGGACCACGAACTGCGCACCGGTCGCGGTGAGGAACATCACGAAGGCCATGGCCCCCGCGACCACCGGGCTGGTGGTGTCCAGCAACCCGGAGAGCAGCGACGGTCCGAGGGAGAGCACGAAGGAGGTGGCGGTGATCCCGGGCGCGAAGACGGCGATTCCCATGAGGAGTTCCCCGCCGCTCCCCCGAGGCACCCCGGGAATCCGCACCCAGGCGCCGCTCGTGGGCGCGGCCTGTGCGGACGCACCGGAGGAACCACCCAACGGCATCCGCACCACGACCAGGACCGCCGCCACCAGCAGCACCGCCTCCAGGGCGAACACCCCCTCGCCCAGCACCCCCGCGAGCAACGGCCCAAGCCCGGCCCCGAACACCATCGCGCACGAGGCGAGCAGCGCCGCCAGCCGCCGTCGCCCCGGCCCGGCCACATCGGTCACCGCCGCCATTCCGGCGGAGACGACGGCGCCGACCGCGACCCCGCTGAACAGCCGCGCCACGATCAGCGCCGCCACGCTCGACGCACTCGCGAAGATCGCGCACGCCGCCAGCGCGAGCCCGAGCGCGGGCAGCAGTACGGGCTTCCGCCCCACCCGGTCCGACACCACGCCCGAGACCAGCAGCGAGCCGAGCAGCCCGACGATGTAGCAGGCGAAGATCACCGTCAGGGTGCCCTTGGAGAACCCGATCTCGCGCTGCCACCGCACATACAGCGGCGTGGCCGCGTTCGAGAGCACGAACACCGCGGTCACCGGCCACGCGGCGGTCCACACCCACCGGGTGGCGACGCCGCCCGCCCCTCCGCCGGCCTCCCGCACACCCGGGACCACCCCCGCCCGACTCCCGAACACGACAGCTCCTCCCGATGAACACTCAGTACGACTTGAGTCGAACATAGCATGCAGTACGATTGGACTCGTACAAAGAGCCGCGCACCGAGGACCCACAGGACCCAGCCATGACCCCCCGGACCGCCGAAAACGGACGCCCCGCCATCAAGGCACTCCCCGAACCCCCCGATCTCCCGCCCCCGCTCCCGGAGCCGGCCGTGGCGGACATCCGCCTGGAGACGGTCCTGGCGGCGCTGAGCGACCCGCTCCGCCTCCGCATCGTGCGCAAACTCCTCCTCGAATCGGAGAAGTTCGATCACACCTGCGGCTGGTTCGGCCTCGACCGCCCCAAGTCCTCCCTCACCCACCACTTCAAGGCCCTCCGCGAGGCAGGCATCACCCGCCAGCGCCAATACGGCCTGGAGCGCCGCAGCCACGTCCGCATCGCCGACCTCGACGCCCGCTTCCCCGGCCTGCTGGACCTCGTGGCCGACTGGACCCCACCGGAGCGCTGACGGCGGGCGTTAGCCATGCGTTAGCGGATCGGCAACGACCGTTAAGGGAACGCCAGCGGCGGCCGACACCATGGATGGTGCGTGAGCAGGAACCGCACAAACCGAAAGCCCATGGGGGTCGTCATGTCGCACCACATTCTCAACCGCCGTATCCGTAAGGCCGGTGCGGCCGCGCTGATCGCCGCCGCCTCGGCCGTCGCCCTCACCGCCTGCGGGAGCAATGACTCCTCGTCCGACGCCAAGGGGAGCTCCTCCTCCCACGCGTCGTCCTCCGCGAAGTCGTCCCAGTCGGACGCCTCGATCCACAGCCAGGCGGGCAGCCAGACCGGCAAGCAGACCGGCAAGCAGGCAACAGCCCTGGGTTCGGGCGCCGACAAGGCCCAGGCGACCTCCGAATGCCAGCCGGGCACGCTGCGGGCGACCCTGGACTCCGCCGGCACCTCCCAGGCGGAGATGAACCACCGGGGCACCTTCCTGAAGGTGACGAACACCGGCGACGAGACCTGCGTCATCAGCGGCTACGCCGGGGTCGCCCTGGAGGGCGCCGGCCACACCGCCATCAAGACCAACGCCCGCCACGGAAGCACCTACTTCGCCACCGACCCGGGCGCCCACCCGATCACCCTCGCCCCGGGCAAGAGCGCCTGGGCCGACCTGGTGTGGACCACCACCGGCGCCGGGACCGCCCACGCGAAGTACCTGCAGATCTCCCCGACGGGCAGCAACTCCCACAGCACGGTCGCCTTCAACCACGACCTCGACAACAGCACCCTCTCCCTGACCGCCTGGTCCGCCAAGCCCCCCATCAACGCCTGACCCCCGAGAACCCGAGAGCCCCCGCCCGGACTGTGTCCGGGCGGGGGCTCTCGGGTTCTCGGCACCACAGACAGCCGCGCGGCCCGCGCACGGCGTCGCCGACGCATCCGCTGATGCAAAGAACCCCAGCTCGGACACTGTCCGGGCTGGGGTTCCAGTGGAGCCGCCTAAGGGAATCGAACCCTTGACCTACGCATTACGAGTGCGTCGCTCTGGCCGACTGAGCTAAGGCGGCATGCCGCGTAGCCAGATTGGCAGCAGCAGCGTCGCCAAGTCTACACAGTTTCGAGGGGTGCTCCGTACGGGCCCGGGTGGGGCCTGGGCTGGGGCGGGGCTGGTCAGTGGCAGCGGGTGTGGGGGGCGGGTGGGCGGCCGGTGAGGAGGTAGGTGTTGATCGCGTTGTCGATGCAGCCGCTGCCCCGGCCGTAGGCCGTATGGCCGTCACCGTCGTAGGTGAGGAGGGTGGCGGAGGAGAGCTGGCCGGCGAGGGCGCGGGCCCAGGGGTAGGGGGTGGCCGGGTCGCGGGTGGTGCCGACGACGACGATGGGGTCGGCGCCCCTGGCGTGCAGGGGGTGAGCGGTGCCGGTCGGGTGGACGGGCCAGTAGGCGCAGTTCAGGGCCGCCCAGGCGAGGGCCTTACCGAAGACGGGGGACGCCTTCTGGAAGTCGGGGACGGCCTTCTTGACCTCGGCGGGGGTGCGGAAGGCGGGTGGGAGGTCGAGGCAGTTGACGGCGGGGTTGGCGTACATGAGGTTGGCGTACGAACCGTCGGTGTCGCGCTCGTAGTAGAGGTCGGCCAGGTTGAGCAGACCGCCGCCGTGGCCGCCCATCGCGGAGCGGAGGGCGGTGCGCAGCTGGGACCAGGCGGTCTCGTCGTACATGGCGGAGATCACGCCGATCGTGGCGAGGGACTCGCCCAGGGCGCGGGACTCGCCGGTGCGGGCCGGGTGGGAGTCGAGGCGGGCGAAGAAGGCGCCGAGCCGCTCGCGGGCGGCGGCCACGGAGCCGGTGCCGAGGGGGCAGCCGGTGCGGCGCACGCAGTCCTTGGCGAAGGCGATGAAGGCGGTTTCGAAACCGGCGGTCTGGTCGCGGTTGACGCGCCGGGAGGACAGCGTCGGGTCGAGCGCGCCGTCGAGGACGAGACGGCCGACGCGGCGGGGGTAGAGGTCGGCGTAGGTCGCACCGAGGAAGGTGCCGTAGGAGGCGCCGACGTAATGCAGCTTCCGGTCGCCGAGCGCGGCGCGCAGCACATCCATGTCGCGTGCCGCCTCGACCGTCGAGACATGGCCGAGGATCCGGCCGGAGCGGGTCGCGCAGCCGCGGGCGAACCTCTTGTAGGCGGCGACGAGGCGGTCGGTCTCGCCGCGGTCGTCGGGCGTCTGGTCGGTCTGGGTGAAGGCGTCCATCTGCTTGTCGCTCAGACAGGTGATGGGCTCGCTCCCGGCCACGCCGCGCGGGTCCATCGCCACCATGTCGTAGCGGGCGCGCACCCGGGCCGGGTAGCCGATGGCCGCGAAGCTCTGCAGATAGCCGACCGCGGAGCCGCCGGGTCCGCCGGGGTTCACCAGGAGCGAGCCGAGGCGGCGGCCGGTGCCGGTGGCCTTCTCACGGGAGACCGCGAGCCTCAGATCCCGGCCGGTGCCGGGTCTCGCGTAGTCGAGCGGGGCCTTGAGCGTGGCGCATTCGAAGTCCGCGCCACCGCAGGGGCGCCAGCTCAGTGTCTGCTCGTAGTACGGCTTGAGGGCGGCGGGGACGGCCTTCTTCGACAGCGACGCGGCGCGCGGTGCGGAGGCGTCGGCCGAGCAGCCGGAGGACAGCAGGGCGGCGGCCGTAAGGGCGGCGACGAGGGTCCGGAGCGGGCGGCTGCTGTGTCGGGTGCGCATGGGCTGATCCCTCGGTTCGCGGTCGAGTCGCGGGATCGCGCCGGCCGGATCACATGGATCACCCTACTGGTTCCCAAAGGATCACCTGTACTGGTTCCTATGGGGTAGGACCGGTTCGCCCCCTTACGGAGAGTATCCACTCGGACACGCTTCATGCGGTCGGCGACGAACCCGTACGGGTGACTCAGCCCGCCCGCAGCGCCATGGTCATCGCCTCGACCGCCAGCAGCGGCGCCACATTGCTGTCCAGCGCCTGACGACAGGCCGTGATCGCCTCGATCCGGCGCAGTGTCCGCTCCGGCTTCGAGCCCGACGCGATCCGTTCCAGCGCGTCCCGTACGTCGGTGTTGGCGAGCGCGACCTGGGAGCCGAGCTGGAGGGCCAGCACATCCCGGTAGAAGGCGATCAGATCGGTGAGCGCGAGGTCGAGGCTGTCGCGCTGGGTGCGGGTGGCGCGGCGCTTCTGGCGGTCCTGGAGCTCCTTCATGGCCCCCGCCGTACCGCGCGGCAGCCGCCCGCCCGTACCGGCGGCGGCGCCCAGGGCGGCGCGCAGTTCCTCGGTCTCCTTGGCGTCGACCTCCTCCGCCACCTGCTTGGCGTCCTCGGCCGCCGCGTCGATCAGCTCCTGGGCCGCCTTGAGGCAGCCGCCCACGTCGTCGACGCGCAGCGGGAGCTTCAGGACGGAAGCGCGGCGGGCGCGGGCCCGCTCGTCGGTGGCCAGACGGCGGGCGCGGCCGATATGCCCCTGGGTGGCGCGGGCCACGGAGGCGGCGAGCTCGGAGTCGATGCCGTCGCGCCGGACGAGGATGTCCGCCACGGCGTCCACCGGCGGCGTACGGAGGGTGAGGAGACGGCAGCGGGAGCGGATCGTGGGCAGCACATCCTCCAACGAGGGCGCGCACAGCAGCCATACGGTGCGCGGCGCGGGCTCCTCGACGGCCTTGAGGAGAACGTTGCCCGCGCCCTCGGTAAGGCGGTCGGCGTCCTCCATGACGATCACCTGCCACCGGCCTCCGGCGGGCGACAGCTGGGCGCGGCGGACCAGCTCACGGGTCTCCTTGACGCCGATGGTGAGCATGTCCGTACGGACCACCTCCACATCGGCGTGGGTGCCGACCAGAGCGGTGTGACAGCCCTCGCAGAAGCCGCACCCGGGGGCGCCGCCGAGCGCCCGGTCCGGGCTGACGCACTGCAGCGCGGCGGCGAAGGCGCGGGCGGCGGTGGCCCGGCCCGAGCCGGGCGGGCCGGTGAACAGCCAGGCGTGGGTCATCTTGGACGACGCCATGGGCTCCTCTACGGGACCGGCGGCCGCCTCGCTCACCGCCGTGACCAGGGCGTCCGCATCCCGCGCGGCAGCCGAAAGCTGGGCCGCCACTCGGTCCTGCCCGACCAGGTCGTCCCACACCGCCATGGCTGCCTCCGCCGCTCGTCCCTACGGCACCCCATTGTGGTGCACCCCACCGACACCCGAACGCGTCACCCGCCGCTGACGCCACCCGGCCGGCGGGCCCCGTCGACACCCCGGCCAACAGCCGGGCGCGGCCATCCGCAACTGCGCCCGGCCATGCCGTCAGCGGCGGCGGCCGTCCTCGTCGTCGCGGGGGCCGAGCAGTTCGTCGGCCAGGGACGGGAGGTCGTCCAGGGGGGTCTCCTCGGCCCACTCCGGGCGGCGGCGCCGACGCGGCGGTTCCGCCCCACCCTGCGTCTGGCTCTGGTCATGCCCCTGGCCCTGCCCGTACTGCGGCATCTCGCGCGTGCGCTCGTTGCCCTGGCCGTGCTCCTGGCTCTGGCCGTGGCTCTGGCCCTGGCCCTCGTCCGGGCGGAACAGCCACGGCGGGACCCGCTCCGCCGGGTCGGCGGAGCGCTCGTCCCTTACGGGCGGCAGGACGGCCGTCTCGTCGGCCGCGTTCGTGGGCGGCTCGGCGGGCGGCTGGGGCAGGACCGCCGTCTCCTCGGCGTCCGAGTCGCCCCGGCGCTCCGGGCCGCCCTCGGGCCGTACGGGCGGCAGCACAGCGGTCTCGTCGGCGTCCGGGCCGCTCTGGGGCGGCACGGGCGGCGCGGGAGGCACAGGCGGCAGCACAGCGGTCTCATCGGCCGTCGCCGGCCCGGTGCCGGGACGGCCGGACTCGCCGCCGTACCCCGCCCGCGGGTCGAACCTCGGCGTCTGGACCGTCTCCGTCGTGTCCGGGTGCGGGTCGTCCGGGTCGTCCGTGCCGGGGCCCGCCGCGCCCCGGGTGCCGTCGGCGCCGCCGGTGCCCCGGGAGCCGTCCTCGGGCGGCGGGGCCGGGGTCTCGGTCTCCACGGTCGGCGCGTCCGCAGCGGAGGGCGCCGCGTCCGCCGCCAGCCGTGCCTGCTCCGCCCGCAGCAGCGCCTCCTCGGCCTTGCGCTGCTCCTCCTGGCGGCGCGCCTCGGCCTCGGCCCGGCGCAGCGCGTCCGCCTCCGCCTGGAGGCGGCGCCGCTCCTCCTCGGCGGCGCGGGCGCGGTCCTCGGCCTCGATGCGCTTGCGGTCCTCCTCGGCCCTGCGGCGCGCGTCCTCGGCCCGCTGACGGGCTGCCTCCGCCTGCCGCTCGGCCTCGCGCCGGCGGGCCTCCTCCAGCTCGCGCCGCTTGCGCTCCTCCTCCTCGGCGCGGGCCTTGGCGAGCGCCTCCTGGCGCTCGCGCTCCAGCCGCTCCTCCTCGGCCTTACGGGCGGCCTCTTCCTCGGCCCGGCGACGGGCCTCCTCCTCGGCGGCCTTACGGGCCTCCTCCTGGGCCTTCACCTCCGCCTCGGACAGCGGCAGCATCTGGTCCAGGCGGTGGCGCACCACGGAGGTGACCGCCTCCGGCAGTTGCCCGGCGTCGACGACGATGTAGCGGGCCGGATCGGCGGCGGCGAGGGCCAGGAATCCGGCCCGTACGCGCTGGTGGAACTCGGCGGGCTCGGACTCCAGCCGGTCCGGGGCCTCGGTGAAGCGTTCGCGCGCGGTCTCCGGCGAGACGTCCAGCAGCACCGTCAGATGCGGCACCAGGCCGTTCGTCGCCCAGCGCGAGATGCGGGCGATCTCGATCGCGGCGAGGTCGCGCCCCGCGCCCTGGTAGGCGACGGACGAGTCGATGTAGCGGTCGGAGATGACGACCGCGCCGCGCTCGAGTGCCGGG
Source organism: Streptomyces rugosispiralis (assembly GCF_024505145.1). Lineage (GTDB taxonomy): Bacteria > Actinomycetota > Actinomycetes > Streptomycetales > Streptomycetaceae > Streptomyces > Streptomyces rugosispiralis. Next base: position 78,037 of record NZ_JANIAA010000014.1, on the reverse strand, counting down.
CGGACGACGGTGTCGACGTGCTCGGCGCGGTCCGCCGCGTACAGCAGCGCCTCGGCGCGATGCGAGATCCCGGCGGACGAGACGTCGAGCAGGATCGAGCGCAGCCGCTTGCCGATCGCGGTCGCGCCCGGTTCACGGGTCACCACGACCTCGTGCCCCTTGGCCCTGATCCACTCGGCCAGCGCCTCCACCTGCGTGGACTTGCCCGCGCCGTCGCCGCCCTCGACGGCGATGAAGAAGCCGGTGGCGGCCGGGCCCTCGTCCACGCCGCCCCTGCCGAGCAGCGCCTCACGCAGATCGCGCCGCAGCGGCACGCCCTGGCGGTCGTCGGTGCGGCCGAGAACCAGCGCGGCGACGGGCAGCAGCAGCGCGCCCACCAGCATCAGGGTGAAGGCCGCGCCGCCGTGGGCGAAGACGAAGTCGCCGCTGCCGAGCCGGTGCGGCCCGATGACGGCGGCGAGCAGCGGCGCGGCGACCGCGCCGAGCCCGACGCCGACGCGGACGACGGCCTGCAGATGCTCGGTCATCCGGGGGCGGCGGGTCTCCTCGGACTCCTGGTCCAGGAGGGAGTGGCCGGTGTGGGCGGCGACACCCGCCGACACGCCCGCGATCAGGGCGATCAGCACGACGGTGGTGGTGTCGTGCACCAAGCCCACCGTGAGCAGCGCGAGCCCGGTCAGCGCGACCGCCAGCGCCAGCAGCCGGCGCCGCGACAGACCCGGGAGGACCTTGGGGGCCCAGCGGATGCCCATCGCCGGACCGCCGGTCAGGACGAGGACGAGCAGCGCGAAGCCGACCGGCCCGCCGCCGAGGTCCACGGCCTGCAGCGGGGCGACGCCCACGGCCGCGGCGATCGCGCCCGCCACCCCGGCGCAGGCGAGCACCAGCAGCGGAACGGCTCCGGTGCGACCCTTGTCGGCGCCGCTCCCGGAGGCGGCGCGGGGGCGGCGCAGCCCCTCCAGGGGGGAACGGGTGCGGCTGGTCTGCGCGCCGGGCAGTTCGATGAAGGTGAGGATCGAGATCGACGCGGCGAAGAGCCCGGCGCCGACGTACGAGCCGAGCGCGGCCTGGTGGGTGTGGAACCACTCCACGCCGGTGCCCAGCAGCCTGCCGATGAGGGTGACGACGAGCAGCGCGGCTGCGGCGATCGGCAGCGTCAGGAAGTTCGTACGGAGCGAGAGCCGGCGCAGCGCGTCCAGGTGGTCGGGCAGCGGCCGCACGGCGGCGCCCTCGGCGGGCGGTGCCGGGAGCAGCGAGGGGGCCGCGCCGTCCTTGGCGACGGTCCAGAAGCGCTCCACGACCCCGACGACGAAGGTGGTGATCAGCAGCCAGGCGACGGCGTCGGCCGGGGCCCAGTCGATCCACAGCGGCGCGATGAGGAGCAGCACCAGCCGCAGACCGTCCGCGCCGACCATGGTCCAGCGGCGGTCCAGCGGCCCGGAGGGCCCGATCAGCGCGGCGAGCGGCCCGAGGAGCACCGCGCCGAACAGCACGGTCGCGAAGAGCCGTACGCCGAGCACCACCGCCACCGCGAAGGCCGCGCCGCGATACCCGCCGCCGAAGGAGTCGGCCGCCACGGATGCCTGGAGCGTCAGCAGCACCAGCACCAGTACGGCGAGCACGTCTCCGGCACCGCCGACGAGTTGAGCGCTCCACAGCCGTCGCAGCGGCTGATAGCGCAGCAGGGCTCGTACGGCCCGCTCGCGGGAGTCCGCGGCAAGGGCACCGGAAGTGGCGGTCACGTCCGTTGGCTGCTCTCGCGTCATCCCGCCAGCCTATCCGGATCACATGAATCCACGGTCCCCCGGCCGAACAAACGGGCGGTGAGGCGTGGATGGCGTGCGGTTTGCTCCGCCTTCCTCCGCTTTCCCGCCCGTCGTCGGCCGGCTACTCGGCGTTGGCCGACGACCTCTCGGCCGCCGTCTTCTTCGCGGCGGTCTTCGCGGTCGTCTTCTTGGCGGCCGTCTTCTTCGCGGTCGTCTTCGTCGCCGCGGTCTTCTTGGCGGCCGTCTTCTTCGCCGTCGTCTTCTTGGCCGCGGTCTTCTTCGCCGCCGTCTTCTTGGCGGTCTTCTTGGCCGGGCCCTTGGCACGCTTCTCGGCGAGCAGCTCGAAGCCGCGCTCGGGCGTGATGGTCTCCACGTCGTCGTCGCGGCGCAGCGTCGCGTTGGTCTCGCCGTCCGTGACGTACGGGCCGAAGCGGCCGTCCTTGACCACCACGGGCCGCTCGCTGACCGGGTCGGTGCCCAGCTCCTTCAGCGGCGGCTTGGCCGCGGCCCGGCCACGCTGCTTGGGCTGGGCGTAGATCGCCAGCGCCTGCTCGAGCGTGATGGCGAAGATCTGGTCCTCGGTCTCGAGCGACCGCGAGTCCGTGCCCTTCTTCAGGTACGGGCCGTAGCGGCCGTTCTGCGCGGTGATCTCCACGCCCTCGGGGTCGGTGCCGACCACGCGCGGCAGCGACATCAGCTTGAGCGCGTCCTCCAGGGTCACCGTGTCCAGGGACATCGACTTCAGCAGGGAGGCCGTGCGCGGCTTGATGGCGTTCTTACCGCTCTTGGGGGTGTCCTCGGGGAGCACCTCGGTGACATACGGACCGTAGCGGCCGTCCTTGGCGACGATCATGCGCCCGGTCTCGGGGTCGGGCCCCAGCTCGAACTCACCGCTCGGCTTGGCGAGCAGCTCATCCGCGAGCTCCACGGTCAGCTCGTCCGGCGGCAGGTCGTCGGGGACGTCGGCGCGGCGGCCGGTGCCGCCCTCGACCTCCGTCGGGCGCTCGACGTACGGCCCGTAGCGGCCGACGCGCAGCACGATGCCGTCGCCCACGGGGAAGGACGAGATCTCCCGGGCGTCGATCGCGCCCAGGTCGGTGACGAGCTCCTTGAGGCCGCCGAGGTGGTCGCCGTCGCCGTTCCCGGCCTCGGCGGCGCCGGCCTGGGCGCCCTCGCCGAAGTAGAAGCGCTTCAGCCACGGCACGGCCTCGGCCTCGCCGCGCGCGATGCGGTCGAGGTCGTCCTCCATCTTGGCGGTGAAGTCGTAGTCGACCAGCCGGCCGAAGTGCTTCTCCAGCAGGTTGACCACGGCGAAGCTCAGGAAGGAGGGCACGAGCGCGGTGCCCTTCTTGAAGACGTAGCCGCGGTCGAGGATGGTGCCCAGGATCGTGGCGTAGGTCGACGGGCGGCCGATCTCGCGCTCTTCCAACTCCTTGACCAGCGACGCCTCGGTGTAGCGGGCCGGGGGCTTGGTCGCGTGGCCGTCGGCGGTGATCTCGTCGGCGGTGAGCCGGTCGCCCTCGGCGACCTGCGGCAGCCGGCGCTCGCGGTCGTCCAGCTCGGCGTTCGGGTCGTCGGCGCCCTCCACGTAGGCCTTCATGAAGCCGTGGAAGGTGATCGTCTTACCGGAGGCGGAGAACTCGGCGTCCCGGCCGTCGCTCGCCTGCCCGCCGATCTTGACGGTGACCGAGTTGCCGATCGCGTCCTTCATCTGGGAGGCGACGGTCCGCTTCCAGATCAGCTCATAGAGCCGGAACTGGTCGCCGGAGAGGCCGGTCTCCGCCGGGGTGCGGAAGCGGTCCCCCGAGGGGCGGATGGCCTCGTGCGCCTCCTGGGCGTTCTTGACCTTGCCCGCGTAGGTGCGCGGCTTGTCGGGCAGGTAGTCGGCCCCGTACAGCTGGGTGACCTGCGCCCGTGCCGCCGCCACCGCCGTGTCCGACAGGACGGTGGAGTCCGTACGCATATAGGTGATATAGCCGTTTTCGTACAGCTTCTGCGCGACCTGCATGGTGGCCTTGGCGCCGAAGCCCAGCTTGCGGCTGGCCTCCTGCTGCAGGGTCGTGGTGCGGAACGGCGCGTACGGCGAGCGGCGGTACGGCTTGGACTCGACCGAGCGCACCGTGAAGGCGGTGTCGGCGAGGGCCGTGACCAGGGAGCGGGCACCCGCCTCGTCCAGGTGGAGGACGTTGAGGCCCTCCTTGAGCAGCCCGAGCGAGGTGAAATCACGCCCCTGGGCGACCCGGAGGCCGTCGACGGCCGTAAGGCGGGCACCGAAGGTGCCGGGGTCGCTGACATCACCCGCCCGGCCGGTGGCGAAGGTGCCGGTGAGGTCCCAGTACTCGGCGGAGCGGAAGGCGATGCGATCGCGCTCCCGCTCGACGACGAGACGGGTGGCGACGGACTGGACCCGGCCCGCGGACAGGCCGCGCATGACCTTCTTCCACAGGACCGGCGAGACCTCGTAGCCGTAGAGGCGGTCGAGGATGCGGCGGGTCTCCTGGGCGTCGACGAGGCGCTGGTTCAGCTCGCGCGGGTTGGCCACGGCGGCCCGGATGGCGTCCTTGGTGATCTCGTGGAAGACCATCCGGCGCACCGGGACCTTGGGCTTGAGGACCTCCTGGAGGTGCCAGGCGATGGCCTCGCCCTCGCGGTCCTCATCGGTGGCCAGGAAGAGCTCGTCGGAGTCGGCGAGCAGTTCCTTGAGCTTCTTGACCTGGCTCTTCTTGTCAGCGTTGACCACATAGACGGGCTGGAAGTCGTGCTCGACGTCCACGCCGAGGCGCCGGACCTCGCCGGTGTACTTGTCGGGGACCTCGGCCGCCCCGTTCGGCAGGTCCCGGATGTGCCCGACGCTGGCCTCGACCACGTATCCCGGGCCGAGGTAGCCCTTGATCGTCTTCGCCTTGGCAGGCGACTCGACGATGACGAGTCGGCGGCCGCCCTGTGCGGTCTCGCTGGTGGTCGGGGACAACTTGGCTCTTCTCTCCGGTCGACTCTCGGTGAACGGGCAGTGCCGTGCGGGTAACGCTCACGGCCTCCCTCTGCGGTGACGCTGCGGAGTGTGACGGTACATCCCGCCCCCGTGTCAAACGGAAAAAGCCCGCAACGCCACTCGAACGGTAACCCGACAACCGTCCTGTCTGCCGCCCGGACCGGCACGAGGCAGCGTGGAAGGCCCTGTCAGGCGTAACCCAGGCACCAGATTCCGCCGCCGAGCGCGGCGATGCCGAAGAGAAGGGAGAGCACCGCGGAAGCGACAGGACTCACACCGTGCGCGACGGGCACACGCTGCCTCAGACGCGCCGCCGTCCACAGCAGCAGCGCGGCGCCGAACAACACGAATGCCGTTCCGGCGAAGATCGCAGGTCCGCTCTCCATGGCGGGAGCGTGGCACGCACGGGAGGCGTGAGCGCGAACCCCCGGTGAACAGCGCGCGTCGCCTCGCCGGGCCCCGTCCGCGCCCGTCCCGTGGCGGTTCCGGGCCCGTCCCGTGGCGGCCCCTTCGGCGCGCCCGGCGACAGCTTCCTGCCATACGGGGGCGCGTGGCAGAGCGCTGTACCACCGGCGCACGCCCCAGCGCATGCGCGGCGCGTTCCTTGTCGTGGCGTCCCTATGCCGTCATGCCTGTGCCGTCAGGCCAGTGCCGTCACGCCTGTGCCGTCACGCCTGTGCCGTCATGACATCCCTATGCCGTCGTCGCCGACCGGCCGCAGAAAGCCCTGCTCGACCAGGAGCCGGATGGACTCAGGGGTGCGGTCGCGCAGCACCACCGGGTCCTCCCCGAGCAGCTGGGCGATGGCGTCCAGGATCCGGCCGGCGCTCAGTGTGCCGTCGCACACACCCGCGAAGCCCGCCCCGACCGTGTCCACCTTCGTCGCGCGCCGCATCCCGCGGTGCTGCCTGAGCACCACATGCTCGGGGTCCTCGGCCCCGGGCGGGCCCACCTGCTCCTGGACGACCTCGTCGGCCAGCCGGAAGTGGGTGGTCAGCAGCGCCGCGTCGTCATGCGTGCGCAGGAAGTCCTGCCGGTCGAAGTGGGCCATGACCTCGGCCCCCAGCGGCTGCTCGACCGGATGGGGCCACTCCTCCACGGTCACCGAGGGCCGGTCGGCGCCGGACTTGCGCAGGGTGATCCAGCCGAAGCCGACCGCCGTGGTCCTCCGCGCCTCGAACTCGTCCAGCCACGCGTCATAGCGCGCCGCGTACGCCTCGGGACCGGCCAGGTGCTCACCGGCGTCACGCAGCCACAGCTCGGCGTACTGGGTGACGTCCTGCACCTCGCGCTGCACGATCCACGCGTCACAGCCGGGCGGGATCCAGGAGGCCAGCCGATCACGCCAGTCCTCCCCCTCGACGTGCTGCCAGTTCGCCAGCAGCTGACACCAGCCGCCGTCCGCGAGATGGCCGGCGGACCGCTGGACGAGGGTGCGGCACAGATCGTCCCCGGACATCCCGCCCTCCCGGTAGACCAGCTCGCTGCCCTCCGGGGAGCGCGGGGAGATCACAAAGGGCGGATTGGAGACGATCAGGTCGTACGTCTCGTCCCGGACCGGCTCGAACAGCGACCCCTCCCGCAGATCCGGCTCCGGCGCCCCGGACAGGGCGAGCGTCAGCCGGGCGATGGCCAGGGCCCGCGGATTGCGGTCCGTGGCGGTCACGCGGGAGGCGTGGCGGCCCGCGTGCAGCGCCTGGATGCCGGAGCCGGTGCCGAGGTCGAGGACCCGGTCCACGGGCGCGGGCACGGTGAGACCGGCGAGCGTGGTGGACGCGCCGCCGACCCCCAGGACGAGCCGGGAGCGGTCCGCACGGCCGCGCGCCCCGCCCGGGCCACCGATCCCCGCCGCGCCGCCGACCGCGCAGCCCAGGTCGGAGACGATCCACCAATCCTGGCCCTCGGGACCGCCGTAAGGGCGCACGTCCACGCTGGCGCGCACCTCGTCGCCCTCGCGCACCAGCCAGCCGTCGGCGAGGCAGTCCTCGGCGGGGAGGGCCGCGGCCGCCCGCCCGTACGCCACGGGGCACTGCAGCAGGAAGAGCCGCACCAGGGTCTCCAGCGGGCCGCTCCCGCCCCGGGTGGCGCGCAGCGCGGGGACGGTCTCCCCGCGCGCCAGGGCCGTATAGGCGGACGGGCCGAACAGGTCGAGCAGACCGTCGGCGGTGAAGGAGGCGGCCGACAGCGCCTCGCGAAGGCGGGCGGTGCGCTCGGGGTCGGCGGTGGGGAGGCGGAACGAGGGCTGGTGCGTACTCACGCCCCCATTGTCACGGCAACCACCGACAGCGGGCGACGGCAGTCGGCATCGGGACGACATCGCCCGCGCCGACCGGGGTGACGGGCCGACAGAGGGCGCGCCAGAGGGCGGCGTTGGCCCCTGGCGGCAGAACTCCCGGGCGGTCCGCGCAAGGGGCTGCTGGGACCGCTGGGAGGACGGCGAGGGCTACGAGGAGCGGCGAGCCGGCCAGGACTACGTCGTGGCGCCGCCGGCCGTCTTCGGCTTCTGGCAGCCGGGCTGCTTGGCCATCGCCGAGCCGACCTTGCCCTCCTGGAGCTTCTGCAGGGCCTGGTCACCCGACTTGCTGAGCTTGTCGAGCTCATCGGCGACGCCCGCGAGCCCCTGGGCGAACTTGGACTTGTCCGAGGTGTCCAGCTTGTCGATGGCCGACTTCAGCTTCGTGTACGACCCCGAGGTGGCGTTGAGCTCCTTCACCGCCTGCTGCTGGGTCTTGTCGCCGCTGTCCACGGGCGGCGGGCCCGCCTTGTTCACGGCCTTGGCGAGTGCCCCGTAGGACTCGGAGATCTCCTGGAACGCCTTGGAGTCGGTCTGCTGCAGCTTCTTGGAGTCCTGCTCGTCGGCTGCGCCCTGGATCGCGGTGTTGGCGCCCTGGATCTTCTTCAGCTGAGGCTGCACCTCGTCACAGACCGATTTGGCCCAGTCGTCGACCTTCTTGTCCTCGTCGCCGCCCCCGCAGCCGGTCAGCGCCAGTACGAGTGCCGCACCGCCGGACAGTGCAGCCACAAGCTTCTTGTTCACCGGATTGGTCCCTTCCATGGCTCTCGGCCCCGGAACATACACGTCCATCCGGCGAAGCCCACCGGGAGAGCGTCCCGTATGAATATCTTTAGAGCTATTTGCACCACACTCATTGTGGACATGGCCTCATCGAGCGGATGGCGCACCGCGGACAGGGAAGCGGGCGGACGATGTGCCGTCGCACACCGCCCGCCCGCATGTCGCGAGGGCTTTCCCGGCCCCCTGGCCCCTTCCGGGGTCAGGACACCACCGCCGCGTCGGCTGACTTCGCCACGTGCTCGGAGTTGTCTTCGTCACCTACGGCGATTCCGCGCCGCTTGGAGATGTAGACGGCGGTCACGATGATCACGACGGCGAGCGCCGCGACGACCGCGCGCAGCCCCGGGCTGGCGTTGCCCCCGTAGGAGAACTTGACCACCGCGGGCGCGATCAGCAGCGCCACCAGGTTCATCACCTTCAGCAGCGGGTTGATCGCGGGGCCCGCGGTGTCCTTGAAGGGGTCGCCGACCGTGTCGCCGATCACCGTCGCGGCATGGGCCTCGCTCCCCTTACCGCCGTGGTGACCGTCCTCGACCAGCTTCTTGGCGTTGTCCCAGGCGCCGCCGGAGTTGGCGAGGAAGACGGCCATCAGCGTGCCGGTGCCGATGGCGCCCGCCAGGAACGAGCCGAGCGCGCCGACCCCGAAGGTGAAGCCGACGGCGATCGGCGCCATGACGGCGAGCAGACCCGGTGTGGCCAGCTCGCGCAGCGCGTCCTTGGTGCAGATGTCGACGACCCGGCCGTACTCCGGCTTTTCGGTGTAGTTCATGATCCCGGGCTTCTCGCGGAACTGCCGCCGCACCTCGAAGACCACCGCACCGGCCGACCGCGACACCGCGTTGATCGCCAATCCGGAGAAGAGGAAGACGACGGCGGCGCCGAGGACGAGGCCCACGAGGTTGTTGGGCTGCGAGATGTCCAGGTTCAGGTTCATCTCCCCGGCCACGGAGGTGTGCACTTCGCTCACCGCTTCGGCGATGGCGTCGCGGTACGAGCCGAAGAGCGCCGCCGCGGCCAGCACCGCCGTCGCGATGGCGATGCCCTTGGTGATCGCCTTGGTGGTGTTGCCGACCGCGTCCAGGTCGGTGAGCACCTGCGCGCCCGCGCCCTCGACGTCGCCGGACATCTCGGCGATGCCCTGGGCGTTGTCGGAGACCGGACCGAAGGTGTCCATGGCGACGATCACGCCGACCGTGGTGAGCAGACCGGTACCGGCGAGCGCCACGGCGAACAGCGCCAGCATGATCGAACTGCCGCCGAGCAGGAAGGCGCCGTAGACGCTCAGCCCGATCAGCACCGCGGAGTAGACGGCGGACTCCAGGCCGAGCGAGATACCGGAGAGCACCACGGTGGCCGGGCCGGTCAGCGAGGTCTTGCCGACGTCCCGCACCGGACGCCGGGTGGTCTCGGTGAAGTAGCCCGTGAGCTGCTGGATGAGCGCGGCCAGCACGATGCCGACGGCGACCGCGACGAGCGCGAGCACCCGCGGGTCACCGCTGTGGCCGAGGATCTCGCGGTTGGTGACACCGTCGAGGTCCGCGTAGCTGGACGGCAGATAGGCGAAGACCGCGATCGCCACCAGGGCCATGGAGATCACGGCGGAGATGAAGAAGCCCCGGTTGATGGCGCTCATCCCGCTGCGGTCGGAGCGGCGCGGGGCCACGGCGAAGATCCCGATCATGGCGGTGACCACGCCGATGGCCGGTACGAGCAGCGGGAAGGCCAGTCCGGAGTCGCCGAAGGCGGCCTTGCCGAGGATCAGCGCGGCCACCAGGGTGACGGCGTACGACTCGAAGAGGTCGGCGGCCATACCGGCGCAGTCCCCGACGTTGTCGCCAACGTTGTCCGCGATGGTCGCGGCGTTGCGCGGGTCGTCCTCGGGGATGCCCTTCTCGACCTTGCCGACGAGGTCGGCACCGACGTCGGCGGCCTTGGTGAAGATGCCGCCGCCGACCCTCATGAACATCGCGATCAGGGCGGCGCCGAGCCCGAAGCCCTCCAGCACCTTGGGCGCGTCGGCAGCGTAGACCAGCACCACGCAGGAGGCGCCCAGCAGTCCGAGGCCCACGGTGAACATGCCCACCACACCGCCAGTACGGAATGCGATCTTCATTGCCTTGTGCGAGACGGCCGTGAGATCCACGCTCGGCTTACCGGGCGCGGACGCGGCCGAATCTCCATTGACCGGTGTGGTGGGGGGCTCGGGGGTGGCCTCACGGGCGGCGGCCGCGACGCGCACATTGCTGCGCACCGCGAGCCACATCCCGATATAGCCGGTCGCCGCCGAGAATGCCGCACCGATCAGAAAGAACGCCGAACGCCCGATGCGCTGCGGCCAGTCGTCCGCCGGCAACAGCATGAGCAGGAAGAACACCACCACGGCGAATCCACCGAGGGTGCGCAACTGCCGGGCCAGATAGGCATTGGCGCCTTCCTGAACGGCTTCGGCGATCTTCTTCATACTGTCCGTGCCCTCGCCGGCCGCGAGGACTTGTCGCACCAGCACCACCGCGACCGCGAGTGCCGCGATCGCGACGGCGGCGATCACCAGCACGATCACACGGTTGTCGTCGGTCAGCTCTGCGGCGGCCAGGGTTGGGGTGAGGTCCAGCTGATGAGGGGTGAGAGGCCCCGCCATTCGTCCTCCTTGACGTTTGGCACATGGGCGCGCAGCAGTTCTGCGACCGCAGAAGAGCCGCCGCGCTCAGGCGTCCTGAGCTCGAGATGTGGACGGATTGTAGGGAGCGTCACACGATCAAAACAGGGCGCCGGAATGGGAATTCCCCCGCACCAGCGAAGATCAATAGGTTTGGCGGTACGAATTCCTTCGGAAGAAGGAAGGTCGACAATTCGGTGACGGATGTAAAGTGATCTCTATAATGATCTATATAGATGATCTCAATGGCGATCTTTCGGCGGTTGCACCGCACCGATAAAAGGGCTGTTCAGAGCCTACGCCCGAGATCGAAATAGTGCGCGCCGAGAGATACGCCAGGGGCGCGCCCGGGGCGCGCCGCAACGATCCCGCCGAGCGGGCGCGGGCACGCCGACAGCCGGACCGGCGATCTTGAAACGGCCGGTCCGGTGGTCCGGAAGATCGGGCGAGGGATGACGGGCGGACGACCCCTCGAGGGCCCGATTCGGCGGCCAGAACAAGCTCCGGCCCGCGCCGGGCCCGGGGGCGAGGCAAGAGGCCCGGCCCGCTGAAGGCAGAACCCGAACCGGCCAAGGCAAGCTCCGGCCCGCGCCGACTCCGGGGCGAAGCAAGAGGCCCGGCCCGCTGAAGGCAGAACCCGAACCGGCCAAGGCAAGCTCCGGCCCGCGCCGACTCCGGGGCGAAGCAAGAGGCCCGGCCCGCTGAAGGCAGAACCCGAACCGGCCAGGACACGGACCGAACCGGTACGGGCGGAACCCGAACCGATGGGCCAGTCCGCCAAAAGGTCCTGGCTCGGGCTAGGACACCAGAGGCTGGGGCGAGGTCGGCCAGCTCATCCGGATCACTCCACCGGTCTCGCTGGTCGTCACCTCGACATCGTCGACGAGCCCGCTGATGACGGCGAGACCCATCTCGTCCTCGCCCTCGGCCTCGTCATCCGCCTCCGGATGGGAGCCGGGCGCCAGGGCGGCCGAGGTCGGGGATTCGTCACCGACCTCGATGGAGAACTTCTTCTCCTCCTCGGTCAGGATCACCCGCACCGGTGCCTCCACCCCATTGCTCAGGTGGAGCCCGACCGCGCGCGTACAAGCCTCGCCGACCGCGAGCCGCACCTCGTCGAGCACGGCCTCATCCACCCCCGCCCGGCGCGCCACGGCCGCCGCGACAAGACGAGCGGTCCTGACGTGCTCGGGCAGCGCGCTGAAGCGGAGTTCGACGGTGGCCATGCCATCCCCCTCGGGCGTATGGGCGTGCGTATGGGGAGGGCCGGGCGAGCGCCGCCCGGAACCCCCTTCTGTGTCTTCCTTCGGCGATCTTGTCAGTCGGTCGCCGCGACCGCGTCCTCGACCGAGGTGTGAATCGGGAACACCTTGGTCAGGCCGGTGATGCGGAAGATCTTCAGAATGCGCTCCTGGTTGCAGACCAGGCGCAGCGAGCCCTCGTGGGCCCGCACTCGCTTGAGCCCGCCGACGAGCACGCCGAGTCCGGTGGAGTCGAGAAAGTCGACGCCCTCCATGTCGACGACCAGGTGGTAGTTGCCGTCGTTGACAAGCTCGACCAGCTGCTCGCGCAGCTTGGGCGCGGTGTATACATCAATCTCGCCACCGACCTCGACGACCGTGCGGTCATCGACGGTCCGAGTCGACAGGGACAGGTCCACGGATCCTCCAGCACCTTGCATCGAGCGGTCGCCCCCCATGGATCGGCAGCCGCGATGGCATTCAATCACTTACCAGCAGGCGTGCACGACGCCTTAGGACCATTGTCCGTCAGACCAGTGACACACTCGGTGTCGATGGCCGACAACCAAATCCCGCGGCAGGCGGGCATACGCCCCTCACCCCGGGCCGTCCTCGGTCGGCTGAGCACCGGGGCGAGCCGGAGCACGCGCATCACTCATACGGAGCACTTGCCCCCACGCCCGGGAACCCATGCCGACTGGCCCTCGGCGATCCGGCCAGAGGTGATCAACGCCATTCGCGCGGTCGGCATCGAGCGCCCCTGGGCCCACCAGGCGCGCACGGCCGAACACGCGCTGCGCGGCGAATCCGTGGTCGTGGCCACCGGAACCGCCTCCGGCAAGTCCCTCGCCTATCTGGCCCCCGTCCTCAGCACCCTGCTGGACGGCTCGGAGGAGCCCAACGGCCGGGGGACGACCGCCCTGTACCTCTCTCCCACCAAGGCGCTGGCCGCCGACCAGCGGCGTGCGGTGGCCGGCCTCACCGCCCCGCTGGGCACCGGCGTCCGGGCGGCGGTCTACGACGGCGACACGCCCGTCGAGGAGCGCGAGTGGGTCCGGCAGTACGCGAACTACGTGCTCACCAACCCCGACATGCTCCACCGGGGCATCCTGCCCGGCCACCCCAGATGGTCCTCCTTCCTGCGTGCGCTGCGCTATGTGGTCATCGACGAGTGCCACACCTACCGGGGTGTCTTCGGCTCCCATGTGGCCCAGGTGCTGCGCAGGCTGCGCCGCGTCTGCGCCCGCTACGGCTCCTCGCCCGTGTTCCTGCTCGCCTCGGCCACCGCCTCCGATCCGGCGGTCGCCGCGTGCCGGCTGACCGGCGTGTCCGTGGTGGAGATCACCGAGGACGGCTCGCCCCGCGGCGAGGTCGTCTTCGCCCTCTGGGAGCCGCCGTTGACCGAACTCCACGGCGAGCAGGGCGCCCCGGTGCGGCGCACGGCCACGGCCGAGTCCGCGGACCTGCTCACCGACCTGGCCGTCCAGGGCGTCCGTACGGTCACCTTCGTGCGCTCCCGGCGGGGCGCGGAACTCATCGCGCTCATCGCCCAGGAGCGGCTCGCGGAGGTGGACCGCTCGCTGCCGGACCGGATCGCCGCGTATCGGGGCGGCTATCTCCCCGAGGAACGCCGCGCCCTGGAGAAGGCCCTGCACTCCGGTGAGCTGCTGGGGCTCGCCGCCACCACCGCCCTGGAGCTGGGGATGGACATCGCCGGGCTGGACGCCGTGGTCGTGGCGGGCTATCCCGGCACCCGGGCCTCCCTGTGGCAGCAGGCGGGGCGGGCCGGGCGCACCGGCGAAGGGGCCCTCGCGATCCTGGTCGCCCGGGACGACCCGCTGGACACCTATCTCGTCCACCACCCGGACGCCCTCTTCCGGCAGCCGGTGGAGTCCACCGTCCTGGACCCGGACAACCCCTACGTCCTCGCGCCGCACCTGTGCGCGGCCGCGGCCGAGCTTCCGCTCACCGAACCCGATCTGGAGCTCTTCGGGCCCGCCACCGAGGAGCTGATGCCGCAGCTGGAGCAGCGCAAGCTGCTGCGGCGCCGGGCGAAGGCCTGGCACTGGACCCGCCGTGAGCGCGCCGCCGACCTCACCGACATCCGCGGGGCGGGCGGCAGTCCGGTCCAGGTCGTGGAGGCGGCCACCGGGCGACTGCTGGGCACCGTGGACGCCGCGGCGGCCCACACCACCGTCCACGAGGGCGCCGTCCACCTCCACCAGGGCCGGAGCTATCTCGTCAAACAGCTCGACCTCGACGACTCGGTCGCCCTGGTGGAGGAGGCCAGTCCGCCCTACTCGACCACGGCCCGCGACACCACGGCGATCTCCATCCTGGAGACCACCACCGAGATCCCCTGGGGGGACGCGCGGCTGTGTTTCGGCTCCGTCGAGGTCACCAACCAGGTGGTCTCCTTCCTGCGCCGCAAGCTGATCACCGGTGAGGTCCTCGGCGAGTCCAAGCTGGACCTTCCGCCGCGCACCCTGCGCACCCGGGCGGTGTGGTGGACGGTGACCGACGACCAGCTCGAGGAGGCCCGGGTGCACCCCCAGGCCCTCGGCGGTGCCCTGCACGCCGCCGAGCACGCCTCGATCGGCATCCTGCCGCTCTTCGCCACCTGTGACCGCTGGGACATCGGCGGGGTGTCCGTCCCGCTGCACCCCGACACGCTGCTGCCCACCGTCTTCGTCTACGACGGGCACCCGGGGGGCGCGGGCTTCGCCGAGCGCGCCTTCCACACGGCCGCCCGCTGGCTGGCGGCCACCCGAGAGGCGATCGCCGTCTGCGAGTGCGAGGCGGGATGCCCGTCCTGCATCCAGTCGCCCAAGTGCGGCAACGGCAACGACCCGCTGGACAAGAAGGCCGCCATCCGCCTGCTGACGACCCTGCTCGCCGGCGCCCCGGAGCAGCCGCCCACCGGCGAGTGACCGCTCCCTGCCGAGTGGCCGCTCCCCGCCACCTGGTGGGGGTGGCGGTCCGGTGACGGGAGTGCCCGCGGGCCCCGCCCGGGCCCGGGCCCGGAGGGTGAACGGGCCGGTACGCACCTCCGCCGTGAGATCCGCGATCTCACCGCTCAGGGCGCAGCTCACCACGCGCGCCCCCTGAGCGGAGGCCACCCGCCGGGCGAGGCCACACGCCGTGCGCGTCCCCTCCAGGCCGTGGTCCGCCGCCGCGAGCGCCGCCAGATCGGCGGCGCCGCCCGCCCGATGGCGCGCCACCATGGCCTGCCCGGCCGCCAGTACGGCCGCGAACACCACGCACAGCGCCGTCGCCGCCAGCGCGGTCCAGACGGTGGCCGACCCCCGGTCGTCCGCCCTCCTCACGGGGCCGCGTCCCGGGCTCACGAGGCCGCGTCCCGCGCTCACGGGACCGCCTCCCGGGCCGCCGCACCGTCCACGCCGCCCATACCGCCCGCACCGGCCCCGCCCATCGCGTCGTCCGCGCCCACCGTGTCCTCGGCGAGCGCGGCCGCCTCACCGCGCAGATTCACCGCCAGCGGACCGGGACCGATGGCGTGCGCCCGGACCCGCACCCGCACCATGTCCCCCTCCCGCCACAGCTCGACCCGCGCTCCATCGGGCGCGGCCGAGCGGGCGGCGGCCATCGCGTCCGCCTTCGGCTCCGAGCGCGCCGCCGCCCGCGCCCCGGCCCTGGCCGCGTCCACGCACTGCAGCTGCGCGGACGCCGCCATCAGCCCCCAGATCAGCATCAGGGCGAACAACGCCAGCACAGGCAGCGCGACGGCCGCCTCCGCCGTGACGTAGCCGCTGTCCCGCGCAGGGCCCCGGGCCCCCGGGGAGCCCGTCCTGGGCTCGCTCCGGGCCCCCGGGACGCCGCCACGGGCCCTCCGGACGCTGCCGGCCCTCCGGACGCCACTGGCCTTCGGGATACCGCTGCCCGTCGGGACGCCCCGCGCGCCGCTCCTGGCGCGCGAGCCCGTCCGCTCCCCTGTCCCCGGCGACTCAGAACTGCGCATCGAGCGCCCGTCCAATGACCGACTGCAGCGCACCGCTGACGGCTCCGCTGGTCACCACTTTGTAGAGCACCGCGGCGAAACCACATGCCGCGATCGTTCCCATCGCGTACTCGGCGGTGGTCATGCCCGCCTCGGCCTTCACCCGCGCCGCCGCGTAGCGCCGTACCCACCACTGCTTCATCATGTCGGCCCCCATGTCCTGTCCGCGGTGTCGTCGACCGCGGTGTCGTCGTTCGTCCTGCTGCTGTCGTACAACTGCCGCTCGTGCGGCTGTCGTTGATGCCGCCTGTACGGCTGTCGTCGATGCCGCCGTCGTTCGCCGTGTGGCCGTCGTGGTCCCGCCCGTGCTCAGGGGCCGTCGCCCGCCAGGCCGCGGGCCAGCCCGATCATCACCGGGGCCAGACCGACCAGCAGGAACGCCGGGAGGAAGCAGCCCGCGAGCGGCGCGTTCACCAGCACACCGGTGCGGTCGGCCCGTCTCATCGCCTCGCGTCCCTGCTCGGCCCGGCATTCGGCCGCCAGCCGGGACACCGGCTCCACGGCCGGAGCGCCCGTCACCCCGGCACGTTCCAGGGCGCGTGCCAACCCCTGCGCTCCAGGCAGAGCGCCGATGCGCCCCCAGGCATGGGCCGGTTCACCGCCCAGCCGCAGCTCCGCCGCAGTCTGGGCAAGCCGCTCGCCGACCGGGCCACCGAGCGAACCTCCCACCGCCTCCGCCGCCCTCCGCGGGCCCGCTCCGGCCGCCAGGCAGGCCGTCAGCAGATCGGCGGCCAGCGGGATCTGGCCCGCGGCGAGGGCCTCAAGGCGCCGGTCAGAGCCGGACCGCCCGGCCGTGGCCCGGCGGTGCCGCTGCCACCGCCACAGGCCGCACGCCGCGGCGAGCCCCAGCGCCCACCCCGGCGGCCCTCCGACGAGGACGACGGCGATCGTCAGCGCGCCACCCGGCGCGGCCCAGGCGGGCAGAGCGCCCACACCGGCCCCGGCGCACCACCGCCGCCACGGCCGGGCCCGGCTCGGCCGTCCGTCCTCCGCCGCGCCCGGCAGCAGCACCGCCAGCCGTCGTCGGACGCATCGCTCCCGACGGGCCTCGGCCATCGCCATCGCCGTACACAGGGCCGCCGCCAGGAAGGCCAGCGAAATCCCCAGGCTGTGGACAACCTCGGTACTCATCGGCCACTCCGGCGATCCGCCGGGCCTCGGCCCAGGTGCGGATCCCCTCGCCGTCGCCCCGGCTCACGCGCGGCTCGTACCATCCGGCCGGTCCAGACCAGGCCCGCCCACTCCAGCAGGCCGCCCACCAGCAGACAGCTCAGCCCGGCCGGGGTGTGCAGCAGCACATGCAGCGGATCGGAGCCCATCAGGCCGCCCAGCACCAGCCCGACGACGGGCAATACCGCCAGCCCGAAGGCGGTGGCCTTGGCTCCCGCCAGCTTGGCGTCCAGGCTCTCCCGCTGGTCCCGCTCGGCGCGCAGCGCCGCCGCCACCCGGTCGAGACCCGCCGCCAGCCCGGCCCCCTCGTCGACCGCCACCTGCCAGCACGCCGCGACCCCGGTCAGCCCCTCGGCGCCCGGCAGCCGGGCCACCCTCCGCAGCGCGTCCGGCACATCCCCGCCGAACCGCGCCGCGGCCGTCACCAGCCCCCAACGCTCCCTCAAGTGCCCCGGGTCCACCGCCAGCAGCGCCTCGCCGGGATGCCGCCCGGCCCGCAGCTCGCCCGCCACGGTGGCACAGAGCTGGATCACCCCGGCGGCGCGCCGCACACGGTCCCGCTCGCCCCGCCGGGACCGCAGCCACCGGCCGACGACCGGAGTGGCCAGCATCGCCCCGAGCAACGGCAGAACGGACGCGCCCAGCAGCGCGATCACACATCCGACCGGCAGGCACAGCAGCTCACGCCCCATCCGCCCGCCGTACTTCACCCGCCAGCGCTCCCGCAGCCAGGCGGCGGTCTCGGACAGCCGCCGCACCGGGTCGGCTCCCGCGGGCTCGACGGGTCCGCCGCCGGCCAACAGCAGCCTGGCCCGGCGCAGCTCCCGGTCCCGGCCAGTGAGCAGCCATAAGGCCGCCCCCACGCACAGCGTCGCGGCGCAGAGCGTCAGCGCCCCCGGCTCCCCTACCGCGCCCGTCATGCCGCGCCTCCGCCTCGTGCGCACAGCCGCTGGAGCCGCTGCCAGCCCGCCGCCCGCTCGAAGCCCTCCGGGCTCCAGACGGCCGCGGGGACGGTCGTGACGAAGCCCGCCCGGTCCCGGTCCAGCACATGCAGCTCGGCGATCCTGCGCCGCCCGGCGCGGTCCCGCACCAGGTGGACCACGACCGACAGCGCCGCCGCCAACTGGCTGTGCAGCGCCGCCCGGTCCAGACCGGCGGTCGAGCCGAGCGCCTCCAGCCGCGCGGGCACGTCGGCCGCCGTATTGGCGTGGACAGTGCCGCAGCCGCCCTCATGGCCAGTGTTCAGAGCTCCGAGAAGGTCGGTGACCTCGGCGCCTCTCACCTCCCCGACCACCAGCCGGTCGGGGCGCATCCGCAGCGCCTGCCGCACCAGGTCCCGCAGGGTGACCTGGCCACGGCCCTCCTGGTTGGCGGGGCGGGTCTCCAGCCGGACCACATGCGGGTGGTCGGGCCGCAGCTCGGCCGAGTCCTCGGCGAGGACGATCCGCTCGCGCGGGCCGACCAGCCCCAGCAGGGTGCTCAGCAGCGTTGTCTTGCCCGAGCCCGTGCCGCCGCTGATCAGGTAGGACAGCCGGGCGTCCAGCATGGCCCGCAGCAGCCGCGCGCCGTCCGGTGGCACCGTTCCGGCCGCCTCCAGCTCCGCCGGGGAGAACGCCCGGGGGCGCACCACCCGCAGCGACAGACAGGTCGAGCCGACCGCTACCGGAGGAAGCACCGCATGCAGCCGGGTCCCGTCCGGCAGCCGGGCGTCCACCCACGGCCGGGCGTCGTCCAGCCGCCGCCCGGCCACCGCGGCGAGCCGCTGCGCGAGCCTCCGCACCGCGGCCGCGTCCACGAAGGTGACCCCCGTGCGCTCCAGCCCCGAACCACGGTCCACCCACACCTCGTCGGGGGCGGTGACCAGGACGTCCGTGACGTCGGGGGCGGCCAGCAGCGGCTCCAGGGGGCCGGTGCCGACCAGCTCCGAGCGCAGCGCCTCCACCACCCCGAGCACCTCGGTGTCGCCGAGCAGCCGACCCTCCTCGCGCAGGGCCGACGCCACCCGCGCGGGTGTGGGCTCCGCGCCGCTCCCGGCCAGCCGCAGCCGCACCGCGTCCAGCAGATCCGGCGATACGACGCTCATGCGGTGACACCTCCCTCGTCGGCGAGGGCACGCGCCCAGAACTCGGCGCAGAACCGGCCGAGCGGGCCACGGGGGCTGCCGCCCGGGGGCTCCCCGCCGTCGAACGCGTCCGCCAGACCGGGCTCCGGCGGCAGCTGACCGGCCAGCGGCAGCCCGAGCAGCTCCGCGATCTCCTCGTCGCCGAGCTCCGGCCCGCACGGGCCCCGCACCACCGCCCGCAGATCCCGCAGCACCATGCCCACCGTGGACGCCACCCGGTGGGCGGCCGCGACCGCTCGCAGCTCCGCCGGGACGACCAGCAGCCCGAGGTCGATCTGGGACAGCGCCTCGGCCGCCGCGTCGTCGACGCGGCGGGGCAGATCCACCACCACGACCCCGCCGCGCCGTCGGGCCGCGGCCAGCACCGCCCGCATCGCGGACGGCGGGATGACGACCGAATCGCCGCGGTCCCAGCTGAGCACCCGCAGCGCGTGCAGTTCGGGCAGCGACTCCTCCAGGGCACTTCCGGCGACCCGCCCCCGCGACTCGGCGAAGGCGGGCCATCTCAGCCCCTGCGCGCCCTCGCCGCCGAGCAGCACATCGAGCCCGCCGCCCAGCGGATCGGCATCGATCAGCATGGTGCGCCGGCCGGAGCGGGCCGCGGTGACCGCCAGGGCGCAGGCGAGGGTGGAGGCGCCCGCGCCGCCGCGGCCGCCGATCACCCCGACGGTCAGGGCCTGCCGCCCCACGCCTTCTGCGACATCGGCGATCCGGTCCACCAGCCAGGTCTCGGCATCGGGTAAGAACGCCACATTGTCGGCGCCGAGCGCCACCGCCCGCCGCCAGATGCCGTGGTCGTCCAGATCGCGCCCGATGAGCAGCACCCCTTGTCTGCGAGCTCGGTCGGACAGCCGGGCGGCCGAGTCGTCGCCGACCAGAATCAGCGGTGCGGTCTCCCAGCTGCCCCGGCGAGTGAGCGCGCCATGCGCCACTTCCGGTTCCGCTCCGGCCGCCGCGCACAGCCGCAGCAGATCGTCGAGAAGCGCCTCGTCCTCGGTGACGATGAGCGGTCTGCTTCGCTGTCCTTCGGTCGCCGAAGGGCGTTCCGGTGTGATGGATGCAGTCACGATCCCCTCCCATATCGGTTACGCGCTCTCACTCCCGCGAACAGCGAGTGCGAGCACCGCGGAGAATCACCGTGCCGCGATCCAGAAAATCTTGGGGATCTTGGTCCAAAACCGTGGACAACTCATCAGTTGTGAATATCCCAGTCACCTAAACCAGTGACTTCCGGAGAGCAGCCTAGCGATTACGTACGGTTACCGTTCAAGCTGTGGAGAGGCGGGCCGCACGGGCCCGAGGAAGGGGAAGCAAGATCTGATGAGAACGCCCAAAAAGCGTCCGGACATGCGACGACCCCCGCCGGGGGGGAGAGCGGGGGTCGTCCCCACGGCCGACTCGGGGGGGGAGGAGTCGGGCCGGGTTAGCACGGTCGCGAACGATCCGTGACTTCCATGGTGTACCCGAGAGCCTTCTCAGGCAAACCCACGCGCCTGAGCTTACGCCGAATGGTGGGCCCTATGCTCGGCGTCGTGGAAAACCACTCCTTGCCTCGGACAGCTGCCTTCTTTGACCTGGACAAGACGGTCATTGCGAAGTCAAGCACTCTCACCTTCAGCAAGTCCTTCTACCGGGGTGGGCTGATCAACCGCCGGGCCGCACTGCGTACTGCCTATGCACAGTTTGTCTTCCTCGCCGGCCGCGCCGATCACGAGCAGATGGAGCGGATGCGCAAGTACCTCTCCGCGCTCTGCCGAGGATGGAATGTCCAGCAGGTCAAGGAGATCGTCGCGGAGACCCTGCACGACCTCATCGACCCCATCATCTACGACGAGGCCGCCTCGCTCATCGAGGAGCATCACACCGCCGGCCGCGATGTGGTGATCGTCAGCACCTCCGGGGCGGAGGTGGTCGAGCCGATCGGCGAGCTCCTGGGCGCGGACCGCGTGGTGGCCACCCGCATGGTCGTCGAGGACGGAGTGTTCACCGGAGAGGTGGAGTACTACGCCTATGGCCCGACCAAGGCGGAGGCGATCGCCGAGTTGGCGGAGTCGGAGGGCTACGACTTGTCGCGCTGTTACGCCTACAGCGATTCGGTGACCGATCTCCCGATGCTGGAGTCGGTCGGCCACCCCCATACGGTCAACCCGGATCGGGCGCTGCGGCGCGAGGCGGCGGCCCGCGGCTGGCCGGTGCTCTCCTTCAACCGCCCGGTGCGGCTGAAGCAGCGCAGGCCCTCACTTTCCATGCCACCGCGTCCGGTTCTCGCCGTGGCGGCGGCCGTCGGCGCGGCCGCCGCCACCGCCGGACTGCTGTGGTACACCAATCGACGCCGCGCCCTTTATGCCCGCATTTAGGGGTAACACCAAAGATCTGCGGCGAGGGGTTCCGATTGGCCTCTCGCAGGAGTACAAAGGAATCGACGGCCCGCGAGACCAGGGGTATCCGGGAGGAAACCCCCAGACGCCAAGGCCCCACGGACCGAGCACAGATGCTGAGCACCCACGCGACGTCGACCCGTCGATTACGGGCCAGCCGCACCAGGTGACGGGCAGAAGTTCCCGACCTGATGGGCGAATGAGATTGCACGCATGGTAACCCGGCAGCTGTGCCAGCGGCGGTGCCCACGTGGTACCGCCGCAACTCTTGTCCAGGGTCGGCCCGTCTTGTCCGACGTCAGACCGTACCCATCCCGCGCCAGCCCGCGCCTTGCCGACATCAGACCGTACCCAGCCCACGTCAGCACGCGTCTTGCCGACGTCGGGCCACACCCATCCGCGTCAGGCCGCCCCGCGTTGCAGCGCCTCGCAGACCGCCGTGGACTCCCGCACCCCGAGCTCAACCGCCCGTCCGCAGTGCGCGATCCACACCGCCATCCCCTCCGGCGTCCCGGACGCATAGCCCTCCAGCGCCGCCATGTACGGCGCGGCGCCCAGCTCCGCGTACCCCACCTCGGCCGGGCAGATGGACTTCGGATCGAGACCGCTGCCGACCAGCACGATCCGTTCGGCCGCCCGCGCCACCAGACCATTGCGGGAGACAAACGGCCGCAGGGCGAGCAGTTCGCCGTGCACCACCGCCGCCGTCACCAGTGCCGGAGCCTCGCTGCCCGCGAGCAGCAGCCGGGCCAGCCCATCGAGCCGCCCCGCCACCTCGTCCGCGTCCGGCAGCGGCAGATCGGACCCGATCAGCGGCTCGTTCACCGGCTCACCCGACTGCCGCGGGCGCCCGATCCTCTCGTCGCCCTCCGCCCCGCCGGCCGCGACCAGATGCAGCCGGGCAAGCACCCGCAGCGGCGACTGCCGCCAGATACTCAGCAACTGCCCCGCCTCGGCGGTCAGCCGCAGTGCCGCCCCCACCGTGCGCGGTTCGCCCTCGACCCCGAAGTCGGTGCGTCGGCGCACCTCTTCCAGCTCCCAGTCCGCACCGGCCAGCGCGGCGGAGCCCCGCGCTCCGCGCAACGCCGCTTCGGAGGTGACCTCATTGCTGCGGCGGCGCATCACCCGGTGCCCATAGACCCGGTCCACGGCGGTCCGTACGGCGTTCACGGACTCGGTCACACCGGGCAGCGCGGCCAGGGTGGCGAGCGGATCAGCTGACGTACTCATGAGTACGACACTACGCACCTCGCACCGGGCACCCCTCGTTGGAGTGGTGTTCTTCACGTAAATCCCTCATGATCCGGGATCACTCACCTACGCTAGGTGAACATGAAGATCGCTTTCGTAGGCAAGGGTGGAAGCGGCAAGACCACGCTGTCGTCGCTGTTCATCCGCCATCTCGCCGCCACCCACGCCCCCGTCGTCGCCGTCGACGCCGATATCAATCAGCATCTGGGTGTGGCGCTCGGACTCGACGAGGCGGAGGCCGCCGCACTGCCCGCCATGGGCGCCCATCTCCCGCTGATCAAGGACTACTTGCGCGGTACGAACCCCCGGATCGCCTCCGCCGAGACCATGATCAAGACCACCCCGCCGGGTGAGGGCTCGCGGCTGCTGCGAATCGGTGAGGACAACCCCGTCTACCAGGCATGCGCCCGCACCCTGCCGCTCGGCAACGGGTCGGCGCGGCTGATGGCGACCGGTCCCTTCACCGAATCCGACCTCGGTGTCGCCTGCTACCACTCCAAGGTCGGCGCGATCGAGCTCTGCCTGAACCATCTGGTCGACGGACGCGGCGAGTTCATCGTCGTCGATATGACGGCGGGCAGCGACTCCTTCGCCTCCGGCCTCTTCACCCGCTTCGACATGACGTTCCTGGTGGCCGAGCCGACGCGCAAGGGCGTCTCCGTCTACCGCCAGTACAAGGAGTACGCCCGCGACTTCGATGTGGCGCTCCGGGTGGTCGGCAACAAGGTGCAGGGCCCGGACGACCTGGACTTCCTCCGCGCGGAGGTGGGCGATGACCTGCTGGTCACGTTCGGCCACTCCGACTGGGTCCGGGCGATGGAGAAGGGCCGTGCGCCCCGGTTCGAGGAGTTGGAGGAGACGAACCGCGACGCCCTGCGGACCCTGCAGAACGCGGTGGACGCCTCGTACGAGCGGCGCGACTGGCAGCGGTACACCCGACAGATGGTGCACTTCCATCTGAAGAACGCACAGAGCTGGGGGAACGCGAAAACGGGTGCCGATCTGGCCGCCCAGGTAGACCCCGCCTTCGGGCTGCGGGAGTTCGCGCCGGGGGAGAGTTCGGCGGCTACTCCCGCTCCCGCTTAGCCGTCCGCGTGTGATGCCCGGACGTCCGCTCGTGCGCCGTTTCGCGATCGGACGTCCGCCCCGGCTCGGCGGCCAGGTAACTCTTCCAGCCACCCGGCGGCCGCATCCCGACGTCCAGCACCGGCAACTTCTCCAGGACGCGGGAGTTCTGCGCGTCCAGCCAGTCGGCCGGCTGTTTGAAGGAGACTCAGCGCACCTCCTTGCGCGGGCAGACCGTCTTGATGACGTCCTCCACGGCGCGCATATACGTTCGAGCGCCTGGTCGCAGTCGAAGAGGAGCGGCTTCTCGTACTCCAGACCCGCGTTGGTCTTCCAGTTCTCGACGAACGACTCGGCCTGTGCGCCGATCTCATCGCCGTCCGGCCAGGCGCCGCGGAGCCGCTCCACCGTGGCCTTGATGCCTCGACGTCGTTGAAGCCGATCGACGAGGCGCCGGGCCGATGCCTGGGCGGATCGTAGAGGTACCGCTTCTCCGCCGGCAGCGACGAACCGCGGCGGCGTCTCGCCGCGTTGGAGCGGCTCGGCCTTCGGCTGATGGGGCTGGGGACCGGGGTCGGAGGTCGATCCGTCGCCGATGAGCCGGACCGCCGTCTGGGAGGAGTCTTCCGAGCAGCCGAACGGCGCGAAGAGCGCCACCGCCGCGGCCATCAGTGCAGTGACGCTTCTTCTGACTCCTCCGGCCCTCCCGGCGCCTCTGGCCCGTCCGGCGCCTCTGGCCCGTCCGGCCCCTCTGGCCCTTCCGGCCCTCGTACGGCCACCCGGCCCCTCGCGTCACGTCCTGCTCCAGGAGATCCGGCCGGATATGAGCAAACCTCGCATGGACGATGAAAAGACAGAGGACGATAAGGCATTTTAAATGACTATTCACCCCATAGATGGAATACCGTCCCACTCTCCCCCAAAAGACTTCCCAGCGACTTTACTCGGCATTACGATTCATTTACCAACGCTTGGAAGTCAGTACCGCAGTACGCCGTGACCCACGGCCGCGCCCCCATCCGCGACCGAAGCCCCGGAGGAGACGGGAATGTTGAAGCTCTTGGACCGGATCCACCGGGTCTCCCGCCTCAGACGCGGAGATCTCTCCGCCTCGACCGTCCTCGTCCGGTTCGCCGCCCCTCTCTCACTGGGTATCGCCTCCGTCTCGCTGGGCATCGCGTCGGCCTGCGGTGCCTCGCTCCGGGCCGGACTCATGGCCGCCGCCGCAGCCCTCGCGATCACCCTCCTCACGGTGCTCCTCCGGCCCTCGGGCCCCCAGTGGTCTTCGGACCCCGGGCGGCCGTCAGACCCCGAGTGGACAGCGGACTCCGGGCGGTCGGTGGACTCCGGGCGGTCGACGGCGGATGGACGGGCGGCGCGGCGGGCAGCGGAGGCGGACGGTACCCGGGCCTGCCGGCCGTGGACGCCCTGGCGCGATCATCACTGCACCCGTCCGGTCCCGGCGGCCGCGGGCGTCGGGACGAGCATCGCGGCCACCGGGGACGCGGGCGGTCAGCTGCTCGGCGGGGTGAGCGCGTTCCAGCGCCATACGGCACCGCTGGTCCGCGATGAGCTGGCCCGGCTGGCGCAGGAGGGGCAGCGACCCAGCCAGCTGTTCCTCACTTGTGCCGATTCCCGCCTGGTGACCAGCATGATCACCTCCAGCGGCCCCGGCGATCTGTTCACCGTGCGCAATGTCGGCAATCTGGTGCCACCACCGGGCTCCGATGACTCCTGCGACTCAGTGGGCGCGGCGATCGAGTACGCGGTGGAGGTGCTGAAGATCAGCAGCATCACGGTGTGCGGCCACTCCGGATGCGGTGCGATGCAGGCGCTGCTCGACTCATCGGCACCGACCCGCACACCGTCCCAATCCGAGTCGTCCACCGGCGGGGGCGTGACACCGGCCGGGCCCGGGGCGCCCTCCGACGGGCCCGGGGCGCCCAGCGGCGAGCCCGGGGCATCCCCCACCGGAGACCGAACGCCGCTGGAACGCTGGCTGCGTCACGGGAGACCGGCGCTGGCGCGGATGGAGCGGATCGGCCGGCTGGGGCGCGGCGAGGTTGCCCTGTCGAACCGAGCCATCACCGACGAAGTGGAGCGGCTGGCGCTGGTCAATGTCAGACAGCAGCTCGACCATCTGATGGAGCACGGCTGTGTGGCACGGCGGGTGGCGGAGGGCGGGCTGGCGCTGCACGGCATGTATTTCCAGGTGGCGGAGGCCCAGGCGTACGTCCTGGACTCGGGTACGGGGAGGTTTCTGCCCGTACGCCCGGACCGTGGCGTGCCGATGCCCGTCTGTTTCGCCACCACGACGGCCCCCACCCGGCCTGGAAGGGGCAATTCCGGCGTGGCGGAGCGGGGTGGCGGCCCCACCCAAGGCGCCCTGGAGCTGGGGCGGTGACGTACACGACGAAAGGTCTAAACCAATTTTCGGCGACAGCCCTTGTCAGGGTGTGCCGTTGGCTGATGAGCTATGGCCTGGGACACAACGGACACCCTGGGAATGGGAGATGTCGTGAGTAACGAGAGCCTGGCCAACCTTCTTCGGGAGGAGCGTCGCTTCGCGCCGCCCGCCGAGCTGACCGCGAACGCCAATGTCACGGCCGAGGCGTATGAGCGGGCGAAGGCTGACCGCCTGGGCTTCTGGGCCGAGCAGGCCCGTCGGCTGTCCTGGGCGACCGCGCCGACCGAGACACTCGACTGGTCGAACCCGCCCTTCGCGAAGTGGTTCGCCGACGGCAAGCTCAATGTGGCGTACAACTGCGTCGACCGGCACGTCGAGAACGGCCTGGGCGACCGGGTGGCGCTCCACTTCGAGGGCGAGCCCGGTGACACCCGCTCCCTCACCTACGCCGAGCTGCAGCGGGAGGTCTCCCAAGCGGCCCACGCACTGACCGAGTTGGGGGTCCGGTCGGGCGACCGGGTCGCCATCTATATGCCGATGATCCCGGAGACCGTGGTCGCGATGCTGGCCTGCGCCCGTATCGGCGCCCCGCATTCGGTGGTCTTCGGCGGCTTCTCGGCCGACGCTCTCGCCACCCGCATCCAGGACGCCGACGCCCGGGTCGTCATCACCGCCGACGGCGGCTACCGCCGTGGCAAGCCGTCCGCGCTCAAGCCCGCCGTCGACGAGGCGCTCACCCGGCCCGGCACCGAGAACGTGCGCAATGTGCTGGTCGTCCGCCGCACCGGCCAGGAGGTGGACTGGAGCGAGGGCCGCGACGTCTGGTGGCACGAGATCGTGGAGCGCCAGCCGGAGCAGCACACCCCCGAGGCGTTCGACGCCGAGCACCCGCTGTTCATCCTCTACACCTCGGGCACGACCGGTAAGCCCAAGGGCATCCTGCACACCTCCGGCGGCTACCTCACCCAGGTCTCCTACACCCACCACGCCGTCTTCGACCTCAAGCCGGAGACCGATGTCTTCTGGTGCACGGCGGACGTCGGCTGGGTCACCGGTCACTCGTACATCGTCTACGGCCCGCTCTCCAACGGCGCCACCGAGGTGCTCTACGAGGGCACCCCGGACACCCCGCACCAGGGCCGCTGGTGGGAGGTGGTCCAGAAGTACGGGGTCACCATCCTGTACACCGCCCCGACCGCGATCCGCGCCTGCATGAAGTGGGGCGACGACATCCCGGCCAAGTTCGACCTCTCCTCGCTGCGGATCCTCGGCTCCGTCGGCGAGCCCATCAACCCCGAGGCGTGGGTCTGGTACCGCAAGCACATCGGCGCGGACACCACGCCCGTCGTCGACACCTGGTGGCAGACCGAGACCGGCGGCATCATGATCAGCCCGCTGCCGGGCGTCACGGCCACCAAGCCCGGTTCGGCCCAGGTCGCGCTGCCGGGCATCGCCGCCACCGTCGTGGACGACGAGGCCAATGAGGTGCCGAACGGCAATGGCGGCTATCTGGTGCTCACCGAGCCGTGGCCATCCATGCTCCGCACCATCTGGGGCGATGACCAGCGCTACCTGGACACCTACTGGTCCCGCTTCGACAAGCGCTACTTCGCGGGCGACGGCGCCAAGAAGGACGACGACGGCGACATCTGGCTGCTCGGCCGGGTCGACGATGTGATGCTGGTCTCCGGCCACAACATCTCCACGACCGAGGTCGAGTCGGCGCTCGTCTCGCACCCCAAGGTCGCCGAGGCGGCGGTCGTCGGCGCCACCGACCCGCAGACCACCCAGGCCATCTGCGCGTTCGTCATCCTGCGTGGCGGCGCGGCCGAGGACGAGGGCCTGGTCGAGGAGTTGCGGGCGCATGTGGCCAAGCAGCTCGGCCCGATCGCCAAGCCCAAGAAGATCCTCCCGGTGGCCGAGCTGCCCAAGACCCGCTCCGGCAAGATCATGCGCCGTCTGCTGCGCGATGTCGCCGAGAACCGGGCCCTGGGCGATGTCACCACGCTCACCGACTCCTCCGTCATGGAGCTGATCCAGAGCAAGCTGCCCGCCGCCTCCAGCGAGGACTGATCACAGCGCCCGCGCTGAACGGATGAGGGGCGCTCCCGCCTGGCGGGGGCGCCCCTTCGCTGTGGCTGCTGTGGACCACTGCCCCGATCGGCTGTCGCGGACAGCGGTCGCCAGCCGCCCGTAGCCGTCGCGGACAGCGGTCACCCGCCGTCCGTAGCTGTCGCGGGCAGCGGGCGCCTGCCGCCCGTAGCCGTCGCGGACAGCGGTCACCTGCCGCCCGTAGCCGTCGCAGGCAGCGGTAGGCCGCCGCAGGTGGCTGTCGCATAAAAATTGCGACAAGATGATGGGCAGGAGCGCCGGGAAGTCTGGTCGGCATACGCCACACGTGTATCCGCACCTCGACCACCCAGGAGGCCCGCCCGTGGCCGCGCCCACCAGCCGCAAGTTTCTCGGACGCCTGTCGCTGCCCGAGCGGACGTTCGTCATCGACGCGCTACGCGCCGAGACCGTCGGCGGTGTGATCCTCCTGGTGGCCGCCATCGTGGCGCTGATCCTCGCCAACACTCCCCTCAGCGGCGTCTACGGCGACATCAGGGGCTTCTCCTTCGGCCCCCAGGCGCTGCATCTGCATCTCTCGGTCGCCTCCTGGGCCACCGACGGCCTGCTGACGATCTTCTTCTTCGTCGCCGGTATCGAGCTCAAGCGCGAACTGGTCGCGGGCGAGCTGCGCGACCCCAAGGCCGCCGCGCTGCCCGTGATCGCCGCCGTCTGCGGCATGGCCGTGCCCGCACTCGTCTACGTCACCGTCGATGCGACCGGCGGCGGCAGTCTCAGGGGCTGGGCCGTGCCGACCGCCACCGATATCGCCTTCGCGCTCGCCGTCCTCGCCGTGATCGGCACCGCGCTGCCCGCCGCGCTGCGCGCCTTCCTGCTCACCCTCGCGGTCGTCGACGACCTCGGCGCGATCCTCATCATCGCGGCCTTCTTCACCCAGCACATCAACTTCGTCGCCCTGATCCTGGCCGTCGCCGCGCTCGCCCTCTTCTGGCTGCTGCACCGCAAGGGCGTGCGAACGGCCTGGATATACGTCCCGCTCGCGGTGGTGATCTGGGCGCTGATGCACGCCAGCGGTGTGCATGCCACCATCGCCGGCGTCGCGATGGGCCTGATGCTGCGCTGCACCGTACGGGAGGGCGAGGAGCGCTCCCCCGCCGAGCGCGTCGAGCACCGGGTGCGGCCGCTGTCAGCAGGGGTGGCGGTGCCGCTGTTCGCGCTGTTCGCGGCCGGGGTGCCGCTCTCCGGCGGCGCCGTGGCGGATGTCTTCACCCGCCCGGAGACCCTCGGCGTCGTCCTCGGACTCGTCGTGGGCAAGACCGTCGGCGTCTTCGGCGGCTCCTGGTGTGCCGCCCGCTTCACCAGGGCCGAGCTGAACGAGGACCTGGCCTGGGCCGATGTCTTCGCCGTGGCCACCCTCGCCGGGATCGGCTTCACCGTCTCCCTCCTCATCGGCGAACTCGCCTTCCCCGGCGATCCCACGCTCGCCGAGGAGGTCAAGGCGGCGGTCCTCATCGGCTCGCTGACCGCCGCCCTGTTCGCCGGAATCCTTCTCAAACTGCGCAACACCAGGTACCAGCGGCTGTGTCAGGAGGAGGAGCGGGACGAGGACATGGATGGCATCCCCGATGTCTATGAGCTCGACAGTCCCGCGTACCACCTGCGGATGGCGGCCATTCACGAGGCAAAGGCCGCCGAGCACCGGCGGCTTGCCGAAGTGGCTGCCACGAACGACTCCGGCGACGATGGTCCGGCATGATCTGAGAGGCTTGACACCCGCAGAAATGCGCAGAAGACGTAGCAAGCACTGACGGCGTGCCGCGCATTGACGACGTAACAAGCGCGGACGGCGCGGCAGGACGCAGACACGCAAGACGCACGGGATACGAGCGTAAGACGCACAAGAGCAGAGGGAGATGGCGATGAGCGCAGCCGACGACGGCGGCAACCGCAGCCTCGGCCAGCTGGTGGCGACGGCGACCACCGAGCTGTCGGCGCTGATGCACGACGAGATCGCGCTGGCCAAGGCCGAGCTCCGGGTGGGGGCCAAGAAGGCCGCGGTCGGCAGCGGCGCGGGGATGGTGGCCGGGGTGCTGCTGCTGTTCTCGCTGCCGGTGCTGAGTTTCGCCCTCGCCTACGGCATGCGCTCGTGGACCGGCCTCGGCCTCGCCTGGTGCTTCCTGATCGTGGGCGGGATCTACTGGCTGTTCGCCGGGATCCTGGGTCTGCTGGCGCTGCTGAAGTTCAAGAAGGTCAAGGCGCCGAAGCGGTCGATTTCCTCGTCCAAGGAGACGGCCGCCGTACTGGGGAGCGTCAAGCCGCATCCGCGTGCCGGGAGCAATGGCGGACGCCCCGCGCCGGATGTGACACGCTCGTCGGCATGACCGTCCCTGATACCTCCGCGTCGGTCGTACGGCTCGACGGCCCCTGGACCCACCGGGATGTCGCGGCCAACGGCGCGCGTTTCCACATCGCCGAGCTGGGTGACGGCCCGCTGGTGCTGCTGCTGCACGGCTTTCCGCAGTTCTGGTGGACCTGGCGGCACCAACTGCCCGCGCTCGCCGACGCCGGCTACCGCGCGGTCGCGATGGATCTGCGCGGGGTGGGCGGCAGCGACCGTACGCCGCGGGGCTACGACCCGGCCAACCTCGCCCTCGACATCACCGGTGTGATCCGCTCGCTGGGTGAGCCGGACGCCGCGCTCGTCGGCCATGACCTGGGCGGATACCTGGCGTGGACGGCCGCCGTGATGCGGCCGAAGCTGGTGCGGCGGCTCGCGGTGGCCTCGATGCCGCATCCCCGCCGCTGGCGCTCGGCGATGGTCGCGGACGTCAAGCAGAGCGCCGCCGGCTCCCATATCTGGGGCTTCCAGCGGCCCTGGCTGCCCGAGCGCCAGCTGGTCGCGGACGACGCGGCGGCCGTGGGGCGGCTGATCCGGGACTGGTCCGGACCGCGGCTGCCCGAGGACGAGACGTTGGAGGTCTACCGGCGGGCGATGTGCATCCCCTCGACCGCGCACTGCTCGATCGAGCCGTACCGCTGGATGGTGCGGTCGCTGGCGCGGCCGGACGGTTTCCAGTTCAACCGGCGGATGAAGCGGCCGGTACGGGTACCGACCCTGCATCTGCACGGGTCACTCGACCCGGTGATGCGCACCCGCAGCGCGGCGGGCTCCGGTGAGTATGTCGAGGCCCCCTACCGCTGGCGGCTCTTCGACGGGCTGGGCCACTTCCCGCACGAGGAGGACCCCCAGGCCTTCACCACCGAGCTGATCAACTGGCTGAAGGACCCCGAACCCGACCGCTGAGCGTCATCGGACGTACGCATTCCGACCACGTTCCCGCACTCGGGCGAACATCTGTTTTTCGAACAGCCAATTGCCTGGAGCATAGGCCAATTGCCGCAGCCAGCGGCGATTACGGACCTTGGGTCAGGGGCACACACCGAGGTATGGGCTGGACGCACGACTACCGTGACGCACCAAACAGCCGCGGCCCCGAGGCCGCCGCTACTGCCAATGCCGCGCTGAGTGTTTCCGAGCGGGGCGGCTCCGGGCCTACCCAAGGCCATGACCCGAACATCGGGATTCCCCGCATCATCCGCCGCCGGGCCCGGTGGGTCTCGGCGCGACTGCGCCATCCACGCAGCCGCTAGCTGTATCCCGGGCGCGGCCCGGGCCCACGGCGACACCGGAAACTAGAGGGCACACCCCTGGCTGTCCACGGGCTGGTCGGCCGTGCGCCCCTTCTGGATGTCCTCGCTCACCTCGTCCGCCGTCAGCGCGTATCCGGTGTTGGCGTCGTCGAGGGACTTGGCGAACACCACGCCGTACACCCGCCCCTGCGGGGTGAGCAGCGGACCGCCGGAGTTGCCCTGCCGCACCGTCGCGTACAGCGAGTACACATCGCGATGCACGGTGGAGCGGCGGTAGATGTCGGGGCCATTGGCCTCGATACGGCCGCGGACGCGGGCCGCGCGCACATCGAAGGCGCCGTTCTCCGGGAAGCCGGCGACGATCGCGCCATCACCGGTGCGCGCGTCGTCCTGCGCGAACTGCAGCGCCGGGGCCTGCAGCGAGGGCACATCGAGGACCGCGATATCGCGCTTCCAGTCGTAGAGCACGACCTTGGCGTCGTAGAGCCGGCCCTCGCCGCCTATCTGCACCGTCGGGTCGCTGACGCCACCGACGACGTGGGCGTTGGTCATGACCCGGTTCGGGGCGAAGACGAAGCCGCTGCCCTCGAGGACCTTGCCGCAGCTGGGGGCCGTGCCGACGACCTTGACGATGCTCTCCTGCGCCCGCGTGGCCACCGGCGACTGGGCGAGCGCGGGATCGGGCTGCGGCACCGAGGTGATCGGCTCGTTGGCGAAGGGCGAGAAGACCTGCGGAAAGCCGTTCTGCGCGAGCACGGACGAGAAGTCGGTGAACCAGGTGTTCGCCTCCTCCGGAACGACGCGGGACACCCCGAGCAGCACCTTGGAGTCGCGGACCTCCCTGCCCAGGGTGGGGAGCGAGGTCTGGGCCACCAGGGAGCCGATCAGCCAGGCCACCAGCAGCATCGCCAGGACGTTCACCAGCGCGCCGCCGGTCGCGTCCAGGGCACGCGCCGGTGACCAGGTGATGTACCGCCGCAGCTTGTTCCCCAGGTGGGTGGTGGCCGCCTGGCCGACCGAGGCACACACGATCACGAGGACGATCGCCACCACGGCACCGACCGTGCCCGGGGATGCCTTGTCGTCGGTGGTGCTGTCCCATATGAGAGGCAGCAGATAGATCGCGATCAACCCACCTCCGATGAACCCCGTCACCGACAGCACGCCGACGACGAAACCCTGGCGGTAGCCGACGATCGCGAACCACACGGCGGCGAGCAGCAGCAGGATGTCCAGCACATTCACCGGAACACCGTCTCACGCGCGCCAGTCGAGTGGGACGCGCTTGGCTCGGTCCCACGGTCGCTCCCACCCGGCGTAATGCAGGATGCGATCGATCACTCCGGCGGTGAAACCCCAGACCAGAGCGGATCCCACCAGGAAGGCGGGCCCCCGGTGGCCGCTGGGGTGGACGGTGGTGGCCCGGTTCTCCGGGTCCGTGAGATCCGCCACGGGGACCGTGAAGACCCGGGCCGTCTCGGCCAGGTCCACCGGCCCGACCGGGGTGGGCCGGCGCCACCAGCCCAGCACCGGGGTGACGACGAAGCCGCTCACCGGGATGTAGAGCCGCGGCAGCACCGCGAAGACCTGGACGCCCGAGGGGTCGAGCCCGGTCTCCTCCTCGGCCTCGCGCAGCGCCGCGCGCAGCGGGCCCTCCTCCTCCGGATCCCCGTCCTCCGGGTCGAGGGCGCCGCCGGGGAACGAGGGCTGGCCGGCGTGCGAGCGCAGCGAGCCGGAGCGCTCCATGAGCAGCAGCTCGGGGCCGCCGGGGCCCTCGCCGAAGAGCACCAGCACAGCGGAGGGGCGGCCTCCGCCCTGCGCGGGCGGCAGAAACCGGCTCAGCTGGCGCGGCTCGATCGTCTCGGCCAGCCGGGCCACCGGGAGCAGCCACTCCGGCAGCCCCTGGGCGCTGACCTCCACATCCCCGTATGTGCTCGTCACCCGGCGGCTCCCAGGGGGGCGGCGGGACGGCCGGGGTAGTCGGACGGCGGGCGCAGGCGCTGGCCCGGCTGGCCGCCCATCTCGTACTTCAGCAGCTTCTTCGCCTTGTCCGGGTCGGTCTCGCCCTCCCCGTACGCCGGGCAGAGCGGGGCGATCGGGCAGGCGCCGCACGCGGGCTTGCGGGCGTGGCAGACGCGGCGGCCGTGGAAGATGATGCGGTGCGAGAGCATCGTCCACTCGCTCTTGGGGAAGAGCGCGGCGATCTCCGCCTCGACCTTCTCGGGGTCCTCCTGGGTGGTCCACTTCCAGCGCCGCACCAGCCGCCCGAAGTGGGTGTCCACGGTCAGGCCCGGCACCCCGAAGGCATTGCCGAGCACCACATTGGCCGTCTTACGGCCGACACCGGGCAGGGTGACCAGGTCCTCGAGCCGGCCCGGGACCTCGCCGCCGAAGCGGTCGCGGAGGGCGGCGGACAGGCCGAGCAGCGATTTGGCCTTGGCGCGGAAGAAGCCGGTGGGCCGGATCAGCTGCTCCAGGGCCTCCGGCTCGGCGGCGGCCATGTCCTCGGGCGTCGGATACGCGGCGAAGAGCGCGGGGGTGGTCTGGTTGACCCGCAGATCGGTGGTCTGTGCCGACAGGACCGTGGCCACCAGCAGCTGGAACGAGTTCTCGAAGTCCAGCTCGGGATGGGCGTACGGATACACCTCGGCGAGCTCGCGGTTGATGCGCCGGGCGCGGCGGACGAGGGCGAGCCGGGACTCGGGACGGGCTCCCTTCGAGCCCTTGACCGATTTATGTGGTTTCGAGGCTTCTGTCGAGTCGGCGGATTCTTGTTCGCCCACAGCGGAATTACGAGGTGCGGTCACCCGTCCGGCCCCCTTGCCCTGTGCTCTCACCGGCGTATTGGACACCCGGCCAGCCTAAGCCCACCCACTGACATCCGGCCCGGCCACCGTGAAGAGGCCCCCAATCGGACCCCTGCCGCACAGCTCGGCAGGCCAGTGCGTCAAACTTGTGATTGATCGCACTGTTTTACCGTCCGGCATCATGGGGACGTCGGTCCCCTGTGCATGTCGACAAGGAGAGACTCGTGGACGACGTTCTGCGGCGCGCCCCGCTCTTCGCGGCGCTCGATGACGAGCAGGCCGCTGAGCTGCGCGCCTCCATGGGAGAGGTCACCCTCGCGCGGGGTGACGCACTCTTCCACGAAGGGGACCCCGGCGATCGCCTGTACGTGGTCACCGAGGGCAAGGTGAAGCTCCACCGCACCTCTCCCGACGGCCGCGAGAACATGCTGGCCGTGCTCGGCCCCGGCGAGCTGATCGGCGAGCTGTCGCTCTTCGACCCGGGCCCGCGCACCGCCACCGCCACCGCCCTCACCGAGGTCAAGCTGCTCGGCCTCGGCCACGGCGATCTCCAGCCGTGGCTGAACGCCCGGCCCGAGGTCGCCTCCGCGCTGCTGCGCGCGGTCGCCCGGCGCCTGCGCAAGACCAATGACCAGATGTCCGACCTGGTCTTCTCCGACGTTCCGGGCCGGGTCGCCAGGGCCCTGCTGGACCTGTCGCGCCGCTTCGGCGTGCAGTCGGAGGAAGGCATCCACGTCGTCCACGACCTGACCCAGGAGGAGCTGGCCCAGCTGGTCGGCGCCTCCCGCGAGACCGTCAACAAGGCGCTCGCCGACTTCGCGGGCCGCGGCTGGCTGCGGCTGGAGGCGCGTGCGGTGATCCTGCTGGACGTCGAGCGGCTGGCCAAGCGCTCCCGCTGACGCCGGACGGAACACAAGAGACCGAACGTAAGGGGCCCGCCGGATTCCGGCGGGCCCCTTACGGCGCTCATGAACGGATGGGGCTACGGGCGGCGGGCCTACGGGCGGCGGGCCCAAAAGCCGGGGGCCGCAGGCGGTGGGCCCACAAGCCACGGGCCGACAAGCCGCGGGCCCACAAGGCTCCGGGAAGTGCCGGCCCGAGATCAGCCCGTGCCCGCGCGGTCAGATCAGCCCGTGCTCGCGCAGATAGTCCAACTGGGCCCGGACCGACAGCTCCGCCGCCGGCCACAGGGACCGGTCCACGTCCGCGTAGACATGCGCCACGACCTCCGAGGGCGTCCGGTAGCCGTCCTCGAACGCCGTCTCCACCTGCGCGAGCCGGTTGGCGCGATGGGCGAGGTAGTACTCCACGGCGCCCCGGGCGTCGTTCAGCACCGGCCCGTGGCCCGGCAGGACGGTGTCCACCCCGTCGTCCACCGTCAGCGAGCGCAGCCGCCGCAGCGAGTCCAGATAGTCGCCGAGCCGCCCGTCCGGATGCGCGACGACGGTCGTGCCCCGCCCGAGCACCGTGTCGCCCGTAAGGACCGCGCCATCGGCCGGAAGGTGGAAGGACAGCGAGTCGGCGGTATGGCCGGGCGTGGGCACCACCCGCAGTTCCAGACCGCCGGTGGTTATGACGTCCCCCAGCTCCAGCCCCTCGTCCCCCAGTCGCAGCGCCGGATCCAGCGCCCTTACGGACGTCCGCGTCAGCTCGGCGAAGCGCGCCGCGCCCTCCGCGTGGTCCGGGTGGCCATGTGTGAGCAGCGTCTGCGCCACCCGCCTGCCCGCCCGCTCGGCGGTCGCGATGACCTCCTTGAGGTGGGCGTCGTCCAGCGGCCCTGGGTCGATGACGACGGCCAGGTCGGAGTCGGGCTCGGCGACGATCCAGGTGTTGGTGCCGTCCAAGGTCATGGGCGAGGCGTTCGGCGCCAGGACGCAGACGGCCCGGTCGGTGGCCGGGCCACCGATCATGCCCCCGCGCGGCTGACCGGGCAGAGCGGATGCGTTCGTCATGCGGAAGGTCCCCCCGTGGCTCCCGGGATGTGTTTGGTGAACTCATCATGGCCCGGCCAGCTCAGCACCAGTTCCCCGTTCTCCACCCGCGCCCGCGCCAGGACCGGCGTCAGATCCCGGTCCGTCGCGGCGGCCAGCGCGTCGGTGACCGAACCGTAGGCCGCGAGCTGGCGCAGCGTCGCGATCGTGGGCGGCATCATCAACAGCTCGCCCCGGTCGTAGCCGTCGGCCGCGTCACCGGGACGGATCCAGACCGTCCGGTCCGCCTCCGTGGAGGCGTTACGGGTGCGCTGCCCCCGCGGCAACGCAGCCACGAAGAACCAGGTGTCGTAGCGGCGCGGTTCGAACTCCGGCGTGATCCAGCGCGCCCAGCAGCTCAACAGGTCCGAGCGGAGCACGAGCCCCCGGCGGTCCAGGAACTCCGCGAAGGACAGATCCCGGGCGACCAGCGCCGCGCGGTCCGCCTCCCAGTCGTCCCCCGTCGTGTCCGCGACCACCGTGTGCGGCGTCGGGCCCGCGAGCAGCACCCCCGCCTCCTCGAAGGTCTCGCGAACCGCCGCGCACACGATGGCCTGCGCCTGCGTCCCCTCACTCGGGTCCAGGCCCAGCCGCCGCGCCCACTGCGCCCGCGAGGGACCGGCCCAGGTGACCATCCGCTCGTCGCGCGGGTCCACGGAACCGCCCGGATAGGCGTACGCGCCTCCGGCGAAGGCCATGGAGGCGCGTCTGCGCAACATGTAGACGGCGGGACCGGCGGCCCCTCCCGCCGCGTCCGGCAGGCCCTCTGGGGGCGTTTCAGGGGCTTCCGCGGCCTCCACGGGCCCCGGCGCCCCCGCGGACTCCCGCGCCGCGGCGGACCGCTCCACCGCGTCGGACCGCTCCGCCGCGGCGAGTTCGTCCGGTGTGTGCTCCCCGTCCCCGCCCTGAGCGTCCTGTGCGTCCTGTGGTGCGTCCTGCCCGGCCGATCCGTACGGTCCGTCCCGCAGCAGCAGGACGGTGGCGGCCCGGCGCGGTGTCACCGGTGTGAGCTCACCGGCCGACAGCAACCGGATCCGCTCTGGCCACTCGGGTGGGTACCACTGGCCATTCGTAGTGGACATGGCCGGATGCTATGCGCTTACGGGCTGATGTTCGAGTGGCCCCCGCGACGCCACGCCGGGGCCGGTCCGCGCACCGGCCGTCACACCGGTCCGGGTCCACCTACGCCTGCGCGTGCGCCCACCGGCGGGATCGTCCACGGGACCGCCCAATGGCACCGCCCGCCCGTCCGCGACCCGGCGCCCGCTAGTCCGCGACCTCGACCTGGATCTCGACCTCGACCGGCGCGTCCAGGGGCAGCACCGCCACGCCCACCGCGCTGCGCGCGTGCACGCCCGCGTCGCCCAGGGCCTCGCCCAGCAGCTCGCTCGCGCCGTTGATGACACCCGGCTGGCCGGTGAAGTCCGACGCGGAGGCGACGAAGCCGACGACCTTCACGACCCGCACGATCCGGTCGAGGTCGCCGACGGCCGACTTCACGGCGGCCAGCGCGTTCAGCGCACAGACGCGCGCCAGGTCCTTGGCCTCCTCGGGGGTGACCTCCGCGCCGACCTTGCCGGTCACGCCCAGCTTCCCCTCGACCAGCGGCAGCTGACCCGAGGTGTAGACGTACGGGCCGGTGCGGAGCGCGGGCACATAGGAGGCCAGGGGCGCCGCGACCGCGGGCAGCGTCAGGCCGAGCCCGGCGAGCCTGCCCTCGACCGTGCCGCCCGCCATCAGCCCTTCTCCCGCTTCAGATAGGCCACCAGCTGCTCCGGGTTCGGGCCGGGGACCACCTGGACCAGCTCCCAGCCGTCCTCGCCCCAGGTGTCCAGAATCTGCTTCGTGGCGTGCACGAGCAGCGGTACGGTCGCGTATTCCCACTTGGTCATGGGGCCGACTGTAATGCCTCTCCGCCGGGCCCTGGTGCGTAGGGCGAGGGGGGACTGGTTAGGCTCCCCACTGTGAGCAGGCTCCATGTCGTCAGTGGCAAGGGCGGAACCGGCAAGACCACGGTCGCCGCCGCACTCGCGCTGGCCCTCGCGGCCGATGGCAGGCGCACCCTGCTGGTGGAGGTCGAGGGCCGCCAGGGCATCGCGCAGCTCTTCGAAACGGAGCCGCTGCCCTATGAGGAGCGGAAGATCGCCACCGCGCCGGGCGGCGGGGAGGTGCACGCTCTGGCGATCGATCCGGAGTTCGCGCTCCTGGACTACCTCCATATGTTCTACAAGCTGGGCTCGGCCGGACGCGCCCTCAAGAAGCTCGGCGCGATCGACTTCGCGACCACCATCGCCCCGGGGCTGCGCGACGTCCTGCTGACCGGCAAGGCGTGCGAGGCGGTGCGCCGTAAGGGCAAGGACGGCAGCTTCGTCTACGACTCCGTGGTCATGGACGCGCCGCCCACCGGCCGCATCACCCGCTTCCTGAACGTCAACCACGAGGTGGCCGGGCTGGCCAGGACCGGCCCGATACACAATCAGGCCCAGGCCGTGATGCGCGTCCTGAAGTCCCCCCAGACCGCGGTCCACATGGTGACCCTGCTGGAGGAGATGCCGGTCCAGGAGACCGCGGACGGCATCGCCGAGCTGCGCGCCGACGGCCTTCCGACGGGCGGGGTCATCATCAACATGGTCCGGCCCGCGATCCTCGACCACGAGGCCGTCGAGGTGGCCGCCAACGGGCAGCGCGCGGCCGTCGCCAAGGCGCTCTCCCAGGCGGGCCTGGGCGGTGCGCGCCGCGGCGGCATGGCCGAGCGGCTGGTCGACCCGCTGCTGGAGCAGGCGCGCGAGCACGCCGAGCGGGTGGCGCTGGAGCGGGCGCAGCGCGCCGAGCTGACCGGGCTGGGTCTGCCGCTGCACGAGTTGGAACTGCTCACGGACGGCATCGACCTGGCCGGGCTGTACCGGCTCGCGGCGGATCTGCGCAAGCAGTGGCCGGTGTGAGCGGCGCCCGCCGTAAGGGCGCCACGGACAACGAGTCGTACGCAGGAGGCGGCATGAGCATGGACGTGGCACCCCGGCTGGACATCGACGTCCTGCTGGACGATCCGCAGACCCGCATCGTGGTGTGCTGCGGCTCCGGTGGCGTCGGTAAGACCACCACCGCCGCCGCCCTGGGCGTACGGGCCGCCGAGCGCGGCCGTAAGGTCGTCGTCCTCACCATCGACCCGGCCCGCCGGCTCGCGCAGTCCATGGGCATCGACGCGCTGGACAACATCCCGCGCCGGGTGGAGGGCATCGGCGGCGGGAACGGCGGCGAGCTGCACGCCATGATGCTCGACATGAAGCGGACGTTCGACGAGTTCGTCGAGGCGCACGCCGACCCCGAGCGCGGCCGGGCGATCCTCGCGAACCCCTTCTACCAGTCGCTCTCGGCCGGTTTCGCGGGCACGCAGGAGTACATGGCCATGGAGAAGCTCGGCCAGCTCCGGGCCCGCGACGAATGGGACCTGATCGTCGTCGACACCCCGCCCAGCCGGTCGGCGCTGGACTTCCTGGACGCGCCGAAACGTCTCGGCTCCTTCCTGGACGGGAAGTTCATCAAGGTCCTGATGGCCCCGGCCAAGGTGGGCGGCAAGGCCGGGATGAAGTTCCTGAACGTGGGCGTCTCGATGATGACGGGCACGGTCAGCAAGGTGCTCGGCGGGCAGCTGATGCGCGACGTTCAGACGTTTGCTGCCGCGATGGACACCATGTTCGGCGGATTCCGTACTCGCGCGGAGGCCACCTACCGGCTCCTGCAGGCTCCGGGTACGGCATTCCTCGTGGTGG
This sequence comes from Streptomyces rugosispiralis, assembly GCF_024505145.1. Taxonomy (GTDB): domain Bacteria; phylum Actinomycetota; class Actinomycetes; order Streptomycetales; family Streptomycetaceae; genus Streptomyces; species Streptomyces rugosispiralis. The sequence continues at coordinate 37,627 of NZ_JANIAA010000014.1, read as the reverse complement.
CCGCGCCCGAGCGGGATGCCCTGCGGGAGGCCGCGTACTTCGTGGAACGGCTGGCCGCGGACCAGATGCCGCTGGCCGGACTGGTGCTGAACCGGGTCCACGGCAGCGGTGCCGAACAGCTGTCGGCGGAACGTGCGTTGGCCGCCGCGGAGATCCTGACCCTGGCGGGCGACCCCGCGGATCCGGACGATGCGCTCGCGAACGCCGCGGAGGGAAGCGATCCGGCCAAGAACGGCGCCGGGGCAGAAAATCTTGCCGATGGCGGATTTGTCGATCCCCTCTCAGGGAATGCTCAAGCGCGGAACCCCTCGGCAGCGGACCCCGACGTCTCCCCCACGTCGGCGGACTCGTCGGCGGAGCGGCTCGCCGCGGGACTGCTTCGGCTGCACGCGGAGCGTATGCAGGTGCTCGGACGCGAGCAGCGCACACACGACCGCTTCACGGCCCTCCATCCCGAGGTTCCGGTGGCCCAAGTGGCCGCACTCCCTGGCGACGTACACGACTTGGCAGGACTGCGGGCGATCGGCGATCGCCTCGCGGTCCCGCCGGAGCGGGCCAATCGCGTGGCGGGCTGAGTCGGTGCCCGCCGGGCGGTCGAGCCGCTCGCGCACATGGATGGAGACGCACGACAGCACGGTACGCACGACAGCGCGGCAGAGAGCACGGAAAGCGAACAGCGAGCGACGGCGGCAGCGGTGATGGACCGCGTGGCGCCCAGTGGCGGACACCGAGGCGGACGGGCGCGCGGGCGCCCGTAGCTGAGCCTCGGGCTCCGGCGGACGCGTCTGCGCCGGCGCTGGCCGCCTACGGCACGCACAGACCAGACCCACGCCCCACACGCAGACAGGCAGACAGGCAGACAGGCAGACAGGCAGACAGGCAGACAGGCAGACAGGCAGACAGGCCACAGTCACCGGTGACCGAGGGCGTAACCGGGCAGCCGAAGGCGTCACAGTGGCCACACTGGCCTAGGCGGCGGACCAACCCCCGGCCCGCCACGACCTGTTAGCCATGTCACACCAGGCCATGCCGCGCGTCACACCAGGCCGCGCCGCGCCAGCCATGCCCCACCAGGCATGCCACAGGAAGCCATGTCACCCGAGGCCGTGTCACACGCGCCCCCACAGCCCCACGGCCGACCGCGGCCAAGGCCGCGGTCGTGCTCGGAGGCGTGCGCGTACCCGTACCCGCCCCTGACGAGGCGCGCCCGTACTCGCACCCCCACTCGTACCGAGACGTGCCGAGACGAGAGGTGGGTGAGGTGATGATGAGGCGGCCATCAGCCCGGCAGGCCGTCAGCCGGCCACCGGCGGACCGCCGTCCGGCCTATCCGACCGCGGCGAAGCGCTCGTAGTCCTCGTCGTCGAAGGGCAGAATCCCCGCGCTGCGCTCGTACTCGATGCGCGCGGTCTCCAGGAGCCTGCGCCAGGAGGTCACCGTCGGCCGGCGGCGCAGCAGTGCTCGCCGCTCGCGCTCGGTCATCCCTCCCCACACACCGAACTCCACGCGGTTGTCCAAGGCATCCGCAAGGCACTCGGTGCGCACCGGGCATCCGGTGCAGACCGCTTTGGCCCTGTTCTGTGCCGCGCCCTGGACGAACAGTTCATCTGGATCAGTAGTGCGGCAGGCGGCCTGCGCACTCCAGTCGGTTACCCAGCCCATGCTGGCGCCGTCCTCTCCCGAATCGGAGCTCCCCCACGGCGACAAACGGCATATTCACCGTCGCCAGTTGAGGACGTTACGGAAGCGAGACACAGCGCAACACCCCCTGCAGGCCCAATCTTGGATGGTCCGAACGGACTATGGGTACGCGGCAGATCACCCAACGGAGTGAGCTGGCGACATTTGCGATTACTAGTGCAAATCCGGGCAGTTCACGCACCGAACAGCGGGCAGCTCAGGACAGGGGCCGCAATCCGGGCAGGCCTCACCGCTCACTTGAGTGAGGATGGAGGTGTGGCTCAGCCACACAGCTGTGACTGGCGTGAAACAGCTTATGCGAACACCCGGTCCCCTGTCCGGCGATTCGAGACGTAGGCTGCGTCCTATGGGAAACACGCGCTCGAGCGGAGGGCTGTCCACCGCTCAACAGGCCGCCAAGTTCCTCGGCGTCAGCGCGCTGGCCGGTGCCGTGATGGCCGGGCTCGCGCTTCCCGCCGTCGGGGCGCTCGGCCTGGCGGCCAAGGGAACCGTCGAGGAGTTCGACGGAATTCCGGCCAATCTCAAGACACCGCCGCTCAGCCAGCGGACCACGATCCTGGACGCCAAGGGTGGGGAGATCGCGAAGGTCTACTCCCGCGACCGGACGATCGTGAAGCTCAACGACATCTCCCCGTACATGCGGCAGGCGATCGTCGCGATCGAGGACGCCCGCTTCTACGAGCACGGGGCGGTCGACCTCAAGGGCGTGCTGCGCGCGGTCAACACCAACGCGCAGGACGGCGGGGTCTCCCAGGGCGCCTCCACCCTGACCCAGCAGTATGTGAAGAACGTGTTCGTCGAGGAGGCGGGCGACGACAAGGAGAAGGTCGCCGAGGCCACCCAGCAGTCCATAGGCCGCAAGATCAAGGAACTGAAGTACGCGATCAAGGTCGAGAAGGAACTGGGCAAGAAGCGGATCCTCGAGAACTACCTGAACATCACCTTCTTCGGGCAGCAGGCGTACGGCATCGAGGCGGCCTCCCAGCGCTACTTCAGCAAGTCCGCCAAGGATCTGAAGCTGGAGCAGGCGGCGCTGCTGGCCGGTCTCGTCCAGTCGCCCAGCCGCTACGACCCGATCAACGCCCCGAAGTCCGCCAAGGCGCGCCGCGACACCGTGCTGCGGCGCATGGCCGAGGTGAAGGACATCACTCCGGCGCAGGCCGCCGCGGCCCAGAAGAAGCCGCTCGGCCTCAAGGTCAGCATGCCCAGGAGCGGCTGCATCACGGCGGTCAAGGGCGCCGGGTTCTTCTGTGACTACGTCCGCGAGACCCTGCTCAACGACCGGACCTTCGGCAAGACGGCGGAAGCGCGGGCCAAGCGCTGGACCCAGGGCGGTCTGACGATCCGCACGACGCTGGACCCGCAGGCCCAGGAGTCGGTCCAGAAGTCGATCAAGAAGCATGTCTACCAGTCCGACCCGGTGGCCACCGCGGTGACGCTCGTCGAGCCGGGCACCGGCAAGGTGCTGGGGATGGGCCAGTCCAGGCCGTACGGCTTCGGCGAGAACGAGACCCAGATCAACCTGTCCGCGGACAAGTCCATGGGCGGTTCCAACTACGGTTTCCAGGTCGGCTCCACGTTCAAGCCGATCACCGCGGCGGCCGCCATCGAGCAGGGCAAGAAGCCGTACCAGCGCTACTCCTCGCCGTACAAGATGAAGTATCCGAGCCCGGTCACCACCTGCAAGGGCACCTGGAGCAACGACGAGGGCGCGACCGTCGAGAACGAGAACGAGAAGGAGGTCGGCCCGTACGGGATGAAGGAGGCGACCGCCAAGTCGGTCAACACCTACTTCGTCCAGCTGATCAGCGACATCGGGGTCTGCCCGGTGACGCAGATGGCCGACAAGATGGGGGCGAAGCGCGCCGACGGCGAGGAGCACAACCAGGTGCCCTCGGTCACCCTCGGCTCCGAGGGCTTCTCGCCGCTGACGATGGCCAACGCCTACGCGACCTTCGCCAACCGTGGTGTCTACTGCTCGCCGGTCTTCATCGAGTCGATCACCGGCCCCAGCGGCAAGAAGCTGAAGGTGCCGCAGTCGAAGTGCTCGCGCGCGATGTCGGAGAAGACCGCGGACACCATCAACACGCTGCTGCGCGGAGTGGTCGAGGACGGCACCGGCAAGCAGGCCGGGCTCCAGAGCCGCCCGAGCGCCGGTAAGACGGGTACGACGGACGAGCGCAGGGCCGCCTGGTTCGTCGGCTACACCCCGAACATGGCCGGTGCGGTGTGGGTCGGCGGACCGGGCTCCAAGGGCGTCAAGATGGAGAACATCACCATCGGCGGCGTGCCCCACGACAAGGTCTACGGCGCGGACACCCCAGGGCCGATCTGGAAGGACGCGATGAGCGGCGCGCTGGACGGCAAGCCGGCGCCGAACTTCGTGAACGTCCAGATCAAGGACCCGAACCAGCGCAAGCCCCACGACGGCAAGAAGCCGGACGACCGCAGGCCGGGCCGCGACAGGGGCAACGACAAGGGTGACAACGGCGGCAACGGCGGCCAGGACAACCCGTGGCCGGACATCTCCCTGCCCCCGGACCTGATCGGCGGCGGCAATGGGGACGGCGGTAACGGCAACGGGAACGGGAACGGCGGCTGGAACTTTCCGCGGTAGCGGTGGCTCGTGATGGAGCGCTGAAGGGGGCCGGACGGAATGTCCGGCCCCCTTCTTATGCGTGACTTATGCGTGCGCGGGGATCCTTACGGCCGCCATGGGATCCTTACGACCGCCAAGGGGTCCTTACGACCGCCATGGGATCCTTACGGCCGCCATGGGAGCCATGGGAGCCTTACGGCGCCCGCGAGCCCACAACACAGAGCACGCGATCCGTAACACGGCGCGACAAGGCGCCCTCCGGACGGGGACTACCCGCCCGCGAGCTGCCGCTTCACCGCGGCGGCGACCCGGCCGCCCTCCGCCCGCCCGGCGATCTTCGGGTTCACGATCTTCATCACGTCGCCCATGGCCCGCGGCCCCTCCGCGCCGCCCGCCGCGGCCTCCCGCACCGCCTCGGCCACCAGGGCGTTCAGCTCGTCGTCCGTAAGGGGCTTCGGCAGATACTCGGCGAGCACCTCGCCCTCCGCCTTCTCCCGCTCGGCCTGCTCCGCGCGTCCGCCCTTCTCAAACGCCTCGGCGGCCTCACGGCGCTTCTTGGCCTCCCGCGCGACGATCTTCTCCACCTCGGCGTCGGACAGCTCACGTGCGCTCTCGCCCGCGACCTCTTCCTTGGTGATCGCGGTGATGGTGAGCCGGAGAGTCGAGGAGCGCAGTTCGTCGCGCGCCTTGATCGCCGCGGTGAGATCGGCCTGAAGCCTGGACTTGAGCGTGGTGGTCATGGCGTCGAGTGTGCCAGCACTGGCCGGGAATCACCCGAAGATTTCTCGCCCGGCGGCGTTCTGCGACCATGGACGGCATGCACGCGCGATACGGAGTACCTCTGGGAATCACGGCGGTCGGCGCGGCCGGCCTCGCCTATGCCGCCTGCTTCGAAGTCCGGTCCTTCAGGCTCCGGCGGATCACCGTCCCGGTGCTCCCGAGGGGGATGCGCCCCCTGCGCGTCCTGCAGGTCTCCGACATTCACATGGTGAGCGGACAGCGCAAGAAGCAGCGCTGGCTCCAGTCGCTGGCCGGACTGCGCCCCGACTTCGTGGTGAACACGGGGGACAACCTCTCGGACCCGGAGGGCGTACCGGAGGTCCTGGACGCGCTGGGCCCGCTGATGGAGTTCCCCGGCGCGTATGTCTTCGGCTCGAACGACTACTACGGCCCGAAGCCGCGCAACCCCGCCCGCTATCTGCTCGAGAAGGCCAGCGGTAAGCACGGCCTGAACGGCAACCCCCCGGTCGTCGGCGCCATCCACAACCCGTGGACGGAGCTCCGCGACGCGTTCGACGCGGCCGGCTGGGTCGGGCTGTCGAACACCCGCGGCCGCCTGAAGCTGGAGGACATCGAGATCGCCCTCACCGGCCTCGACGACCCCCACATCAAGCGCGACCGCTACGCCGAGGTGGCCGGCGGCCCCGAGTCGGGCGCCGACCTCTCCCTGGCCGTGGTCCACGCCCCGTATCTGCGCGTCCTCGACGCCTTCGCCGCGGACCGCTACCCCCTGATCCTCGCGGGCCACACCCACGGCGGCCAGCTGTGCATCCCCTTCTACGGCGCCCTGGTCACCAACTGCGACCTGGACGCCCGCCGGGTGAAGGGCCTCTCCCAGCACCAGGCCGGCGGCCACACCTCCTACCTCCACGTCTCCGCGGGCTGCGGCACCAACCGCTACACCCCGGTCCGCTTCGCCTGCCCCCCGGAGGCCACCCTGCTCACCCTCACCCCCCAGACCCCCTGACCCCACCCCACCCACCGGGCTCGCCCCGACCGCCCCGACCTGCGGGACCCCGAGAACCGGATTTCGTCTCTGGCCACAGGTCCGCTAAAGTAGAGCTCGTTGCTTCGGGGTGTAGCGCAGCTTGGCAGCGCGCTTCGTTCGGGACGAAGAGGTCGTGGGTTCAAATCCCGCCACCCCGACTGAAGGAACACAGGTCAGGGGCCTGATCCGCGAAAGCGGGTCGGGCCCCTGACGCGTTTCCGGGGTAGCGGAGTGGGAACCGCCACTGTTCGCCATGAAGCCCCGGATTCGTCGAACACGCCTTAAGACCGGCTGATGGCTCGGGTGATGCCGGCGACGATCGTGGTCACGAGGAGCCAGCCGCTGATGATCAGCGCGTAGCTCACGCGTAGCTCAGCCACTGATACCAACCGTGGGGGGCGTAGGCGCGCTCTTGGCCGAAGTCGATGATCGGCAGAAGCGCCCAGCTCCACGCGCGTGCGTACGCGGGGAGGGTCATGCGCGGTGGCGTCGGTGCTTGGCGAGCTGCACGAGCCGCGTGGCCGCGTCGTCGCCGACCCGCTGATAGGCGGCGGTCAACTGCCGGTAGCCATGCGGCAGATACTCATCGCGCGCCAGCAGCGGCAGCCGATCGGCCGCGGGCAGATGGGGCAGGCGAGTGGTGTAGGTGAGCTCGCCGAGCCGGACTTGCTCGGGCCACACCGCGGGCTCCGCGTAGAGCAATTGGAGCTGGGTGCGGCGTGCGGCGGAGATTCACGGTGCCCTCGATTGGGGCGGCGCCGCGCAGCCACATTTCCCCGATGACGGCGCTGCCGACGCGCAGTGCCATACCGTCAGGGTTGGACATGCGGGCCTCGGTCAGGTCCAGTTGCCCGGGTATGCGAGCGCCGCGCAAGGTGATGCGGCCCTGGGCGTACAGTCCGTGCAACGTGCACCGGTCAGGTCCGACCCCACGGTGAGCCCATCGGCGTTCAGGGCCATACCACCGGGATTTGTGCAGCCGGGCCGAAGACAGCGAAACCTGAGCGGTCACCGTGGCTCCGTCCAAGCGGACCTCGCCGCGCACGGACATGCCGGTGGCCACGATCGCGTCGCCGATCACCGCGTGGTTCAGCGCGACGGCGAGTTCCGACCGCGGCCAGTCCCGGCAGGACTGACCGCCACAGGTGCAGCTCGCCGAGGCGAGCGGCGTACAGATCAGGTTTGGCGTCGAAGTAACTGTGGGTCAGATGCACAGGGCAGGTGATGTCCCCATGCCGAGAAGCGTGCGCAGCACCTCGCCCCGCACCGTTCGCTCGGGCCCCCAAACCGCGCCCTCCGCCGGGTCCTCCTCGGGCGCGGCGCGGAAGTCGACAGCGACACCGGCTGGAAAGGCATCCCACACTTGGCGTTCCGGCGGTGTGGGCTCGTCGTAGGTCACCCTTTCGAGCACGTTAGCGATCACCATCGGGGGCTGCACCGGGGATCGAGCAGTGGCCGATTCTTCTCACCGACCTGGCTGGTCGATCACGCGGTCAAGCGCAGCGGCCTTCTTCCGGGCGCCCTTCTGCCAGGCGGCCTTCTGCCAGGCGCCCTTCTGCCAGGCGGCCTCTTCCAGGCACCCTGTTCCAGGCGCCCTTCCGCATCCGCCCGGCATGCGGCCCCGGCCGGGCGGGACGCCTATTCCGCCGCGTCGGTCCAGCCCTGGCGGCGGAGGACGGCCGGGATGTCGGGGGCCCGGTAGTGGGCGCCCTTGAGGACCTTGCCGTCGGCACGGAGGGTGGGGCGGCCGTCGGGGCCGAGTTTGGTCATATTGGCCCGGTGGATCTCGGCGATCACCTCGTCGAGGTCGATGCCGTGGACCAGGGCGGTGCCGTACGCGACGTAGACGACGTCGGCCAGTTCGTGGGCGAGGTGGTCGAGGGTGCCGTGGGCGCTCGCCTCGGCCACTTCGGCGCACTCCTCGGCCAGGAGGTCCTGGCGGTGGGCGGCGAGTTCCGGTGAGACCTCGGTGGGGGCCTTACGGGCGTCGAGACCGAAGGCCAGGTGGAATTCGCGGACGAGGTCGGCGGGAGAGCGGCGCATTCGTCCGATCGTACGTGGGGGGCCGGGGTGGCGGGGAGTGGCTGGGGGCGGGTGAGGGGGTGGTGCGGGGCGCCGTCCGGCCTGTGCGGCGCATGGGCCGTTGTGCGTCGGCGCGCGGATCCGTGGGTGGGTGCCTAGGGTGAGGCGTATCAGGCCCTTGACCTCCGCCTCCGGGGTGGTGCACCCATGAGTCTCAGCATCCGCAATCAGCTTCCCGCCACCGTCGTGTCCGTGACGCCTGGCGAGGCCATGGCCACGGTCCAGGGGCGGCTGTCCGGGGGACAGATGGTGACGGCCGCGGTGACCATGGGTGCCGTGAAGGAGCTCGGCATCGGGGAGGGCTCCCAGGTGACGGCGCTGGCCAAGGCCACCGAGGTGGCCCTGGCCACCGGGGAGGTCTCGGGGCTGAGCGTCCGCAATCGCTTCCCGGGCACCGTCAGCCGCCTCACCCTCGGCGCCGCCATGGCCACCGTCGTCATCGACATCGGCGGCGGCCAGGAGCTCACGGCGGCCATCACCCAGGACGCGGCGGCGGAGCTGGAGCTCGCCGAGGGCAGCCGGGTCACCGCTCTGATCAAGTCGACCGAGGTGTCGCTCGCCACCGCGTAGGCCGATGGGTGGTGGAGTGGTGGAGTGGTGGAGTGGTGGGGTGGTGGCGTAATGGGCGATAGGGCGTGGTGAGGTGAATCGGTGGGCCGGATGGGCCACCGACCTCGGCTCGTCGTGCCTCCCCCTCGCCCCGCCCAGCCCAGATCTCGCCGATCCCTCTGTCCCTCACCCCACCAACTTCTACAGTGCTGTAGATTTTGATTCCGGTCCACCGAGCAGCACCAGGAGGAGATCGTGGGAGTTTCCCTGTCCAAAGGCGGCAATGTCTCGCTGAGCAAGGAGGCGCCGGGCCTGAGCGCGGTCCTTGTCGGCCTGGGCTGGGACGTGCGGACGACGACCGGCACCGACTACGACCTCGACGCGAGCGCGCTGCTGTGCGATGAGGCCGGTAAGGTCGCGTCCGACCGGCACTTCGTCTTCTACAACAACCTCACCAGCCCCGACGGCTCCGTGGAGCACACCGGCGACAACCTCACCGGTGAGGGCGAGGGCGACGACGAGGCCATCAAGGTCAATCTGGCCACCGTGCCCGCCGAGGTCGCCAGGATCGTCTTCCCGGTCTCCATCCACGACGCGGAGAGCCGCAGCCAGAACTTCGGCCAGGTCCGGAATGCCTTCATCCGGGTGGTCAACCAGGCGGACAACGCCGAACTCGCCCGCTACGACCTGAGCGAGGACGCCGCGACCGAGACGGCGATGGTCTTCGGTGAGCTCTACCGCAATGGTGCGGAGTGGAAGTTCCGCGCGGTCGGCCAGGGGTACGCCTCGGGGCTCGCGGGCATCGCCTCCGACTTCGGCGTCAATCTCTGACTGACGCCCTCCTGCGGCCGCCGGGCCCGGCCTTCCCCCCCTGATGAGCCAGGCCCGGCGGCCCGTTCATTCCTACTCATCGAGGAAGCTCGGACATGACCGCCCTACCCGGCTTACAGGCCGAGGACAGGCCCGACTTCGAGCGGGCGCTGCACCAGGCGCTGCGTACGGCGGAGATCCGTGAGGCCCTGCGGCGCAAAGAGGCCACGGCGGACGCGGGGGCCACGGGGGCCACGGGGGCCACAGGAGACACGGGGGCCTCGGGGGACACGGGAGACACGGGGGCCTCGGGGGCCACGGACATCCAACGGCTGCGCGCCCAGGCGCTCGTGGCGAGCGAGCTGATCGCGACGGCCGCCGCGCCCGAATACGCCGCGTACCTGCGGCAACGCGCCGCCATGGCCACGACCACGGCTACCACGGCTACCGCGTCCACCGCATCCGCCCTATCCGGCTCACCCACCCCCTCGGCAGGCGCCCGTGGACTGCTGCCGGTGCTCGCCGTCCTCACACCGGCTCTGGCCGGCGCCTCGACCGCGGCCTTTCTGCTCCTCGGCGGGCTGCTGGGGCTCTTCGACTCCCAACGCGAACTGTCCGACGCACTGTTGACCGCCGGGCTGACCAGCGCGACGATCGCGGCGTTCACTCTGGTGGTGGGGGCGGCCTGCCTGCTCGTCACCGCCGTACGCCACCGAACCCCGGCCTCCGACCAGCGCCCGCGCATCCATGGACACCTACGCCCCTACCTGCATCCATCTCCACACCCGCCCTACGTCAGGCGTCGGGATGACGCGGCCGTGGCCACGGCCCGTGACGCCTGGCTGAGGGCCCTTCTTCACCGCGGCATCCTGCCGTTTCTGCGCGACCGGCTGGAGAGGTCGCACAGCCCGTCCCGGACGAGTCAGAGTCAGAGTCAGAAGAGCGAGAGAGGAACCACATGACGGTAAACCTGGCCAAGGGCCAGCGGATCAGCCTGAGCAAGTCCGACGGGGGTGAGCTCACCGCGGTGCGCATGGGCCTGGGCTGGAAGGCCGCGCCGCGGAAGGGGTTCCTCGCCCGGCTGACCGCCAAGGAGATCGACCTGGACGCCTCGGCCGTGCTCTTCGCCGGACGGGAAGCCGTGGACGTCGTGTTCTTCCAGCATCTGACGAGTGACGACGGTTCCGTACGGCACACCGGCGACAATCTCGTCGGCGGTGCCGGTCAGGGCGGCGACGACGAATCGATCCTGATCGATCTGCAGCGCGTTCCGGTCCATGTCGATCAGATCCTGTTCACGGTGAACTCCTTCTCCGGACAGACCTTCGCCGAGGTCGAGAACGCGTTCTGCCGTCTGGTCGACGAAACCAACGGCCAGGAGCTGGCCCGCTACACCCTGAGCGGCGGCGGCCCGTACACGGCCCAGGTCATGGCCAAGGTGCACCGCGAGAGCGGGACGGGCGGAGCGGGCGGGACCTGGCAGATGTCGGCGATCGGCGCGCCCGCCACCGGGCGGACGTTCCAGGATCTGCTGCCGGTCCTCGCCTCCCACCTCTGACCTCCCGTTCCCATACGGCCCGACCTCCCGTTCCCAACGCCCTGACCTCCCGTTCCCATACGGCCTGTGGCGCGTTTCGTGCCGCCCGAGGGAGAATCTGAGGGTGACCGAGCGAAAGCCACCGGGTATCAGTTTCGAAACGTGGGCCGACCGGCAGATCCGCGAGGCGGATGAACGCGGCGCGTTCGCCGACCTCCGAGGAAAGGGAAAACCCCTCCCCAATCTCGACAAGCCCTACGACGATCTGTGGTGGGTCAAGGAGAAGATGGCCCGCGAGAATCTGTCGTTTCTGCCACCGACACTCGTCCTGCGCAAAGAGGCGGAGGACGCGCTCGCCGCCGTGGAGAAGGCGCCGTCGGAGCGGACGGTGCGGGAGATCCTTGCGGAGGTCAATGACAAGATCCGTGAGGCGATCCGGCGGCCCCCGCCCGGCCCGCCGCTCAATCTCGCGCCGTTCGACATCGACGAGGCCGTACGGGCGTGGCGGGAGCGCCGGGACCGCGAGCAGGCAGCGGAAAGCTGAGCGGGTGGACCGGGGCGTACGCCGCCCCGGTCCACCCGCGGTGCCGGACTACTCCTCGGTGCCCGGACTACTCCTCGTTGCCGTACGGGCGAGTGATGATCTCCATGCCATGACCGGCCGGGTCCATGAAGTACAGCCCGCGCCCGCCGTAATGGTGGTTGATCTCGCCCGGCTGCTTCAGATGGGGATCGGCGTAGTACGTGACCCCCTGCTCCCGGATCCGCCCGAAGGCCGCGTCGAACTCCTCGTCCGAGATGAGGAACGCGTAATGCTGCATGACGATCGATTCGCCGGGAATGGTGGCGAAGTCCAGGGTGACACCATTACTGGTCTCCACCGGGACGAACGGGCCCCATTCCTCTCCCACCTCGAGGCCGAGGATATTCGCCAGGAATTCCGCGGATTCGTGGTTGTCCAGAGAATGGACGATCGTGTGATTCAACTCGACAGACACTGTGGAATGCCTCCGTAAGGCAATCTCACGGGCACCTCCATGCCTCACCCGGCCGGTGACCGACACGCGATGCCGTACTTCCGATCGTAGGCGCCGCCGCCCACAGCCGTCGAGGGCCCCCGCTCCCCCTGTCCCGCTGCCCCATTCCCCTGCCCATCCTCCTGGCTACAACCGCCGATCCTCGTCCGCCGGCCCTTTCCGCACGGCCGCCACGCTGAAGATCCCGCCCTCCGGGTCGCGCAGCGCCGCGATGCGCCCATAGGGGGTGTCGACCGGCAGGGAGATGACGCCGCCGCCGAGCTCCGCGGCGCGTTCGGCGACCTCGTCGACGTCCTTCACACAGAAGTAGACCCGCCAGCGGGGCCGGACGTTCGGGTCCGGGGCGGCCTCGATGGCGCCGCCGCGCAGCCCCGCGACCGCCTTACCGTCGATGTGGAGGACCACCCGGTCGTGCTCGAAGCGGACGTCGCAGCGCTCCCGCCCCTGGGTGTCCCAGCCGAAGGCCTGCCCGTAGAAAAGCGCCGCCTCGAAGGCGTCACGGGTGCGCAGTTCCAGCCATACGGGCGCGCCCGGTCTGCGCTCGCCCCACCACGCGGAGGTCAGGTCGCCCTCCCAGATGCCGAAGTTGGCCCCGTCCGGGTCGGCCGCCCAGGCCACCCGGCCGCTGCCGAACTCCAGCGGCCCGACCGCGACCGTGCCGCCGCGCTCCTGGACGCGCGAGGCCACCTCGTCCGCGCTGTCCGCCGCGAAGTACGTGGTCCAGGTGACCGGCAGGCTCACCCCCGCCGACGGGGACGAGGCGCCGATGCCGACGGTCGGTACGCCGCCCTCGGTGTACGCGATGGTGTAACGGCCGTGGCCCTGCCGGGTGGGGCGGAAGCCCCAGCCGAAGAGCTCTCCGTAGAAGTGATGCGCGCGGTCCAGATCCGCTGCCATGAGACTCACCCAGCAGGGCGCGCCCTGGACAGCACGGAACCTCTCCCGCAAGGCCGCTCACCTCACTCATGTCCCCGGGGGCGTCACAGACGTCCCGCAGGCAGCCGTCATCGCTCGGGCTTCACGCCCGATATGTACACCTTCCTCCGATTTTGCGGCCCGCGCCACCTTGGCGCCCATCGGCGCGTTGATGACCACCGGCGCACCCCGGAGTGCCCACCGCCCCGCTCACCGCCCGCGCCCACCGATGTGCCCTCCGATGTGCCCTCCAGAGTGCCCTCCGGAGTGCCCGCTCGGGGAGGGCGCACACGCTGTTGTGGCGCATCACACCGGAGCGCGTCCGGCACCGGAGCATGGCCGTCCGGGCGTGGCAGGGCAGTATTGCGCCATGTCGAATCTCCGCTCAAACATCGTCGCCTGGTTGGGTCGCAAGTACTTTTCGAGAATTCAGAAGAACGGCTTCGACTTGTCCAAGATGTCGTTCCTCCCGGACGCCACACTGGCACCGCTGAGGCGCGACGGCCTCGACCCCATTCCCGATCTGTCACGAACCAGGGCAAAGGAACCCATCAGTAAGATATGGCTGCCTTTCGGGATCAATGCCTGGCTTGTCACCGGATATGACGAGACCAAGGCGGTCCTCGGAAAGGCGAAGGGCTTCAGCTCCGATTTCACCAACCTCGCGGAACGGAACATCGGCGTCGCCCCGCAGCAGAATCCGGGAGGTCTCGGTTTCAGCGATCCACCGACACATACGAGACTGCGACGCCTGCTGACGCCCGAATTCACCATGCGGCGGCTCAGCAGGCTCACCCCGCGCATCCACGCCATCGTGGAGGAGCGCCTCGACGAGATGGCCGCGGCCGAGGGTCCGGTGGATCTCGTGGAGGCGTTCGCGCTTCCCATTCCCGCGCTGGTCATCTGCGAGCTGCTCGGTGTGCCGTACGAGGACCGCGATGACTTCCAGCGCCACAGCACGGCGCGGTTCGACCTCTTCGGCGGGGCGAACGCCTCCTTCGGCGCGATGTCGGACTCCCTCTCCTATCTGCACGGGATCGTGCGCAAGCAGCGTGAGACGCCCGGCGACGGGCTGCTCGGCATGCTGGTGAAGGAGCACGGCGACGAGCTCGACGACCAGGAGCTGGCCGGGCTCGCCGACGGGGTGCTGACCGGCGGTCTGGAGACGACCGCGAGCATGCTGGCGCTCGGCACGCTGGTGCTGCTCCAGGCCCCTGAGCAGTTCGCCGCGATACGTGACCAGGACGATGTCGTGGACCCGTTCGTGGAGGAGCTGCTGCGCTATCTCACGGTGGTGCAGGTGGCCTTCCCGCGGTTCGCCCGCGAGGACATGGAGATCGCGGGCACCCGGATATCCGCCGGTGATCTGGTGCTGTGCTCACTGAGCGGGGCCAATCGGGACGAGAAGCTGGGCCCGGACATGGAGCGGGTCGATCCGCACCGGCAGGCCCCCTCTCACCTGGCCTTCGGGTACGGCATCCACCGCTGCATCGGCGCCGAGCTGGCCAAGATGGAACTCCGGGCCGCCTACCCCGCGCTCATACGGCGGTTCCCGGAGATGCGGCTCGCGGTACCGGCGGAGAAGCTATCGTTCCGGAAGCTCTCCATCGTCTACGGCGTGGAGGAGCTGCCGGTGCTGCTGAAGTAGCCGGGCCCGGGGAGGGGACGGGGTGAACGGGAGGGACGGGGACGCAGGGGCGGGGGACGGAGGGGGCAGGGCGCCGCCGGAGCGAGGCGCCGGAGGGGCGGGAGGGCATCGGATATCGGATGTTCGGATATCGGGAGGGTATTCAGAAGCGCTCGACCAAGTGCTCGCGCTCACGCGGGGGCTCGTACGACGTCGGCCAGAAGTCGGTGATGGTCTGGATCCGGCCGTCCGCCGAGGCGGTGAAGAAGCTGATCGCCTGCGTCTCCTCCTCGTCCACGCTGAAACTCACCCAGGAGACCGCCTGATCGCCGTCGGTGATGACGCGCTCGACCTCCAGGCTCCACTCGCCCACGTGCTCCGCGTTGAAGCGGACCACGCCGTCCCGGCCGAGCACCCGCTCGCGGGTCTGCGGCAGTTCGTAGCGGACGTCGTCGGCGAGGGTGGCACCGAACGCCCGCCAGTCCCTGGCCTGGGCCGTTGCCCAGTACGTCTCAACCGTCGCGCCTATGTCGGCCATCAGCTCCCCCTCGGTGTGCGGCCTGCCGTCCATCCCGCCGGGAACGTTATCCACAGGCGCGGGGCGACGCCAGCGCGCATGTCGGGGTGCGGCGCAGAATGGTGGGCATGACTGAGAGCACGGAGTCCATGCCGGACTGGGAAAAGCGCTTCCGGGCGCCGCGAGTGGGGCTGCCCGACTGGGCGGAAGAGGCCCCGGACCACTCGCTGTTCGTCTCGAACGCCACGGGTACGTACGAGCTGTACGCATGGGACCGGGCCACCGGTGCCCAGCGGCAGGTCACCGACCGGCCGAACGGGACGACCGACGGGGTGCTGTCGCCGGACGGCCGGTGGATCTGGTGGTTCTCGGACACCGACGGCGATGAGTTCGGGGTGTGGCTGCGCCAGCCGTTCAGCGGCGGTGAGAGTGACGAGGGTGACGGGCGCCCGGCCGACGAGCCCGCGACCCCGGGTCTGGAGCCTTCCTACCCCGCGGGGCTCGCGCTGGGCCGCGACGGCACGGCGGTCGTCGGGCGGTCCACCGACGAGGACGGCTCGACCATCCATGTGGTGCGGCCGGGCGGCGAGTCCGAGGAGATCTACCGGCACCGCGAGTCCGCCGGAGTGGGGGATCTCTCCCATGACGGGGCGCTGATCGCGATCGAGCACACCGAGCACGGCGACGCGATGCACTCGGCGATCCGGATCCTGCGGCCGGACGGGACGGCCGTCGCGGAGCTGGACGACACCAAGGGCGGCACCGAGGAGCTGGGCCTGTCCGTGATGGGCTTCGCGCCCGTCGAGGGGGACACCCGGCTGCTGGTCGGGCACCAGCGGCGCGGCCGGTGGGAGCCCATGGTGTGGGATCCGACGACCGGTGTGGAGACGGCGCTGGCGATCGACCTGCCCGGTGACGTGGGGGCGGACTGGTTCCCGGACGGATCGGCGCTGCTGGTCGAGCACAGCCATCAGGCCCGCAGCGAGCTGTGGCGGTACGACCTCGCCGCCGGCGAGCTGACCCGCCTGGAGACCCCGGCGGGCACGATCTCGGGCGCCACCGCGCGGCCGGACGGCACGGTGGAGTTCCTGTGGTCGTCGGCCGAGAAGCCGCCCCAGGTGCGGTCGACGAGCGGGCGGACGGTGCTGGACCCGCCCGGGTTCACCGCCCCGGAGTCGGTACCGGTCACCGACGTCTGGGTGGACGGCCCCGGCGGGCGGGTGCACGCGCTGGTGCAGAAGCCCGCGGGCGAGGGCCCCTTCCCGACGGTCTTCGACATCCACGGCGGGCCGACCTGGCACGACAGTGACGCTTTCGCGGCGGGCCCCGCCGCCTGGGTGGACCATGGCTTCGCCGTGGTGCGGGTCAACTACCGCGGCTCGACCGGCTACGGGCGGGCGTGGACGGACGCGCTCAAGCACCGGGTCGGGCTGATCGAGCTGGAGGACATCGCGGCCGTGCGGGAGTGGGCGGTGGCCTCCGGGCTCGCCGACCCCGAGCGGCTGGTGCTGGCCGGTGGTTCCTGGGGCGGCTATCTGACCCTGCTGGGGATCGGCACCCAGCCGGATTCATGGGCGCTGGGGCTGGCCGCGGTCCCGGTCGCGGACTATGTGACGGCCTACCACGACGAGATGGAGGCCCTGAAGGCGATGGACCGCACCCTGCTGGGCGGCACCCCGGAGGAGGTGCCGGAGCGGTTCGAGGCATCGTCCCCGCTGACCTATGTGGATCAGGTGCGGGCGCCGGTCTACATCTCGGCGGGGGTGAACGACCCGCGCTGCCCCATACGGCAGATCGACAACTATGTGGAGCGGCTCGAGCGGCGCGGCGCCCCGCATGAGGTCTACCGCTATGACGCGGGGCACGGCTCGCTGGTCGTCGAGGAGCGGATCAAGCAGTTGCGCTTGGAGATCGAGTTCGCTCGGCGTCATCTGGGGTCGGGTCCGCACCCGGCGCCGTCGGAGCCGTCGGCTCGGGCGGCGTGATGCCGAGGGCCAGATCGCGGGCCGTCTCGGCCTCGCGGCGGAACAGCCGGAACCACATGAAGACCACGAAACCGGCGAAGACGAACCACTCACCGGTGTAGCCCAGGTTCTGGAACGCCTTGATGTCGAGCCCGGTGCCCTCCGCCGCCGTGGGGGGCACCGGCTTCAGGGCCCCGGGAGCCTCGGTGGAGGTGACCCAGGCGTCATACACCTGGTACGGCACCAGGTTGACCAGGGAGGCGGCGCTGATCATGCCGAGCTGACCGCGGGGGAGGCCACCGCTCGCGCTCACCCCGTCGCCGCCCTGGTGCTCGGACGCCTGCAGCGCACCGGTGACGGTCACCTCGCCGGAGGGGGGTGCGGGCACCTTGGCGGTGGCCGCCGGATCGTCGGCGTCGCCGGGGAGCCAGCCGCGGACGACGGGCAGCGCCTTGGCGCCGTCCTTGCTCCCGCCCTTGGCCCCGTCCTTGCTCCCGCCCTTGGGCCCGTCCTTGCCCTCGTCCACACGCAGCAGAGTCAGCACATAGAAGCCGTCGCGGTCGTCCAGCCGCCGGTCGGGCACGAGGAGTTGATGTGCGGTGTCGTATCGACCGGTGGCGGTGGCCCGCTCCCCGGAGGTCTTCGCGGTGACCGGCAGCAGATCGCCCAGCGGCCGGGCCGCGGCCTTCCGCGCGGCGGACGCCTCGTCCCGCTGCTCGTTATGCGTGTTGACCCGCGTCTCGAAGCGGCTGAGCTGCCAACTGCCCATGAAGAGGCAGACCGGGATCGCCAGCAGGGTGAACACGTTGATCACCCACCAGCGGGGGGTCAGCAGAAACCGATACACACCCCCACGGTACGGGCTTCGCGTCGCGGCCCCGGCGGCGGGGCCGCCCCACAGAGCCCCGTGCCGTGGCCCCAGGACCCCGCCGGGACGCGCCCGGACCGCCCCGGGGCCTCCCGGGCTCGAGGCCCCGGGAGACCGCCGCTCAACGGCTCCGGAGAGACGTCGGCGGGCCCTGGAGGGAGGGCAGCGGGCTCGGGAAGAAGGAGAGCGGGCTCTAGGACGTCAGCAGACCGGTGCGGTAGATCGTTCCGGCGCAGGCGCCGCCGATCGACACGCTCGCCGCGGCCGGGTCGCCCGCCTCCGGCGAATGGCTGACCAGGACGCTCGCGTCCTGCGGCTCACCGCCGCCACCGCCGCCGCCACCGCCGCCCGGGGTGCCGCCCGGATCGCCCGTGCTGGGGTCGTCCTGCGGTCCCTCCTGGGCCCCGTCCGTGGACGGGTCGGGGGTCGGGGTGCCGGTGGTGGAGCAGCCGCTGGTGCCGCCGCCCGCCGCCGGGATCCAGGCGAACTTGACCTCGTACGCCTGGCCGGGCTTGAGGATGAGCGTGCCCGGCTGGGTGGAGGGGTCGGGCAGCCCCGCCGCCGCGTCGCCCGCCGTGTGGTCCACGACCAGGATCCGCGAGGCGTCCGCGCCGCCCTGGGCGCTCGCGCCCACCGAGCCGCTGCCCTCGACCGTGCAGGCCCGGTCCGAGATGTTCACGACGCGGAACGAGCCGTAGACCCGCCCCTCGGCGTCGGCCGCTCCGACCGATCCGGCGCCACCGCTGGTGAGCTGGGCGCGGCTGCAGGTGGGGGAGGTGGCGTTCAGCGTGTTGGTCGGGTCGGGGACCGTACCGCCGGAGCCGCCCTCCTCGCCCTTCGACGGCTTGTCCTTCTCCTTGTCCTTGCCCTTGTCGCCCTTGTGCTCCTCGACCTTGTCGGCGGGCCCGTCGGCGTCCTTGCCGCCGCTGCCCTCGCCGTGCGGGCCGCCGCTGGCCTCGGGGGGGCGGTGGCTGCTGGCGGCGTTGGCCGGGCGGTCGCTCGAGCTGTCGCTGGTGGTCGCGACGTGCACCAGCGCCGGTACGGCCGCACAGCCGAGCACCAGCGCCGCCGCGGCCCCGACCAGGGCCTGGCGCCGCCGCGCACGGCGGGCGGGCACGGCGCGCCGCAGATGGTCGAGGGATGCGGGGGACGGCTCGAGCTCGTCGACGGCGCGGTGCAGCAGCCGCCGCAGCGCCTCCTCGTCCTCACCGCCGGGCTCGTCGTCGTCGAGCTGAATGCGGAGGGGTGTCACCCGCCCGGTCTCGGACCCGGCGGACTTCCCGCCCTCCGTGGCCTCGGCCGACCCGGTGCGCTCCTCGGCGGACCCGGTGCGCTCCTCGGCGCCCGCGGGCTCCGCGGGCTCACGGTTCTCCGCGGACCCGGCGGACTCACGGGCCTCCCGGGACCCCACGGACCCGGCCGACTCCGCGTCCGCCGTGGCCTCCCCGTCCGCCGTGGACTCCGCGTCCGCCGCAGCTTCCACGGGCTCCGCAGCTTCCACGGGCTCCGCAGCTTCCGCGGGCTCTGTCGTCTCCGCGGCCTCCGTCGCCTCTACCGGCCCCTTGGGCCCCGTGGTCTCCCTGGACTCCCCTGGCTCCCTGGATTCCGGCTCGTGGCCGTGGAGCCGGCCGGGATCCCCCGAGCCCGGCGTAGATGTGTTGTGGTTCATGCCGGAGCCTCCATGGCGACGCGGAGCGCCGCGATGCCGCGCGAGCCGTACGCCTTGACCGAGCCGAGCGATATGCCCAGCGTCTCGGCCACCTGGGCCTCGGTCATATCGGCGAAGTAGCGCAGCACGAGAACCTCGCGCTGACGGCGCTGAAGTCCCCTCATCGCCTTGATCAGTTGATCCCGTTCCAGCTGTTCGTACGCCCCCTCCTCGGCGCTGGCCATATCGGGCATCGGCTTGGAGAGCAGCTTCAGCCCGAGGATGCGTCGGCGCAGCGCGGAGCGGGAGAGATTGACGACCGTCTGCCGCAGATAGGCGAGGGTCTTCTCGGGATCCCGGACTCTCTTGCGCGCCGTGTGCACACGGATGAACGCTTCCTGCACGACGTCCTCGCAGGACGCGGTGTCGTCGAGCAGGAGCGCGGCGAGACCGAGCAGCGACCGGTAGTGGGCGCGGTAGGTCTCGGTGAGGTGATCGACTGTGGTGCCCGCTGCCATCGCGTCGTCAGTGTCCTCGCGCCCTGTTGTGATGTGCGCGGGGCGGGCCGTAGGCCATGGCGCGATCACCGGCATGCCACCTGGGACACGCGGGGGGCGTACTGCCGCGCCGCCATGCCCTGGAACCGTTGCGATGCCGAATACCTCTGCCACGCCTGTTGGACACGCCGCCCCCTGTCAGGGTTGTACGCGTGAGGCATCGCTTTTGACGATGCGTTGAATGCCCCCATGCGCACCAACTCTTCCCCAATGCCCCAGTTATCCCAGCGCCCACTGCGGGGCGGCTGGAAAGACGCTCCCCGCCTACTGCCGGTTGCAGCGGGCGGGGAGCGAATACGTCGATCACATCAACGGCCCAGCTCAGCTGGTCCAGGCCAGTGACACGCGCACAGGATATTCACATCTGCCGGACGACGCACTGGTGAAACGTCACTTTAAGACGGTCGCTCACGTTACGGCGCCCCGGCCCCCCTCTTACGACGGCCCGGCCCCCGTCTTACGAACCTCCGGCTCCCCTCTTACGGCGCCCCGGCCCCCGTCTTACGACGGTCCGGCGCTCCACTGCTTACTGCTTACCCGGCGCCCTGCTTGACAGCGCTCACCGCGCGGCGGCGCCGCCCGCCAGCTCGGCCGCGACGACCTCCGCGATCTGCGCGGTGTTCAGCGCCGCGCCCTTGCGCAGGTTGTCGCCGCAGACGAACAGTTCCAGCGCCTTCGGGTCGTCCAGCGACCGCCGC
Organism: Streptomyces rugosispiralis; assembly: GCF_024505145.1. Taxonomy (GTDB): domain Bacteria; phylum Actinomycetota; class Actinomycetes; order Streptomycetales; family Streptomycetaceae; genus Streptomyces; species Streptomyces rugosispiralis. Next base: position 16,750 of record NZ_JANIAA010000014.1, on the reverse strand, counting down.
ACCCGGCCGACCCACGTGGGGTCGGTGCCCACGGCGTCGGCGGGGGTCGGGAACTCGCCCTCCGCCGGGTTGTCGCACAGCACCACCCCGGGGGCGCCCGCCAGGATCTCGTGCGCCGCCTCGACCGTCACCTCGTTCTCGAACCGCGCGTGCACGGCCAGCGAATGAGTGGTGATCACGGGCACCCGTACGCAGGTCGCGGTGACCCTCAGCTCCGGCAGCCCCAGGATCTTGCGGGACTCGTTCCGCACCTTGAGCTCCTCGGAGGACCAGCCGTCCTCCTTGAGCGAACCGGCGAACGGCACCACATTGAGCGCCATCGGCGCCGGGAACGGCCCGGTGTCGCCCACCGCCCGCCGTACGTCCCCGGGGTGAGTGCCCAGCTCCGTACCGGCGACCAGCGCGATCTGCTCGCGCAGGGCGTCGATGCCTTCCTTGCCCGCGCCGGAGACCGCCTGGTACGAGGAGACGATCAGCTCGCTCAGCCCGAACTCGGCATGCAGCGCGCCCATCGCGACGATCATCGACAGGGTGGTGCAGTTGGGGTTGGCGATGATGCCGCGCGGGCGGACCCGGGCCGCGTGCGCGTTCACCTCCGGCACCACCAGGGGGACATCGGGGTCCATCCGGAAGGCGCCGGAGTTGTCGATGGCCACCGCGCCCTTGCTCGCCGCGATGGGCGCCCACCGCGCCGAGATCTCGTCGGGTACGTCGAACATCGCGACGTCGACGCCCTCGAACGCCTCCTCGCTCAGCGCGACGACCTCGACCTGCTCACCCCGGACGGTCAGCTTCCGGCCGGCCGAGCGGGGTGAGGCGATCAGCCGGATCTCGCCCCAGATGTCGGCGCGCTCGGAGAGGATCGAGAGCATGACGGTGCCGACCGCGCCGGTGGCCCCGACGACCGCGAGGGTGGGCTTGTCACCACCGCCGGCACCGCCATGGCCGGTCATCGTCCGGTCCCTCCGTAGACCACCGCTTCGTCCGTGTCACTGTCCAGGCCGAAGGCGCTGTGCACGGCCACGACCGCGTCCTTCACATCGTCGGCGCGGGTGACGACCGAGATGCGGATCTCGGAGGTCGAGATCAGCTCAATGTTGACCCCGGCGTTCGACAGTGCCTCGAAGAAGGTCGCGGTGACCCCCGGGTTGGTGCGCATACCGGCACCGATCAGGGAGATCTTGGCGATCTGGTCGTCGTAGCGCAGCGAGTCGAAGCCGATCAGCGACTTCGCCTTGGTCAGCGCCTCCATCGCCCGGTGGCCGTCCGTCTTCGGCAGCGTGAAGGAGATGTCGGTCAGCCCGGTCGACGCGGCGGAGACGTTCTGCACCACCATGTCGATGTTGATCTCGGCGTCGGAGATGGTGCGGAAGATGGCCGCGGCCTCACCCGGCTTGTCCGGCACCCCGACGACCGTGACCTTGGCCTCGGACGTGTCGTGCGCGACTCCGGAGATGATCGCTTGCTCCATGCCTTCTTCTCCTTCTCCCGCTTCCGGCCGGTTGCGCACCCAGGTGCCCTGGTGACCGGAGAACGACGACCGTACGTGAATGGGGATGTTGTACCGGCGCGCGTACTCCACACAGCGCAGGTGCAGCACCTTGGAGCCGCTCGCGGCGAGCTCCAGCATGTCCTCGTACGGAATTTCGTTGATCTTGCGAGCCTTCTTCACCACGCGCGGGTCGGCGGTGAACACGCCGTCCACGTCGGTGTAGATCTCGCACACCTCGGCGTCCAGGGCCGCGGCCAGCGCGACCGCGGTGGTGTCGGAACCGCCCCGGCCGAGGGTGGTGATGTCCTTGCTCTCCTGGGACACGCCCTGGAAGCCCGCGACGATCGCGACCGCGCCGAGTTCGAGCGCGTCACGGATGCGGCCCGGCGTGACATCGATGATCCGTGCTTTGTTGTGAACCGCGTCGGTGATGACTCCCGCCTGGCTGCCGGTGAACGACAGCGCCTCGTGACCGAGGTTTTTGATCGCCATCGCCAGCAAGGCCATGGAGATCCGCTCTCCCGCGGTCAGCAGCATGTCGAACTCGCGCCCAGTAGGAATCGGGGATACCTGCTCGGCGAGATCGATCAGCTCGTCCGTCGTGTCGCCCATCGCGGAGACCACGACGACCACCTGGTGGCCGTTCTTCTTGGCTTCCACGATCCGCTTGGCGACCCGCTTGATGCCCTCGGCATCGGCAACGGAGGAGCCTCCGTACTTCTGCACGACAAGGCCCACGTGCGCTCCTCGCAGCTCTCAATAATGCGGTCGGCTCAGTCTAACGAGCGGCCGGAATATGCCCTCCCAATATCACATAGCGAGACGAATGCCCCGCAAAGTGATCAGGGGAAGACGAGGGGCATCACACGGCGCAACGTCCACGCACCCGCGAGATTCCCCGCATCCCTCCCACCCGCTCAGCGACGAACCCTGCCCGCTTACCGCGGAAGCACACGGGAACGTAACTCAGCTCACAGGACCGGACGGCCCGGCGGACCGCCCGGCGGACCGCCCGGTAGACCGCCCGGCGGGCGCCCCGCGGGCTGCCCAACAGGCCGACTCAAGCGCTCCTCAGCGCGGTCCCGAGCGCTCCTCAGCGCGGCCCCGAGCGCTCCTCAACGCGGCCCCGAGCGCAGGCCGAGCGGTCCCGCGATCTCCGCCGCCATGACCCGGCCGGCCTCCTCCGCGAGCTCCTCGTCACCGCCCGCGTTGCTGTCCGTGTCCAGACCGTCCAGCTCGTCCAGCGGGCTGTCCAGCCGTACGTGCGCGACCAGCGACTGCAGCGCACGCAGGGCCGCCGAGGCGGTCGTCCCCCAGTTGGAGAGGTACGAGAACTGCCACCACCACAGCGCCTCGCTGATCCGGCCCTCGCGGTAGTGCGCCATCCCGTGCCGCAGATCGGTGATGATCCCGGCCAGATCGTCGGAGATCCGGCAGGCGACCGGCTGGCTGCGCGGCACGTACGGGTCGAAGACCTCCGAGTAGATGTCCACCGGCTCCAGCAGCCGGGCGAAGCGCTCACGCAGCTCGTCGACGTCCGGCTCCGGGCCGGCGTCCGGTTCGTACCGCTCGTCCGGGACGAAGTCCTCGTGCGCGCCGAGCCGGCCGCCCGCGAGGAGCAGCTGCGACAGCTCGAGCAGCAGGAACGGCACAGCGCTGTCCGGCTCGTCCCCCTTGGCGACTTCGGTGACCGCGACGATGAAGCTCTCGATCTGGTCGGAGATCTGGACCGCGAAGTCGTCCGGGTCCGGGTGGGCGTCGTGCAGCGTTGCGTCAGACATCGAGAAGTCTTCTCCCTTCGAAGGCACGACCCAGCGTGACCTCGTCGGCGTACTCCAGGTCTCCACCGACAGGGAGGCCGCTGGCCAGGCGGGTGACCTTCAAACCCATGGGCTTGATCATGCGCGCGAGGTACGTGGCGGTGGCTTCGCCCTCCAGATTCGGATCGGTGGCCAGGATGAGCTCGGTGACCGTCCCGTCCGCGAGCCGCGCCAGCAGCTCCCTGATCCGCAGATCGTCCGGGCCCACGCCCTCGATGGGGCTGATCGCCCCGCCGAGCACGTGATAGCGGCCCCGGAACTCACGCGTCCGCTCGATCGCGACGACGTCCTTCGGCTCCTCGACCACGCAGATGATCGCGGGGTCGCGACGGGGGTCCTGGCAGACGCGGCACTGCTCGGCCTCGGCGACGTTCCCGCAGACCGCGCAGAACCGCACCTTCTCCTTGACCTGCGTCAGCGCTTGCGCGAGACGGCGAACGTCGGTGGGCTCGGCCTGCAGGATGTGGAAGGCGATCCGCTGCGCGCTCTTGGGACCGACGCCGGGCAACCTGCCCAACTCGTCGATGAGGTCCTGGACCACGCCCTCGTACACGCCTTCATCCAATCTCGCGCCGACACGCGGTGGCCGTACTTCACATGAATATTCGGTTGCGCCGTGCCCTCACGGCCAGGGGGCGTCACGCGCTTGCGGCCGGGCCGCCGCGACGGCTCCTACGGCTCTTACGACTCCTACGGCTCCTACGGCTCTCACCGGCCGCCGCGACGCTCACGGTCGGGCCCGGAGAACCCCGGGGGACCCGGAGACCCCGGAGAATCCCGGGGACCCAGAGACCCCGGAGACCCCGGAGACCTTCGAGAAGCCGAAGGTCAGAACGGGAGTCCGGGCATACCGCCCAGCCCCTGGGCGAGCGGGCCGAGCTTCTGCTGCTGGAGCTCCTGCGCGGCGTGGTTGGCATCGCGGACGGCCGCGACGACCAGATCCGCGAGGGTCTCCGTGTCATCAGGATCCACGGCCTTGGGATCGATGACCAGGCCCTGCAACTCACCGGAACCGGTCACGGTCGCCTTCACCAGGCCACCGCCCGCGGAACCCTCGACGTGAGTGCGGGCCAGCTCCTCCTGGGCCGCGGCGAGGTCCTGCTGCATCTTCTGAGCCTGCTGCAGCAACTGCTGCATGTTCGGCTGGCCACCACCGGGGATCACGGCTTCGCTCCTGGCGCTCGACAGTCGTTCTCTTCGATAGCCCGAGCCTACGTGCTCCCAGAGCGCCTTGCTCTACGCCGTACGGAGGAGACGCGGCGGCGTGAGACCTGGGGCCGGGGCCCCCGCCTCCTACTCGTTCTACTCGTTGACGATCTCGTCGATCACCGTGGCACCGAGCTCGCGGACGATCAGGTCGTGCCCGCTCAGCGCGGTGTCGTCCAGATCCGGGTCGTCCTCGGCCGGCATGTCGTCCTCGATCGAGACCCGCGGCGGCGCGGGCTCCTGGTACGCCGCCGCCTCGGGGGGCGGGCCCGCGTCCGCGGAGCCGGAGGGTGCGGAGGACGCGGGGGGCGCGGCCGGGGGCGGGGAGGCGGGAGCGGCGGGCCGGGGCGCGGACTGGCCGGGCGAGGCGGACTGGCCACCGCCGCCGAAGCCGCCACCGAAGCCGCCGCCGGGGCTGGCGCTGGGGCCGCTCCCGCCGCCGAAGCCGCCGCCGGTGGCACCACCGCCACCGGCACCGCTGCCGCCTCCGCCGAAGCCGCCGCTGCCTCCGCCATAGCCGCCGGACCCGCCTTGGCCACCGGGCGCGCCGGGACCACCGGAACCACCGGGACCACCAGCACCACCGAAACCGCCCGGACCACCTGGGCCGCCGCCCTGCTGTCCGGCGCCGCCCGAGGGGTCGACGATCGCCTCGATCCGCCACTGGACCCCTATGGCGTCCTGGAGCGCCTGCCGCAGGACGTCCTCGCTGCCGCCGCCCACGAAGCTGTCACGCGCGCCCGCGTTGGAGAAGCCGAGCTGGAGGGTGGTTCCGTCGAAGCCGGACACCGTCGCGTTCTGGCTCAGCAGGATCCAGGTGAAGCGGCGGCGGTTCTTGACCGCCTCCAGGATGTCCGGCCACATCTGCCGCACCTGGACGGCGCCCTGCGCCATGCTCGGCGCACCCGGCGCAGGTGCGTTGGGCCCGGGTCCGGCGGCGGGGGCAGAAGGGGCGCTCGGGGTGGTCGGGGTGGTCGGCGCGGAGGGCGCCGCGGGCGTCTGCGCGGGCGGGCCGCCGCCCTGCCCCGGCGCGGTGGCCGTAGGCCAGCCACCGGGCTGCCGAGCGGGCGCCCCGGCGCCCTGTCCACCGCCGCCACCGGAGGAACCGCCCGTACCGGAAGCCCCGGTGCCGGGCGCGGATGCGGTGGGCCAGACTCCGGGCCGCGATCCGCCGCCCTCGGCGACCGGGGCCTGGGCACCCGACGGCCACGCTCCGGGCCGCTGCCCGCCGCCCTCGGGGGGCGCGGCCGCGGCCGGTGCACCGCCCTGCTGTCCGCTGTCTACGGCACCACTGTCTACGGCACCACCCGGATCGCTGTCCGCGGCGGGCCGTGCCCCGGCGGGCCACCCACCGGGCGCATCGCCACCGTCCGAACCCCCCGGACCGCCTGGGGCCTGTCCCTGACCAGGCCCGCCCCCGCCCATAGCCGCACGCGCGGCGGCCGGACCGGACGGTCCACCGGCGGGGGGAGCGGGAGCGTGAGCATCGGGCCCCGGTACGTACCCCATGGCAGGCCCAGGCACCCCAACGCCACCACCACCGACGCCACCACCGCCACCGGCACCACCACCAGCACCACCGCCCAGCCCACCCGCGAGGGCCCCGCGCTCCAGCCGCTCCAGCCGCGACTGGACGGACCGCTCATCGTCGAAGGCGGCGGGCAGCAGCACCCGGGCGCAGATCAGCTCGAGCTGGAGCCGCGGCGAGGTGGCGCCGCGCATCTCCGTAAGCCCCTCGTTGACCAGGTCCGCCGCGCGGCTCAGCTCGGCGCCGCCGAAGACCGACGCCTGCGCCTGCATCCGCTCCACCACATCGGCCGGGGCGTCGATGAGCCCCTTCTCCGCCGCGTCCGGCACGGCGGAGAGGATCACCAGATCGCGCAGCCGCTCCAGCAGATCGGCGACGAAGCGCCGGGGGTCGTTGCCCCCCTCGATCACGCGGTTGACGACCTCGAACGCCGCCGCCCCGTCGCTCGCCGCGAAGGCGTCCACGATCGAGTCGAGCAGCGAGCCGTCCGTATAGCCAAGCAGCGAGGTCGCCATGGCGTACGTCACGCCGTCGTCGGCCGCGCCCGCGAGCAGCTGGTCCATCACCGACATCGAATCCCGCACGGACCCGGCCCCGGCCCGCACCACCAGCGGCAGCACCCCGTCCTCGACCGGAATCGCCTCGCGCCCGCAGACCTCACCCAGATAGTCGCGGAGCGTCCCGGGCGGCACGAGCCGGAACGGATAGTGGTGCGTACGCGACCGGATCGTGCCGATGACCTTCTCCGGCTCGGTGGTCGCGAAGATGAACTTGAGGTGCTCCGGGGGCTCCTCGACCACCTTCAGCAGGGCGTTGAACCCCGCCGAGGTGACCATATGGGCCTCATCGATGATGTAGATCTTGTAGCGACTGGACGCGGGCCCGAAGAACGCCTTCTCCCTCAGCTCACGGGCGTCGTCCACACCACCGTGCGACGCGGCGTCGATCTCGATCACATCGATCGACCCGGGCCCGTTCCGCGCGAGGTCCTGGCACGACTGGCACTCGCCGCACGGCGCCGGAGTGGGACCCTTCTCACAGTTCAGACAGCGGGCCAGGATGCGCGCACTGGTCGTCTTGCCACACCCGCGGGGACCGCTGAAGAGATACGCGTGATTGACCCGGTTGTTGCGCAGCGCCTGCTGCAGCGGGCCGGTGACATGCTCCTGCCCGATGACCTCCGCGAAGGTCTCGGGGCGGTAGCGGCGGTACAGCGCGAGGGACGACACGCTTACGACGATATCGGGGACCACGGACAACGGGCCCACACCCACATCCCCACACCCCCGCGACCCCCAAAGACGCAAGGGGCCCCTCACGCACCCGCCAGAGCCCACTTACCCTTGCTGCCTTCCGGCCCTGGGGGAGTTCGGTGAGATAGCGCCACGTGAGGGGCTGGCCCCCACCCTAGCGGATAGACCCGGGTGGGAACGAGTTCGCTAGCACTCCCGATCGTCTTGTAGAGTCTCCAGCGGAGGATTCGCCTAGAGGCCTAGGGCGCACGCTTGGAAAGCGTGTTGGGGGCAACCCCTCACGAGTTCGAATCTCGTATCCTCCGCCAGCTCAGAGGGCCGGACCGCGAAAGCGGCCCGGCCCTCTGGCATATGTCCGTCTCAGTTCCCGTCTCAGTCGGCGGCTGACGGCTCCCAGAGCGCGCCCCCGACTTGCTGCGCGACCTTCCGCAGCATCGGCCCCGTCACGTGCATGTACCGGGCCCGCATCCGCGCCGCTCCCCCGGGCTCCCATCCCATGATCGCGTCGACCACGACGTCAGGGACGCCGAGGAGCAGGAGGACGGTCGCGGCGGTGTGGCGAGCGTCATGGAGACGGCCGTCCCGTACCCCCGCGTCCCGAAGCAGCCGCTTCCAGACGTGATAGTCGGTGTTCGGGCTGAGGGGCCCGCCGGTCGGCGAAGCGAAGACATATCCCTTCCCCTCCCAGTCGGCACCGGCCTCGGCCCGTTCCCTCTCTTGCTCCTCCTGGTGCTGGCGAAGGAGTTTGATCAGCGGGTCCGGCAGGCCGACCGTACGCCGTCCGGCGCGTGACTTGGTGCTCTTGTGCTCCCGGCGGGTCTGCTGGCGTTGAGGGCAGTAGCCCGCCTTTCGCCCGCAGGGATCACCCCCACAGCCATGCGCGTACTTCGGCCGCAGCCGGTTCTTACGGATGCGGACGTATCCCGCGTCCAGGTCCACGTCTTCCCAGTGCAGCCCCAGCGCTTCCCCTTGCCGGAGGCCGAGCGCCAGGGCAACGACCCAGCGAGCGCTGTTACGGAGCTTGGCCGCCTCCACCAGCAGACTCTGGACCTCTTCGATCGTGTACGGCTCGATGTCCTCTTCTTCGAGGCGCGGCGCCTTGGCGATCTCGGCCACGTTGGTGGGGATGTGCCCGCGCCGCACCGCCTCACCGAGGGCGACCCGGATCGTCCGGTGGACGTGGTGAGCGGTGCCGGCCGCGCTCCCGGCTTCCTGCATCTTCCGGTAGAAGCGTTCCAGGTGCTCGGGCTCCAGTCGATCGAGCTTGTGGGCGCCGAGGCCCGGCACCAGGTGCACCCGCACATCGACCTCATACCCGTCGTACGAATTCTCGGAGACGTACGGCTTGGCGATGTTCTCGACCCAGTGCTCCAGCCAGGCTTGGACGGTCCAGCTCTGGCCCGGCTTCCTGAGCTTCTTCTCATCGCGCGCCCGCTCCATCTCGCGAACGGCCTTGGTCACCTCGGCCTTGGTCTTGCGCTCGATATGACGGCGGTCGGGCCTACCGTCATCACGAACACCGACCGTCACCCGGCCGTGCCATTTCCCGTCCTTGCCGAGGTAGATGGACGAGGCGCCATTGGGCTGCCGCGTACGCTTCCCCTCTGCCATACCGTCCCCCTTATGCCGCTTCGGCGGATCGGTTACGCAGCTTGGCCACGTAGGCCGGTACGGCGTCGGCAGGCACCCGGCGCAGCCGCCCGACCGTCACCGATTCGATCTCTCCGGCGAGGACGAGCCGGAAGCACGTCGTACGCCCGATACGAAGCCGCCGAGCCGCCTCCTCGACGGTCAAGAGCACCAAGGACGGGTCAGCATCGGCATCCAATACGACGACATTGGACCGGGGCTCAGCCACGGGTCGGTTCTCCTTCCGTTCCGGGGGCGGGGGTGATGGTGGCGGTCAGCCATTCCTCGGCGGGGGTGAGGCCGGTACCGGCGTAGACCCAGTGGGCGAGAACGAGCGTGGTTTCTTCCTGCTCTGGCTGAGCCGCTGCGGCTTGGGCACGTCGCCAGGCGGCGCGGGCGTCGCGGAGTGCGCCGAGGGTGGTGGAGTAGCGGCGGGATTTGGTGGAGAAGTGGCCCCGGAAGCCGAGCATGTGGGCCCAGGCGCGGAGCCGGAGGTGTTCGAGGTCTTTGCGGGCGCCGAGGGCCCAGGCGGTGCGGATGAGGCGGCGGGTGTGTTCGGGGACGTCGATTTGGGCGAGTTCGGCGATGAGGCGTATGGGCCGGTCGAGGGCTCCGGTCGCGGTTTCGGCGCCCTTGGTGGCGTACTTGGCGATGTACGCGGCGACCGCCCGGTCGGTCAGTGCCGTTCCGCCGTCCAACTCGGGCCCACGAATGGACCGTACATCGAGCTGACGACCGAAGGCGAAGCGGTGGGCCCGGCCGTCGATCACCGGTCCTTTCACCTCCGCTTTGGCTGCGGCAGCGCGGATGGCGTCGGTCAACAGCTCGGTGGTGGCCCAGGCCGGGGGCGGGGTGTCACCGCCTTCCGGGCCGTCGAGCCGGATGACGGCGTGGAAGTGGACGGCGCCGCGTTTCTGGTACTCGGCGACCTTGGCGAAGGACAGCCGGGCGTGCGCGCGGAAGGCCCGCTGCGTGAGTCCGGCGCGCTTGGCGACCTCCCGCCGCAGGTAGATCGAGAACCGCCGCCACAGCAGACCCGCATGAGCGTTCCAGAGCACCGCGGATTCGTAGTCGTACCTGTCCGGGTTGAGCGGCGTACCAAGCGCGTCGTCCTCCTGGTCGTGGTGGACACCGCACCGGCACGGACGGCGAACACCGGCAGGGCCGGTGGGCCGATTGTGGACGGGGCCGAAGCTGGGCGCGGTGAAGGTGGCGAAGACGCGGGGATGCGTGGCTACCTCCTCGGGGGTGCCTTTGCCGCCGCGTAGTCCGGCAGTGATCAGGTGGAAGGTGTCGCGGCGGTAGGTCTCGGCGCAGGCCGCACAGCGGGTGACGCGGCGGTTGTTACAGCGGACCAGCAGATGCCCGGCGGGCAGCTCGGCGGAGTCCAGGTGATGAAGAATGCGGCCGATCTCGCCGGTGTCCTGGTTGAGGTGGTGTTCGGTGCGGTGGCCGTCGAGGCGGATCGGGGTGGTGCAGCCGCCGAGGCCGGAGAGCTGGTGGAGCAGTGCGGGCATGGTGCCGAGTGCTGCCAGGCTGCGGAGTTGGGGCAGCGGTGGCGGGGTGGTGCGGGTGATGATGGGGCTCCTCTTTCGGCTCTTGGGTCGGGAGGGGTTGGGCTGCCGGGGCGGCGGATGCTTGGCGGTATCGAGGCCGCCCCGGCAGTCGTGTGGTGTGGGATCAGCGGCGGCGCTGGCTGGCCAGCAGCGAGCGCATGACGACGGCGGCCACGGCGACGGAGACGGCCGTGACAGCTACGGCGGCGAGCAGAGCCGTCAGGACGATGCCGACCGTGACCACGGCACCGACCGTTCCGGCGTTGAGGCCGCTCAAGGCCCCGGCCGGGCGAGTTGGAGCGGGCGCGGTGGTGTGCTGGCAGGAGCAGGCCGGGGCGTGATGCTGCTGGGCCGTCGGGATGGCGGTGGAGACGTGGACGATCGGCGGTGTGGGGGCTTCGGGGTACTTCGGTCGGAACACTGCGATCTCCTCTCAGCTACTCGTCTAGTCGTGTTGTTCGTTGACGGAGTCAACGCCGGAGCGCGTACCGGACTCCACGGACGGCGCGAGGCCGGTGTGGGCGAGCCAGAAGCCGAACAGCGCGATCACGACGGCGACCCACAGACGGACGCCCATGAACTTGATCGCGATCCACGCGACGGCGCCGAGGACGAGGACCAGGGGCAGGCTGACGGTCACAGGCGATCTCTCCTTTCAGCGGACGGGGCAGCGGTGCGTACGGGCGGCCAGCTCGGCGGCGGCGCGGGTGTCGTAGTCGGCGGAGAAGTCACAGCGCGGAGCGGTGCACACGGCGGTGTGCTTCACCCGGCCCCGCTGATCATTGGCGGTGCCGACGCGCACCGGGCCGATACGGATGACGTTGCGGAAGCGGCGGAGCATGGAGGACTCCTGTCAGAGGCGGGAGGCGATGGCGTCAGCCAGCGTTGCCGGGACGCCGAGGCGGGCGCGCAGGGTGTCGGTGTCGATGGGCGAACCGGTACGGGCACGGTGTTCGTCGGCGAGCTTGCGCGCGTGGTTTACCAGGGCAGGAGGCACGTTGATCGTCGGTGACGGAGCATCTGGCGATGAGGCCAAGTCCACTCCAGCACCTCGGCGTTGCTCATCGGAGTGCTCCGTGAGCGGTGAGTCGACTTTGCCGCTATCGTTGGCTTGCCTCTGATCACGTAGCTGGGAGTCCGGCTGCGTCAATCGGTGGGTTTCGAGTGGATCGGCGACCGCGCCAGCCTCCCGCTCTGCGCGGGGGTCCGCCTCATGGCGGGCGGTCGCCGGTCTCGTTCCTGCCCCGCGTCCTGACCATCGCCTTCCCTGGTTGAAGGCGGTGCGGTGTGGGCAAGAAGGGTCCCGCCGAGGAAGCCGACAGCAGGCCATCCGGCGACGAGGATGCGCAGCCAGGCCGGTACGTCGGCCAGGTCGAGCAGCCCGGCGGTGGCGACGTTCGCCCCGAGCGACGCGACAAGGGCGACGACGAACCAGCACCAGCCCGCAGCCTTGGACACCCCCGACCGCAGCCGCTTCCAGGCCGCCACAAGCAACAGGTCGACGGACACCGGGTATGCCCACGCCTTCCAGCCGTCCTGCCCGGCCGCCGAGGCCAGGTCATGCAGGTGGGCGAAGGACAGCGCGGCAGCGATGACCGCTTGCACGAGCACCGCGTCAACCCGCGCCAGGCAAGCGCGCATGGGTAGGAACTCCTTCCAGTGAGTCAGCCGTCTGTGGTGAGTTCGTCGGCACGTGCGCGAGCGGCAGCGGCGACCTCAGCGGCTTCAACGTCATCGGGCTGGGCAGCGGCGATGCGCTCCAACAGGTCCGCTTTGCGGTTCATCAACTCGGCGTTGCTCCCGGCCCCGCGTGTGCGGAAGTCGGCCAGGTCGGCCAGGAGCGCGGAGACCTCGGAGATGGTGGGACGGGACACAGGTACTCCCCTTCGGTTTCAGGCATGGCGGGGGTAGGGACACGGCACGAGTACGGTCGCGCCAGCCGTCAGGCGGGTGGATTACTCGGCGGCCGGAAGCGGCTTGAGCAAGGACGGCGGAGCGCTCACCGGAACGGCCGGCACGTCCGGCCGGAACGGCTCCAACGCGGGCAGGTCCGGTACCAGGTGAGCGGTCTCGCGGCACACTTCGGCCGCAGCACCCAACGACAGATACGGCGTACGGATGCGAGACCAGCCGCCGGAGGTGTCCCCGGCGACCGCGAGGCCGGGCCGTTCCGGGGCGATGGCACAGGCAGCGCCCACCGCTTCAGGAGCAATATCTCCGAGCGCCATCTTGGCGGAGGCTTCATCGTTCACGCGGTGGCAGACCCGCCCGGTCAACTGAGCCCGCAGCATCGTCGCTCCCTTGCCCAGCTCGGCGCCGAAGCGCTGCCCGCAGACCTCCAGGTAGATGCCTGCCGCGCGGCCGAGTTGGGCGAGCCGGATGAGCTGGGTGACCATCTCATCCCGCCGTTCCTCGTCCTTCCGCGTGGCGACGAGGAACAGTTCGGCCACCTCGTCCACCACCAGCACCACCGGCACCGGCACCGGCACCGGCCGCTCACCCTCCGGCAGCCCCCAGATGTCAGAAGTGATCTCTTCATCCGGGGTACTGGGAGCGATGCCCTGCCGGGCCTTGATCAGGTCGTACCGGTCTTCCATCAGCCCGACCACCACAGGCAGCAGCTCCGCCGCCTGCATAGGATCGGTGGCCAGCGCCGAGAGCCGAGGAGCGAACGGCGCCAGCTCCACACCCCGCTTGCAGTCGATCCCGACCAGCGCGACCGGTTGCCGAGCGAGCCCGGCGATGAGGTGCCGCAGGAACATCGACTTCCCCGACAGCGTGGCGCCCAGCGTCAGTTGGTGCGGGATGGCCCGGTAGTCCCGGACGAACGGCGTCGCATCCTCGCGCAGCGCCACCGGCACCTTCAGGAAGCCACTCACAGCCTTCCGGGGCATCCGCACCTTCCGGAGCACATCGAAGCCGATCAGCCGCAGATCGACCACGCCCGGCTTGATCTCCTCCACATACGCGCCGTGAACGCCCCAGGCATGCCGCAGCCGTTCAGCCGAGGCCGCCACATCCGCAGGTTCCTGCCCCGGTGCCAGCCGCAGCCGCACCCGCAGCCCGGTCGACGTCGGACGGATCAGCCCCCGGCGCGGAGGCACCGGCCGAACCTCCCGATGTGTAAATGCCTGCACCGCCCAGGCCCGCAGCCGGGACGGCGGAACGGTCAGCCCGCACGCATCCATCACGGACCCGTACGACCCGAGCAACCGGGCCGTCGAGATGGGCATCCCGACCGTGGACCAGTAGGCGGCCGGGTGCCGGGCCCGGAGATAGGCAGCCCCGCCGACCGTCGCGGCGACCGGACCACCCACCTCCATCAGCGTCATCACGTCAGCCATCAGGCTCAGGCCCCCGCACCCACTGATATGGCGGCCGGGGCGATGGCCTCGGCCCGGAAGGCGATGCCGTGCCGCTGCTGCCCGTTGAACACGGTGTCCCAGGGCCGGGCGATCAGCCCGATCAGCGTGACCGGCGCCCCGAGCGCCAGCCCCTCCGTCACGCCGCTCTCCGGCACGGTGACCTGAAGCAGCGAGGACTCCCCGCCGTCGATGTAGACGACGCCGAGCCGCATCAGCGTCTCACCGCTCTGCGCGTCCTTGGCGATCTCGCCGGTCTGCCGGTCCTTCACCTTCGGCTCCGGCGCCTCAGTCAGCAGAACCGTGGCGCCAGAGGTCTCAACTCGAATGGAACGCAACGACTTCTCCTCATCTCACATCCAACCCACCTACTTGTGTAGATGAGTTGCGCCTTCGAACCCGAACGAGCGGGAACGGGAACCACCATGCCACACAGCTTGCCCACTCGTCTATACGAGTATGCATCTTTGTGTGTACGAGTCAGAAGAAGCAGCCCGGGGCCACCACGCCCCGGCCATGCGTCAGTTGGCAGGAAGCTGGTAGGCGAGGACGTACGCGTCGGCAGCCATCACGGTGTCACACACCTCCACCGCCCGCCCCTCAGCGTCATAGGCAGTCCGAACGAGATGGATCACCGGCACCCCGGAAGCGAGCTGGAGCGTACGCACCTCGGCAGGCGAGGGCATCCGGGCCCGGATCTCCTCATCGAAGTGATCCAGGCGATGCCCCATCTCCTCCAGCCGGGCATAGATCCCACCGGGGCCCGGGTTGGGCTGCGCGATCGGAGTATTCCGCGCCAGGTCCAGCGGCAGATACGAGGTGGCGAACTCCACCGGCCGCCCATCCAGCAGATACCGCCGCCGCCGAGCCAGCACCTTACGAGGCGAACCCAGCCGAGCAGAGATGTCCTGCGACGGCCGCTCCTCCTTCACCTCCAGGCTGTCCACCTCCGGGCGACTGCCCGCCGCTTCCGCCTCCACGGTGAAGGCAGCCTTCCCCTGATCCCGATGCCGCCGCGCGAACCGGTCCGAGGCCAGCCGCCGCACAGGCGGCCGGGGCCGCACAAAAACACCCTTGCCGTGCTCGGACAGCACCAGGCCCTCTTGCTGGAGCAGCGACAGAGCGTTGCGGACGGTCATCCGCGAGACACCGAAGTGATCGACCAGCTCCGTCTCGGAGGGCAGCTTGTCGCCCTCCCGGAAGCGGCCCTTGTCGATCGCTTCCCGCAGCGCGTCAGCGATCTGCCGGAACACCGCCCGGTCGCTCGTCGGGTCCAATACACCCAGAACAGAGGTCAGAGAAGGCATTCGCACATACTCCTTTAGGTATCTAGACGAGCGGCTGACCGGGATTGCTACGGTGGAGAGCCTAGCCAGCCGAGAGGGCCGAGGAACGTGAGCACTGAGCGCCCGCACTCCGTGAGCGTCGCCGGAGTCATCGTCGACGACGCGGGCCGTGCGCTGCTGATCAAGCGACGCGACAACGGTAAGTGGGAACCGCCCGGCGGCGTGCTCGAACGCGGGGAAACCATCCCCGACGCCCTGCAACGGGAAGTCCTCGAAGAGACCGGCATCAAGATCGCTCTCCCCGCGACCCTCACCGGCGTCTACAAGAACATGACCGGCCTGATCGTCTCCATGGTCTTCCGCTGCGAAGCACTCGACGGCACCCCGACCACCGGAGCGGAAACCCGCGCACTGCGCTGGGCCACCCGCGACGAGATCACCGAACTCGCCGACGAGGCATACGCCATCCGCGTCCTGGACGCCCTGGACAACACCAGCCCGCCGGCCATCCGCGCCCACGACGGCGTACGACTCATCTAGCACGCACCCATGACCCATAGCCCCTACCAGCACGAAGGAACTCGTATGGACGAGTATATGAGTGCTCCGCGAGTTTGGGGCCTGATGTGCCCAGGATCCCGAGAAGAAGTCACCCGCGCCCGCCGCTGGACCCGCGACATCCTCAGCAACCACCCCTGCGCCGATGACGCCGAGCTGATCGTCAGCGAGCTGGGCAGCAACGCCCTCACCCACACCGCAAGCGGCAGCCCCTACGGCACCTTCCAGCTCACGCTGTCCCTCTCACCCCGCACCGTCGCGATCTCCGTCACCGACGAGGGAGGCCACCCCGACGAACCCCGCTCCACAGAAGCCGACCCGGACGACACCCACGGCCGCGGATTAACCATCGTCATGGCACTCGCCCGCCGCCTGGATATCACCGGCAGCCAACACGGCCGCACCGTCACCGCCCAACTCGTAGCAGCACCCGAGCAGGCAGGAGCCACCACATGCTGAGGCCCCTACTACGACCCGGCTACTGGTGCGAATGCTGGACCCGCTCACCAGCCACAGGACCCCGCTCCGTCCTACTCGCCTCCATCGAAACCGGTAGCCCCAGCGAGGCCACCCGATGGATCCGCGTCACCGTGCGCACCATCGCCTCAGCGCTCGACCGCGAAATGGCCCACAAGGCATGGGACTGGGTCACCCACGGCTACAAGGAAGCCGAAGACGCCCTCACCAAGGGGGAAGCAGCCACGTTCGCCCTCACCCAGCAAGACACCCACATCGAATGGATCCTCCGGCCGGTCATCTTCCTGCCGCTCGCCCACCGCGAATCCCGACGCCTTCCAGCATGCGCCGAACAGTTCACCTGCCCCACCACACACAAGATCGCCCGACACCAGCCCAACGACCGCTGAGTTACAACCTTCTCTACGGGTTCAAGGCGGCTCGCTCCGCTCACCGCGCGCGGCCCGGCCCCCGGCCGGGCCTGCGCTCCTGTCTCCGCCCCGCTCCAGCCCGGCCGGGGCCCGTGCCGCGCGCACAGCAAGCAGCCACCTGCCGTTAGAGAAGGGGTACGTCGTGGCTGGGGCGGTCGGCTCCACGGCTTTAG
>NZ_JANIAA010000013.1 GCF_024505145.1 Streptomyces rugosispiralis | reverse complement strand
GCGGTCCGCGCGCCGACACCACCCACGGCACCGGCCCACCCACCGGCTTCAGCGACTCCACCGGCCCCGCCTCAGCGACCCCCTCCGGGGCCTGCTCCAGGATCAGATGGGCGTTCGTCCCGCTGATGCCGAACGACGAGACCCCCGCCCGGCGCGGATGCTCGCCACGCGGCCACTCCCGCGCCTCGGTCAGCAGATGGACATCGCCCGCGCTCCAGTCCACATGGGGCGTCGGCTCGTCGATGTGCAGCGAGGCGGGCAGCACCTCGTGGCGCATCGCCATCACCATCTTGATGACCCCGGCCGCGCCCGCGGCCATCTGTGCGTGTCCGATGTTGGACTTGATGGACCCCAGCCACAGCGGACGCCCCTCGGGCCGCTCCTGTCCGTACGTGGCCAGCAGCGCCTGCGCCTCGATCGGATCGCCCAGCGACGTACCCGTACCGTGCGCCTCCACCGCGTCCACCTCGGACGCCGACAGCCGGGCATTGGCGAGCGCCTGCCGGATCACCCGCTGCTGCGACGGCCCGTTGGGCGCGGTCAGGCCGTTGCTGGAGCCGTCCTGGTTGACCGCCGTGCCCCGGATCACCGCCAGCACCTGATGGCCGTTGCGGCGCGCGTCCGACAGCCGCTCCAGCAGTAGGACGCCCACGCCCTCGGCCAGGGTCATGCCGTCGCTGTTCGCCGAGAACGCCTTGGACCTGCCGTCCGGCGCGAGCCCCCGCAACTCACTGAAGCCGATGAACGGCGCTGTCGAGGACATCACGGCCACGCCCCCGGCCAGCGCCATATCGCATTCGCCCTGCCGGATCGCCTGGCAGGCCAGATGCATGGCGACCAGGGAGGAGGAGCACGCGGTGTCCACCGTCACCGCGGCGCCCTCCAGACCGAGGGTGTACGCCACCCGGCCGGACACCACGCTGGCGGAGTTGCCGATGGTGAAGTAGCCGGCCGAGCCCTCGGGCACCTGGGAGGCGTCGGAGCAGTAGTCGAGGTGATCGCAGCCGATGAAGGTGCCGGTCCGGCTGCCCCGCAGCGACTCCGGATCGACCCCGGCGTGCTCGATGGCCTCCCAGGACGCCTCGAGGGCCAGCCGCTGCTGCGGCGCCATTCCGAGCGCCTCACGGGGGCTGATCCCGAAGAACGTGGCGTCGAATCCGGCGGGGTCGTCGATGAAGCCGCCCTCGCGCGTATAACTCGTCCCCGGGTGGTCCGGGTCGGGATGGAAGAGATTCTCCAGATCCCAATTGCGGTCGGTGGGGAGTTCCGAGATGGCGTCCCGCTCCGTGGCGACCAGTTCCCACAGCTCTTCGGGGGACCGTACGCCTCCGGGGAAGCGGCAGGACATTCCCACGATGGCGACCGGCTCATGCCCCGCGGATTCGACATCCTTCAGACGGCGCTGCGTCTGCCGGAGATCCGCCGTCACCCGCTTCAGATAGTCGAGCAGCTTCTCTTCATTGCTCGCCATGGTCGGCCACCCCCACTTCCCTCGGTCCGGAATGCTGAACGCTATTGGCGGCGGCAGTCGTAACTGCCCTGCAAAACACTTCCGTCGGGGAAGGTGAAGCTCGTGGTGTCCTTGAAATGCCCTGGCCCGAGCACCTGGTAGTCATCCTTGAGGTCCAGCTTCACGCCCGTCGTCTGCCCCGAGGCATTCGGTGTGATCACCTGGGTGAGGGGACCCTTGAATATCAGGTGGCCGTCTTTCCAGCCGAACGAGGTGTAGTTTCCGGAGGAACCCCAGTTGTCGTGGTACTGGGTGATGAATTTCCCGTCCACGGGATTCCAGCCGAAGGACGAACGGCCGACCACGCCTCCGGGTTCGAGCGTGGCGTCCGTGTAGAGGTAATGCCCGCCCAGGGCCCGCTTGGTGTTCAGCTTCAGCACCGCTGGCTTTCCGCCCGGCGGTGGGGTGTAGTCGCAGGTGTAGGACCCGAGCAGAAAGTCCAGGTCGCGGATCTGCGGGGGAGCGGGGAGTGGATTCCGGCCGCGCGGCGGTTTGGCTCTCGTATCGGGCTCGGCGTTCACCGGGGAGACGGTGAGCGCGATCAGGCTCACCGCGGCCACACCCACGACACCGGCCGGGACCTGCCGGCTCCACCTCCTCCGCCGGGCCGCGCCCCGCGATTCCCGTTCCTGTTCCCGGCCCCGGTCCCGGTCCCGGCCCCGGCCCCGTTCCTCCGAGCTTTCGGTACGCACACTCGACTCCCAACCATCAATCGGGCGCTGACCTGCGGCTGAGCCGCCTGATCGGCGGCCTGTCCGGATACGGCGACCATCATTTGTGCCGCCGCCAAAGTGGGTCTAACGCCCGGCTTGGTCTTCTCCCGGACGAGAGGTCGCGAAAGAGGAGTACGGGCATCGCATTAGCCCAGCTTTAGCCCGCCCGTCGACCATGAATGCCGACCATGGCGATGAGGAGGATGACGATGAGCGGCTGGCCGGAGCTGGAAAAGTACATCGATCGGGCGCCCACCTCGAAGGAGATGATGGCCTGGATCGAACTGATCGTCAGCCAGGGCATTCGCCGGGCGGGCTATCCGGCCGACGGCTGGACCGAGGAGTGGGCCGCCGAACAATTCCGGGAGACGGGCCTGGCGGACGTACGGCTGGAGCCGCTGGACACGCCCATCTGGCGGCCGCGGTCCGCCGCCTTCGAGATCTGGCCCACCGACCGGCCCGATGAGGTCATCCGCTTCGAGGGACTCGCCCTGCCGTACACCACCCCGACCGAGGGCACCGAGGGCCGGCTGGCGCGGATGGAGGACGGGGAGGTGCGGGGATCCATCGCGGTCCAGGAGATCGGCTTCACCCGGCTGCCGCAGACCGAGGTGCAGGCCCGCGCCACCGGCTGCTACGACCCCGAGGGCGTGTTCCCCGACCTCGTCCAGACCGTGCCCTTCGACCTTCCCCATGTGCTGGACTTCGACATCGCCATCAAGGACGGTGCCACGGCCTATGTCGGCCTGCTCACCGGACTGCCCTGGGAGACCAGCGACTTCTACTGGCCCTATGACGCCGAGCGGCGCTCCATCCCCGGCATCTGGCTGAGTGGCAAGGACGGGCAGCGGGTCCGTGAGCTGATGGCGTCGGGGGAGTGCGCGGGCCGGATCGTCTCCGATGCCACCATCACCGAGGAGACCACCCACAATGTGGTGGGCACCCTGCCCGGCGCTTCCGACCACTGGGTCATCGTCGGCTCACACCACGACGGTCCCTGGGCATCGGCCGTGGAGGACGCCTCCGGCGTCGCGCTCGTCCTGGCGCAGGCCAAGTTCTGGGCGTCCGTGCCCCAGGAACTGCGGCCGCACAACATGCTGTTCGTGCTGACGTCCGGCCACATGGCGGGCGCCGCGGGCACTCAGGCGTTCATCGCGGCGCATCCCGGGCTGTTCCCCCAGGTCGTCCTCGAAATGCATCTGGAACACGCCGCCCGCCAGGCGGAGGTGGTCGACGGGGAGGTCGTGCCCACCGACGACCCCGAGGTGCGCTGGTGGTTCACCACCCAGGCGCCCCAACTGGAGCAGTTGGTGGCCGAGTCCCTCGCGGCGGAGGACCTGCGCCGCTCGTGGATCCTGTCGCCGACCGCCTTCGCGCCGAACCCGGCCACCGACGGCGCCTACTTCTACTACACGGGTGTGCCGCTGGTGCAGCTGATCACCACGCCCATGTACATCTTCGATCCGCGGGACACCCCGGACAAGGTGGACGAGCAGAGCCTGGTGCCGCTCACCAAGGGGGCGGCGCGGATCATCGCCGGTACGGCGGGCTGCGCGCCCGACACTCTCCGGGTACCGATCCGGACCGCGGCCGACGAGACGGAGTAGGACCGCCGACGGAGCCCGCTGGTGGAGCCCGCCGACAGAGCCCACTGACGGAGCCCGCCGACGGAGACCGCTGGGCGGAGGACGCCGACGGAGACCGCTGGGCGGAGGACGCCCGCCGAACGGGGACGGCCCGCCGAGTTCCGGCGGGCCGTCACCCGTCGCCCTACCGGCGACCCGACAGCCGGCACAGCGCCTTGGCGGTTCGGTGTGAATCGCTCTCGGAGCGGGCGGTGAGGACGACCGCGCCCCGCCGTTCGGCACCCTTTTCCGCGGCCACGGACACCTCCACATCCACCGAACCACCGGCCCTGGCGGTGGCGAGACGGTTGGGCAGCCAGGCGGACCAGCCCCGGCCGACCGCCCTCGCCGACAGCCGGTAGACATCCGAGTCCACCGACGTGGCCGGGGCCGTCGCCGGGCCCCCGGTGGCGCGTCCGGTGTTGTCGAGGCCGAAGGTGCACACGGCCCGGGAGCGGGAGGGGTCCCCCTTGACCTCGCCGCGGTGCAGGGCCACGCCGCGGCGCTGCGGTCCGGCGCCGTCGAGGGACTTCACGGCGATGGTGTACGAGAGCACTCCGGACCTGTCGCGCTTCAGATCGAGCACATAGAAGTGCAGCCGGTTGGCCCGGTCGATGTACTCGTACTGGCTGCCGGAGTCGGCTCCGGCGTGGAAGAGCGCATCGCTGAGCTGCCGGTAGTCGCCCATGGTGATCTTCTGGTCGGTGCCGTCGGGGCGTCGGAAGTCCACCAGGTCGATGTCCTCGGGGTGGGCGTCGACCACCCAGGCGAACGGGGCCCGGTCCTTGTTCTTGGTCTTGGCCAGCAGCACCCCGTGATCCGGGGTGAACGAGTCCATGCCCATGCGGTCGACGACCTCGACGGTGTAGTTGTCGTAGCCGCCGCCGTCGCACAGCGGGTCGGTGCCGTTGTCGCAGGGCTCCGACAGATCGCCGCCCATGGCGATGTTGACGCCGGAGAGCCCCTTCTCGCCCGGCGGCGCCGAGCGCGCGGTGACCCGGGCCACGACGAGGCCGGAGCCCTTCAGCGCGTCGCGGTCCAGCCGCAGCACGTTCTTCTCGTCCACGATGCCGAGCTTCAGCTTGTCCCGCAGCACATGCTGGGAGCCCATCGAGCCCCCGGCCGTGGCGGGGATCTGCCAGCGCGTGTGCGGTCCGCCGGGGCCGTTGAAGGAGCCTCGGGAGAGCATGCTCCAGATACCGGTGTACGAACGGCTGAGGGGCGTGCCGTACGGGTTGTTGTAGTTGTCCCCGATGCCCAGGATGTGGCTGAGCTCATGGGCGTACACGGCCATGCCGGAGCTCTCGGCCTGCACCGACGACCCGTCGGCGGCGTTGGGCCAGATACGTGCGGCGGCCTGCCAGGACGTCCACGGCACATAGCGGGTACGGGCGGAGTTGTCGCCCACGGCGGCCGGCGGCCCCCAGGCGGCGGGTATGTCCGGTGCGCCCGGGAACTTCATCGGGCCGAACTCCTGCCAGGTGGACGACTCGTCCTGCCCGGCCGTGAGATAGAAGACGAAGTCGAACGAGTCCGCCTTGTCGGCGCCGACATCGGCCACCCAGGCGGCCTTGCCGTCCTCCCGGATGTCCTTGCCACAGGTGTCCCCGGCCGGGCAGGCGCCCGGGTTCATCGAGTCCTCGACGCCGTACTGATAGGACTTGCCCGGCATGCGGTACACACCGAAGGCGGTCAGATCGACCCCGATGCGGCCGCCGGAATCCTCCATCCAGTACTCGTTGATGGTGTGACCGTTGTTCAGCGGCCCCGGTGTGTTGAGGAAGTCCTGGTAGAAGCGCGGGAGGCGGTCGCGCGGGACATCGGAGGCGCTCGGCCGCGGATTGCCGAACAGAGTGGACCCGGCCGGTTGGCTGACCGTGAATCCCTCGTCCGGATAGTCCAGGAGCACCAGCGCGCCCTTGAAGGTGCGCTGGGTGGGCTTGACGGAGGGGGCCGCCCAGCGCGTACCGGGGACCGCGCGGTAGTCGGCCCAGGTCATGTCGTCGGGGTTGCGCCAGTGCTGCGGATCGATCGGCCGCACCAGCGACGGCCGGGCGGGGCCGGCCGACGGTGTGCCATCGGGGGTGGCCCCCGCGGGTCCGGCGGCGATGGCCGCCGCGGTGGCGAGGACGGTGGCGACGACGGTCAACCGGCCGACGGGTCTTCGGGGGAGGATCAAGGCTCACCTCGTGTCGGGCGTCTTGGAGCTCAGACATGACAAGCCGTGCGAGCGGTATGCCTACCGCTGCCCAAAGGTAGGACGGGGGAAGGGGGGACGCCAGAGTGCCTCGGGGCGCCGGAGTGCGTCGGGACTGCGGAAGTGGGAACCGGGACTGCCGGAACGCGGCAGGACTGTTGGAACGCGTCGGGGCTTACGTGACGCGTCGGGGCTTACGGGACGCCCGGGGTGGCCGCCCGCCCCGCTCCGGCCGGCGGACGCCGTCCCCGCCCCGGTACGGAGGACGGCTGACGGGCCGGTCGGAAAGCGCGATAGCGTGTACAGGCCAACGGGAGCTGCCGCCGCCTGGGACTTCGTCAGCACCACCCGGGAACAGCCCACCCCGGAAGGCGAGGTGCGCCCGTGCCCCCGAGGTGCGTCCACGCTCGCCCGAAGCCGGGCACCGGACCTCCCTCCCGTTCGGCGCGACTCGTGGATACCAGCACTAGGAGCCCTCTTGACCAGCCCAGAACAGCGCACGGCTGACCTGCTCAAGACCTTCGGTGAGCCTGCGGCGAGCACCGCGTACCTGCTGTGCGACAGGCACCCGGCCGACGCCGTCGCGTTCACGGTGGTGGACAAGGACATGACCGGCCATGACATGACGTACGGCGAGCTTCGCGACCGTTCCTCGCGCATGGCCGGTGCCCTGGCCGCCCTGGGAGTCGGAGTGGGCGACCGCGTCGCCACCTTGATGGGCAAATCCGCCGAACTGCTGGTCGCGAGCCTTGCGATCTGGCGGCTCGGGGCCGTCCAGGTGCCGCTGTTCACCGCGTTCGCCCCGCCGGCCATCGCGCTGCGGACCACGGGCAACGACACCAAGGTCGTGATCACCGACGCCGACCAACGCCCCAAGCTGGACCCGGAGTCGGGCTTCCCCGCCGAGCGCCCCTGGCGGATCGTCAACACCGGCCCTGTCACCGAGGCCGATCTGTCCTTCGCGGAGCTGGCCGAGGGGCACGCCCCGTTGCCCGAACCGGCGGCCGTGGGCGGCGACGGGCTCATCGTGGAGCTGTTCACCTCGGGCACCGCGGGCACGCCCAAGGCGGTCCCGATCCCGCTGCGGGCGGTCGCGAGCTTTGCCATGTACCAGCAGTTCGGCCTGGACCACCGGCCCACCGACGTCTTCTGGAACGCCGCCGACCCGGGCTGGGCGTACGGCCTGTACTACGCGCTCATCGGGCCCCTCGCCCTCGGGCAGCGCGGACTGGTGCTGAACGGCCTGTTCTCCGCGGAGTCCACCTGGGAGGTGCTCTCCCGCTTCGGCGTCACCAACTTCGCGGCCGGGCCCACCGTCTACCGGAAGTTGCGCGCCTCCGGCATCCCCGCCCCCGCCGATCTGCGGCTGCGCTGCTGCTCCGCGGCGGGCGAACCGCTGCCCCCGGACGTCGTCGACTGGGCGCTCGAGACGCTCGGTGTGCCGGTGCGGGACCACTACGGCTCGACCGAGCTGGGCATGGTGGTCGCCCATGCCTGGCACCCGGACCTGCGCGAAGAGATCAAGCCCGGTTCCATGGGCCGTCCGCTGCCCGGCTGGAGTGTGAAGGTACTGCGCGAGGACACCAACTCCGCACCGGCCCGCGTCAACGTCCCCGGCCGGGTCGTGGTGGACATCGCCGAAAGCCCGCTGATGTGGTTCAAGGGCTACCGCGACGCCCCCGAGCAGACCGCCGAGAAGTTCAGCCCCGATGGGCACTGGCTCTACACCGGGGACACCGCCGCCCGCGACGAGGAGGGCCATCTGTTCTTCTCCGGGCGCGGCGACGACATCATCCTGATGGCCGGATACCGCATCGGCCCCTTCGAGGTGGAGACCGTGCTGCTGGAGCACACCGCGGTGGCGGAGGTCGCCGTGGTCGGCGTGCCGGACGAGGAGTACGGCGAGGTCGTCGAGGCGTTCGTGGTGCCGCGCCCGGGGATCGAGGCGGGCGACGCGCTCGTGGCCGAGCTGCAGCAGCTGGTCAGGGAGCGGTACGCCAAGCATGCCTACCCCCGGCAGGTGCACTTCGTGGCCGAGTTGCCGAAGACCTCCAGCGGTAAGACGCAGCGGTACCTGCTGCGCCCGCAGCAGGCCGCGCCGCGGAGCCGCTGAGCGGGCTCCTGGGCCGGACCGCGTACGCCCCGGCGCCCCGTGTTCGCACACGGGGCGCCGGGGCGTTTCCATGGTCCCGTGGCGTGGTCCCGAGGCATGGTCCCGTGGCGTGGCCCCGAGGTCAGCCGCGGGATCGGGACAGCGCCTCGCGCACCGCCTCCTCGGTGCGCCCCACCACCGCCGAGCCGTCGTCCGCCGTGATGATGGGCCGCTGGATCAGCTTGGGGTGCTCGGCGAGCGCAGCGATCCAGCGGTCCCGGGCGCTCTCCTCACGCGGCCAGTCCTTCAGGCCCAGCTCCTTCGCGGCCGCCTCCTGGGTCCGGGTGACGTCCCACGGCTCCAGCCCGAGCCGGTCGAGCATCGCGCGGATCTCGTCCTGGCTCGGTACGTCCTCGAGATAGCGGCGCACGGTGTAACCGGCGCCCTCCGCGTCGAGCAGGGTGAGCGCGCTACGGCACTTCGAGCATGCCGGATTGATCCAGATCTCCATGCGCCACACGGTACCGCGAGATCGCCCTGGAACGGGGTCTGACCAGGGGCCTTTGTCAGTACCCGACGGTAGAATGGAGGGAGTTGAAGGGAAGGTTTCCCGACCAACTCAGGAGGTTGCCGATGGCCGTTGCCGGACCCCCTCTTCAGGAACTGCCGACCTTTCCGACCCTGCCGAAGAAGCGGATGCCGGCCGGGCGTCCGCGTGAGTGGTACGAGTCCCACAACCGCCGTCTGAAGGCCATGCGCCTGGCCATCGCGCTGCTCAACTCCGGTGCCTACCGCCCCGAGCAGGCGTCCAACCGCAGGATACGCTCCACGGCCGCCCGGATCGGGGTGCGTCCGCCGTCCGACATCACCTGCCGGATGGTCCGTTCCCTCATCCGCACCGACCGCACCGACCACACCGACCGCCGCTGATACCCGTAAGGCCCGTCGCGCCTCCGGTTCCTTTCCGCTCGGTGGAAAGGAACCGGAGGCTTCCGGGAATCGCGCGGTGGCCGGGGTGGGAATTGAGGGGCGAAGAGTGCTGGGGAAATGTTCCGCGGAGAGCCGCGGTGGCCGTTCCGGATATCCGGCTTCACGGACCCTCGGCGGGTTTCTCCGCCGTTCTCCCCCGCCCCTCTCCCGTTGCGAGGGGGCAGGCGCGGGCGCACGCTCTCCTTGACGGAGGGAGTCAGCGATGACCCAGCAACCGCCGTCGGAAGTGGTCGACCGCCCGGTCGTGGGCTCCTACCCGACCTACGCCGGCGCCCAGCGCGCGGTGGACTTCCTGGCCGACAACAAGTTCCCGGTGGAGCATACGGCGATCATCGGCTCGGATCTCCGGATGGTCGAGACCGTGCTCGGGCGGCTGACCAGGGGCCGCGCGGCGCTCGCGGGTGCCGGTACGGGGGCCTGGTTCGGACTGCTGATCGGGCTGCTGCTGTCCGTGTTCGCGGCGGGGGCCCACAACGTGATCGTGCTGCTGGTGAGCGGTCTGGTCTATGGCGCGGTGTTCGGCGCGATCTTCGGTTTCGTCGGGCACGCCATGACTGGAGGGCGGCGCGATTTCTCGTCCCGCAGCCAGATCGTGGCCGCGCGCTATGAGGTGGTCGCGGACGGCCGGGTCGCCGACGACGCGAAGAACATGCTGGCCAGGCTGGCGATGCGGGAGGGCTGAGCGGCTTCGGGGGGCCTCCGGGGGTCGGTGCGCGTACTAACGGCATTAGGAGTAGGGTGTGACTCCGAGAGAGATCACACCGACCCCGAGGAGCGACGGTGACCACCGGTGGGAGCATGCGCGCGGACGGAGTCCTTCCGCGGCTTCTGCTCGTCGTCGTGCTCGCGCTCGGGGTTTTCGTCATGCACACCCTGGGCCATCCCGACGGCGGCTCCGGCTCGGGCATGACCCATTCGGCGCACCATGCGTCCGGTGACATGCGCCCCGCGGCGTACAACGGCGAGCCCGGGTCGTACGGAGACGGCCTCGGGTCGTACAACGGCGGCCCCGGGCCGTACAACGGCGGCCTCGGGTCGTACAACGGCGCCCCCGGGCCGTACAACGGCGCCCCCGGGGTGTATGGCGGCGATCACGGCGGCGGTACGGCCGCCACCGGCTCCGGGCCGCGGCGAGCCGCCCTCGCCCCGTCCGCCGAGGCCGGGCATGCCCCGGCCGCGCCCGAGACAAAGCCACGCGAACCCATGACCGGTATGGACATGGCCTCGCTGTGTGTCGCGGTGCTCGGCGTCTGGGTGCTCGGGGCGCTTCGGTGCGCGGTGCTTGCCCGCCGGGGCGGTCCGCCGCTGAGGCTTCCCATGGCGGCGGCCGTCGTCGCGCGGCCCGATCCTCCCTCGCCCGGTCCCGACCTCACTGCCCTGTCTGTTCTGCGGATATAGGCCGAACCGCGCGTAAGGCGCCGGTACGTCCCATAGAACAGTCAACACTTGGTAAAAAGAGGTAAATCGACATGACCGCAATCACGTGTGTCCCGCGTCGACCGCTCCATCGCCGTCTCGCGCTCGTGGGCGCCGTCGCCGCCGGAGGGCTGCTGCTCGCCGGCTGTGGCGGCAATGACGACATGAAGGGCATGGACCATTCGAGCGCGAAGGAGTCCGCCACCACCGAGGCGACCGCCGGCTCGGCGGCGGGCGCGTTCAACGACGCGGACGTCAGCTTCGCGCAGATGATGATCCCGCATCATGAGCAGGCGCTGGAGATGGCCGGACTGGCCGACGACCGGGCCTCGAACGCGCGGATCAAGAGCCTGGCGGGGCAGATCGAGAAGGCGCAGGACCCGGAGATCGTCACCCTGAAGTCCTGGCTCAAGGGCTGGGGCAAGCCGGAGAAGTCATCCTCGGGCGAGATGCCCGGAATGCATCATGGTGCGGACGGTAAGGGCGCTATGAGCGGAATGATGTCCGAGGGGGACATGCGGAAGCTCAAGGCCGCCAAGGGGGCCGCCTTCGACCGGGCCTTCGCGAGCATGATGATCGACCATCACGAGGGTGCGATCGCCATGGCGAAGGACGAGAAGAAGAACGGCCGTAACGCCGAGGCCAAGAAGCTCGCCGATGACGTAGTGAAGAACCAGTCCACCGAGGTCACCACCCTGCGGACGCTGCTCGACCGGCTCTGAGCCGCGTCACGGCGGCACGCCCCGCCCCGGGTCCCGCGGTTCCTCCGCATGGCCCGGGGCGGGCCCCGGCGCGCCTGGAGTGCTACATCCCGGGGGCGCAGCCCAGCAGGGGAGGCAGCAGCGGTAAGCCCACGGCGACCGCCGCCACCGCGCCGCACAGCGCCGGATGCGGACGCCGCCGGGCGTCCAGCATCCGCCGCAGCCGGACCACGGCGCCCGGTCCGCCGACGGTGAAGGCTCCGCCGGGGGCGTGGGAGGCGTGGCCCGCCGCCATCGTGTAGAGGGCGGAGACGAGCGCCTGGCGCGGATGGCGGCGCAGCGCGCGGTCGTCCGCGGCCATCTCCAGCAGCAGCGCCGTCTGTGCCCTGGCCTCGCGGGCCAGCGGCAGCCACCGGAACACCCGGGCGAACGCCTCCGTGGCCGCCAGCGCCAGATGGTGGCGGCCCGCGATATGGGCGCGCTCATGCTCCAGTACGGACTCCAGCTGTGCGGGGGAGAGCAGCCGCAGCGCGCCCGCGCTCACCACGATCCGCGGCCGGCGGCCGGGCAGGCAGTACGCCGCGGGTGTGTCATGGTCCAGCACGGTGGCGCGCAGCCGCGCCGAGCGCCGGCCGACCATGTCCAGAACGCCCCGGTGGCGGGCGCGGACGCGCCGGGCCCGCAGCAGCTCATGGCCGAAGCAGACGAGCGGAACCAGCGCCACCGAGGCCGGTACGGCGATGGCCGGAACGCCGACCGGGCCCGTGCCCGGGATCCGGGCGTCCAACGTCAACCCACAGAACCGGAGCAAGCCGGACATTCCACTATGAAGATGCCAAGTTGGGGTGACGAGGTGATAAGTGGTCAGAGCTAGCGCGATGGTGAACGACAGGGTCAACCCATGCCAAATGGCAACCGCCAGAGCGGGGGCGCGATGTGGCCAGGCGCTGCGGGCCAGCACCTTCGGGGCCGCCGAGCCGACGACGGCCGCGTAGCAGGCCAGGGCGAGGGCGGCCGTCACGCCTTGGTCCGCCGCCCCGCGGTCCGCAGGGCCTTGCGCAACGCGCTGACCTCCTCGGGGCCCATCTGCTCGACGAAGTGGGTAAGGGCGGCGGAGCGGTCCTCGCTGGTGCCGAGGGCGTCCTCCATCAGCGCCGCGGTGTACTCCTCGCGGCTGCGGACCGGTGAGTACACCCACGCCCGGCCCTCCTTGGCGCGCAGCAACCAGCCCTTGTTGTAGAGGATGGAGGCGACGGTCATCACCGTGGTATAGGCGACCGGGCGGTGCTCGTTGATGTCGTCCACGATCTCCCGCACCGTCGTGGGACGCTGCCAAGCCCAGAGGCGGTCCATGATCTCCGCCTCGAGCTCCCCCAACCGTCGCATGGACGCTTCCTTCCGCCGTTAGTACGGAGGCCCATAGTAGAGACCCCTCGGAGGGGCGTCGCACGCGGCTGTGGAAAAATCCTCAACTCGCCCTGCCCGCGATAGGCTTGACGCCACGCGCATTCAAATCCGCACAGTTCGAGGGAAGGGAAGTCCGGGTGACTGGTCTCAACAAGGGGCTTCAGAAAATCGAGGTGGCGCTCAAGTGGGATCCGAGTCCCCTCGGTGAGCCGCCCCATGATCTCGACATCGTGGCCGGGACGTACCGCGCCGCCGATCCTTACGGTGCGCCCGCGTACCTCGTCCACTTCGACAGCCGCTCACCGGACGGCACCATCAACCTCAACAGGGACAGCCGCACCGGTCAGGGCCTTGGCATCGACGAGTCCATGACCCTCGAGCTCGACCGGCTGTCGTCCGAATACACGCGGGTGGTCGTCGGGATAACCATCCAGCAGGGCTCGGGGCGGAAGACGTTCGGGGATGTCCCGAACA
This sequence comes from Streptomyces rugosispiralis, assembly GCF_024505145.1. Taxonomy (GTDB): domain Bacteria; phylum Actinomycetota; class Actinomycetes; order Streptomycetales; family Streptomycetaceae; genus Streptomyces; species Streptomyces rugosispiralis. Next base: position 192,257 of record NZ_JANIAA010000013.1, on the reverse strand, counting down.
CCAGTGTCCGGATTCTCAACGGATACACCGAACTCCTGGCGAGTGACTTCACCGGTGTCTCAGAAGCCACTTCCGCCACGGTCGCGGTATTCACCCGGGACGAGGCGGGGGAATGGGGAATTCAGAGCGCTATTCGTGGATTCGACGTGGATCCCGAAGGCTTTGGGCAGGTCCTGGGCAAGGACTATTCCTGAGCGGCGTCCGGGCGAGCTTCCCGAGAGCTTTCTGAGGGGCCGGGCCACCGGCGCCCGGTGCGGCGCGGGGCCCGCGCGATCGTCGTGCGGGCCCCGCGCCGATTCCGGACATCAGGTCAGATGTCGGATCCGGGTCCGATCGGCGGGCGGCCCGGAGCGCGCGGCCCCCGGGTGAGGGTGTAGCCGCCCACCCCGGCGAGCGCCGCCAGCGCCGCGCCGATCACGGTCCACACCCAGCGGTCCGACCACCAGCCGGAGCCCCAGCCGTCCTCCGGCTCGGCGACCGCGTGCGGGACCTTCCCGCCCTTGTCGTCCGCGGAATCCGAGGCCGTGTCGTCGTCCGGCGGCTCGGCATCCGTCCCGGGGGCCGTCCCGGGGGCCGTTCCGGCCCGCAGCACCGGATTGAGCGGGGTCACGTCCCCGCCGTCGGCGTGCGCCCCGCCCGCGTCCCGTACGGACGCCTCGACCTCGGCGTCGATCGGCAGCCCGAGGTCCTGGGCGGGCAGGTCGACGACGGTGAGCCGTACGTAATACGCGCCCTGCAGAGGGTCGTTGGCCCAGCGCTCGGACCAGGACCGCACCTGGCGCAGGGTGCAGCTCACCGTGACCGTCTGATCCCGCTGGGCCGCCCGGCGCGTCGGAGTGCCCGAGGCGCACGGCTGGTGGCGGCGCAGACCGTCGTAGACATCCAGCTGCCAGGTGGCGCTGCCGTGCCGGCTCGAGACGTCGGGCAGCTTCAGCTCCGCCTCGACCTTGGGTACCTGCCCGGCGGCGGCCGGGAACACCCAGTACAGATAGTCGCCGGTGGAGGCCGTCGCGGTGGCCCGCTGACCGGGCTCGATCTCGGTGGCGGTACGGAAGCCCGTCCCCGCCTCGGTGGGCGCCTCCGTGCCGCTCTTGCCGTCCGTGCCGTCCTTACCGTCCGCGGCGGCCGGTGCGGCGGCGGTCAGCCAGGCGGCGGCGCACACGGTGAGCGCGGCGCCGAGAGTACGCAGGGCTCGCATCAGTTGGACCTCCAGACGGTGACACGCCAGCGGGCCAGCCAGCCCCACAGCAACCCCACGAGCAGCCCGCCCACGGTGAGCACGCCCAGCAGCACCCAGCCGCGGCCCAGGCCGAAGGCGGCCAGATCGGCGGGCGGATCGTCGTTGCCGACCACATCGACGGCGAACTCCACCGGAAGGCCCGGAGCGCGCTTGACGGAGGCCGGTGCGGAGAACGACTGGCTCAGCTCCAGGCACACGGTCCGCGCGGTCTTGTCCTCGTCGTCGTCCACATCGGCGATCGGATAGCGCAGCCCGCTGGAGATGACATCCGTACGGCCGCTGCCCGCCTCGCTGCCGCGCACCAGCTCCCGGCCGCCCGGGGTCACCGCCCGCACCAGCACGCCGTAGTCCGGGTCCACGGAGCGGTCCACGGCGACGCTCGCCGAGGCCCGCAGCTCCTGACCGGGTGCCACTCGCATCCGGTACCAGCGGTGTTCCCCGAAGCCCTCCCGGTCGCTGTAGAGGCCGGAGCCCAGGTACGGGGCCTTCGCGCACTCCGCGGCGCCCCGCACCGGCGTGGGCGTCTCCACGGGCGTGTCGGCGGAGCGCCGGACCAGCTGCTTGATACGGCTGGAGAGCTGGTCCCGGTGCTGGATCGCCGTATACGTGCCGCCGGTGGCCTCGGCGATACAGCTGAGCTGCTCGCGGACCTTGCGGTCCAGCGTCAGCCCGAGCGTGTCGACGACCAGGTGGGTTCCCTGGGCGGCCAGTTCACGGGCCACATCACACGGGTCCGGCAGACCGCAGGAGTCCTCGCCGTCCGTGATCAGTACGATCCGGCGGGTCCCCTCGCCGCCGGAGAGGTCCTTGGACGCGCCGCGCAGGGCGAGCCCGATGGGCGTCCAGCCGGTGGGGCGCAGCGTGGCGACGGCCGCCTTGGCCTCGGTACGGTCCACCTGACCCACCGGGTAGAGCCGCTCGCTGTCCTGGCAGCCGGCCTTGCGGTCCTTGCCGGGGTAATTGGCGCCGAGGGTGCGAATGCCCAGCCGCACCTCTTCGGGTGTGGCGTCCAGCACCTCGTTGAACGCCTGCTTCGCCGCCGCCATCCGGGTGTCGCCGTCGACGTCGCGGGCCCGCATGGAGCCGCTGACATCGAGCACCAGCTCGACCTTGGGGGAGTCGGAAGCCGGTTCGCCGGCCATGGCGGCGGTAGGGGATATCAGGCCGCAGGCGAGGGCCGCGAGCAGCCCCAACGCGCCTGTCGCCAGACGTTTCTTTATGATCACCGGCGCATCTTATGGAGCATCATCCGACTGATCCAAAAGTTCGGCCACCACGGTCGGGGCATACCGCGCCGGGTGTACGGGCGGTGTCCGGGTACTCCCCGAGGAGTGGACGAGAATCCGTCTGGTGTCAGCCGCGGCGTTTGCCTCCTCCTCTTAGGGTTTCACCTATGGATCTCCGAAAGACCCGGCCGAGGGGCCGGCGCCTGGCCGCCGCCGTGGCCGCCGCGGTCCTCCTCGCGGGCGCGGGCACCTGGGCGGTGGCCGCCTCCGGCGACGGGCCGGCCGTGCACCGCCAGGACCGCGTGCTGGACATGCCGGGCGCACGCATCGACACCTCGTACTTCACCGCGGGCACCGGCCGCAGGCCCGCGGTCCTGCTCGGCCACGGCTTCGGCGGCAGCAAGGACGACGTACGCGACCACGCCGAGGAACTCGCCCGCGACGGATACGCCGTGCTGACCTGGTCGGCGCGTGGCTTCGGCAGATCCACGGGGAAGATCGGGCTCAATGACCCGGACCACGAGGTGGCCGATGTCCGGCGGCTGATCGACTGGCTGGCGAAACGTCCCGAGGTGCGGCTCGACCGTCGGGGCGACCCCCGGGTGGGCGTCGCCGGCGCCTCCTACGGCGGGGCGATCTCCCTGCTCGCCGCCGGATACGACCGCCGGGTGGACGCCATCGCGCCCGAGATCACCTACTGGAACCTCGCCGACGCGCTGTTCCCGAACGGCGTCTACAAGAAGCTCTGGGCCGGGCTGTTCTTCACCACCGGCTCGGCCGACCTCACCGGTGCCCAGGGCGGCCAGGAGGACGCCGGCGGCGCGGGCGGCTCCGGCGGGGGGATGGGCCCCGGCGGTCAGGGGGGCCAGGGAGGCGCGAACGGCGGGTCCGGCCAAGGAGCCCAGGCGGACCCGGGAGACCCGAACGGCGGAGGAGCGGCCAGGACCGACCGGGGCCAGGGCTGCGGGCGCTTCGAGAAGCAGCTGTGCGAGATGTACGAGCGGGTCGCGGTCGCCGGAAAGCCCGACGCCGCCGCCCGCCGGCTGCTCGAGGCGCGCAGCCCGTCCGCCGTCGCCGACCGGATCAAGGTCCCCACGCTGATCCTCCAGGGGCAGGCCGACTCCCTCTTCCCGCTCGGCCACGCCGACGCCATGGCGAAGGCGATCCGGGCCAACGGCGCGCCGGTCGCCGTCGACTGGACGGCCGGCGGACATGACGGCGGCGACCGCGAGACCTCGCGGGTGGCGGCCCGTACCGGCGCCTGGTTCGACCGTTACCTCAAGGGCGACAAGGGCACCGACACCGGACCCGCCTTCCGGATCAGCCGCACCGGCGGCATCGACACCACCAACGGCGCGGTCCAGTTGCGCGGCGCCACCGGCGACCGCTACCCGGGCCTCGGCGACGGCAGCCGGACGGTGGCGCTGCGCGGACGCGAGCAGTCGTTCGCCAACCCGCCCGGGGCGGGGCCGCCGTCCATCTCCACCGTGCCGGGCATCGCCGGACTGTCCCAGGCGTCCTCGCTCGGCGTCGGCCTCTCCCTCGACATCCCCGGCCAGTTCGCCCGGTTCGACTCGGCGCCGCTGGACCGGCCCCTGCGGATCACCGGATCGCCCGAGGTGAAGGTGCGGGTCAAGGCGGACACGGACGACGCCGTGCTGTTCGCCAAGGTCTACGACGTGGGTCCGGACGGACAGCAGACGCTGCCCGAGCAACTGGTCGCGCCGCTGCGCGTCAACGGCGCGAAGGAGGGCCGTACCGTCACCGTGCGGCTGCCCGCCGTGGACCACGAACTCATCGCGGGCCACCGGCTGCGGCTCGTGCTCGCCTCCACCGACCTCGGTTACGCCTCCCCGGCCGAGCCCGCCACCTACACGGTCGGGCTCGCGGACGGCGGACTGTCGGTGCCCACCGCACCCGCGGTGCACACCCAGCCCGCCCCGCTGCCCGCATGGGTGTGGGGGCTGCCGCTCGGCGCGGCCGTGGTGGCGCTCGCGCTGGTGCTGACCGGCAGGCGGCGTACGGCCACTCCGCCGCCCGACCCCGAACTGGCCGAGGTGCCCCTGCAGATCACCGGTCTGAGCAAGCGCTACGCCAAGTCCGCCGACCGCTACGCGGTGCGCGATCTGTCCTTTCGCGTCGAGAAGGGGCAGGTGCTCGGGCTCCTCGGGCCCAATGGCGCGGGCAAGACCACCACCTTGCGGATGCTGATGGGGCTCATCGCCCCCGACGACGGCGAGATCCGGGTCTTCGGCCAGGCCGTCAGGCCCGGCGCGCCCGTGCTCTCCCGCGTCGGCGCCTTCGTCGAGGGGGCGGGCTTCCTGCCCCATCTGACCGGCAGCGCCAACCTCGAGCTGTACTGGCAGGCCACCGGCCGCCCCGCCGCCGACGCCCATTTCGAGGAGGCCCTGGAGATCGCGGGTCTGGGCAGCGCGCTGGAGCGTGCGGTACGCACCTACTCCCAGGGCATGCGGCAGCGGCTGGCCATCGCCCAGGCCATGCTGGGCCTGCCCGATCTGCTGATCCTCGACGAACCGACCAACGGCCTCGACCCGCCGCAGATCCGCGAGATGCGCGAGGTGATGATCCGGTACGCCGCCGCGGGGCGCACGGTGATCGTTTCCAGCCATCTCCTGGCGGAGGTCGAGCAGTCCTGCACCCATCTGGTCGTGATGGACCGCGGCCGGCTGATCCAGGCGGGCGCGGTCGGCGAGATCACCGGTAACGGCGGCAGCGTGCTGGTGGGCCACGACGGCGTGCTCAGCGAGGCGATGGTGGGCAAGGTGGGCGCGCTGCCCGGAGTCGTCTCCGCCCGCCGCACCGCCGACGGACTGCTCGTCCAGCTCGACGGGACCACCCCGGCACGGCTGCTGGCCGAGCTGGTGCGGCTGGAGATCCCGGTGACCAGCTTCGGGCCCAACCGGCGCCTGGAAGACGCGTTCTTGACGCTGATCGGAGGAGGATCCGCGTGAGTTCCCTGTCCCAGGTCACCGAGGTCGCGCCCGGCTACCGGGCCGGCCGCACCCTGCCGCTGCGGGTCGAGGCGGTGCGGCAGCTGCGCCGTCGCCGGACCCTGGTGATGGGTCTGGTGCTGGCCCTGCTGCCGTTCGTCCTCGTGATCGCGTTCGCCATCGGCGGCACCCCCGAGGGGCAGGAGAACCGGGTCACCCTGATGACCACGGCCACCGCCTCCGGCGCCAACCTCGCCGCCACCGCGCTGTTCGTCTCGGCCGCCTTTCTGCTGGTGGTGCCGGTGGCGCTGTTCTGCGGCGACACCGTGGCCTCCGAGGCCAGCTGGTCCTCGCTGCGCTATCTGCTGGCCGCGCCCGTGCCCCGGGCCCGGCTGCTGGTGAGCAAGCTGACGGTGGCACTGGTGTTCAGCGCGGCCGCCATGGTGCTGCTGCCGCTGGTCGCGCTCGCGGTGGGCACCGTGGCGTACGGCTGGGGGCCGCTGCGGATGCCCACGGGCGGTGAGCTGCCGGTCGGCGACGCCCTCGTCCGGCTGGCCCTCGTGGTGCTGTACATCTTCCTGTCCCAGCTGGTCACGGCCGCCCTGGCGTTCTGGCTCTCGACCGTCACGGACGCACCGCTGGGCGCGGTGGGCGGCGCGGTGGGGCTCACCATCGTGGGCAATGTGCTGGACGCGGTCACCGCGCTCGGCTCGTGGCGCGACTTCCTGCCCGCGCACTGGCAGTTCGCGTGGGCGGACGCACTCCAGCCCCACATGGAGTGGGGCGGAATGGTGAAGGGCGTCTCGGTGTCCGTCGCGTACGCCCTGGTGCTCTTCGCGTTCGCCTTCCGCGGCTTCGGCCGCAAGGACGTGGTGTCCTAGCCGGACCACGGCTGCTGACCCGCCACGGCTCCCGGTCCTGGCCCGGCCACGGCTCTTGGCCACGGCTCTTGGCCACGGCTCTTGGCCACGGCTCTTGGCCCCGGCCCGGCCCGGCCCGGCCCGGCCCGACCCCGGCCCGGCCCGGCCCGGCCCGACCCCGGCCCGGCCCGGCCCGGCCCGACCCCGGCCCGACCCCGGCCCGGCCCCGGCCCGGCCCCGGCCGCCGGGCCGGGTCAGTAGTCCTTGAGGGTGTAGGAGTTGACCACCTCGTAGAAGCTGTCGTCGATATGGGTCGGGTTGGTGTCGGGCTGCTGCCCGGCCGACGGCGACGGCTCCAGCGCCTCCTTACGGGCCTTGTTGTCCAGTGCGAGCTGCTGGTTGGCCGCCACATAGCCCCGCAGCTCGCGCTCGTAGGCGGCGAAGGCCGCGGTGTGGTCGCCGCCCGCGGCGCTGAGCTCGCCCGCCAGGACATAGGCGCCGACCACGGCCACGCTGGTGCTCTGCCCGGACATCGGCGAGCCGCAGTACCCGGCGTCGCCGACCAGGGCCACCCGGCCACGGGACCAGGAGTCCAGGTGGATCTGGGCCGTCGCGTCGAAGTGGAAGTCCGGCGCCCCCCACATGTACTCCAGCAGCCGTGGCATCTCCCAGCGCGCGTCCTTGTACCGCTCGGCCACCAGCCGCTTCTGCTCCGAGACGGACCGGGAGCCGAGGAACGTGGCGGGCGGTTCGTCCGAGTCGATGCCGATGTAGACCCGGGCCTCGGTGTTGTCGCGGACACTCATCATCATGCCGCCCCAGACGTCCCCGGCCATCTGGTAGATGACCTCCCAGCGGTCGAGGCCCAGATAGTTCGGCACCGTCCACACGCCCAGATAGCCCCCCAGATGGCGGAGGAACCTCTCCTCCGGGCCGAAGACCAGTTCCCGGGTGGAGGAGTGCACCCCATCGGCCGCCACCACGATGTCGAAGGCACGCGCACCGCCCCGGTGGAAGGTGACCGCCACCTCGTCGGGGCCCTGGACGAGCGAGGCGATCGAATCGTTGAAGAGGTACTCGATCCCGTCGCCGCCCGCGGCCATCAGCACCGAGGACAGGTCGTCCCGCAGGATCTCGATGTCGGAGCTGCTGAGATCCCCGCCACTCGCGGTCCGCTCGGTGGTGCTGAACAGTTCCTTGCCGTTGTCGTCGACCATCGACATGCCGCGCAGCCCGGTACGGCGCGCCCGGACCTCCGCCAGCACGCCCATCCGCTCGCACACCTCGAGCGCCGGGCCCCGTACGTCGATCGCCTGTCCGCCCGGGCGCGGGCGCGCGGCGCGCTCCACGACGGTGACCTGGAAGCCATGGCGATTCAGCCAGTAGGCGAGCGCGGGCCCGGCGATACTGGCCCCGGAAATCAGAACCCGTGCATTCCGCATAGTGTCGTCCCTTCCGAATTCAACCACCGAATGTGGTGCCTCGAAAAAGACTGGCCGGAGCCACCGACACCGCACCGACGCGGCACCGACGGCGGGCCGATGACGCGCCGACGTGCCGCCGACGCCGTACCGGCAGGGCTCCGACACCCCGGTGGCGAGGGGTAGTTGGCCATGGCCGGGTCGATCGGCAGGCGGACGGAACTCTCGCATCGGTTAATGAGAGTGTTACTTCGATGTGTTGTGTGGTTCCGTAGTGATCGATGAGACTGGGGATTCCGACCGGTCAGCCCAAAAGATCGGTCGCCCCGCACTGGTGATGTTCGGTCCGCCCCCCACGATCCGAACAGGATGGGACCTAATGCGTAATTCGCTGGAGCACGTCCGCGTGATCCCCGCCGCCGTCGTGCCCGTCTGTCCGAGACCCCGCCGGAGATCTCACCTCTCCCCGCGCGGATCGGCCACGGTCGCGGCGTAGCCGCCCCTCACCACTCACCGAACGGCGGATCGCCCCGGCCTTCCCGGCGACGCCGTACTCCGGCCTGCCCGTAGGCGCCTGCCCTTGTGCACCTGCCTGCGGGCCACGTGGTCTGCCATGACCGCGTGGTCCGTCCTGACCACGTGGTCTGTCATGCCCCGGCCGGAACGTCCGCGTGCCCACGGCCCGTTCGGTGACGCACCCCCCACGAAAGGAACCACTCAGGTGCTTACTTCGCACCACCCACGATCACGCGAATCCCAGCAACCCGTGCCCACCGCTCGCGGCGGAGTGGCGGGACAGAGCGGGCATGTGCTGGCGGTTGGCGCACCGGGCCCCAGGCTCGACCGGCTGACCCGGACACTCGTCTCCACCGGGCATGAGGTGAGCCATGCGGAGCCCGGCGATGTCAGCCGACAGATGCGGCACTCCCCGCCGGACGCGATCGTCGCCCTGGACGACGCCGAGGACGGGCTGGACGTGATACGCGAGGTCCGCGCCGTCCCCGCGGGACGGGCGCTCCCCCTGCTGATGGTCACCTCCGACCCCGGCCCCACCGGCGTAGCCGACATGCTGCGCGGCGGCGCCGACGACTGCGTGGCGGAGACCTCCGACCCCGTCGAGCTCTCCGCCCGGATCGAGGCCAAGCTGCGCCGGGTCCCGGTCCCCGTCGAGAATCTGCTGCTCGACCCGCGCACCGGTCTGTACTCCCAGCCCCACTTCCTGGGTGAGCTCGACCGGGAGCTCAAGCGGGTCGACGACAGCCGCACCGGTGGCGTCGTCGCCATGGTGGGGGTGGCCGAGATCGCCGCCCTCGAGGCCCGGTTGGGGCCGCGGGTGCGCCGTGAGGTCGCCGAACGTCTCGCGGGAGTGGCCGAGAAGCTGGGCGGTGTCTGTGACCGGCTCGGCTGGGACGACGAAGGCCATCTGCTGATGCTGATGCCCGGTGTGGACGAGGACACCGCGCGCCGCGAACTGCAGAACTTCGCCAACGCCGTGGCCGGGACCCGCTTCGTGGTGGCCGATGAGAACGTGCGGCTGACCCCGGCGATCGGCTGGACCCCGCTGGCCGACTGCCCGGACCGCGCCCAGGCCGTCGCCAACGCCCGGAACGCGGTCGAGGAGTCGATCCGCCACCGGGATCTGCGGCCGGTCAAGTACGCGGCGTGGATGCGCGGCACCCACCGGCGCGGCCGCCGTACCCTCGCCACCGCGCTGCGCACCCTGCTGTCGGCGCTCTCGCCCGTCCTGGTGCTCCTCTTCGGAGTGGGCATCCCGTTCGTCTTCTACCAGCAGATGTACGAACTGGGCTGGGACGTCGGCTCGGCCGCGTACTGGGTCGTGGTGTCCGGGCTGGTGCTCTCCGCCGCGCTGATCGTACTGGAGTGCCTCTTCTCGCTCGACGCCAAACCCCGGCCGGAACGGCCCGCGCAGCCGTATCCACCGGCCAGCGCCGTCATCGCCGCGTATCTGCCCAACGAGGCCGCGACCATCGTCGACACCATCGAGTCCTTCCTGCGCCTGGACTACCCCAACGAGCTGGAGATCGTGCTCGCGTACAACACGCCGCACCCCATGCCCGTCGAGGAGACCCTGCGCGAGATGGCCCGCCGCGATCCGCGGCTGGTGCTGATGCCGGTGGCGGGCAGCACCTCCAAGGCGCAGAACGTCAACGCCGCGGTCACCCGGGTGCGCGGTGAGTTCGTCGGCATCTTCGACGCGGATCACCACCCGGTGCCCGACGCCTTCCAGCACGCCTGGCACTGGCTGTCGAACGGCTACGACGTGGTCCAGGGCCACTGTGTGATCCGCAACGGCGAGAGCTCCTGGGTCTCCAAGCTGGTGGGCGTGGAGTTCGAGGCCATCTACGCCGTCAGCCACCCCGGCCGGACCCGGCTCTACACCTTCGGTGTCTTCGGCGGCTCCAACGGCTTCTGGCGCACCGATCTGCTCGCCCGGACCCGGATGCACGGCACCATGCTCACCGAGGACATCGACTCCTCGATGCGCGCCCTGCACGAGGGCGCCCGGATCGCCACCGACCGCACGCTCATCTCGCACGAACTGGCGCCCACCACCCTCAAGGCGCTGTGGAACCAGCGGTCGCGCTGGGCCCAGGGCTGGCTCCAGGTGTCGCTGAAGTACCTGTGGCGCGGCCTGCGTTCCCCGGCCTTCACCATCCGCCAGAAGGCGGGGCTGCTGGTGTTGCTGGGGTGGCGGGAGATCCAGCCGTGGCTGACCCTGCAGATCCTGCCCGTACTGCTGTACTCGGCGTGGCGGGCCGGGGGAGTGGACCATCTCGACTGGGCGGTGCCGGTCTGCCTGCTGGCCACCCTGTTCACGCTGTCCGCCGGGCTGGTGCAGGCGCTGTTCGCGTGGCGGCTGGCGGTGCCCGAACTGCGCCGCCGCAGGGCGTGGTTCTGGCGGTATCTGGTGGTGTCCACCGTCTTCTACAGCCACTTCAAGAACATCGTGGCCCGCCAGTCGCTCCTCAAGGAGGTGCTGCGGGACCGCCAGTGGCGGGTCACCCCGCGCCCCGGTGACAAGGCGGTGAAGCGGACATGAGCACGGTGTCCACGACCGTCGCGTCCACCACCGCCCCCCGGGCGGTCAACGGCACGCCCGCCAGGAGCGCGCCCGCGCGGAACCGCAGGAACCAGGAGATCCAGGGCTTCCGCGGCATGGCGGCCCTCCTCACGGTGGTCTTCCACGTCTGGCAGCAGTACTTCGTCTACGACCGGGACGGCGCCCACTCACCGGTGCCCAACCGGTACGCGAACGCGCTGGTGTCGCTGGAGGTCATCGACTTCTTCTTCGTCCTCTCCGCGTATCTGCTGACGCTGTCCTACGCACGGGCGGCGATCGACGGGGGCTCGACCCGCCCCGGCCGGGTGTTCCTCTTCCGGCGGGCCATCCGGATCGTCCCGCTGTACTTCCTGGCGGTGACGTTCATCTGGGCCACCCGCAATCCCACCCTGCCCGGCGAGTGGTCCGATCTGCTGCACCATCTCACCTTCACCCAGGTCTTCGACCAGGAGCAGATCTTCTTCACCATCGGCCCGACCTGGTCGTTGTCGCTGGAAATCATGTTCTATGTGGCGCTGGTGGGACTCGGCCCGCTGGCCGCCCGCGCCTGCCGTCCGCTGCGCCGGAGGGCCTCCCGGGTGGCGGTGTGCGCCGTGGGATGCGCCCTGCTGTACATCGGGCCGTTCATCTGGATCGCGGTGGCCCGCTACGGGCTGGAGATCCCGCACACCGAATGGCCGGTGTACTTCGGACCGCAGGCCCGCTTCGGCGGGTTCGCCGCGGGCATGGGCCTGGCCGTGCTGATGGTCGCCCTCGGCGACCGTGGACGGCTCGACGCGAAGGTGGCGATCCCGCTGCGGGTGGCCGCCCTCGTGGGGCTGTACGTGCTGTCCTTCGCCGGTACGGAGGCGGAGGACTTCCCCACCACCTTCTACCACCCGCTGTCCGCCCTGCTGTGGACGCTGCTGCTGTACAGCACCATCCATGTGCGGCGGCAGGGGCGGTGGCACTCGTGGCTCACGGCCCGCTGGCTCACCGGTGTCGGTCTGGCCAGCTACAGCCTCTTCGTCTGGCATGAGCCGATCATGCTGGGTCTGTACAACGCGGGGCTGCTGCCGCCCGACGGCCAGGAGGGCTTCCCGCCGGCCGTGGTCATCGTGCTGGTGGTGGCCGTGGCCGCCGCCGCGGTGAGCTACTGGGTCATCGAGTACCCGGCGAGCCTGCTCGGGAAGCTCAAGGACGGCAAGGGCCGTTCGCGCGACTTCTATCCTTAAGGCCGCGCGCTAGCCAGGAACACACGTTCCCCGGTGCACGGGTGGCCGTACACCGGGGGACGGTGGTTATCATCTGGCTCGTTCTTTACTGTGTAACACGTGTGCGTCGGACATCTGTTCCGCTTGGAATCGGGCTTCCGGGGCACCCCACCCAACCCTTGCCATAACGGGGAGACCAGCGAAATGGGTCGACACAGCCGACCGACCGCCGCACAGCAGGCGCGTACCACGACGCTCAAGGCGGCCACTGCCCTCGGAGTGGCCGGAACCATAGCCTTCGGCCTCCACTCCACGGTCGGCGGTGACAAGTCCGTGGAGGCCCGCTCCGATGTGAACGCGCAGCAGGCGCAGGCGCCGGAGATCGAGCCCACCGCGGATCACACGCCTTCGCAGAGCCATGTCGCGCCCAGCGAGTCCACGAAGCCGAAGCTGATCTCCGACCACACCGACGCGGCCACCCCCGGCGGCGGTTCGGACCGGAGCGCCGGCGCCCCGCGGCACGCCGCCCCGGCCACCCCGGACGCGGCCCCCTCCAAGGCCGCGCCCACCATGGCGCCCACCGCCCCCGCGCAGCGGGACGACCAGGTGCCCGCCTCGCCCTCCACGCCGAGCGAGACGGCCCCGAGCGCCGACCCCACCACCCCGTCGCAGCAGCCCAGTCAGCCGTCGCAGACCCCCGGCGAGGGCGGGCACCACGGCAAGGGCCTGGTGGGCGGACTGGTGGACGGGGTCGGCGACACCCTGGACGGGGTACTCGGCGGGGTCGGCAGCGTGCTCGGCGGCTAGGGCCCCTTCTGACGGATCTCCGCGGCGCCGCCTCACCCCGTGGCCAGCGCCTTGAGGCCCGCCAGGCTTCCGTTGAACCGGTTGTGGTCACCCACCAGCGGCCCGCTGGAGGTGTACTGCCACAGGGTGTGGTCCTGCCAGCCGGCCGGCAGCGGCCCGGGGGTGGCGGCGTACCGCGCCAGCCACAGTGGGTTCCGGTCGGCGAACGCGGCGCTGTCGCCGGTGCACGTCTGCCACCAGCCGGTGGTCGTGTAGATCACCGGCTGGCGTCCGGTGCGCTCCTTGACCCGCGCGGTGAAGTCGCCGATCCAGTTCACGAGCTGGGAGGCGGTCAGGCCGTAGCAGGTTGCTCCGTACGGGTTGTACTCGAGGTCCAGGACGGGCGGCAGTGTCCTGCCGTCGTCCGACCAGTCGCCGCCGTTGGCCACGAAGAAGTCGGCCTGGCGGGTGCCGCTGGAACGGTCCGGCAGGGCGAAGTGGTAGGCGCCGCGGATCATGCCCTGCTGGAAGGATCCGTTGTACTGCGAGGCGAACGAGGGGTTCTTGTAGGTCGTGCTCTCGGTGGCCTTCACATAGGCGAATCGGACGTCGTCGTCCCACAGGGCCGCCCAGTCGACCGAACCCTGGTGGTCGCTGACGTCCACGCCCTCCACCGAGGCCGCTCTGGTGGCCCGGGGCATGGCGCCGGGGTCGGTCTTCTCGTGGCGGGCGATGGTCGAGCCCATCCAGTCCCGCTCGGGGTGCGGGACGGACGCCGCGGGGGCCGCGTCGGTGCCGGTGTCATGGTCGGGGTCGGTCGTCGAGGCCGTGGCCGGTACGAGGGTGGCGAGGACGGCGGCGCTGATCGCCACTCCCAGTCCGCCGATGGCGTAGGGCGAGCGCAGCCGCGAAGGCGCCCGGTGGGCACCTTTAGAGCCTGTGGAATACCCCCGGCCGGGCGTGCGGCGTCTGGCACGCGCCCCCAGCTACCGCTGGGAGGTGCCCCCTCTTGCCGCGTTGCCGAAACGCCCATGTGGCTCCGCCACGAGGGCGCTCCGGCGCCTTGCGATCGCACGCTCCCCCAGCTACCGCTGGGAGGTGCCCCCTGACGCCGCACGCTGATCCGACCGGGGATATGACACAGGCTCTTACCGGATTTCAGGGACATCTGTTCCTCCGATCCGTTCCGCATCGACGGTATGCGCGCCGCACGAAGAACGTGAAGCGGAACGGGAAATTCTGTCCCTCCGTCAGCGGTCCCGGCCCTCCTCGCCGACCGGCCCCGACGGCACGCCGTAGCCCGCCACCAGCGCCCTCGCGGCCCGGGTCGCCCGAATGGCGACCTCCTCGACCACGTCATCCGGATCGCCGAACTTCCCTTCGAGCAATTGGGCGACATAGCCGCGGGCGAGCGCGTGCAGGGCGTCGAGCAACGCCACGGCCGTCGCCGCGGCCTCGCCCGGGGCGACCACCTCGAAGGCGCTCGGCAGCAGCAGATCCACGAACTCCCTGCTGCTGTCCCGTAGCTCCGGATGGGTGGCCCGCAGCCCCGGCGCGAAGAGGATGTCCAGCCCGCCGCGGTAGCGGGCCGCCGCACGCACGAAGGTGCCCGCCACCGCGGCCAGCCGCTCCTGGGCGGACCCGACGTCGGCCACCGAGCCCAGGTAGATGGCCCGCAGCCGCCGCGAGACCTCCAGGGCGGCGGCCGCGAGCAGCGCGTCACGGTCGGCGAAGTGGCGGTACGGCGCGCCGGGGCTCACACAGGTGCGGCGCGCGGCCTCCGCCACGGAGAAGCCGCGCACGCCGACCTCATCGATGATCTCCAGGGTCGTCTGCACCAGTGCGGCGGCCAGGTCGCCGTGGTGGTAGGTGGCGCGTCCCTTCGGGGTGGGTGCCATTCGGGTGACCCTACCCGACCCGTGATTCCGGCTCACCCGCCCCTGGCCTGCGCCTTTCGGCGGTGCGGGCGGCCCGCAGGGCGTCCCGCGAGCGTTCGATGCGGATCGGCAGATCCCGCACCCGCTCTCCGGTGGCATGGTGGAAGGCGTTGCCGATGGCCGCCGCCGCGCCCACGATGCCCAGTTCACCGATGCCCTTGGCGCCCAGCGGGTTGGTGGTGTTGTCGTCCTCCTCCAGCAGCACCACGTCCAGGTGCGGGACGTCGGCGTGGGCGGCGATGTGATAGCCCGCGAAGTCATGGTTGGCGAAGTCGCCGAAGACCGGATCGACCTCGCCGATCTCCAGCAGCGCCATCGACAGACCCATCGTCATGGCCCCGAGGAACTGCGAGCGCGCGGTGTGCGGATTGACGATCCGCCCGGCCGCGAACGCGCCCAGCATCCGGTCCACCCGGATCTCACCGGTGTCGCCGTCCACCCGCACCTGGGCGAACTGCGCCCCGAAGGTGTGCCGCGACAGATCCGCCCGCCGCTCGACGTCCTCGGCGGTGTCGGCCACCACCTCCAGACCGCCGTCCGGGACCACACCCCCGTAGGTGTCCAGCTCCTTGAGCAGCGCACGGCACGCCTTGTCCACCGCCCAGCCCCACGACGCGGTGCCGAGCGAACCGCCCGCGAACGGCGCCATGCCCAGCGACGCACGGCCGATCTCCAGCCGCAGCCGCGACAGCGGAATGCCGAGCGCGTCCGCCGCCACCTGGGTGAGGGCGGTACGGGCGCCCGTGCCGAGGTCGGCCGCGCCGATGCGCACCCGGTACGTCCCGTCCTCCTCGGCGCGTGCCACCGCGGTGGAGGGGAACGTGTAGTCCGGGTGGTGCGAGGCGGCCACACCGGTGCCCACCAGCCAGCGCCCCTCGCGCCGGATCCCCGGCGCCGGATCGCGGCGCTCCCAGCCGAAGCGGGCCGCGCCCTCGCGCAGACAGGCGACCAGATTGCGGCTGCTGAACGGCTTGCCGTTCTCCGGGTCGGTCTCCGGCTCGTTGCGGATCCGCAGCTCGATCGGGTCCATGCCCAGCGCCCCGGCCAGCTCGTCGACGGCCGACTCCAGCGCGAACATCCCCGGGGTGTGGCCGGGGGCGCGGAACCAGGCGGGTGTCATCACATCGAGCGGCGCCACCTTCACCGTCGTACGGGCGTGGGGCGCCGCGTACATCATCCGCGTCGAGGACACCGTCTGGTCGGCGAACGGCACCTGGGCCGAGCGCTGTTGCACCGACTCGTGCTGGATCACCGTCAGCCGGCCGTCGCGCCCGGCGCCCAGCCGCACCCGCTGGATGGTGGGGGAGCGGTAGGGGATCAGCTGGAACATCTGCTGCCGGGTCAGGGCGATCTTCACCGGCCGTTCCACGGCCCGCGCGGCGAGCGCCGCCAGCACCGTCGGCGAGCGCGGAATGCCCTTGGACCCGAAGCCCCCGCCGATGTACTCGGCCACGACCTCCACCGCGCTCAGCTCGATCCCGAACAGCGCGGACATCAGCCGCGCGCTCATAAAGGGACCCTGGTCGGAGTTGAACAGCGTCAGCCGGTCCTCGTCCCACACCGCGATGGTGGCATGCGGTTCCATCGGGCTCGGATGCTCCACCGGAGTGGTGTACGTGGCGTCCACCCGCACCGGGGCGGCCGCCCAGGCGCCATCGGCGTCACCGCGCTCCACCAGGCCCGGGCTGCCGTCGGTCACCGTTTCGGCGATCTCCAGCCGCTCGTCGTCGGCGCGCAGCACCACATCGTGCGGCTCCCGCTCATAGCCCACCCGGACCGCCGCCGCGCCCTCGCGCGCCGCCTCCAGCGAGGTGGCCACCACGGCGGCCACCATCTGGCCGTGGTACGCCACCTGCGGGGACTGCAGCACGAAGAGGTCCGCACTCGCCTCCGCCTCGGTGTTCAGCCGCGGGGCGTTGGTGTGGTCGAGCACCGCCAGCACACCGGGCAGGGCGAGCGCCGGGGCGGGGTCCACCTCCGTCACCCGGCCGCGGGCGATGGTGGCCTGCACCGGCCAGACGTAACTGACGTCCCGGGTGGGGAACTCATAGGCGTAGCGCGCCGCGCCGGTCACCTTGTCCAGGCCGTCGACCCGGGTCACCGGGGCGCCGAGGCTCTGTTCGACGGTGGTCATGCGCGATCCCTCCTCGCGACGAGGTCGCGGACGCCCGCGACGATCAGATCAGTGGCCAGGTCGACCTTGAAGGCGTTGTCGGGCAGCGGCCGCGCCTCGGCCAGCTCCGCCCGCGCCGCCTCGCGCAGCGTCTCCTCGTCCGGCCGGGCGCCGCGCAGCCGCTCCTCGGCGATCCGGGCGCGCCACGGCCGCGGCGCCACCCCGCCGAGCGCGATCCGCACATCCCGCAGCGAGCCGTCCTCGGCGACGGACACCGCGGTGGCGACACTCACCAGCGCGAAGGCGTACGACCAGCGGTCGCGCACCTTGCGGTAGCGCATCCGGGCACCGTGCGGCGGCGGGGGCAGCTCCACGGCGGTGATGAGGTCGCCGCGGTCCAGGACGGTCTCCCGGTGCGGTGTGTCACCGGGGAGCAGATACAGCTCCGCCACCGGAACGGCGCGCGTACCGCCGTCCACCGACCGCACATGTGCCACCGCGTCGAGCGCCACCAGCGCCACCGCCATGTCGGACGGGTGGGAGGCCACGCAGTGGTCGGAGGTGCCCAGCACGGCCAGATCCCGGTGCGCGCCCCGGATCGCCGGACACCCGGTGCCAGGTTCGCGCTTGTTGCACGGCTTGGACACGTCCTGGAAGTACCCGCAGCGGGTGCGCTGCAGCAGATTGCCACCCACCGTGGCGACCGTGCGCAGCTGCCCGGACGCCCCCGCCAGCAGCGCCTGGGACAGCAGCGGGAAACGCTCGCGGATGCCCGGATCTCCCGCCAGCGCGCCGTTGCGCACGGTGGCGCCGATGAGCACGGAGCCGTCCGCGCGGTGCTCGATCCGGTCGTACGGCAGCCGGGAGACGTCGATGAGCAGCCCCGGGCCGGTGACACCGAGCTTCATCAGGTCCACCAGATTGGTGCCACCGCCGAGATACGTGGCATCGGGGCGCTGGGCGATCAGCGCGGCCGCCTCGGCGGCGTCGCCCGCGCGGGCGTAGGCGAACTCCTTCATCGGGCGCCTCCGGCAGTGGCCGTGTCCTGGGCACCTTGGGCGCCCGCGGCCTCCAGTACGGCCTCGACGATCCCGTTGTACGCGCCGCAGCGGCACAGGTTGCCGCTCATCCGCTCACGCACCTCCCGCGCGTCCAGCGCGGAGACATCGGCCACCCCGGTGGCGGTGTCCTCGGTGACATGGCTGGGCCAGCCGCGCCCGGCCTCGCCCAGCGCCCCGATGGCGGAGCAGATCTGGCCCGGGGTGCAATAGCCGCACTGGAGCCCGTCGTGGTCGAGGAAGGCGCGCTGCACCGGGTGCAGCTCGCCGCCGTCCGACAGCGCCGCCACGCCCTCGATGGAGACGATCTCGCGGTCATCGGCGGTCACCGCGAACATCAGGCAGCTGTTCACTCGCTCACCGTCCACCAGCACCGTGCAGGCCCCGCACTGACCGTGGTCACAGCCCTTCTTGGTGCCCGTGAGCCCCAGTCGCTCGCGGAGCACATCGAGCAGGGTGGACCGGTTGTCGATGGTCAGGGAGTGGGACGTGCCGTTGATCCGCAAGGTGATGTCGCTACTCGGTGAGTGATGTGAGAGGCTCATACATTGAATGTATCAACCTCTTACATCCGTGGCGAGGAGATATGAATTCGATGCGGGACGTCGTAGCGCAGATGCACCGATGGTGGGGCGAGGGCGAGCCGTTCGCCCGTGCCACGGTGGTGGCGACCTGGCATTCCTCGCCGCTGCCGCCCGGGACGTCCATGCTGGTCGGGCCCGATGGCGCGGCGATCGGCAGCGTCTCCGGCGGCTGTGTCGAGGGCGCCGTCTATGAACTGGCCCAGGAGGTGACCGACAGCGGCAGCCCCGTGCTGGAGCGCTATGGCGTCAGCGACGACGACGCCTTCGCGGTCGGGCTGACCTGCGGCGGGATCATCGATGTCTATGTGGAGCGGATCGACCCCGGGGGCTTCCCCGAACTGGGCGAGGTGGCCGAGGCGGTGGCCGCCGGAGAGCCGGTGGCCGAGGTGATCTGCGTGGCCGTCGACGGGCCCGACCCGGAGGGACGGCTGGGCCGCCGGCTGGTCGTACGGCCCGAGGGCACCTCGGGCTCCCTCGGCTCCGGGCGGCTGGACGCGGCCGTCGCCGAGGACGCGCGCGGACTGCTGGCCGGCGGGCGCACCGAAACCCTGGCCTACGGCTACGACGGCGTCCGCATGGACGAGGAACTCACCCTGTTCGTCTCGGTCCACGCCACCCCGCCGCGGATGCTGGTCTTCGGCGCCGTGGACTTCGCGGCGGCCATGGCCCGGATCGGCGCGTACCTCGGCTACCACGTCACCGTGTGCGACGCCCGGCCCGTCTTCGCCACCCCGCGCCGCTTCCCCGAGGCACACGAGGTGGTGACCGACTGGCCGCACCGCTATCTGCGCACCGAGGCCGAGGCGGGCCGGATCGACGAACGCACGGTGGTCTGTGTGCTCACCCACGACCCCAAGTTCGATGTGCCGCTGCTGGACGTCGCCCTGCGCCTGCCGCTGGCCTACGTGGGCGCCATGGGCTCCCGCCGCACCCACGACGACCGGCTCCGCCGGCTGCGCGCCACCGGCGTCGGCGAGGAGGCGCTGGCCAGGCTCGCCTCGCCGATCGGCCTGGACCTCGGCGCCCGCACCCCGGAGGAGACCGCCGTCAGCATCGCGGCCGAGATCATCGCCGACCGCTGGGGCGGCAGCGGCACCCGGCTGGCCTCCCTCAGCGGCAGCATCCACGGTCAGGAGCCGATGCGGCCCGCGGCCGGAGGCTGAGACGGGGCCACGGCCCGGGCCGGGGATCGTCACAATGGTTCCCGGCCCGAATGGATGTAGGAGGAATCGAACCAGCCGTGGAGACCGCTCGAAGCAGCGACGACGACATAGAACCCACCGCCGCCGGCGATGACGTGATCCTTGGCGCCGGGGACGTCGCCCCCGCCCCGCCGCCGAGACCCGGCTGGCGCCGCTGGGTGATGGACACCCGGCCGCTGCGCCACCGCCCCTTCCGCCGGCTGTGGAGCTCCACCACCGTCACCGCCATCGGCAGCCAGCTGACCGCCGTCGCCGTGCCCAAGCAGATCTACGACATCACCGGTTCGTCGGCGTGGGTCGGCTATGCCAGCTTCGCCGGGCTCCTCCCGCTGGTGGTCTTCGCGCTGTGGGGCGGAGTGGTCGCCGACCGGATGGACCGGCGCACCCTGATGCTCGTCACCAATGTCGGCATCGCCGTCACCTCGGTGCTGTTCTGGGCGCAGTCCTTCGCCGGTCTGGACTCGGTGGCGGTGCTCATGGTGCTGCTCGCCGCCCAGCAGGGCTTCTTCGGTATGAACTCCCCGGCCCGCAGCGCCTCCGTGGCCCGTCTCGTCCCCGCCGACGAACTGCCCGCCGCGGGCGCCCTGCAGTCCACCGTCGCCCAGACGGGTATGATCCTCGGCCCGCTGCTCGCGGGCGCCCTGATCCCCGTCCTCGGCCTGCCCGCGCTCTACCTCATCGACGCCGTGGCGCTGTGCGCCACCCTGTGGGCCGTCTGGCGGCTGCCCGCCCTGCCGCCCCTCACCGAGGGCGGCGCGGGTGGCGCGCGGCGCGGCGGATGGCGCGACGTGGCCGACGGCTTCCGGTACATCGCCGCCAACCGCATCCTGCTGATGTCCTTCCTCGCGGACATCATCGCCATGGTCTTCGGCATGCCCCGCGCGCTCTTCCCCCAACTCGCCTCGCACACCTACGCACCCTGGGGCGAGGGGTTCGCGCTCGGCCTGCTGTTCGCGGCGATCCCGCTCGGCGCGGTGGCCGGCGGTCTGCTGTCCGGCACCTTCTCCCGCGCCCGCCGCCACGGTCTGATGGTCATCGCCGCCGTGGTGGCCTGGGGCGTGGCCATCACCGGATTCGGGCTCAGCCTCAACCTGTGGTGGGCGGTGGCCTTCCTCGCCCTCGCGGGCGTGGCCGACATGGTCTCGATGGTCTTCCGCGGCACGATCCTCCAGGCGGCCGCCACCGACGACATGCGCGGCCGGATGCAGGGCGTGTTCACCGTGGTGGTGGCGGGCGGCCCGCGCGTCGCCGATCTGCTGCACGGCACCGCGGGCTCGCTCCTCGGGGCCCGTGCGGCGGTCGCCGCGGGCGGGCTGCTGGTGGCCGTCAGCACACTCGGGCTCGCCCTCGCGGTGCCCGCCTTCCGCCGCTACACGCCCTGACGACGCGGCCGCGATACGACGCGGCACAACGGCCGTGCCCCGGGGCGGGGGCACGGCCGTCGCGGCTCTCAGGCCGTACGCTCGTCGCGGTCGGCTCTCAGGCCGTACGCTCGTCGCGGTCGCCGCCCCACAGCGTGTGGAACGAACCCTCGCGGTCCACCCGCCGGTAGGTGTGCGCGCCGAAGAAGTCCCGCTGCCCCTGGACCAGCGCGGCCGGCAGCCGCTCCGAGCGCAGCGCGTCGTAGTACGCCAGCGCCGCCGAGAAGCCCGGCGCCGGCACGCCCAGCTCGACCGAGGTGGCCACCACCCGCCGCCAGGCGTCCTGCGCCGCGCCCAGCGCCTCGGCGAAGTGGCCGTCGGTCAGCAGCGTGACGGGCTTGCGGTCCTTGGCGTACGCCTCGGTGATCCGGTTCAGGAACCGCGCCCGGATGATGCAGCCGCCGCGCCAGATCCGCGCGACCGCCCCCGGGTCGATGTCCCAGCCGTACTCCTGGCTGCCCGCCTCGATCTGGTGGATGCCCTGCGCGTACGCCACGATCTTCGAGGCGTACAGCGCCTGCTCGACATCGTCGGCGAACCGCTCCGCGGCGGCCCCCGTGAGCCCCTTGCCGGACGGCCCCGGCAGCCCCTGCGAGGCGTCCCGCAGATCCGCGTGGCCGGACAGCGAACGGGCGAACACCGCCTCGGCGATCCCGCTCACCGGCACGCCCAGGTCCAGCGCGGTCTGCACGGTCCAGCGGCCGGTGCCCTTCTGCTCGGCCTGGTCCTGCACGACGTCCACGAACGGCTTGCCGGTGGCGGCGTCGGTGTGCCCGAGCACCTCGGCGGTGATCTCGATCAGATACGACTCCAGACGGCCGCCGTTCCAGGTGCGGAACACCTCCGCGATCTCACCCGGCGACATCCCCAGCGCCCGCCGCAGCAGGTCGTACGACTCGGCGATGAGCTGCATGTCGGCGTACTCGATGCCGTTGTGCACCATCTTCACGAAGTGGCCGGCGCCGTCCGGGCCGATGTGGGTGCAGCACGGGGTGCCGTCCACCTTGGCGGAGATGGACTCCAGCAGCGGGCCGAGCGACTTGTAGGATTCCACCGATCCGCCGGGCATGATGCTGGGCCCGTTGAGGGCGCCCTCCTCGCCGCCGGAGATGCCGGTGCCCACGAAGTGCAGCCCGCGCTCGCGCAGGGACTTCTCCCGGCGCCGGGTGTCCTCGAAGTGGGCGTTGCCCCCGTCGATGATCACGTCGCCCTCTTCGAGGAGGGGTGCGAACTCCTCGATGACGGCGTCGGTGGGCGCACCCGCCTTGACCATGATGATCAGCCGCCGGGGCCGCTGCAGCGAGGCGACGAACTCCTCGGCGCTCTCGGCCGGCACGAAGTTCCCCTCGTGGCCGTGCTCCTCCATCAGCGCCTTGGTCTTGGCGAACGTGCGGTTGTGGAGGGCGACGGTGTGCCCGTGCCGGGCGAAGTTGCGGGCGAGGTTGCTCCCCATGACGGCGAGCCCGGTGACGCCGATCTGGGCGGTCGGCTGGGCGGTGGAAGGGCTGGGCATACGGTGTTCCACTCCTGTCACGCGCATCGAATCCTTATGCGAGGCAGCAACGACGAGGGGAGCGAGGATCTTCCCCATCGATCAGCCGGATATCGCCCGGCCATAGTTGCACGATGTGCGGGACGGCGGACGAGTGTCCGGAGAAAGCGGCCGAGGTGTGTCACTTTTCGCGTACCCGGACGGTGTGCCGGATTGTGGGGTGTCCATAAAGGGCGACGGCTACGTGGCCCTGGAGCCTCGCCTGGTGTGGCGGGGTATCAGGAGGGAGACCCGGGTTCCCTCACCGGGGGTGGAACCCACGGTGAGGTGTCCGTTCAGCAGGTGGCCGCGCTCGCGCATGGCCGACAGGCCGGTACCCGTGGAGACCACCGTGCGGAGCGCGGGGCGGCTGACCGGTGTGGCAGACGGACGGGCCATTCCGCGGCCGTTGTCCCTGACCACCCCACTGATCGCGTGATCGTCGCTGTCGAGTTCCACGAGCAGGCGGCTCGCACAGGGTCTCGAGGGCGGGCGCGAGGCCGAGTTGGTCGAGGGCGAAGGGCCGCATTTCCACGATCAGGTGCCGCAGCGAGGTGATCTGGTTCGCGATCAAGCCGCGCGCCTGGTCGATGGCCTCCTTCATGGCGGCGGACTCGCCACTCCCGGCGGCGGTGGACAGCACGATCTGGACGGCGACCAGTTCCTGAAGCGTCTCGTCGTGCAACTCACGTGCCCAGCGCCGCCGTTCTCGCTGTTCGCCGTCGCTGCGAGCCTGGGCCCGCTCCCGCGCGAGACCACGGCTGCGCGCCACCGCGCCGCGGCCCAGCATGGCGGCGCAGCCGATCAGCAGGAGAGGCACGATGTTCAAGCCGTTGAGGAGCGGCTCTTTGGCCATGCGGACCAGTTGTGACACGGCGAGGATGAGCGCGAGCCCGCACAGGGCCGCCAGCCGCGCCCGCCGGACGCCGGTGTTCAGCGCCGCCGCGATGATGAGGACGGCGGCCGCGCCGAGGGAGAGCCGCATCACCCAGCGGGGCTGCTGCTGGAGGACCGGGGTCCGGTGCTATCTCGGCATCTCCGTCGCGGTGCCGTTCACGGTTCCGGTGGCACGCGTCGGGCGCTCCAGGATGCCCCGGGCATCGGGCGGGGCCGGATCCGGGGCGCCGGTGGTGTGCTGCGGTCCCGTGGACTCGCCGGAGCCGTTCGCGGTGCCGTTGTGCGGATGCGCCGAGCCGTTGATCTTCTCGATCGCCTGCCGGGCCTGCTCACCGGGGGAGCGGGCGGCCAGCGGGGGCGAGGTGTGGGGCGCGGTGGGCGCGGGCTGGGTCCGCTCCCGCTCCGGTTTGGCGTGGACGCCGATGGTCTGGGCGGTCCCATGGCGGAGTCGATGGCTGACCGCCTCGTCGAGGCTCACCGGCCGCTGTGTCTGGGCCGCCAGCCGGCCGGCCTCCTGGCCCAGGGCGGCGACCACTTCCCAGGGCAGATGGAGCACCAGGCGGACTTCGGCGTCGCCATCCGGCAGCGCCTGGATGGGAGGGATGAACCGGTCATTCATGGAACGGGGCCTCCGGTCTCGGTATCGGCCTGTGCGGGCGGCGCGCGTCCCCATGGGCAGGACGCACACAGAGCCATACGGAGAACCGGCCCCGCGCGTTCACCTGATCTACGGAGGGCTGTCAGGTCGCGCCGAGCACGATCGTCGCTCACGGGGGCATCACGTACGCCGTGGCCGTGCCACAGGTGCGGCGGTAAGGGCGTCGTCTCGTATTTCCGTGGCTGCCGGTTTCCGTGGCTGCCGGCGTCCCCGGATGACATGGCGAAGTCGCGGAGGCGGTCCGCGGGGTGCACAGTCGGTTGCGGTGGCTCACCAGCCGGATCTGAAGGGAGCCCGGCGATGGCCGTACGGCGCGTCCCGCCCAACGTTTTCAGCATGGCCTTCGGCCTGGCCGGTCTCGGCGGTACCTGGGTGGCCGCTGGTCAGGCCGGGCATGTGCCGGTGATCGTCGGAAGAGCCCTGATCGGACTGGCCTCTGTCGTGTGGCTGGTGTCGGTGGGATGGTATCTGCGCTACGTGTGCGGCGGCAGGGGGAGACTCCGCGCCGATCTGGAAGACCCCGTGGCGAGTCCGTTCACCTCCCTGGCGCTGATCACCCCGATGCTGTTGGCGGCCCAGGGACTGGCGCCGTACAGCCCGATGGCGGGAAAGGTCCTGGTGGACGTCTTTCTCGTGCTGACCGTGCTGTTCGGCGGATGGCTCACCGGACAGTGGGTCTGCAGGGATATGGAACTGGACCGGATGCACCCCGGTTACTACCTGCCCACGGTGGCCGGTGGCCTCGTCTCCTGCGCCAGCGCCGCGAGGGTGGGACAGACCCGGCTGGCCGAGGTCATGTTCGGGTTGGGCGTGATCTGCTGGTTCATCCTCGGTTCGATGATCACGGGAAGGCTCTTCCACCGCCCTCGACTGCCCGCGCCGCTCCTGCCGACGATGACGATCGAGGTGGCCCCCGCCGCCATCGCCAGCGTCGCCTACTTCGCACTCGACAAGGGCCGGGTGGACTTCATCGCGGCCGCGCTGGCCGGATACCTCTTGCTGACGGTCATCGTCCAGCTCCGGCTGGTCCCTCTCTACGCGCGCCTGCGGTTCACGGTCGCCACGTGGGCCTTCACCTTCTCCTGGGCCGTGGTCGCCACCACCACGCTGCACTGGATCGATGACGGCAAACCGGCGGGCCACCTCGTCTACACCTACCTCGTCCTCGCGGCCATCACCATCCTCATCGGTGGCATCGCGGCCCGGACCGTCCTGGCCCTGGCCCGTGGCGAACTGTTTCCGCCCTCGTCGCCCACCTCCGGCGCCCACAGCCCGTAGACGAGCAGGGCTGAGTCAGTCATTTCCGTGGAAAAGCATGTCGACGCCGGGCTCGTGGGCCACAGCCGGGCCGTATCCGTGTCAGCAGCGTGCTGACCAGGAGCGTGGCCCCGGCCAGACAGCAGCCCCCGGCCGTCATCAGGCCCGCCTCGACCGCAGTGCCGCTTTCCGCCTCGGCGGCGGGTCCGGACAGGGTCACCCCCAGCCCCGCCGCGGTGGTGATGACCGTCTTGGTCACCCCCGACGCCTCCCCCGCGCGCTCGGGCCGCACCACGGCCTGTGTGGCGATGAGCGTCAGGGCGCCCGCGACCCCGAGCGCGGCCCCGCACCCCGTGATCGCCAGGAGGAAGACCGGCAGGGCCGTCGCCACGGCGGCGGCGCCGAGCGACGCCGCCCCCAGCCCCAGCGCCCCGGCCATCACCCGCACCGCGACCACCGTGCGGATCCGCCCCGCCACCGGCCCGGCCGGCGCCATCGCCGCCGCCGGGGCCAGGAAGGCCGCCCCCGCGCCCGTCGCCGAAAGCCCCCACGGCCCCTGGAGCGCCAGAGGTACGACGAACAGCACGATCACGGTCGCGGCATTGGCCGCCGCCCCGGCCACCGTGAGAGCCACAAACGGCCGGTTGCCGAACAGGGCGGGATCCACCAGCGGATTCGCCACCGCGCGCTCATGCCCTGCGAAGACCACCCCGAGCACGACGGCCAGCCCCAGGGCCGCCACCGAGCGGCCCGAGCACCAGCCCCACAGCGGCCCCCGGTCGATCAGGACCGCGAGCGCCGCGAGCGCGCCCGTGGCCGTGACCAGCCCCGCCACATCCACGGACGGCGGCGCGGTGGTGTCCCGCGACTCCCCGGCCCGTGCCGCGCACACCACGGCGACCAGCGCGACCGGTACGTTCAGCCAGAACACCGCCCGCCAGGACACCGCCTCGGTGAGCGCCCCGCCCACGTACGGCCCGCATACGGTGGCCACGCCCCCGATGCCCAGCGCCCGCCCCATCACCCGCGCCCGCGAGCCGGGCGGGCAGGCGTTGGTCAGCAGGGCGAGCCCGACCGGCATGGCCACCGCGCCGCCCGCGCCCTGCGCCACCCGCGCGGCCACCAGCACCGGCAGCGACGGGGCCAGCGCACACACCAGCGACGCACCGCCGAACACCGCCAGGCCCGCCGTCAGCAACCGGCGGCGGCCGTACAGATCGCCGAGCCGGCCCGCGCCCGCCATCAGCGAGCCGGCCGCGAGCAGATACCCGCTCACCACCCATCGGAGGCCACCTCCCGCCGCCCCCAGATCGCGCCCGATCCCGGGCAGGGCCAGGTTCAGCGCGAAGGCGTCCAGTTGCACGCAGAACACGGTCGCGGCCACCGCCGCCAGCGCCCAGCACCATGCGGATCCACCACTTGCCGTCGTCATCACTCACTCCTCGGCACCCCAAAAGGACAGGTCGGATAGCGGGGCTGAAGAGTGGGACGAGCGAGTTCGGAAGGAAACGGGCGCAGGCGCGGTCATGACACCCGGGAAACGGCGATGCGCCCAGGGAACGGTGATACGCCCGGGAAGCGGCGATCGGTCAGCGGCGGGGCGGCAGCCGGTGCAGCTCCACGGCGGTCAGTTGCCCCGCCTCGATCGTGGCCGTCAGATACGTACAGTACGGCTGTTGGCGCCGGTCGGTGGGGGAGCCGGGGTTGAGCAGCCGCAGCCGCCCCTCGGCCGTGGAGTCCCACGGGATGTGGCTGTGGCCGAACACCAGCACATCGAGGTCGGGGAACCGCTCGGCGCAGCGCCGCTCCCGCCCCTTCGACTGGCCGGTTTCGTGCACCACGCCCAGCCGCACTCCCGCCAGCTCCGCCTGGGCCACCTCGGGCAGCCGCGCCCGCAGCTCGGGGCCGTCGTTGTTGCCGTACACCCCGATCAGGCGCCGCGAGCGCTCCTCGAGCAGATCGAGGGTGGCGAGGTCGACCCAGTCGCCCGCGTGGATCACCACATCGGCGTCCGGCAGCCGCTCCAGCAGCTCCCCGGGGAGCGCCTTGGCGCGCCGGGGCAGATGGGTGTCGGACATCAGCAGAAGGCGCACACGGACGACCGTACCGCCGCGCGTCCCTTGACGAGAACATCCACGGAAGAAATAGTGTGCCAAGCGGCTCGGTCGGGAGGCTTCCAGGGGGTACAGGTGGCAACGCGGACGGCGAAGGAGACGGCGCAGGACCGCTATCCGCGGCCGGTGGTCACGACGGCGGAGGCGGAGTGGATCTGGCGCCAACTGTCGGTGCGGGCGATGGAGGACGGCGCGAAGCCGGAGACCGTACGGCTCGCCGTGGTGGTGGGCCTGGCGCGGGCCAGCGGCGCCCGGTACGGCGGGCTGCTGCGCTGCACCCTGTCGGCGCTGGACCTGGACTCCGGGTGGGTGACCATCGAGCACGGCAAACACCGCGTCCCGCGCCGCCACGGCCTGGACCGCGGCACCGTGCTGGTGCTGCGCCGCTGGCTGCGGGTGCGTCAGGAGCTCTGCGCCGAGCTGGAGGGTTCGGTGCCGGACGCGCTGCTGCTGACGGTGCACCACACCCATGACAACGGGGTGACCGTGGTGGCCGGGCTGCCCATCACCCGGCAGGGTCTGGTGCTCTCCTGGCGCCGGTTCGTCCACCGTACGAACGCCCGGTACGCCGGTCGCCGCCCGCCGCTGCCCACCCGCTTCGAGCAGGTGCGCCGCGTCTGGGACGCCTGAGCGCACGGGCGGTCGGGCACCGTGGGGGCGGGGCGCTCGGGCCGCCCCGCCCCCACCGGCCCGGCTAGGCCGCGGGTGCCGCGGCCGCCGCGGTGACGGTGAACCGCGCCTGTGCGACGGCGCCGTTCACGCTCACCGCGAGGGTGGCCGTTCCCGGGCGCAGCGCGGTCAGCCTGCCGGTCGCCGGGTCGTACGCCGCCACATCGCGGTGCCCGGCGCCGTCCGGATCGCCGATGTGGAGGTTGGGTGAGCCGGTCCAGTCCGCGCTGAGCGGGAAGCCGACCGGCACCCGGCGGGCGGCGGTCCCCTCGCCCTGGAGGACGGTCGCGGTGACGTCGGCGTCCTGCCCGGTGCGCAGTTCGGCCGGGGCGGCGACGGTCAGCCCGTCCACATGGGCGCGGGTCTGCACGGACACCCAGTCCGGGCCGCCCTTCCACGGCGCGTGGCGGGCGGCCGCCTGATCGCGTGCCGAGACGTGGTCCACGCCGACCATCGACCAGCCGGTGAAGCCGCCCTGACCGGGCGGGGTGGCGGGGTTCTTGCCCGAGTTGCCGTTGATCAGGTACGGGACGCCGTCCACCCGGGAGGCGTGGAAGGTGCCGACGTGGCTGCCGATGAATCCCGCGCCCTTGCCCGTGGTGCGGCGGAAGTCGGCCAGCCAGCCCTCCAGCAGCGCCGCCTCCTTGCGGTCGCCGAGCTGGCTGCCCTGCTGCGGGGTGGGGTCACGGGGCGGGACATGCTCGATCACCATGACCGAGCCGATCTCCGGGTCCTTCGCGGCCGCGTCCAGCTGGGCGCGCAACTCCTTGATCTGGTCGAAGCCACCGGCGCGCAGTCCCAGACGTGAGGTGTCCAGGGTGAGGAAGCGGGTGCCCCGGTGGTCGAAGGTGCGGTGGGCGGGCCCGAATTCGGTGGTGAAGTTGTCGATGGAGCCGCCCATCACCTCGTGGTTGCCGGGGACGTAGTACCAGGGCAGCTCGTCGCCCAGCTCCTCCTTCAGCACGGTGCGGGCGAAGGAGAGATCGGCGGGGGAGCCCTCGTCCACCAAGTCCCCGTTGATCACCAGGAAGTCGGGCTTGGCCGCCTTGATCTCGCGGAGGGTGCGGCGGGCCTGGGCGACGATCGGGCTGTTGGGATCGCGGGCCACGAACTGCGCGTCGGACATCACCGCGAACCGCCAGTCGCGTCCCCGCGTCCGGGCGGCGGTGGAGATGAGCGGATCGGGGCGCACGCTCTCCGTGGGCAGTTCGACGGCGGGCGGCACCCGTGCGGTGAGGTCGTCGATGACGACACTGCCGGTGTACTGGCGGGTGGCGGAGGTCTCGGCGAGGTAGAAGCGGTTGACCTTCAGCGGATAGGCGACCCCGGCCGGTACGGCGAAGTCGACATGTCGCCACCCGGTCCAGGTGACATACGGTCCGCGCAGCAACTGGTCCGAACCCGCCGCGTCCTTGAGGTGCAGAGTGGGCCAGGCCCCCTTGCCATCGCCCTTGATCCACAGGCCGAAGGACTGCGGCTGGCCGTCCACCGCGATCTGCTGGGGCGGGGTGACATAGGCGGCGCGGGTGGCCGTGGACTGGGTGAAGTCGTAGTCCAGCTCGAGCCCGGTGCCGGTGTGGCCGTCGGGCGTGGCCTCGGCCGAACCGGAGGCGCGGGCCTGGCTGAAGGTCCAGTGCCCGGCGTCGTCGAAGGTCGCCTCCTGCCGCTCGGTCAGGCCGACGGTGACGGCGAGCACCGTGGTGGTGCCGCCGACGGCGACGTTGACCTGTCCCGCGGCCTGGTCGTGGCGCGCCTTGACGGTGAAGGTGCCGGTCCGCGGGTCCGGGGCGATGTCGAACAGCGCGTGGTCGTACGACAGTCGCACATCGGACGGTTCGACGGGGGCGCTGGTGCCGTGCGCGTCCAGGCCGACGATGCCGAACCGGCCCGTGGCCCCGGCGTCGGCGAGGCCGACCAGCCGGCTGGTGGGCTGGATCCGGTCCAGCCGGTCCAGGACGGTGAGGCCGAGGTCGCCATGGGCGGCGCCGCGCCGGGCGGTGACGGTGGTGTCGCCGCCGTGGCGGGCGGTGAAGGTGCCGTCGGCGTCGATCCGGCCGATGTGGGAATCGTCCGTTCGCCACTGCGGCGCGCCCTCGGCGGGGCCGTACGTCTCGTCGTAACCGGCGGCGGTGAGGCGGCGGGTGAGCCCGGGGAAGACCCGCTCGGGGTGGCCGCCCCGGACCGGATCGGCGGTGGGTGCGGACGCGCGGTCCATCGCGGTGTCCACCCAGAAGCCCTTGAGCCGGCCGCTGCCGTCGGGGGCGGTGAGGGCCAGGCCGTTGGGGACGGTGCGCTCGGCCCCGTCGGACGGGCTGTTCTCCACCCGGGTGGTGTCGCTGCCGGGCTCGCGGGCGACGAGTGTGGAGGAGCCGCCGCCGTCGAGGTTGAGCGCGCTGTAGGCGCCCGCGTCCTTCATCATCAGGCCCAGCTCGGTGAGGGTGACGCCGCCGCTGTCGGCCTGCCGCCCGTCCACGGTGAGGATCTGCATGGTGTGGCCGTCGCGGGAGAAGCCGACCGCGGTGCGCGGCGCGGTGGCGTTGTTGCCCTCGCCCTCGTGGCCGACCGCCGTGCCGTCCACGACCAGCAGCTCGCGGCCGCCGAGGGCGGTGCGCGGCAGGTCGCCGCCGTCGGTGCGGGGCCGGTACTCCATCGACACCGGGTCGCCGACGGCCAGTTCGGACAGCGTGTCGGCCCCGGCGTCCCGGCCGATCAGCACGGTCGCGTAGGCCGGGATCGGGCCCTTGCCGGGCGCGCCCGCCGCCTGGGTGACCTTGCCGTCCACGACCGTGACCTCGGCGGTGCGCCGTGCGCCGTCCACGGTCTGGGCACGGTCCGCCTCGCCCCACTGGGCGGTGTACGCCCCGATGCCGGTGGCCGGGACGTTGGCGGCGTTGAGCGCCGCGAGCGGGTGGGGGCCGTCGGGGAGGGTCAGGGTGCCGTCGAAGTAGAGCTGGAGGACGCGGCCGGCGTCGGCCGGGCCGATGCCGACGGCTCGGGCGGGCCCGGCGGCGGAGGCGGAGTTGACGAGGCGGCTGTCGCCGATGCCGTTGCCCTCGGGGGCGCCGGTCTGGTTGATGTCGAAGAAGTCACCGTTGATGGCCGCGACCGTGCGGCGCCCCGGCCCGGGGTCGTGGTCGGCGGCCAGTTGGGAGACGGTCCGGCGCTCGGCGACCTTGTCGGGGTGGAGATAGTCGACCTTGGTGCCGCCGGTCAGGTCCACCGACAGCGAGTCGACCCGCAGCCATTTGTCCGACTCCAGCCGGTCGTACGAGGTCAGCCGCACCCCCGGGGCGACCGGCCGGGAGGAGCGGGCGGTCTGCACCCCGTCGCCGTCGGCCACGGACCGGGTGCCGGTCGCACCGCTGGCGGCCGGGGGAGCGACCGGGCGCAGCATCTCCGAGGAGGACCTGGGGACGGGTTCGGGCGCCGGGGCGGGGGTGTTGTCGGCGGTGGCCTGGCCGGCGGCGCCCAGCACGAGGGCGGACACCGCGGCCAGGGCCGCCAGTGGTCTGGGACACGCGACAGGAGGCACGGCAACTCCATGGGGCCAGGGGACACGCGTGGTTCACACGCACAGCGCCCCAGCATCGCCCCGGAGTTGACCGGGCACCAGAAGGCGTCGGCGACGACACGGGAAACAAATGACCAAGTCGGTGCGGACCGTGATCGCTGACGCGGGGTGGGGTCAGTCTCCGGTCACACCGTCGAGATAGACCCAGGCGCCCTCGTGGCGTACGAAGCGGCTGTTCTCGTGGAGCGAGCCCGCGCGCCCGCCCTGGGTGTAGTGGGCGCGGAACTCGACGGTGCCGGTGGTGTGGAACGCGCTGCCCTCGGTGGTGCCCAGGATCTCCAGGCGCACCCAGCGCGGCGCCGGGTCGAGGTCCGCGCCGGGCGGCCGGGTGGTGGGGTGCCAGGTGCGCAGCAGATACGCCTCGTCCCCGACGGCGAAGGCGCTGTAGCGCGAGCGCATCAGCTGCTCGGCGGTGGTCGCCGTGGCCTGGCCGCGGTGCAGCCGGCCGCAGCAGTCGGCGTAGGCCGCGGGCAGTCCGCAGGGGCAGGTGGCCGGGGTGGTGCCGGTCGGCCGCGGGCGTCGGGTACGTCGGGACATGATCCCCATTGTGACGGCTGGGACGGCCGGGGTGCCGCCCAGGCCACGCCCGCTCAGGGCCCGATGGCCTCCATGGGTTCGATGGGTTCGGTGGGTTCGATGACGACCTTCAGCTGGGCGGGGTCGGTGAGCGCCGTCTCGAGCGCGTCCGCCGAACGTTCCAGCGGGAAGCGCGCGGTGATCAGCGACTCCAGGTCGACCCGGCCGGTGGCGGCCAGGGACACCGCCGCGGGGAACTCCCCGGCGTACCGGAAGGCGGTGACCAGGCTGAGTTCCTGGCGCTGCATCCAGGCCAGCGGGAGCGTGGTCCGGGGCCGGGGCGGGTTGCCGACGGCGACCAGGGTGCCGCCGGGGCGTAGCGCGTGGGCGGCAGCGGTCAGGGCGGCCTCGATGCCGGAGCAGTCGAGTGCGATGTCGAACAGCGGTTCCTGGGGGAGGGGTTCGCGGGAGGTGTCCAGGGTCCGGTCGGCGCCCAGGCGGCGGGCGTGGGCGAGCCGGCCGGGGTTGATGTCGGTCACCACGGTCTCGCCCGCGCCCACCGCGCGGGCGGCCTGGAGGACCAGCAGGCCGATCGGCCCGGCGCCGGTGACCAGCACCCGGTCCCCGGCCGCGACGCCGCCGCGGCGCACCGCGTGCAGGGCCACCGCGAGGGGCTCGACGAGCGCCCCGGAGGTGAGGGGGAAGTCGTCGGGGAGGGGGTGGGCGAACTCCCCGGGCACGGCCAGCTGTCCGGCCAGGGCGCCATGGGTGGGCGGGGAGCCGAAGCAGCGGCCGTGCGGGCACTGGTTGTAGCGGCCCGCGCGGCAGGCGCGGCAGCGTCCGCAGGGGATGGCGGGCTCGATCGCGACCCGGGTGCCCACGGGCAGCGGGCCGTCGCCCGCCACGACCGTTCCGGCCGCCTCGTGGCCGAGCGCGGTGGGGGAGCGGAGCACATTGGGGCCGTTCTCGCCGTGGGCGTAGTAGTGCAGGTCGGAGCCGCACAGCCCGACCGCGCCGATCTCCACGAGGACCTCGCCGGGGGCGGGTTGGGGAATTGGGCGCCGCTCGAGCGCCAGGTCCTTCGGGCCGCGCAGGATCGCGGCGGTGGCGTCGTTCATCGGGTGGTTCTCCTGGTACGCGGGGACATGGAGGGGACTCAGGCGGCAGACAGCCGCAGTGGTTCGACGCGCTTGATGACCAGGCCGTAGGTGAGGGCGCCGACGATGCACAGGGCGCCGGACAGCATCAGCGGGGCGACGAAGGAGTGGTGGAAGAAGCCCAGCAGCAGACCGGTGGTGGTCGAGCCGAGCACCCCGGCGAGGTTGGAGGCGAAGTTCTGGATGCCGCCGAGCGAGGCGACATGGCGCGGGGTGGGCGCGACATCGGCGGGCAGGCTGGCCACCGAGGCGGCGGAGAAGGCCAGGCTGGCGTAGCTGACGGAGAGCAGGGCCAGGGCCCACATGGCGCTGGGGACGAGCACGGCGAAGGCGATGACGGAGGAGAAGAGCATCCCGCACACCAGGCAGGTCTTGCGGGCGCGGGTCACCGACCAGCCGCGGCGCAGCAGGGTGTCGCTGGTCCAGCCGCCGAGCAGGCTGCCGGCGATGGCGACGATGCCGGGCAGAGCGCCGTAGAAGCCCAGTTTGAGCAGGTCGAAGCCGCGGGCGTCGACGAGGTAGCTGGGGAACCAGGTGATGAAGAAGTAGATGACGTAGTTGAGGCAGAAGAAGCCGATCATCATGCCCCAGACCGTGCGGTGGCGGAACAGGTCGCGCCAGCGGACGGCGGGCTCCTCCCGGGTGGCCGTCTTCTCGGCGGGCTCCGGGGCGGCCGTCTTCTCGGCGGGGTGCTCCTCGAGCCGGGCGCCGCCCGCCATGACGTAGGCGCGTTCCTCGGCGCTGAGCCCGCCGCGCGCCGAGGGCTCGCGGTACGCCTTGAGCCACAGGGCCACCCACAGCAGGGCCACGCCGCCGGTGACCCAGAACGCCATCCGCCAGCCCTGCCAGGCGATCAGCGCGGTCACGACGGGGGCGGCGACGGCGGTGCCGGCGCGGGCGCCGTTGTCCCAGACGCTGTTGGCCAGGGCCCGTTCGCGGACCGGGAACCAGCGGGAGACGGACTTGGCGCACGAGGGGTACGCGGGGGCCTCGCCCGCGCCGAGGGCGAGGCGGGCGAAGAGCAGGCTGCCGATGCCCCGGACGAATCCGGTGCCCACGGTGACCAGGGACCAGATGAGCCCGCCGATGGCGAACATGCGCTTCTCGCCGTAGCGGTCGATGAGCGCCCCGGCGGGCAGTTGGCCCAGCGCGTAGGTCACGAAGAACATGCTGAGGATGACGCCCTGCCACTCGGGGCCGATGTGCAGGTCATCGGTCATATAGGGCAGGGAGATGGAGATGGTGGCGCGGTCGACGTAGTTGACGGTCATGCCCAGGAAGCAGAGGAAGACCATCAGCCAGCGGGTGTTGTGGCGCAGCCCGCGGGGGCGCGGTGGCCCGGTGGTGGCCTCGTCCTGGGGTGGGGAGGGCTGGTCGGTGGCGGGGACGGCTCTGGGGGTCTTCAAGGCGGCTCTCCTTTGAAGGGGCGGTGCGTGGGGTCAGCGCGGTGGCCGGGCGCCGGGGTCCAGCTCCGCCCGTACGGACGCGACGAGAGCGGTGTCGTCGGCGAGGTCCTCGGCGCCCAGCAGCCGCAGCAGCCGGCGCGGGGCCTCGGCGTGCGGGCCGTCCCAGGCGCCGCGCAGCTCCTGGGCCCGGGGATCGTCCAGGGGGTGGTCTCGGGTGCGGCGGGCCCAGGCGGCGAGGGCGGTGGCCAGGAGCGGGGTGTCCCGTCCGGCGGCGCGCAGTTCGCGCAGCGGGGCGAGCCACCGTTCGGGGATCTTCTGGGATCCGTCCATGGCGATCTGCTGGATGCGGTGGTGCATCGCGGGGTTGGCGAAGCGGTCGACCAGGCTGTCGACATAGGCGGGGAGGTCAAGACCCTCGGTGGGCGGCAGGCTCTGCGCGGCCTCGGCGCAGTAGGCGCGTACGGTCTCCTCGCCCCAGGGGGTGGCCAGGACGTCGGCGACGGTCTCGCATCCGTGTCCGAGCCCGAGGTACGCGATGAGCGAGTGGGAGCCGTTGAGCAGCCGGAGCTTGGCGAGCTGGTACGGGCTCACATCGGGCACGAGGCGCACCCCCGCCCGCTCCCAGTGCGGGCGGTCGGCGGCGAAGATGTCCTGGAGCACCCACTGGGTGAACGGTTCGCCGGTGACCGCGCCCGCGTCGTCCACGGTCAGGGCGCGGGCGGCGGTCCGCCGGTCGGTGTCGGTGGTGGCGGGGACGATGCGGTCGACGACGGTGGCGGGGAAGGCGACCGAGCCGGTGATCCAGTCCAGCAGGCGGTCGCGGTCGGCCCATGCGGTGGCGGCGATGAACTCCCGCACCAGGCGCCGCAGTACCGCGCCGTTGTCCGCCATGTTGTCGCAGGAGACCAGCGACACCGGGGCGCCGCCGGCCCGTAGCCGGGCGCGCAGCCCCGCGGCGAGCTGCCCGGCCACGCTCGCGGGCGCGGGCCGTCCCGCCAGGTCGTCCCGGATCAGCGGGTCGTCCAGGGCGAGTCCGCCGGTGGCGGCGTCGCGCCGGTAGCCCTTCTCGGTGACGGTCAGGGTGACGACGGTGACCTCGGGGGAGGCGAGGAGCGCGGCCAGCCGGGCGCCGTCGTCGGTGGCGTGCAGCACCTCGGTCACGGTGCCGACCACGCGGGTGGCCGGTCCTTCGGGCCGCCGCTCGGTGAACGAGTACAGCCCGTCCTGCGGTCGCAGCGCGTCCACGACGGACCGGCTGCGCTGGGTGACACCGGCGATGCCCCAGCCGCCGCCGTGCGCGGCCTCGGCGGCTTCGGTGTAGAGGGCCTGGTGGGCGCGGTGGAACGCGCCGATGCCCAGGTGCACGATCCGGGGGCGCAGCGCCCGTGGGTCGACGCGCGGGCGGCTCTCGGCGGGGACGCGGGACAGGGTGGCCAGCGACAGGCGGCCCGGGGAGTCGGCGGTCACCAGTCGTGCACCGACCCGTCGGTACGGCGGCTCACCGGGAGGTACTTCGGGTCGTACGGGAAGCGGGCGGCCGCCTCCTCGTCGAGCTCGATGCCGAGGCCGGGCACGGCCTGGGGGTGCAGGGCGCCGTCGATGAGTTCGTAGGTGGGCCGGAACACCTCGTGGGTGAGCGGGTCGTGGGCCATGTACTCCTGGATGCCGAAGTTGGGCACGGTGACGTCGAGGTGGACGGCCGCCGACATGCTCACCGGGGACAGGTCGGTGGCGCCGTGCGAACCGGTGCGCACCTGGTACAGCTCGGCCAGGTGGAAGATCCGCCGCAGATGGGTGATGCCGCCGGCGTGCACGACCGAGGCGCGGATGTAGTCGATGAGCCGCTCGGTGATGAGCTGCTGGCAGTCCCAGATGGAGTTGAAGACCTCGCCGACCGCGATGGGCGTGGTGGTGGACTGGCGGATCTGGCGGAAGGACTCCTGGAGCTCGGCGGGGGTGGGGTCCTCCATCCAGAACAGCCGCACCTCCTCCAGGCTCCGGCCGAGCCGCCCCGCCTCGGTGGGGGTGAGCCGGTGGTGGACGTCGTGCAGCAGGTGGAAGCCGAAGCCGAACCGCTCGCGGACCGCCTCCAGATAGCGGGGTGCGAAGTCCAGATAC
Source organism: Streptomyces rugosispiralis (assembly GCF_024505145.1). Taxonomy (GTDB): domain Bacteria; phylum Actinomycetota; class Actinomycetes; order Streptomycetales; family Streptomycetaceae; genus Streptomyces; species Streptomyces rugosispiralis. The sequence goes on along the minus strand of NZ_JANIAA010000013.1, from coordinate 155,289 downwards.
GCCTCGGTGGACCAGGGCTGTTCCTCGGGCAGCGCGCCGGTGGCGGGCTCGTAGACGGTGGCGACCGTGCCGTGGCGGATGCCGTAGGTGCCCGGTGAGCCGGGGACGGCGGCCTGGGCGCGGATCGCGCGGTAGCCCATCTCCTGGAAGCGGGCCACGTCGTCCAGCAGCTCGGGGACGTCGCCGCCGCTGGCGTGGCCGTAGACCAGGGCGCCCTCGCGGGCCTTGCCGCCCAGCAGCTCGTACACCGGAAGGCCCGCGACCTTGCCCTTGATGTCCCACAGCGCGGTGTCGACGGCCGAGATGGCGGTCATGGTCACCGGGCCCCGGCGCCAGTAGGCGCCCTTGTACAGGTAGTGCCAGGTGTCCTCGATGCGGGCCGGGTCGCGGCCGATCAGCAGCGGTACGAGGTGGTCCTCCAGATAGGAGGCGACCGCGAGCTCGCGGCCGTTCAGGGTCGCGTCACCGAGACCGGTCACGCCGTCGGAGGTGGTCACCTTCAGGGTCACGAAATTGCGACCCGGCGAGGTGACGATGACCTTGGCCTCCGTGATCGTGGCCATGTGTGCGTGCTCCTCACTCGAGCGGGCTCCCGGGGTGGAACCCGGGCTGTCGGTCGGCTACCATACAAGTACGTCAGCAAGCGGAGTCAAGGGTTCGGAAGGGGCCAGATGGCATCGGCGGAGGGACTGCACGCGGCACGCTCCCGGGGGCGCAACACCCGGCAACTGGTCCATGAGGTGCTGCGTTCGCGCATCGTCGGCCTGGAGCTGGAGCCCGGCTCCGCCGTCTCGGAGAACGACCTGGCGGCCGAGCTCGGGGTGAGCCGTACCCCCGTCCGCGAGTCCCTGATCCTGCTCGCCGACGAGGGGCTGGTGGACATCTACCCCCAGATGGGCACGTTCGTCTCGCGCATCCGGGAGCGCGATGTGGCCTCCGCCCAGTTCATCCGCGAGGCCCTGGAGTGCGCCGCGCTGCGGGAGGCCGTCGGCAAGGCCGGCGCGCGGGACGTGGCGGAGCTGCGGGTGCTGCTCACCGCGCAGGAGGAGGCCGACCGCCAGGCCGACATGGAGGGCTTCTTCCAGCTGGACGAGGAGTTCCACGCCCGGCTGATGGCCGTCAGCGGCCATGCCTCGGCCTGGCCGGTCGTCAGCCAGGCCAAGGCCCAGCTGGACCGGGCCCGCAGGCTCTCACTGCCGATGACCCAGCAGATGTCCCTGCTCATCGGCCAGCACCGCGAGGTGGTCGACCTGCTCGAGGCGGGCGATCTGGACCGGGCCGACGAGGCGCTGCGCTCCCATCTGCGGCTGGTCTTCAGCGATGTGGAGAAGATCCGATCCAAGCACCCGGAGCTCTTCAGCGACGAGGACGCCCCCTTGCGGCCCCGCCGCGACAGCCCCCGGCGCACCGCCGCCCGGGGGGACCGCTAGGGCCTGTCTGGGGTTGTGATCTGGGCTCCCGGCGGTGGGCTGGCGGCTTCCTCCGGTGGTTCAGCTGGTGGTGTGGTTGTCGAGCACGGCGTCAAGATACTCGGCGATCGCGTCCCGGTTGCGGGTCAGACAGTCGATGCGCCGGGTCATGCGGTCCCGCTCGTCCTTCAGCGTGGTGATCATCTCCGGTGTGGCGTCGGAGAAGTGGATGCGCCGGGGCTTGTCGAGGCACGGCAGGATCTGCTTGATGATGCGGGTGGGGAGCCCGGCGTCGAGCAGGCCCCTGATCTGCAGCACCCGGTCGACGAGCCGCTCGTCGTACGCGCGGTAGCCGTTCGCGCAGCGGTCGGGCAGGATCAGCCCCTGCTCCTCGTAGTAGCGCAGCAGCCGGCGCGGCGTGCCGGTGCGCTCCGACAGCTCTCCGATGCGCATGTGCGGGTCCTCCTCGCCTTCACATCCATGTGAGGGACGCAGCGTAACGTCGGGGCGGGCGCACTCACGAGGGGCGGAAGGTGCCGGGAAAAGTGCCAGGTTGATTGAACGGGGACCTCCGGCGCGCCGTACGGATAACGACGGGCCCGGCCTCCCGAGCCGGGTCCGCCGTGCCACCACCGGGCTTCGCAGGGAAGGACCTTCGGGTTGTCGCGCCAATCGAGCTCTCGTCAGCGGTCGGAAACGGACAAGGGAACCACGGAGGAGGGGCCGACGGAGGGCCCGTCACCGGAGGGTCCACCTGAGCGCACGCCGGATGTCCCCGCGCGGGCGCCGGACGCCGCCGAGGACACGGACACCTCTGCCGACACGGACACCTCCGCGGGACGCGACACGTCCGCCGAGCCGTCCGGCGAAGCGAGCGGGGAGGCGGAGGACCCGGAGGAGACCACCGTGACCGGCCCGCTGGCCGGCACCGCCCCCGACGCGCCCCCCGCACGCAAGGGGTGGCGGGCCAAGTACCCCGTCGCGGCGCGCACGGTGGCCTGGACGGTCACGGGACTGTCCCTCGCCCTGGTGTTCACCGCCCTCCTCCTGCCGACCAAACTCATCCTCGTCGAACCCAGCGCCTTCCTGCGCATCCCGGTGGAGGGGATCTTCGGCGCCACGCTGCTGCTCATGCTGCCGACGGTGGCACGGCGGGTGGTGGCGGTGCTCGCCGGGGCGGTCCTCGGGGCGCTGACCATCCTGAACCTCCTCGACATCGGCTTCAACGAGTTCCTCGGCCGCGGTTTCAACGTGGTGCTCGACTGGATACTGCTGGACGACGCGGAGTCGTACCTCAAGGACTCGGTCGGCGAGACGGCCGCCACCGTCGCCGCGATCGGGGTCGTGGTGCTCGCCGTCGCCCTGCTCGTCCTGATGGCCCTCGCCGTGCTGCGGGTCAGCAACGTCATGGCGCGGAACACCGCCGTGGCGACCCGTACCGTCCTGGTGCTCGGCACCGTCTGGGTGATGTGCGCGGCGCTCGGGGTGCAGGTGGCCGGGGCGCCGTTCGCGTCCAGGAGCACCACCGCGCTGGTCCAGGACCGGGCGGAGCGGGTGCGCAAGACCCTCAAGGACGAGCAGGAGTTCGCCAAGGTGGCCGCCGTGGACACCTACGGCGACACCCCCGGCGACCAGCTGCTGACCGGGTTGCGCGGCAAGGACATGATGATCACCTTCATCGAGAGCTACGGCCGCTCGGCCATCGAGGACCCGGCGATCGCACCCGGTGTGGACAAGACGCTGAAGAACGCCACCAAGCGGCTGGACAAGGCCGGGTTCGCCAGCAAGAGCGGCTGGCTCACCTCGGCCACGTACGGCGGCAGCAGCTGGCTGGGCCACTCCACCTTCCTCACCGGCCTGTGGATCGACAACCAGAACCGCTACCGCACCGTCACCGCGGGCGACCACATGTCCATCACCCGCGCCTTCCAGCGCACCGGCGCCTGGCGGACCGTCGGCATCATGCCGGGTGTCACCAAGGGCTGGCCGGAGGGCAAGTTCTACGGCCTCGACCACGTCTACGACTCCCGTGACCTCGGCTACAAGGGCCCCAAGTTCAGCTGGTCGACCATGCCCGACCAGTACGCCCTGAAGGCGTTCCAGCGCCTGGAGCACGGCAAGAAGCATGACAAGCCGCTGATGTCGGAGATCATCCTGACCTCCAGCCACCAGCCCTGGGCGCCCATCCCCAAGACGATCCCCTGGAGCCAGGTCGGCGACGGCTCGGTCTACAAGGCCATCCAGAAGGCGGGCAAGAAGCCGGCGGACGTGTTCACCGACCCCGACAAGGTGAAGACCGAGTACGGGAGGTCCATCCAGTACTCGGTGAACAGCCTCATCGACTATGTGCTGAAGTACGGCAACAAGAACACGGTGCTGGTCTTCCTGGGCGACCACCAGCCCCTGGCCCGGGTCAGCGGCGACAACGCCAGCCGGGACGTGCCGGTGGCGATCGTCGCACACGACAAGGCGGTGCTGGACCGGATCTCCCACTGGGGCTGGGACGACGGTCTGATGCCGGGCGCGAAGGCCCCGGTGTGGAAGATGAGCTCCTTCCGCGACCGCTTCCTGGACGCCTACGGGCCGAACCCCGGCGGTGGCACGGCGCCCGCCGCACCGTCGGCCTCGCCCAAGGCGGCCTCGCCCAAGGCGACCTCGTCCAAGGCGACCTCGCCGTCGCCTTCGGGCGAGCGATAGCCCCTCGACGCTCCTGGCGGCGGGTCGGTCGTCAGTCGTCCTCCGGCCGCTCCCGCCGCGCCTCGAGCCGTTCCCGCTGGGGCAGGACCGTGTACTTGGGGTCCTCCGCCGACCGCATCCCGGCGTGGAACACCCCGAAGCGGGTGCACGCGGAGGCGGCCAGCAGGGCCGCGCCGCCGAGGGCCGCGGCGGGGCGGCCGCGGCGGCCGAGGAGGGCGCCGCCGAGCGCGCCCGCCACCGAAAGCGCCTCGGCGGCGCGCATCAGCTTGCCCGCCCGGCCCTCGCGGTAGGTCTCGGCGACCACCCCGAGCCGCCGTTCCATGGCCTTGACGGCGGCGGTCTCCACCGCCGTGCCGAGCAGCGCCACCCCCCGCGCCGGGGCGTTCTCGGCGACCGGCGAGGTCAGCAGGGCCATACCGCCCGCCGCCATGGCGGCCGAGCCGACGAAGAGAAACGGCAGCTCGCGATAGCCGTCGTGCCATGCGGGGACGGCGGTGTCGGCGGCCAGCACCGCCGTGTACGAGGCCACCGCGGGACCCAGCAGTGCCGCCCCCACTGTGGCCGCCCGGCCGGTGCGCGGCAGCCGCCCGGCCAGGTCCGAGGCGGCGGCCGCACCGGCCATCGGGCCGTAGGCCGCCAGCAGCCAGGAGCCGACGCTCATCGGCGAGGTGGGCTTGAAGACCCGCAGCATATTGGCGAACCGCCCGGGGCGCCCGAGGTCGTGGACCAGGGCGGCGGTGGAGCCGGCCAGGGCCGCGATCGAGGACACCTTGAGCGCGCGGGCCATGGCCGGACGGCCGGTCAGCTCGGCGCCCGCCGCGAGCACCGACCCGGCGCCCGCGAGTCCGCCGAGGAAGAAGTAGCCCGCGATGTCCAGGGAACTCCAGGTGGGCGGATTGAGCACCGGCCGCCCGTAGTAGGAGGTGAACTCCGCCCGGGGGACCACCGACTGCTCGCCCCCGCGGCCCTTCCCGCCCTTGCGGCCGCGCCGCCTGCCGTCCCCCATCCCCTTGCCGACCTGCGCGTCCCGGCCCGGCCGGGCGCCGCGGATGCCGTCACGGGTCACGTCCGACTCGCTCATCAGCGCCTCCTTCCGGTACGGCGCCCGCTCACACCGGCTCGGGCCGCGAACACGGCGGCCACGCCACCGAGCAGGGACAGGGCCGCGGCACCCGCGTGCCGCCACATCGAGGGCAGATCACGGGTGGTGACGACCGGGTCCGGCGGCAGCCCGTACACCTCCGGCTCGTCCAGCAGCAGGAAGAAGGCGCCGTCGCCGCCGACGCCGTCCTCCGGGTCGTGCCCGTACAGTCGCGCGTCCGCGACCCCCACCCGGTGCAGCTCCTCGACCCGGGCGGCGGCGCGCTCGCGCAGCTCGTCCAGGGGGCCGAACTGGATGGAGTCGGTGGGGCAGGCCTTGGCGCACGCGGGTTCCTGGCCCGCGCCCAGCCGGTCGTAGCACAGCGTGCACTTGTGGGCGCCGCCGTCCTCGGGCCGTACGTCGATGACCCCGTACGGACAGGCGGGCACGCAGTAGCCGCAGCCGTTGCACACGTCGTCCTGGACCACCACGGTCCCGAACTCGGTGCGGAACAGCGCACCGGTCGGGCACACGTCCAGGCACGCCGCGTGGGTGCAGTGCTTGCACACGTCCGAGGACATCAGCCACCGCAGCCCGTTCCGCCCGCCGTCGGACGGCGACGCGGGGGAGGTGGGGGTGATCGCCGCCTCCTCGACCGGGGTTCCGGAGCCCCGCGCCGCGAGGGCCAGCACATCGACATCGCCGTGGTCGACCCCCGCCTCGGCCCGGCCCAGCGGCTTGTTCTGCTCGATGAAGGCCACATGGCGCCAGGTGGAGGCGGAGAGGCCCTGGGTGTTGTCGAAGGACATGCCGGTGAAGTCCAGCCCGTCCTCCGGGACGGCGTTCCACTCCTTGCACGCCACCTCGCACGCCTTGCAGCCGATGCACACCGAGGTGTCGGTGAAGAAGCCGACCCGGGGCGGATGGCCCTCGTGCCCGGCGTCCCCGGCGACATCCGGTTCGGCTCCGGCGAGCAGATTGCGGCCGATCAGCGAGGAGCGCTTCGAGGTGTCGGTCATCCCCGTACCTCCGTTCCGGTCCGCGGTGTGATGCCGGCGCGCCGCCGGTAGTCTTCGAGCAGGGCCGTCAGCTCCGGGCCGCGGGGGCGGCGGCCGGGACGGATATCGGCGCTCAGCGCCTTCACCTCCTGGATGTGGACATTCGGGTCGAGGGCGATGGCGGACAGTTCATTGGCGGCGTCCCCGCGGGTGTAGCCATTGGGACCCCAGTGGTACGGCAGCCCGATCTGATGCACCGTGCGGCCCCCGGCCCTGATCGGGGACATCCGCTCGGTGACCATCACCCGGGCCTCGATCACCCCCCGCGCGCTGATCAGGGTCGCCCAGCCGGTGTGCTCCAGATGCCGCTCACCGGCCAGCTCGGGGGAGACCTCGCAGAAGAACTCCGGTTGCAGCTCGGCCAGATACGGTGTCCAGCGGCTCATCCCGCCCGCCGTGAAGTGCTCGGTGAGCCGATAGGTGGTGATCATGTACGGGAACACCTCGCTGCCCGGCTCACCCCCGCTGGGGTGGAAGGCGTTGTGCACATCGGGGATCACCTCCCGGACCGGGTTGCGCTGCTGCTCCGGATAGAGGGGATTGCGCACCGGCGAGTCCTGCGGCTCGTAGTGCGTCGGCATCGGACCGTCCACCAGCCCGGCCGGGGCGTACAGCCACCCCTTGCCGTCGGCCTGCATGATGAACGGATCCACTCCGCTGAGCGCGTCCGGGCCCCGGGCGCCCTCGGGCGGCCGGTAGGAGGGCGCCCGGTCGGGGATGAAGTCCGGGATGTCATGGCCGGTCCACCGCTTCCGCTCGGCATCCCACCACACCAGCGCCTTGCGCTCGCTCCACGGCTTGCCGTCCGGGTCGGCCGAGGCTCGGTTGTAGAGGACGCGGCGGTTGGCCGGCCAGGCCCAGGCCCATTCGGCGGCGATCCAGTCCTGCTCGGTGTGCGGCTTGCGGCGGGCGGCCTGGTTGACGCCGTCGGCGTACACCCCGCAGTAGATCCAGCAGCCGCAGGAGGTGGAGCCGTCGTCCTTCAGCTGGGTATACGCGCTGAGCGGCTCGCCCCGCGCGTCCTGGCCGTTGATCTCGGCCAGGATCGCCTCGGCACTGGGCTCGTCCTGCGGCCCCTCGGTGGGGTAGGACCAGGACAGGTCCTGGATGGCCCGGTCCATCGGGTCGGTGGAGTCCTTCAGCCGCTCCTTGATCCGCCGCCCCAGGTGGTACATGAACCACAGATCGCTGCGCGCCTCGCCGTCCGGCTCCTTGGCGGCGAAATGCCACTGCAGCATCCGGTTGGTGTTGGTGAACGAGCCGGACTTCTCGGTGTGGGCGGCGGCGGGGAAGAAGAACACCTCGGTGGCGATGTCCTCGGTGCGCAGCTCGCCGGTCTCGATCTCCGGGCCGTCCTGCCACCAGGTGGCCGACTCGATGAGGGAGAAGTCCCGGACGACGAGCCAGTCCAGATTGGCCATGCCCAGCCGCTGCATCTTGGTGTTGGCCGAGCCCACGGCGGGGTTCTCGCCCATCAGGAAGTAGCCCTTGCAGACTCCGTCCAGCATCTCCTTCACGGTGTGATAGGTGCTGTGGGAGCCGGTCAGCCGGGGCAGATGGCCGAAGCAGTAGTCGTTGCCTGCGTGCGCGGCGTCGCCGAAGTACGCCTTGAGCAGGCTGACGACGTAGGAGCGCATCTCGCCCCAGAAGCCCTTCTCGGTCTTTATGGCCTCGATGAAGGTGTCCAGGTCCTCGTGGGCGTGGGCGTGCGGCATCGGGATGTAGCCGGGGAGCACGTTGAACAGGGTGGGGATGTCGCTGGAGCCCTGGATGCTGGCGTGGCCGCGCAGCGCCTGGATGCCGCCGCCGGGGCGGCCGATGTTGCCGAGCAGCAGCTGGAGGATGCTGGCGGTGCGGATGTACTGGGCGCCCACGGTGTGCTGGGTCCAGCCGACGGCGTACACGAACTCCGAGGTGCGGTCCGGGCCGGAGTTCTCCACCAGCGCGCGGCACACCTCCAGGAAGGTGTCCTGGGGAATCCCGCAGGTCCGCTCGACCATCTCGGGTGTGTAGCGCGAGAAGTGGCGCTTGAGGATCTGATAGACGCAGCGCGGATGTCGCAGGGTCCGGTCGGTGGGGACCGCCGCGGGGATGGGCGCGCCGCCGGAGCCGTGGGATTCGGAGAAGGCGGCGGTCGACAGGGACGCACGCCGGGTGCGGTCCTCGTACAGCTCGTCGGGCGCGCCCTGCGGCGCCTGGACCTCGGCGCCCTCGTAGCTCCAGGTGGAGATGTCGTAGTGGCCGGTCTCCGGGTCGAGACCGGAGAAGATCCCGGCCAGGTCCTCGGTGTCCTCGAACTCCTCGCCGACGATGGTGGCCGCGTTGGTGTACTCCAGGACGTAGGCGCGGAAGTCGTAGCCGCCGGTGAGGACGTGGTTGATGATGCCGCCGAGGAAGGCGATGTCGGTCCCGGCCCGGATCGGTACGTACAGATCGGCCAGCGCGCTGGTGCGGCTGAAGCGCGGATCGACATGGATGACCCGCGCGCCGCGCGCCTTGGCCTCCATCACCCACTGGAAGCCCACGGGATGGGCCTCGGCGAAGTTGGAGCCCTCGATCACGATGCAGTCCGCGTTCTGCAGGTCCTGCAGAAAGGTGGTGGCGCCACCGCGGCCGAAGGAGGTGCCGAGCCCGGCCACGGTCGAGGAGTGGCAGACCCGGGCCTGGTTCTCCACCTGGATCACCCCGAGCCCGGTCAGCAACTTCTTGATGAGGTAGTTCTCCTCGTTGTCCAGGGTGGCGCCGCCGAGGCTGGCGATCCCCATGGTGCGGTTGACGCGGACCCCGTCCCGCTCCCGCTGCCAGCCCTCGCGGCGGGTGCGGATCACCCGCTCGACGACCATGTCCATCGCGGTGTCCAGGTCCAGCCGCTCCCAGTCGGTGCCGTACGGGCGGCGGTAGAGCACCTCGTGGCGCCGGGACTCGCCGGTGGTCAGCTGGAGGGACGCCGAGCCCTTGGGGCACAGCCGGCCGCGGCTGACCGGTGAGTCGGGGTCGCCCTCGATCTGCACCACCCGGTCGTCCTTCACATAGACGTTCTGGGCGCATCCCACCGCGCAGTAGGGGCATACCGACTTGACCACCTTGTCGGCCGTGACGGTGCGGGGGCGCTGCTCACGGGTGGCGGCCGAGGTGGCGGCGGCGCCGCGGCCGAGCGGGTCACTTCCGGTCAGCTGGCGGTAGACAGGCCAATCCTGGATCCAAGTACGTACGCCCATCTCCGTCCCTTTCCTGCCGTTCGGTCCCGTACCGGCTCATCCGTGTGGTCGGATACGGCGCATGGGTTCCCGTCGCGATGCTTTTCACACTCCGCCCGCATCCGGATGCGCCGAATCGCCTGTCGTGGGGGTGGATGCCTGCCGCACCGGCTGGGTGGCCGTGACCCTGGACGAGGAGGGCCGCTTCGCCGGGGCCGACACCGACGAGGCGCTGAGCGAGCTGCTCGGCCGGGTTCCGGACGCCGCCGTGGTGGCGGTCGACATGCCGCTGGGGCTGCTGGCGGAGGGATGGCGTGCGGCCGACGCCCTGGCCGCCGCGCTGGTGGCCCCGCACCGCTCCCGGGTCTTCTCCGTACCGCCGCGCGAGGTCTGGGAGGCGGGCGACTACGACGAGGCCAATGAGGTCTGCCGACGGGTGGTCAAGAAGGGGCTGAGCCGCCAGTCGTGGGGGCTGGCGGCGAAGCTGCGTGAGGCCAACGCCTGCCGCGACGGGGGCGACCACCGGCTGTACGAGGTCCATCCCGAGGTCTCCTTCGCCGCCCTGGAGGAGGGGCGGCCCGTGCCCTGGAGCAAGAAGAGCTGGAACGGCCAGGCCGTGCGCCGCCGGCTGCTGGCGGACCAGGGCATCGTCCTGCCCGACGACCTCGGAGTGGCCGGGCGGGTGCCGCCCGACGACGTCCTGGACGCCGCGGCGGCGGCCTGGAGCGCGCGGCGCATCGCGCTCCGGGCCGCCCGGAGCCTTCCCGATCCGCCTGAGACGACGGCGACCGGGCTGCCCGTCGCGATCTGGTACTGACCGGTCTCCGCGCGGATGGCGGGAGGCCGCCCGAGCCGTGCCTCGGGCGGCCTCCCCTTCCCCCACCCCTCGGAGATGGACCGTGCGGACGCGATGCGTCCGGAGTGAGCGGCGTCAGACGCTGACGCCGTGGGAGCGCAGATAGGCCAGCGGGTCGATGTCGGACCCGTAGCGCGGGCCGGTGCGGACCTCGAAGTGGAGATGCGGTCCGGTGGCGTTCCCGGTGCTGCCGGACCGGGCGATCCGGTGGCCCGCCTCGACCGGCTGCCCGGTGCGGACCGTCAGCGCCGACAGATGCCCGTAGTGGGTGTAGAGCCCGTCGGCGTGGCGGATGATCACCTGGTAGCCGAAGGGGCCGCCCCACCCGGCCGCCACCACGGTGCCCGGCGCGGCCGCGCACACGGAGGTGCCGATGGGCACCGCGAAGTCCACGCCGGTGTGATGGCCGCTCGTCCACCGTGAGCCGCGGATGCCGTACCCCGCGCTGACCGGCCCGCTGACCGGGGTCATATGCGGCCGGGCCGCCGTCTTGCGGACCACCGTGTGGCTCGAGATCGCCGAGGCGCGGTGGCGGGGCGCCGCCTTGTGCGGATGCCGGGAGCCCGCGGGCAGGGCCAGCCGCTGTCCCGGGTGGATCAGATCGGGGTTCGGGCCGACGGTCCCGCGGTTGGCGTGGTACAGCGCCTTCCAGCCACCCCTGACGGACGCACGCGTGGCGATGCGGGACAGTGTGTCGCCGCGGACGACCGCGTAGGAGCCGGACGCCGCCGCGCGCCGGGCGGTGTGCTGCCGGGCCCGGGACTTCGCGGCGGACTTGGCCGACTTCTTGGGCTTCGCCGGGTGCTGGGCGCGGGGGTGGGCGTTCTGGCTCGTCACTCCGGCGGGTGGCCCGGACCGGGACAGCCGGCCGCGGCCGGAGCACACCGGCCACGCGCCGGGGCCCTGTTTGCGCAGCACCGCCTCGGCCACGGTGATCTGCTGGCCCTTGGAGGCCAGATCGGCCCGCGCGGCGTAGGCGGTGCCGCCGAACGCCGCCCAGGTGTGCTGGGAGAACTGCAGTCCGCCGTAGTAGCCGTTGCCGGTGTTGATGTGCCAGTTGCCCCCGCTCTCGCACTTGGCGACCCGGTTCCAGGTGTCGACCGAGGCCGCGTGGGCGGCGCCGGCGCCGAGGAGCGGCAGGACGATGCCGACACCACCCGCGGTGAGCGCCGCGCACAGCGGCGAGACCCGGCTGGGCGATGCGGGGCGTCGGTGACTTCCTCGTACGGCCATGAGGCTGGTTCCTCTCCACAACGGCTCTCGACGTCGCCCTCCGGAGGACCCGGCGGGCTGTACGAGTACCGCAGCCCGGCCCCGCCGGTCACAAGGCGCAGGGGGCCTCATGGACCGCCGCGCGCCGCCCGGTGCCACCCCGGAATCGGCTGACGCCTCCTCAGCTGCGCGGTGGGAGGCGCATGGAGGGCCGGGGGCGCACGGCCGCCGGCGGGGCGGGAGCGACGGGCCGGGGGCGGGCGCGGGCGAGCACGCGCCGCCGGACGTCCTCGTACGAACGGAAATGATTCTCCGGACCCCGGGGAGGGGCGGACGCTATTCCGCTGGATTGGATTACGGGTGATCGGCGACCGATCCCGGACGGCGGTCCGGGTGAATTGCCGCCGGGGCGTGGAAGGTTGAAGCGCGGACGAGCGGCGGGCCGCTCAATACGGCGTCCGGTGCGGGCCGGGCGCGCGGCACGGGATCTTCTCCGGCGCTATTGCGGCACCGCCCGGTCAAGATCGGACGCATGGCGGCCGGACCCGAGGCGGCGGCGGTAACCGCGCGGCACCGCGCTGGAACCGGCCGTTCCGGCCCCCTCCCCGGCATCCGGAGAATGCCGGGGAGGGGAGGAGAGGAAGGGGAGAGCGGGAGACGGCGGGAGGCGCGGGAAATAGGACGGTCTTGCGGTGGGGTGGGGAAGAGGGGGACGCATGAGTGAACGCGCCCGGAGGTGCCCGGCGGAGTTTCGCGGGGCGCGGCGGGAGACTGAAACGTATCGACGGGGCCGGCCGCCGACCGCGGCGTTCAGGGGCGGGGCCGCCGTCCGGGGCCGGACGCGGTCCCGGACGACGACGCGGCGGGGAGGCGACGGGAAGACGGCGAGGTGACCGCCTTTCCTCGGGTCGCTCGCCTCCGGCCGCCCTGATCCGGTGCCGACGCTCCTCGTCGACGGTCGCCCTGATCCGGTGCCGACACTCCCCGTCGACGGGCGCTCGGTCCTCGCTCCCCGCTCCTCGCTCCCCGCTCCTCGCCGCTTTCGGCACCGGCGCGCCCTACGGCTGGCTCCCGAGGTCGCCGGGCGCGGAACCAGGGTCCCGAGCCGTATGCCCTCTCGCCTCCGGTATGGCCCGCGGAACAGCGGCAGCCGCTTGCGCGCCTGGCCAACTCATCGGTCACGGAACGGACTTGACTCGGCGCTTACCGTATCTCTTGTCGGGCATCGCCTCGCCGACCGTCCGTGCGTCGCGGCAGTTCTCCGAAAAGGGCCGGTCGTCATGGCGGCCGGGAACTGGCGGAGAATCACGCCGTCCGTGTATAGCGGGAACCGCGCCGCCGCGCATATCATTGCCTCACATCGACTTCCTCCCTTCCAGCCGCTCGCAGGAGCGGCCCCGGAATAGTCACCCCTCACCCCGCCTGTCCGGGACCCCGGGCGGCCCGGGGGCCGCGCTTTTCCCGCGGCCTCGTCCGCCGCTCCCCGGAAACGGTTCGTTTTGCGTTCCCGCCGACGGGAGGCGCAGCGCACCTACGGCGTATGCCGGTGGTCACCGGCCGTGCACGGGGGTCATTCGGCGTACTCGGTGCTACGTCCTGCCGCTGGACGCCGGGCCGGGGGCGCATGGCGGAGCCGGGCCGTGCCATGAAACGCCGGTCGGGCACCGGGCGATGGGGACGACCGCCCCGATCGGCCGCTCGGAGCCGCCGCCACCCCTGGGGTAAGGTGCCCGCGTGGCCACCGTTGTCGAGCTGACCTGCTATCCCATCAAGGGCTGCGCGGGTGTCTCCCTGTCCGAGGCGCTGCTGACACAGGCTGGTCTGGAACACGACCGCAGCTTCATGGTCATGGACGAGGACGGAGAGTGCCGCACTCAGCGGCGGGATCCCCGGCTCGCCGTCATCCGCCCCGCCATCGACCCGCACGGCACCCGGCTCACCCTGTCCGCACCCGGTGAGGACGAGGTGGCCATCGACATCGACACCACCTCCGCCCGGCGCGAGGTCACCGTGTTCGACACGCCCTACCTTGGCATCGACCAGGGCGAGGACGCCGCCACGTGGCTCTCCCGGTTCCTGGGCGCGCCGAGCAGGCTGGTGCGGGTGCCCCCGGAGCACGACCGGGTGACCGATGGCTGGATCCCCGGCACCTGTGGTTACGCCGACAGTGCCGCGGTGCACATCGTCTCCCGGGCCAGCCTGGACGGGCTGAACGCGCGGATCGCCGAGGCGGGTGGCGCGGCACTGCCGATGAGCCGCTTCCGCCCCGGCATCGTGATCGGCGGATGGGACGAACCCCATCGGGAGGACCGGGTCCGCAGGATCGCCGTCGGCGGAGCCGAGCTGGGCTTCGCCAAGCACACCGCCCGGTGCGTCGTGACGACGGTCGATCAGAGCGAGGGCGTCAAGGCGGGCCCCGAGCCGCTGCGCACCATGGCCGGCTACCGGCGCGGCCCCGGCGGCGCCACCCTGTTCGGCTGCCAGTTCTCCGTGACCCGCGCCGGAAAACTGGCCGTGGGCGACGAGGTGGACGTCATCGAATGGGACGGGCCGCCACCGGGGGAGTGACCGGGAGCCCTCAGACCGACGCGAGCACCTTGGCGAAGGCGTCCAGCAGTTGGGCGGCACCCTCCTCGGCCTGGGCGCACTGCTCCCGCGGCGGGGCCGGCTGCCGGAGCACCACCCGGGTCCGGCCGCCGTCCAGATCGGCGAAGGTGGCGCTCATCTCCATCGCGCCCTGCGGCAGGTCCAGCGTCCACACCAGCCGCTCCCGGGCGGCCACCTCGCGGTAGACACCGCGCATCGGCATCTCGCCCGCGGGCGTGGCGACGGTCGCCTTCCAGGCGCCACCCGGCCGGACGTCGAGGTCGGCGGACTCGGGCGCGGCGCCGAACCAGCGGGCGAAGTACTGCGGCTCGGTCCACACCCGCCACACCGTCTCGCGCGGTGCGTCCAGGTCCCGGGTGATGGTGATCTCGTTGTTGCCCATGGTGTCTCCTCGGCGAGCGGGCGGGGGAAGGCTTTTGGGGGAGCGGAAAGCCGTTGCTCCTTGTTCCACCTCTCAGACCGGCGCGCCGCACGGAACTCATCGGTCCTGGGCCAGCAGCCTTCCGTCCTCGCGGCCGATCCAGTACCGGCGCAGCACATCGAGGACCACCGACACCTCGCAGGCGGTGATGCCGGGAAGCGTCGCGAGATCGCGGGTGAGCAGTTCGGCCAGGCCCTCCTCGTCCCGGAACACCCCGTGGTGGATCACCGAGGAGGTGCCCGCCACGATCGAGACATAGCGCGCCGAGGGATGCCGGGCCAGCGCGTCGGCCACGTCCTGGATGGCCCCGGGCGCGGCATGCAGCTCGATCACGACCTCCAGGGGATGGCCGAGCAGCGCCGGTTCGATCTCCACGCGGGGCCGCACCAGCCCGCGCTGGAGGAGCGACTGGGTCAGCCGGTAGGCGGTGGACCGGCTGATGCCGAGCCCGCGCGCCACATCGGCGGCGCTCGCCCGTCCGTCCCGGCGCAGCAGCTCCGTCGCCCGCAGTTCGTCGTCGCCGAACCCGGTGACGGCGGTGGGCTCCGCCACCGGATCGGCCACCTCCCGCAACGCCCGCACCTGGGCGTCGTCCAGCCGCCGCAGCCGCCAGGAGTCGGACTTCGCCGTCGCCCGCAGCACCAGCTCGGTATGGGCCGACCGCACACCGGGGACCGACGGGATCCGGGTCATCAGCAGCTCACGCGCCCGGTCGCGGCGGGTGGCGTGCAGCGAGCAGTAGACATCCGTGCGGCCCGTGGTCGTGGCGACGAACGGGATCTCGGGCAGCTCGGACAGCTGCCGGGCCACCTCCCACGCCTGCCCCGGGGCGGTGGCCACCCAGATGTGCATGGGGTTGCCCTCGGCCAGCATCGGCCACTCCACCTGCCCGATCACCCGCAGCAGCCGCTCCTCCGCGAGCCGGCCCAGCCGGCGGCCGACGGTGCTGGCGGAGCTGCCGAGCACGTCGGCCAGCGCGCTCAGCGGCGCCCTCGGCGCCACCTGGAGGGCGGCCACCAGATCGAGGTCGGCGTCGTCGAGCACCGGTGGGGTGGAGGGAACGGCTGTCATGGTTACGAATCTATCGTGCGATTGGTGCGCCATGCGTGAATCATTCTTGCGTAACGAGTCTTTTACTTGCCTCATTCCGCCATGGCTTCTCTAATGGACGACCACTACTGCGTCGTCGACGAAGGAGTGCGGACGGTGAGTTCCAACGACACCACGACCACACCCGACAACACGCCCGGCAAACCGCCTCCCGACGCGCCCGGGGAATCCTCGGCGGCGCTGTCCGCACTGCTCCGGGTGCTCGGCGCCGTCGAGCGCGCGGGCAACAAACTTCCCCACCCCTTCTGGCTGTTCGCCATCCTCAGCGCCTTCCTCGCGCTGATCAGCTGGGGGCTCGCCACCGCGGACGTCTCCGCGGTCGATCCGGCGGGGGACAAGACCGTGGCGGTGCGCAGCCTGATCTCGGTCGACGGGGTGCGGTCGATGATCAGCGACGCGATCACCAACTACGCCACCTTCCCGCCGCTCGGCACCATCCTGGTCGTCATGCTCGGTGTCGCCGTCGCCGACCGGTCGGGGCTGCTCGCGGCGATGCTGCGGGCCGGTGTCGCCAGGGTCCCGGCGCGCTGGATGACCTTCGCCCTGGCCTTCACCGCGATGGTCGCCCACATCGCGTCCGACGCCGCGTATGTGGCACTGGTCCCCCTGGGCGGGCTGGCCTTCCGGGCCGTCGGGCGCAGCCCGCTGCTGGGGATCGTGGTGGCGTTCGTCGGCGTATCGGCGGGCTATGACGCCAGCCCGCTGATCACCCCGATGGACGCGGTGCTGTCCGGGCTGACCACGGCCGCCGCGCACACCGTGGACCCCGGCTATGTCGTCACCCCGCTGTCCAACTACTTCTTTTCCCTCGCCTCCTCGGTGGTGCTGGCCGCCGTGATCACCTTCGTCACCGAGAAGGTGCTGGTGAAGCGGGTGGCGGCGCTTCCACCGGAGCCCGAGGAGACGGACGGGGAAGCCACCGCGAACACCACTGAGGAGGTCGAGCTCGCCCTCGCGCCCGAGGAGCGCCGCGGGCTGCGCCGAGCCACCGTCGCCCTCGTCGGCTACCTCGCGGTGATCGTGGTGGCGATGATCCCCACCGGATCACCGCTGCGCGGCGAGGGTGGCAGCATCGTCGAATCGCCCGTGCTCTCCGGAATCGCCGTGGTGCTCGGACTGCTCTTCGCCCTCCTCGGCGCGGTCTACGGGCGGGCGGCGGGCACCGTGCGCAGCGGCCGTGACCTTCCGGACTTCATGGCGCAGGGCATGCGGGAGATGGCCCCCATCCTGGTGCTGTTCTTCGCCATCTCCCAGTTCCTCGCCTACTTCAAGTGGACCGGTGTCGGCCAGGTGCTCGCCATCCGCGGCGCCGATCTGCTCAAGGACCTCGGGGTCACCGGCCCGGTCGCCTTCCTCGGCATCGTGGTGGTGTGCACGGTGATCAATCTGGCGATGACCAGCGGTTCGGCCATGTGGGCGCTGGTGGCCCCGGTCTTCGTGCCGATGCTGATGCTGCTGCACATCCCCCCGGAGGCCACCCAGGCCGTCTACCGCATCGCCGACTCCTGTACCAACGCCATCACCCCGATGAGCGCCTACTTCGTCATGGCGCTCGGCTTCCTCCAGCGCTACCGGCGCTCCGCCGGGATCGGCACCCTCGCCTCGCTGACCCTGCCGCTGTCCGTGGCCATGCTGGTGGCCTGGACCCTGCTCTTCTACGTCTGGTGGGCGCTGGGCATTCCGCTCGGCCCCGGCGCGCCCGTCCGCTGATCCCAGCCGCTCCCTCACCCACGCCAACCCGGGAAGGATCCTCATCGCATGACCCCCTCCGACCTCGCCGCCGCCACCGCCCAGGCGCTCCCCGAGATGATCGAAGACCTACGGGCGCTGGTGGAGCTGGAGACGCCGAGCAACGACAAGCGGCTGCTGGACGCGGGACTCGCCACGATCAGCGGCTGGGTCGTCGACCGGCTCGGCGAACCGGACGGAACCGAGCGCCACGACTGCGGACCGCACGGCGATGTGCTCGCCCTGACCTATCGCGGCACCTCCCCCGGCACCGTGCTGATGCTGTGCCACTACGACACGGTGTGGCCGGCCGGAACGCTCGCCGAATGGCCCTTCGAGGTCGAGGACGGCCGGGCGAGCGGCCCCGGGGTCTTCGACATGAAGACGGGTCTGGTGCAGGCCGTCTGGACCCTGCGGCTGCTGCGCGAGCTGGGGCTTCCCCACCCCTCGGTGCGGCTGCTGCTCAACGGCGACGAGGAGATCGGCAGCCCCGCCTCCCGCCGCCATATCGAGCGGCTGAGTGAGGACGTCCTGGCCACGCTGGTCTTCGAGGCATCCCTGGACGGGGCGCTCAAGACCTCCCGCAAGGGCGTCGGGCTGTTCGATGTGACGGCCCACGGCATCGAATCGCATGCGGGTCTCGACCCGTTCGCGGGCGCGAGCGCCATCCACGCGCTGGCCGAGGTGGTCCCGCGGATCGCCGCGCTCGGCGCCCCGGAGCGGGGGACCACGGTGAACGTGGGGCTGATTCAAGGCGGCACGGGACGCAATGTGATCGCCGCACAGGCGAGTTGCGGCATCGACGTCCGGATCGCCGAACCGGAGGAGATGAAGCGGATCGACGCCGCGCTGCACGCCCTCGCCCCCTCCGACCAGCGGGTGCGGCTGACCGTCACCGGCGAGTGGAACCGTCCGCCGATGGTTCCCAATGCCCCGTCCCGCCGGCTGTTCGAGCGGGCCCACGCGATCGCCGCGGAACACGGCTGGGAGCTGGCGGAGACCGCGGTCGGCGGCGCCAGCGACGGCAACTTCGTCTCCGCGCTCGGCCGTCCGGTCCTCGACGGGCTCGGTGCCCTCGGCTCCGGTGCCCACGCCCGCCACGAACACACCGTGCTCGCCCCGATCCCGGCCCGTACCGCGCTGACCGTCGGCCTGCTGCGGGCGCTGGCCACCGACGTCACGTAACGGCACACCGACGCCGCGCGGACGCCGACGGCCCACCGGCCGTCGGCGTCCGCGCGCGGAGGCCGCGTCAGCAGACGAGGAAGTCGGCCTCGCCCGCCTTGGCGCCCTGGATGAACGCGATGATCTCGTCGCGGGTGTAGATCAGCGCCGGACCGTCCGGATCGGTCGACTGGCGGATCGCGACCCGGCCGTCGTCCAGCTTCATGGCTTCGACGCAGTTGCCGCCGTTGCCACCGCTCCACGGCTTCTGCCAGCCCTCACTGCCGAGGTCGCTCGCGCGCATGCCGTTGTGAATGCGATCCATTCCGATCAGAGCTCCTTGCGGAAATCCCGGAGGATTTCCTTTGTGCGTCGTGCGGTTGCCGCCTGGGCCGCCATGCGGTCCATGGCCTCCAGATGGGAGGCCACCTCGATGCGCTCATCCAGGTAGACGGCGCCGGTCAGGTACTCGACGTAGACCATGTCCGGCAGTTCGGGTACAGCGAAGCGGAAGAGGACAAAGGGCCCATAGGTGCCCGGATGGTGCCCGGAGGTGAACTCCGAGATCTGCAGCGTGATGTGCGGCATCTCCACGGCCTCCAGCAGCCGGTCGACCTGCCGGCGCATCACCGCCGCCGAACCCACCTGCCGGCGCAGCACCGTCTCGTCCATCACCACCCACAGCCGGGGCGGATCCCGCCGGGTGAGCAGGGACTGCCGCTCCATGCGCAGCGCCACATGGCGCTCCGCCTGCCGGGGACCGGCCTGGCCGACGGCGCCGGTCTGCATGACCGCGCGGGCGTAGTCCTCGGTCTGGAGCAGTCCGGGCACGAAGTGCGGCTCGTACGCCCGGATCATCTCGGCCGCGCCCTCCAGGCTGACGTGGACGCTGAACCAGTCCGGCAGGATGTCGTGGAACCGCTGCCACCAGCCGGGCTTGTTGGCCTCCTCGGTCAGGGTGACGAACGAGTCGAGTTCCTCACCGGTGATCCCGTAGGCGTCCAGCAGCATCTGTACATACGGGACCTTCAGCGCGACCTCGGCGGTCTCCATGCGGCGGATGGTGGCGGGCGCCACCCGCAGCACTCTGGCCGCCTCGTCCCGCTTGAACCCCGCCTTCTCCCGCAGATCCTGCAGCCTCTTGCCGAGGACGACCTGACCCACGGTCGGTGCCGACCGCGGTTCACTCACCTGAATCCCTCCCTGACCCCCAACACTGATGTTCGCAGTGTGCCATGGCCAGTGCGGAACGGACACATTGCACCGACGACTCTGCACAATTCAGAGTGACGCTTGCCAAGTGTCCCCGGCGGTGCGCATAGTTGCGGCATGATCCCGTTACCGCGCTCCGCCGCGGCGACCGCAGGCACCATCGGCCCGACCTCTGTGAAGTGCCCCTAGATGACGTACGCCTTCGCCGGTGCGCTGACCGGCCTCGTCCGCGACCGGTTCGGCCGGTGGGGATTCCGCGCGGTGTCCGGCCGCCACCGCCTTCAACTGCCCGCGGCGCTGCGGACGGACCGGGCCTACGACGCGGTGGGGATCGCCGAGCGGCACGGTCCCGGGGTGATGGCTCTGCTGCCCCGGGCGGGATGCGTGCTCACCGGCGCCGGGTGCTGGTGGTGGATCGTGCCGCCCCATTCGGACGTCGGGGTCGACTGGCCCGCGCCGGCCGTCTACGCGGCCGGCGCCATGGTGACCGGTGTACCCGGGCGGCGGACCGGCACCACGGGGAGTGCGGAGCCCGATGTGGTGCACTGGCCGGGCGACGGGGAGCCGTACACCCATCCCCTGCTGCTGCACATCGCGGTCTGCGCGGCGGCCGGGGTGTCCCCGGCCTGGCCGTGCGACGACCGGATGCGTCGGTCATGACCTCGGTGGCGGGGCCCGGTCCAAGGCCCGGTCATGCGGTCGAGTCGTCCTGGAGGTACGCCGCGGGGCGCGGATAGCGCTGCAGCGCCGGAGTCTGGCCGGTCGGGTCGTCGTCCTGCTCGCTGAGGGGGACCATCGGGGCCGCTGCCGCCGCCGCGGCCTTCAGCTCGGCGGGGTCGTAGGTCATGGCCTGCGTCCGCTCCATCGGCGACGGTTCGGGTATCCCGGCGTTCCGCTGCCCGTAGACCGGGATCTGGTCGACCGTCGTCTCCTCGGGCCGGGCCTGGGCGTACGCCGCCGTCCCCTGCCCCTGGGCGCCCTGGGCCTGGACCATCGGCATCTGGGAGGTCTGCGCCTGGGCGCCCTGGTACTGCGCGCCCTGCGGCTGGGGCGCCATCTGCATTAACGGAGCCTGGCCCTGCGGCGCCAGGTTCTGGGCCGGCTGCAACTGCTGGGCCGGGAACTGCTGCGCCGGTGCCTGCTGCGGAATCTGCGGCTGCGGGGCCTGGACCATCTGGGGCTGTGGCAGTGCGGCCGGGGCCTGGTACAGGGGCGGCTGGGCCGGGGGAGTGGCGACATACGCGGGCGACAGCTCCGGGAGCGGCTGCTGCTGCTGGACGTACCCAGGCGAGGCGCCGGCGCCCGCACCCGCGAAGGACGCCTGCCCGTACGGGTCGCCGGAGACGCCCTGCGGGACCGGGAGGGCGGCCGCGGAGTACATCGGCTGGGGCTCCTGCGCCACCGGCGCCGCGGGCAGCTGGGGCGGCTGCTGGTAGGAGTAGTCCAGCGACTGCGCCTGCCCGGTGACTCCCAGGGCCTCCATGGAGCCCGAGGGCTGCGCGTACCCCGAGGGCAGCGACGGCTGCTGGTCCCAGCTGACCTGCGGGGCGTAGAAGGACGTCCCGTACAGCACCGTGCTCAGCCCGGTCAGCAGCCGCTGCACATCCGGCTGGGACCGCACCACCAGCCGCATGAACTGGCTGCTGCTGCCCAGCTTGTTGCCGCATTCGCGGACCAGCACACCGTGCTGGGAGAGCAGTTGGTCACGGATCCAGCTGCCGTCCGTCCCGGCGGGCAGCTTGACGAAGACGAAGTTGCCCTGGGAGGGGTAGACCGTCATCCCGGGCAGCCCGGCCAGCTGGGTGGTCATCTGCTGCCGGTCGCGGCTGAGCATGCGCAGGCTCTCCACGTACTCCTGCCGGTACCGCTTCAGCATGAAGACGATGACCTCGGCGAAGGAGTTGAGGTTCCACTTCGGCAGCCGGGAGCGGATCTGCACGGCGAGCGACGGATTGGCCACCAGATAGCCGAAGCGCACCCCGTGCAGCCCGAAGTTCTTGCCGAGGCTGCGCAGCACGATCACGTTCGGGCGCAGGATGGCCTCGTCCACGACGCTCGGATACGCCTCGGCGTCCGCGAACTCCAGGAAGGACTCGTCGATCACGATCAGGTCGAGGTCGGCCAGGGCGTCCATGATGCCGATGAGGGCCTGGCGGGGCACCAGCCCGCCGTCGGGGTTGTTGGGATTGCAGATCACGGCGACCCGGGAGCCCCGGGAGCGTACGAAGTTGACGAAGGCGTTGGGGTCGAGGGCGAATCCGCTCATTTCCGGGAGCTGGAACATATCGACCCGTTTGCCGGTCTCCATCGGCTGGTCGGTCCAGCGGCCGAAGGTGGGAATCGGCACCGCCAGGCTTTCCTTCACCAGCAGATGGTCGATCCAGGTGATGAGCTCGGTCGAGCCGTTGCCCATCGCCATGGTCTGCGGCTGCAGCCCGAGCACATCGGCCAGTTCGGCGGTGATGGTCTCCGCGGAGCTCGGGTAGTAGGTGAGGATGTCCCGCAGCCTGACCGCCATCACGGCGAACATCGCGGGGGTGGGGAAGTACGGATTGCAGGGGATGCAGAAGTCCACGAGCTCCTGTCCGCCACCCGTGACCCCGGCGCGGTTGAGCGCGAAGAACGACGGGCTGTGGGCGGTGCCACGGAAAAGCTCCATGGCATCACCGGTATTGCCGACTGCGGCAACAGTCACGGCGGGACCTCCTCGGTCGCATGGGCCGCGTCGACGCACTGACACGGCCGTTGCGGCTCGTCCCTCGAGCCTGACGCATGATCTCTCGAAGCCGGGGCGGGCGAGGATTTTCGTGGGGGTTGTGAAAACTACCGGGACACATGCTCCGGTCTCGAATAGAATTCCGCCCCTTGCCCCTTGAGAATGTCGGTGCGGCCTTCAGACCGTATCCTCCGGCGGGCGTTCGCCGTCGGCCTCGGTGGTGCGGTGCTGTTCCGCTACCCAGACCGCCACCTGCGCACGCGAGGTGAAACCCAGCTTGCTCAAAATGTGCTCAATATGGCCCTCGGCCGTGCGCTGGGCGATGACCAGGGACGAGGCGATCTCCTTGTTGCTGAGCCCCTGCGCGACCAGCCGCGCGATTTCGGACTCCCGGGGTGTCAGCGGCGACGGCCGCCCGCCCGCCGCCGGCTCCCCGCTGGGCAGTTCGTCCTCCAGCGCGTACCCCAGTGCCTCGGCGTAGGACAGCCGGGCGCCCTGTTTGCACGCCGCGTTGAAGGCCGGTTTGCCCAGGGCCCGCCGCACCGCGGCCTCGCACTCCTCGTGGTAGTGGACCAGATGCCCGTAGCCGGAGTGCGGGGCGCCGATGGCCTGCCAGAGGGTCCCCAGGGCGCCGAGCAGCCTGGCCGCCCGCGCGTGGTCGTGTTCGGTGGCCGCGATCCAGGCCAGCACCTCCAGATTGACCCCGACGCCCAGCGGGTCGTCCAGCGAGCGGTTGAACGCGAGGCTCTCCTTCTCCAGGGCGGTCGCCCGGACGGTGTCGCCCTGGCGCCAGACGTCCACGCCGAGCGCCATCATCGTGTAGGCCCGGTGCCAGCCCTCCCCGTACGCGTCGCACACCTCCAGCGACTCCTCGCCCAGGGCGATCGCGCGCGGTGAGTCGCCGATGAAGGAGTGGGCGAGCGAGAGCCGGATGAGCGCCAGGGCCAGCCCCACCGGATCGCCGGTCGCGCGATGCCGGGCCACGGCCTCCTCGTAGAGCGCGATCGCGGACCGGGTCTCGCCCCGGTACATCGCGACCATGCCGGAGTAGAGCGCGGCATAGGCGAGCACCGGCTCCAGACCCAGCCGGGTGCCGAGGGACCGGCTCTCCTCGAGCATGGCCGCGGCGGCGTCGACGTCGGACTGGATGACGGCCAGCCAGCTGTCGGTCCACAGCGCCCGCGCCCGCGACCCGTCGGGTTCGGTGCACAGCGCCAGCGCCTCGTCCAGCCAGCGGCGGCCCTCGCCGAGGTAGTAGCTGGTGATCCAGTGGTAGAGCAGGTCGGCGGCCATGTCGAGGCCGCATACGGTCTGCTCGGGCTCGGCCAGACAGTTCTCCAGGGCGGTGCGCAGATTGGCGTGCTCCAGGTGGAGCCGGGTGAACCACTGCACCTGGGCCGGTCCGAAGAGCGCCGCCCGCGCGTCCGCGGCGAGCCCGCGGTAGTAGTCGCGGTGTCGCCGCAGCCGTACCGTCTCCTCCCCGGAGGCGGTCAGCCGCTCACGGCCGTACTGGCGCAGCGTGTCCAGCATCCGGTAGCGCACCGCCGCCGGGTGCTCCTCCCTGAGCAGCACCGACTTGTCCACCAGCTCGGTCACCAGGTCCAGGATCTCCTCGCGGTCGATGCCCTCGTCCGAGCAGACCGCCTCGGCCGCCTCCAGGTCCAGGCTTCCGGCGAACACCGAGACCCGGGACCACAGCAGCCGCTCCCGCTCGGTGCACAGCTCATAGCTCCAGTCGATCAGCGCCCGCAGCGTCTGGTGGCGGGGGAGGACCGTCCGGGAGCCGGTGGTGAGCAGCCGGAACCGGTCGTCCAGCCGGTCCAGCAGCTGCTGGACGGACAGGGCGCGCAGCCGTACGACCGCGAGCTCGATGCCCAGCGGGATGCCGTCGAGCCGGCGGCAGATCAGCTCCACCCCGTCCCGGTTGTCCTCGCTGAGCTCGAACCCGGGCACGATGGCCGCGGCCCGCTCGACGAACAGCCGCACCGCGTCCCACCGGGCGAGCGCGGCGAGGGACGGCCGCGGCCCCTCGGGGTCCGGCAGCCCCAGGGTGGGCACGGCCAGGCTCTGCTCACCCGCGGTGCCCAGCGCCTGACGGCTGGTGGCCAGCAGCCGCAGCCGGGGGGCCGCGCGCAGCAGCCGGTCGGCGAGCCGGGCGCACTCCTCCAGCAGGTGTTCGCAGTTGTCGAGGACGATCAGGGCCTGCCGGTCCCGCAGATGGTCGACGAGGACGTCCATCGCCGGGCGGGAGGAGTGGTCGCGTATCCGCAGCGCCTCGGTGACGCCCTGGGCGAGCAGCGCCGGGTTGTCCAGCTCGGCCAGCTCGGCCAGCCAGACCCCGTCGGGGAAGGCCCGGCGCGCTTCGTCCGCGACCCGCAGCGCCAGCCGGGTCTTCCCGACCCCGCCGACGCCGGTCAGGGTGACCAGGCGGGACGCGGACAGCATCCGCTTGACGTCGGCAGCCTCCTGCCGGCGTCCCACGAAACTCGTCACCTCGGCCGGCAGCCGCACTGCCTGCCGCCCGGTCGGGGTGCCCGTCGCCACCGCACCCATCGATGCCTCGCACCGGCCCCGGGCGGGCGGACCTGTCCCCGCACGGACCCGAAGCCCTGTTTCCAGGCTATGCCGGGGCCGGGGCTCGTCGCACCCACCCCGGGCGGGCGCCCGGCGCGGTTGACCGAGGGTGAGCGGTGGTCGCTCGACCGTGACCATCCGGTGGGGACGGGGAGCGGGACGGGTACCGATGCGGGGATATCTCCCCTCGCCGCGTCCGGCCGCTCCCGACCAGGATGGTGGCCTCGGTGAGTTCCGCCGCCTCCTACTGGCGGAAGATCGAAGGTTCGGACCATGTGCCTCCATCAACCCCCATGTCCTCCCGCCGACGCACCGGACCATGATTCGGCGCGGCCGGTGGCCTCCCACCCGGAGCAGGGATGGAGCCTGCTCTGCAACGGAGTGGTGATCTTCGCGGACACGGGTGAAATCCTTCCCGACGGGCGCGCCATCCCCGCCCCCCGGACCAGCCCCGACACGTCAGCATGAACGCCGTCACCCTCGCCCACACGCACGGCTCCCCGCTGAGCACCGCGCGCCGCCCGGACACGACGACCCCCGCCACCAGCGGCGGGACGTCCTGGCTGCTCCCCTCCGAGCCGTCCTCGGTGCCGACGGCCCGGCGGCTGGCGCTCGCCCAGCTCTCGGCGTGGACGCTGCACGAATTCGCCGATGACGCCGAACTGCTCGTCAGCGAGCTGGTCACCAATGCCCTGCGGCACGCGGGCGGACCGATCCGGCTGACGCTCTCCCTGTGCTCCGGCGACCGGGCCTTCCGCTGCGAGGTGGCGGACGAGGACCCCGGGCAGCCGCTGCCGCGCCAGGCGTGCGGCGACGACGAGGGCGGGCGCGGACTCCACCTGCTGGACCTGCTCTCCCGCTGCTGGGGATCCACCTGCACGGCGGCGGGCAAGGTCGTCTGGTTCGAGCTCCACCCGCCCGCCGTCGCCCTGGAGGCCGCCCTCTAGGCGGCCCGAACGACCCCGTGATCGTGAGCCGACGAAGGGAGATGCCATAGAAGACTTCACGCCTCGTACCCACACAGTGATACCGAACGGCCCGGGGACGGGACGGTGAACGCCCTCACCACACCTTCCGTCTCCGGGCTTCGCTGTTCCACGACCCGATCGGGATTGCATAAGACTGATCGGGATTGATCGTCGTCATTGCGCTCGTGTAGCCTGCTGCTCGCGGCAGCAGCACACTTTTCCGAAAATTCTTCGCATTTTGTGGCTCGAGGAGGCTGCGTGGTGGACCGGAAAACGGATTCCGGTTTACCCGGCGCATTGGTCGGACGCGCCGCCGAACTCGCCGCGCTGACCGCCCACGCGGAGGCCGCCCACAGCGGCCGTTCCGGTCTGGTGATCCTGTCCGGCCCGGCCGGAATCGGCAAGACCAGCCTGCTGCGCGCCTTCCTCGACGGCGACGCCTGCCGGAAGATGACCGTACTGCACGGCGCCTGCGGTGAAGTGGTGGCCGGAGCCGGATACGGCGGCGTACGCGCCCTCTTCGGAAGCCTCGGACTCTCGGCCGAGGGCGCCCAGGACTCCCCGCTGCTGCGCGGCAGCGCCCGCCGCGCCCTCCCCGCGCTCAGCCCCCGCCCCGCCGAGGAGGGGCCGCCCACGGCCGCCAGCGTCTATCCGGTGCTGCACGGCCTGTACTGGCTCGCCGCCAACCTGATGACCCAGGGCCCGCTCGTGCTCGTCCTGGACGATGTGCACTGGTGCGACGAGCGCTCCCTGCGCTGGATCGACTTCCTGCTGCGCCGGGCCGACCAGCTGCCGCTGCTGGTGGTGCTCGCCCAGCGCAGCGAGGAGGAGCCGGTCGCCCCCGCGGCCCTGGCGGACATCCTGGCCCAGCCGCGCTCCGCGGTGATCCGCCTCGATCCGCTGACCGACGCCGAAGTGGCCGAAATGGCCCACCAGGTCTTCACCGCCCCTGTCGCGCCCGCCTTCGCCGAGCGCGCCGCCGCCGTCTGCGGCGGCAACCCGCTGACCGTCACCCGGCTGCTGCGCGAGCTGCGGGCCAAGGGCGTGACGCCCGACGAGAGCGGCATCCGCGAGATCGCCGAGGTCGGGAGTTACGTGGTCGCCCTGTCCGTGCGCGCACTCTTCGACGCCAGGCCCGACTGGGTCCGGGACGTGGCCACCGCCATCGCGGTGCTCGGTGAGGAGGACGCGGAGCACATCGGCGCCCTGGCCGGAGTGCCCGCCGCCCGTGTCGCGGAGGCCGTGGAGCAGCTGCGCGAGGCCGAGGTGATGGCGCAGGACCGGGCGGACCTGGCCCATGACGTGCTGCGCTCGGCGGTCCTGGAGGCCGCCGGGGCGGAGCGGCTGGCCGAGCTGCGCGCCAGGGCGGCCCTGCTGCTGAGCGACGCCGGACGGCCCGCCGAGGAGGTCGCCAACCAGGTGCTGCTGGTGCCCGGCACCCCCCAGCCGTGGATGGGCTGGGTGCTCCGGGAGGCCGCCGCCCAGGCCGAGCACCGCGGCGCCCCGGAGGCCGCCGCCCGCTATCTCTACCGGGTCCTGGAGGCGGAGCCGGACAGCCTGTCGGCGCATGTCCCGCTCGCCAAGGCGCTCGCGGAGATCAACCCCGCCGAGGCCATCCGCCTGCTCAAACGGGCGCTCACGCTGGCCACCGACATCCGCACCAAGGCGCCCGTCGCCGTGCAGTTCGGCCTCACCTGCCTCACCGTCCAGCAGTCACCGGCCGCCGTACGGGTGCTCAGCGAGGTGCTCGACGAGTTGGAGGCCGAGCTGGGGCCCGACCCCGATCCGCGCGACCGCGAGCTGCGCACCCTCGTCCAATCGACGCTGCTGATCAGCGGATCCGACGAGAAGGCCACCATCCACACGGTCCGGGAGCGCTTCGCGCGCATCCCCGAACCCGCCGGGGACACCCCCGCCCAGCGCCAGATGCTCGCCATGATGACGGTCCTGTCCGCGATGGAGGGCCGCTCGGTACGGCGGGCGGTGGGGCAGGCCCGCCGCGCGCTGAGCTCCGCCGACCGGCTCGACAACTGGTCGCTGCTCTTCTCCGCGTTCACCCTCGGTCTGGCCGACGAGATCGAGGAGTCGATGGAGGCCCTGGAGCACGCGCTGCGCCACGGCCAGGACAACGCTGCGGTGTGGTCGTATGTGATCACGCTGTCCTACCGCGCCCAGCTGCTGCACGGCGTCGGCGCGATCCCCGACGCCCTCGCCGACGCCCAGACCGCCGTCGAGATCATCGGCGAGGAGCGCTGGAGCGCCAATGTGATCATGCCGCAGACCGTGCTCGCGACGATCCTGATCGACCGGGGCGAACCGGAGCGGGCCGAGGAGCTGCTGGCCGCCGTCACCCGGCCGAACCTGGACGGGTTCGTCATGGAGTACCACTCGTATCTCATGGCCCGCGCCCGGGCCCGCTGGGCGCTCGGCGACAGCGCCACCGCGCTGCGGCTGCTGCTCGACTGCGGCGCATCCCTGGAGGAGTCCGGCTTCGCCAACCCGGCGTTCGTGCCCTGGTGGACCGAGGCGGCCTGTGTGCTCGCGGCGGAGAAGCGGTCGGACGAGGCGCGGGACCTGGTCGAGCACGGCGCCGAGCTGGCCCGTCGCTGGAGCACCCCGCGCGCCTTCGGGCTCGCCGCCCTCGCCCGCGGGGTGACCACCCCCGGCGAGGAGGGCATCGCCCGGCTCACCGAGGCGGTCGAGCACTTCTCCGGGTCGCCCGCCCGCTCCGAGCACGCCCGGGCCGAGTTCCTGCTCGGCGGCGCGCTGCTGGACGCGGGGCGGCCGCGCGAGGCCCGGGAGCGGCTGCGCTCGGCCGTCGACCTCGCGCAGGGCTGCGGCGCGCTCGCGCTCGCGAAGGACGCCCGCAACCGGCTGGTGGCCGCGGGCGGCCGGATGCGCGAGATCACCGCCTCGCCGGTCGACCTGCTCACCGGCACCGAGCGCAAGGTGGCCCAGATGGCCTCGAGCGGGGCGGGCAACCGCGAGATCGCCGAGTCGCTGTTCGTCACCGTACGCACCGTGGAGACCCATCTCACCAGCGTCTACCGGAAGCTGAGTGTGGGTCAGCGCGGGGAGCTGGCCTCGGTGCTGAGCACCCCGCGCCGTCCCGACCCGCAGGCCCCCGAGTGGGTCTTCGCATCACGCGGCCGACGCTGACGCGCGCACGGCGCTTCGATGACAGGTCCACGCCTCACCCCAGGCATATAGTCACACTATGCAGCTCAACGGGCTCCCGTTCCCCGGCCGTGAACGAGAGCAGGCCATGCTTGCCCAGACCGTCGCCGACCTCGGCCGGGGCCGTTCCTCGGTGGTGACACTGATCGGCAGGCCCGGCTACGGACAGAGCCGCCTGCTGAACCTCGCCGCCCGGCTGGCCGAGGACCAGGGCTTCCGCGTGCTGCGCGCCAAGGCGACCCCCGGCGAACGCGATGTGCGCTACGGCGTGGTGGGACAGCTGCTGGCCCCGATGAACGGACTCACCAACGGCTCGATGAAGGCCCTGACCGGACAGCGGCCCGAGAGCCGTTTACCGGGCCTGACCGAGTTGCTGCGGACCGCCCGGGAACGGCCCACACTGCTGGTCGTCGACGACGTGGAATGGCTGGACCCGGCCTCGCTGCGCTGGTTCGGGGCGCTCATCCGGCGGCTGCCCGACGCCCTGATCGTTCTCCTGGTGAGCGGCACCGGCCGGCTCAGCCCCGGCGCGTGCCCCCTGTCCACCGCGCCGCAGCAGGTGATCACCCTCGAATGTGAACTGGCCCCGCTCGCCGTGCGCGACGTGGCCGCCACGGTCGCGCTGATCTGCGGCCGCCCCGGCGACAACACCTTCATCTCCGCGGCCCTCGAGGCGAGCGCGGGCAACCCCGAGGTGCTGTCCGAGGCACTGCGCCGGTTCACCAAACACGGCTACGCGCCGGTGGCCGGGCGGGTGCCGGAACTGTCCACCATCACCGAGGCCGTGGGCGGTGAACACGCCCTCCGGGTGCTCGGAGGGCTGTCCGACACGGCCGTCGCGCTCGTCCGCGCGCTCGCCGTCTGCGGCGATCTGCTGGATCTGTCCCTGCTGTACGCGCTCGCAGGACCCCGCGCCGCGAGCGAGCCCGGACTGCCCGAGGCGCTCCAGGAGAGCGGGCTCGCCATCGCCTCCGGGGCCGGGCTCCGGCTGAGCCGGCCCGAGGCGGCCAGCTGGATCCTCGCCGAGATGCCCGGCGACGAGCGGGCCGAACTCCACGCCCGAGCAGCCGAGTTGGCCTACCGGGCGGCCGTGGCCGACGAGGACATCGCCCGGCTGCTGCTGGCCGCCCGCCCGGTCGACGAGCCCTGGGTGATCCCCGTGCTGCGCCGCACCTGCGCCGCCGCACTGCGCGCGGGCCGGACCGCCCAGGCGATCGCCTGTCTGTCCCGGGCGCTGGAGGAGCCGCTGGACCCGGCGCCGCGTGCGCAGCTGGGCCTCGAACTCGCCGCCATCGAAGTGCTGGCCGCCCCCGAGGCCGCCGGCCGTCGGCTGGCGGAGATCATCCGCACCGGGGACGGCGGGCCCGGCCGGATCCGGGCACGCGCCGCCGACCTCGGGCTCTCCCGCGGCGACGACAAGGCGCTGCGCCGCGCGATCGTCGATGTGCTGCCCGCGACCGACGGGGAGGAACGGGGGGCGCTCGCGGGGTTGTTCTGGCTCACCGAGTCCGACGGGCAGGACGACACCGATCTGGTCCCGGACGGGATCCCGCCACTGCCCGACGACCCCACCTGCCCGGTGCAGGCCGCGGCGTGCGCCTGGCGGCTGGCCCTGCGCGGGGCGGACCTGCCCACCGCCCGGGCGCTGGCCCATCGGGTCTTCACCCTGGACGGCGGCGCGGGCGCCCTGATCCTGCCCCGGCTCACCGCCGCCCGGACCCTGCTGCTGACCGACGACCTGGACGAGGCCGAGGTCCGGTTGGACGTCCTCCACACCGACCTGCGCCGGCGGCACGCCCGCGCGGCCGCCGCCCAGGCCCTGGCCGTCCGCGGCGAGCTGAACCTGCGGCGCGGCCGCCTCGACATGGCCGAACGGGACGTGGCCGCCGCCGAGCGATCGCTGCCCCGCTCCCTCTGGCACCGGTACACCGTCCCGTATCTGCTGGCCGTCCGGATCCTCATCGCCCTGGAGAACGGCGACCTCGGCCAGGCCGGTGTGCTCGCGGCCGCCTCCGCCCCCGCCGAGTCGCGCGAGGGCTCATCCTGGGGCTATCTGCTCTTCGCCCGGGCGCTGGTCGCCGTCAAGGACGACCGGCTGCCGGAGGCGGTGGAGCTGTTCCGGGCCACCGGCAGATGGCAGTTGGGCCGGGGCCGGATCAACCCCGCCCTGATGCCGTGGCGTTCGATGGCCGCCCGGGTCCACGACGCCCTCGGCGACCACGAGGAGGCACGGCGGCTCGCCGACGAGGAGCTCGCGCTGGCCCGGTTGTGGGGCGCCCCCAACACGCTCGGCTGGGCCCAGCTGGGCATCGGCCGGGTGGTCCGCGAAGGGCGGGTCGAGCGGCTCCGCGAGGCGGTGGCCACCCTGCGCGGCACCCCGGCCCGGCTCGCCTACGCGGGGGCCCTGATGGAGCTGGCCACGGCCGAACTCGACACCGGGAACCCGCGCGCCGCGGCCCCCCTGGTGGCCGAGCTGTTCACCTTCGCCACCACCCACCGGCCCTCCAGCAAGCTGGTCGAGAAGGTGCGCGAGCTGTCCGAGCGGACCGGGCCCTCCGCCGTCCGCGGACGCGTCCCGCATCCGGCGTGGGCGACGCTGACCGAACCCGAGCGGCGTACCGCCTCCCTCGTCGGACTCGGCCATGGCAACCGGGAGATAGCCGAGACCCTCTCCGTTAGCAGACGCACCGTGGAGTTGAGACTCAGCGGTGCCTACCGAAAGCTGGGGATCGACGGTCGTGCGGAGCTGATCGAGTTGCTGCGGGCGGCGCAAGGAGGGGGAATCGATGTTGCTTGAACGGGAGGCCGAGCTGGCGCGGGTCGCCGAGGCACTGCGGGCCGCGGCGGCGGGTGACTCGTCACTGTTGTTACTCACCGGCCCCCTGGGCGCCGGCCGGACCGCGCTGCTGCACCGGCTGCCGACGGTCGCCGAGGGCGAGAAGATCAGGGTCCTGCGCGCCAACGCCGCGCCGATGGAGCAGGACTTCGACCTCGGCGTGGTCCGCCAGCTCTTCGACAGCCTGCTCACCGGCGCCCCGGAGGAGCTCCGCGGGCAGCGCATCGAGGCAGAGGTCGACCTCTGCCGGACGGTCTTCTCCGACGATGCCCCGCCGCTCGACGAGAACGGGGACGTCACCATCCCCGAGGAGGCGCTGTACGGCCTGCGCTCGGTGCTGGCCACCGCCGGCGCCGAGCGCCCGCTGCTCATCCTGGTGGACGATCTGCAGTGGGTCGACACCCCCTCGCTGCGCTGGCTCGCCTTCCTCGTGAAGCGGCTGCACGGGCTGCGCGTCGTGCTCGTCTGCGCGCTGCGGGACGGCTACCGGCGGCCCGGGGACCCACTGCTGCGGGAGATCGTCGAGGCGGCGCGGCAGGTGCTGCGCCCCGCGCCGCTGTCGCTGGGCGCCACCAAGGAAGTGATCCTCGAGCAGTTCGGCGTACCGGGGGACGAGGAGTTCGCCCGCGCCTGCCACGAGAGCTCCGCGGGGAACCCGCTGTTCCTGAAGTCGGTGCTGGCGGACCTGGCGATGCGCGGCCACCGGCCCACCGCCGAGCATGGCGAGGTGGCCCGCTCGCTGCGCCCCGCCCAGCTGCGCGAGCGGCTGGCCGGCTCCCTGCGCGCCCAGCCCCGGCCCCCGCGCGACCTGGCCGCGGCCATCGCGATCCTCGGCGACCAGGCGGAACCGGACCTGCTGGGCCGGCTGGCCGGGCTGGACCCGATCGGCTTCCTGGCCGCGCTGCGCGACCTCCACCAGCTGGGACTGCTCGCCGCCGAGCAGGAGCCGCGCTTCCTCCACCGGGTGGTGCAGGACGCGGTCGAGTCCTCGATGACGGTGGCCGAACGGGAGCGGCTGCACGACGCCGCGGCGGCCCTGATGTACCACAACGGACGCCCCGCCGAGCTCGTCGCCGTCCAGCTCCTGGCCGTCACCAGCTCCGATCACCCCTGGGCGGTGGAGGTGCTGCGCGCCGCGGCGGACACCGCGCTGCGCCGCGGCGCGCCCCGCACCGCCGCCCGCTATCTGCGCCGCGCCCTGCTGGACGGCTCGCTGACCGGGGAGGGCCGGGCCCGGCTGCTGATCGATCTGGCCACCGCGGAGCGCGGCTTCGACCCGGCCGCCTGCGAACGCCATATCTCCCAGGCGATCCCCCTGCTGACCACGGCCAGGCTCCGGGCCGCCGCGGCGCTGCGGATCTCGCCCACCATCGTGGGCCTGGGACCCCCGTCGGCCATCGATCTGCTGCACCAGGTCGCCGAGGACCTGGGGCCCGCCGACTCGCTGGAGGGCACGGCGCGCGATGTGGCACTGCGGCTCGAGGCGCGGCTGCGACACGCCGGACACGAGGACTCGGCGGAGCTGGCCGCGGCGGTCGAGCGGCTGTCCGCGCTGCGGGAGGAGCCGCCACTGATCACCTACGCCGAGCGCGAGCTGACGGCGGTGCTGCTCAACGCGGCGGTGCTGACCGCCCGATGGCCCGCGGCCGAGGTCTCCCGGCTGGCCAACCGGATCCTGGAGCGCGAACCGGCCACCTCCGACCAGGTCCACACCCCGCTGCCGCTGGTGGTGATCGGGCTGGTGGCCGCCGATTCGGTACGGGGGATCAGCTCCTGGCTGGCGATGGAGCGGCAGACGCGGCGGCAGGGCGGCACGGTCGTGGACGCGCTCGTCAACGTCCAGCAGGCCATGGTGCTCAGCGCCCGCGGCCGCGTCGCCCAGGCACGTGAATACGCCGAGCGCGCCGTGCGGTTGGCCGAGGTGCACTGGCAGGAGGCCGGGGTCGTCTCCACCCTCGCCCTCACTCGTGTCGCCCTGGACCTCCAGGACTCCGCGCTGATCGAGCGGATTCTGGACGGCCCCGGGCGGCGTCGCTCCTCGAGCCTGGCCCTGACCGCGGCGCTGCAGTTCGTCAAGGCGGCGCAGGACGCCGAGCACGGCCGCTGGACCAGCGCCCTGGAAACCCTCCTGGCCTGCGGCCGGCAGTTGGAGGCGTCGGGCTGGCGCAATCCCGTGCTCTTCTCCTGGCGGCCCTGGGCGGCCGACCTCCACCGGCGGGTCGGCGACCCCCACGCGGCCGGGGCGCTGGCCGAGGAGGAACTGCTGCGGGCGACGGAATGGGGCGCCCCCGTGGCGCTCGGCCGCGCGCTGCGGGTGAAGGCCCGGCTGACCGACGGTGACCAGGGGGTGCGGCTGCTGCACGAATCGGTCGACGTACTGCGTGCCTCGGCCAATGAACTGGAACTCGCCCGCACCCTGCTGCTGCTGGGCAAGCGGCTGCGGCCGGGAGGCGGCGAGGCGGCGGCGGTACTCCGGGAGGCCGCGGCGCTGGCCTCGGCGTGCGGGGTGCCACGGCTGGTCGAGCGGATCCGCGCGGCGGACGGCAGCGGTGCGGCGGCCGCCCCGCCGGAGGCGACCCTCACCCGTACCGAACGCACCGTGACCTCCCTCGTCGGACGCGGTCTGACCAACCAGGAGGTCGCGGCCGAGTTGGGGGTGAGCTCCCGCGCCATCGAGAAGCATCTGACGAGTTCCTATCGCAAGCTGGGCGTCTCCGGGCGGCGCGAGCTCATCGAGCTGCTGCCTCGCATGCATTCGTGAACAGCGCGTTAACGGCGATAATTGGTCGCTGTTTGACGAGGTTTCGTGAACCTACCGTACCGGCCCACCGAAGGGGTGGGGTGCGGACCGAACCTTCGGGGCACCCCACCACGGGATTGGCTGGCGACACCCCTGTTGACGTTGACTTCCGTACCCGTAGATCCCTAGTCTCAATTCTGAAATGAACATTCGGAATTGAATATCGATATTCAATTCCGAATACTGAGAATTAGGAAGGGATGGCAGTCCCTTGGCATTGCCTTTACTAACCGATTCGGCTCGGCCAACCCCCCACGAGCTTGGACACGAGCAGACCGAGTACACGGATCTATTGCGCCAGTTCGATCAGCCAGGGGCGTGTGTCGTCTGTCTCGACCCGTCGCTCATCGTCCAGCAGGCGAACCGGGAATTCTTCCGGCAGTTCGACGACGCCGCCTCGGACGTGTGCGGCCGTGATTTCTGTGACCTTGTACACCCCAGCGTCCGACAGGCGCTGAAGCGGCAGTTCACCCGGCTCCTCGACGGCTCCCGCCACCGGTTCACCACCCATGTGGTGGCCATCGGCGCCGAGGGGGCCGCCTTCACCAGCGGGCTCACCGCCGTGGCGGTGCGCGAGGGCACCGCCCATGTGGCCTCGATCCTCGTGGTGATGCGTCCCACGGCGGGTGGCGAGGAGGTGGAGATGGCCACCAACCGTAAGAAGCTCCTCACCGAGACCGAGGCGCGCATCCTGGAGGGCATCGCCGCCGGGCTCTCCACCATCCCGCTGGCCTCCCGGCTCTACCTCAGCCGGCAGGGTGTCGAGTACCACGTGACCCGGCTGCTGCGGAAGCTGCGGGTGCCCAACCGCGCGGCCCTCGTCTCCCGCGCCTACTCCATCGGCGTACTCAACGTCGGCTGCTGGCCGCCAAAGGTCGTCGACGACTTCGTCAAGTGACCCCCGCGCCGCGGAGGTCCACGAACGCGCCACGGCCGGCCCGGATTCGATCCGGGCCGGCCGTGGCGCGTCGCCGTCTCAGAGCCCGTGTCATATCCCCGGTCGGATCAGCGTGCGTGCCAGGCGTCGCACGCCCGGCCGGGGATATGACACAGGCTCTCAGGACGGGGCCGGGCCCCGGGACAGCCGCAGCAGGCGGAAGGCGGTGAGCGCCACATGGAGCTGGGTGCGCTGCTCACCCGACTCCAGATCGCACCCGAGCACCCGCTCCACCGAGTGCAGCCGCTGGTAGAACGCCTGCCGGGACAGATTCGCGCGCTTGGCGGCCACCGTCTTGTTGCCCGCCGCGTCCAGGAAGGTGTGCAGCACCGGCAGCAGATCGGTGTCGTGCCGCTCGTCGTAGTCCACCAACCGCCCCAACTGCCGCTCCACGAACTCCTGGAGCCGCACATCGCCGCGCAGCGCGTACAGCAACTGCCGCAGCCCGATGTCGGACAGCTCGTGGAACGCCTTGTCCGGCGTCCCCGGAACGGCGGCGTCCGCGACCCGCGCCGCCTGCTGGAACGACCGGGCGGTCTGCGACAGATCCGACACCTCGGAGCCGACGCCGATCACGGCGTCCGGCCGGGACTCCCGCACCGAGCGGCTCAGCCGCTCCACCAGCGGCCGCCACGGCGTGGCGGCGGGCAGGGCCAGCAGCACCCCTATGTGGTCACCGGGCACCGCGCCGACCAGCACGGCGGCCCCGGCCGCCCCCAGCTCGTCCGTCAGCCGGTCCTCCAGCTCGGTCGTCTCCCCGGCGCCGGGGCCGGGGCTGACCAGCACCACCATCAGCCGGCGGCCCGCGACCGGCACGCCCAGCGCCTCGGCCCTGGCACGGGCCTCGCCCCTGGACCGGCAGCGCTGCTCCACCAGGTCAAGCAGCAGGGTGCGCTGGGCCCGCCGCTCCCAGCGGGTGTGATGGGTGAGCCGGGCGATGGTCAGGGCCGTGGCGGTGCGCTCCAGGACCATCGCGTCCTCGGGGCCGACCGCCGGGTCCCGGGCCACGTCCGGGAGCATCAGCAGCCGCCCCCACCGCTCGCCCCGGTACTCCACCGCGGTCACCAGCCAGTCCTCCGGACCGCTCAGCCCGGTCCGGTCGGGCGAGGGCGTGGCGCGCGAGCGCCGCTCCCAGCCGGTCAGCGCCCCCTCCACCCCGCGCCCCGGCGACCCGCAGATGACGGCCTGGTGCACCAGGTTCTCCAGCACCACGGGGTGCCCGCTCATCTCGGCCGCCATGTCCACCACCTCCTCCGGCCCGGCGCCCCGCAGGGTCAGCGCGGTGAAGGTGTCATGGACGTCCTGGGCCCGGCGCAGGCTCTCCACCTGACTGCCGACGATCAGGGAGTGGAGCACCTGGGTGACCTCCACGAAGTTCACCGTCCGCGAGAGCAGGACGAGCGGGAAGTCCCGCGCCAGACAGGCCCGTACCAGCTCCGAGGGCGGCCGGTGGTAGCGCCGCACCAGCTCGATGACCAGCCCGGCGGCGCCGACGTCCGCGAGCTCGTCGACATACCGGCGGACCAGCGCCGGATCCTCGGGCAGCGGCATCCCGGTGGTCAGCACCAGCTCCCCGCCCTTGAGGAAGGACGCCGGGTCCAGCAGCTCGGTGATGTGGACCCAGCGGACCGGCCGGGTCAGCTGCCCATGGCCGGAGACCACCTCCGGCGCCCCGGCGGCCAGCACCGGAAGCCGCAGCACCTCGGCGAGGCTGAGCGGCGGACGCCCCGGGATCCGCGGGGGTTCGGCGGGGTGGGCGGACGGCCGTCCGGCAGCGTCGTACGCGGTGCCACCGGAGCCGTTCATGCCGTTCACTGTGGCAAGCCCGAGCGCCGGGCGCAACCACGATCCCGGCCGGCCTCTTGACAGCGCCCGTACCCGCGGTCGTTGACAGATCGTCCATAGCGATCACCACCCCGCGACACAGTGATCATTGTCCTGACCGGGTCCGTCCCCCCACCCTCGAAGTGTCCGTGCGCATCGCCGACCCGTGGGTGTGGGAGAGAACATGACCAATCTGTCGCCGCAGCTCCGTCAAGCCACTCCGGTGGTCGCCGTCCGCGGAGAGGGCGCCTACATCGACGGCGAGGACGGGCGGCGATACCTCGACTTCACCGCGGGCATCGGCGTCACCAGTACCGGGCACTGCCATCCGCGGGTCGTCGCCGCCGCCCAGGAGCAGGTGGGCACCCTCATCCACGGCCAGTACACGACCGTGATGCACCCGCCGCTGCGGCGGCTGGTCGAGAAGCTGGGCGAGGTGCTCCCCACCGGCCTCGACAGTCTGTTCTTCAGCAACTCCGGCAGCGAGGCCGTGGAGTCGGCCCTGCGCCTGGCCCGCCAGGCCACCGGCCGGCCCAACGTCCTGGTCTGCCACGGCGGATTCCACGGCCGCACCGTGGCCGCCGCCTCCATGACCACCTCCGGAACCCGCTTCCGCTCCGGTTTCTCGCCCCTGATGAGCGGCGTCGTGGTGACCCCGTTCCCCACGGCCTACCGGTACGGCTGGGACGAGGAGACCGCGACCCGGTTCGCCCTGCGGGAGCTGGACTACGTCCTGCAGACCATCTCCCCGCCCGACGACACCGCCGCGATCATCGTCGAACCGGTGCTCGGCGAGGGTGGCTATGTGCCCGCCACCGAGGGCTTCCTCCAGGGCCTGCGGGAGCGCGCCGACCGCCATGGCTTCCTGCTGATCCTGGACGAGGTGCAGACCGGGGTGGGCCGCACCGGACGGTTCTGGGGCCATGACCACTTCGGCATCCGCCCCGACATCCTGGTCACCGCCAAGGGGCTGGCCAGCGGCTTCCCGCTGTCCGGCATCGCCGCCTCCGAGGAGCTGATGAGCAAGGCATGGCCCGGCTCCCAGGGCGGCACCTACGGCGCCAACGCCGTGGCCTGCGCGGCGGCCGCCGCCACCCTGGACGTGGTCCGCGAGGAGAACCTCGTGGCCAACGCCGACGCCATGGGGGCGCGGCTGCGCGGCGGTCTGGAGGACGTGGCCGCCAAGACCCCGGCCATCGGCGATGTGCGCGGCCTCGGCCTCATGCTGGCCAGCGAGTTCGTCACCGCCGACGGTGAGCCGGACCCGGCGACCGCGGCCCGGGTGCAGCGCGCCGCCGTGGACGAAGGGCTGTTGCTGCTCCTGTGCGGCGCCTGGAACCATGTGGTCCGGATGATCCCCGCCCTCGTCGTCGACGAAGCGGCGATCGACGAGGGTCTGCGCGCCTGGTCCGCCGCCGTCAGCACCGGAACAGCGGACTCCTGACGCGCACCGCACATCACCCACGGGAGCCCGATCCGTCCGCCGGTCCGAACCCCTCGGACCGGCGGCGGTCCGATAGGAGATTGCCCTATGTCCACCCCCTCGTACCCCTCGGCCGCCGAGGTCGTCGCCGCGGTGCCCAAGCAGCTCTACATCGCCGGGTCGTGGTCCGACGCGGCGGGCGGCCAGACCATGCCGGTCGACGACCCGGCCACCGGTGAGGTGCTGTGCGACGTCGCCGACGCCGCCCCCGCCGACGGGCAGCGCGCCCTGGCCGCGGCCGAGGAGGCCCAGGAGAAGTGGGCGGCCACCGCGCCCCGCGAGCGCAGCGAGATCCTGCGCCGCGCCTATGAGCTGATCGTGGAGCGGGCGGACGCGCTCGCCGCGCTGATGACGGCCGAGATGGGCAAACCGCTGGCCGAGGCGCGTGGGGAGGCGGCCTACGCCGCGGAGTTCTTCCGCTGGTTCTCCGAGGAGGCCGTGCGCGTCGAGGGCGGGTTCTCCACGCTGCCGGACGGCAAGAACCGGATGCTGCTGATGCGCCGCCCGGTCGGCCCCTGTCTGCTCATCACGCCGTGGAACTTCCCGCTGGCCATGGGCACTCGCAAGATCGGCCCGGCGATCGCCGCGGGCTGCACCATGGTGCTCAAGCCCGCCCCGCAGACCCCGCTGTCCAGCCTGGCGCTCGCCGGGATCCTGGCGGAGGCGGGGCTTCCGGCCGGGGTGCTCAACGTGGTCACCACCTCCCGCGCCGGAGAGGTCGTGGAGCCGCTGCTGACCGGCGGGCACGTCCGCAAGCTCTCCTTCACCGGCTCCACCCAGGTCGGCCGCACCCTGCTCGCCCAGAGCGCGCCCGCGGTGGTCCGCACCTCCATGGAGCTCGGCGGCAACGCCCCCTTCATCGTCTTCGAGGACGCCGACCTCGACGTCGCGGTCGAGGGCGCCATGACCGCCAAGATGCGCAACATGGGCGAGGCGTGCACGGCGGCCAATCGCTTCTTCGTCCACTCCTCCGTGGCGGCCGAGTTCGCCGACCGGCTGGCCCGCCGGATGGGCGGGCTGGAGGTCGGGCCGGGCAACCGCCCCGGTGTCCAGGTCGGGCCGCTCATCGACCGGGCGGGGCGTGCCAAGGTCGAGGAGCTGGTCGCGGACGCCGTGGCCCGGGGCGCCGAGGTCCTGGTCGGCGGCAGCACCCCCGAGGGCCCCGGCTGCTTCTACCCGCCCACCGTGCTCACCGGGGTCTCCCCGGCCAGCCGGCTGATGGAGACCGAGATCTTCGGACCGGTCGCGGCCGTGCTCACCTTCGACGACGAGGACGAGGTCCTCGCCACCGCCAACGACACCGAATGGGGCCTGGTGGGCTATGTGTTCACCCAGGACCTGGGCCGCTCGCTGCGGGTGAGCGAACGGCTCGAGGTCGGTATGGTCGGCCTCAACACCGGACTGGTCTCCAACCCCGCGGCCCCCTTCGGCGGCGTCAAACAGTCCGGGCTCGGACGCGAGGGCGGCCGCGTCGGCATCGACGAGTTCCTGGAGTACAAGTACGTCGCGGTGCCGGTCTGACAGCACGAGTACGTCGCGGCGCCGGTCCGACGACCGCCCACCGCATTCACCGGGGGCGCCCACCGCATTCACCGGGGGCGCCCGCCGCAATCGCCGGGGGCGCCCGCCGGAACCGCCGGGGGCGCCCGGGCGTTGCCCCCATGACGCGTTGCCTCCAGATGCGCGGCGGTGAGGAGCGGACATGGGCGAGTTGGTGCCCGGCGGGAACCAGGCGCTGCCCGACGGCGCGCTGACTATCCGGGTGCCGGGCCCGTTCGACCTGTCCGCGCTGATCACCGGCGAGGACGGAAAGGTCGCGGGCGACGCCGACTTCGTCTTCTTCAACCAGCCCACCGCGCCCGGCGCCCGGCTGGACGGCGACACGGTCACCCTGCGGCCGCGGGCGCTGCGGCCCGGCGCCGCCCGGGTCACCCTCGTCATCAGCCCGGCCGACCCGGGCACCCCGCTGGGGCGGCTCCCGGCGCCCGTACTGAGCGTCCTGGACGAGCGGGGATCGCCGCTGGCCCGGTTCGCCCCGCCGCGCCCCTCGCAGGAGACGGTGCTGCTGCTCGTCGAGATCTACCGCCGGAGCGGCGGCTGGAAGGTGCGAGCGATCGGCCAGGGGTACGCCGACGGACTGGCCGGGGTGGCCCGGGACTTCGGCGTCGACGTCGCCGACGACGGAGCCGCCGCCGCGCCCGGGTCCTCCATGCCCGCGTCTCCCACCCTCGCGCCCCCCGCGCCGGTGCCTCCCATGCCTCGTATGCCCCCCACGCTCGCGCCTCCCGCCCCGGTGCCCGCCGCCCCCGCGCCCGCCGCCCCCGCGCCCGCCGACGGGGCCTCGCGGCAGGCCCTCGACGTGGTGAACGCGGCGCGGGCACGGGCCGGGGCCGCGCCCGTGGCCCTCGACGGACGGCTGACCGCGGCCGCCGAGGCGCACGCCCGAGCCATGGCCGCCCACGGCGCGCTGGCGCTGGAGAGCCCGGACGGGACCTCGCTCTTCCACCGGATCGCCGCGCACGGATACCGCCCGCTGACCGTCGCCGAGCACATCGTCTCCGGGCCGCGCACCCCACGGGAGTTCGTGGACTACTGCCTCGAAGGCGCCGAGCGCCGGAGCCCGTTCCACGATCCGGCCCTCGTCCACCTGGGCATCGGCCGCGCCGACGGCCCCACCACCGGGGACGTCTACTGGACGGCGGTATGGGCCCATCCGTTCACCCCGGACGGGCTGCTCCGGCTGGCCTCCGAGGTCATCGCCCGCACCAACGCGGAGCGCGCCGCCGCCCGGCTCGCGCCGCTCGCCCCGGACCCACGGCTGACGGCGGCCGCGCAGGCACACAGCGACGACATGGTGGCCCGCGACTTCTACTCCCACACCGGCCCCGAAGGGCAGCAGCCCTGGGACCGGGCCCGCGCCGCCGGTGCCACCCACCGCGGTATCGGCGAGAACATCGCCTGCGGCCAGCGCTCCCCGGAGGAGGTGGTGCGCGGCTGGATGAACAGCTCGGGCCACCGCGCCAACATCCTGAAGCCCGACTTCACCCACATCGGCGTCGGCCATGCCACCGGCAGCCGCGCGGGCACGTACTGGACCCAGGTCTTCGGCGCCGCCTGACGGCACCCCGCCCGGTCCGCCTCCGGCCGTGACGTCAGGTGCGCGACTCCAGATCAGGTGCGCGACTCCAGGATGCGCCGTGTGGCGCTCCCGTACACCCCGTTCGCGTCGCCCCGGATCCCGTACCACACCTGGAACCGGGAGACGGCCTGGGCCAGCGTCTGGTCGTACTGGCCGTTGACCTGCCCGTCCTGATACACGTTCGGGATCCGCAGCAGCCGCTCCTGGAGCTCGGTGACCTCCGGGCCGGTGCTCCCGAGGGTCAGCACATCGCCCGGGTCGCCAGCCGGCGGCAATTGGTCGTCCGGGGCCTGCGAGGCGGGAGCGGTCGGCGTCTGCGGCGTGCCGGAGGTCGCGGGCGCGGTGGGCGCGGTCGGTGTGGCCGACGTGCCGCCCTCGGCCGCGCCGGACGCCGAGTCCCGGGGCATCATCAGCACCAGCGAGAGGGCGACCCCCGCACCGAGCCCGGCGAGCACCAGCAGGGCGGCGCTGGGGCGCCGCCGCCCGGGCGGCGCGGGCGGTCGCTCAGGCGCGGGCGGTTGCTCAGGCACGGGCGGTGGCTCCCGCGGGGGCCAGGCATCGGCGGCGGACGGGCCGCCCGTCATCTCCTGGGTGTCGTCATCCGCCATGGGCGGCGCCTCGGGCGGGAGCTCGGTGCCCGGCGGGCGGAAGAGGTCGAGCTCCTCCATCCACCCCTCGACCGGCCCCTCCGGGGCATCGTCGTACTCCGGCGTCGCGGGGAAGATGGCGGTCGGCTCGATCACCTGACGCCCGGCTGGTCGGTCCGGATCGGGTTCGGCTGCCATACAGACCTCCTTATGCGCCCCACACCATCACGCGGGGATACGGACGCGGGCGCGGGAAGATTCAAGCCGATCGTGAACCGGAGGCCCCGGAGCCCCCGTGGCGCCGGTGTGGCGTGGTGCAGCCGGGTAACCGTACTGAGAGGGTGCCCATGGCCTCGGGGATGTCGAAGGGAGCCATGAGATGGAGCGGACCACATGCTGCGTGGTGGGCGGTGGGCCGGCCGGGATGGTCCTCGGCCTGCTGCTCGCCCGGGCCGGGGTGGAGGTCACCGTCCTGGAGAAGCACGGCGACTTCCTGCGCGACTTCCGCGGCGACACGGTGCACCCCAGCACGCTGAGGCTCCTGGACGACCTGGGGCTCGCCGACCGGTTCGCGGCCCTGCCGCAGCGGCATGTGCACTCCGTCCAGCTGCCCATAGGGCGGGGCGGCGAACTGTTCACGGTCGGCGAGATCGGCTCACTGCCGGGGAAGTACAACTACGTGGCGATGGTGCCGCAGTGGGACCTGCTCGATCTGCTGGCGGACGAGGCCAACCGGGAACCCACCTTCCAGCTGCGGACGAACACCGAGGTGACCTCCTTCCGCACGGAGCGCGGCCGGGTCACCGGAGTGCGCTACCGCGACCGCACGAACGGCTCCACCGGCGAGCTGCGCGCCACCCTCACCGTGGCCTGCGACGGCCGGGGATCGCTCGCCCGCGATCTGCCGGAACTCGGGCTCCGGGAGTTCCCCTGCCCGATGGACGTCTGGTGGTTCCGGCTGCCGCGCGAGGAGAGCGACCCCCAGGGGCTGGTGGCCAATGCCGGCGAACGCTTCCTGACCGCGATGATCGACCGTGGTGACTACTGGCAGTGCGCCGCCCTGATCCCCAAGGGGGCCGACGCCACCTGCCGGGCCCAGGGTCTCGACCGGTTCCTCGCCTCGTTCACCGAGGCCACCCCCTGGATGCGGCGCGGTCCTGCCGACCGCGGACCCGGCCCGCGGTCCTGGGACGAGGTGAAGCTGCTGGACGTACGGATGGACCGGCTCCGCCGCTGGCACCGCCCCGGACTGCTGTGCATCGGGGACGCGGCCCACGCGATGTCGCCCGTGTTCGGGATCGGCATCAACCTCGCCGTCGAGGACGCGGTCGCCGCCGCCCGCCATCTGGCCGGGCCGCTGCGCGAGGGCACCGTGGGCCTCGCCGACGTACGCGCCGTCCAGCGCCGCCGGTGGCCGACCACCGTCGCGACGCAGGGGTTGCAGCGGATCGCCCACGCACGGGTCATCGGGCCGCTGCTGCGGGGGCGTTCACCGGTCGCCGGAGGGGAGCCGCTGCGGCTGGCCGAGGTGCTCACCAAGGCACCCTGGCTGAAGCGGGCCCCCGCGTACTTCCTCGCCTATGGCGCGGGCCGCGAGCGGCCCCCGGCCGAGTCGCTGCGCCGTTCCGGATGAATGGGTGAAGCCGGGTGCGGAAAACCCTCCGCACCCGGCTTCACCCTTACGAAGACCCTCAGACGATGCCCTCGGCGATCTCCGCCTGCTCACGCGCCGAGCCGTACGCGGACGGCGTGTTGTACGAGCGCCGGGCCACGAACCACCAGATCGTGGCCAGCAGCAGCACCACGGCCAGCGCGATCGAGGCGTAGTTCATCGAGTCCGCCGTCACCGGGCTGGACTGCGGCAGACAGAACAGCACCGTCACCACCGCCACCCACACCACCGCGATCCAGCCCACCGGCTTGCTCCAGCGGCCCAGGTTCCACGGGCCCGGCTGGAACCGGTCCCCGGCGCGCAGCCGCAGGAAGATCGGGATGGCGTAGGCGGGCGTGATCCCGATGACGTTGATGGCGGTCACCGCGCCGTAGGCGGTCTCGGAGTACAGGGACGGCAGGGCCAGCACACACGCGACCGCCACCGACAGCCAGACCGCGTGCACCGGCGTCTGGGTACGCGAGCTGACCCGCTGCCACAGCCGTGAGCCCGGCAGCGCGCCGTCCCGGCT
Organism: Streptomyces rugosispiralis; assembly: GCF_024505145.1. Taxonomy (GTDB): domain Bacteria; phylum Actinomycetota; class Actinomycetes; order Streptomycetales; family Streptomycetaceae; genus Streptomyces; species Streptomyces rugosispiralis. The sequence continues at coordinate 110,313 of NZ_JANIAA010000013.1, read as the reverse complement.
GAAGGCGAACACCATCCGGCTGGCCGCCGCCACCTCGGCGTTCCCACAGAACAGCTGCGCCACGATGACGATGAGCAGCATCGCGGTGGCACCGCCCGTGCCCAGGGCGTCGATCAGGATCTGCGCCGGCGGCACCCCGGTGGCGCTTCCCTGCGTACCGGCGTAGTCCTGGATGGCGAAGGTGAGCCCGGCCAGCAGTACGAACCCGGCCACCCAGGACACCCAGATGGCACGGACGATCCCCCGGGCGGCGTAGACGGAGGCGTTGGAGGTCTCCTCGGACAGATGCGCGGAGGCGTCGTATCCGGAGAAGGTGTACTGGGCGAGCAGCAGTCCGATCGCGGTCACGTACAGCGGATTCGACCAGCCGGTGTCATTGACGAATTCGGTGAAGACGAATTCGGGCGACTGGTGGTGGGAGGGCACGATCGCCAGCGCGCCGACGATGATGGCGACGCCCGCCAGATGCCACCACACACTGACCGAGTTGAGCACGCTGACCAGCCGCACTCCGAACAGATTCAGCGCCGCGTGCAGCAGCAGAATGCAGACGAAGATGAGCATGGTCGATTCCGGTGTGGGATCGAATCCCCACTGGAGATTGAAGAGCGCGCCGGTGAACAGGGCGGCGCCGTAGTCGATTCCGGCGATGGCCCCGAGCAGCCCCAGCAGATTGAGCCAGCCGGTGTACCAGCCCCAGGTCCGTCCGCCCAGCCGGTCGGCCATGTAGTACAGGGCTCCCGAGGTGGGGTACGCGCTGGTCACCTCGGCCAGGGCGAGCCCGACGCACAGCACGAAGAGCCCGACTCCGGCCCAGCCCCACATCATGACCGCGGGGCCTCCGGTGTCCAGCCCGAAGCCGTACAGCGTCATGCATCCGGAGAGAATGGAGATGACCGAGAAACTGATGGCGAAATTGCCGAACCCGCCCATGCGGCGGGCCAGGACGGGTTGATAGCCGAGCTCACGCAGCCGCTGTTCATCGTCCCGGTGGGGGGCGGGACTTGAACTCGACCATGCCGTGGACATGAATGTACCTCCGGAATGCTGGGGCGGGCGAGGGTGGTACAGGTGGGGGGAAGTCGGCTCAGGCGCCGGTCCCTGGTCTTGGCCCACGGGCGCCGGCCAGGGAGCGGACCCGGGCGCGAAGAAACATTTCTTCAGCCAGGGCGCGATCGCCGGCGTCGCGGGTGCGGTAGGCCCAGGGGAGCGGAGTGAAGTACGGGCCCAGCGTCTCGAAGACGCGGGCCGCGTCGGGGAACAGCAGCGCGCCCCACAGGGCGTGTGCCAGATGGTTGAGATCCAGCAGGGAACTCGTCGTGACATCAGCGTGGTCGAACCAGCCGTGCAGCGCCTTCCTCGCGTCCCGGGTGGCGTCCTCGGTGGCCCAGTGCAGGTCGAGTGCCTTCTCGTAGCCCCTCTCCTCGCGGTACCGCTCGACATGGACGTACAGCGGCAGCACCTGCAGCGCGGATCCCTCGGGCGCGCCCGAGACCACCCACTGCACGAAGTTGACCGCCTCGGCCAGCGAACCCCCGGCCCGTCGGGCGTACACGAACTGCAGCATCCGGTGGTACGCCTCGCGGTTGTACGGATCGCGCCGGTCGGCCTCCGCCAGCAGTCCCCAGGGGCCGGGGAACAGCAGCGGACCGGGCGGGGCCACCCGGTGTTCCTCCTGCCGCTGCTCCTTGTCCAACTGGGCCAGGGCCAGCAGGCACACCCAGGGCACCGGATCCGCCGGCGAGTGGTGCGCGGTCAGCTGGCAGGACTGCCACGCCTCCCGCCACAGCTCCCGGGTGCGGGAGTGTCCCTCACGGTGTGCGCGCACCGCGCGTTCCACCCCGACGCGGGTGTGCATCACCAGCGCCGCCACGCTCTGCGGCTCCTCGGTCCGCCACGCGTCCACCACATTGGATCCGGCGGCGGCCGTGGCCAGCACCTGGGTGCGCTGGGTCCACAGCGACCAGGTGCGAGTCTCCGCGAGCAGATTGCGCATCGATATCCAGCGTCCGGTGCGCAGATCCTGCAGTGCGACGCGCAGCCCGCCGTCATAGCCCGCGGGGTGGTACACGGGGCGGAACTCTTCCTCGGGCATCGGATGACTTTCGTACGGAGCTGACGTACCGGACGCGGGAAAACCAGGGGCCAGGGGGATGATTGCAGGGATCTTATAGTCCTGACACAACGATTCGGGAACGGGGGACTCCGGTCAGTGCCCGAACGGGCCGTCTTGACGCCCGCCCCGCGCCTGCACCAGGCTTTCCGGCAGGATCCGTGCCCCGTTCCGGGAGCGCATCGCCCCCGCACCGCCGTTCCCCGAACCCGCCGTCCCCCCGAGCCACCGTCCCCCGAGCCCGAAGCGATCCGCCCGTCCCGAGCGAAGAACCGGACATGCTGCCTGCAGAGCGTCGCCACCGCACCCCGGCCGACCCCGCGACCGGCCCGGTCCTCGCCATCGACCAGGGCACCTCGGGCACCAAGGCGCTGGTGCTCTGCCCGGAGCGCGGGGTGATCGGCTCCGCCGAGGTGCCCGTACGGCCCCGTTATCTGCCCGGTGGACTGGTCGAGGTCGATCCGGCCGCGCTGCTCACCTCGGTCCTCGAGGCCGGACGCCAGGCCCTCGCGGCCGCGGGGGAGCCGGTCGTGGCGGTCGGGCTGGCCAACCAGGGCGAGACCGTGCTGGCCTGGGACCCCGTCACGGGAGAGCCGCTGACGGACGCGCTGGTCTGGCAGGACCGGCGGGCCCACACGGTGTGCGAGCGACTCGCGCCGCACGCCGAGACGCTGCGCGAACTCACCGGGCTGCCCCTCGACCCGTACTTCGCGGCGCCCAAGATGGCGTGGATCCGGCGCCATCTGACCGGCGAGGGCGTGGTCACCACGAGCGACGTCTGGCTGGTCCACCGGCTCACCGGCGCGTTCGTCACCGACGCCGCCACCGCCGGACGCACCGGGCTGCTCGACCTGGACCGCGTCACCTGGTCCCCGAAGGCGCTGGACCTCTACGGACTGGCCGCCGAACGGCTGCCGCGCGTCGTCGACGCCGCCGGGCCGGTCGGCACCACCACGGCCTTCGGCGGCGAGGTCCCGCTCACCGGGCTCCTCGTCGACCAGCAGGCCGCCCTGCTGGCGCAGCGGGTGACCGAACCGTCCACTGCCAAGTGCACCTACGGCACCGGCGCCTTCCTCCTCGCCCAGACCGGCGACCGGCCGCTACGCGGCCCCCACGGGCTGGTCTCCTGCGTGGCCTGGCGGTTCGGCGGGCGCACCAGCTACTGCCTGGACGGACAGGTCTACACCGCCGCCTCCGCGGTGCGCTGGCTCAGCGACCTGGGGGTGATCCAAGGGCCCCAGGACCTCGACCCGGTCGGGGGGACCGTGCCCGACACCGGGGGAGTCACCTTCGTACCGGCGCTGGCCGGACTCGCCGCGCCCTGGTGGCGCGGCGACCTCAAGGGCTCGCTGACCGGACTCGGCCTCGGCACCACCGCCGGACATCTGGTCCGCGCCCTGTGCGAGGGCATCGCCGCCCAGGTCGTGGAGATCGCCGAGGCGGCCGCCTCCGACCTGGGCGCGCCGCTGACCGTCCTGCGCGTCGACGGGGGACTGACCCGCTCGGCGCTGCTGATGCAGACCCAGGCCGATCTGCTGCAGCGGCCGGTGGAGGTGTCGGCGCTGCCGGACGTCACGGCGCTGGGCGTGGGCGCCGCCGCGCGGATGGGGCTCGACCCGGGCCTGACGGTCGAGGAGGCGGTCCCCGCGTGGGAGCCCGCCGCCGTGTACGAGCCACGGATCAGCGCGGAGCGGGCCGTCGAGCGGCTGGCCGCCTTCCGCTCGGCCGTGGCCGCGCTGCTGGACCACGCGCCGACGGCCGCCGCCCACGACTGAGCCCCCGCGCACCAGGAGCCGTGTCCACCACCGAGCAAGGGACCAGCATGACCGTTACGACCACGGGTGACCTCCCCGACGAGGTCTACGACGTGGCCATCGTCGGCGCCGGGGTGGTCGGCGCCGCCATCGCCCGCGAACTGGCCCGGTACCGCTTGCGGATCGCCCTGGTCGAGGCGTCGAACGACGTCGGCAACGGCACGTCCAAGGCCAACACCGCGATCCTGCACACCGGCTTCGACGCCACCCCGGGCACCCTGGAGGCCCGCCTGGTGCGCGAGGGCTACCAGCGGCTGACCGCCTACGCCGCCGAGACCGGCATCCCGCTCGAACCGCTCGGCGCGCTGCTCGTCGCCTGGGACGGGGAGCAGCTCGCCGCGCTGCCGGCCCTCGCCGAGAAGGCCGTCCGCAACGGCTACGACGAGACGGCCATCCTCGACGCGGACGCGGTCTACGCCCGCGAACCGCATCTGGGCCCCGGTGCCCTCGGCGCGCTCGAGGTCCCCGGCGAGAGCATCATCTGCCCCTGGACGACGACGCTCGCCTACGCCACCCAGGCGGTCCGCGCGGGCGTCGCCCTGCATCTGAACTGCCCGGCCGGGGCCATCACCACCGGCGCGGACCACCACGAGATCGCCACCCCGCGCGGGGTGCTGCGCACCCGTCACCTGGTGAACGCCGCGGGGCTGTACTCGGACGAGATCAACCGGCGGCTCGGCCACGAGGAGTTCACCGTGACCCCGCGCCGCGGCCAGCTCATCGTCTTCGACAAGTTCGCCCGCGGCCTGGTCGACCACATCCTGCTGCCGGTGCCCACCGCGCTCGGCAAGGGCGTACTGGTGGCGCCGACCGTGTACGGCAATGTGATGCTCGGCCCCACCGCCGAGGAGCTCGACGACAAGACCGCCACCGGATCGTCGGCCGAGGGACTGGCCTCGCTCCGCGAGAAGGGCGCGCGGATCCTGCCGGAGCTGCTGGAGGAGGAGGTCACCGCGGTCTACGCCGGGCTGCGTGCCGCCACCGAGCACGGCGACTACCAGATCCACGCCGACCCCGGGCGGCGGTATGTCGCCGTGGGCGGCATCCGCTCCACCGGGCTCACCGCCTCGATGGCGATCGCCGCGCATGTGGCGGAGCTCCTCGTCGACTGCGGTCTTGACCCCGGGCCCGAGCGGGAGATCGAGCCCGTGCGGATGCCCACCATCGGCGAGGCGTTCCCGCGCCCCTACCAGCGCGCCGACCTCATCGCCGCGGACCCCGCGTACGGCACCGTGGTCTGCCACTGCGAACGCGTCACCCGGGGCGAGATCCGCGACGCGCTGACCGCCACCGTGCCACCGGGCTCGCTCGACGGGCTCCGGCGCCGCACCCGGGCCCTGGCCGGGCGCTGCCAGGGATTCTTCTGCGGCGCCGCGGTACGCGCCCAGTTCGAGGCGGCCACCGCGGCCCAGGACCGGACGGAGGCCCGGCGATGACCCCCACCGACCGTACCCACCGCACCGTCGACGTGCTGGTCATCGGGGCCGGACCGGCCGGGCTCGCGGTCGCCGCGCGGCTGGCCGCCGCCGGGGTGGACCGGGTCGAGGTCCTCGACCGCGAACAGCGCGCGGGCGGCATCCCCCGCCATTGCGACCACATCGGATTCGGACTGCGCGATCTGCGCCGGGTGATGACCGGACCGGACTACGCCCGCCACCACATCGCCGCCGCGATCCGGGCCGGGGCCGTGCTGCGCACCGGTGTCGCGGCCACCGGCTGGGCGGGGCCGCGGACCGTGGACATCACCGGTCCGACCGGCCTGGAACGGATCACCGCCACGGCCGTCGTCCTGGCCACCGGTGCCCGGGAACGCCCGCGCGGCGCCCGGTTGGTGCCCGGTACCCGGCCGGCCGGTGTCTTCACCACCGGACAGTTGCAGCAGGCCGTCCATGTGCACCACCAGAGCGTCGGCCGCCGCGCCGTCATCGTCGGCGCGGAACGGGTCAGCTACTCCGCGGTGGCCACCCTGCGCCGGGCCGGGGCCGGGGTCGTCGCCATGGTCACCGACCAGCCCCGCCACCAGACCCACCCGGCGCGCCACCTCGGCATCCGGCTGCGCCACGGCGTTCCGCTGGTCACCGACGCCACCGTGGCCGAGCTGACCGGCCGGGCGCGGCTGGAGAGCGTACGGCTGCGGCACCGGGACGGCAGGTTCGCGGCCATCGGCTGCGACACCGTCGTGTTCACCGGCGACTGGATCCCCGACCACGAACTGGCCAGAAGCGCCGGGATCGCCCTCGACCCCGGCACCCGGGGCCCGGCCACGGACGCCGAGTTCCGCACCGGCGCACCCGGGGTCTTCGCCGTGGGCAATCTGCTGCACCCGGTCGAGACCGCCGATATCGCCGCCCTCGACGGCCGGTTCGCCGCCGAGCCCGTACTGCGCCATCTCGCGGGTGTGCCATGGACCCCGGGGCCGCTGCCGGTGCGGGTCGAGGCGCCACTGCTGTGGATCTCACCCAACCGGCTCACCCCGGACGGGCCCCGTCCGCCGCGCGGCCGATTCACCCTGCGCACCACGCGGTTCCTGACCCGGCCGGTGCTCACCGTCAGCCAGGACGGCCGGACGCTGCACCGCGGGCGCCTGCCTCATACGGCGGCGCCCAACCGGCCGTTCCACCTGCCCGCCGACTGGATCGCCGGGGCCGACGCACACGGCGGCCCCGTGCGTATCACCGCGGGCTGATCAGCCGAGGCCCCCGGGCGTACCGCGCAGCCGCTCCATCTCGCGCCGGTCGCGCTTGGTGGGGCGGCCCGTCCCGCGGTCGCGCAGCCCGATCGGCACGGTGTGCTCGCGCGGGGGCGGCGGCGGGCTGTTGTCGACGTAGCACTCCACCGCCACCGGCGCCCCGACCCGCTTGCGCACGATGCGCGAGACCACCACGATCCGGTCGCGCCCCGCATGGCGCAGCCGCACCTCGTCCCCGGTTCGCACCGTGTGCGCGGGCTTGACGCGCTCGCCGTTGACCCGGACGTGCCCCGCGCGGCAGGCCGAGGACGCCATGGAGCGCGTCTTCGTCAGCCGCACGGACCAGATCCAGCTGTCCACCCGTACGGACCCCTCGTCTGAAGCCATACCCCGACTCTAATGTCTAAGGTGCGACGCATGAGCGCACATTTCGACGTGGTGGTCCTGGGCGCCGGGCCGGGTGGCTATGTCGCCGCGATCCGCGCCGCCCAGCTGGGCCTGACCACGGCCGTGGTCGAGGAACGCTACTGGGGCGGCGTCTGCCTGAACGTGGGCTGCATCCCGTCCAAGGCCCTGCTGCGCAACGCCGAGCTGGCCCATCTGTTCATCCACGAGGCCAAGGACTTCGGCATCCGGGTGAACGGCGATGTCACCGTGGACTACCGCGACGCGTTCGAGCGCAGCCGCAAGGTGGCCGACGGACGGGTCAAGGGCGTCCACTATCTGATGAAGAAGAACAAGATCACCCAGTTCGAGGGGCGGGGCGGCTTCACCGGACCGCACGAACTGCTGGTCACCCGCTCCGGCGGTGGCACGGAGACGCTCACCTTCGACCACTGCGTCATCGCCGCGGGCTCGATCACCAATCTGCTGCCCGGCACCTCCCTCAGCGAGCGGGTGGTGACCTACGAGGAGCAGATCCTCTCGCCCACCCTGCCCGGCAGCGTCCTGATCGCGGGCGCGGGCGCCATCGGCGTGGAGTTCGCGTACATCATGCACAGCTACGGGGTGCAGGTGACGCTCGTGGAGTTCATGGACCGGATCGTGCCCCTGGAGGACGAGGAGGTCTCCGCCGAGCTCACCCGGCGCTTCCGCAGGCTCGGCATGAACATCCTGACCTCCACCCGGGTGGAGGCGATCAACGACGCGGGCCCCGCGGTCAAGGTCATGGTGACCACCGGCGGCCAGCGGCAGACCCTCCAGGCCGCCCGGGTGCTCCAGGCCATCGGGTTCCGGCCGCGGGTGGAGGGATACGGACTGGAGCACACCGGCGTCCGGCTGACCGAACGGGGCGCCATCGCCATCGACGGCCGGTGCCGCACCAATGTGCCGCACATCTTCGCCATCGGCGATGTCACCGCCAAGCTGATGCTGGCGCACGCCGCCGAGTCCATGGGCATCGTCGCGGCGGAGACCATCGCCGGGGCGGAGAGCATGGAGCTGGACTATGTGATGATCCCGCGCGCCACCTTCTGCCAGCCGCAGATCGCCAGCTTCGGCTGGACCGAGGCCCAGGCGCGCGAGCGCGGCTTCGACGTCCGGGTGGCGAAGTTCCCGTTCACCGCCAACGGGAAGGCCCAGGGGCTCGGCGACCCCGTCGGCTTCGTGAAGCTGATCGGTGACGGCCGCCACGGCGAGCTGCTGGGCGGCCATCTCATCGGCCCCGAGGTCACCGAGCTGCTGCCCGAACTCACCCTCGCCCAGCAGTGGGATCTCACCGTGCACGAGGTGGCCCGCAACGTCCACGCCCATCCGACCCTCAGCGAGGCGGTGAAGGAGGCCGTCCACGGGCTGGCCGGACACATGATCAATTTCTGACCGCGGATGCTCCCACCCCGGCCGCCACCAGGTGTGCGACCCGCGGATGTGCGTTAGACAGAGCATGTGAAGGTGCGCTCGGCGCTGGGCTCGCGCAGTGTCGGCGGGCAGGTGTTCGCCCTGATGCTGATCATCGTGACGCTCCTGGTGCTCGCTGCGGGGGCCACGCTGTCCCTCCAGGCGCGCGGCAGCCGGGACAGCCAGGCCCGGGGCCGTGCGCTGACCGTCGCACGGACGGTCGCCGTCGCCCCCGGTGTCCAGCGGGCGCTGGAGTCCCGCGACCCCGCCAGGACCCTCCAGCCCTACGCCGAGACGGTCCGGCGGCGGACCGGTGTCGACTACATCGTGGTGACCACCCCCCGGGGCGTCCGCTGCAGCCATCCGAACCCGAAGCTGATCGGCAAGCGCGTCGACGGCAGCCTCTACCCGGCCACGGTGGGCCGGGCGTTCACCGACAAGACCCCGGGCGTCACCCGTCCGGCCCCCTCGATCCGGGCCGCCGTCCCGGTCACCAACGCCCGGGGCCGGGTGATCGGCGTCGTCAACGTCGGGGTGTCCATCCCCTCGGTGGCCCGCACGGTCAGCCGTCAACTGCCGGTGATCTACGGCTCCACGGCCTTCGCCCTCCTCCTGGGCGGGGGCGGCGCGGCGCTCGTGGCCCGGCGGCTGCGGCGGCAGACCCACCGGCTCGGCCCCGCCGAGATCACCAGGATGTACGAACACCACGACGCCGTGCTGCGCTCGGTCCGGGAGGGGGTGCTGATCCTCGACGACGAGGGGCGGCTGCTGCTCGCCAACGACGAGGCGCTGCTTCTGCTGGGTCTCGCGCCCGACACGCACGGACGGCAGATCACCGATGTCGGCCTGGACCAGGAGATCGCCGGGCTGCTCGCCTCCGGCCGCGAGGCCACCGACGAGGTGTACGAGGTCGGGAACCGGCTGCTGGCGGTCAACCAGCGCCCGGCGGAACGCGTCGGACAGCCCTGGGGCAGCGTCGCCACCCTGCGGGACACCACCGAGCTGCGCTCCCTGACGGACAAGGCCGACCGGGCCTACGCACGCCTCCGGCTGCTGTACGAGGCCGGAGTCCGCGTGGGCAGCAGCCTCGACATGGAAGGCACCGCCCAGGAGCTGACCCGGGTCGCCGTGCCGCGCTTCGCCGACTACGCCACCGTCGATCTGCACGAGGCCGTGCTGGGCGGCGAGGAGCCGGGCGACCGGGACTCGCCGCTGCGCCGGGCCGCCTTCAGCGGCATCCGGCCGGACCCCCCGCTGCGCCGGGTCGGCGAGCGGGTCTCGTCCTTCCCCGTGACCCAGCGGGCCGGGGGCACCGGTCAGGCGCGCGTGTTCGCCACCGGCGAGCTGCCGTCCCACCCCGACTGGACGCCCCAGGACCCCGAGCGGCTGGGGTGGGTGATGGAGTACGGCATCCACTCGCTGCTGACCGTGCCGCTCAGCGGGCGCGGCGTCCGGCTGGGCCAGGTGGCGTTCTGGCGCTCGGGGGACGCCCCGCCGTTCGACGAGGAGGACCGCACCTTCGCCGAGGAACTGGCCGGTCAGGCGGCCGTCGCCATCGACAACGCCCGCCGCTACGCGCGCGAGCACGCCACCGCCCTCGCCCTCCAGGAGAGCCTGCTGCCGCGCGGCCGCCCCGAACAGCAGGCCGTCGTGGCCGCCCAGCGCTATCTGCCCGCCCCCGGCGGGGTGCGGGGCGACTGGTTCGACGTCATCCCGCTGTCCGGGGCCCGGGTCGCCCTCGTCGTCGGCGATGTCGTCGGCCACGGACTGCACGCCGCCGCGACCATGGGCCGGCTGCGCACCGCCGTGCGCAACTTCTCCGTCGTGGACCTGCCCCCCGATGAGCTGCTCGCCCGGCTCGACGACGTGGTCGACCAGCTCGACCGGGAGGAGACCGCCACGGGCGGCGGCGCCGGGGCCGCCGGGGCCACCTGCCTGTACGCGGTCTACGACCCGGTCTCCCGGCACTGCACCCTGGCGCGGGCCGGCCATCCGCCCCCGGCCCTGGTCCACCCCGACGGCTCGGTGACCTTCCTCGACCTGCCCGCGGGCCCGCCGCTGGGGCTCGGCGGACGGCTCTACGAGGCGGCCGAGACGGAGCTGCCCGAGGGCAGCCGGCTCGTCCTCTACACCGACGGGCTGGTCCAGGACCGCGAACAGGACATCGAGACCGGGCTCGAGCGGCTCCGGGACGCCCTCACCGATGCCGACCCCGACCCGGAGCGGGCCTGCGACACCGTGATGGCCGCCCTGCTCTCACCGCGCCGCACCGACGACGTCTGCCTGCTCATCGCCCGCACCACCGCGCTGGACGCGCGCCGGGTGGCCTCGTGGGACCTCCCGGCGGACCCGGAGGTGGTGGCCCGGATGCGGGCGGCCGTCGCCCGCACCCTGGCCGAGTGGAACCTGGAGGAGGCCGCCTTCACCACCGAGCTGGTGGTCAGCGAGCTGCTCGGCAATGCCATCCGGCACGCGGTGGGCCCCGTGCGGCTGCGGCTGCTGCGCAACCGGGCGCTGATCTGCGAGGTCGCCGACGGCAGCACCACCGCGCCCCATCTGCGCCGGGCGGCCACCACCGACGAGGGGGGACGCGGGCTGTTCCTCGTCGCCCAGATGGTCCAGCGCTGGGGCACCCGGTACACCAGCCAGGGCAAGATCATCTGGACCGAGCAGGACCTCCCGGCCGCGGAGCGCGCCCTGCGGTGACCGGCGCCGTCGTGTCGCCACGGGCCCCCGTCACCCGCGTCCCACCGGGGTGGTCGGGCCGAGGCCATCGGCGCGTCCTGTCAGGCCGAGGCCGTTGGCGCGTCCTCGCGCCGCTCCCATGCCACCTGGGCCAGATCGGCCATGGTGGCCACGAGGTCCGCCGCCTCCTCCGTACCGTTCAGATGCCGGTACTCCGAGCCCACCGTGATCACCAGCCGCTCGGGCAGGCCCAGCGACGGATGGGCGTTCTCGGCGATCAGGGTGCGGGCGGCCTCCAGGGCCGGCACCCCCGCGGTGTGCAGCTGCCGGGTGCGGTCCCGAAGCTGCTCCAGATAGCCGATGTGGCCGCGCACCCCCTCCCGGTCGAGGACCGGGCCATGGCCGGGGACGATCACCTCGGCCCCGGTCGCGAGCACCCGCTCGCACGCGGCGATCACATTGTCCAGCGGGCCCGCCCAGTGCACCGGGTGGTCGCCGGGGTCCTGCGGACCGGAGGCGAAGATGACATCGCCGGTGAACGCGACCCTCTGCCGCGGCAGATACGCCACCAGATCGCCCGCGGTGTGCGCGGACTCCAGGCTGAACAGCCGCACCGGCACCTGGCCCACCCGCAGGTCGAGTTCGCCCACGAAGGTGAGCGTCGGCTCGACCACCTCGGTGGCGGACCAGTCGAACCGCCCGAAGTGCCGCTGGAGGTACCAGCCGAGCGGAGTCGCCGGATCGCTGCCGTGCACCAGACCGTGCAGCTGCTGCGGCGAGGGCTCGTACTCGATGTGGCCGAGCGCCTCGCGGGTGGCCACGATCTCCGCGTCCGGTACGACCTCCGCGCCCCACAGGTGGTCGCCGTTGGCATGGGTGACGATCACCCGCTCGATCCGGCCCCGGCCGGGCAGCAGGGCACGGCTGTGTTCCAGGAACTCCCCGGCCATCCGGCGGTCGTAGGGGCTGTCGATCCAGGCGGCGTGGCCGTCGGGCGAGACGATCAGACCGCAGTTGGCCAGACCCCAGCCGGCGCTCGGGGTCGGGGACCAGATGTGCACACCGTCGGCCACGGTGAGGAGGGGGGATTGCGAGATCATGGACGCACACTATGCCCGCGCCGCACGCCCGCGGCAGGCGGCCCGCCCCGCCCGCGTGCGTTCCCGGCCACCGCCGCGTCACGCCGTCATCGGCAGGTCGGTCGGCCCGACCGGCGCCGGGAGCGTCGTGGAGCCCGCGAGATAGCGGTCCACGGCGGCCGCGGCCGAGCGGCCCTCGGCGATCGCCCAGACGATGAGCGACTGCCCACGGCCCGCGTCGCCCGCCACGAACACCCCGTCCGCGCCGGTGGCGAAGGACGCGTCGCGGGCGAGGGTGCCGCGCTCGTCGAGCTCGAGACCGAGCTGTTCCAGCAGGCCGCCGTCCTGCTCCGGGCCGCGGAAGCCCAGGGCCAGCAGCACCAGATCCGCCCGCAGCACCCGCTCGGTGCCGGGCCCGGGCTCCCCGTCGGCACGGGCCCCGACCAGACACAGCGCCCGGACACCGCCGTGCGGCCGCTCCGCGTCCGGTGCGGTCCCCTCGAAGCGGACCGTGGTCGCGGAGAAGACCCGCGCGTCCACGTCCGCCTCCGGGGAGGCCGCCAGCTCCCGCGCCTCCTCATGGGCGGCGGACATCCGGTAGATCTTGGGGTGGACGGGCCAGGGCTCGCCCTCCGCCCGCTCGTCGCCGGGCCGGGGGTGGATGTCCAGCTGGGTCACGGAGGCGGCGCCCTGCCGCAGCACGGTGCCCAGACAGTCCGCGCCGGTGTCCCCGCCGCCGACGATGACCACATGCTTGCCCTCGGCGGTGATCGGCGGCCGGGGGTAGTCGCCCTCCAGCACCCGGTTGGCCATCGGCAGATACTCCATCGCCTGATGGATTCCGGCCAACTCCCTGCCTGGAACCGGGAGTTCACGCCATGCCCTGGCGCCCACGGCTATCACGACCGCGTCGTAGCGCGCCCGGAGCTCGGCGGCGTCCATATCGGTGCCGATGTCCACGCCGGTGCGGAACTTGGTGCCCTCCGCGCGCATCTGCGCCAGCCGCCGGTCCAGATGGCGCTTCTCCATCTTGAACTCGGGGATGCCGTAGCGGAGCAGCCCGCCCACCCGGTCGTCGCGCTCGTACACCGCCACGGTGTGGCCCGCACGGGTGAGCTGCTGTGCCGCGGCCAGGCCGGCGGGGCCCGAGCCGACGACGGCGACGGTCCGGCCGCTCAGCCGGTCCGGTGGCTTGGGGGTCACATGGCCGCTCTCCCAGGCCCGGTCGGCGATGGCCACCTCGACGTTCTTGATGGTGACCGCCGGCTGGTTGATGGCCAGCACACAGGCGCTCTCGCAGGGGGCCGGGCAGAGCCGGCCGGTGAACTCGGGGAAGTTGTTGGTGGCGTGCAGCCGCTCGCTCGCGCGCAGCCAGTCGTCACGGGAGACCAGGTCGTTCCACTCCGGGATGAGGTTCCCCAGCGGGCAGCCCTCGTGGCAGAACGGGATGCCGCAGTCCATGCAGCGGTCCGCCTGGGCGTTGATGATCGGCAGCAGTCCGCCGGGCGCGGGAACCTCGTCCCAGTCCCGCACCCGCTCGTCCACCGGACGCCGGGGCGGAAGACGACGGGGTGTGGTGAGGAAACCCTTGGGGTCGGCCATGACGACCTCCCATTACCCGTGTCATGGTCTGGCCGCTTTCACCCCACTGTACGACCGCTGGTCAGCCCGTCCAGGGTCGCCGCCGCCTCGGCCATGATCCGGTCCACCAGCTCCGCGCAGGAGGGCAGATCCTCGATCACCCCGGCCACCTGACCGGAGGCCATCACGCCCGTATCGGTGCGGCCGTCCACCATCGACGCCTTCAGCAGCATCGGGGTGGTGGCGGCCAGCAGGACCTGGCTCCAGGTGAGGTCCTTGCCGTGCCGCATCGCCAGTCCGTCGCGTACCATCCGGGGCCAGCTCAGCCCGGCCAGCCGCCGGAACGCGGCGGCGTGGCGGACGGCGCGCAGGAGCGCGGCGGCGCGCCCGGAGCGCTCGAGGGAGTCGACCAGCTCGCTGCGGAGCATCCGGTGGGGGAGTCCGTCGACCGCCGTGGTGACGGTGACATCGGTGACCGCCGCCGCCAGATAGCGCGCCTTCACCGCGTCCGGGACCGTGCTGTCGGAGGTGAGCAGGAAGCGGGTGCCCATGGCGATCCCCGCCGCCCCGTAGGCGAGCGCGGCCGCCAGCCCGCGTCCGTCGTGGAAGCCGCCCGCGGCCACGACCGGGATGTCCACCGCGTCCACGACCTGGGGGAGCAGCACGGTGGTGGCCACCTGCCCGGTGTGGCCGCCGCCCTCGGCGCCCTGCACCACCACCGCGTCCGCGCCCCAGCCCGCCACCTTCTCCGCGTGGCGCCGGGCGCCCACGGACGGGATGACCACCACGCCCGCGTCCTTGAGCCGGTCGATCAGCTCACGCCTGGGGGCCAGCGCGAACGAGGCGACCCGCACCCCCTCCTCGACGATGATCCGCACCCGCTCCGCCGCGTCCCCGGCGTCGGCGCGCAGATTGACGCCGAAGGGCGCGTCCGTACGGGCGGCGACCTCGCGCACGGCCGAGCGCAGCCGCTCGGGCGACATGGTCGCGGAGGCCAGGATGCCCAGCGCCCCGGCGTTCGCCACGGCGGACACCAGCCGGGGCCCGGCCACCCACCCCATGCCCGTCTGGACGATCGGATGGCGCACTCCGACGAGCCGGGTCAGCGGGGTGTCCATCAGGACGGCACCTCCCGTTCGCGGGCCCGCTCCGGGTCGATGACCTCCCGGATCAGCCGCAGCTCGGCGGGGGTCGGCTCCCGGGTGGACGGGACGTCGTCGGCGATCTCGAGGGGGAAGCCGGTGGCCTCCCGCACCGCCTCGGCGGTGACCCTCGGATGCAGGGAGCGCACCCGCAGGGTGCGGTCGGGCGTGGCGAAGTCGAGGACCGCCAGATCGGTCACCACACACCGGAGGTCATGGAAGCGGGTGGCGGCCGGCCCCGCGGCCGCCGCCCGGTCGTGGCCCACCCCGCACACCATGTCGACACGTTCGACGAAGACCCGCCGCGAATGCCGGGGCACCCAGTAACTCGTGGGGTTGTTCAGGGTGTTGACCGGCGCTCCCCGCACCCCCAGCAGCTGCCGTCCGGGCCGCTTCCAGTCGCCGATACAGCTGATGTTCTGGTTGCCGTGGCGGTCGAGCTGGCTCGCGCCCATCATCACATGGCGCCGCCCGCCGGTGACCAGCGCCAGATGCGCCCGGTACGGCAGCCACCCCTCCACCACCTCCGGATCGCCCAGCTCCGGATCGCCGCCCACGATCATCGCCTCGCCGTCCGTCAGCATCAGCTCGGGCGCGAAGGTGAGCTTGGCCAGCCGGGCGCCGATCCTGGGCACCGCGCCCATCGGGGCGGCCAGGATCTCCCCGTCGCCCCGCCATGCCTCGGCACAGGCCACCACGCAGTACTCGGCCCGGGTCACCCCGCCGGTCATGCGCCCTCCCTCCCGAACGCCGCCACCGCGGCCCGGTACCGCTCCTCGTCCCCGGACAGAAACCGCCTCGTGAACTCCCGCCACGCCGTCGGGTCGGCGGCGGCCTTGGCGTACGCGCTCTGGAACGCCTCGTCCCGTCCGTAGTCGGGGACGCAGGAGGTGAAGTGCGCGCCCTGCGGGGTCTCCACCACACCGGTCACCGCATGCCGTTTGACCAGCAGCGTCTGCGGGCCGCCCGCGTCCGCGAACTCGGCGGTGGCGACGACGCGTTCACAGGAGACATACGCCTCGGCGGCCGCCTCGCAGAACAGATCGTCGAAGTACGGATCGGGCCCGAGGTACTGCCCATTGCCCCGCGCGTCCGCCCGGTTGAGGTGCACCAGCGCCACGTCCAGCCGCAGCGCGGGCACCGCCACCAGCTCCTCGCCGTCCTCGTACGGCGATGTCACCGTCCGGAGGCCGGGGTTGACCGTCATGACATCCGAACCGAGCCCCGCGCGTGCGGGCAGGAACGGCAGCCGGTGCACGGCCGCGGTCAGTCCCCACATCATCATCGACTCGTCCAGCTCGGTCAGTTCGATGTCCCCCCGCTCGCGCGCCGCCCGGAAGTGCGGCTCCAGGGGGATCGAGTCGAGCGTCGCGAACGCCGTCACCAGCTTGCGGACCTTCCCGGCGGCGGTCAGCAGCCCGACGTCCGGGCCGCCGAAGGAGACCACGGTCAGATCGGTGACCTCCGACCGCAACAGGGCGCGGACCAGCGCCATGGGCTTGCGCCGCGACCCCCAGCCGCCGATGCCGACCGTCATACCGCTGTGGATCCGGCCGACGGCCTGCTCGGCCGTCATCGTCTTGTCGGTCAACGCCGCTCACTCCTTCCCGGTGCTCCTGGCGACGAACGCGTCGCGGTGCCCGTCGGACAGGCCCGCCAGATTGGCCTCGAAGGTGAAGCCCTGCTCGAAGCGGTAGCTCCGGCCCACATCGACCGGATCGATGCCGTTGATGGCCGCCTTCGCGAGCCGCAGCAGCGCACCGTCCTTGGCGGCGATCTCCCCGGCCAGCTCCAGCGCCGCCTCCCGCAGCCCGGCGCGCGGCACGACCCGCCACACCGAGCCGTGGCGGTGCAGCTCCTCGGCGGTCGCGGTGCGCGCGGTGTAGTACAGCGTGCGCAGCAGATGTTGCGGGACCAGCCGCGCCAGATGGGTGGCCGCGCCCAGCGCGCCCCGGTCCAGCTCGGGCAGGCCGAACGTGGCGTCCTCGCTGGCCACGATCGCGTCGGCGTTCCCGGCCAGCCCGATGCCACCGCCCAGGCAGAAGCCGTGGACGGCGGCGACGACCGGGACCGGGCAGTCGTAGACGGCGGCGAACGCCTCGGCGCATCCGTGGTTGGCACCGATGAGCGCCGTATGGCCCTCGGCCGCCTGGATCTCCTTGATGTCCACGCCCGCGTTGAAGCCCCGGCCCTCGGCGGCCAGCACCACACAGCGCACCGACGGGTCGGCGCCCGCGGCGCGCAGTGCGTCGGCCAGCTCGTACCAGCCCCGCACGGGAAGGGCGTTGACGGGTGGGAAGTCCATGGCGACCAGGCGGACACCGGCCGCGGGGGCGGAGGTGGAGACACCCATGAGCAGATCCGATACCTTTCCACCAAACATTTGTTAGGTGAGAAGGTAGCAGCGCTCATCGCGCAGCGGGAGGTGTCTTGTGGCCGTCACCATCGATCTCGCCGGGCGCGTCGCCGTGGTCACCGGCGGCACGCGCGGCGTCGGAGCGGGGATCACCCGGGCCCTGCTCACCGCGGGGGCCGAGGTGGTGATCTGTGCGCGCCGCGCGCCCGACGAACCCGTCGAGGTGGACGGGCGCACGGCGCGCTTCGAATCGCTCGACATCCGGGACCCGGACGCGGTCGAGGCGTTCTTCGCCCGGCTGCGCCGCTCCCACGGGCGGCTCGACCTGCTGGTCAACAACGCCGGAGGAAGCCCCTACGGGCTGATCGCCGAGGCCGGGCAGCGGCGCGCGGCGCGCGTCGTGGAACTCAATCTGATCGCTCCCATGACCGTCTCCCTGAGCGCGTACGAGCTGATGCGCCATCAGGAGGGCGGGGGCTCGATCGTGATGATCGGCAGCGTCAGCGGCACCCGGCCGTCCCCCGGCACCGGACCCTATGGAGCCGCCAAGGCGGGGCTGGAGAACCTGGCCCGCACCCTGGCCGTGGAGTGGGCCCCCGCGGTCCGGGTCAACACGCTCGTGCTCGGCATGGTCCGCACCGAACTGTCGCATCTGCACTACGGGGACGAGGAGGGCATCGCCGCCGTCGGCCGGACCGTGCCGCTCGGGCGGATGGCCGAGCCCGTCGAGGCCGGAGACGCCTGTGTGTTCCTCGCCTCCGGGCTGGCCGAGTACATCAGCGGCGCCAGCATCGCCATCCACGGAGGCGGGGAGCGCCCCGCGTTCCTCGACGCCGCCAACGTCAACCAGCCGGCCCCCGGCACCGGCCGGGCAGAACCACGGGAGGACTGAGATGAGCGGACTGTGCGACGGGCGCGTCGCCGTCGTCACCGGAGCGGGCCGCGGCCTCGGGCGGGCGCACGCGCTCGCCTTCGCCGCCGAGGGCGCGAAGGTCGTCGTCAACGACCTCGGCGTGGCCCCGGACGGCGCCGGGGCCTCGGCGGGCCCGGCCCAGCGGGTCGTCGAGGAGATCCGGGCCGCGGGCGGGGAGGCGGTGGCGCACGGCGGCGACATCGCCACCACCGACGGCGCCGCCTCCCTCGTGGCCACCGCCCTCGACACCTACGGCCGGCTCGACACCCTCGTCAACAACGCCGGATTCCTGCGCGACCGCATGCTCGTCAACCTCGGCGAGGACGAGTGGGACGCGGTGATCCGCGTCCACCTCAAGGGCCACTTCCTGCCGCTGCGGCACGCCGCCGCCCACTGGCGCGCGGAGGCGAAGGCGGGCCGCGCCCCGGTCGCCCGGGTGGTCAACACCAGCTCCGGGGCCGGGCTGCTGGGCAGCGTCGGACAGGGCAACTACTCCGCGGCCAAGGCCGGGATCCTCGGCCTGACCTCGGTGGCCGCCGCCGAGCTCGGCCGCTACGGCGTCCAGGTCAACGCCATCGCCCCGGCGGCCCGCACCCGGATGACGGAGACGACGTTCGCCGGTGACATGGCCGCGCCGGACGACCCCGCCGCCTTCGACGCGATGGCCCCCGCGAATGTCTCACCGCTCGTCGTCTGGCTCGGCTCGGCCGCCTGTGCCGGGGTCACGGGCCGGGTCTTCGAGACGGAGGCCGGGCGGATCACCGTCATGGAGGGCTGGCGGCCGGGCCCCACCGCCGACAAGGGTGCCCGCTGGACACCGGCGGAGGCCGGTGAGACCGCGCGGAAACTCCTCGCCGGGGCCGAACCGCCGGGGCCGGTGTACGGGGCACCCTGACACGCCGTCCGGCCCCTACGGGGTGGGGACAACCCCCGTACGGGAAGGGCGGCAGCGGGATGGGAACCCGGTGCGCCACGACGGCACGATGATCCGCGAACGGCACACGGGGACAAGGCGAGGAGCGGGTTCGTGGGAGTTCGGGCAAGGGGCGTGGCGCTGTGGGCGGGGATCGGCGCGCTGGCGGTGACGGCGACCGTCACCATCGCCACGGCCCGGGGGGAGCCGGCCGGGCCGCCGGCGCCGTCCGGTTTCGAGGAGGCCGTCGGCCGGACGGTGCAGGACGGATTCCCGGGTGCGGTGGCCTACGCGCGGCGCGGCGGCGACGAGTGGCGGACGGCGGCCGGGGTCGCGGACCAGGCCACCGGCGAAGAGGCCCGCCCGGAGCAGCGGTTCCGGATCGCCAGCAACACCAAGGCGTTCGTCTCCACGGTTCTGCTGCAACTGGAGGGCGAGGGGCGGCTCTCACTCGACGACAGCGTGGAGAAGTGGCTGCCCGGCGTCGTCCAGGGGAACGGTAACGACGGTAAGGCCATCACCATCCGTCAGCTGCTCAACCACACCTCGGGGATCTACGACCCCACCACCGAAGCCTCGTTCTTCGCCCCCTATCTGGAGGACGGCGACCGGGACCACGTCATCACCCCGCGCGAGGTGATCGCCCGCTCGGTCCGGCACGAGCCGGATTTCGTGCCGGGGAAGGGCTGGTCGTACTCCAACACCAACTATCTGCTCGCCGGGCTGGTGATCGAGTCGGTGACCCACCGCTCCTCGCCCGCCGAGATCCGGCGCCGGATCCTCGCCCCGCTGGGGCTGAAGGACACCTCCTTCCCGGTGACCGACCCCGAGGTGCACGGCTCCCATCTGCACGGCTACGACCTCAAGGGCCGCGATATGACGCGGTTCAGCCCCTCCTACGACTGGACCGCCGGAGCCATGATCTCGACCGTGGACGATCTGGCCCGGTTCGAGCGCGCCCTCTTCGACGGCGAGCTGCTCGGCCCCGACCAGCGGCGCGAGCTCAAGACCCCGGTGGAGTTCCCCGGCGCGCCCGCGTACGGACTCGGGGTGCAGCGCATGGAGGTGCCGTGCGCCACCGGCGAGGGGAAGGAGGCCGATCCGCTCACCGCCTGGGAGACCGACGGCGCGGGCCCCGGCTACACCAGCGTCTCCCTCACCACCGCCGACGGTCAGCGCCAACTGGTCCTCGCCGCCACCGTCTACGACCTCGCCGCGGAGCTCGAGGGCGAGGTGCCCGTACCGCGGAGCAAGGCCCTGCTGAAGGCGCAGACTGCGGTGGTGTGCGACTGAGTCCCGTCCTTCCCCGGGAGGTGTCCGCCGGACACCCGTAGCCCGGTCGTCCCTCTCAGGAACGGGCCGCCGGGGCGAACTGGGCGACGATGGCCCGGCGCCCCGCCTCGAGAGCCTCCTCGCGCAGAGCGCTGTCCGTTTCCAGACGGCCGATGGACGGCGCCGTGGCATCGGGGCGGACCGACAGCACCGCGGGGTCCGTGGGCGAATCCGCGGTGTCGGTGTCGTAGACCGCCAGCAGCCGGTCGTCGTCGGCGAGCCGGGCGGGCCGGTTCAGGAAGGCGGCGCGGAACTCAGCGGTGTACTGGCGGAAGGCGACCGCGGCGACCAGCCGGGAACCCACCGACGGGGCGGCCCGGAGCGCCGCGTCCCGGACCGGCGGCCTGCTGCGCAGGACGAGGACGTGGGTCGCGCCGTCCCGCAGCGCCTGGCGGAACGGGATCGACTCGGCCAGCCCCGCGTCGTAGAAGCGGCGCCCGCCGATGGTGACGGGCCCGCCCGCCGGCATCGGCAGCGCGGCGCTCGCCCGCGGCGCCAGACGGAGGGCGACCTCGTCCGTCAACTCCTTGTGCAGATCCACCGGTTGGCCGGTTTCGAGGTCCGTGGCCAGCGGATGCAGGGCGAGGGGTGCGGTCAGCACCGAGGCGTAGTCCAGCGGGAATTGGCGGATGTAGACCTCTTCGATCAGGGTCTCGATATCGACCATGGGGCGACCGCGCAGCAGATTGCGCTTCCGGATGAGAGCACTGGCGAAACGGGGGTCGGCCCAGCCGACCAGGCCCTCCGGCCGCGAACTGACCGGCCAGGCCGCCGAGATGGCCCCCGCCGAGGCCCCGTACACCGCGTCGAACGCGTTCAGCAGCCCCAGCTCGTGCACGGCCAGCGCCATACCGGCCGAGATCGTGCCGCGCATCCCGCCGCCCTCGATCGCCAGCGCCACCCGGTATCCGTCCGCACGTGCCCCGGGGCGGCTGCCCGCCTCCGTCCGGTCGGCGAGGACCTTCATCTGCTCGCCGTCGATGTCATCGCGCCCCCGGGCCTCGCCCGCCGGAACCCCAACGCGGTCGACGGCGACCCGTACGGCGGCTCCCTCGAACTCGACCAGAGCTTTGTCCGGTGCCCCCTGCCCGCCTCCGGACGGCACGCGACCGATATCGACGGGCTCTGGCACATCGGCGCGTCCACTCGCCCGGGGGCGGGGCTGGGCGGTGTCTCCGGGCACATGGTCGCCACCACGCTCACCAGAGGGCCGCGCTTCGCCCGTCTGCCCCGGCCCCCACCCGGGCGAAGGACCAGAGGCTGACGCCGTCAGAGGGTGACGCCGTGCGACCGCAGATAGGCGAGCGGATTGACGTCCGAGCCGTAGCCGGGGCCGGTGCGGATCTCGAAGTGGAGATGCGGTCCGGTGGCATTGCCCGTCGAGCCGGAACGGCCGATCTGCTGGCCGCCGTTGACGTTCTGCCCGGCCCGCACCGACAGCTGCGAGAGATGGGCGTACTGGCTGTACTTGCCGTCCGGATGCCGGATGACCACCTGATAGCCGTACGCGTCGCCCCAGCCCGCCGAGACCACATGGCCCGAACCCACGGCCTTCACCGAGGTGCCGATGCCCACGGGGAAGTCCACGCCCGTGTGATAGCCGCTCGACCAGCTGGAACCGGACGCCCGGTAGGCGGTGCTCGGGCTGACGCCGCTGACGGGGGCGGTGAAGCCCGAGGAGACGACGGGCTTGGTGGCCCGGTCCCGGCTGGTGTGCTCCTCGGCCTTCGGGTGCGGCTTGGGCTTCGGCTTGGGCTTCGCCTTGTGGTGGGGCTCGGGTTCCGCCTTGGGCTTGGCGGTGGCCTTACCGCCCTTGAGGGACAGCTTCTGACCGGGGTAGATCAGATCGGGATCGCCACCGATCGTCTCGCGGTTGGTCTCGTAGAGCGCCTTCCAGCCGCCATTGACGTCGTGGGTGTCGGCGATACGGGACAGCGAGTCGCCGTTGACGACCACATAGCGGCCGGACTTCGTGGCGGCGCCCCCCGGGAGGCTGGTGGGCGTCGGCTTGCTCGCCGCCACCTGCTGGGCCTTCTCGGGCCGATGGGTCTGCTTGACCGGGGCGGCGGCCGTCCTGACGACCTTCTGGGCACTCTGCTGCGGCGCCGCGTCGTCCCGCGTCAGACCGGCCTTGCCCGAACACACCGGCCACGCGCCGGGGCCCTGGCCGTCGAGTACCTTCTCCGCGATCGCGATCTGCTGGTCCTTGGTGGCCAGATCGGCCCGCGCCGCGTACGCCGTGCCGCCGTACGCCGCCCATGTGCTCTGCGTGAACTGCAGCCCGCCGTAGAAGCCGTTGCCGGTGTTGATGTCCCAGTTGTGGGTGGACTCGCACTGGGCCACCTTGTCCCAGGTTTCGCCCGAGGCCGCGGACGCGCCCGCGGCGCCGACGAGTGGAAGGGCGATTCCGGCGCCGCCCGCCGTGACGCTCAGTGAGGCACGGGAGATGCGGTTGGGCTTGTAGCGGCGGTGGCGTCCCCGTAAGGGCATGGACGGCTCCTTCTCGTGCTGCCGGGTGCGGCGCGCTGCCGGGCGGGCCAAAGATAAGGGGGCCGATTTGCGCACAACAAGAGGGAGTTCACCTGGAAAGTGGGCCACAGTGCGCTGTGCTGCGGCCCTCTCGCGCCTATGTGATGTGCATCACATCAATTCGATGCCGCTCATACGCCGCGCTGCTCACGCGGCTCGCACGATGTGTGTGGCCAACTGCACCGCATCACCGCTGGGTTCGCGCTCCACCACACCGCCTCACCCCCCGGCACAGCGAGCCGCCGCCCGTGACCGATGGTCCCGGGCGGCGGCGTACCGCGATCTGGCGAGGAGCTAGCGGCGCACGGCGAGCGACACCGCGAAGCGGCCCTCCGCGTCGGTCCACCAGCGCCGCGACTCCATCCCCGCGGCGGTCAGTTCGGCCCGCACCTTCTCCTCCCGGAACTTGGCGGACACCTCGGTGCGGACCTCCTCCCCGGCCGCGAAGTGGACCGCGAGATCCATGGCGGGGATCTTCGCGGTGAGCTCCTTACGGGCCCTCAGCCGCATCTCGATCCACTCCTCCTCGGCGTTCCACACCGCCACGTGGTCGAAGTCGGAGGGGTCGAAGTCGGCGCCCAGTTCGCGGTCGAGCACCGTCAGCACGTTCTTGTTGAACGCCGCGGTGACCCCCTGGGCGTCGTCGTAGGCGGAGACCAGCGTGGCCTCGTCCTTGACCAGGTCGGTGCCGAGCAGCAGCGCGTCGCCGGGCGCGAGCAGTTCGCTCACCGAGGCGAAGAAGGCGGCGCGCTCCGCCGGCAGCAGATTGCCGATGGTGCCCCCGAGGAAGGCCAGCAGCCTCGGCCCCGGGGTGTCGTCGGGCAGCGCGAGCCCGTTCATGAAGTCGGCCACCAGCGCGTGCACCATCAGCCGTGGATGCTCGGCCAGCAGGGCCTCCCCGGCCAGTTCCAGCGCGCTCTCGCTCACGTCGACGGGGACGTAGACGCGCAGATCCGGCAGTGCCCGGATCAGATGGCGGGTCTTCTCGGAGGAGCCGGAGCCCAGTTCGACGAGGGTGCGGGCGCCGGTCGCGTCGGCTATCTCCGCCGCGCGGGCGACGAGGATCTCCCGCTCGGCGCGGGTCGGGTAGTACTCGGGCAGCCGGGTGATCTCTTCGAAGAGCGCGCTACCCCGGGCGTCGTAGAACCACTTGGGCGGAAGCTGTTTGGGGGTGCTGGTCAGCCCGTCGGCCACATCGGCGCGCAGCGCGGCCGTGGTGGCGTCGGCGGGCAGGGTGCGGGTGACGGTGAAGGGGCTCAACGGGAAGCCTCCTTGAGTGCGGTGAGCAGTACATCGGTGCGGGTGGCGGTGAGCAGGGTGCGGTCGGGGACCTCGGTCCAGCCGGGGTCCTGGTCGTACGGCTCGGAGGCCACCACCACGCCCCGGTCCGGATCGGCCAGGTACCACAGGGTGTCGCCCCAGGCGGTGGCGGCGATGGTCTCGCCGTCCATGAGGAGCAGATTGAGCCGTGAGCCGGGGGACGCGTCGGCGAGCTGCTCGACGGCCTCGGCCAGCGCCTCCGGCGGCGCGTGGCCCAGCCGCAGCCGATGCAGCACCAGCGCCCAGACGAACGCCGAATCGCACCGGGCCTCCAGGCCGAGCAGATCCGCCGGCGGCAGCGCGGCGGCGAGGTCCGCGACCGCGTGCGGCCAGTCGCGGAGCGCCCCGTTGTGGCTGAACAGCCAGGTCCCGGAGGCGAACGGCGAGGCGCCCGCCTCGCCGTCCGCGCTCGCCTCGGTGGCATCCCGCACGGCGGCCATCAGCGCCCCCGTGCGCACCACGCGGGCCAGGTCGGCGAACGACAGATCGCCCCAGATGGGCCCGGCGCGGCGGTAGCGCGCGGGCACCGGGTCGCCCGACGCGTACCAGCCGACGCCGAACCCGTCGGCGTTGACCGTGCCGTGCGCCTGCCGCCGCGGCGCCCACGACTGCCGGAACAGGCTGTGCGGGGGCGTCACGATCACCTCGCCGATGGGGGCCGGCGGGCCGAGGTACGCCAGGTGCCGGCACATCAGGACGCGTCCCGCGCGGTGCGGAAGCCCGAGAAGATCTGGCGGCGGACCGGCAGGTCCCAGTTGCGGAAGGTGCCCCGGCAGGCGACCTCGTCCACCGCGAAGGAACCGCCGCGCAGCACCTTGTGCGAGGGGCCGAAGAACACCTCCGAGTACTCGCGGTACGGGAAGGCGCGGAACCCGGGGTAGGGCAGGAAGTCGCTCGAGGTCCACTCCCACACATCGCCGATCAGCTGCCGCACCCCCAGCGGGGAGGCGCCCCGCGGATAGCCGCCGGCCGCCGCGGGCCGCAGATGGCGCTGGCCCAGGTTGGCGTGTTCCGGCGTGGGATCCTCGTCGCCCCACGGATAGCGCCGGGACCGGCCGCTCTCCGGGTCGTGGCGGGCGGCCTTCTCCCACTCCTCCTCGGTCGGCAGCCGCCGCCCCGCCCAGCGGGCGTAGGCGTCCGCCTCGTACCAGCTCACATGCACCACCGGCTCCTCCGGCGGCACCGGCTCCGTCACCCCGAACCGCCGGCGCAGCCACTGGCCGCCCTCGCGCCGCCAGAACAGCGGGGCGGCGAGGCCGTGCTCCTGGACGTACGCCCAGCCGTCGGCCGTCCACCAGCGCCGCTCGGTGTAGCCACCGTCCGCGATGAACCGCTCGTACCCGCCGTTGGTCACCGGAGTGGTGTCGATGTGGAAGGCCGGGACCAGCCGGTGGTGCGCGGGCCGCTCGTTGTCCAGGGCCCACGGCTCGGCCGAGGTGCCCATGGTGAACGGGCCGCCCGGGACCAGCACCTCCTCGGGCAGCGCCGCGCCGTCCTCCGGGGCGGGCGGCGGCGGGGCGGTGAGCGCGGCGGGTCCGCGGCGCAGCTGGTGGGTGATCAGCATCGTCTCGTCGTGCTGCTGCTCATGCTGCGCGATCATGCCGAAGGCGAAGCCCGCGTCGACCAGCGGGGCGCCACGCAGCTCGATCCGCTCCAGGATGTCCAGCACCCGGCCGCGCACCTCATGGACATAGCCCCGGGCCTCGGCCGGTGCCAGCAGCGGCAGAGTGGGCCGCTCGGCGCGCGGATGCTCGAAGGCGTCGTAGATCGAGTCGATCTCGGGCCGCAGGGCCTCACCCCCGCCGACCGCGCGCAGCAGCCACTGCTCCTCCTGGTTGCCGATGTGCGCCAGATCCCACACCAGCGGGGACATCAAGGGGGAGTGCTGGGCGGTGAGGTCGGGCTCGTCCACGCAGGTGGTCAGGGTGTGGGTGCGGTCGCGCGCGGTGCGCAGCGCCTTCTCGGCGCGCCGGCGCAGCGCCTCGGGATCGGTCGTGAGGTCGGAGTCGGGGGCGGTCATGACCGACCCTCCTTACCGGTGAGGGGAGCGAGCAGATCGTCGGCGGGACATCGGCCGCGGAGCACATAGCGGTCGGTGAAGGCGGCGACGGCGGCGGTGATGGCGGGGGCGGCGCCGATACGCGGCAGCGCGTCCAGCGCCGTGGTGAAACAGCTGACGGCGGCGGTGCGCAGCTCGGGGTCGGCCAGACCGTGGCGGGCCGCGGCGCGCCACAGCGGATTGCCCGGTGCGGGGCGGGCGCCCGCCGTCTCGGCGAGCGGTTTCACCACCCGGTAAACCGTTTCAGCAGCCTCGGGATCGTCGAAGAGCGCGACGGTGACGGCAAGGGGGACGACCCATCCGTCCGCACCGCTCTGCGCGTCGATCATGCGCAGTTCCAGATGGCCGCGCGGGCGGACGGGGGGAAAGAGCGTGGAGATGTGGAAGTCGAGGTCGTCGTGGGTGGGTGGCCGGGGCAGCGCCGTCCGGGCCCACTGGCGGAAGGTCACCCCGGACGGCACCGTCCAGGGCGCCCGCTCGTCCCGGATGGCCATCACGGGCGCGTCCAGCACGTAGTGGGCCCAGGCCGTGCGGGGATCCGGGCCGTCGGCCGGGGCGTGGGTGCGGCCGGGCTCCATCGCCGTCCACAGCGCCTGCCGGGTGGAGCGGTAGCCGGTGGGGCGGCCCTGGCGCAGCGGCGAGTTGGCGAACGCGGCGGTGAGCACCGCGCCCAGCAGATGGGCGAGCCGCCAGCGCCGCGCCATGCCGAGCGGTCCGGGCTCCTCGTGCCCGGCGTCCACGCAGACCTGAACGGAGGCGGTGTTGCACATCATGGAGCGCCCGGCCGGCCCCCGGCGGTCGAAGTAGGTCTCCATGCACTCGTACCGGGGCGTGGTGAGGAAGCGTCTCGGCTGGCGCCAGGGGTCATGCCCGTGGCCGGCGAGCCCGAGGCCCAGGTCGGTGAGTACGGAACGTACGAGAACCAGATCGGCGGCCGCGGACTCCACACATGCGGTGAGGGAGTCGGCCGGGAGGGAGCTGAGCTCCACCTGACCGCCGGGTTCGAAGGTGATGGCGGACCGCAGTGGCAGTCCGCGCAGGGCGCTGACCGCGGCTTCGAGCCGGGCCGCCTCGACGGGTCGTGCGGGGTCGTGCGGGTCGTACATGAGCCATTCGAGTTCGACTCCGATGCGCCGGGGCGGCCCGGTCTTGAAACAGATGCCGTGCAGCCTGGCCTCCATCTCGGCCTCGCTGATCGCCTTGTCATCGGGCACAGTCGTCATCTCCCGTCCCGTTACGGCAACGGCTCGCTGGGAAACGAACCGATATGTCGCCGTCCACTCTTTACTGCCGAGACGCCGGGCTCAAGGGTGCCTCCAGAGTTGCACAAGAGTTCATCCACCGCCGGGTGGCAGGTCAGGATGGCTGACGGTGGTGGCGGTTCCGCTCCTCGTACCGACTGGTTAGTATGTTCGACCCGGCGCGGTACCGCGTTCCGACGATCCGTTTGTGGAGGCCACCGGATGCAGGCATGGCGAGTGCACGACAATGGCGAGCCCGGTGAGGTCATGCGCCTCGACGAGGTGCCGGACCCCCAGGCGGGACCGGGACAGCTGCTGCTTCGGGTCCGGGCCGTCAACGTCAACTTCCCCGACGCCCTGCTCTGCCGCGGCCAGTACCAGGTGCGGCCGCCCCTGCCGTTCACCCCCGGCGTCGAGGTGTGCGGCGAGGTCGTCGCCGTCGGCGAGGGCGCCGACGTCGCGCTGGGCTCCCGCGTCCTGGCCACGCCCACGCTCCCCGCGGGTGGCTTCGCCGAGCTGGTGCCCGTGGAGGCGGCGGCCGCGCTGCCCGCGCCCGACGCCCTGGACGACGCCGAGGCCGCGGCGCTGCACATCGGTTACCAGACCGGCTGGTTCGGCCTGCACCGCAGGGCCCGCATCCAGTCCGGCGAGACGCTCCTGGTGCACGCCGCCGCGGGCGGGGTCGGCAGCGCCGCCGTCCAGCTCGGCAAGGCGGCCGGGGCCACCGTGATCGGCGTCGTCGGCGACGAGGACAAGGCCCAGGTCGCCCGCGAGCTCGGCTGCGACCTCGTCCTCGACCGGCGCGCCGACGACATCGTGGCGGCCGTCAAGGAGGCCACCGGCGGACGCGGCGCGGACGTCGTCTACGACCCGGTCGGCGGCGACGCCTTCGTCAAGTCCGTCAAATGCGTCGCCTTCGAGGGCCGCATCGTGGTCGTCGGCTTCGCCAGCGGTGTCGTCCCCCAGGCCGCCCTCAACCACGCCCTGGTCAAGAACTACGCCATCCTCGGCCTCCACTGGGGCCTGTACAACACCCACGACCCGGCCGCGATCCGCGCCTGCCACGAGGAGCTGACCAAGCTCGCCGCGCAGGGCACCGTCAAACCGCTGGTCAGCGAGCGCGTACCGCTGAAGGACGCGGCCGCCGCCGTCCAGCGCGTCGCCGACGGCGTGACCACCGGCCGCGTGGTCGTCGTCCCCGGGCAGGCCGGAGGGGACCGATGAGCACCACCAGGCACCGCCCCGCCGTGGACGCCGACGAGCTGCGCCGCCGCGTCCGCGAACTCCTGGCCGCCCATCCGCCCGCCACCACCGACCGCCTGGACTTCCTGCGCGCCCGCTTCGACGCCGGGCTCGCCTGGGTGCACTACCCGGCCGGACTCGGCGGCCTGGACGCCCCGCGCTCCTCGCAGGCCGTCGTCGACGCCGAACTGGAGGCCGCGGGCGCGCCGGACAACGACCCCCGCCGCATCGGCATCGGCCTGAGCATGGCCGCCCCCACCATCCTCGGCTTCGGCACCGACGAGCAGCGGGAGCGGCTGCTGCGCCCGCTGTGGACCGGCGAGGAGGTGTGGTGCCAGCTGTTCAGCGAGCCCGGCGCCGGATCCGACCTCGCGGCGCTCGCCACCCGGGCGGTGCGCGACGGCGACGACTGGGTGGTCGACGGACAGAAGGTCTGGACCTCCAGCGCCCATCTCGCCCGCTGGGCCATCCTCATCGCCCGCACCGACCCCGACCAGCCCAAACACCGCGGCATCAGCTACTTCATCTGCGATATGACCGACCCCGGGGTCGAGGTCAGGCCACTGCGCCAGATCACCGGCGAGGCGGAGTTCAACGAGGTCTTCCTCACCGGGGTGCGGATCCCCGACAGCCGTCGGCTCGGCGAGATCGGCGAGGGCTGGCGCGTCGCCCAGACCACCCTGATGAACGAGCGGGTCGCCATCGGCGGCGGCCGCGTCCCCCGCGAGGGCGGCATGATCGGCCTCGTCGCCGACACCTGGCGCGAACGCCCCGAACTGCGCACCCATGACCTCCACCAGCGGCTGCTGCGGCTGTGGACGGAGTCCGAGGCGGCCCGGCTCGCGGGCGAGCGGCTGCGCCAGCAGCTCGCGGTCGGCCAGCCCGGCCCCGAGGGCTCGGCCATGAAGCTCGCCTTCGCCCGTCTCAACCAGCACATCAGCGCGCTGGAGGTCGAGCTGCTGGGGGAGGAGGGGCTGCTCTACGACGACTGGACGCTGCGCCGCCCCGAACTGGTGGACTTCACCGGGCGCGAGGCCGGCTACCGCTATCTGCGCGCCAAGGGCAACTCCATCGAGGGCGGCACCTCGGAGGTGCTGCTCAACATCATCGCCGAACGCGTCCTGGGTCTGCCGCCCGAGCCGCGGACCGACAAGGACGTCCCGTGGAAGGACCTGCCCCGATGAGCACCGCCGACCTGCTCTACTCCGAGGCGGAGGACGATCTGCGCGCGGCCGTACGGTCGCTGCTCACCGACCGCTGCCCGCCCGCCACGGTGATCTCCGAGGCCGAGAGCGGCCGGGCGTACGACGTGGCGCTGTGGCGCGGGCTGGGCGCCGAGATGGGCACCGCGGGGCTGCTGGTGCCGGACAAGCTCGGCGGCCAGGGCGCCACCGCGCGCGAGGCCGCGGTGGTGATGGAGGAGCTCGGCCGCGCCGTCGCCCCCGTGCCCTACCTCACCAGCGCCGTCCTCGCCGCCGCCGCCCTGCTCGGCTGCGACACCGACCAGGAGGCCGTGGCGCGGCCGCTCGGCGCGCTCGCCGAGGGCCGTACGGTCGGCGCCCTCGCGGTGCCGCTGTCCACCGTGGCCGTGGTGCCCGGCGGCGGGTCCGGCGCGCCCGCCGCGACCGTACGGGCCGACCGGGACGGCACGCTCAGCGGCCAGGTCTCCGGTGTCGCGGGCGCGGCGGGCGCCGATGTGCTGCTCGTCCCCGCCACCGGCGCGGACGGCTACGGGCTGTACGCCGTGGAAACCGCCGAGACCAGCGTCACCGTCGAACCCCTCACCTCGCTCGACCTCACCCGCCCGCTCGCCGCGGTGACCCTCACCGGCGCCCCGGCCCGCCGGCTCGCCGGGCCCGGCCGGGCCGAGGCGGCCATCGGGCGGGCGCTGCTGACCGGGGCCGGGCTGCTCGCCTCCGAGCAACTGGGCGTGGCCGAATGGTGTCTGACCGAGACCGTCCGCCACACCAAGGAGCGCCATCAGTTCGGGCGCCCCATCGGCTCGTTCCAGGCGCTCAAGCACCGCATGGCCGCGCTGTGGCTGGAGCTGGTCTCGGCGCGTGCCACCGCCCGGTACGCCGCCGACGCACTGGCCACGGACAGCCCGGACACACCGGTCGCGGTGGCCGTGGCCCAGGCGCACTGCGCCGAGGTTGCGGTGCACGCGGCCGAGGAGTGCGTCCAGCTGCACGGCGGCATCGGCATGACCTGGGAACACCCGGCGCATCTGTATCTCAAGCGGGCCAAGAGCGACGAGATCGCGCTGGGCACCCCCGGCCGCCACCGGCACGGGCTCGCCGGACTGGTGGATCTGCCGGCCCCCACCGGCTGACCGGACGGCGGCCCCACCGGCTGACCTGCCGGATCCGGCGAACCCGCCCCCGCTCCGCGATCACGCCACTAGAGTGCCGAACAGCTGTGCGGCACGTCGGGTGAGTCCGGAACGGGGGCACATGATGAGCGACTTCGACTACATCGTGGTGGGGGCGGGCTCGGCGGGCGCCGTGGTGGCGGCCCGGCTGACGGAGGCCCCGGACATACGGGTGCTGCTGCTGGAGGCCGGGAAGGACGACGCGGCCGCGCAGATCCACGACCCCACCGCGTGGTTCACCCTCATCGGCGGTGAGCACGACTGGGGCTACACCACCGTCCCGCAGCCGGGCCTGGCCGGGCACCCGCAGACCGCCGCGCGCGGCAAGGTGCTCGGCGGCTCCAGCAGCATCAATGTGATGACCTACGTCCGCGGCCACCTCGGCACCTTCGACGCCTGGGCCGCCGACGGCTGCACCGGCTGGGACGCCGCCTCGGTGCTGGAGACCTTCCGCGCCCTCGAGCACACCGAGGGCCGTGACCCGCGCTTCCGGGGCACCGGCGGCCCGCTGCGGCTCAGCC
This sequence comes from Streptomyces rugosispiralis, assembly GCF_024505145.1. Classification (GTDB taxonomy): domain Bacteria; phylum Actinomycetota; class Actinomycetes; order Streptomycetales; family Streptomycetaceae; genus Streptomyces; species Streptomyces rugosispiralis. The sequence continues at coordinate 78,577 of NZ_JANIAA010000013.1, read as the reverse complement.
GGGCGGACGCGCCCAACCCGCTGAGCACCGCCTTCCTCGACGCCGCCAAGGAACTCGGCCATCCCCACAACGACGACTTCAACGGCGCGGAGAGCGACGGCGCCGGGCGGCATGAGTGGACCATCCACGAGGGGCGCCGCCAGAGCACGGCGGTCGCCTATCTCGATCCGGCGATGGACCGCCCCAATCTCACCGTGCGCACCGAGGCCCACGCACACCGGCTGCTCTTCGAGGGCACCCGCTGCGTCGGCGTCGAATACGCGGGCTCCGGCGGTGTGGCACGTCGGGTGCGCGCGGCGCGTGAGGTCATCGTGTGCGCGGGTTCGGTGGACTCGCCCAAGCTGCTGATGCTCTCCGGAATCGGTCAGGCCGGCCATCTCCGTGAAGTGGGCGTCCCGGTGCTGGTGGACGCCCCCGAGGTGGGGGCCAATCTTCAGGACCACCCCCTGGTCGGGCTGGTCCACGAGGCGGGCACCCCGCTGCCGCCGCCCCCGCTGACCACCGCCGAGGCGGCCCTGTTCACCCGGACCGACCCCGCGCTGCCCCGCCCCGACCTCGAGGTGTTCCTCTTTCACATCCCGTTCCACCCCAGGCTGCTGCCGTTCCCGCCGAACAGCTTCACCCTGACGGTCGCCGCGATGCAGCCCCACAGCCGGGGCACGGTCCGGCTCTCCGGCGCGGACCCCGAGGACCGGCCGCTGATCGACCCCGGCTATCTCAGCGACGAAAGGGACCTCGCCACCCTGGTCCAAGGGGTCGAACTGGCCCGGTCGCTGGCCGCCACCGACGCGTTCGAGGCATGGCAGCCGCGTGAACTGCTGCCCGGCCCCGGGGTGAGCGGCCGGGACGGCCTGGCCGACTTCGTCCGCGAGAACACCGGCACGTACTTCCACCACGTCGGCACCTGCCGGATGGGCGGGGACGGGCAATCGGTGGTGGACCCCCGGCTGCGTGTCCGCGGCGTCGAGGGGCTGCGGATCGCCGATGGATCGATCATGCCGTCGATCGTCTCGGCCAACACCAACGCGGCCTGCGTCATGATCGGCGAGATGGCCGCCGAACTGATCCGCACCGACGCCTGAACGGGCTCGCCGCGCTTGCCCGTCACGGAGTGACGGCCGCCAAGGAGTAACCGAACAGCAGATCGGCACCCGTATGGAGCACCAGGTGACGGCGGTCCAGGGGCGATTCTGGGCCACACTGACGGCCGGATTCCGATGCTCCGTAGCGGCCGAGGAGGCTCCCCATGGCCATTTCCATCTCCGTGGTCCTGCTGCTTCTGATCCTCACCGTGGTGTTTCTCCGCAGCGGCGGACTGCGCATCTCGCATGCGCTGGTCTGTGTGACGCTGGGCTTCTACCTGGCGAGCAGCAGCGTGGCCCCCACCATCTCCGAGGGGCTGGCAGCCACCGCGGACGTGGTCAGCAGCGTCCGTCCCTGATCCACGCCCGCGGCGACCGGTCTCCGACGGCCGGGCTCAGCGGCCGATCTCGACGTCTTCCAGCACGCCGACCGCATCGGGCACCAGAATCGCCGCCGAGTAGTAGGCGGAGACCAGATAGGACGTCACGGCCTGCTCGCTGATGCCCATGAACCGGACGTTCAGACTGGGCTCGTACTCATCCGGGATACCGGTCTGATGCAGACCGATGACCCCCTGGCTCTCCTCCCCGGTGCGCATCGCCAGGATCGAGCTGGTGCCGGACTCACTGATCGGGAGCTTGTTGCAGGGCAGCAGCGGAACCCCGCGCCACGCCCGCACCGCGACCCCGGCCACCTCGATGCCCTGCGGATAGAGACCACGGCTGCTGCACTCCCGCCCGAAGGCGGCGATGGTGCGCGGATGCGCCAGCAGATACTGGGTCTTGCGGCGCCGGGCCAGCAGTTCGTCGAGGTCGTCGGGGGTGGGCGGTCCGCTGCGGGTGTGGATGCGCTGGGACAGGTCGGCGTTGTGCAGCAGACCGAATTCCTTGTTGTTGACGAGCTCGTGCTCCTGGCGTTCGCGCAGGGCCTCGATGGTGAGGCGGAGCTGCTGCTCGACCTGGTTCATGGGCTCGTTGTAGAGGTCGGCGACGCGGGTGTGGACGCGCAGCACGGTCTGGGCCACGCTCAGCTCGTACTCCCGGGGCGCCAGCTCGTAGTCCACGAACGTGCCCGGCAGCGCCGGTTCGCCCGAGTGGCCGGACGCGATGGCGATATCGGCCTCACCGCGCCGGTTCTGAGCGGGCGCGGTCCGCTCGGCGAGCCCCTCGAGATGGTCGCGCAGCGACGCGGAACGGTCGGCGGCCTCCTCGACGACGCGGCGGGGGAGGGTGAGCACCGTGGTCCGGGTGACGGCCCGGGCGGTGAACTCCCAGGTGTGCTCCGGACCGGTCAGGACCGAGTCGCCGAAGTACTCCCCGTCGGCCAGCACCGCCAGCGTGCTGCCCTCGTCATACGCGCCGGGGGCGATCTGGCGGACCTTGCCATGGGCGATCAGGAACACCTGGTCGGCCGGTCGGCCCTCCTCCACCAGCACATCCCCCGGCGCGTACTCGCGCTGGACACAGCCGTCGGCCAGCGACTCCAGCACGGAGGTGACCCCGAAGCCGCGCAGCGTCGGCAGCTCGCCCAGCTCCGGCGGGATGACCCGCACCTGTGATCCGGTGGTGATGAACTCCACCCGCCCGTCCCCGACCGTGTAGGTCAGCCGGCGGTTCACCCGATACGTACCGGCCGACACCTGGACCCAGGGGAGGACGCGCAGCAGCCACCGGGAGGAGATGGCCTGCATCTGCGGAACGGACTTGGTGGTGGTCGCCAGGTTCCGTGCGGCGGCCGTGCCCAGACTCAGCGGCTGCTCACCGGACTCCACGGAGGTGGTCATAAGTGCTCATCACCCATTTCGGTAGATCTTCGGGAAGGTATGCGGAGGCCACAGGCCCGGCCGGGCGGACGTCAGAGTCCGTCGCCGACGGGCGGATTCAGAGCCCGACTTCCACGTTCTCCAGAATTCCGAGCGCGTCCGGGACGAGCACGGCCGCGGAATAGTAGGCGCTGACGAGATACGAGATGATGGCCTGCTCGCTGATTCCCATGAATCGCACCGAGAGGCTCGGCTGGTATTCGTCCGGAATTCCGGTGCGGTGCAGTCCGATGACCCCCTGGTTCTCCTCCCCGGTACGCAGAACGAGAATCGAGCTCACCCCGCTCCGGGAGACCGGAATCTTGTTGCACGGGAGGATGGGCACGCCCCGCCAGGCCGGCAGCGCATGCCCGTTCACCTCCGTGGGCTGCGGGGAGATGCCATGGCTGTTGAACTGCCGGCCGATCGCCGCGATGGCGCGCGGATGCGCCAGGATCAGCCCCGGGTCCTTCCAGACGGTGGCCAGCAGCGCGTCGAGGTCGTCCGGGGTGGGCGGTCCGCTGCGGGTGTGGATGCGCTGGGACAGGTCGGCGTTGTGCAGCAGACCGATCTCGGGGTTGTTGATGAGCTCGTGCTCCTGGCGTTCGCGCAGGGCCTCGATGGTGAGGCGGAGCTGCTGCTCGACCTGGTTCATGGGCTCGTTGTAGAGGTCGGCGACGCGGGTGTGGACGCGCAGCACGGTCTGGGCCACGCTCAGCTCGTACTCCCGGGGCGCCAGCTCGTACTCCGCGAAGGTGCCCGGCAGGACCGGCTCGCCCGAGTGGCCGGAGGTCAGCGCGATGGCCGCTTCCCCGTGCTCGTTCCGCTCGGTCTCCGGTGCCGAGCGCACCGACTCCACATGGGCCCGCAGCCCGGGTGAGCGGTCCAGCTGCTCCTCGAACTCCTGCCGGGGCAGGGCCAGCACCGTGCAGGACGTCACGGCCTTCACGGTGATGCCCCAGGTGCCCGCCTCGGCGGCGGTCAGCTCCGGCTCCCCGATGTGGTCGCCACCGGCGGCCGAGCCGACCACCGAGGGCTCGTCGAACGCGCCCTCGGTCAATTTGTCGACCTTGCCGTGGGCGATGAGGAGGAGCTCATCGGCCGGGCGCCCGGCCTCCACCAGCACATCGCCGGGCGCGAACTCCCGCTGGGCGAAGCGGTCCGCAAGGGCCTCGAGCACCGCGGTGTCCTCGAATCGCCGCAGCAGCGGCAGCTCGCGCAGCTCGACCGGGATGACCCGCGCCTGTGATCCGGTGGTGGTGAACTCCACCCGGCCGTCCCCGAGCGTATGGGACGCCCGGCGGTTCACCCGGTAGGAACCACCCGGAACCTGCACCCACGGCAGCATGCGCAGCAGCCACCGCGAGGTGAGGCCCTGCATTTGCGGAACGGATTTGGTCGTCGTCGCCAGATTCCGTGCGGCCGCCGTGCCGAGGCTCAACTGCGGCTGCGAAATGTCGGCACCGGAACCCGGTTCAACGGACGTCGTCATCGTGAATGCTCACCCATCCCTGTACGGACCTTGAGGGGAAATTCCGCTCGAGCAACTGCCAAGCTATCAGCGGACTTTGGACGTTTGCATTCACTCAAAAGAGTGTCCGGGTGAGGGTTATGACGGCGGTCGCGGAGGGGTAAGCATTCCGAATGCGTCGTGGGCCGACGGCCCCGCGCACCCGTCCGTGCACCCGGCGCGCCCGTCCGCCCCGCGCCGCCCACAGGCGCCCCCGCAACCGCCCCGGCACCTCGGTAACGGTGAGGAAATGGCCGGGGACCACCGGTGGAACTCTTCGCTCAGTACTGCCCTTCGGGGGTACGGCCGCCCGATACTCACTGGCGTCGATCCTGCGTATCCGGCACCGCGCCGGGACGAGAGCCGGGAGGCCCCATGGACCGCCGTACACGCCGTGCCTTTGTCGTCACCCTCGGAGCCGTGCTGGCGGGCGGCGCGGCCGCGCCCGCGTTCGCGGGCACGTCCGCCTCGTTCGGCAACACCGCCGTCGCGACGGACAACTCGAAGGACGGCTCGAGGGACCGCTCCAAGGGCAAGCGGCCGCTGGCCAGAGCCCATGCCCACAACGACTACGAGCATCCGCGTCCGCTCCTCGACGCGCTCTCCCACGGCTTCGGCAGCGTGGAGGCCGACATCTGGCTGGTCGACGGCCAGCTGCTGGTCGCGCACGACGCCACGGACCTCGACCCCACCCGCACCCTGGAGTCGCTCTACCTCGACCCGCTGGCCCGGCGGGTGAAGGCCAACGGCGGCCGGGTCTACCGCGGTTACGACCTGTCGCTGCAGCTGCTGATCGACATCAAGACCGCCGGGGAGCCCACCTACCTGGAGCTGGCCAAGCGGCTGAGCCGCTACGGCCATCTGTTCAGCGCCGCCTACGGCGGGGTCGACGGCCGGGTGCGCCGAGGCGCGGTGACCGCCGTCATCTCCGGCGACCGCGGCGCCCGGGCCCCCATGGAGGCCGAGAAGGTGCGCCACGCCTTCTACGACGGACGGCTGGAGGACCTCGGCTCGGGCGTGCCCGCCTCCTTCATCCCGCTGATCAGCGCCGACTGGACCAAGACCTTCACCTGGACGGGAGCCGGTCCGATACCGGCGGCGGAGCGCGAGACCCTGCGCCGCCTCGTCGCCTCCGCGCACGACGCCCGGCAGACCGTGCGCTTCTGGGCGACCCCGGACGTGGCGGGACCGGAGCGCGACGCCCTGTGGCATGCGCTCCTGGCCGCCGACGTGGACTACCTCAACACCGACGACCTGGCGGGCCTGGAGGCGTTCCTGCGCGCGGCCCGCTGACGCCTCGTGGGGCGGCGGCCGGGGAGAAAACCATTCGCGTGCCGCCGCCCGCACGGCCATGCTGGCCCTCATGCTCATCAGGACCGCCACCGCCGAGGACTGGCCCGCCATCTGGGCCTTCCTGCGCCGCATCGTCGCCGCGGGCGAGACCTACACCTACCCCCGCGACCTGGACGAGGGCCGGGCCCGCGAGATCTGGATGCTGGAGCCCCCGAGCCGTACCGTCGTCGCCACCGACCCCGACGGCACGGTCCTCGGCTCGGCCAAGATGAACCCCAACCACATGGGGCCCGCCGCGCATATCGCGGGGGCCAGTTTCATGGTGGCCCCCGAGCACGGCGGGCGCGGTGTGGGCCGCGCCCTGGGTGAGCATGTCCTGGACTGGGCCCGAGCCGAGGGCTACAAGGCGATGCAGTTCAACGCCGTGGTGGAGAGCAACACCCGGGCGGTGGCCCTGTGGCGCTCACTCGGCTTCGAGGTCATCGGCACCGTCCCCAAGGCGTTCGCCCACCCCGCCAACGGCTATGTGGGGCTGCACATCATGCATCGCTTCCTCTGATCCCGGCCGGCTCACCGGCCCCGGCGGGGTCCCGGAACCCCGCCGGATCGTCGAGCACCGCCTGCACCACCGAGCTGGCCCCGCCCAGCAGCGGACCGTCCGGGCCGAGCCGGGAGACGGTCACCGCCCCGCTGCCCGGCCGGGCCGGGTCGGTGAGCCGCCGGCCCAACTCCCGCTCCAGGGCGGGCAGCAGCCAGGGCGCCAGCGGCGTCAGCGCGCCGCCCAGCACCACCTTCTCCGGGTCCAGGAGGTTCACCGCACCCGCGAGGGCGATCCCGAGCGCCGCGCCCGCGCCGCGCAGCGCACGCCGTGCCCGCTGGTCGCCGCCGGCCGCCCGCACCGCCAGCACGGCGATACGGCCGCCGGGGCCCGGGTGCTGGGCCGCGGCCTCCTCGGGGGACAGGCCGCTCGCCCGCAGCACCGCCTCCTCGCCCGCGTACTGCTCCAGACAGCCACGCCCGCCGCAGGCGCACTCGGGCCCCTCGGGGCGCACCGGCACATGGCCCAGCTCGCCCGCGAAACCGTGGGTGCCGCGCAGCAGTTGCCCGTCGAGCACGACCGCGGCGCCGATGCCGATCTCGGCCGAGACATGGACGAAGTCCCGGGGCGCCGGGTCGTGGCCGCCCCGCCACAGCTCGGCGAGCGCGCCCAGATTCGCCTCGTTGTCCACGGTCACCGGCAGACCGGGCAGCGCCGCGCGCAGCTCGGGGCCGATGTCCACCCCCGCCCAGCCCAGATTGGGGGCGCGGACGACCAGCGACGAGTCCCGCGCCACCAGACCGGGCACCGCCACCGCGAGCCCCACCGGCCGCAGCCCGCCCAGCTCGGCCTCCGCCGCTACCTGCCGGACCAGACCGGCGAGCTGGGTCAGCACCGGGGCCGGTGAGCGGTCGCGGTTCGCCGAGGCGAGCTCCGTACGGGCCCGTATCCGCCCGGCGAGGTCCATCACGCACACCGCGAGGTGGTCCACCCCGATCTCCGCGCCAAGACCGGCCGGACCGCGCTCGTTGAGCTGCAGGGCGCTGCCGGGGCGGCCGACCGTACCGGGCCGGGAGGGGCCCAGCTCGACCAGCAGCCCGTCCCGGATCAACTCGTCGACGAGGGTGGAGACGGCGGCCCGGGTGAGCCCCACCCGCGCCGCCACCGCGGCACGGGACAGCGGGCCGTGGGCGGCCACGGCGTGCAGCACGAGGGAGAGATTGCGCCGGCGCATCGCCTGCTGGGTGTTGGGCAGTGGCGCTGCCACCTGAATCCGTCTCCTCTCGGCCGATCCGCTCATTGTGCCGGGCCGGTACGACACCGGGGCGCCCGGTCGCCGCCGTACGGCGTTCATGCGTGGCGCGGCGGGCTCACGCGTGGCGCAGCAGTCCGTCCGCGTTCGCCAGCACCCGGGAGAGCCGCTCCAGCGCCGCCTCGTCGCGGGGCACCGGGCCGTAGGACGGCCCCTCGGCGGTCGACCAGCGCCGCGCCACCGCCGCCGGGTCCTCGCCCAGCAGCACCCCCGCGGCCTGCGCGGCGGCCCCGAGAGCGACCAACTCCTCGGCCCGGGGCACCTGGACCGGGCGTCCGCTCAGCCGCCGGACCGTCTCCCGCCACGCGGTGCCCTTGGCTCCGCCGCCGATGAGCAGCAGCGGGGCGTCCGGCGCCGCGTCCGCGTCCAGCACCTGGTCCAACGCGGTGAGCAGGGCGAACACGGCCCCGTCGTAGGCGGCCTGGAGCACCTGGCCGGGTGTGGTGTCGTGGCGCAGACCGTGCAGCAGCCCCGAGGCGTTCGGCAGATGGGGGGTGCGCTCGCCGTCGAGGAACGGCAGCAGCACGGCCGAGCCGCCCGGCTCCACCGCCTCCCGGTCGCGGCCCAGCAGCGCCGCGATCCGGTCGACCGCGAGGGTGCAGTTGAGCGTGCACGCCAGCGGCAGCCAGGCGTCACGCGAGTCGGCGAACCCCGCGACCACCCCGGTGGGGTCGGCGGGCCGGTGGGCCGAGACCGCGTAGACGGTGCCGGAGGTGCCCAGACTCAGCACCGGCTGCCCCGGGCGCAGACCGAGCCCCAGCGCGGCCGCCATGTTGTCGCCCGTGCCGGTGGCCACCAGGGCGCCGGTGGGCAGTGGCAGATCGGGCAGCTCCCGTACGGTCCCGGCGGCCTCGCCGTGGCGCAGCACGCGCGGCAGCAGCTCGGGGGAGAGCCCGACCCGGTCCAGGATCTCCTCGTCGTAGGACTCGGTACTCGAGGCCCACCAGCCGGTGCCAGAGGCGTCGCCCCGGTCGGTGGTGCCGTAGCCGGTGAGCCGCTCGGTGAGGTAGTCGTGGGGAAGCCGGACGGCCGCGGCGGCGCGGGCCGCCTCCGGCTCGTTCTCCATGAGCCAGGCCCACTTGGTGACGGTGAAGGCGGGCGCGGGCACGCTGCCCACCCGCTCCGCCCACGCCTTGGGCCCGCCCAGCTCCTCGATGAGCCGGTCGCGCTGCGGCGCGGAGCGCACGTCGTTCCACAGCAGGGCGGGTCGCACCGAGCGGCCCGAGGCGTCCAGCGTGACCAGGCCGTGCTGCTGGCCGCCCACGGAGACCGCGGCCGCCTCCCGGGCCGGGGTCCCGCACTGGCGCAGCGCCTCGGTGAGCGCCTCCCACCACTGCTCGGGAACGGACTCCTTACCGGTGCCGTCGCTGCCGCCGCCGACGGTGTGCGGGGCCTGTCCTCGGGCGACGACCGCACCGGTCGCGGAGTCGACGACGAGCGCCTTGGTCGACTGCGTGGAGCTGTCCACGCCGACGACGAGCGGTCCTTGCGGCACGGGCACGGCTGCTGCTGCCATCTCGCGCTCTCCCTTGCGTTCATGGGGCGTGCAGTGTGCGGGCTGTACGGGGCTTCCCCGGAATGCTCGCGCATACTAATTTGTAAAGCGCCATGACGAAATAGGCGAGGGAGCCGCGATGAGCTACAACCCCACCCCCGAGGACAGGTTCACCTTCGGACTGTGGACGGTCGGCTGGCAGGGCCGGGACCCGTTCGGGGACGCCACCCGCCCGGCGCTCGACCCCGTGGAGTCCGTGACCCGGCTCGCCGAACTCGGCGCGTACGGCGTCACCTTCCACGACGACGACCTCATCCCCTTCGGGGCTTCCGAGACCGAGCGCGAATCGCACATCAAGCGCTTCCGGCAGGCCCTGGACGCCACCGGGATGACCGTCCCCATGGCCACCACCAACCTCTTCACCCATCCGGTCTTCAAGGACGGCGCCTTCACCGCCAACGACCGCGATGTCCGCCGCTACGCGCTGCGCAAGACCATGCGCAACATCGACCTCGCCGCCGAGTTGGGCGCGAAGACCTATGTGGCCTGGGGCGGCCGCGAGGGCGCCGAGTCCGGCGGCGCCAAGGACGTACGCGCCGCGCTCGACCGGATGAAGGAGGCGTTCGACCTGCTCGGCGCGTACGTCACCGAGCAGGGCTACGATCTGCGCTTCGCCATCGAGCCCAAGCCCAACGAGCCGCGCGGCGACATCCTGCTGCCGACCGTCGGCCACGCCCTGGCCTTCATCGAGCGGCTGGAGCGGCCCGAGCTGTACGGGGTCAACCCGGAGGTGGGCCACGAGCAGATGGCCGGGCTGAACTTCCCGCACGGCATCGCGCAGGCGCTGTGGGCGGGCAAGCTCTTCCACATCGACCTCAACGGCCAGAACGGCATCAAGTACGACCAGGATCTGCGGTTCGGCGCGGGCGATCTGCGGGCCGCCTTCTGGCTGGTCGACCTGTTGGAGACCGGAGGCTACGAGGGCCCCCGCCACTTCGACTTCAAGCCCCCGCGCACCGAGGACATCTCGGGCGTCTGGGCCTCGGCGGCGGGCTGCATGCGCAACTACCTCATCCTCAAGGAGCGCGCGGCCGCCTTCCGCGCCGACCCCGAGGTCCAGGAGGCGCTGCGCGCCTCGCGCCTGGACCAGCTCGGCCTGCCGACCCTCGACGAGGGCGAGACCCCGGCGGCGCTGCTCGCGGACCGCACCGCCTTCGAGGACTTCGACGTCGAGGCGGCCGCCGAGCGCGGTATGGCCTTCGAGCGCCTCGACCAGCTGGCCATGGACCATCTGCTGGCCGCGCGCGGCTGACCGGGCGCGGCCGGCCGGGCGCGGGTGACCAGGCGCGAAGGCCGGGCCCGGCCGGCCGTGTCCGGCCGCCGGTCCCGCCCCCCGACGGGACCGGCGGCCGGGGCTCTCACCGGCTCAGGACTCCGGTGGCCGACCGCTCAGGACGACGGCTGCCAGCCGCCGAGCCAGTCGGCGATCTCGTAGTCCGCGGCCTGGGCGTCGGTCAGCTGCGGCCGGTCGGTACTCGCCGCACCGGAACCGGCGCCGGTGTTCTTGTACTCCGCGAAGCGGTCGTCCTTCCAGGAGAAGCCGCTCATGTCCGTCCACGGTGTGGTCTTGATCGCCGCTGACAGATCCGTATTGCGAACGATCGCCTGCGGATCGAGACTGGCATCGCCGCCCGCGTGCCAGGGGCGGCCGAGATAGAACGACCGGGAGTTCACATCCCCGGTGATGTTGCTGTTGATGAACAGGAAGCCCTTCTTCCCCGCCGCCGTCGAGGGCGCCGCGACATAGCCGCCGGAGCTGCCGTCGTAGCGCTTGACGAGCCGGATCGCCGACTTGTTGAGCACGGCGGAGGCCCGGCCGAAGATGAAGTCGACATTCCCCTGGATCCAGGCGTTGTTGATGTACACCCGGCCGACCTTGTCCTTGCTCGCCGAGTCCAGCAGCAGGGTGTCCTGGTCCCCGACCGCGCCGATGTTGTCCAGGACGATCCGGTCGCCCGCGGTGCGCAGCGCGACCGCCTGCTTGTCGGTGATGCTGGTGTTGCCCTCGTTGAAGTCGTTCACGAACTGCAGATTGCGGGCCTGGAAGTCATCGGCCTCGACGGCCACCGTCGCGCTGCCGCTGGTGCCGTAGGTGCCTCCGCCGGGCTTGGGGGTGCCGGAGGCGTTGTTGTAGACGATCGTCACATCGTTCTTGCTGCTCGTGGTCCCCACCAGCCGGATATGCGGCTTGTTGGCGGGGACCTTCACCGTCTCGCGGTACGTACCGGGTTTGACGGAGATGGTGACGGCGGACGGGTTGTTCGCCGGCACCGCGTCGACGGCCGCCTGCACGGTGGTGTAGGTGCCGCTGCCGTCCTTGGCCACCACGATGGTGGCCGCCGCGGCGGCCGGGGGCGCGGCGGCGTGGGCCGGGGCGACGGCGAGCCCGACGCCGGTGGCCAGGGCCAGGGAGCCGATGAGCGGAGCGGGGCGGCGGCGCCGGGGGCGCCGTGGACTGAGGGTCATGGTCGGTGACTCCGTCCCGTGGAGGCGTGCCGAGGGGGTTGACGCCTTACGGTCTCCACAGCCCACCCAAAGGTTGCCGCCCTGCTGCCTTCGGCGCGGCTGCTTCTTCGGCGCACAGCGTCGGCACATGGACAGCCGGGCCGCCGCAACCTTCCGCCCCTCTTGTCCGCGGGCACCGCGGCGCCGTCGGGATGGGGCGAACGATCCTGGCCCGGTCCGTGGCCCGTGGCCGATGGCGGACGGGACGCCGCCACCGGCCGTGCGCCGCCGCGTCAGCCGTCGGAGCCGGGCATCGCAAGCGCCGCCGCCGGGTCGTGTCCGGCCGGGCCCGCGGGCCACCAGCGGCCACGCTCCCTGCGGTACGGCCACCAGCGCCCGTCGTGTCCGAAGCGCACCTGGAGATCGGCGCCCACCACCGTCCAGCGGTTCGCCGTGGCGCGCAGCCGGGGTGTCCGCTCGTCCCCTTCCCAGGCGGCCGTGAGCTGGGCGCGGGCCCGCGCGAGCGCTTCCGCGTCCGGCGTCCACTCCTCCTCCAGCACGGTGAGCGCGGCGGCCCCGCCGTGCTCCCAGGCGCGGACGGCCCGCGCCAGATCGGTGCGGTCACGCCCGCAGCCCGCCGCGAGCCGGGCGGCGATCGGGGCCGGGGGACCGGCGGCGGTCAGCCGCACCGTGTCCTCCCACACCGTCGGCGCGGCCGGGACCGGGGAAGTGGCGTGGCCGGGTGCGAGCGCTTCGGCCAGCAGCCGCTGGGCGCGTACCGCGGCGTCCGCCGCCAGGAACTCCAGCGCGGCCACGTCCAGCCCCTCGGCCGGGTCCGTGCCGCCCGCCAGCGCCGGAGGACGGCCGGGCGCTGCGACGGCGGGCGGGGGCCCGGGCAGGGGCGGCCCCGGCGCGGCGAACGCCTCCCGGGCCGGTACGCCCTCCGGAGCCGGCCGAGCGGCGTCCTCCGGCGCCCGCGGAAGGTGCCGGGCGGCCCGCGCCGCGCTGCGCACCTGGAGCTCGTCCAGCAGCTCCCGCTCCCCGCGACCGCGCATCAGGAGCAGCACATACGGATCCTCGTCCAGCAGCCGGGCGAGCTGGTAGCACAGCGCGGCGGTGTGCGGGCAGTGGTCCCACGCCTCGCAGCCGCACTCCGGCTCCAGATCGCCTATCCCCGGCAGCAGTTCGACGCCCACGACCGCCGCGTCCTCGGCCAGTTGCGGGGGCATGTCGCGGTCCAGCAGGGCGGCGATATGGCCGGAGCGGTCCACGACCACCTCCAGCAGCCGGTCCCACTCCGCGTCGGTGAACTCCCGCAGCAGCACATCGGACCGGTAAGGCGTGCGGTCGCGGTCCCGCACCACCGCGGTGACCCGGCCGGGGCGTACGCACACCGCGCCCACCGCTCCCTCGCGCGCCTGCTTGCGGCCGCGCCTCAGCTGTTCGCCGTCCAGCGCCGTGTCCTCCAGGGCCTTCAGCCACGCCTGCCCCCACCAGGTGCGGGCGAAGCCGCGGCCACGGGCGGGCGGCAGCGCGGCGAAGGTGCGCTCGGACTCGGTACCGCTCATTCGGTCCCCCTCAGCTCCACGAGCTCCGCCAGCTCGGCGTCGGTCAGTACGGTCAGCGCGCCCTCGCCGGAGCCGAGCACGGCGTCCGCCAGCTCCCGCTTGCGGGTCAGCATCGCGGCGATGCGGTCCTCCACGGTCCCCTCCGCGATGATGCGGTGGACCTGCACCGGCTGGGTCTGGCCGATGCGGTAGGCGCGGTCGGTGGCCTGCGCCTCGACGGCCGGGTTCCACCAGCGGTCGTAGTGCACGACATGCCCGGCCCGGGTGAGGTTGAGCCCCGTGCCGGCCGCCTTCAGCGACAACAGGAACACCGGGACCTCGCCGTCCTGGAAGCGCCGCACCATCTCCTCGCGGCGCGCCACCGGCGTACCGCCGTGCAGCAGCTGGGCCGGCACCCCGCGCGCGGCCAGATGGCCCTCGAGGATGCGCGCCATCTGGACGTACTGGGTGAAGACCAGGACGCTCGCGCCCTCGGCCAGGATGGTGTCCAGCAGCTCGTCGAGCAGCTCCAGCTTGCCGGAGCGCCCGGGGACCACCGGACGGTCCTCCTTCAGATACTGCGCCGGGTGATTGCAGATCTGCTTCAGACCGGTCAGGAGCTTGACGATGAGCCCGCGCCGGACGAGACCGCCGGTGCCGGAGATCTCGGCGAGGATCTCGCGCACCACCGCCTCGTAGAGCCCGGCCTGCTCCTTGGTGAGCGCCACGGCCCGGTCCGTCTCGGTCTTCGGCGGCAGTTCGGGGGCGATACCGGGGTCGGACTTGCGGCGCCTGAGCAGGAAGGGGCGGACCAGTTTCGCCAGCCGCGCGGCGGCCTCGGGGTCGCTTCCGCTCTCCACGGCCTGGGCGTAGCGCCTGCGGAACGCTCCATGGGTGCCCAGCACTCCCGGCGTGGTCCAGTCGAGGATCGCCCACAGCTCGGAGAGGTTGTTCTCGATGGGTGTTCCGGAGAGCGCCACGCGGGCCTTCGCGCCGATGGTCCGCAGCTGCCGCGCCGTCGCCGAGAACGGGTTCTTCACATGCTGCGCCTCGTCCGCGACCACCATGCCCCACGGCCCGGCCTCGGCCAGTCGCCGCGCGTCGAGCCGCATCGTGCCGTAGGTGGTGAGGACGAACTCGTCGTCCGTAAGGCCGTCCAGGCTGCGCGTGGAGCCGTGGTAGCGGCGCACCGGGGTGCCCGGCGCGAACCGCTCGATCTCGCGCCGCCAGTTGCCCATCAGCGAGGTGGGGCAGACCACCAGAGTGGGCCCGGAGGCTTCGGGGACGCCCATACGGTGCAGATGAAGCGCGATGAGGGTGATGGTCTTGCCGAGCCCCATGTCGTCGGCGAGACAGCCGCCGAGGCCGATCGAGGTCATCCGGACCAGCCAGTCCAGGCCGTGCAGCTGATAGTCGCGCAGCGTGGCGGCCAGGGCGGGGGGCTGCGACACGGGCGCCCGCTCGGGGCCGGCGGTCCCCTCGGGGTCGGCGAGGTGGTCCCGCAGGGCCTCCAGCCAGCCGGTGGCCCGCACCTCCACATCGGTGCCGTCGGCCTCCGTGTGACCGGTAAGGACGGCACCGAGGGCGTCGGCGGGGGTGAGCTTGCGGTCCTGCCGGTCCTGGACGCGGCGCACCGCCTCGGGGTCGAGGAGGACCCACTGGTCACGCAGCCGTACCACCGGCCGGCTGGCCTCGGCGAGCCCGTCGAGCTCGGCGCGGGTGAGCTCCTGGCCGCCCATGGCGAGCCGCCAGCTGAAGCGCAGCAGCGCGTCGGCGGAGAGGAAGGAGGGGAACCGGGGCCCGGCGTCGTCCTGAGTCTCGTCGTCGCCGTCCGGGCCGATGACGGCACGGGCGGTGAGTCCGCGGGCCAGCTCCCTGGGCCAGTGCACCTGGACCCCGGCGGCGTCCAGCGCCCCGGCGGCCGGACCGAGCAACTCGGTGACCTCCTCGTCGGCGAGGTCGAGTGCGTCGGGCACGGCGGCCGACAGCAGCGGGGTGAGCGGCGCCCAGGCGCGGGCCGCGCGCCGCAGGGTCAGCAGGGCGTCCATACGGGCGCGCGGACCGAGGGCCGGGGTGATGGGCGAGGTCCCCGCCCAGACATCGGCCGCCTCCGCGACCAGCGCCGGATCGGTGAGGCTGTGCAACTGGAGTACGGCGCGGAAGCGCGGCCCGTCCGCCTTACCGTTCCCACCGACGCCGTGCAGCAGCTCGATACGGATCGAGAGCCGCACCCCCGCGTCGTGCCCAGCGGCCACGTCGGCGGCCCAGGCACGCTGTTCGGGCAGCCGCCGTGGCGCCGGGGCGGCGAAGGCGGGGCCGCCCGCGGCCAGCGCCGCCGCGGGCGAGCGCGGCAGCCCGTCCGCCACCGCGTCCAGGAACGCCCGCAGATGCCGCTCGGGCTCGGGCAGCAGCACCGGGCCGGAGACGGGCAGCGGCGTGGCGTGGGCCGTGGGCGGCATGGCGGCGGCCAGCTCACGCACCCGCGTCAGATCGTCGGGGGCGAGCGGACCGACGCGCCACGCGTCGTGGTCGGTGGCGCTGAGCCCGGGCAGCAGCCTTCCGCGGGCCGCGAGTTGGAGGGCGAGTACGGCGGCGGCGCCCCAGAAGGCCGTGGCGGGGTCGCACTGCCCCGGCCCGGCCTGCGCGGCCCGCGCCCGGACCCGGGTGAGCACCGGGAGCGCCTCGCCCAGGGGCAGTACGAGCGCTCTTACGGTGCGCGTCCGGACGTCCGGGCCGATGGGGGTGGGGTCGTCATGGGGGCCGTCGTCGGTGCCGTCCGCCGGGACGACGACCGTCAGCTCCTCGGTGGAGCCGGTGGCGGGGCCGGAGGGAGTCGCGCCGTCCGGCCGCCAGAAGGCGACCCGGCCGGTGCGTGCCGGGTCACCGGGTAGGAAGACCGCGGTGCAGCGGGAGAGTTCTGCGATGTCGGAGGGTGTTGCCGCGGAGGGTGGTGTCACAGCGCTGAGCGTTCCTCAAATTTGACTAGTCGAGCCCGGCCGCCCGAGGGTACAGGATCACGGCGCGGGGAGGAACCGGGTGCCGTCGGCGTCCGTTGTGTGGAGTGAGTGCGGCTATGGGCCGTGAAGGAGGCGGGTGAGATGTCCACACGCGCGAAGGTCGCCACCGGTGGTGTGGTGGCGGGTGTGATCCTGCTCTGGGTGTTGCCCTTCTGGGCTGCGCTGCTGGTGATCGTCGGAGTGCCGGCGGCGGCCTATCTGCTGCTGGACCCCTCCCAGCGCCGCAGGCTGAACAGGGCGACCCGTAAGCAGCTGGGCCGCTGAAGCGGCGGGCCGCCGGGCGCGGTCGCGCAAGGCGGGGGCTGGGTCAGGGGTCACGGGCGGAGCGCACCCGGGAGTGACCGCGCAGTACGGATCGCGGACCGCCCGCGACCCCGTTCCGCGCCCGGCCGGACGGGGAGCGGTCGTGGCCTGCCCGGACCCGAGGCCCGGCCGGAGAGGGCCGTGGCGGCCGTAAGGGCCCGAGGTGCCGCGGTTCGGCGTGCCCGACCGGTCCGCACGGCGTCGTCGACCAGCTCTTGGCGGCGTCCTTGACCGGCCCGTACGGGAGAGGGCGGGACGTCAGGTCTCAGTGGGGCCGTACGGCCAACTTGTCCAGGGCCGTCAGCAGCCCCGGCAGCTCGGGGCCGCGGCCGACCGGCAGCACCTCGCCCGGTGCGTCGTCCAGCAGCACGAACGCGATGTCGTCGGTCCGGGCCACCATGCTCCAGCCCGGCCCGTCGGCCCGGAGCGTCCGCGCGTCACCGGAGGCGAACGCCGAGCGGATCCGCCCCAGCGGCGGGGGTGAGTCCAGATAGCCGCGCGCCTCTTCGAGTACCCGCCGCACGCCCCCGTGCGGCTTCTCGCCCGGGGACACGAACGTCACATCGCTGTCGACCTGCTCACGCCAGATCGCCCACTGGAGCGCGATCTCATCGGCGCCGAGCCGCCGCTGCGCCGGGCCCCACCGCTCGGAGTCCGGCGGCGACAGCGGCGCCCGGGAGGCGTCGCCGCCCAGCCCTGGGTCGGGCGTGGGGTCATGGGGAGCCGGTACGCCCGGGGCGGCCACGGCCACCGCGAGCGGCCAGCCGGGAAGCGAGGCGACCACCGTACGGTCCTCGATGGCCAGGGCGTACTCCATACCGCAGTCCCAGGTCGCGATGGCGATGGCCACGAGCGACACATCGTCGGTGACCACCGTCCAGCGGGCGCCGCCGCCGTCCTGCCCCAGCACCAGTCCGTAGCCGGTGTCGTACGGCTCCAGCCCGAGTGCGGCACATGCCTCGGGATAGTCGTCGCCGAGCACGCTCGGGAATTGAGCGGGGGTCAGCAGCACCGCGGTCAGCACATACAGTGCCTCGTCGCGTGACTCCTCCGTGGCGGGCACGACAGCCTCCTCCTGCGCATGCGGATCCGATGAGCGACCCGTCGTCGCGCACCTTAACCACCCAGTAGCCACGGAGTCGAGACATCGGGAGGCGGTCGGCCCTCAGTCCTCGGTCGGCGACCGGAGGGTGTCCAGTGTGCGCCGCAGCCAGGACAGTTCGGCCTGGCTGGTGGCCCGGGCGATGGTGAGGATGCCGCGCCGGAAGGGATCCTCGACCTCTTCGGCCCGCAGCGGGCGGTCGCCCTCGTAGAAGAAGCTCCACGGCTGCCGCAGAAAGGCCATACGGCGCTCCAGCACCTCCGCCTGGGCCGACGGGTCGTCGAGGTGGCGCAGGAACGCCAGCACGGTGAACCAGCGGTTCTCGTCGGTGATGTCGACGTCCGCCGGATGCGCGAGGCGGTGGCGCAGCTCCGCCTGTCCCTCGGCGGTCAGTGTGAGCACGTGCCGGGGCGCGGCCCCCGCGCCCGGCTGGGGCCGGCGGGCCAGCAGACCGGCCTTCTCCAGGCGCTTGATCGCCGGGTAGAGGGTGGACTCGGCCACGGGTTTCACATGTCCGGTCAGCGCGGCGATGCGCTTGCGCAACTCATAGCCGTGCAGCGGGGCGTCGTGGAGGAAGCCCAGGATGGCGAGTTCGAGCATGGCCGCATTGTGCCGCATGACCGCTGTACCTCGTGAGCGCAATACATCGCCATTGATGCATTGGCGGCATCCGGCGCGATCCTCAAGGCGGGAACCGCGGGAGGAAGGCCATGGAGCACGCCCGGCGTGGAGATTCCCCGCACCTTCCTCGTCGGCGGGCACGGCGAGGAACTGGGCGGGCGCGAGGAGCTGACGGAGGCCGGGGTGACGGTCCGCACCGTGCCCGGAGCGGGGCACAACGTGATGTGCGACAACGCCCCCGGCCTTCGCGGCGGCGGTCGCGGGTCAGCCCTGAGCGGATTGCTCGGGCCGTCGGTCCGGTCCGGTCGGCCTTTCCGGTCCCTTAGTCCACTTCGCGGACGGAGAGCGCCAGAAAGCGCGTGTCCTCGTCCGTGTACGACTCCAGCCGCCAGCCCGCGTCCGCCAGCAACGGCCGCAGCTGGGGCTCCGCCCGCAGGTCGTCGGGGGTGAGGGCGCGGCCGTGGCGGGCGGCGAGAGCGGCTCGCCCCACCGGGTGGAACAGCGCGAGCCGCCCGCCGGGGCGCACCACCCGGGCCAGTTCGCGCAGGTTCTCGCGGGGGTCGGAGAGATGGGAGATCAGCCCCGCGGCGAACACCGCGTCGAGGCAGTCGTCGCGCAGCGGCAGCCGCGCCACATCGGCGAGGGCGAGGCTCGCGAAGCCGTCCCGCCCCTCGCGCAGGGCCGCGTCCAGCATGGCGGGCGTGAGGTCCACTCCGAGGACGGTCCCCTCCGGGCCGACCGCGGCGCGCAGCGCGGGCAGCGCACGCCCCGTTCCGCACCCCGCGTCGAGGGCCGCGTCCCCGGGGCGGAGCCCGAGGTCGGCGACGGCGGCGGCGTAGGCGGGGCCGTCGTCCGGGAAGCGGCGGTCCCAGTCGGCGGCCCGGGGGGTGAAGAAGTCCCGTACGTCGGCCGCACTGTTTCCATGGGAGGGCTCATGGGGCACGGGAACTCCTCGGGACACCTTTGGATACGACGGTGAAGCGCCGCTTTGGATACGACGGTGAAGCGCCGCTTTGGATACGGCGGTGAAGCGCCGCTTTGGATACGACGGTGAAGCGCTGCGCTGAGCATGCAGCCTACGCCCGCATCGAGTGCAGATTCGGACGCTCATCGATCGCTCTGGCATCTGACTCTGTCAATTTTCAACAGGTTCCGTAATGCGCCCTCAATGTGCGCCCCCGCCGGGGCTAGCGTCCCTGGCCCAGGGGGACACCCGGAGCGCCGCCCGGCGCGGCGCATCCCGACCGAGGGAGACCGCCCATGACCAAGCCGCGCAGCACCGCCGATCGTTCCATGGCCGATCTCGACCGGATCCTTGACGATCTGGTGGCCGGGGCCGCATGCGTACGCCATGCCGTGGTGCTCTCCCGGGACGGGGCCACCGTCAGCGCCTCCGGTGGCCTCTCCCGCCATGAGGCCGAGCATCTGGCCGCCGTCGCCTCCGGATTCCACGGCATCGCCGCGAGCGCGGGGCGCCGGGGGCGCGGCGGCCAGTCGCGGCGCACAATGATCGAGATGGCGGCGGGCACCCTCTTCGTCACGGCGCTCGCCGGCGGCGCGTGCCTGGCCGTGCTGGGCACCGCGGGCGCCGAGCCGGCCGTGGTCGCCGAGGAGACGACCCGGCTCGTGGACCTGGTGGACCGGCGGCGCCGCCCATGGTCCCGCCGACGGTTCGGCCGGATGCGCCGGGGTACCCGCAACGGCCCTCGGAAGATCATTTCGACGACCACGGCGAAGGGATGCGGCGATGCGAGCGGTGACCTGGCAGGGCCGACATGATGTGCGGGTCGAGACGGTGCCCGACCCCATCATCAAGGAGCCGACGGACGCGATCGTCCGGATCACCACCACGGGGCTGTGCGGGTCCGACCTGCATCTGTACGAGGTGCTCACGCCGTTCATGACCCCCGGCGACATCCTCGGCCACGAGCCGATGGGCCTCGTGGAGGAGACGGGCCCGGAGGTGGCGCACATCAAGCCGGGCGACCGTGTGGTGGTCCCGTTCCAGATCGCCTGCGGACACTGCTGGATGTGCCGTTCTGGTCTGCCGACCCAGTGCGAGACCACCCAGGTCGCCGAGCACGGCATGGGGGCGGAGCTCTTCGGCTACACCAAGCTCTACGGCGCGGTCGCCGGCGGCCAGGCGGAATACGTGAGGGTGCCGCAGGCCCAGTACGGCCCGATCAAGGTGCCCGAAGGAGTCCACGACGACCGCTTCGTCTATCTGTCCGACGTGCTGCCCACGGCATGGCAGGCGGTCGAGTACGCGGAGGTGCCGCGCGGTGGCACGCTCGCGGTCCTGGGGCTGGGCCCCATCGGGCTCATGGCCTGCCGGGTGGCGAAGGTCCAGGGTCTGGCCGAACGGGTCATCGGTGTGGACCTCGTCCCCGAACGGCTGCGCCGGGCGCGCGGCGACGGCGTCGAGGTCCATGACCTCAATGACTTCTCCGGCCAGGAGGACCTGGTCGAGGCCGTCCTCTCCACCACCGGCGGCCGCGGACCGGACGCGGTCATCGACGCGGTGGGCACGGAGGCCCACGGCAGCCCGCTGGGCCGGACCGCCCAGCGGGCCACGGGTCTCCTGCCGCGGGAATGGGCCGCCAAGCTCACGGAGAAGGCCGGGGTCGACCGGCTGGCGGCACTGCGGCTGGCCATCGCGCTGGTGCGGCGCGGCGGAACCATCTCCCTCAGCGGGGTCTATGGCGGGATGGCCGATCCGCTGCCGCTGATGACCATGTTCGACAAGCAGATCCAGCTGCGGATGGGCCAGGCGAACGTGCGGCGCTGGGCCGGTGAAATCTTCCCGCTGCTGACGGACGACGACCCGCTGGGCGTCGACGGGTTCGCCACCCATCGCGTACCGCTGGAGGAGGCACCCCGCGCCTATGAGATGTTCCAGCACAAGGAGGACGGTGCGATAAAGGTCCTCATGCGCCCGTAAACGTCGGATGGGCGGGGGTGCGTCATGAAGGGATGGATTTCGGTCGAATACCGCTACTCGGCGACTCCGGAGAGTGCGAGCACCTTGTCGATACGCACCCTGACCAGCAGCTCGCCCGGCACGCCGTTGCGAGCGCCGTACTCCTCGGCCCGGTCCTCGCCCATGTAACGGGCGGCGATCCGGGTGGCCCAGTCGCGGACCTGCCCCAGATCGTCGATGAGTTCGGCGTGTCCCCGCAGGGTGACGAAGGCGAACGGCGGCCTGTCGTCGTCCACACAGATGGTGAGCCGGCCGTCCCGGGCCAAGTTCCGTCCCTTCACCGTCTCCTGACCTGTGTTGAAGACGAGGTCGTCGCCGTCGAGCAGAAACCACACGGGGGCGAGATGCGGACTTCCGTCGGCTCGCACGGTCGCCAGCTTCGCGGTGCGGGTGCCCTCCGTGACGAACTTCTGCCACTGATCCTTGGTCATGTTCTGTGCCATGTCCCCATCCTGCGTCAATCAGCGCACAAGCGTGGGGTGCCGGGCGGGGCGGGTTGCCCAGACGGCGGCAGTGAGAAAGGCTGGCACGCAGCTGAAGGGGAATCGGGGAGGAATCGGATATGGCAGTGAACAAGGGGCTCGACTGGTTACTGGACGACCTGACCGAGCGGATCGCGGAGATACGGCACGCGTTGGTGCTGTCCAACGACGGGCTGGTGACGGGGGCGAGTTCCACGCTGGTGCGCCAGGACGCCGAGCACCTGGCCGCGGTGGCGTCCGGGCTGCACAGCCTCGCCAAGGGGTCCGGGCACCACTTCCGGACGGGCCGGGTGCGGCAGACGATGGTCGAATTCGACGAGGGCGTCCTCTTCGTCACGGCGGCGGGGGACGGCAGCTGTCTGTGCGTGCTCACCGGTCCGGACGCGGATGTGGGGCAGGTCGCCTACGAGATGACGCTGCTGGTCAACCGGGTGGGGGAGCATCTGGGAGTCGAGGCCAGGCAGGAGAGCGGCGCACCCAGCTGATGCCGCGCAGAAGTTATCCACAGGCCTGACCGGGCATCTTGCTTCGCGGCTATCGTCGTCACTGTCAGTGATTGAGGCAGTGCGGGGGAGGACGTCGCATGGCAGTGCGGGTGGATCAGGAGCTGCGGGAGAGCCAGGGGCCGTGGAGCCCGGAGTGGCTCGGCGAGCCGAGCGTACCGGGACGGGCGAGCGGGCCGGGAGACCCTGGCGGGCCGGCGGGGCCGGCAGGGCTGGGCGGATCGGGCGAGAGCGTCGCGTTCGGCGCGGCGGCCCGGGCGCTGGGGCTCAGCACGCGGGAGTTCGAGCTGGCCGTTCAGTTGGGGGAAGTGCGCACCGTCACCACCGGTCCGGGCCGACGGGTGGCGTGCGAGGAGTTGAGGCGGGTGACCGCTGCCGAGGGCTTTCCGGAAGCGCTCATCGCCCGTCTCCGCGTGGTCGGCACGGCAGAGAGCGCGGAGCTGCTCGGCATCACCCAGGGGCGGCTGACCCGCCTCGCGCGCGGGGGTTTCTTCGCCCCCGTCCGGTTCTATGTCAATCGCTATCGGGCCGTCGTATGGCTCTATCTGGCGTCGGATCTGACTGAGTTCGCCGTCAGGCAGCCGGAGTTGCTGAGCGGCCGCACTCCGCCGGGGCTGAGCGCCGCCTTGGCCGCCGGGGAGGACTGGCGGGCCGCCAAATGGCGCGGCCGCAGGATCGGCCAGCTGCTCGCCCAGACCGAGGACCCCTGGGCGCGGGCCGCGGTGCTGGCCTCGGTGCTTGGCTCCGTCGAGCTGGCCTCGGCCGTGGCCGACCCCTACGAGCGGGCCCATCTGCGGGAGCTCCGTCCCGCACTCGTCCGGATGCGCCCCGAGGCCGGCGCGGTCCGGGATGTCATCGACGCGGTGGTCACGGCGGACGACCCACGGGAGATCCGGCGCTATCGAGCCGCCCTCGCCTCGTCGCTGGACGACGCCCGCCGGGCACGGTCCGCGCCGCGCCCGGACGCCGGGCCGGAGCCCGCGTTCGATGACCGCACCCCGGTTCCGGGCCGTCCGCGGGGCCTGTGGCGGAAGCTGATCGGCAGGCGATGAGACCCGATGCGGTACGTCCCGATGCGGTACGTCCCGATGGGCCGCACCACGGCGCGGCACACCACGGTGGGGCACACCACGGTGGGGCACACCACGGTGGGGCACACCACGGTGGGGCACACCACGGTGGGGCTCAGCCGCCGTCAGCGGCACCTTCGGCGGGCCGCAGCGGACGAAACAGTCCCTCTTGCACCACGGACACCAGAAGCCGCCCCGCACGGTCGTAGATCCGGCCGCGCGCCAGTCCCCGGCCGCCCGTGGCCACGGGTGACTCCTGCTCGTAGAGAAACCACTCATCGGTGCGGAACGGCCGGTGGAACCACATGGCGTGATCGAGCGAGGCCATGTCGAAGCCCCGTGGGCCCCACAGCGGCTCGACCGGCACCCGCACCGCGTCCAGCAGCATCATGTCGCTCGCATAGGTGAGCGCACAGGTGTGCACCAGCGGGTCGTCCCCGAGCGGCCCCACCGCGCGCATCCATACGGCGCTGCGCGGTTCCGCGCCCCTGAGCTCCTCGTCGGTCCAGCGCAGCCGCTCCACATAGCGGATGTCGAAGGGCTGCCGGCGCTCCATGCGGGCGAACGCCTCGGGGAGCGTGCCCAGATGGGCGCGGACCTCGTCGGCGAGGGTCGGCAGACCCTCCGGGCCGGGCACATCCGGCATCGGGAGCTGCTGCTCGATACCCGGCTCAGGAGAGTGAAAGGAGGCCGTCAAATTGAAGATCGTGCGACCCTGCTGGATGGCGACGACCCGGCGGGTGGTGAAGGAGCGCCCGTCCCGGACCCGCTCCACCTGGTACACGATGGGCACGCCCGGCCGCCCCGGCCGCAGGAAGTACGCGTGCAGCGAGTGCACTGGACGCTCCCCGTCGGTGGTCCGCCCGGCGGCCACCAGCGCCTGGCCCGCCACCTGCCCGCCGAACACCCGCTGCAGCGACTCATCGGGGCTGCGGCCGCGGAAGATGTCCAGCTCGATCCGTTCCAGGTCGAGCAGATCGACCAGGCGTTCGGCGGGATTGGTCATCGGTCGTGCTCCTTCACTGTGGGGGCCGGGCCGGTCCCCGGTGCGGACCGCGTCCAGGAGGCTACAGTTGGCCCACGTCGGTGACCCGGACCACCGCCCGGCCCTCCTCGTCGGAGGCGGTGAGGTCGACCTCCGCCGAGATGCCCCAGTCGTGGTCGCCGTTCGGGTCGTCGAAGGTCTGCCGCACCCGCCACAGACCGTGCTCGGGGTCCTCCTCGATCCGCAGCAGCTTCGGCCCGCGGGCCTGTGCTCCGGTGCCGAGCTCCTCGTACTCCTCCCAGTACCCGTCCAGTGCCTCCGCCCAGGCGTCCTCGTCCCAGCCCGAGTCGGCGTCCATCTCCCCGAGCTCGGCGACCTTGTCCAGCGCGGCCAGCTCCACCCGGCGGAACATGGCGTTGCGCACCAGCACGCGGAAGGCGCGGGCGTTGGCGGTGACCGGCCTGACCTGGTCGGCGCGCTCCTGGGCCTCCTCCGCCGACTCCTCCTCCGGGTTGGCCAGCTGCTCCCACTCGTCCAGGAGGCTGGAGTCGACCTGCCGCACCATCTCGCCGAGCCAGGCGATGATGTCCTGGAAGTCATCGGACTTCAGATCGTCCGGCACGGTGTGGTCCAGGGCCTTGAAGGCGCTGGCCAGGTAGCGCAGCACAATGCCCTCGGTCCGCGCCAGGTCGTAGAACGAGGTGAACTCGGTGAAGGTCATCGCCCGCTCGTACATGTCGCGGATCACCGACTTGGGCGAGAGCGGATGGTCGCCGACCCAGGGATGGCTCTTGCGGTAGAGCCCGTAGGCGTGGAAGAGCAGCTCCTCCAGCGGCTTGGGGTACGAGATGTCCTGGAGCCGCTCCATGCGCTCCTCGTACTCGACGCCGTCCGCCTTCATCGCGGCCACCGCCTCACCGCGCGCCTTGTTCTGCTGCGCCGCCAGGATCTGCCGGGGGTCGTCCAGCGTCGACTCCACGACCGAGACCATGTCCAGGGCGTAGGAGGGCGATTCGGGGTCCAGCAGCTCGAAGGCGGCCAGCGCGAAGGTGGACAGCGGCTGGTTGAGCGCGAAGTCCTGCTGCAGATCCACCGTCAGCCGGACGATCGGGGCGCCCCCGTCCTCGCCGTCGGTGTCCTGCGGCTTCACCTGCTCGACCACCCCGCCGTCCAGCAGCGAGCGGTAGATCGCGATCGCCCGGCGGATGTGCCGCAGCTGGTTCTTGCGCGGCTCGTGGTTGTCCTCCAGCAGGTGGCGCATCCCCTGGAACGCGTTACCGGGACGGGCGATGACCGACAGCAGCATCGCGTGGGTGACCCGGAACCGGGAGGTGAGCGGCTCGGGTTCGGAGGCGATGAGCTTTTCGAAGGTGTTCTGACCCCAGTTGACGAAGCCCTCCGGCGCCTTCTTGCGGACCACCTTGCGGCGCTTCTTCGGATCGTCCCCGGCCTTCGCGAGCGCCTTCTCGTTCTCGATGACGTGCTCGGGCGCCTGCGCCACCACAAAGCCCGCGGTGTCGAAACCGGCCCGTCCGGCCCGGCCGGCGATCTGGTGGAACTCCCGGGCCCGCAGCGTCCGCACCCGCTGACCGTCGTACTTCGTCAGCGCGGTGAACAGGACGGTGCGGATGGGCACGTTGACGCCCACGCCCAGGGTGTCCGTACCGCAGATGACCTTGAGCAGCCCGGCCTGCGCCAGCTTCTCCACCAACCGTCGGTACTTGGGCAGCATGCCCGCGTGGTGCACACCGATCCCGTGCCGGACGTAACGGGACAGGTTGCGGCCGAACTTGGTGGTGAACCGGAAATTGCCGATCAGCGAGGCGATCTCGTCCTTCTCGGCGCGCGAGCACATATTGATGCTCATCAGCGCCTGGGCCCGCTCGACCGCCGCCGCCTGGGTGAAGTGCACGATGTAGACGGGCGCCTGCTGGGTCTCCAGCAGCTCGGTCAGCGTCTCGGTCAGCGGCGTCGTCCGGTACTCGTAGCTCAGCGGTACCGGCCGGGTCGCGGACCGCACGACCGCGGTGGACCGCCCGGTGCGCCGGTTCAGGTCCTCCTCGAACCGGCTCACATCACCGAGCGTCGCCGACATCAGGATGAACTGCGCCTGTGGCAGCTCCAGCAGCGGGATCTGCCACGCCCAGCCCCGGTCCGGCTCCGCGTAGAAGTGGAACTCGTCCATCACCACCTGGCCGATATCGGCGTCCTTGCCGTCCCGCAGGGCGATGGACGCCAGCACCTCGGCCGTACAGCAGATGACCGGCGCGTCCGCGTTGACCGACGCGTCGCCGGTCAGCATCCCGACGTTCTCGGTGCCGAAGAGCTTGCACAGCTCGAAGAACTTCTCCGAGACCAGGGCCTTGATCGGCGCGGTGTAGAAGGTGACCTCGTCCCGGGCGAGCGCGGCGAAATGGGCACCCGCCGCCACCAGGCTCTTGCCCGAGCCGGTGGGGGTCGAAAGGATCACATTCGCCCCGGACACCACCTCGATCAGCGCTTCCTCCTGGGCGGGGTACAGCGAGATGCCCCGCTCCTCGACCCAGGTGGAGAACGCCTCGAAAAGTGCGTCGGGGTCGGCGTCGCTCGGCAGCTGATCGATAAGAGTCACGTACCTATACTGCCTGGTTTCCCCGCCGGGACGGGAACCGGCTGTACGCGCGAAGATCGTCCGCCGCTAGGCTGTGCCGGGCCGAAGCAGTCAACTCCCGCTCGGAAGCGGGAAAGAACAGGGGCGGGGTACGACCATGATGGGACCGGCGCATTCGCTGTCCGGGGCGGCGGCCTGGCTGGGGGTGGGGGCGGCGGCCGCGGCGGCCGACCACGCGATGCCCTGGCCGGTGCTGGTCACCGGCGCGCTGATCTGCGCGGGAGCGGCGCTCGCCCCCGATCTCGACCACAAGGCGGCGACCATATCGCGCGCCTTCGGGCCCATATCGCGGGCTCTGTGCGAGGTGATCGACAAGATCTCGTACTCGGTCTACAAGTCGACCAGGAAGGCGGGCGACCCGCGCCGCTCCGGCGGTCACCGCACCCTGACCCACACCTGGGTATGGGCGGTGCTGATCGGCGCCGGAGCCTCGGCGCTCGCGATGATCGGCGGCCGCTGGGCGGTGCTGGGCGTCCTCTTCGTGCATATGGTGCTGGCCGTCGAGGGTCTGCTGTGGCGGGC
Source organism: Streptomyces rugosispiralis (assembly GCF_024505145.1). GTDB lineage: Bacteria > Actinomycetota > Actinomycetes > Streptomycetales > Streptomycetaceae > Streptomyces > Streptomyces rugosispiralis. The sequence continues at coordinate 51,258 of NZ_JANIAA010000013.1, read as the reverse complement.
GGCGCGGGTCTCCAGCGATGTTCTGGTGTGGCTGCTCGGAGCGGCCAGTGCCTGGATCCTCGCCGATGTGCTGCACAAGCCCGGCAATGGCTCGGACTGGCTGTTCACCGCACCGGGCCAGGAGTACCTCTGGCTGGGCCTGCCGATCGTGCTCGGCGCATTGGTCCACGACATCGGGGACGCGCTCACCGTCTCCGGCTGCCCGATCCTGTGGCCCATCCCGATCGGCCGCAAGCGCTGGTACCCGCTCGGTCCGCCGAAGGGAATGCGGTTCCGGGCCGGCAGCTGGGTCGAATTGAAGGTGCTGATGCCGGTCTTCATGCTGCTCGGTGGCATGGGCGGACTCGCCGCCCTCGGCGTGATCTGAACCCCCTCCAGGACCCGGGCGGTCCCGGAGGGGACCGGGGTGGCCCTGGACGGGACCCGGGCGGTCCCGGAGGGGACCGGGGTGGCCACGCCGGGGCGCGGCCACCCCTCCCGCTACTGATGCCAGGAGCGCCACAGCGCGGCGTACGCCCCGTCCGCCGTGACGAGTTCGTCATGGCTGCCCAGCTCGGTGATCCGGCCGCGCTCCACCACGGCGATCACATCCGCGTCATGCGCCGTGTGCAGCCGGTGGGCGATCGCGACCACGGTCCTGCCCTCCAGCACCCGGCCCAGCGACCGCTCCAGATGACGCGCCGCCCGCGGGTCCAGCAGCGAGGTGGCCTCGTCCAGCACCAGCGTATGCGGATCGGCCAGCACCAGCCGGGCCAGCGCGATCTGCTGCGCCTGCGCGGGGGTGAGCGCGAGACCGCCCGAGCCGACCTCGGTGTCCAGGCCCTCGTCCAGCGCGCGGGCCCAGCCGTCGGCGTCCACCGCGCCCAGTGCCGCCCACAGCTCGGCGTCCTCGGCGCAGGCGCGGGCCAGCAGCAGATTGTCCCGCAGCGAGCCCACGAAGACATGGTGCTCCTGGTTGACCAGGGCCACATGCTCCCGGACCCGCTCGGCCGGCATCCGCGCCAGCTCCGCACCGCCCAGGGTCACCCGGCCGGTGCGCGGGGAGTAGATCCCGGCCAGCAGCCGCCCCAGGGTGGACTTCCCCGCCCCGGACGGGCCCACCAGCGCCAGCCGCGTCCCCGGGGCCACCTTCATGGAGACCTCGTGCAGCACATCGCTGCCCTCGTGGTAGCCGAACCGCACGTCGTCCGCGCGCACCTCCCGGCCACCGGGGACCACGCCCTCGTCGGCGGGGCCCTCCTCGATCTCCCGCACCCCCACCAGCCGGGCCAGCGACACCTGCGCGACCTGCAGCTCGTCGTACCAGCGCAGGATCAGCCCGATCGGCTCGACCAGCATCTGCGACAGCAGCGCCCCGGTGGTCAGCTCGCCGATCGACATCCAGCCCCGCATCACACACAGACCGCCGATCATCAGCACCGAACCGGTGATCAGCGTGTAGCTCACATTGATCACCGGGAAGAGGACCGAGCGCAGCCAGAGGGTGTAGCGCTCCCACGCCGTCCACTGCCGGATGCGCAGCTCGGACTGGGCGATCCGCCGGTCGCCCAGCCGGTGGGCCTCGATGGTCCGCCCGGCGTCCACGCTCTCGGTGAGGGACGCCGACACCGCCGCGTACCCTGCCGCCTCCGAGCGGTAGGCGCTCGGCGCGCGGCGGAAGTACCACCGACAGCCGATCACCAGCACCGGAAGCGCCACCAGCACCGCGAGGCCCAGTGGGGGAGCGGTCAGGGTCAGCGCGCCGAGCAGCAGTCCGGTCCACAGCACACCGATGGCGAGCTGCGGCACGGCCTCGCGCATCGCGTTCGCCAGCCGGTCGACATCGGTGGTGATCCGGGACAGCAGATCCCCGGTCCCGGCCCGCTCCAGCACCCCCGGGGGCAGACCCACCGACCGTACGAGAAAGTCCTCCCGCAGATCGGCCAGCATCTGCTCGCCGAGCACCGCCCCGCGCAGCCGCACCAGCCGGACGAACACGGTCTGCACCACCAGCGCCACCGCGAACAGCGCCACGGTGCGCCCGATGTGGAGGTCCTTCTCGCCCTGGGAGAGGTCCTCGACCACGCCGCCCAGCAGTTGCGGGCCGACCATGGAGGCGAGCACCGCGGTCGCGTTCACGACCATCAGCACGGTGAAGGCGGCCCGGTGCCGCCGCAGCAGCTCACGCACATAGGCCCGCACGGTGGTGGGCGTGCCGACCGGCAGCGTCGTCGCCGACTCCGGTGCGGCCGGGTCATAGGCGGGCGGTGCCACGCCGATCATGCCGACTCCTCGATCTGTTCCTCGATCCGCCCGATGTCTTCCCGCGCGGTGTTCTCGCGCGCGGTGTCCTTCCGCGCGATATCCCCCAGGCCGTGGCCGGCCGGCCCGGTGGACCGGCCGGGCCTCCGCGCGGCGGTCTCGTCGTCCGTCTCGCGGGTGACGACCGCGCGATACGTGGGGTCGGCGCCCAGCAGTTCACGGTGGGTGCCCACCCCCGCCGCCTCGCCGTCGGCCACGAACACCACCCGGTCCGCCCGGTCCAGTACCAGTGGGCTGGAGGTGAACACGATGGTGGTCCGGCCCGTCCGCAGCTTCCGCACCCCGTCGGCGATCCGCGCCTCGGTGTGCGAGTCCACCGCGGAGGTCGGCTCGTCCAGCACCAGCACCTCCGGATCGGTCACCAGCGAGCGGGCCAGCGCCAGCCGCTGCCGCTGGCCACCCGACAGCGAGCGGCCGCGCTCGGTGATCCGGGTGCGCATGGGGTCGGCGTCCCCCTCGTCGGCCGCCGACGCCTGCGCCAGCGCCTCCAGCACATCGCCGCACTGGGCGGCCTCGAGCGCCTTCTCCGCCGAGACCTCCCCGGACCTCGGCACATCCAGCAGCTCGGCGAGCGTCCCCGACAGCAGCACCGGGTCCTTGTCCTGCACCAGCACCGCCGTGCGCGCCGAGGCCAGCGCCACCCCGTCCAGGGCGACCCCGCCGAGCAGCGCCGACGGCGCCCCGCCCTGGCCCCCGGCGCCCGGGCCGCCGTCTGCGGGATGCCCGCCCAGCCGGTCCGCCAGCCGCCCGGCCGCGTCCGGGTCGCCGCACACCACCGCGGTCAGCACTCCGCTCGGCGCCAGCATCCCGCTCACCGGGTCGTACAGATCCCCGCCGAGCGATGCGGCGGCCTCATGCGTTTCCGCGCGCCCGCCGCCGTCCACGGATGCCGCGCCGTCCACGGATGCCGCGGTGGCCGCAGTGGCCACGATGGCTGCGGCGGCCGCGCCCTCGCCGTCCGCGGAGGAGCGCCGCAGCGCCAGCACCCGGGCCGCGCGCCGCGCGGAGGGCCGGGAGAAGGAGTACGCCATGGCGATCTCCTCGAAGTGCCGCAGCGGGAAGAGCAGAAAGGTGACCGCGCTGTAGACGGTGACCAGCTCGCCCACCTCGATCCGCCCCTCGCCGGCCAGCGACGCCCCGTACCAGACCACACCGATCAGCAGCAGCCCCGGCAGCGCCACCTGCACCGCCGCGATCAGCGCCCACATCCGCGCGCTGCGCACCGCCGCGACCCGCACCTCCTGCGAGGCGCTCCGGTAGCGGCCCAGGAACAACTGCTCGCCGCCGATGCCCCGCAGCACCCGCAGCCCGGCCACGGTGTCCGAGGCCAGCTCGGTGGCCCGGCCCGCCTTCTCCCGCTGGTCGTCGGCCCGGCGCGCCGCGCGCGGCAGCAGCGGCAGTACGGCCAGCGCCAGCGCGGGCACACCAACCGCCACCACCACTCCCAGCGCGGGCTGGTAGAGCACCAGCGCCACGCAGAGCGCGACGGTGGTGATCGCGGCAGCGGTGAATCGGGACAGGGCCTCCACAAACCAGCCGATCTTCTCGACATCGCCCGTGGAGACGGCGACGACCTCACCAGCCGCCACCTTCCGGGTGAGCGTGGACCCCAGTTCCACCGCCTTGCGGGCCAGCAACTGCTGTACCCGGGCCGCCGCCGTGATCCAGTTGGTGACCGCCGCACGGTGCAGCATGGCGTCCCCCAGCGCGGTGAGCACGGTGAGCCCCACCATCAGCGCCCCGGCCATCGCCAGCCGGGAGCCTGAGCGATCCACCACCGCCTGCACACCGAAGCCGATGGCGAGCGGGAAGGACACCAGCGCGGCCATGTGCACCAGACCCCAGAGGGCCGCCTTGACCTGCCCGCCCAGCTGATTCCTGCCCAGCCAGAAGAGAAACCTCGGACCTGACCGCACGTCGGGTCGGCCGGGATCGGGGTACGGAAGATCGCGAATGTGCATGACGTCCCAAGGTCGGGCGGGCGGCGGAGGGAGGGGAGGGCGGGAGACGTGCAAGGCTGACGTTCTCACGTGCGGAATTCAACTGGTTTTCCCGGGACCGGCCGGAACACGCCAATCCCGCATGCCGCACTGTCCTATGCGGGTGGGACCATGGGGACATGCGAATTTCCGGCACGATGTCCATGCGTGCGGCGGCCGCGGCCGCCGCGGCCCTCGTCCTCCTCACGGCCTGCGGCGACGGCGGCGGTGACAGCGGTGGTGACAAAGGCGCGGACCAGGGCAAACAAGCGCTGCGCAGCGGGGCGCCCAGGCCGGATCCCACGCGTATCCCGGACGTGGGGGACAAGCTCCAGTCCCGGATCCCGGACCAGTCCCGTCAGGTCGTGGCGGTCTACGGCAAAGGGGTGAACTCCGGGGACGCGACCGTGGTCCTCTACACCAAGCAGGGCAAGGCATGGGAGCGGACGCGCAGTTGGACCGCGCACAACGGCAAACGCGGCTGGACGACGAACCATCACGAGGGCGACAAGCGCAGCCCGGTCGGGGTCTACACGCTCAGCGACGCGGGCGGTGTGCTGCCCGACCCCGGCGCCCGGCTGCCGTACACGGCGTCCGGCTCCTTCGCCGCGCCCCACTACTGGCCCAAGTCCCACTGGACGGACTTCAACTACGTCATCGCCATTGACTACAACCGCGTCAAGGGCACCTCGCCGCTGGACCAGACCCGGCCCGAAGGGCAGAGCAAGGGCGGCAGCATCTGGTTGCACATGGATCACGGCAGCGGCACTTCGGCCTGTGTCAGCCTCCCCAAGTCCGGTATGGAGTATCTGCTGAAGAATCTCGACCCCAAGCTGCACCCGGTGGTGGTCATGGGGGACAAGGCGCACCTGGCCGCCTGAGCGCGGCACCAGGGCGTCGGCGGTGCGGCCGCCCAGATCTCAGCAGCGGTGGTCCGGGGCGCCGGACAGGGTGTCCAGCAGCTCGCCCAGCGCCTCGCGCTGCTGATCGCTGAGCGGCGCCAGGATGTCCTCAGCGGCGGCCCGGCGCGCCTCGCGCAGCGCACGCAGCGTCGAGCGCCCGGTGTCGGTGAGCTCGACGCGCACTACCCGGCGGTTGGTCGGATCCGGTACGCGCCGCACCGAGCCATGCGCCTCCAGGGCGTCCACCAGCGTCGTCACGGCGCGTGGGACCACCTCGAGGCGCTGGGCCAGGTCCGCCATCCGCGGCGGCTGGTCGTCATGGGCGACGGTGCGCAGCAGGCGGGACTGGGCGGGGGTGATGCCCAGCGGCTCCATATAGCGCTTCTGGGCGCGCTGCAGTCTGCGGGTCAGGCGCAGCAGCTGCTCCGCGAGGAGGCCGGGTGTCTCGGACGTGGGCATGATCGCAGTTTATCAGGACCGGGTTCATTGTGAGTATAGGTAACAATGAGCTATGCTCTCAAAGTCCGCGCCGACGCGGCCACGGCTCGACCACGCCGTCATCATCCGCGCCGGCCTCCCTGACCCCAGAAGGAGCCCATGCGCCCCGACACACCTCCGTCATGGACCCCGTCCGCCCAGGAGCCCGAGCGGCCCGCCCAGGTGCGCCGCATCCTCCGGCTCTTCCGTCCCTATCGCGGCCGCCTCGCCGTGGTCGGCCTGCTGGTCGCCGCGTCCGCGCTGGTCTCGGTCGCCTCGCCGTTCCTCCTCCGGGAGATCCTCGACACCGCCATCCCCGACGGCCGCACCGGACTGCTCACCCTGCTCGCCCTCGGCATGATCGCCGCGGCCGTCGTCAACAGCGTCTTCGGCGTTCTGCAGACCCTGATCTCCACCACCGTCGGCCAGCGCGTGATGCACGATCTGCGCACCGCGGTCTACGACCGGCTGCAGCGCATGCCGCTCGCCTTCTTCACCCGCACCCGCACCGGCGAGGTGCAGTCCCGTATCGCCAATGACATCGGCGGTATGCAGGCCACCGTCACCTCCACCGCGACCTCGCTGGTCTCCAACCTCACCAGCGTGGTCGCCACCGTCGTCGCGATGCTCGCGCTCGACTGGCGGCTGACCGTCGTCTCCCTGCTCCTGCTGCCGGTGTTCGTCTGGATCAGCCGTCGCGTCGGCGCCGAGCGCAAGAAGATCACCTCGCAGCGCCAGAAGCAGATGGCCGCCATGTCCGCCATGGTCACCGAGTCCCTGTCGGTCAGCGGCATCCTGCTCGGCCGCAGCATGGGCCGGTCCGAGTCGCTGACCCAGCAGTTCGCCCAGGAGTCCGAGCGCCTCGTGGGCCTGGAAGTGCGCTCCAACATGGCCGGCCGCTGGCGGATGTCCACCATCGGCATCGTCATGGCCGCCATGCCCGCGCTGATCTACTGGGCCGCGGGCGTCGCCCTCCAGGCCGGTGGTCCCGCCGTCTCCATCGGTACGCTCGTCGCCTTCGTCTCGCTCCAGCAGGGGCTGCTCCGGCCGACGGTGAGCCTGCTGGCCACCGGTGTGCAGGTGCAGACCTCCCTCGCCCTCTTCGCCCGCATCTTCGAATACCTCGACCTGCCGATCGACATCACCGAGCCCGCCGACCCGGTCCGCCTGGGGAAGGTGCGCGGCGAAGTCCGCTTCGACGGCGTCGACTTCGACTACGAGAGCACACCTCCCGGTCCCTCAAAGGGCGCGTCGAAGAACACCGTGTCGAAGAACACCGCGTCGAAGAACACCGTGTCGAAGAACACCGCGTCGAAGGGCACCCTGCGCGGCATCGATCTGACCGTCCCCGCGGGCGGCAGCCTGGCGGTCGTCGGACCGACCGGCTCCGGCAAGACGACCCTCAGCTATCTGGTGCCCCGGCTCTACGATGTGACCGGCGGCCGGGTGCTGATCGACGGGGTGGATGTGCGCGACCTCGACTTCGACTCCCTCGCCCGAGCCGTCGGCGTCGTCTCCCAGGAGACGTACCTCTTCCACGCCTCCGTCGCCGAGAATCTGCGCTTCGCCAAGCCCGACGCGACCGATGAGGAGATCGTGGCCGCGGCCGAGGCCGCCCAGATCCACGACCACATCGCCTCCCTACCGGACGGCTATGACACCCTCGTGGGAGAGCGTGGCTACCGCTTCTCCGGCGGGGAGAAGCAGCGCCTGGCCATAGCCCGCACGATTCTGCGCGACCCGCCCGTCCTCATCCTCGACGAAGCCACCAGCGCCCTGGACACCCGCACCGAGCAGGCCGTCCAGGAGGCCATCGACTCCCTCTCGGCCGGTCGCACCACGATCACCATCGCCCACCGGCTCTCCACCGTGCGCGACGCCGACCAGATCGTCGTCCTCGACGGCGGCCGGATCGCCGAGCGGGGCACCCACGAGGAGTTGCTGGCCAAGGACGGACGCTACGCCGCACTGGTGCGGCGCGACGCCCATCTGTCGCCGGTGGTCCCCGCCGTCTAGTGCCCGACGCGCACACTCCACGGTCAGGCGCGCACACTCCACGGTCAGGCGGGCACGGTGCCGACTCAGGCGGGCACGGTGCCGGCCGGGGCCGAGGTGTCCGTGCCCTGTGCCGGGACCTCGCCCGCCGGATGGCAGACGATCCGACGTGTCGGGAGCTCCGGAGCGGCGCCCCCGCCCCCGGAGTGAGTGGCCCCACCGACACCCCCGCCCCCGGAGTGCGCCGGCACCAGGTTCCTCAGCGTCTGGGACGGCTCCAGGCCCAGCTCCTCGATCAGCACCCGGCGGCATTGCTCGTACTGCCGCAGCGCCGCGCCCCTGTTGCCGGCGGCGAGATGCGCGTTCATGAGCACGCGATGAGCGCTCTCCCGCAGGGGCTCCGCACGTACGGCGGCGAGTCCGGCGGCGACCGCCTCGCCATGGCGGCCTGCCGTCGTCAGCCGCTCGGTCATCGCCTCCAGGGCGTACAACCGGAGTTCATGGTATTGCTCCTGCTCGATCAGCACCCACTCGTTCTCCGACCACTCCGGTAAGAGATCGGCCGAGAGATCCTCCCGGGTCCGCGTGGTGAGGATGTCATCGCACGGCCGCGACATATCGAGCAGCCGATGCGCATGCGTCGCCGCCACGTGGATATCCACGTCGATGTGCTTGCAGATCGCCAGTTCCTGTGTGGACGCGTCGATGACCTGATGTCCCGTGCGCGTGGCGCGCCATAAGGACGACCGGAGATTGGCGTTGGCGCGGGAGGCCGTGACATCCGGCCACAGCATTCCGGCCACATAGGTCCGGCTGCGTGGCATGTTCTGCAGGGCGAGGAACGCGAGGAGGCGTTGGGCGCTGGAGGATATGGGAACGCGTTTCTGATCGACCGACAGCGCGAAACTCTTGAGCAGTCTCAACGTCATGACGTGGCCTTCTGCGCTCATCGGCCCCCCGGGGCGATATTGGCTCCAGCGGCCATCCCGTGCGTCCCATCGGGATGCCCTAAAGCCATGTTACGAGCAGATCATGATCGTGTGTCCGGCCTTCTCGCCAAAGGACGCTATATGGCCGGCCATCACCGGAACGTCGCGGCGACGTCACCTTTCCGGCTCGAGCAGCTGATCGAGCCAGGCGCGCACGGCGGTGAGCACATCGTCGACCGCGCTCACCGCGCTGGGGGCCGTCTGCTGCCCGTCCCCGGTCGGCACGATGCGCGCACGGAATCCATCCGGCCTGCCGCCTTCCACCCAGACCCGGAGGATCAGGACACCGGTCCGCTCTGAGGGGATTTCCATGAAAGGACAATATGCGCGCCCGTGTCACCTCGGCGTTGTCGATGTGTGTCCGGGTTCGTCATCGGCGGCCGCGAAAACGGACCGGTGACGTTCGTGTGATGTGCCTATCGCGATCCGGCCACGCCGGGCCCGGCATCCTCTCGGAGCACGCTTTCGAGCGCGGAGAGGGGGAGCATTCGCATGGGCGACTTCGGCGTCATCGCCGACGTCTCCACGATCATCGTGGACAGCCTGACCCAGGCCCTGCGCGGGCTCAGCCAGGTGGAACCGCCGATCGCGGAACTCAACGACCTCTCCGAGACGGTCCAGACACCGCCGCCCAAACTCACGGTGTTCCTCTACGAGATCGCCGAGGACCCCACCTCGCGCAACCGGCCGCCGGTGCGCTCCCAGCCACCCGACCCACTGACCACCCGCAAGCCGCCGATGGCCCTGCTGCTGCGCTACCTGGTCACCCCCTGGGGCGGTGACCAGGCCACCCAGCACCGGATGCTCGGACGGGCCCTCCAGACGTTCTACGACGACGCGATCCTGGACGGCGCACAGCTGTCCGGCAGCCTGGCGGCGAGCACCGACACGCTCAACCTCAGCCTGACCCCGCTCACCCTGGACCAGAAGTCCTGGGTCTGGTACGCGATCCAGAAGCCGTACCGGCTGTCGCTCAACTACGAGGTCCGCGTGGTCAACCTGGACTCCGCCGTCGAGACGCCGGTCCACCCGGTGCACAACCGGGTCATCAGCGGGGCGGGGCTGCCATGAGCCGCTTCCTGCCGCTGGAGCGGTCGACGCTCTACAGCCCGGCCTGGTTCATACCCCTCGACGACTATGCCCGGCGGGTGCGCGCCACCGGGGTCACCGTCCAACTGGACCGCTACGACGACGGCTGGCTGCCGCTCGACGACGTGGCGGTGCGCACCCCCAGCGCGGCCTTCGTCTATCCGGGTCTCGGCCGGTGCGCCGAGCCGTGGGCGGCCCGGCCGCGGCGCCACCGGGCGCGCTTCACGGCCCCCGGCTACCAGCCGCTGTATCCGGCCGACGGCCAGCCGTTCTCGGCCGCCCTGGTGGGCGTCGAGTTCCTGGTGCACCCGTATGACGACGGCCACCCGCCGCCGGTGGTGACCGAGCCACGGCTGGTCCGGCTGCTGCCGAGCGTCTCCTTCCCCTACCCGCCGGGGCTGCGCACGGTGCACGGCTCCGTGGTCGACGCGGCCACGCGGGCGCCGATCGCCAATGCGCTGATCGAGGCCGGCGGGCAGACCAGCCGGGACCTGACGCCATGGCACGAGCGCACCCTGTCCGACGCCGCGGGCGCCTTCCGGCTGGCCCTGCGGTGGGAGGGCGAGAAGGCCGACGAGCACGCCGTCGAGGAGATATTCCGCCTGCAGGCCACCGAGCGGCCGGGCCGGTCCGGATCGCTGGTCGTGCGGCTGCCCCAGGACATCGAGCGCCGGCACGTCATAGAGATCCGCGAGAGTTAAGGAGCCGTCCATGGCGGAGTATCTGAGCCCCGGGGTCTACATCGAGGAGATCGATGCGGGCCCACGGCCGATCGCGGGGGTGAGCACCAGTACGGCCGGAATGGCCGGGGTCACCGTGCGCGGTCCGTACACCGGCAAGCCCAAACTGGTCACCAACTTCCTGGAGTTCCAGAACACCTTCGGCGGATTCCTCCGCGAGCCGGACCCGCTGATCCGGGACACCTGGGCGAACGACCCGGCGGAAGGCGGCCGCTGGTGGCTGTTCCCGCTGGCCGTCAAGGGGTTCTTCGACAACGGCGGCCAGCGGCTGTACATCAAGCGGGTCGCCGGCAAGCAGGCGAGCCCGTCCTCGGGCGTGCTGGGCCATGGCCTGGTGAGCCCGGTCACCGGTGATGCCGCCAAGGGCGCCACCCGCCTGGAACTCGGCCATCTGATCGGGTTCTCCGGCGTCGGGCAGCAGATCCAGATCTTCCGCGGCGACGACCAGCAGTCGATCCACACCGCCGGTGTCGCCGCCTACGACGCCACCACCCACCGGATCGAGCTGGACGCCCAACTGCCCGCCGAGGTCAGGGCGGGCCGCGGCGACTACGTCCAGATCGGGGCGCGCAGCGCGGAGCAGACACTGGAGTTCGCCGCCGTCAGCCCCGGTTCGTGGGGCGACGCGGTGCAGGTGCGGATCCAGCCGATGGCCTCGGCCGCACTGCCGGTGCTGCCGGATCCGCAGGAGGGCGGGCTGTTCGTCACACGGCTGGCCGCGGACGCCGCCGCCGACAGCGAGACGGTCGAGGTCGCCGCGGTGGCCGGGCTCGACCCCGACGAACTGCCGTCCGACGTATGGGTGCGGATCGGCTCGGGCCGTTTCAAGGTCCAGGTGAGCCAGCCGGCGGACGGGAAGGTCACCCTGACCCTGCCGTCCGGCGCGACCCATGAGGCGTGGCGCGGTGGACTGCTGGTGCGCCGGGTGCGCCGGGGCAACACCTCGGCGGGGACGACGCTGCGGGTCGGCGGGGCGAGCCGGCTCTACGAAGGTGCCGTGGTCCAGCTCGACGACGGCACCCATCTGTCCATCCGCACCGTCGAATCGGTCGCCGCGGACGTCGTCACCCTCGACGGGAACGTGCCCGGGACGCTGTTCGAGACCGATCGGGTGCAGCTGATCGAGGCGCAGGTCGACGCCCGGTTCACCGATCCGTCCGGGGCCGTGGAGACCGAGACCCACCGCAACCTCCGGCTCACCGGCGACACACCGACCAACCTGGTGACCACCCTGGCCGCCCGCTCCCGGCTGGTGCGGGCGACGGCGCTGGGCGCCCTGTCCACCGACCCGACGAAGTTCCCCCTGCCCGCCGTCGGATCCTGGCTGACGCTCGGAGACGGGGACGACGCCTACGGGAGCCTGAGCGTGGCCGACTTCGTCGGCGAGGACGGCGGCAGCGGCAAGCGCACCGGGATCGCCGCGCTGGAGGACATCGACGAGGTGGCCGTCTGCGCCGTGCCGGGGATGTGGTCCGGGACGGTCGAATCGGCCCTGGTCACCCACTGCGAGCTGCTCAGGGACCGGTTCGCGATCCTCGATCCGCAGGACGGCCTGGACATCGAGGGCGTGCAGGCGTTCCGGGAGCGCTTCGACACCAAGTACGCCGCGCTCTACCACCCGTGGCTGGTCACCCGCGACCTGTCGGCGGACCGCGACGTCGAGGTGCCGCCCTCGGGCCACATGGCCGGGATCTACGCGCGCGTGGATGTGGAGCGGGGGGTGCACAAGGCACCGGCCAACGCGGTCATCCGGGGCATCCGGCTGACCGACGGCATCGCCCAGGACATCACCAAGCGCCATCAGGACGTGCTCAACCCCAAGGGCATCAACGCGCTGCGGTTCTTCCCCGGACTCGGCCACCGGGTCTGGGGAGCGCGCACCCTCTCCTCGGACAGCTCGTGGAAGTACGTCAACGTCCGGCGGCTGTTCCTCTATCTGGAGGAGTCGATCGAAGAGGGCACCCAGTGGGTGGTGTTCGAGCCGAACGACGAGGCGCTGTGGTCCCTGGTCCGCCAGACGGTCGCGAACTTCCTCACCACGGTCTGGCGCACCGGCGCGCTCGCCGGCACCACCGCCGACGAGGCGTTCTTCGTCGCCTGTGACCGCACCACGATGACCGAGGACGACCTCGCAGGCGGCCGCCTCATCTGTGTCGTCGGCGTCGCGCCGGTCTTCCCGGCGGAGTTCGTGATCTTCCGGATCCAGCAGAAGACCCGCGAGACCCAACTCGCCTGAGTGCCCGAGGGAGTTCACTATGCCGCCCGTGACCAGGGACGATCCATACGCGTCCTATAACTTCAAGATCCTCGTGTTCAACGTCAGCGACGACGGGCTCGCGGTGAGCGGGTCCTTCACCGAGGCGAGCGGGCTGGAGCTGGAGATCCCGCCGATCGAGTACCGCAACGGGAGCGAGGACATCACCGTCCGCAAGATCCCGGGGCTGAAGAAGTTCACCAACCTCACCTTCAAGCGCGGTATCACCGGCCATGCCGCCTTCTGGAAGTGGGTGGCCGACGCGCTCAACGGCACGGTGAAGCGCACCCACGGCTCGATCGTGCTGTGCGACGAGAACCGCAACGACGTGGTGCGCTGGAACTTCGACCGCGGCTGGCCCACCAAGTACACCGGCCCGACGCTGAGCGCCACCAAGAACGAGATCGCCATGGAGACGCTCGTCCTGGCGGTCGAGAAGCTGGAGATCGAAACCTGATATGGCAGGCGAAGCGCTCCCCGGAGTATCCCTCGCGTTCGCGCCACGCGGCTCCGACACCGAGCCGCTGCGCACCGACGTGGCGGCGTTCCTGGGCCGGCTCCGCCGCGGCCCGGTCGGCACTCCCGTGCGCGTGGAGAGCTGGAACGACGTCGTGGGCACCTTCGGGCCGCCGGAGGGCGCCTTCGCCACCCCGTACGCACTGCGCGGCTTCTTCGAGAACGGCGGCCGCACCGCGTGGGTGCTCCGGGTGTCCGGGCCGGCCGGCACGGCCCGGACCGCGTGGCCGGTCGGGCCGCTGAGCGGATGGGACGCCACGGGTTACCAGGTGGTGGCCACCAGCCCCGGCGCCTGGGCCAACGGCGGCCGTATCGCCATCCGTTACCAGGCCAGCACCGTCGCCGGACCGCCCACCGTGGGCGTCCGGGTGATGATGCCCGGCGAGCCGCCCGAGACCTTTCCCGGGCTGCCGCTCACCGGCCTGGCCGACCGGCTCACCGGATCCCGCTACATCCGGCTGATCCCGGACGGGCCGCCACCGCCACCGGGGCGGCCCGGCCCGATCTCGACGTCCTGGGACCTGACGCTCGCGGGCGGCACCGACGCCGCGCCCGGCCGCGGGGCGTACTCGGACGCCGTGACCGTACAGGCCGAACTGCCCGAACCGGCGCTGGTGGCGCTGCCGGACCTGGGCACGGACCTGTCCGGCGGCGCGCACACCGACGCGGTGCTCGAACTGCTGCGGAGCGTGCAGCCGTCGCACGACCGCCTCGCCGTTCTGGACGTGCCGCCCGCGCTGTCCTCCGTTGACCAGGTGGTGGACTGGGTCGGTTCCCTGGCGGGCACCGGCGACAGCCAGTTGCTCGGCTGCGCCGCCGTCTACCACCCGCCGCTGCGCACCCCCGACGGGCAGGACCTGCGCACCGTCCCGGCGTCCGGGCACGTCCTGGGCGTCATCGCCCGCCTCGACGGCGAGCGCGGGGCGCACCACACGCCCGCGAACGCGGTGATCCTGGAGGCGGTCGACCTCGCCACCGAATACCCCGAACCGCAGCAGGTGCGGCTGTTCGACGCGGGGATCGACCTGATCCGGTGCACCCGCGGGCGGGGGCTGATGGTGTGGGGCGGGCGCACCCTGTCCGCCGATCCGGGCACCCGCTACATCGCCCACCGGCGGCTGGTGCATCTGCTGGTGCGCGCGATCCGGCGGGCGGCGAGCCCGCTGGTGTTCGACGTCAACTCGGCGGAGCTGCGGCTGACGTTGGTACGGGCCCTGACCTCCGTGCTGCTGTCGGCCTTCCGGGCCGGGGCGCTCGCCGGTGCCCGGCCCGAGCAGGCGTTCCGGGTGGTGTGCGACGACACCAACAACCCGCCCGAGCAGGACCCGGGGCAACTGGTCTGCGAGATCGAGGTGGCCCCGGCCGTCCCCATGGAGTTCATCCGGCTGCGTCTCGTACTCGGCCAGGACCGAGGTCTGGAGGTGATCGAGGCGTGAGCCTGGATCCACTGCCCAAATACCGCTTCCTGGTCACCCTCGACCCCGGCGACGCGTATCTGCCCGCCGCGCAGGCGCTGCTGCTGCCACTGGCCGCCTCCGGCGCGTTCCAGGAGGTCACCGGGCTCGGCGCGCAGCTGGAAGTGACGAGCTACCCGGAGGGCGGGCGCAACGACTCGGTCCACCAACTGCCGCTGCGCCACTCCTGGAACCGGATCACGCTCAAGCGCGGCGTGGTGCGCGACCCGGGGCTGTGGTCCTGGTACCAGGCCGGGCTCGCCGACTCGCTGGGCGCCCGCCGCGACGGCGCGGTGATCGTACTCGGCCCGGACGGGGTGCCCGGTGCGGCCTGGGCCTTCCACGGCGGGCTCGCCGCCAAGTGGACCGGCCCGGATCTGCACGGGGAGCAGAACGCGATCGCCATCGAGTCGCTGGAGATCGCGCACGAGGGGCTGACGAAGGTCCTGCAGGACGCCGCGGCGAGCGCCTTGCCGCGCCAGATCCAAGGGAGGTGACCGAGGTGCCGAAGGTGACCATTCACCACCTCGAGGTCCGGTTCCAGGTGGAGGGCGACGACGGCGCCGTGTTCACCCGTCTGTTCAACCAGCACATCCAGGCGTGGGCGAAGTTGTACGAGGACCAGTGCGCACGCGCCACACACACCGAGGCGGAACGCCGTTTCGGCGACGGGGAGGCGCCATGAGCGTGACGCCCGTGTCCTTCGCCCGGCAGGGTGCCGCCCGCGCCCGGCTGGAGATCGTCCGGCCGGTGATCGCCGACGAGCGGCAGCGGCGGATCCCGCTGCGGTTCAACCCCACCGACTACAAGCTGAGCAAGAGCAACACCTTCGCCGAGATCACCATCCCCGGCCTGGAGACACCGCCCCTGCAGTACGTCCGCGGCGGCACGGAGACCCTCACCGTGCAGGCGCTGGTGGACACCTCCGACACCCTGGAGAACGTACGGAAGGCCTACGTCAATGCGGTGCGCGACCTGCTGCGGCCCGACAGCCGCGAACACGCGCCACCGGTCGTGCGGTTCGTCTGGGACGAGGAGGTCTTCACCGGCGTCGTGGAGAAGCTGGACGTCAACTACCAGCTGTTCCGGCCGGACGGGGTGCCGCTGCGGGCCATGCTGGACCTCTCGCTCAAGGAGTTCCGCACCGCCGCCGCGCAGGTCGCCGAGACGCCCCGGTCGTCGCCCACGGTGGAGAAGAGCTATGTGGTGCGGCGCGGCGACACGCTCAGCTCCATCTCCGCCGCGCTGTACCGGCGGCCCGACGCCTGGCGGGAGCTGGCGCGTGCCAATGGCATCAGCGACCCACGGGACCTGCGGCCGGGCCGGGTGCTGACCGTGCCCCGGCTGGCGTGAGGAGCGCGCGATGAGCACCCCCACCCCCGAGGTCGCCTCGCCCGACCGGTACGCGCCCGAGTTCGATGTGCGCATCGAGGGCCTGGAGATGGACCCGTCCACCAAGAACGACATCATCGACATCAAGGTGAACCGGGACCTCGACGAGCTGTCCGGCTTCGATCTCACCCTGAACAACTGGGACGACGTCAATCTGCGGTTCAAGCACAGCGATTCGCCGCGCTTCCGGCTCGGCGGCCGGGTCTCGGTCCGGCTCGGCTACGCCGACAAGCTGCTCACCGTCGCCACCGGGACCATCTCCACGCTCAGCCCGAAGTTCACCGACGGCGCGTCGCCCACCGTGCAGGTCAGCGGAGTGGACGGGCTGCTGCGGCTCAAGGACCGCAAGCCCACCGAGAACGAGACCAAGATCTACCGCAATCTGCCGGACTGGCGCATCGCCGAGCGGATCGCCCAGCGCAACCACCTGCGCATCGAGGTCACCCGGGAAGGGCCCACCCATGACCTGGTGGTGCAGAAGAACCAGGACGACGCGACGTTCCTGCTGGAGCGGGCCAAGCGGCTGGACTTCGACTGCTACATCCTGCCGGACGCGAAGACCGGCGAGGACACGCTGTACTTCACCAAGCCGACCGACGGCCGCGACGGCCGCCCGATCCGGCTGTACCGGCTGGCGTACGCACCCGGGCTGAGCACCGGCCCCACCGGCCGGCCCGAGGGGCTGGTCCCCAACCTGATGGAGTTCACCCCGACGCTGACCGTCTCCCAGCAGGTCAGCAAGGTCACCGTGCGCGGCTGGGACCCCCGTACCAAACAGTCGATCGCGTTCACCGCGACCGCCGAGAACCTCCCGGCCGGGCAGAACACGGCCGACGGGCAGAGCGGACCGCAGGTCGCCGAGTCCACCCTGCAGGGCCGCCAGGAGGTCGTGGTCGACGCCCCGGTCGGCAGCGACCAGGAGGCCCGCGAACTGGCGATCAGCCTGCTGCGCGAGCGCGCCTACGAGTTCATCACCGCGACCGGCAAGGTGGCCGGCCTGCCCGAACTGCGGCCCGGCGACAACCTGGAGATCTACGGCCTCGGCCACCGCTTCTCCGGCACCTACTTCGTCAAGCGGGTCGAGCACACCCTCAACACCGGTGGTTTCTTCACCCAGTTCACCGCACGGCGGATCCATCAGGGGGCCCAGTGACGATGAGGGGCACGCCACGCG
This sequence comes from Streptomyces rugosispiralis, assembly GCF_024505145.1. Lineage (GTDB taxonomy): Bacteria > Actinomycetota > Actinomycetes > Streptomycetales > Streptomycetaceae > Streptomyces > Streptomyces rugosispiralis. The sequence goes on along the minus strand of NZ_JANIAA010000013.1, from coordinate 33,996 downwards.
CTCGCTCCACCGACAAGCGCTACTACGGCGTGGTCGAGGCGCTCGTCGTGGAGAACGAGGGCGACGACGAGGGCCAGGTCAAGCTGAAGTTCCCGTGGTTCGACGACACCACGGTCACCGACTGGGTCCGGGTCGGCCAGCTCTACGCGGGAGGCGGCTACGGCTCGGTGTTCGTCCCCGAGAAGGGCGATGAGGTGCTCGTCGCCTTCGTCCACGGGGACATGCGGTACCCGATCGTGCTCGGCGGCCTCTACAACGGCGAGGACAAGCCGCCGACCGCCCGCACCGAAGGCCGCGACCAGAAGCTCATCCGGACCCGGCACGGCCATGAGGTGCTCCTGGACGACACCGAGTCCAAGGCCGCGGTACGGATCACCTCCGCCGCCGGACACGTCGTGGAGCTGGACGACCAGGGCAAGGCGATCCGCATCACCGCCGCCGAGGGCGGCAGTGTCACCGTCACCGCGCAGGGCGAGATCACCCTCAAGGCGCCCAAGCTGACGGTCGATTCCCCCTCCATCGACCTCGGCGGCGGCGCCACCGAACCGCTCGTGCTCGGCAACGCGCTGCTCCAGGCGTTCAACACCCACACCCATCCGTCCGCCGCCGGGCCCACCGGCCCGCCGACCCCGCCGCTCACCCCCGCCGTGCTGGCGAAGAAGGCGAGGACGGCATGAGCGAGGAGTTCCTCGGGACCGGCTGGCGGTTCCCGATCCTGCCCGACGCGTCCGGGCGGCTCGGATACGCCGTCGGCGAGGAGAGCATCGAGCACTGTCTGCGGGCGCTGCTCCGCACCGGCACCGGCGAGCGGGTGATGCGGCCCGAACTGGGCACCCACGCACAGGAGTTGGTGTTCGCGCCCGGCAGTGTGCAGAACCTGCGCGACCTGGAGCAGTCGATCGCCGTCGCCGTCCGCGACCATGAGCCACGGGTGGAACTGGAGGAGGTCCGCGCGGAGGCCGACCCGGCCGACGAGTCGCGGATCACCGTCTCGATCGTCTACCGCATCCGGCGCAGCAACACCAAGGCGAACCTGGTGTTCCCGTTCTACACCGGGCTCACCGGACCCACGGGCCTCACCGGGGGCACACCATGACCCTGCCCCCGCCGAAACTGGACGACCTCACCTGGGCCGACATGATGGCGGCGATCCGCCGCCGGATCCCCGCCGAGTCCGACGGCACCTGGACGCTGCACGCGCCCGTCGACCCCGGCGTCACCCTCCTCGAACTCTTCGCCTACCTCCTCGAGCAGCGGCTGTACTGGCTCGACCAGGTGCCGGACGCGCTCGTGGTGGCCATACTGCGGCTGCTCGGCCTCGAACCGCCGCGCCCCGCCCGCCCCGCCGCCACCGTGCTGCGCCTCGCCGCCCGGCAGGAAGGCACCGCGGTCCCGCTCGTCCCCGCCGGGACGGCGCTGACGCGGGACCCCACCGGGGAGGTGATCTTCACCCTCGACGACGACACGGCCGTGCTGCCGCTCGCCGAGGACGGCGAGGTCACCGTGTGGACCGACCGCGACCGCACGGCGGATCTGCGGGCCCGGCGCGGCGTCGCGCTGCTGGCGGGCGACGGCGCCCCGGCGCGGGTCCGGTTCACCCTGCCGCTCACCGGGGACCACCCCGCGCCCGGCCCGATCGGGCTGCTCGTCGAGCTGGACGCGCCCGCCGCGTCCGCGCCGTCGTGGCTGCCCGGCGCGGTCGCCGACGTACCGCCTCCCGCCGAGCTGACCTGGTCCTGGTTCCGGCCGGGCACGGACATCTCCGGTGCGTATCAGAAGGTCGAGGACGGCACGGGCGGGCTCAGACGGTCCGGTGTGGTCCGGCTCCACCCCCCGGCCGACTGGTCCACGCGGGACACCGGGCTCCTGGTGTCCACCCCGGCCGCCACCTACGCGGCCCCGCCCCGCCTGCTCCAACTCGCCGTCAACGCCTCCGCCGCACGCCACCGCCGGAACCGCACCGTGAGCGGCGCCGACCTCCGGGACCAGATCGGCGCCTGGCTCCGGCTGCCCGGCCAGCATCTGGTCCTGCCGGACGCCGCCGACCGCCTGCTGGAGGCGACGCTGCGCCTGGCGGGCCAGGAGTGGCGGCCCGCACCGGACTTCACCTTCGGCTCCCCGGCCGACCGGATCTTCGTGCTCGACCGCGCCGAGGGCGCGCTGGTGTTCGGCGACGGACTCACCGGGCGCATCCCGCACCCGGACCCGGACGCGCACATCGACTACCTGACCGGCGGCGGCCGGATCGGCAACGGCGGCATGACCGGCAACTGGCTGCCCGCCCAGGACCTTCCGGGCGCGGTCTCGGCCGCCAACCTCGTACGGGCCGAAGGCGGCACCGACCCCGAGACCATCACCGAGGCGCGCCGCCGCGCCGCCGCCTCCCTGGGGGAGGTGACCCGCGCGGTCACCGCCGAGGACTACGTCACCCTGGCGCGTGCCACACCCGGCGTCGCCATCGCCCGCGCCTACCCGGCCGTCGGCGCGCACCCCGGCTTCCCGTGCGCCACGGTGCCCGGGGCGGTGACCGTCCATATCGTCCCGGCCGCGCCCCGGGACGACCTCATCCGCGAGGACTTCGTGGCCGCGCCGCTCCCCGACCCCGGGATGCTGCGCGCGGCCGCCGCCCACCTCGAACAGGCCCGGCTGCTCACCTCCGAGGTCTTCGTCCGCGCTCCCCGCTACCGCGAGGTGACGCTGCGCGTGACCCTCTCGGGCGATCCGGCGGACGTCACCCGCGTGTCCACCGCGCTCACCGCCGCGCTGCGCCGCTTCCTCGACCCGCTCGTGGGCGGTGCGGACCAGGACGGCTGGCCGTTCGGACAGCCGCTGCGGCCCTCGGCCCTGCTGCGGGCCGCACAGCGGGCGCTGGGCGACCTCGCGGACCTCGCGGCGGTGGCGATCGGCCTCGACGGGGCCGACGCGGTAGAGGAGTGCGACGAGGTGCCGCTCGGCGCCGGGGAGCTTCCCGTCCTGCGGACGGTCCACACCCGGATCGTGCCCGCCGTCGAACCGGGGGAGGGGCTGGTATGACCGGCGAGGTGTGGTGGGAGAGGGACGCGCGGGAACGGGAGCGCGAGGACGGGCGGATCGTGCCCGGCCCCGGACCGACCGGCGTCCAGCCCGAACTGGTCGACGCCACCCGCGAGGCCGTACGCGCCGACGTCCGCGGCCGGATCGCGGGTTACACCCCGGACTGGACCGACCCCGACCGGCAGGACGCCGGTGTCGCCCTCGTCCGCCTCTTCGGCACCCAGACCGAACCCGTCCTCGGCCGTGTCAACCGGCTGCCGGAGAAGGTGCTGGCCGAACACCTGACGACGGCGGGTGTGCGGCGCCGTCCGGCCGGAGCGGCGGCGACGCTCCTGGAGTTCACCGTCAACCCGCCGGACGGTGCCTCGGTGCTCGTCCCCGCCGGGTTCCAGAGCGCCGCCTCGACCCCGGCGGGCCAGGTCGTCTACGAGACCGACCAGGACCTGTACGCCACTCCGGCCACCCTCGCCGATCTCGCCGTCCAGGAGGCCGGAACGATCCAGGCCCTGCCGCTGGGACCGGCCGGGCCCAGCCGCCCCTTCGAGCCCTTCGGCCGCGACCCGCGGCCCGGGAACGCGCTGTGGATCGGAATCGCCGGACCGGCCGCCCCCTATCCGCGGCTGTCGCTGGGCTTCGTGGTCGTCGCCGCTCCGCCCGCCCCCGCGGCCTCCGGCGGCACGACGCCGCTGCCGCCCGCGCCGCTGCTGCGCTGGGACGTACTGGACGGAAGCCGGCTCGTCCCCGCCGAGCTGATGCGGGACTCCACCGCCGGGTTCGGCGCCAGCGGGACCGTCGAACTGCGGGTGCCGCGGTCATGGGAGCCGGGCAGTCCGTCCGGCACCCGGCCCCGGCTGCGCTGGCTGCGCCTGCGGATCGCGCACGGCGCCTTCGCCGGACCCGCGCCCGTGCTGTCCGGGCTGCGGCTGAACCTGGTCGCCGCCACCGCCGCCCGCACCATCCGCGACGAGCCGCCGCAGCCCGTCCAGGACCCGGCGACGACCGGGCTGCGGCGCATGAAGCTCAGCCAGGTGCCCATCCTCGCCGGATCGGTGGTCATCGAGGTGGACGACGACACGGGCGGCGATGTGTTCGGCACCTCGGCCGGTGCCGCGGCCGGCACCTCGTCCCGGTGGCGTGAGGTGGAGAGCCTGGCCGGATACGGCGCCGACGACCGGGTGTTCACCGTGGACCACGAGAGCGGCGAGGTGACCTTCGGGGACGGCGTGAGCGGCGCCGCCGTCCCGCCCGGCTTCCGCAACGTCCGCGCCGTGCGCTACCGCGTGGGCGGCGGCGCCGCCGGGGCGGTGGCGGCGGGCGCGGTCAACGGGGTGGTGACCGCGCTGCCGTTCGTCACCGGTGTGAGCAACCCCTTCCCGGCCTCCGGCGGAACGGACGCCGAGCCCGATGCCGACGCCATGCGCCGCGGCGCCGGTGAACTGCGGGCCCGCGGCCGGGCCGTGGCCCCGGCCGACTACGGGCAGCTCGCCACCCGCGCGCCCGGCGCCTCGGTGGCCCGCGCCCGGGGCGTGCCCGGTCTGCACCCCGACTTCGCCGGGGTGCCGATCCCGGGCGTGGTGGGCGTCCTCGTCGTACCACCCGTACCGCCGGGCGGCGACCCGGACGAACCGCCGGTCGCCACCGCCGCGACCCTGAAGGCCGTCGCCGACTTCCTCATCCGCGAAGCCGCTCCCGCCGGGGTCACGGTGGTCGCCGCCCCCGCGCCGTACCGCCGCGTCGGAGTGGAGTCCTGGGTGGCCCTCGACCCGGACCTCGACCGGGCCGCCGTCCTGGCCCGGGCCGGGGACGCGGTGCGCACCTACCTCGATCCGCTGCGCGGCGGGGAGGACGGCGCGGGCTGGCCCTTCGGCGGTGCGCTGCGCCATACGGCGCTGGTCCGGCGGCTCCTGGCGGTCGAGGGCGTGCTGGCCGTCACCCGGCTCTCGCTCACCGTCGACGGAGTGCGCCGCCCGCCCTGCACCGACCACGCCCTCCCGCCCCACACCCTCGTCTGGCCGGAGCGACCGCTGCTGATCCCGGTAGGAGACCAGCCATGACGTGCACCCCGCACCCCGCGACCTTCCGCCTCCTCGACGTTCACGTCGGCTGGGACCAGGGGGACCTCCAGCAGGCTGACGGCATCGTCGGCTTCGAGGACCCGGCCGGACTCCGGCTCGCCCACCGCGGTGCCGCGCCGGAGGGCCCCACCAGGGACCGGCTGCTGCCGTGGTTCCCCGACCCCCGCCTCGCGCCCGGGTGCGGGCCGTGCGGCTGGTACCTGCTCGTCCCCGGCGAGCGGCGGCTGCTGCGCCGTGACGGGTGCGGCGTTGCCTTCGCCCCCGTCTGGCCGTCCGGCTGCGACCCCGACCCGCTGCGCGAACCGGTCTCGGTCGCCGCGCGCGGACACCGGCTGGCCGTGGTGGAGTCCGACCGGGTCCTGGTGTGGCGCCGTGAGGGCGGCCAACTCGCCGGTGTGATCCGGGCCGAGCGGCCCCGGTGGGCCGCCCTGGGCCCAGATGACGAGGTCCTGGTGGCCTGCCGGGGCAGCACGGACCTGCGGCGGTTCGACTCGACTGGTGGCCCTCGCGGGGTGCTGCGCACCGGTGTGCGCGGCGAGATCATCGGCCTGCGCACCGGCCCGGAGCGGAGCGTGTGGCTGCTGACCGACGACGGCGGACGGCTCGGCATCCACCGGGGCGGTCACCGCGGCCCCTTCCGCCCCGTCACCGTGGACGAGCTGGCCGCGGCCCTGCCGCCGTCCACGCTCACCTCGGCCGACGAGGACGGTGAGAACGGTGAGAACGGTGAGGGCGGATTCTGCCTGACCGAGAACGGCCCGGAGGGCCCCGAGGCCGTCTGCTTCAGCTGGCAGGGCCTGCCCCGGGACCCCGCGCCACCCGCCACCGACGCGTACGTCACCAGTGGTTCGTATCTCACCACCCTCATCGACAGCGGGATTTCGCGGTGCCGCTGGCACCGCGTGCGCCTGGACGCCGAGGTGCCCGCCGGTACGGCGGCCGCCGTCGAGATCGTGGTGAGCGAGGACGGGCGGTACGACGAGAGCGACTGGCAGACGTCGGCCCCGGGGGTCACGGACTTCCTCGTCGACCAGCCGCCCGGCCGCTTTCTGCGGCTGCGGCTGCGGCTGTCCGGCGACGGCGCCTCGACTCCGGTGCTGCGCCGCGTCCGGCTGGACTTCCCCCGGGTCACCAGCGCCGATCTGCTGCCGCCCGCCTTCCGCGAGGACCCCGCGGCCGACGACTTCACCGAGCGCTTCCTGTCGCTGTTCGACGCCACGCTCGCCCAGCTCGACCGGGTGATCGAGCGGTATCCGTCGCTGCTCGACCCCGCAGGCGTCCCGGACCGGGCGCTGCCGTGGCTGGCCGGGCTGCTCGGCCTGTCGTTCGAGGCGGGCTGGGACGCCCGCACCCGGCGTGCGCTGCTGGCCGCCGCCCCGGAGCTCTACCGGCGCCGGGGCACGCCATGGGCGCTGCGCGAGGCGGTGCGCATCGTGTTCGGGGTGGCCCCGGTCGTGGACGAACTGGCGGCGGACCGCCGCTGGGCCCATCTGCGGGCGGCGCGGGACCAGGGCCGGGGAACCGACCAAGGGCTCGGCGCCATAAGGCTGTTCGGCCGCTCGGCGAGCCGCTTCCGGGTCGGCGGCACGGCGCTCGGCGCGGCGCCGCTGCGCGCCTTCGGCGCGCCGGACAGCGACCCGTTCACCGCGCACGCGCACCGGTTCCGGCTGCTGCTGCCCGCCGGATCGGTGGACGCGACGGCGCTGCGGCGGCTGGTGGAGCGGCAGGCGCCCGCGCACACGGTGGGGTCGGTACGCACCGGCGGCGCGGGCTTCGTGGTCGGTTCGCGGTCCACGGTCGGTGTGGACACCGCGTTCGTCCCGCTGCCGCCGCCCGTACTGGGCGGTGCGAACCCCGTGCGGCTGGGCCGCGACGGGGTGCTGAGGCCGGGACCGAGAGGGTTGCGCCGAGGGGTGGGCGTGGGAGTCGTCTCCGCCGTCGGCATGCATACGCAAGTGTCGTGAGAGGACGGGGCGATGACCGAGACAGGACCATCGAGGACCGAGGAGTTCCACGCGCCACCACTGCGCCGGCTGCGGTACTTCCACGGCCAGATGCTGGGCGCGCGGGACTTTCAGCGTGAACAGGATTACCACCGCGAGAAGTTGAGACTGCGGATGCGCTGTCTGCTCGGCTACGGCGTGGTGTGCGGCCTCCATGTGGAACCGGTGCCGCGGGACCAGGACGACTGCCCGCCACCCGCCGACGAGGAGACACCACCCGCGACGGAGGACGGCGAGGAGGGCGGCGCCGAGCCGGAGCGCACCCGGCGCAGGGCCAAGGTCAGGATCACTCCCGGTCTCGCCGTGGACTGCGAGGGCAACGAGGTCGTGGTGCGCGGCGGCTGCGAGATCGACCTGTGGAAGGCGCTGCCCCCGCACGAACGGGACACCGACACCGTCTGGATCGGTGTCGAGTACGCCGAGCGGCCCGTCGAACCCACCCGCGCCGTCTACAACGACGCCTGCGCCGACACCTCCGACTGCGAGTTCGGCTGGACCGAGGAGCGCTACACGGTGCGGGTCACCGGCTGCGAACCGCCGGTGGACGAGCGCTGTGACACCTGCTGCGAGCCGTGCGAGCACACGGTGCTGTGGCTGGCCAGGATCGACTGCGTGGACTGGTACGAACCGGTGCGCCGGAACCACATCCACATGAACGTGCGCCGCCCGTTCGGCCGTCATCTGCCCACGGTGATCACCGGCATCAACTGGATCCACGGCCACACCTACACCATCGACGAGGCCAAGGACCTCCTCGGCACCCTGGACGAGGACGGCGGGCTGGTGGTGCGGTTCTCCGCCGACGTACGGTCCGACACGCTGCGGCCCGGTGTGGTGGAGCTCCAGGTGATCGAGGGCGGCAGCGGCCGCAACGCCTCCACCTGGTACATGGGCGGCACCTTCGCCGAACCGGACCTGGAGTCCGCGGAGTGCGACGAGTTCACCCAGGAGTTCCGCTACCGCCAGATCACGCGCGAGACGCTGCAGGACGGCGACCGCGTACTGATCACCGTCCGCGCCGCGTTCCTCCTCGACCGCTGCTGCCGCCCGGTCGACGGCACCCATGTCGGTGGGCGCGTCCCGCTCATCCGCACCGGCTCGACGCTGTCGGCCGAGCACGGCGGTGACGACCGCTGCGACCTGCCGCCCTCGGGCATCGGGCCCTGGACGTCCGGCACCGGCGCGGGCGGGGACGTCTTCGAGAGCTGGTTCTTCGTGAAGGAGCGCTGATCATGCGAACAGACTGCGGATGCGGCTGCGGTGGTGACGCCACCCGGACCTCCGCCTTCGTACGTCCTCGCTTCTTCGCAGGGCAACTGCTGACCGAGGACGACCTCAGCCTGCTGGTCGAGTACACGACGGCCAAGGCCAGACTGCACAACCGGTCCCTGTACGGGCCGGGCGTCATCTGCGGCCTCGGCGTCACCTGCGACCCGTGCGGCGGCGGAACCGTGGCGGTCCACCCCGGACACGCGCTGGACTGCGCCGGGAACGACATCGTGGTGCCCTGCACCGAGCGGGTCGACGTCACCGCACTGGTGCGGGAGGGCCGCATCAGCGCACTCGGGGTGGACTGCGGGGAAGACTGCGACGACGACGGCGGGCGCCGCTACGGGCTCTACGCGCGCTACCGCGAGCTCCCCGTCGAGCCGGTGGCCCCGTACGCCACCGAGGAGCCGTGCCCCTCGCCGGGATGCGTGCCCTCCAGGATCCAGGAGGGGTACCAATTTGTCGTCAAGTGCGACGACTTCGAGGACCACCGCCACAACCCCGGCACCCAACTCCTCGCGAGCGTGGGCGACATGAGCCGGGCCGACCAGGCACGCACCCGCGATCGGCGGCTCGGGTTCTACACCGACGCCCTGACCGTCGCGTCGCTCGGCACCGGCCGGGCCTTCCGCTTCGACGCCGCCGACGCCCAGCGGTACGCCACCGCCTTCGCGTGGCTGCGCGACAACGCGGGCGGGGAGGGCCCGCCCGCCCCGCCGACGGCCCGCGAGATGACCGAGCACGTCCGGGCGCTGGCCGCCGCCGTCGCCCGGTACGACACCTACGACGCGGCCGGGCAGGCCCAGCTCGCACGGGACTACCCGGACCTCGCCACCGCGCGGGAGGCCCGGAGCCTCCTGGGCACGGCGTGCGGGCGGCTCGGCGGCGCCGACCTGGAAGCGGCGTGGCCGGACCCGCTGCGCGCCGGGATCGCCCGCGCCGTCGTCACCGAGACCGCCGCCCGCGTCGTACCGGAGCGGGGCGACCCGGACGCCCCGTTGGAAGTGCGGATGCTGGCCCAGGGCACCCCGCTCTCCCATGCGCTGCGGGTGGAGTTCCGCGCGGATCTCGGCCTGATCCGGGAGTGGCTGCTGTGCCGTCTTGACCAGTCCACCGACCTCGCCGACTGCGCGCTGCGCCGGGACATCGCCGCCGTCGACGTACCGCCGCTGCTGCCGTCCCCACCGCCGGACAGCACCGAGAAGGCGACCATCGCCGAGGTGCAGCAGATCGCGGAGGCGGCCGCGGCGCTGGGCACCGCGGTGCGCCGGTTCCTGACCGACGCGGCGTGCGCCACGCTCAACCCGCCGTGTGGCGACTGCACCGACACCGACGTCCTGCTCGCCCATCTGGAGCTGGACGGCTGCGATGTCGTGCGGGTCTGCTCGGCCACCCGGGAGCAGGTGCTGCCGGGCGGATCGGCGTACGGCGAGTGGCTGCCCAAGCTCTACCGCTTGCGCGAACTCGCCGAGCGGGTCTGCTGCCGGCCGGTGCCGCGCTACCAGAAGCCCACGCTGCCGTCCGAGGGCCCGGTGGCGCGCCCGTACGCGGACGGACTGCTCGGCGACTGGCCGCGCACCGGGGACCTGGAGGAGATGCTGTCCCTGCTGCTGACCCCCGCACCCGGCGAGACACCGCCCAAGGCGCTGCACGAACAGGTCTATACGACCCCGAGCGAAGTCACCGACAGCATGCAGGAGCTCGCCCGGCTCAGGACACAGGTCGCCGGTCTCACCGCCGCCGTGGAGGGGCTGCGCGGCCAGTTGGGCAGCGCGCAGACGCAGGTGAGCCAGTTGGAGGAGCGGGTGTCGAACCGGGCCACGGACCAACCCGGCGAATCCGGGCAGGATCCGGACCAGCCGCCCGAGCAGGGGGCCGAACAGGCGGCCGAACCCGCCAGGCCCCCGGCCAAGCGCACCCGGTCGTCCCGTACCCGGAAGCCCGGTGAGACGCCATGACGGGCCCGCTGCGCCCCGCCTTCCACGAGGGCCAGGTGCTGGCCGCCGCGGATCTGTCGGCCACGGTGGAGTACGCGCGCGGCGGGGCCGCCCGGCATGCGCGGCACCTGCACGAGTGGGGCATCGTCGAAGGGCTCGGCCTCGTCACCCAGCCCCGTACCGACCCGCTGACGGGCGTCCGCCATGTCGAGGTGAGCGTCTCGGCGGGGATCGCCGTCGACGGCACGGGCCGCGAGGTGGTCGTCACCGACCCGGTGGTGCTGCGCGAGAGCGACTTCGAGGAGGTCAACGGCGCGGACCAGTCGACCGACGAGCCCTACCCGGTCTTCCTCACCGCGGCCGACCGGGAACCGGCTGAGCCCGCCGGTCCGGTCTCCTGCTCCGGGAGCGCCACGAAGACCCGGGTGGAGGAGTCGTACCAGATCCTCTTCGGGCGCCTCGGCGACGAGCGGCTGGCCGCCGAGCAGCAGCCGCCCGCGATCGGCGACCCACCGGCCGATCCGCCCGTCCGCTGGCTGGTCCTGCTGGGCTATGTCCACTGGTCGGAGGGCCACTTCAGCGGTGTCGAGACGGCGGCGCGCGGTGTCGCGGCGCGGTTCGCCGGGGTGCGCGCGGACACCGTCTCGGCCCGGTCGGGCGCGCTGACCCTGCGGACCGGCACGGAGACCGAGGAGGGCGAGCCGGCGCTGGTGCTGACCGGCGGCGAGACGCCGAACCTGGTCTTCGGCCTGTACCAGGGCGGCGGCGCGGTCGCCCCACTGATGACCGTGGCGGCCAACGGCAACCTCACCATCGAGGGCAGCTTCGGCGGCCGGATGTCGGCCGGCAGCACGCTGGTGGCCTCCGGGACCGCCACCGACGGGACGCTGCTGCCGCTGCCGTCCGGCGTCACCCCGGAACAGGTCGCCGACGGCCGGGTCGTGATCCATGTCCAGCTCACCCCGCGCATTCCGCCCCTGGCGGAGTCGGCGCTGTTCAGCCCGGTGGAGGCCACGGTGGACGCCGACCGCCGGGTCCGCTGCCGGGTGCGCGTGTACAACCCCTCGGTGAACTGGAAACAGCCGGTCGAACAGCCCGGGGCGGTCGACTTCCTCGTCCTGGCGACGGTCGCGGCGACGAACGGCGGTGGCTGACGATGGCTCTTTCCGTGGTGTACGCCGCCGACACCGGCCATGTCGTGGGCGCGCTCGCCCTGACCGGCGCCGATGCCCCGGCCGATGTGGCGTCGCTCGTCGGACGCGCGCTGCCGCTGCGCGTCTCCCTGGGCGAGGGCCGCCTGGCGACCCTTCCGCTGAACGCCCGGGACCTGGATGTGGCGGCCGTGGACGACGAACCGGGCGCCCTCGCCCAGCCGTTGGCCTACGGGGTCGAGCTGACGCCCGAGGGCAAGCCCAAACCGGGGCTGGCGCGCCTCGCGTCGTGGACCGAAGGCATCGCGCTGGCCACGGACGGGGTCACCGTCACCGTGAAGGTCGCCTCGGCCCGCGCCACGCCCGTGGTCGCCCTGGTCTCCGACGAGCAGGACACCCATGTGCTCACCGGGGAGATCCCCGCCCAGCAGACCCAGGTGAAACTGCCGGTGACCCTCGTGGCGGGCAGTGCGCACGGGGTGCTGGTGCTCGCGGTCGGCTGGGCGGGCCGCCTGGAGAGGCTGGGGGTGACGTGAACGCGCCCACCGCGCCGCCCGCGGCCGGGGCCGGCGGGACCGACAGGACTGGCGAGACCGGCGGGACCGGCCGAGTCGGCGGGACCGGCGATGGCGGCGAGCCCGGAGAGATCACGGTGCGCCGGTGCACCGTCACGGTGGTCCGGCGCGGTGGATGGAGCTGGGGACCCGAACCCCGCGGGCTGATCCACCAGGTGGTGGAGGCCCTGCCGGAGTTGCTGGCGGACCACTTCGCCGAGCGGCTGGCCGCCGACGGGCCGGACGTGGAGATCACCGAGCCGCTGACCGTCACCGTCCGGCCGGGCCGCTCCGGCCGCTCGATGGTCGGCGGTCCGCCGGTCGAGGTCCACTTCGCACCGGTACCGTTCGTGGAACACCCCGTCGGCGAACCCGGCAGCGACGCCGAGCCGTTCGCGCGGTCCTTCGAGGAGTCGTTCGCGGCGGCCCCGTGGACCGCCCCGGGCGCCGCCGCGCTCTTCGCCGAACTCGCCGAGCGCGGCGAACTGGACGCGCTGCTCGCGCTGTTGCCGGACGCGTCGGTGCGGGCGTACTTCCTCGCCCTGCTCGGCGACGACGACGCGGCGGCCGCACGGCTGCTCGCCGAACTCGTCGGGCGCGCCCTCGCGGCGGACCCTCCGCCCGCGCGCTCGCCACTCGGCGGGGCCGCCCGCCCCGGGCCCGCCGAGGCGCTGCCCGAGCGGCTGCGCACCGCCGTCGCGGGCGCCGACACGACGGAGCTGCCCCGGCTGCTCACGGACTTCCTGGCGTCGGCCGACCGCGAGGAGACGGTACGCCTGGTCCGGTCCCTGGCCGGGCCGTACGCACCGGGCACCGAGGAGCCGCCCGGTGCGACGGGCTCCACCGCCGCGGCGACCACCTCGGGAACGAGCACGAGTGCCGGTGCGCGGACCAGCGGCGAGGTACGGGTGTGGTCCGCCCTGCCCTTCCTGCTCGCCGGGCCCCTGGCCCGCATCGGGTACCTCGACGCGATCGGGTCCGCCCTGGCCGGTATCGAACTCGCCGACCAGGCACCGCTGTTCGCGGCCGCCCTGGCGTACAAGGTGCTCGGCGAGACCACGCGGGGCTGGCGCCGCGCCGAGCGCGACACCGAGGCCGCGGCCGCCTTCGCGGGACTCCCGTCACCCGTCGCCGAGGAACGGCTGACCGGCTTCGCCCGCCAGGTGGGCCCCGCGCTCCCGGTCCTCGACGGCGTTCTGGCGCTGTCGGTGTGCCGGGGCCACGACCCCGCCGGCCCACTGCTGCTCACCGGGGCCGACGACGGGCTCCTCCTCATCGACGCGAACGGCATGTTCCCCATCGCCTGGACCGCGGAGGCCGCCGGACTGCTGCCGCACTGGGAGTCCTCCGGGCGGCCGCCCGTGCTGCTCTGCGACGGGCCGCTGCCGCCAGGCACCCTCCGCGACCTGGCCTCGGCGGGCGTGCCGTTCCTCACCTCCGTACGGCCGCTGCGCGGCGACCCGGTGGCGCGGCTGCCCTGGCGCACCCCGCTGTGGGCCGCCGAGGGCGCGGCACCGGACCCGCGTCTCGCCGCCGAACTGCCCGCCCACGCCCAGCGGTGCGCGGACCTGGTCACCGCCCTGGTCACCGGGCGCCGGGCGGTGCCGCTCGCCCGGGACGGCGGTCTCGAGCGCACCGTCACCCTGGCCGCCGCGCTCGGCCTGTCCACCATCGCCTGGACGCTCTGGCGCGACCGCGAGACACCGGATCCCCTGTCGGCCCTGCGTCGCTTCGCCGACCTGGAGGCCACCGTGCGGTTCGAGGCCACGGCCGTCCGGGTGCGCGTACCGATGGGACGGCGCCACGCGGACCTCCACAACGGCGGCCTGCTCGCCGACGTGCCCGATGTGGCCTGGCTGGGCGGCCGGACCCTGACCTTCTCGGCCGGGTGAGACCCATGGGCGCATCCGCGGTGGAGCACATGCGACTACGGCTGGCGGGCCTGCACGGGGCGCTCAGGGCCGCCGTCGAGCGCCAGGCCCGGCTCGCCGCCCGGCTCACCAGACCCGACCTCACCCCGTACTGCGTGACCGACGAACAGGTCGACGTGCTGCTCGGCGAGGTGCACACCTTCACCGACACCATGGCCGAGCCCTGCGCGCCCCCGCCGCCGGAGCCGGAAGCCGAACGGGAGCTGAGGCGGCGCGCGTCCGCCGGGGGCCGGGCCCTGCCGCTGGACGCGCTCGCCACCCGGTTCGGCCTGACCCGCGCGGAGCAGGACGCACTGCTGCTGGCCGCCGCGCCCGAACTGGACCGCGGCTACGAGCGGATCTACGCCTACATCGTGGACAACCTCAACCGGCGGCTGCCCAGCGTGGAACTGCTGCTGGCCGTGGGCGCGGACAGCGCGGCCGCGCGCCTCGCCCTGCGCCGCTCCCTCGGCCCCGCCGGGCCGCTGCGCCGCTACGGACTGCTGCGCGCACACGGCGAGGCCGCGGTCGAACTCGCCCAGGAACTCCTCCCCGGCCCCGGGGTGCTGGACTTCCTGCTGGGCTGGGGCGGCGACGTCGGACTGCTCGGCCACGACCCCGGCGAGGTCGCCCCGCCGGAGCCGCGCATGCTGTCCCCGTACCTCTCCTCCGAGCGGCTCACCCGGCTGGGCCGGGCGCTGGGCTCCGGTGATATCGACCTGGCCGGGCTGTGGGGCTGCCCGCCCGACGGGCAACTCGACTCCGTACAGGCGCTGACCCGGGCCGCCGGGGCACCGCTGCGCACCCTGACCGACGACCCCGAGGCCGATCTGCGGACGGCCGCCCTGCTGGGCGCGGTGCTGTGGATCCCCACCGACGATCTGCACGGCGAGCCGCGGCGGGCCACCGCCGACGCGGTGTCCGCCGCGCTGCTCCGCTCGCGCGTACCGGTGTGCCTGACCGGCCTCAAGCCCTGGCGCCCGGCGGGCCTGCTCGCCGCCCGCGCCTACGCCGAACTCACCGTGCCCGTACCCGGGTTCACCGACCGCCGCGCCATGTGGTCGGCCGCCCTGCCGGACCTGTCCGTAACCCTCCTCGAAGACCTCGCCGTCCGCTACCGGATGAGCGGCGGCGAACTGCGCGCCGTCGCCTCGGTCGCGGACGCCGGGGCGCGCCTGGCCGGCAACGGACGCCCGGAGCCGGTCGCCGCCCATGTCGAACCCGCGATCGCCACCGTCACCCGCGGCCGCAGCGGCAGCGCCGTCCACTCGATCACGCCCCGCCGCACCGTGGACGACCTGGTCCTGCCCGACGTCCAGTTCCGCCAGATCCTGGAGATCGCCTCCGCCTTCCGCGCCTGGCCCCGGATCGCCGAGAGCTGGGGCTTCGCCCGCCGCTCCGGGCACGGCGGGGTCAAGGCGCTCTTCACCGGTGAGCCCGGAACCGGCAAGACCATGTCCGCCGAGATCGTCACCGGCATGCTCGGCCTGGAACTGCTCAAGGTGGACCTCGCCCAGGTCGTCTCCAAATGGGTGGGGGAGACGGAGAAGAACATGGAGATCGCGTTCCGGCAGGCCGAGGAGAGCCACGCGGTGCTGCTCTTCGACGAGGCCGACGCGCTGTTCGGCAAGCGCGGCGAGGTGAAACACGGCACCGACCGCTACGCCAACCTGGAAGTCGGCTATCTGCTGCAGCGCCTGGAGGCCAGCGACGGCCTGGTCATCCTGACCAGCAATCTGAAGGACAACATCGACCCGGCCTTCACCCGGCGCTTCCACTTCGTCGTCCACTTCCCCCGCCCGGCCGCCGCCGAACGCCGCCGGCTGTGGCGCCTCGCCTTCCCCCAGGAGGCCCCCCTCGCCCCCGACGTGGACCTGGACGCCCTGGCCCGCCTGGACATGACCGGCGCCGCCATCACCGCGGCGGCCCGCACGGCGGCACTGGCGGCGGCGGACGGGGGCGGCGATACGATTGCCATGCGCCATGTCGTACGTGGTGTGGCACGCCAGTTCCAACGCGAGGCCCGACTGCTCCGCCCGACCGAACTGGGCCCGCACGCCCATCTGCTCGACGACGCATCCCAGGGGTGAAGCCGATGCTGCCCACCGAACCCCCGCTCTCCCTCCACCGCCTCCTGGCCCCGGTGCCACCGGCCCGCCCCCAGGAAACGGCCACGGCCACCCGCCAGAACCCGGCCCCGGCCCCCACTCCGGCGAAGCCGCCCACCCCCGTCGAACATCTCCTCATGGCGGGCCATCACCAGGTGGGCAACGCGGCGGTGGCGGACGCGGCGGCCCGGACGAACCCCGTCACGCACCCGCCGACGGGCATGGTGGTCCCGCCGAAGCCGATGGCCGCTCAGCCCTCCTGACGCCCGGTCGCCTGCCTCCGCAACCTACGGACCAGCTCGAGGGACGCGTGCGCCTGTTCCACTTCGCCGCGGTCCACCGATCCGGCGCCCCGGTTCCACGGCTGGTGGAGCTCCCCCTCGAGCCGGCGGACGTCGTCGGCGTGCACCTCGTCCAGAACGGCGAGCAGGGACTCCCCGCAGCGCACCGCCTCGGTGTCCCGCAGCTCGCTGTAGGGGTAGGGCTCCGCACGGAGGCTGAAGGCCGTGGGCAGGCCCGCCCGCAGCTCCTCGAACCGGTAGCACACGATGCGGTCGTCCCCGGCGGACGTGGCCGCGGGAATCTGCACCAGCGGCAGCAGCCCGGGGTCCAGGGCCAGCACCAGCTGTTCGGTCTCGGCCAGCGGGCCGGGAACCTCCTGGGGGCCGCCCTGTTCGGGCGGGACGGCCAGCTGCCAGGGCTGATGGGTGAAGTAGGCCAGCAGGTCGAGGGTGGACAGCCCGGCGCCGACCAGGACGAAGACCTCTTCGGGGAAGCCGGTGCCGTAAGCCTCGCGCAGCACCTCGCGCGACCCCAGCCCGCTCGCGTACAGGGCCCGCGCCAGGCGGGCCATCGAGGCGTAGTCCTCGCGTGACGCCTCGTCCCGCAGCCGGCCGATGTCGGCCTCCGGGTTCACCGCTGCTCTCCTCCGCTCTCCGGCGCGTCCCTCATGGCCTCATCCAGGGCCGTGCCGACACTCTCCCAGTAGGTGTGCAGCTCGGGGGCGGTCATCGCCTTGATGATGTCGGAGACCAGATCGTGGGCCCGCTGGACGGCCTGTTTACGCCGCTGGTCGCCGCCCGCGTCGCGGACGAGCCGGTCGATGGTCTCCGACAGCCGTTGCAGCTCCGCCTGGATGCTCGCGCTCCGGGCGGTCAGCCGGGGGGTGTCCGCCATGAGCATCGCGACGTTCTCGACGTGGACGAAGACGGTGTCGCGCAGTGTGCGCTGCAGGCTACTGGGCATCCCGGGATTCGCGTAGAAGTACTCCCGGGCGAGGGTGTTGGCGCTGGCGTAGGACTGCGACTGGATGAGGAGCGCGTACATCCGGTGCGCGACGCGAATGGCCTTCTCCGCACCGCCCTTGGCCCGTCTCTTGCCCCGGGCGGCCAAGTGGACGTCCGAGGGTTCCCTGGTCAGTCCGCGGTCCTCGTCGCCCGGCTCCGGGCTCGTGGTGGTGGACGCCTCGGGGACGTAGGCGACGGGCAGGTCCTCGCCGAAGACCTCCATGTACCGGATCCGCAGTTTGCGGCCTTCGGCACCGCCGACCCCGTAGAGCCCGCCCTGGATCTGACGCAGGGCGTGGAGGCGGGCGTTCTGGAACAGACCGTCCGGCCGATGGCGGTCCCACGCCTTGATCAGCATGTTCGGCTCGGTCGGGTAGAGCATCTGCGGGAACTTCTTGCCGATGACGACCCGGATCGCCCGGTCCAGCGCGTTGGCGAGCAGGGTGAGCTGCTTGGGGCGCTGGTCGCCCTCCGGGCTCCAGTTGAAGCCCTTGAAGTGGTAGCCGCCGATGGTGATCTGCGGATGGCTCTCCATCGCGTCCAGGATCTGCTTGTACGCGGCCAGGACCCCGGTCGTCTCGGACACCGCGACCCCGGTGTCGGCGTCCTGGCCCAGGATGTGGACCTGGTCGTTCGCATGCGACAGGATGGCCGTCGCCTCGCGGGTGTACGAGGAGTTCGTCACCTCCTCGCGGAAGAGGCCGTAGGGGAGCGCGCCCTTGTCGCGCAGCCCCTTCTCCTGTTGCTCGGCGATGCCTTTCTCGCGGTCCGTCTTCAGATCCCGGTACTTCTTGCGGACCTCCGCCATGGGGACTTCATGGCCGTCGTTGTGGAGCCACTTGGGCGTCCAGATGAAGCCGAACACGGCCATGATGAGCTTCACCGGCCGCTTGACGGCGTCGATGGCCTTGTTGAGGACCTTGCTGTCGTTCTTCTGGTCGAGGTGCTCGAAGGTGTTGACGCCGATCACGACGGCCGTGCTCACCGGTCCGAAGTGCTTGGTTTCGGGGCTCTTCCACGCGTCGTGGAGGTAGCGGGCGGCCATGCCCGGGTTCACCTGGCTCGGGATGGTCGCGATGTTGACGACGAAGCCGGTCCGCCGGTCGCGCCCGGCCATGGGAAGGTTCTTGACCGGGTTGAGCTGGTCGACCACCTTCCCATGCTTCCTGATCTTGAAATTCCCCTCGGCCGGGCCGATCTTGTAGGGGAACTTGTCGCCCAGGTCCTCGATCGGGGTCTCCGCCTCCGGGTTGATGGCCACCTTGACGCGGTACTTGTCCCCGGTCACCTTCTTGAGCCGGATCCGGGTGAGGCGGTGCCGCCGCTTGATGTCCGGGAGCCCGCGCCGTACGGACTTGACTGTGGCCGACTCCTCGTTGAGCAAATGCGTCGCATCGCGCACCGCGGCGTCGAGGGCGCGCTTCTTGTCCGCCTCGGTCCGCTTGTCCGGCCGCTTGCCGGGCCGCTTCTTCTTCGGGTCGCGCCTTCGCTTCGGCCTGCGCCGGCCGGGGCGGCGCCGCTGGTCCGGACGGTTTCGGCGGCGTGGCCTGCCCGGACGCCTCCGGTCCGGGCGGCGCTTCGGCTTCGGCTTGGGCTTCTTCTTCCCGAACTTCAGCTTGATCTTGGACCAGAGCTTCTTCACCAGCCCCACGATCTTGTCGATCACCCAGTCCACCGCCCGGTTCACCGGCTTGGACATCGCCTGGACGATGCCCTTGACCCGGGAGGCGATGCCGCCGACCCCCAGGATCGCGGCCAGGACGCCCAGCAGGACGGGGACGGAGCGGGCCAGGGCCTGCTCGATCAGGCCCGGCACACCCCCGCTGCCGCCCCTCGCGATCGCGATGACCGCGTCGAGAACGGTGTTCACGAACTCGATGATCTGGCGCGCCTGGGTGACGATGAAGCGCACGATGTCGATGATCAGCTTCACCGCCCGGACGAACGCCGACGCGGGGTTGAGCAGCGAGATCACCCACATGATCCCGGCGACGACGATCGTCGGCGTGACGTAGGCGATGACCTTGTCCAGCAGATCCTTGCGCAGGTCGCCCACGCGGGTCTTGAGGTCGTCCCACATCCCGGCGACGCCGCGCTTGCGGACCTCCGCGACCAGCGGCACCGCGGTCTCGGCCGCGGCGACCGCCGGTTCCATCCTCGGCACCTTGCGGACGATGCGGGCGCGGATCGACTGCCAGGTCAGCCCGAGCAGGGAGGCGAGCATCTTCAGCACGCCCTGGACGTCGAACTTCGGCGGCAGTTCGATGCCCGCCTCGGCCGTCTTGCCGAGCAGCCAGGACAGGATGCCCTGCTGCAGATGCCGGCCGATGTTCCGCAGGAACTGCCGCAGGCCCGCGCCGACGGCCGAGACCAGGTTGCGCAGGAAGCCGATCGGGTCCTTGAGGATCAGCATGACCGCCGACGCGGCCTTGGCGAGGACCGACAGCAGCAGCCGCTTCAGCTCCAGGATGGTGTTGATCACGGACTTGACCGCGTCCACGGCCTTGGCCACCAGACCCTTGTTCTTCTCCTTCTCCGCCGCGATCTCGTCGTCCACGGACTTGAGCGCGTCGGTGTACTTGGTGGCCAGCGTGTCGACGAGCTGAGTGCCCTTGTCGTCCACGGACTGGGTGAGTTCATCGAACTTGTCGGCGAACTCGGCGGCCGCCTGCTGCCCGATGGACCGCAGATCGGCCGGGAGCTTGCGCACCGCGTCCTGCAACTCGCCCCGGCCCTGCGCGATACGGCGCTTGGCCCGGTTCAGCTCCGCGCCGATGGTGTCGGCGACGTCCGAGATCACCTGCCGCATCCGGCGGATGTAGTTGTCGCGGGCCTCCTCGAAGATCTTGTCCGCCTCCGCGGGCAGCCCGGCGAACTTGTCCCGCACCCAGCGGAGTTTGCCCCTCACACCCGAGTACCGGCGGTCCTTGTACTCGTCCATCTTCCGCTGGTGCTCGGCGGTGAACGCGTCCCGCGCCGCCTTCTCGCCCCGGCCGAACCGGTCGTCCACCAGCTTGTCGAGGCCGTTGAGAATGGCCTCGACATCCTTCTGCATCGTGTCGAAGACCCCTTGCAGGACCGCCGTGACCTGGGCCCGCTTCTCCTCGTCCCGCCCCTTGGCGCCGGACTTGCCCGTACCGACCTGCTGACCGGTGCGCACCCGCTGGGCGCCCATCGCGCCCATGGCCGCGGCACCGAGCCGCCTCGCCTGCGCGGTGGCCGCGTTCAGCTCCTTCCTCTCGTGCCCCCGCATCCGGCCGGGAGCCGCCTCGGAGTGCTGCTCGGCGGCCTTCTTCTCGCCCAGGGCGTTCTTGAACGTCGGCTCGTTGGACTTCTGCAGCTGCGCCTCGGTGACCTGCGCGTCCGCCAGCTGCCGTTCGACCTGTGCGGGTCCCGCGGACAGGTCGGTGGCCGACGGCGGCAGCTTGTCCGGTACGGCGTTGGCCGGGTTGGGCGTGGCCGGGGTTCCGGGGGGCCGGTCCGGGGTCATCGGGACGACCTTCTTGGGCACGGCCGCCGAGGTGTCCGGCGGTGCCGCGGTCGTCGTGGCGATCTGCTCGGCCGAGTCCGCCTTGCCCTCGCCGACCTTGCCGTGCACCTCCGCGCGGACCTCGTCGGCCTTGCCGGAGCCGGCGAACTTGTCGGCCTCGTCGAGGTTCTTCGGTGCCTTCTCGGCGATGGCCTTCTCGACAGCCCTGATGAACGCGTCCTTGTCGAAGTCCTTCGGCTTCGCCTCGTTCATCTTCTCGGCGTTGGCGGTCTTGCCCTGCGCCTCTTCGTCGTCCTTGGGCGGCCGGGCGGCGTCCTGCGCGGCCCCGGCCTCCGCCTTCGGAGGCGGGTGCGAGCCGGCCACCGAGCGCTTCTTGCGCCGTACGTCCTTCTTGAGCGTCGCGAACTTCGGGTCCGTTCCCGGGCCGGGCCGGGCCTTGCCCTCGGGGGCGGCGGGGGAGGCCGCGGGCGCCGCTTCCGCCGTTTCCGCCCGCTCCGCTCCGGCCGTGGGCGGCTGCTGCGCAGGCGCGGTCTCGGTACGGCGGGCCGCGGCGACCGCGCCATTGCCGACCGTGTCCTGCCCGGTGGTACGCAACCGGGTGGCGGCGGGCGGGGGTGCCGCGGGTCCGCGTCCACCGGACAGGGCGGCCGTCACCGCCGCGTTGGAGAGGGGTGTCTGGGGGCGACCGGGGCCGCGCGCCTCCGGCCGATCCTGTGCGGGGGCCGGTACCGTCTTCGACGCCCTGGGCCGCAGCGCGAGAGACTTCGGCGGTGGCATCGGACGGAACCCCTCCCACGCATGTCGGTGCCGACAGGAACGTGGTGTCCCGCTGACACTCCCCGACGAGGGTGGCAGCACGGGCGTGACGGGGCCGTCACCCCCGTGTCCTCCCGGCGTCTCCGGGACCGTGGGGAAGCCCCGGTCGGCGAGGGACGTGGGGAAGCCCCGCGGTCACCGAGGGACGTGGGGAGGCCCCGCGGTCAGCGAGGGCCGAGCAGGGCGGTGGTGAGTCCGCACAGTGCCGTGATCAGGTCCTGGCCCAGTGCCCGCCAGGAGTCCTCCGCCGTGGCGGGGTCGAGGCGGCCGTTCGCCAGGTCGTATTCCAGCTCGGCGAAGGCGTGTACGGAGAGCTGGCGCACCATGGTGCCGTGCCGGGCGATGAGTTCGGGGCGGACGCCGTCCCGGCGGATGGCACCGATCTCGTCCAGCACGCGGAGCGAGGGAGTGTCCAGATGGTCCCGCAGGACGTAGTCGCGTAGCGCGGGTTCGACGAGGGCCTGGGCGAAGAAGCGGGCACTCCACGCGGGCGTGCCCGCCTCGATGTGGTTCTCGACGGTCGGCAGGATCAGACAGCCGTAGTGCTCCTCCAGGGACACGGTCTCCCGCTCGCGCAGCGCCTCCACCATCGTGATGCGGTGTTTCTCGACGAGACGGGTGTGGCTCGACAGGATCGTCTTGATGAGCCCGTCACGGCTCTCGAAGTGGTACTGCACCGCGGAGTTGTTGCGCTGGCCGGCCGCCTCGCTGATCTGCCGGACCGAGACGTTCGCGAAGCCGCGCTCGGCGTAGAGCCGCTCAGCGGTGCGCATCAGTTTGTCCCGCGCGAGCACGGAGCGTGGAGAGGGCGGGGCAGCCGGGCCGGGAGGAGTCATCCCGTCAGGCTAATGGCACCGGTCAGGCACGCCCCGGCCCTCACACGGGCGGCTCCGCTCGCTCACCGCGCCGCCCCGGAGCGTCACCATGTGACCCACAGGTCCTCGAACCCGCCCGCCGAGATCCCCTCACGCACGCGGAGGTCCTCCGGGGCGTCCCGCAGCCGCAGCTCGGGCAGTCGGCTGACGAAGGTGGCCAGGCACACCTGGAGTTCCACCCGGGCCAGCGTCTGGCCGACACAGAAGTGCGGTCCGGCGCCGAAGGCGACGTGCTGGGCGCTGTTCTCCCGGCGCGGATCGAACCGGTCGGGGTCGGGGAACTTCCGCTCGTCCCGGTTGGCGGCGTGCAGATTGACGAACAAGGTGCTCCCGGCGCCGACCGGCACCCCGCTGACCTCCGTGTCCTCGGTGATGAACCGGGGGATGCCCACGCCGCCGAGGGCGTCCATCCGCAGCGCTTCCTCCACCACTCCCGGCACCAGGCCGGGATCGGCGACCACGGTTTCGTAGCACTCCCGCTCCGACAGCAGCATCGCCGTCATCTTGAGGATCATGTTCGAGGTGGTCTCGTGCCCCGCGAGCAGGAGCCCGACCACGGTGGCGATGAGTTCGTCGTGGCTGAGCCGGCCGTCCTGGCTGTCGGTGATCTGGGTCAGCTCGCTGAGCAGGTCATCACCCGGCCGCGCCCGTTTGCGCTCCACGAGATCGGATGCGTAGGCGCGGAACTCCGCCTGTGCGTCGTCCACTTCGGCCTGGGTGTAGCGCGTCAACGTCAGCAGCGTCTCCGACCAGCGCGCGAACTTGTCCTGGTCCGCGCTCGGCGCGCCCAGCAGTGCGCAGATGACCCGCACGGGAAGGGGGAGGGCCAGTGCCGCGCGGAGGTCCATGGGTGACCCCTTGGCCAGCATGGCATCCACCAACTCGTCGGCCATCTCCTGGACACGTGGGCGCCAGGCCTCCATCTTCTTGACCGTGAACGCGCGGCTGAGCAGCCGTCGCCACCTCCGGTGTCCCGGGCCCTCCTTGATGTCGGCGTCACCCTGGGAGGGCCGGCTGAACGTCCCCCCGTCCTCGGTGGTCGACATGCGCGCGGCGCCCTCGCGGGCGAGATTGCGGCTGAACCGAGGGTCGGCCAGCAGCCCGCGAACCTCCTCGTACCCGGTCAGCAGACCGACCACGTCCCCACTGGGCATCCGTACATGCGCGACGGGGCACGTGGCCCGCGTCTCGGCCCATTCCCGAGGGGGCTCCAGTGCGTTGGGCTGCTCGAAGGGGTAGTCGGGGATGGCTCGCGTCATGGGGGGACTCCTCCGCTGTCGGGGACCTGTGATCATCGTAAGGCGATCGTCTTATTAAGACAATCGACTTAGAAGGGATGGCCGACATTCGATCGACGGCCAACAGGGGTGGTTGGACACGGTGCGTCCGGGGTAGGGAGGCGGTTGGGACGGCCGCGCTCAGACGTCGCGGTCCGCGCGGTGAGTGTGCCCGCGCGCACGGGGTCAACGGCTCCCGCCTCTGACTAAGGAAATTTGCAGAACTTGCCTGCGGGGGCCTTTCGGTGCGCTATCGGGCCGACGGCGAAGCTAGCATCGAGATCGAGCCAGCCGGTGTAGCCGCCGACGACCTCGATGCTTGGGTTTTGAAATCGATGGAGGAGTCTTGGTCGACGCCCTGCACCCCCCAGTGCCACTGCCTACCAAGCGGAGTCACCCCTTCAACCCTCCGGATGGTTACAGCCCCCTGCGCGAGCGGGAGCGGATAACGCGCATGAGTTATCCGGACGGGTCGTCCGGGTGGCTCATCACGCGTCACGCCGAAGCAAAGGAACTGCTCACCCATAAGAGCTTCAGCGCGCGTCAGGAAGGGTTGGTCGCTCCCGTCCCCACCGAGCTGCAGTACGACGGTGTTGCGGCCGACCCCGGCGCCTTTGCCAAGACGGACGACCCGATCCACGGTCAGTACCGCAAGCTGCTCACCGGCTTTTTCACGGTCCGGCGCACGCGTCAGCTCGCCCCCATGATCGAGCGTATCGTGCACGAACAACTCGACGATCTGGAAAAGGCCGGGCCGGGCGCTGATCTGGTGGAGGTCTTCACCGACTCCGTCCCTTCCCGGGTGATGTGCGAGATGATCGGCGTCCCCGAATCGGAGCGGAAGACCCTCCAGCGGCACGTGGAGACGCTCGGACGGCTCTCCTCCACCGTTCCCGAGGCGCTTGCCGCCGTGTCCGGGATGAGTGGATTCCTGGCCCGCTTCATCCCCGTCAAGATGGCCGACCCCCGCGACGATCTCCTCGGAGACCTGATCCGGGGCGGGCAGCTCAATGAGCAAGAACTCATGGGCATGGCGGCCACGTTGATCAGCGGGGCCTTCGACACCACGGGCAACATGCTCGCCATGGGCGTCTTCACCCTGCTCGAGCACCCCGATCAACTGGCCAGGCTCCGCGAGGACCAGGAGCTCATGGGGGCCGCCGTCGAGGAGCTCCTCCGCTTCCTCACCATCTCCCACCTCGGGGCCGGCCGATGGGCGCTGGAAGACGTCGAGTTCGCCGGTCAGGCCATCAAGAAGGGCGAGGTGGTCACCGTCGCCCTCCCCGCCGTCAACCGCGACCCCGAGCGCTACGACAACGCCGATCAGCTGGACATCGGCCGTACGGACCATGGGCACCTGGCACTCGGCCACGGTGTCCATCAGTGTCTCGGCCAGCACCTGGCCCGCACGATCCTGCGCGTCGGCTACGAGGCCCTGTTCGACAGGTTCCCCACGCTGCGACTTGCCGTGCCGAGCGACGAGGTCCCGATGCGCGACGACTTCGTGCACTACGGCCCCAGCTCGCTCCCCGTCACCTGGGACGACTGAGCGAGACATCAAGCGGTAAGTGCTGACGGGCGGTGTGGAATTCTCGCACCGTCCGTCACGCGAGTTGCCCACAAGACGTACCACAGACAACAAGGTAGGACTGAGACCCGATGAGGATCACCGCCGACCGTGAGGTGTGCTGTTCGGCCGGCCAGTGCGCGCTGATCGCGCCTGACCTGTTCGACCAGAGCGACGATGACGGCTCCGTCGTTCTGCTCGACGCGCAGCCCGACACCGGACGGCTGGACGTTCTGCGAGAGGTCGTATCCCGCTGCCCGACCGGTGCGATCCGTATCGAAGAAGACCCTGGCGTGTGAAAACAGCGCATGAAATTTCAGGGGCGCGAATAGCGGCGGAGAACGCATAGTGGCAAGTGTCACACGGTCGATGAAACGCTGTTGAAACAAAATCCCGGGAACACGCCCGGGGGTGTCAACCACGCCTGAGTGGGTTTCTAGGGTTTCCCTTATGGGTCCAGGGCTAGTGTGTCGAGTGTCCGTCTGGCAGTCCGTGTTTTCATTACTTTCAGGGCCGTTGCGCTCTCCCAGCGAACGACGCGTTAAGTGTGGAGTTTCTGATGCCCGCTGCATCCAACCAGAACAAAGCCGTTGAAGCACTGCGCAAGTCGTTCAAGGAAATCGAGCGGCTTCGGCGTCAGAACCGCCAGTTGATCAGTTCGGCCACCGAGCCCATTGCCATCATCGGTATGGCCTGCCGATTTCCGGGTGGAGTGAATTCTCCGGAAGCGCTGTGGCAGCTGGTCGCCGACGGAACGGACGCGATCTCCCCCTTCCCGGCAAACCGCGGCTGGGACGTGGAGGGGATCTACGATCCGGACCCGGAGCACCCGGGTACCAGTTACGTTCGCGAAGGCGGCTTCCTCCACGACGCGGACCAATTCGACTCCGGGTTCTTCGGCATCTCGCCGCGTGAGGCCCTGGCCATGGACCCCCAGCAGCGGCTGCTGCTGGAGACGTCGTGGGAGGTTATGGAGCGGGCGGGCATCGACCCCGCGTCACTTCGTGGCAGCCAGACGGGCGTCTTCACCGGCGCCATGCACACCACTTACGCATCCGAGGCCGCGCAGATCCCGGACGAGATCGAGCCCTACCTCCACAACGGCGCCACCACCAGCATCGCCTCGGGCCGTGTCTCCTATACCTTCGGCTTCGAAGGCCCCGCGCTGACCGTGGACACCGCCTGTTCATCGGCACTGGTCGCCCTGCACCTGGCCGCGCAGGCGCTGCGTCAGGGCGAGTGCTCCATGGCGCTGGTCGGCGGTGCGACGGTCATGGTGAGCCCCAAGGGCTTCGTCACCTTCAGCCGCCAGCGTGGACTGGCCCCCGACGGCCGGTGCAAGGCGTTCGCCGACGGCGCCGACGGCACCACATGGTCAGAGGGCATCGGTGTGCTGCTGGTGGAGCGGCTTTCCGACGCCCGGCGCAACGGGCACCAGATACTCGCGGTGGTACGCGGCTCCGCGGTGAACCAGGACGGCGCCAGCAACGGTCTGACGGCCCCCAACGGCCCGTCACAGCGCCGGGTGATCCGGCAGGCCCTGGAAAACTGCGAGCTGACCCCCGGCCAGATCGACGCCGTCGAGGCGCACGGTACGGGTACCACGCTGGGCGACCCGATCGAGGCGCAGGCGCTGTTGTCCACGTACGGGCAGGACCGGCCGGAGGGGCGGCCGCTGTGGCTGGGCTCGCTGAAGTCCAACCTCGGCCATACGCAGGCCGCCGCCGGTGTCGCCGGCGTCATCAAGATGGTGATGGCGATGCGGCACGGCGTGTTGCCGAAGACGCTGCATGTCGACGCCCCGTCGAGCCACGTGGACTGGTCCGAGGGCGAGATCGAGCTGCTGACCGAGTCCACCCCGTGGCCGGAGACGGGTGAGCCGCGCAGGGCCGGTGTGTCCTCGTTCGGCGTGAGCGGGACGAACGCGCATGTGATCCTGGAGCAGGCTCCGGAGGCCGAGGCGGCCGAGGCCGAGACCGAGGAGCCCGCCGACAGTGGTGTCGCGGGTATCGCGGGCCCGGTGGCGTGGGTGGTGTCGGGCAAGACCGACGCGGCGCTGCGGGAGCAGGCCGGACGGCTGCGGGAGTTCGTGGCGGAGCGTCCGGAGTTGGGCGCCGCCGATGTGGCGCTCTCGCTGGCGACGACCAGGTTCGCGTTCGAGCAGCGGGCCGTGGTGACCGGGACCGGCCGCGAGGAACTCCTCGAGCGTCTGGAGGCGGTGGCCGAGGGGGCGAAGCTCTCCGGTGTGGTCTGGGGAAAGGATGCCGAAACGCCTGGCCGTTCGGTGTTCGTGTTCCCGGGTCAGGGGGCGCAGTGGGTGGGTATGGCGGTGGGGCTGCTGGAGTCCTCGCCGGTGTTCGCGGAGGCGGTCGGCGAGTGTGAGTCGGCCCTGTCGGCGTATGTGGACTGGTCGTTGACGGATGTGCTGCGCGGTGCCGAGGGTGCTCCCGGTTTTGACCGGGTGGATGTGGTGCAGCCGGTGTTGTTCGCGGTGATGGTGTCGCTGGCGAAGCTGTGGCGTTCGGTGGGTGTGGAGCCGGATGCGGTGATGGGTCACAGCCAGGGTGAGATCGCGGCGGCGTGTGTGGCGGGTGCGTTGTCGCTGGAGGACGCCGCGAAGGTGGTGACCTTGCGGTCGCAGGCGATCGCGAGGGGTCTCGCGGGCCGTGGTGGCATGGTGTCGGTCGGGCTGCCGGTGGACCAGGTGGAGGAGCGTCTCGCCCCGTGGGGCGGTGCGATTTCGGTGGCGGCGGTGAACGGCCCGGGTTCGGTCGTGGTGTCGGGTGACCCGGGTGCGCTGGATGAGATGGTCGCGCGGTTGGAGGGCGAGGAGGTGCGGGTTCGCCGGGTTCCGGTGGACTATGCCTCGCACTCCGCGCATGTGGAGGGGATCCGCGAGGAGCTGCTGGAGGTTCTGGCGGGTATCGAGCCGCGTTCGTCGGAGGTGCCGTTCTACTCGACGGTCTCCGGTGAGCTGGTGGACACCGCCGGTCTGGACGCGGAGTACTGGTACCGCAACCTGCGGCAGACCGTCGAGCTGGAGGCCACGACTCGCACGCTGCTGGATGAGGGCCACACCGTGTTCATCGAGGTGAGCCCGCATCCGGTGCTGACCCTTCCGGTGCAGCAGACCGTGGAGGCCGCTGAGGCGCAGGCCGTGGTCGTCGGCACGCTGCGACGGGACGAGGGCAGCCCTGAGCGGTTCCTGACCTCCGCCGCCGAGCTCTACGTCAGCGGGGCCGGCGTCGACTGGCCGAAGGCGTTCGCCGGCCACGGCGCCCGCCGCGTGGAATTGCCGACGTACGCCTTCCAGCACGAGCGCTTCTGGCTTGACGCGCCCGCCGGTGTGGGAGACGTGGGCTCGGTGGGGCTGGGCTCGCTGGGGCACCCGTTGCTGGGTGCCGTGGTGTCGTTGGCGAGCGGCGGCGGGGTGCTGCTGAGCGGGCGGCTGTCCCTGGCCACGCATGGGTGGCTGGCGGATCACGCCGTACACGGTGTGATGCTGCTGCCGGGGACGGCCTTCGTCGAGTTGGTGGTGCGGGCGGGCGATCAGGTCGGCTGTGGCCGGGTCGAGGAACTGATCCTGGAAGCGCCGCTGATCGTGCCCGCGACGGGTGGTGTACACCTCCAGGTCGAGGTGGGGGAGGCGGATGCTTCGGGCCTCCGCGAGGTGAGTGTGTTCTCGCGGGAGGAGGCGGATGGTGAGGGCGCCGCATGGGTGCGACATGCCCATGGGGTACTCGGTTCGGCCGCGCCCCTCTCCGGGGCTCAGTTCGACTTCGGTGTGTGGCCTCCGGCGGGGGCCGAGCCGGTTGATGTGTCGGGTGAGTATGCGCGGGCCGCGGAGAACGGGCTGGAGTACGGGCCTGTCTTCCAGGGGTTGAAGAGTGCGTGGCGGCGCGATGGGGAGGTGTTCGCGGAGGTCGAGCTCCCGGAGGGAGAGCGGGAGCGGGCGGGCCAGTTCGGGCTGCACCCGGCGCTGTTCGACGCGGCGTTGCACGCGATGGGGGTGAGCGAGGGCCTGGCGGGTGGTTCGGGGAGTCTGCTGCCGTTCTCGTGGCGTGGATTCGCCCTGGAGGCGGTGGGCGCGACCTCGCTGCGGGTGCGGCTGGCACCGGCGGGTGCCGGGTCGGACGCGGTGTCGGTGCTGGTGGGCGACGAGTCGGGGCGCGGGGTGGCGTCGGTCGAGTCGCTGGTCCTGCGACCGGTTGCAGCCGATCAGCTGAACGCCGTGGCTGGGGCGGCGCGGGATGCGCTGTTCCGGGTCGAGTGGGTGGACGCGCCCGGCGCTGCGGTGGCCGGGGGTGAGGTCGCGCCGCGGACAGAGGTGATGCGGGTGGTCTCCGATGGCGTGGATGTGGTGAGTGAGGCCTACGGGCGTGTGCTCGAGGTCTTGGAGCGGGCGCAGGGGTGGTTGGCGGATGAGGACCGTGTGGGTGAGCGGTTGGTGGTGGTGACCCGGGGCGCGGTCGATGCGGGCGATGGTGTGGTGGACATGGCGGGGGCCGCGGTGTGGGGCCTGGTGCGGTCCGCGCAGTCGGAAAACCCTGGGCGTCTGGTGCTGGTGGACACCGATGACCTGGACGGCCTCGATGGTCTTCTTCCCCGGGTGCTGGCCATGGGTGAGGACCAGGTGGTGGTGCGGTCGGGTGCGGTGCGGGTGCCGCGCCTGGGCCGGCCGCAGCCCTCGGGCGACGCCTCGGAGCCGGGGGTGTTCGGTTCCGGCGCCGTGCTGCTGACGGGCGGTACGGGTGTGCTGGGCGGCTTGGTGGCGCGGCATCTGGTGGCCCGGCACGGCGTCGAGAAGCTGGTGTTGCTGTCTCGGCGTGGCGCGGGGGCCGAGGGTGCGTCCGAGCTGCGGGCCGAGTTGGAGGCCGCGGGCGCCGAGGTGGTGATCGCGGCGTGTGATGCCGCGGACCGTGAGGCTCTGGTCGGGGTGTTGTCGGGGCTGCCCGAGGGCTTTGGCCTGAGTGGCGTGGTGCATGCGGCGGGTGTGCTCGATGACGGGTTGCTGACGTCGCTGACCCGCGAGCGGGTCGAGCCGGTGCTGCGGGCGAAGGTGGACGCGGCGTGGAATCTGCACGAGCTGACCGCGGGGATGGACCTGTCGGCGTTCGTGCTGTTCTCCTCGGCCACTGGTGTGCTGGGCGGTGCGGGGCAGAGCAATTACGCGGCGGCGAATGTGTTCCTGGACGGCCTCGCGTCGTGGCGTCGCGCTCAGGGGCTGCCGGGTGTGTCGATGGCGTGGGGTCTGTGGGCCGAGGCCAGCGGTATGACTGGACACCTCGGCGAGGACGACATCCAGCGGATATCCCGCTCGGGCGTGGTGCCACTGGCCACGGACGAGGGCCTCGAGCTGTTCGACGCCGCTCTGGTCGCGGACGCGGCGGTACCCGTTCTCTTCCGACTGGACATTCCGGCGCTGCGTGCGCAGGGCGCCGAACTCCCCGCCCTCTTCCGCAATGTCGTGCCCGGGATGACCGTCCGGCGTGTCGCCGGTGCCGGAGACGCGGACGTGGACGATGTCGTCGCACGCCTGCGGCGGCGACTGGTCAGCATGTCCGAGGCGGATCAGGAGCAGTTCCTGCTCGAAGAGCTGATCCGCGTCCAGGTGGCCGCTGCCCTGGGCCATGCGAAGTCGGACACCGTCGAGGTGGGACGGCCTTTCAAGGAACTGGGCTTCGACTCGCTCACCGCCGTGGAACTGCGGAACCGTCTGAGCTCGGAAACAGGTCTGCGCCTCCCGGCGACGCTCGTCTTCGACTACCCGAACCCGACGGTACTGGCGGGCCATCTGCGCTCGGAGATCCTCGGGTCCCAGGGGGCGGCCAGCACGGCGGTGGGCGGACCGTCCGACGGCCCGTCCCGCACGGACGACGACCCGATCGCGATCGTGGCCATGAGCTGCCGTTTCCCCGGTGATGTGCGGACCCCCGAGGAGCTGTGGCAGTTGGTGATGGCGGGGACCGACGCCACGTCGTCGCTCCCGTCCAACCGTGGCTGGGACCTCGAGTCGACCTATGACCCGGACCCCTCGCGTGAGGGCACGTACTACGCCCGCAACGGTGGCTTCCTCTACGAGGCGGACCAGTTCGACCCGGAGTTCTTCGGGATCTCGCCGCGTGAGGCGCTGTCGATGGATCCGCAGCAGCGGCTGCTGCTGGAAACGTCGTGGGAGGCGTTCGAGCGGGCCGGTATCGCTCCCGAGACGGCGAAGGGGAGCCGGACCGGCGTCTTCGTCGGCGTCGTGTACAACGACTACGGCACCCGTCTGCAGGGGAACTCTCCCGAAGGCATTGAGGGCTACCTCGGCATCGGGAGCGCCGGCAGCGTGGCCTCGGGCCGGATCTCCTACACCCTGGGTCTCGAGGGCCCGGCCGTGACGGTGGACACCGCGTGCTCGTCGTCGCTGGTGGCGCTGCACCTCGCGGTCCAGGCGCTGCGCCAGGGCGAGTGCGACATGGCGCTGGCCGGCGGCGCGACGGTGATGTCCACACAGGTCGGGCTGGTGGACTTCAGCCGTCAGCGCGCCCTGTCCGTGGACGGCAAGTGCAAGGCGTTCAGCGATCGTGCCGACGGCTTCGGATTCGCCGAGGGCGTCGGGCTGCTTCTCGTGGAGCGGCTGTCGGACGCCAGACGCAATGGGCACGAGGTGCTGGCCCTCGTGCGGGGTACGGCGACCAACCAGGATGGCGCGTCCAACGGCCTGACCGCCCCGAACGGCCCGTCTCAGCAGAGGGTGATCCGTGCCGCGCTGGCGAACGCCGGGCTCTCGCCGACCGAGGTGGACGCGGTCGAGGCACATGGCACCGGCACCAAGCTGGGCGATCCCATCGAGGCCCAGGCCGTGCTGGCCACCTACGGCCAGGACCGGCCGGTGGACCAGCCGCTGTGGCTCGGCTCGGTGAAGTCGAACATCGGCCATGCGCAGGCGGCGGCCGGTGTGGCCGGTGTCATCAAGATGGTGATGGCGATGCGGCACGGCGCGCTGCCGAAGACGCTGCACATCGATGAGCCGTCGTCGCATGTGGACTGGTCCGCGGGGGGCGTGAGCCTGCTGACGGACGACATGCCGTGGCCGGAGACGGGGCGGCCGCGGCGCGCGGGAGTCTCCTCCTTCGGGATGAGTGGCACCAACGCCCACGCCGTGCTGGAACAGGCCCCGCTCGACGACGCCCCCAGCCCTGCCGCCGCCGACGAGGACCTGGCCGCGGAGCTGCCGGAGATCACGCCGTGGGTGCTCTCCGGCCGGTCGGACGCCGCCGTCGAGGCGCAGGCGGAGCGGCTGCTGACGCATGTGCGTGAGCGCCGGGGGGTCTCGCCCGCCGATGTCGGGCTGTCGTTGGCGACCACGCGCAGTGTGTTCGAGCACCGGGCGGTGGTGCTGGCGAGCGACGGCGACGGTCTCCTCAACGGCCTGGGCGCGTTGGCCGAGGGGAACGTGTCCCCCGGCGTGGTGCGGGGGACAGCCACCGCTCGTGACCAAGCGGTGTTCGTCTTCCCTGGTCAGGGGTCGCAGTGGGTGGGGATGGCGGCAGGGCTGCTGGAGTCGTCTCCGGTGTTCGCGGAGCGGGTGGGTGAGTGTGCGGCGGCGTTGGCGCCGTACGTGGACTGGCCGCTCGCGGAGGTGCTGCGCGGCGGGGAGGGCGCCGCGGAGGCGTTGGAGCGGGTGGACGTGGTGCAGCCGGTGCTGTGGGCGGTGATGGTGTCGCTGGCTGAGCTGTGGCGTTCGTACGGTGTGGAGCCCGCCGCGGTCATCGGTCATTCGCAGGGTGAGATCGCGGCGGCGTGTGTGGCGGGTGCGTTGTCGCTGGAGGACGCCGCGAAGGTGGTGGCGCTGCGGAGCAAGGCGCTGCGGGCGTTGTCGGGGCTCGGCGGGATGGTGTCGGTGTCGCTGCCGGTGGAGGAGGTGCGGGAGCGGCTTGAGGCGTGGGGTGAGCGGTTGTCGGTGGCGGCGGTGAACGGGCCTTCGGCGGTCGTGGTCTCCGGTGACGCGGACGCGTTGGACGAGCTGATGGCGGTATGCGAGGGCGAGGGGATCCGGGCGCGTCGTGTCCCGGTGGATTACGCCTCGCACTGCGCTCACGTCGAGGCCATCGAGGACGAGCTCCAGCAGATCCTCGCGGGAATCGCCCCGCGCTCGTCGTCGGTGCCGTTCTATTCGACGGTGACCGGTGGGGTGCTCGATACGGCCGGTCTCGACGCCGGGTACTGGTACCGGAATCTGCGTCAGACGGTGCGTTTCGACGAGACCGTCCGTGTCCTGCTGTCCGATGGTTTCCAGGTGTTCATCGAGGCCAGTGCCCACCCTGTGCTGACGATGGGCGTGGAGCAGACTGCCGAGGACCACGCCACTCGCGTCACGGCTGTGGGTTCGCTGCGCCGTGAGGAAGGAGGGCTGGAGCGGTTCATGACCTCACTGGCCACGGCGTATGTCGGCGGCGTGTCCGTCGATTGGGCTGGGGTCTTCGCCGGAATGGCGGCCAGGCGGGTGGATCTGCCGACGTATGCCTTCCAGCGTGCGCGCTTCTGGCTGGATCCCGAAGCCAACGGCGCCGGGGATGTGGCGTCGGTGGGGCTGGACGCGGCGGGGCATCCGTTGCTGGGGGCCGCTGTGCCGCTGCCCGACTCCGACGGTTTCCTGC